>NZ_JNZA01000013.1 GCF_000717345.1 Streptomyces lydicus | reverse complement strand
AGCACCCACCCCCTCCGCAAACATCACCTCACGCAGCGACCCACCCAACACACCGTCAAAAGCCCCACACACCTCATCCACCGCCGCAGCAAAAACCGGGAACGCCCCATAAAGAACACGCCCCATCCCCACCCGCTGCGACCCCTGACCAGAAAACAAAAACCCCACACGCCCAGAACCACCCGACACACACCCCTCAACAACACCGGGTGACGCCTGGCCGTTGGACACCGCGGTGAGGTTGTTCAGCAGGGCGTCCGTGTCCTGGCCGAGCACCACTGCCCGGTGCGCGAAGGCGGTACGGGACGTGGCCAGCGTCAGCGCCACGTCGGCTGGGGGCGTCTCGGGCCGGGCCGCCACGAACGAGCGCAGCCGTTCCGCCTGGGCCCGCAACGCGGCGGTGTCCGTCGCCGACAGCACCCACGGCAGCGGTCCGGCGGCCTCGGCGGAGGCGGGGCCGCCCGGCTCGCCGTCGTCGCCGGCTCGTACGCCTTCGGGTGCCCCCTCCAGCACGACATGGCAGTTGGTGCCACCCATGCCGAACGAGCTGACGCCGGCCAGCGGCAGCGCGCCGGCGCCGGCCGCGGGCCAGTCCGTCAGGGACCGCTGGACCCGGAGGTTCCACTCGTCCAGGGCAATGCGGGGGTTGGGCTGCTCGTAGTTGAGGCTGGCCGGGAGCTGTCCGTGCCGGAGCGACAGGGCGACCTTCAGCAGCCCGACGATCCCGGCGGCGCCCTCCAGGTGGCCGACGTTGGTCTTCGCGGAGCCGACGGCGACGGGCCGCTCCCGGCCGTCGGCGGTGCCCAGCACCGCGCCGAGCGCGGAGGCTTCGACGGGGTCGCCGACCTTGGTACCGGTGCCGTGGAGTTCGACGTACTGCACCTGCGCCGGGTCGACGCCGGCCGCCTCATAGGCGAGCCGCAGTACGTCCTGCTGGGCCTGCGGATTCGGCACGGTGAGACCGTCGGTGGCGCCGTCGTTGTTCATGGCGCTGCCGCGGATGACGCAATAGACCGGGTCGCCGTCCGCGAGCGCACGGGCGAGCGGCTTGAGCAGGACGACGCCGCCGCCCTCACCGCGCACATATCCGTTCGCCCGCTCGTCGAACGTATAGCAGCGACCGTCGGGGGAAAGGCCGCCGAACCGCTCCGCGCCAAAAGCGCTTTCCGGAACGATATTGAGGTTCACCCCGCCCGAGAGGGCGATCTCGCTGGCGCCGCTGCGCAGGCTTTCGCACGCCAGGTGAACGGCGGTGAGGCCGGATGACTGGGCGGTGTCGACGGTAAGGCTGGGGCCGCGCAGCCCGAGTGCGTAGGAGACGCGGTTGGCGATGATGCTGCGGTGCAGGCCGGTCACGGAATGCTGGGTGACGGCGGAAAGTCCGCGCCGGTGCAGCAGCGTTGCGTAATCGTCCCACATCGCGCCGAAGAACACTCCGGTACGGGTGCCGCGCACACTCTCCGGAAGGATTCCCGCGTCCTCAAGGGCCTCCCAGGCGAGTTCGAGCACCAGTCGCTGCTGCGGGTCCATCATCGCCGCTTCACGCGGGGAGATGCCGAAGAATGCGGCGTCGAACCCGTCGACCCGGTCGAGAAAAGCACCGTGCCGGGCCGGGCCCGTCAAAGTATCCGCGTCCCACCGGTCGTGGGGCACCTCGCCGACCGCGCTACGGCCTTCCTTGAGCAACTGCCAGAAAGCCTGCGGGTCCGGCGCCTGGGGAAGTCGGCACGCCAATCCGACGACGGCGATGGCCCCCTCGGAAATCGGACCGCTTTCGGTGATGCCACCGGGGACAATCGACATGATTCCCAACCCTCGCTCTTCGCAGGCCCTCACAGCACACGAAGGGATATCGAGGGGATGGGTCAAGAGCGGTGCCCCCCGAAAATCCCATACCGCACATGCACCACTCGTCGTCAACACTAGGCGAGGGGTCCCCCCTTCCCACACCCCTATCGACCCCTGCTCCCCCCTACGTCAGAGAGGGGTTCCGCGCCCGGCCCGACCCCTTCCCATCAGCCCCGCAAAGGCATTGCCGCAGCGACGAAATAGGGGAAGCGGCACAGAGACGTCCCGCCCCGATTGGGGTGGCGGCGCCGGTTCCCTTTTCCCCGCGGCCGGGGAGGGCGGGACCGCACCGCCACGCCGCGGCGGGACGCACGGCCGCCCCCCCGACAAGGTCCACGGCGGGCCCGGCGCACCCTTCGCGCTCCCGCTGTGCGTCCGTGCGCTCCCGTGTGCCGGGAGCCGGCCGGGAATCAAGAGGCCGACGCGTCCGGGTGCCAAGGACCTCTGTGTTCGGGCACCGGGGACCTATGCGTACGGATACCAGGCCCCAGGGGGAGGCGCTTCGTGCACGGACCGCCGTTGGTCAGCTGGCTGCTGGTGCTGCTGTGTACGGGCGCCGGTGTGTACTGCCTGGCGCTGGCGCACAGGGCGCCGTCCGGACAGCGGGCGGAGACCCGCGGCGAGGGGCTGATGGCGCTCGGGATGGCAGCGATGGCGCTGCCGGCGTCCGCGGTGGCCCCGCCGGCGTGGTGGCCGTGGCTGTTCACCGCGGCCTTCGGGGCCGCGGGCCTGTGGGCACTGGTGCGACGGCATCTGCATCACGCGGTGGGGGCGGGGGCGATGGTGTACATGGCGCTCGTGATGGTCGGACCGTCGGGGGCCATGGATCACATGCGTCACATGGGCGGGACCGGCCCCATGGATCAGGTGAGCCAGCTCGACCAGGCGCATCAGGTGGGTCAGTTGGGTCAGGCGGGGGCGCTGGGTTCCGTGGCGCACTCCGCCCCGGGCGGGTTGCCGCTGCTGACGGGGCTGCTGCTCGCCTATTACACGGTGTACGTCATCGGCGCGGGGGTCCGGCTGGTGCCGGGTGCGGCCTCCGCGGTGGCCGAGCCGGCGCTGCCCGAGGGGCCGGTGACGGGCGGGCCGGTGACGGGCGGGCCGGTGAGGCACGGGCCGGTGACGGGCGGATCCGCGACGCGCGGCGGGCCGGTACCGGCCGCGGGTGCCTGGCCGGCCGGCGTACTGCGCGCGTGCCGGGTGGCGATGGGCATCGGCATGCTGGCGATGCTGCTGGCCGTGTGAGCTGCGGCGAATGCCCTCCAAGGCCCGCACCGGCCCGTCCCCCGCTGCACCCGACCCCCTCCGGGCCTGCACCCCGACCACCCGGGCCTCACCCGGGCAAGATCGCGCGCCTTGCTTTGTTCACATGTGTCACCGAGGTGGCGTGCGTCACTTCCGATGCGTGCCCGTACCAAGGAGTAGCCGCCCGCTCATAAGGTACCGACATGATGGTCCCGATCGCGCTGATGATTCTCGGCGTGCTGGCCGCGGCGATGGCGCCACGGCTGATGGCCCGTTCGGACTGGCCCGACCGCGAGCCGGTGCTCGCCCTGTGGGTGTGGCAGTGCGTGGTCGCCGGTGTCCTGCTGTGCTGCGTCCTCGCGATGTCGCTGAGCGCGGCCGCCGCCTGGGAGGCCGTCCGCAGCCCGGTGTTCGGCTTCGCGCCCCGGGTGGTCGTCGAGGCGTACGCGCTCAACGCGTACGGGCCGTGGGCCGGAGTGCTGGCCCTCCTCCTCGCGGGCGGTGGCGCCTGGACGGCCGTCGCGCTGACCCGCGAGGTACGCGCGGCCCGGGCGCGCCGCCGGCAGTGCCGGGCCGATCTGCTGCGCCGGGCCCCGCTTATGCCGGGCGAGGAGCCCGCCGGGGAGCGGCTGGTGGTGCTGGAGAGTGAGCGCCCGGAGGCATGGTGGCTGCAGCGTGCCTCGGCCCAACTGGTCATCACCACCTCGGCGTTGCGACGGCTGAAGGATCGTCAGCTCGATGCGTTGATCGCCCATGAGCAGGGCCACGTGCGGGCCCGGCACGATCTCCTGCTCTACTGCTCCTCGGCGCTGGCCTCCGGCCATCCGCAGATCCGCGTCTTCGCCGCCTTCCGCGACCAGGTGCACCGGCTGGTCGAACTGGCCGCCGACGACGCGGCGTCGCGCCGTTTCGGCCGGCTGGCGATAGCCCTGGCGCTGATCGAACTCAACGAGGACCGCGGGGTGTTCGGCCCCTGCCCGCCGCAACTCGCCGAGGTCCCCGCTCGCGTGGACCGCTTGCTGGCCCCCGCGCCGCGCTTCACCGCCGGCCGCCGGCTGCGGATGACCGCGATCGCGGCGCTGGTCCCCGCGGTACCGCTGCTGGTGACGTTCATCCCTGGCCTGACCGCGCTGACGTAACACGCCGGCGTCGGCGGGGCCCACTGGCGTAGGGTCGCGCCATGTCGCACGGCGTCCGCCGCGCCCTTCCCTGCGCGGCCCTGTTCCTGATGCTGCTCGCCCTGGTCGTCCTGCGCTGGGGCCCGTTGCTGTCGCTGGACGCGGCGGTCAGCGGCGCGCTGCACCGGACGGCCGTCGCCTCGCCGGGCTGGACCCGGGTGAGCCGGGTGCTCAGCGACTGGGTGTGGGATCCCTGGGCGATGCGCGCGCTGCTCGCGGTCGCGATCGGGCTGCTCGTACGGCGTGGTGCGCCGCTGCTCGCGGTCTGGGTGGGGGCCACCGCACTGGCCGGTACGGCGCTCCAGCAGCTGGTGAAGGCGCTGGTCGGCCGGGCGCGCCCGGTCTGGCCGGATCCGGTGGACTCGGCGCACTACGCGGCGTTCCCGTCGGGGCATGCGATGTCGGCGCTGGTGGCGGGCGTCCTGCTGCTGTGGCTGCTGCGGCTGTACGGGGCACGGCCCGGGTGGCGGTGGACGGCGCGGGTGCTGGTCGTGCTCTCCGTCGTCGGCGTCGGCTGCACCCGGGTGTTTCTGGGGGTGCACTGGCCGTCGGACGTCCTCGGCGGGTGGCTGCTGGGCGGTGCCGTGGTGGCCGGGTCGGCCGGGGCATACGCCGTCTGCGCGCGCCGGTGGGCGCCGCGGACCGTTCCGGCGCACGGCGCATGATGGACGGTATGACGACGACCAGCCGTATGACCACGATCAAGGGTGTGCTCTTCGACTTCTCCGGGACCCTGCTGCGCATCGAGTCCCCGGAGTCCTGGCTGCGTGCGGCGCTGACCGCGACCGGTACGGAGATGGACGAGGCCGAGATCGCCGTGCGGGCGGCCGAGCTGGACCGGGCGGGTGCCCTCCCCGGCGGTACCTCCCCCGCACGGCTGCCCGCCGAGCTGGCCGCGCTGTGGGAGATCCGCGACCGCGACGCCCGTCACCACCGCGCGGTGTACACCGGCCTGGCCCGCCAAGTCGCCCTTCCGCAACCGGAGTTGTACGACGTCCTCTATGACCGCCACATGACGGCGGAGGCATGGCACCCGTACCCGGACGCCGCCGAGGTGCTGGCGGAACTGCACCGGCGCGGCCTCCGGATCGGCGTGCTCAGCAATATCGGCTGGGATCTGCGGCCGGTACTGCGCGCCCACGGCCTCGACCGCCATCTGGACAGCTGTGTGCTCTCCTACGAACACGGGATCCAGAAGCCGGACCCGCAGCTCTTCGCCCTCGCCTGCCGGGAGTTGGGGCTCCCGCCGTCCGCCGTGCTGATGGTCGGCGACGACCGCCGGGCGGATGGCGGGGCCACCGCGCTGGGGTGCGCCTTCCTGCCGGTCGACCACCTTCCGGTGGACCTCCGCCCGGACGGGCTGCGGCCGGTGCTGGACGTCGTGGGCTGAGGGCGGCCGCGGGGCCGTACGGGGCGTCTCAGTGCGCCGGGCGCGGCGCCAGCCACTCCTGGAGCTCGACGAGGTTGCCCTCCGGGTCCTGGAGGTGGGCGACCCGCATCCGGTCGGTCATCGGGGCCGGGCCGTGGGCGAGGACGGCGCCCCGTGCGGTGAGCCGCGCGCAGTAGCCGTCGAGGTCGTCGACCCGCAGGACGACGAGGGAGCGGTAGCCGGCCGGCGGCGCGGCCAGCTCCCCGAGGACGCGGGCCATCTGCCCGCGGTCCTGCAGGGCGAGGCCGGCGGACCCTTCGTCGCAGCTGAACTTGGCGTACGGGCCGTCCTCGGCCGGGAACTGCGGGGCGAGGCCGAGCACGTCCCGGTAGAAGCGGTAACAGCCACGGAAGTCCGTGACGAGCAGGCGGATCTGGGCCAGTTCCATCGTGTCCCCCGTAGGACGTCAACGCGCGTGGGTCGGCGTGCGCGTGCGAGGCCGCCGCGCGTGCGGCAGCGCCCCGACGCTACCCGCCCGGGCCCGGGGCTCCCGCGGTGGCCTCCGGGCCGCGCGGCCCCACGCTAAAAGGCTGCCTCACTTGCCTAAAGCTATTAGGTAACTGCATAATCATTTTCGGAGAATGGGAGGAAGGTTATGGTGCGCGTGGGGCTGACCACGGAGCGTCTGGTCCGGGCGGGAGCGGAACTGGCCGATGAGGTCGGCTTCGACCAGGTGACCGTCTCGGCGCTCGCCAGGCGGTTCGAGGTCAAGGTCGCGAGTCTGTACTCGCACGTGAAGAACTCCCAGGACCTCAAGACCAAGATCGCGCTGCTGGCCCTGGAGGAGCTCGCCGACCGGGGCGCCGCCGCGCTGGCCGGCCGGGCCGGCAAGGACGCCCTGACCGCCTTGGCGAACGTCTACCGCGACTACGCCCGCGAGCACCCCGGCCGCTACGCCGCGGCCCAGCTGCGGCTCACCCCGGCAGAGGCCGCCGCCAGCGCCGGCGGCAGGCACGCACAGATGACGCGGGCGATCCTGCGCGGCTACGAGCTGTCGGAGCCGGACCAGACGCATGCGGTCCGGCTGCTGGGCAGCGTCTTCCACGGCTACGTCAGCCTGGAGCTGGGAGGGGGGTTCAGCCACAGTGCCCCCGACTCGCAGGAGACCTGGGAACGGATCCTGGACGGCCTCGACGCACTGCTGCGGAACTGGCCCGCGCAGGCCGCCCCGTCACCCGGCCCCGCAGACTCCGGACACCGAACGACACGTTGAGGCACGGGACATGAACGAGAACTGGACCACCACGCCCGTCACCGCGGAACTCCTGCGCGGCGCCCTGGAGGTGGAGCGCACCGAGTACGGCGTGCTGCCGCACCGGCTGCCCGCCCGGGCCCGCGCCCAGTGCGCCGACGGCCAACTGGCCATGGCCGAGGCCCAGCCCTCCGGCGTCCGGCTGGTCTTCCGCACCCGGGCCACCACCGTCGAACTGGACGCCCTCCCCACCAAGCGGCACTACGTGGGCGCGCCGCCCCGCCCGGACGGCGTGTACGACCTGCTCGTCGACGGCCGCCTGGCCGGCCAGGCCGGTGTGGCGGGCGGCAACACCCTGACCATCGACATGACCGCCGGGACCTTCACGCACGAGGCGGGCCCCGCCGGCACCGTCCGTTTCAGCGGCCTGCCCGACGGCGACAAGGACGTCGAGATCTGGCTGCCGCACAACGAGACCACCGAACTCGGTGTCCTGCGCACCGACGCCCCCGTCGAGCCCGCTCGGGACCGGGGACGCAAGGTGTGGCTGCACCACGGCAGTTCGATCAGCCATGGCTCCGACGCCGCCAGCCCCACCACCACCTGGCCCGCGCTCGCCGCCTCCCTCGGCGGCGTGGAGCTGATCAACCTGGGCCTCGGCGGCAGTGCCCTGCTCGACCCGTTCACCGCCCGCGCGCTCCGGGACACCCCCGCCGACCTGGTCAGCGTCAAGATCGGCATCAATCTGGTGAACGCCGACCTGATGCGGCTGCGCGCCTTCACCCCGGCGGTGCACGGCTTCCTCGACACCCTCCGCGAGGGCCACCCCAGCACCCCGCTGCTGGTCGTCTCGCCCCTGCTGTGCCCCATACACGAGGACACGCCGGGCCCCAGCGCACCGGACTTCAGCACCCTCGGCGAGGGCCGGCTGCGGTTCCGGGCCATGGGCGATCCGGCGGAACGTGCGAGCGGGAAGCTGACCCTGGGCGTCATCCGCGACGAGCTGGCACGGATCGTGGCGCAGCGGGCGGCCGCGGATCCGCACCTGTACTACCTCGACGGGCGCGTCCTCTACGGAGAGGAGGACGCCGTCGAACTGCCGCTGCCCGACGCGCTCCACCCGGACGCCGCCACCCACCGCCGGATCGGCGAACGCTTCGCCCGGCTGGCCTTCAGCGCCGACGGCGCCTTCGCGGACCGGACCGCCTGAGGCACCTGAAGCAACTGAAGTACCAGAAGCACCCGAGGGGCCTGAGGCGGATCGGTGCATGCCGCGTGCGGACGCACGCATGGCTCCGCCCCGGCCGGGCGCGGTGCCGGCCGGGGCGGAGTGACCATCAGCGGGCCCTTCCGCGGGCCGTAGGCCGTCGGGCCTCGGTGCCGCGGAAGGATCCCGGCGTCAGCTCAGGCTCGCGATGGCCTGGTTGAGGGTCTGCGACGGACGCATGACCGCCGCGGCCTTCTCCGGGTCGGGCTGGTAGTAGCCGCCGATGTCGGCCGGCGAGCCCTGCGCCGCGATCAGCTCGTCGACGATGGTCTTCTCCTGCTCGGCGAGCGTCGTGGCCAGGCCCGAGAAGACCTGCGCGAGCTGGGCGTCCTCGGTCTGCTTCGCCAGCTCCTGGGCCCAGTAGAGCGCCAGGTAGAAGTGGCTGCCGCGGTTGTCGATGCCGCCGAGCTTGCGGCTGGGCGACTTGTTCTCGTTGAGGAACGTGCCGGTGGCGCGGTCGAGGGTGTCGGCCAGGACCTGGGCGCGGGCGTTGCCCGTCTTCTGCGCGAGGTGCTCGAAGCTGACCGCCAGGGCCAGGAACTCACCCAGGCTGTCCCAGCGCAGGTAGTTCTCCTTGACCAGCTGCTGGACGTGCTTGGGCGCGGAGCCGCCGGCGCCGGTCTCGAACAGGCCGCCGCCGTTCATCAGCGGGACGACCGACAGCATCTTGGCGCTGGTGCCCAGCTCCAGGATCGGGAACAGGTCGGTCAGGTAGTCACGCAGGACGTTGCCGGTGACCGAGATCGTGTCCTCGCCGCGGCGGATGCGGTCGAGCGAGAACTTGATCGCGTGGACCGGGGCCATGATCTCGATCTGCAGGCCGTCAGTGTCGTGGTCGGCGAGGTAGGTCTTGACCTTCTTGATCAGCTGCGCGTCGTGCGCGCGCTCCTCGTCCAGCCAGAACACCGCGGGGTTGCCGGTGGCGCGGGCGCGGGTGACGGCGAGCTTGACCCAGTCGCGGATCGGCAGGTCCTTGGTCTGGCACATCCGGAAGATGTCGCCGGCACCGACGGCCTGCTCCAGTACGACGTCGCCGGCCTCGTCGAGGACCCGCACGGTGCCCGTGGCGGGGATCTCGAAGGTCTTGTCGTGGCTGCCGTACTCCTCGGCCTTCTGCGCCATCAGGCCGACGTTCGGCACCGAGCCCATGGTGGACGGGTCGTAGGCGCCGTGCGCGCGGCAGTCGTCGACGACGACCTGGTAGATGCCGGCGTAGCTGCTGTCCGGCAGCACCGCGAGGGTGTCGTGCTCCTCGCCGTCCGGGCCCCACATGTGGCCGGAGGTGCGAATCATGGCCGGCATGGAGGCGTCGACGATGACGTCGCTGGGGACGTGCAGGTTGGTGATGCCGCGGTCGGAGTCGACCATCGCCAGCTCGGGGCCCTCGGCGAGCTCCGCGTCGAAGGACGCCTTGATCTCGGCGCCCTCGGGCAGCAGCTCCAGGCCCTTGTAGATGCCGCCGAGGCCGTCGTTCGGGGTCAGGCCGGCGGTGGCGAGCACCTCGCCGTACTTGGCGAAGGTCTTCGGGAAGAACGCCCGGACCACGTGGCCGAAGATGATCGGGTCGGAGACCTTCATCATCGTGGCCTTGAGGTGGACGGAGAACAGCACGCCCTCGGCCTTGGCGCGGGCGACCTGCGCGGTGAGGAACTCACGCAGCGCGGCGACGCGCATGACGGAGGCGTCGACGACCTCGCCGTCGAGCACCGGGACCGACTCGCGCAGGACGGTGGTGGAGCCGTCGTCGCCCTTGAGCTCGATCCGCAGCGAGCCCTTCCGGGAGATCACCGAGGACTTCTCGGTGGAGCGGAAGTCGTCGTTGTCCATGTGGACGACGTTGGTCTTGGAGTGGGCCGTCCACTCGCCCATGCGGTGCGGGTGCGCCTTGGCGTAGTTCTTCACCGACGCCGGGGCGCGGCGGTCGGAGTTGCCCTCGCGCAGGACGGGGTTGACGGCGCTGCCCTTGACCTTGTCGTAACGGGCGCGGATGTCGCGCTCCTCGTCGGTCTTGGGGTCGTCCGGGTAGGCCGGCAGCGCGTAGCCCTGCTCCTGAAGCTCCGCGATCGCGGCCTTGAGCTGCGGGATCGAGGCCGAGATGTTCGGCAGCTTGATGATGTTGGCCTCGGGGGTCTTGGCCAGCGCGCCGAGCTCGGCGAGGGCGTCGTCGATCCGCTGGCCCTCCTCCAGGTGCTCGGGGAAGCTCGCGATGATGCGCCCGGCCAGAGAGATGTCACGGGTCTCCACGCTGACGCCGGCCTGCGACGCGTATGCCTGGATCACAGGCAAGAACGAATACGTCGCCAGGGCCGGGGCCTCGTCAGTGTGTGTGTAGATGATGGTCGAGTCAGTCACCGGGTGCTCCGCTCCACGTCTGCAACATTGCTCGACATCAAGATATCTCCTGAGCGCCCCCCTCTCGACAGGACCCCACCCCGGGCAAAACCGGAGGAATCTATTCCGACCCGTTGCGAAGGGTGAAAACCGGTAGCCGTGCGTGCCGGCCACTTTTTCCGCTCCTCCGGCCCCTTCCGCCATCTGGCCCCACCGGTGCCGGGGGCGGCGCCGAAGCGGGCCGGCACCCGGGCGCACGGGGCGTACGAGCCGGCGCGGCGGCGGCCCGGCCGCGTACGGGACCGCGGCCCACCGCACCGCAAGGAACACCCGATGCACGCCCTGCGGCGGGTCGGCGGCGGCCGGGGTGGGCATGATCGTCACACCGTCCCACCGGGCACCCCCTCGGACCGGCACCGGACGAACCGAACCGCGCCCCAGGAGGCATCGCCGACCATGACCGCCAGCCCCTACCTCGACGCGCTCTTCTCCCTCGCCGGCCGCACCGCCCTCGTGACCGGCGGCAGTTCCGGGATCGGCCGGGCCGTCGCGGAGGCCCTGGGGCGCGCCGGGGCGGAGGTGGTGCTGCTGGCCCGGCGCGCGGAGCCGCTGCGGAGCACCGCCGCCGAGCTCTCGGCGGCGGGCTGCACCGCGCACTGGATCGCCGCCGACGTGGGTGACCGGGAGGCCCTCGGCCGGGGCGCGGACGAGATGGTGCGGCGGCACGGCGAGCCGGACATCCTGGTCAACGCAGCCGGGGTCAACCCCCGCCCCCCGATGGACGAGTTGACCACCCCCGACTGGGACCGCACGATGGCCGTCAACCTCGACGCGCCCTTCCTGCTCGGGCAGCGCTTCGGGCCCGGCATGGCCGCCCGCGGCTGGGGACGGATCCTGCACATCGCCTCGCAGCAGGCGATCCGGGCGTTCGGCAACAGCGGCGCGTACGGGGTGTCCAAGGCCGGGCTCGCCGCGCTGACCCGCTCCCAGGCGGAGTCCTGGTCCCGGCACGGCGTCAGCGTCAACGCCCTCGCCCCCGGCTTCGTCCGCACCCCGCTCAACGAGGCGGTGTTCGCCGATCCCGACCGCACCGAGGCGATGGCCCGCCGGACGATGGCCGGACGCAACGGCGAACTGGCCGACTTCGCGGGCGCCGCGGTCTTCCTGACCGGCCCGGGGGCAGCGTACGTGACGGGCCAGACAGTCTTCGTCGACGGCGGCTTCTCAGTGACCTGAGCCCCCCTGCCCGGGAGCGAGGGCCCGGGCACGCGAAGGGAAGGACACGTGCGACCTAGAAGTACGACTCCAACGTCCCCCGGCGCCGCACATCCACCGTGGCGCAGTGGAACGAGCCGCCGAAGCTGTTGAAATTGCGGAAGTTGCAGGGGATCGGCGTGAACCCGAACTTCTTCATCGTGGCGATCATCGGCTCGTCCTGCGCCTCGACGATCACCCGCTCCTCGTCCAGCATCAGGATGTTCATGTTGATCCACTTGCTGGTCATGTAGAGCGGGTGCCCGTCCGGGATGACGGGCGCGGGGGCGGCCTGCACGTCCCAGCCCTTGAACAGCCCCGGCACCTCGGTCACCCGCTCGGGGTGGACGAGCAGCTTGCCCGGGGCCATCGGCACCAGCGTCGCGTCGATGTGCATCGGATGCGGGTCGTTGAACTCGAAGACATGGATGCGGTACGCGTCGCCGAGGTGGCGGCGCAGCCACTCGATGCCGAAGTCGTTGGTGACGTTGCTCTTCTGGGCGATGATGTCGCGTCCGCAGCGGGTGAAGTCGGCCGCGTCGAAGGTCGGCTCGAATTCGGTCACCACCAGCCGCTGCGGCCCGTCCTCGCCCGGGTCCGTCCAGTCCTGGTCGAACTGCGCGTCCGTCAGCTCCGGCTTGGGTGCCGCGGTCCATTTCGCGCCGCCCCGGAAGTACTCCTTGAGCAGCGGCCGGTAGGCGAGGTTCTCGTAGTAGCGGGAGCGCCAGGCCATCGGGCACTCGATGATGTCGTCACCGACCACGAGGATCGCGTCCCGGGGCATGGCCGCGTACATACCGGTGCTGGTCCAGTCCAGCGTGGTGTACGGCGTGCGCTGCGGAATCGCTTCCGGCCGGCGCACCCGCACCCCCTCGCCTTCGAGGATGTGCACCAGCTCCTCCAACTCCGCTCGCGCGGCGGCGACCTGCTCGGGCGGGAACGGGCGTCCCGCGTTCCGGCGGAAGGTCTCGTGCTGGTCGGCGGGCAGCACCGGCGGCAGTGCCTCGTGCCACGTCGGGAAGCTCGCCCCGTCGACGATGCCGACGATCACTTCCTCCAGCGGGTCCCACTCCGTGTAGGAGCACACCGGGCTCTCCGCCGGTCCGGACGACACGAACTCATCGCCTCGGCCCGTGTCCGATTTCCTTCCCTGCGGCGTCCCTGTCTGCGGTATCTCGGCTCTCACGTAATCGCTCCTCGTGGGGGGTGTGCGGCGGCCGGGTTACGGGCCCGCCGCGATCAAGATCGATTGAACGTGGCTCCCGCGGCGACCGGCAAGGCCGGCCAGAATGTTGGCCGGAAGCCGCTCCGTACCCCGCGATGCGACTCCGCCCGCCACGAGCGTCTGCGGCATATCGTCGCCGCGATGACCGACTACGACGTCCACGGCACCCACACCCACACGACGAGCGAACCTGTCCAGGGGTTCTTGGAGATCGCCACTCAGCACCCGGACCCCACCCTGCACCGCCGTCTCGGCTCCCTCACCGGCCTCGTTCACCTGCACCACGAGGCATGGTGACCGCGGTCAACTCCGATACGCGGGCCGGAAGCACGGGCGCACTCCGCACACGAGAGACCGTTCACGAGAACCGTTCGCGCGGCCGCCGGGCCGCTACGCGGAGCGGGTACGCGTCGAGGGTTCGGCGTCCGAGTTCCGCAGGAAGCGGCGTGCCACCCAGGCCAGGGCGCCGAGGGCGAATCCGTACACGGCGACCATGCCGTGGCCGTTGTCCTGCGCGAACCACATCAGCAGCCCGAGGACCGGGACGCCGACCGCCAGGGCCTGCTGCTTCCTTTCCCGAGTGCGCATGAGCAGCGCCAGGGCCAGGGTGGCGCCGAGGAAGTAGGTGGCACCGGAACTGCCGGCGAAGTTGCGCGGGTCCGTGCTGGGGCCGCCGCCGAGGCCGAGCAGGGCGTCGATGTGCTCCGGCAGGAGGATGCCCGCGACAAAGAGGAGCGCGGTCAGCGTGCCGCCCCAGAGCCACTGGGCGAGCGCGCCCACGAAAGCCAGCGTGGCGATGTTCCAGAGCGCGCCGGCCACGCCGCCGTTCTGCATGAAGACCGAGGTGAACACCCGCCACCAGCCGGACTTGGCGGGATCCTCGTCGAGTGCGGCCATCGCCCCCGACCAGCACAGCTGAAGCACGACGCCGGCCACCGCCAGCACGGTCAGACCGACCGCGACCCACGGGACGGGACGTCCGCGCAGCGACTCACGTCCGACCGCACCCAGCCCACTGTTGATCATCATCACCATCAACGCAGCCGTGGTCACGTTGAACAGCAGCCCGCCCATGTTCCGCCCCCTACAACAGTGTTCGAAAGTCGAACGTGAGGCTAGCACGATTTTCAAACAGCGTTTGAAAAGCCTTACGATAGGCGCATGAAGCTCACCAAGGAGCGGATCATCAGCGCCGGCATGGCCACCTTCGCCGAGGTCGGCTACCACGCCCTGTCCATGCGCCAGGTGGCCGAGCGCCTCGGCGCGCACGCGGGCAGCCTCTACTACCACGTGCGCAGCAAGGACGAACTGCTCGCGATGATGGCCGACCGCGTCTGCCGGCAGGCTTACGACGCCGGAAGCGCCGCCCTGGCCGCCCTGCCGCCCGACGCGACCTGGCAGCACAAGCTCGAGGTTCAGGCCGCGACACTGCGCCGCACCCTCCTCGCGCACCCCGGCGGGGCGCTGCTCATGGTCGACAGCCCCGGCATGCTCGCCCCCGGCGCCCTGTCCTTGATGGAGCGCCTCCTCCGCACCCTCGTCGAGGCCGGCGTCCCCGTCGCACACGGCGGCATCGCGGCAGACACCTTCCTCAGCCACATCACCGGCTTCGTCCTGCAGGAACAGAGCCGCCCCCAGACCCCGGCCCTCACCGCGGACGTCTACGCCGACCTGCGGGAGCGCTTCCCCCTCCTGCTCACCGAGATGCCCCAGCTCCCCCAGGACGAGAAGTTCCAACGGAGCGTCCAACTCCTGTGCGGAGCCTTCGCCTCCCTCACCGGAGACTGAACACACCGCCGCTCCGACCGGCGCCCGCGGTGCAGCGTCAGGGGCTCAACTTCCCTACCTGCGGCTCCTGTTACCGCTCACAGGAGGCGCGGGTCACCGCCGCCCGGCAGGGGTGCGCCGATGGCCAGGTCTTCGCCCAGTCTGGCGACCAGGTCCGCGGCGAGCGAGGGAACATGGCGGGCCGCCCACTGCCCGGTGAGGGAGAGGAAGCCCTGCAGCTCGTCGTGCACCGTGTGCAGGATCCGCGCCAGGTCACCCACAGGGATCTCAAGACAAGGCCCGGAGGCGGCGCCTTCCTCGTTTCCGCCGTCCGGCCACAGGCGCACCACCGGTTCGCCGACCTCGATCGCCGGTGAAGGATCGTGGCCGAGCCACGGGACGTCCCCCTCCAGCAGGCCGAGCCAGTCGCGCCAGTCCTCCAGCCCGCAGCAGCATCCCGGACTCACCGTGACGTCGCTATCGGTCTCACGGAGGCGCAGCCCGCCCGGAGCGATGAGTTTCTCCTGCTGGAGCAGGCGACGCAGCTGCTCCCCGGCGTCCGCCACCGGACGCTCGTCCGTGGCCGGCCGGGAGTTGTAGTCGACCAGCGTCGCCAGTGCGGTACCGACTTCTGCCGGGGACATGCGGTGGGACAGCGCGAGGAGTCGGTCGGGAGGCGGCGGAGCCACCGGCCACAGGGAGAAGTCAGCGGTGGCCACGGCTTCCACGACAGCATCCACGATCAGCACCGCCTCAGTATCGCCTCGCGCGCCCCAGGTCGCCGCGCCACCCGGTGACGGCAGAGGGCAAAGGGCAGAGGGCAAACAGAGAACACCCCCGTACTCCCCCACGGGTTTCGCCGCCGATCCGGCCCCGGACACAGCAGTGCGCCGCAGGGCAGGAGCCTGCGGCGCACCGGGGTCGGCGGTCAGGTAGGTGACCAAGCTGCCCTACCGCCGACGGGATGAGTCAGCTCAGTGGTGGTGGCCACCACCCCAGTGACCGTGGTGACCGCCACCCCCGTGACCGTGGCGGCCCCAGCTCTCGGAGTCGACGACGCGGCGGTGGTCGTTGCGCAGGGTGGCGGTGTCGGAGTTGTCCCAGAAGTAGTTGCGGCGGTCCTGGAACAGGTCGAAGCGGTTGTCGCGGCCGATGCCGGTGTGGACGCGGACCTGGCTGTGGCCGGCCAGACGCACGTTGCCGAAGTGGTAGGTGTGGCCGGACTTGTTGGACAGCGTCCAGCCCTTGATGGTCACCGGCCAGCGGCCGGTGTTCTTCACGGTGACCCACTCGGCGTTCAGGCTCCGGTTGGAGTGGTCGTCCCAACCGGGGCTGTCGTACTGGATCGGCCCGAGTACCACCGCGGAACGGCCCTGGTGGTGCGAGGCCGGACCGTGGTGGCCGACAGCGGTGGCCGGCAGCGCGGCGGTGGCGACAAGAGCCGCGGAGCCGAGGACGGCAGCGGCGATACGCGAGGCGTGACGGAACACGGAATCCCCTCCTACGGCACCCTCGAAAGGGCGCCGAAAAACCGGAAGCCCGGCCGGTTTTGACCGGGCCCCCACACAGTGACGCCACGTCATGCCTTGCCGGAAGAAATCCGGTTTGGTGTTACAAAACACAGACATTTACACAACCGCACCACGCCAGGCGCACACTCCCCCGCGCTCACCAGCGCTTATGCGACGCCTCCTACACGCATCCAGACGCCCCAAGGGGTTACCGGCGGGAAGTCACCCGCCGCGACCGCGTGCCAGGTTCCGCGAAACGGGAGGCGTCCCGGGTCGTGCGCGCCCGCGCCCCACCCGGACTCGGGCCGACGGTCCCGTACGAGAACGCCGACGGCTGCGTATGGATCGCCCGCGGTACCGCTACCGGCCCCGCCACGACCGGATCGACCCACCTCTGCGGCAGGGACGCCGGCCTCACTCTGCGCGGCTTCCACGGCCTCTTCGGAGCCGCCCTTCCCGGCGCGCACGTCGCGTTCTGACACAAGGTCGCCCCCCTCACCTCCTTCGAGAGGTAAGAGGGTTTCCTCCCTTTACGCCGGAGACCCACCGTTCTTCGCATGCCGCCCGGCCCGGCCCCGCGCAGGTGGCCCCGAGCGCCTCCCTCGTCGACGCGAGCAACGCCCAACAGGCGTCAACTCGGCGGGCCCCAGGGCTGGTTGGACTCAACCGAGGTTCCCCCTGGGAGTGCACGGATCCCCAACACGCCTGCCAGGCAGGCATTTCGCATGAGCTTTATCACCAAAGCAATGTGCGCCGACGTGCGTCAGTGAATAGTCTTTCTTCTCAAGTGGGCACTTCCTGACCGAAGTTGATAGTCCACTTGCGCACCTCATGTATCCCCACGTACAGGAGATTCCGGTGATTGCCCCTCAAGGACGAGTCGGGCTGTCGCCTGTGCACGAGACGGCACCACCGCCCCCGGACCCCACCGGAGTCCCGGCAGCCGTCTCCTCAGCGGCGCGGGGCCGGTGCACCACCGCTCCGCGCGACATCTCCGTCCCGCCCGTCGTTGCCGGGCCCGCGCGGCGGACGCCACCCGGAGGCCGGAAAGTGCCTGTTGATACCCCCCTTGCGCACGGTGAGGAACTGCTCGCCGCGTCCGAGAGAACTGTGACGGGACAGCCGTGAGACGCCGACCAGTATTCGACCGGCACCCGGCACGGGACGACACCCGGTTGCGCGCGGTGCTGGAGGACGCCGCGATGGGCAGATGGGAAGGCGCACGCGAACTGCTGGCCGCGACCGGCGCCGACTGGGACCGCCGCATCTTCCGCCTCCAGGTGCTCGCCCGCACCGGGGCGCGGCTCACCTTCGCCGACACCTGGGCACAGGCCGAACCGCGGTCTCCGCACGCCCTCGCCCTCCTCGCCACCGTCCAGGCCCTGCGCTCGATGGCCGGCCCACGAGGGCAGGGCAGCGGCACGGAGATGGAACAGGCGTGGGAGAGCTGCCATGCCGCCGGTGAGGCCCTGCCGGCCGATCCGACGCCGTACGTCGTCATGCTCGCCCTGCTCCGCTACCACTCCCCCGACCGCGACCGGCAGTGGCGGGAGACGGTGCAGCGGGTGTGGCACGAGGTCGAGTCGCGCGACCCGTGGAACAGGGAGGCGCACCACGAGATGCTCACCTACATGTTCCCCGACTGGCACGGCGTGGCGGGCGAGATGTTCCACTGGTCGCAGGAACGGTGCGCCCATGTCCCGCGCGGCATGCCGCTGCACACCTTGCCGCTGGTCGCGCTCGCCGAGACGCACCGCCAGCGGATGAAGAAGGAAGGCCACCGGTACGGCCTGACCGTCCATCCGTGGACGGACAACCCGTCGTCCCACCAGGCATGGGAGAGCTGGTGGCGATACCGGGCCCCTTCCAGGCCGCACGCCGCCTTCCATGACGACGCCAATTACCTGGCGCACGCGCTGTCCTTCGCGAACCAGCACCGGGCGGCGGCCGAGGTGTTCGACGCCATCGGCCCGTACGCCACGGATGTGCCGTGGAGCTACTGCGGAGACGCTCAACAGCTCTTCACCCGTCATCGGAAGTGGGCGGTCGAGGCGTCCGCACCGTAGGGCCGGCCCGGGGCCGGGCAGACCGATGTTGTTCCGCAACTCACCGCGCAATCAACAGAAAAGGGTCCGACCATGCCATTGGACATTCCAAGCGTCACGCAGACGGAGGAGGAACGCCTCGCCGAACTCGGCATCACGCAGACGTTGGACCGCTCGATGTCCGGGCGGCAGAACTTCGCCGTCTCCTTCACGATCATCAGCATTCTGTCCGGCTGCCTGACCATGTACGGGTTCGGCATGAACACCGGCGGGCCGGCCCTGATCATGTGGGGCTGGGTCCTCGTCGGCCTGATGACCCTGTTCGTCGGCCTGGCCATGGCCGAGGTCTGCTCCTCCTACCCGACCTCCGCCGGCCTCTACTTCTGGGCGCACAAGCTCGCCCCGCAGAAGTCCGCGCCGGCCTGGGCCTGGTTCACCGGCTGGTTCAACACGCTCGGCCAGGTGGCCGTCACCGCGGGCATCGACTTCGGCGCCGCGTCGTTCCTCAACGCCTACCTGAACCTTCAGTTCGGCTACGCCGCCACCCCCGGCCACACGATGACGCTCTTCGGCGTGATCCTCCTGCTGCACGCCGTGGTGAACACCTTCCGCGTGCGCGTCGTCGGCTTCTTCAACACCGTCTCGGTGTGGTGGCACCTGATCGGCGTGGTCGTGATCGTCGGCGCCCTGCTGGTGATCCCCGCCAAGCACCAGTCCCCCGGTTTCGTGTTCACCGAGTTCGTCAACAACACCGGCTGGGGATCCTCGGTCTACGTCGCGCTCATCGGTCTGCTGATGGCGCAGTACACCTTCACCGGCTACGACGCGTCCGCCCACATGACGGAGGAGACCAAGAACGCCTCGGTCGAGGGACCGAAGGGCATCGTCCGCTCGATCGTCGTCTCCTGGGCCGCCGGCTTCGTGCTGCTCTTCGGCCTGACCTTCGCCATCCAGTCCTACACCGGGGCCCTGGAGTCGGGCACCGGTGTGCCGCCGGCGCAGATCTTCATGGACGCGCTCGGGGCGAGCACCGGCAAGCTGATGCTGCTCGTCATCATCGGCGCCCAGCTGTTCTGCGGGATGGCTTCCGTGACCGCCAACTCCCGCATGATCTACGCCTTCTCCCGCGACGGGGCGCTGCCGTTCTCCTCCGTCTGGCACAAGCTCCACCCGGGGACCCGCACCCCGACCAACGCGGTGTGGCTCGCCGCCGGCGGTGCCTTCCTCCTCGGCCTGCCGTACCTGTTCAACACGACCGCGTACGCCGCCGTCACGTCCATCGCGACGATCGGCCTCTACATCGCGTACGTCGTGCCCACCCTGCTGCGGCTGCGCCAGGGCGAGAACTTCAAGCGCGGCCCCTGGCACCTGGGACGCTGGTCCAAGCCCGTGGGCGTGATCGCGGTCAGCTGGGTCGTGATCATCACCGTTCTGTTCATGCTCCCCCAGCTGAGCCCGGTGACCATCGAGACGTTCAACTACGCGCCCGTCACCGTGGGTGTGGTGCTGCTCTTCGCCGGAATCTGGTGGCTGGTCTCCGCCCGCAAGTGGTTCCTCAATCCGCACCACCCGCGCAACACCCCCTCGCCCACCTCAGCCCCGGGCCGAGCCGCCTCACCTTCCCACTAGCCCCCTCCCCACCCGTCCCCACCGCCCAACGGCCCGCCGCCCGTCCCAGGATCCTGCTCCACCCTCGGACCGGGCGGCGGGCCGTCGCCACGCCCACAGCATCAGCGAGCCACCGGATCCACCACTCTCAGCGAACGCCCACCTCCGCCAGTGCCCGCCGCTGGGTCGGTGAGGGCTTGGCCGGGAAGTAGAGGTAGCACACGCCGCCGCTGCCGCCGACGACCTTGCCGTCGGCGTTCTTGCGCTTGGTGCGGAGCCAGATGTTCTCGAACTCCCGTCGCCGGTAGACGCGGCGGACCGCCTTGTCGTCGGCGGAGGCCGGGTCGTTGGCGATGACGTCGCCCTCGCGGGTGAAGCCGATGACCGTCATCAGGTGGCCGGCGGTGCCGTAGCCGGCGCCGTCCAGTTCGGTCTTGAGGAAGGACTGGGAGGTGATGACGGGGATGCCGGCGTGGATGAGGCGTTCGGCGTCGTTGAGGGAGGCGAGGCGGGTGACGACGGCCTGGAGGTCGCGGTAGGTGGCCGCGTAGGCCGCGTTGAAGGGCCAGTTGCCGCAGCCGTCGTACTGGTAGTCGAAGGTGCGGCGGGCGGCGTGACAGACCTGGGGGTCGGCGTAGTCGGGGTTGACCCAGGAGAGCTCCTGCTGGGTGGGCTTGCGGCCCCAGTACTCGATGATCATCTGGGACGAGGTGGGGCTGCACCACGCCTCGCCGCCGTTGTCGTACTCCGGGTACTGACCCTTGTGGATCTCCTGCGAGTACCGCGGCACGACCAGTTCCCGGCCGACCTGCCCGGGCCGGGAGGCGGGCACCTCGAAGCGGTCGGGGATGTCGGAGGCCATCGCGCCCAGCCGCCAGACGGTGGGGGTGAGCGTGCTGCCGGGCTTGCGGTGCAGGGTCAGGCGCAGGGTGTACGAGGCGAGGCGGAGGCCGCTCGCGGGGGCGTCGATGGCGAAGGTGTCGGTGGAGATGCTGCTCCGGCCGTCCTTCTGGCCGTCGACGGAGGTGCGCCGGATGTCGCCGTCGCCGTCGCCCGCGGTCCAGCGGCCCATGACGTACCAGGGGGTGCGGCTGCCGTCGGAGTAGCTGCCGCCGAGTTCCACGGTGATCCAGGTGCCGGGCGGGGTGTGCGTGTTCCAGGAGGCGACGACCTCGGTGGCGGGTACGGCGGGGGTGTGGACCGGCGAGGTCCAGGTGGCGTACTCCCAGGCGGCGGTCCGGCCGGTGTGCGGGTCCTGGTAGTCGGCGGTGCCTGCGGGGCGGGCGAGCTGCAGGCCGGGGCGGGAGCCGTGCTGCACCCGGGTGCCCCGTCCGGTCCCCTTGTTCCAGTCGTCTGCGGAGGTCCAGGCGTGATAGTCCACGAGGCTCTTCGTTCGGCGCGCGGCGGTGTCCGGGGTGGTGGCGGAGGCCGGGGCGGCCCCGCCCGCGGCGGATCGGCGGGGTGCGTCGGCGGCCTGGGCCAGGGGGGTGGCGACGCCCGCCGCGGCGGCGAGCGCGGCGGCCAGGACGGTGCGCCGGGGCGCGGAACTGGTCATGTGGTGGTCCCCCAGTCGGATGCGTGCGATCGGGTAGCAGCGGTCGCGCGGGCACGGACGGATCAGCAGTGGCTCAACTATTGCCCCTCGGGACCTGCTTCGGAAGGCGGTGCGGCGCGCGTCGCCGCACAAATATTGGTCCACACCACTGGCATGGCCGGCGGCGTGGACCGGCGACGTACGCTGGCGCGATGAACGCTGATCTGGCTCCGCTGGCCGCCCGGCTGCGCGCCCTGCCGCCCTCGTGCGGACCGGTGCGGCTGATCGCGGTGGACGGGCACGCGGGGTCGGGGAAGAGCACCTTCGCCGGACAGCTGGCCGCCGCGCTCGGCGACGCCCCGGTGGTGCACACCGACGACCTCGCCACCCATGAGGAGCTCTTCGCCTGGAGCGAGCGGTTCCGCGAGCAGGTGCTGAAGCCGCTGTCCCGGGGCGGGACCGCGCGGTACGGGGTCTACGACTGGGTGCGCGGGGAGTTCGCCGAGGAGCGCGCGCTGGCGCCCGCGCCGGTGGTACTCGTCGAGGGTGTCGGCACCGGCCGGCGGGCACTGCGGCCACATCTGGCGTGCCTGTTGTGGATGGAACTGGCGAGCGAGCATTCCTGGGAAAGGGGTCAACTCCGGGACGGGCCGGGCCTTTCCGCGTTCTGGAGTGGCTGGATTCCGGCGGAGCGAGCGCACTTCTCGGCTGATCCTTCGCGCCCCTACGCCGATTTTCTGGTGTACCAGGGTCAGTTGGGGTACGAGGTACGCGTGGGACCGTCCGCGGCCCCATGAACGGCCCTTCATTTCACGCTCCGTAACGGGCTCCGGCGGGCTCCCCCGGACACGTCGACAGGGTCCCGCCGACTGCGCCAACTCGGCTTGACCTGGGGGGCGTACAGGACTTACGTTCTCAATGTGCGGTTCATTGGACCGCCCGCAGACGCGAAGCCCCCGGTTGTTCCCCCGTGATCGGGGGCTTCGTTCTGTGTAAAACCACCTCTCGCCGGCCGCCGCGCGCCACCCCTTCCTCACCCTGGGTCACCGCACTCTTCGCGCCGCCGCCCCGCGCCAAGTCGTCCGCCCTTGCCCCGCACCGCCCTCTACGGCCTGCACCGATCCCGCAGGTACGATGCGAGTCCGTGCCACCGCAGGCCACGGGACCGACGTGTGCGCGGAAGGGGCAACTTCCGTCCTTCGTACGCCGGTTCGGTGTCGCGGCCGGTACGTGCCCGGCGGCACACACGGGGGACGTTTTGTGGGGGGACGGATGGAATTCGGAACTCAGGGTTCGCCCGCCCCGGCCGAGCTCGCCTGGCTGCGCGCGGTCGACGCCTACACGGTGGGCGCGTACCCGCAGGCGGAGGAGGAGTTCCGGGCCGCGGTAGGGCTCGATCCGTCGATGGCCGACGCCTGGCTCGGACTGCACGCGCTGCGCGCCGACACCTCCATCGCCCTGCTGCGGATGCACCGGCACCGCGACCGCTTCGGCGAGATGCGCGCCCGCCACCGACGCACCCTCAACTCCTGGTACTGGCTGGGCTGGTGGGTGCAGCCGGTGCTGGAAACCCCCCGCGACCTGCTGCTCGCCCACGCCTCCCACTGGCTCGACGGCCGGCACGTCGCCGAGCTGGACCAGGCGCTGGCCGGCTGCCCGCCGGTGGACACCGACCCGCAGGTCCGCTTCCTGCACGCCTGCCGGGCCTATCTCGTCAAGGACTGGGACCAGCTCGTACGGCACACCGAGCCGCTGCTCGGCGATCCGGTGCTGGGCATCGAGGCCGGGCTGTTCGGCGGGATGGCGCGGGTGCGGCTGGAGATGTACGGGCAGGCCGAACCGCTGCTGTCCGCCGCGCTGATGCGCTGCCGCAGCGAGCAGCCGCAGCGCAAGGAGCTGCGCTACTGGCTCGCCCGCGCCCGCGAGGGCACCGGCCGCAGCGCCGCCGCACTCCCCCTCTACCGGGCGGTGCACCGCGTCGATCCGGCCTTCATGGACACCGCCGCGCGGCTCGCCGCGATCGCCGAGGCCGACGGCCTGGACGAGGGCACCGACCTCGCCACGGTCTCCGCCGCCGGCCTGGGCCAGGAAGCGGGCGGCGACCTCGATCCGCTGGCGCCGCTCGATCCGGTCGACGGCCGTGAGCTGCTGGCGACCGGCGAGGCGGAGGGGCCGGAGGGCGAGCGGGGCGGCCCCGTGCCGGCCGGGGCCGACGCGGCCGCCCGGGTCAAGGCGGCGGCGCCCGGCCCGCGGCACGCCGAGCGGCTGCCCGCCGGGCCCGCCGATCCGGTGCTGCTGGAGAAGGCGCTGGCCGAGCTGGAGCGGATGGTCGGCATGGAACCGGTCAAGCGGCAGGTGCGGGCGCTGTCGGCGCAGTTGCGGATGGCGCGGCTGCGGGCGAGCCAGGGGCTGCCGGTGCAGCCGCCGAAGCGGCACTTCGTCTTCTCCGGCCCGTCCGGCACCGGCAAGACGACCGTGGCCCGCATATTGGGCCGGGTCTTCTACGCGCTGGGGCTGCTCGGCGGCGACCATCTCGTGGAGGCCCAACGCGCGGACCTGGTCGGCGAGTTCCTCGGCCAGACCGCGGTGAAGGCCAATGAGCTCATCGACTCGGCGCTGGGCGGGGTGCTCTTCGTCGACGAGGCGTACAGCCTGTCCAACTCGGGCTACAGCAAGGGCGACGCCTACGGCGACGAGGCACTTCAGGTGCTGCTCAAGCGCGCCGAGGACAACCGCGACCGGCTGGTGGTGATCCTGGCGGGCTACCCGGAGGGCATGGACCGCCTGCTGGCCGCGAACCCCGGGCTGTCCTCCCGCTTCACCACCCGGGTCGACTTCCCCAGCTACCGGCCGCTGGAGCTGACCGCGATCGGCGAGGTGCTGGCCGCCGAGAACGGTGACCGCTGGGACGAGGAGTCCCGCGACGAACTGTGCAGCATCAGCGGCCACGTCGTCGACCAGGGCTGGATCGACGAACTCGGCAACGGCCGCTTCCTGCGCACCCTCTACGAGAAGAGCTGCGCCTACCGCGATCTGCGGCTCTCCACATGGCGCGGCACGCCGACCCGCGACGACCTCGCGACGCTGCGGTTGCCCGACCTGATGCAGGCGTACGGGGAGGTGCTGTCGGGCCGCGGGCCGGACCCGCAGGGGCCGCGGCCGCCCCTGTAGGCGCGTCCCGCGGCCCCGCCGTACCGTGCGGGGACCCGGTCAGCCCGCCATCGCCCGGTCCTCGGCCGGCAGCACCGTCTCACCGCGGGGCTCCGGTGTCCGCCGGTGCGCGGGGTCGCGGACCTCGCCGACGAGCATCTCCAGCACGTCCTCCAGGGCCACCAGCCCCAGCACCCGCCCGCCGGCGTCGGCCACCGCCGCGAGGTGGGAGGCGGCCCGGCGCATCGCGGTCAGCGCGTCGTCCAGGGGCAGCTCGGCGCGCAGCGTGGTCATCGCGTGCCAGATGCGCTGCGGCACCGCACGGTCCCGTTCCTCCAGGTCGAGGACGTCCTTGACGTGCAGATAGCCCATGTACGCGCCGCCCGGCGCGCACACCGGGAAGCGGGAGTAGCCGGTCCGTACGGTCAGCTCCTCCACCTGGCGGGGCGTCACCGCCGGGTCGACGGTGATCAGCGCCGCCGGGCCGAGGAGGACGTCGGTGACGGGGCGGCTGCCGAGTTCCAGGGCGTCCGAGAGACGCTCCTGCTCGGCCGGTTCGAGCAGGCCCGCCTGGCCGGAGTCCTCGACGAGGTGGGTCAGCTGTTCGCTGGTGAAGACCGCCTCGACCTCGTCCTTCGGCTCGACGTGGAAGAGCCGCAGCACCCCGCGGGCACAGGCCCCGAGGAGGGCCGTGACCGGGCGGCACAGCCGGGCGAAGGCGACCAGGCCCGGGCTGAACCACAGGGCGGTCTTCTCGGGCGCCGCCATCGCCAGGTTCTTGGGGACCATCTCGCCGATGACGAGGTGCAGGAAGACCACCAGCGCCAGGGCGAGCACGTAGCCGAGCGGGTGGACCAGTGCGGCGGGCAGGTGGACCGCCTCGAAGAGCGGTTCCAGCAGGTGGGCGACGGTCGGTTCGGCGACCGCGCCGAGGGTCAGCGAGCAGACGGTGATGCCGAACTGGGCGGCGGCCATCATCTGCGGGAGGTTCTCCAGACCGTGCAGCACCCGCCGGGCCCGGGAGGAGCCCTCGGTCGCCAGCGGCTCGATCTGCGAGCGGCGGACCGAGACCAGGGCGAACTCGGCACCGACGAAGAAGCCGTTGGCGAGCACGAGGAGTATCGCGAAGAGCAGCTGGACCAGCGTCATCGGGCGACCTCCGCGCCCACCGCGGCGGGCTCCCGGGCGGCCGACGGGGCCGGTGCCGTCCGGACGAGCCTTATCCGCTCGGCGCGGTGGTGGGACACCAGCCGCACCCGCAGCCGCCAGCCGTCGAGTTCCGCGGTGTCGCCGGGGGCCGGGATCCGGCCGAGTATGTGTGCCACCAGTCCTGCCACCGTCTCGTACGGTCCTTCCGGGGCGTCCAGGCCGATCTTGCGCAGGGTGTCCACCCGGCAGCCGCCGTCGGCGTCCCAGGCGGGACGGCCCTCCTCGGGCGGAGCCTGTCCCAATTCGGGCAGATCCACGCCGTCGTGCTCGTCGCGGACCTCGCCGACGAGTTCCTCGATGATGTCCTCCAGCGTGACCACGCCGGCCGTGCCGCCGTACTCGTCGACGACCACCGCGATCGGCTGTTCGCTGCGCAGCCGCTCCAGCAGCGGCTGCACCGGCAGCGTCTCCGGCACCAGCAGCGGCGCCATCGCGATCCGCCCCACGGGGGTGCGCAGCCGGTCGTCCGCGGGCACTGCCAGGGCGTCCTTCAGGTGCACCATGCCGACGACCTCGTCGAGGCGGGCGTGGTAGACGGGGAACCGGGACAGGCCGGTGGCGCGGGTCAGGTTCACCACGTCCTCAGCGGTCGCGGTCGACTGGAGGGCGCTGACCCGCACCCGCGGTGTCATGACGTTCTCCGCGGTCAGGTCGCCCAGCGACAGGGTGCGCACGAAGAGGTCGGCGGTGTCCTGTTCGATGGCGCCGGCCCGGGCGGAGTGCCGGGCGAGCGAGACCAATTCGCCGGGCGTGCGGGCGGAGGCCAGCTCGTCGGTCGGCTCCACGCCCAGGGCGCGGACCAGTCGGTTGGCGACGGTGTTCAGCAGGGTGATCACCGGGCGGAAGAAGCGGGAGAACGCCTGCTGCGGGCCGGCGACGAGGCTGGCGACCTGCAGCGGCTTGGAGACCGCCCAGTTCTTCGGCACCAGCTCGCCGACGACCATCTGGACGGCGGAGGCCAGCAGCATGCCGAGGACGACGGCGATGCCGGGGACCGCGCCCTTGGGCAGGCCGGTCGCCAGCAGCGGGCCGGCCAGCAGTTCGGCGAGCGCCGGCTCGGCGAGCATGCCGACCACCAAGGAGGTGATCGTGATGCCGAGTTGGGTGCCCGACAGCTGGAAGGAGAGTTCCCGCAGCGCGGAGACGACGGTGCGGGCGCGGCGGTCGCCGTCCGCCGCGGCCCGTTCGGCGTCCGCCTTCTCGACGGTGACGAGTCCGAACTCGGCGGCGACGAAGAAGCCGTTGGCGAGGATCAGCACGAGGGCTGCCGCGAGCAGCAGCAGGGGGCCGGTCATGCCGCCGCCTCCGTGGTGTGCGGGGGTTGGGGAGGGGCGGCGCAGGTACTACAGGACGATCCGTCCATTGCCGGAGGGAGTCACTCCTCGGGTCGCGGTGGGCCCACAGAGGGGCAGGGCGCGGGCACGCGCCCCGGGAAACAGAGTAAACAGGAGGGCCCGGATAAGGGCAGGCTCATCCGGCCGTGTGGTGGAGCGCACCATGCTTGTCGGTGAGGTCGCGCAGTGCCCGGGCGTCGCGGAGGGCCTGTTCCCTGGCGATGCCGGGCTGGATGCCCATGGCGGGCAGGCTGGTTCCGTCGGCGAGGTCGAGGTGGACCCACGGGTCACCCTGCCGGAGGTTGACCCGGACGATCTGCGCCCAGGCCAGCTCCCGCCTGGTGGTGAGGTTGACGACCGTGACGCCCTCCTGCCGTGCGACCACCCTGGGGCGGCTGAGCAGCAGGAGGACGGCGCCCACCAGCAGTCCGGTGACGATGAAGCTGATCCGTTCGCCGCCGGTCAGCGCCGGCAGCGCCAGCGCGATCGCCGTGAGGGCGGCGAGCTGGGCGAGGCCGACGGCGTACAGGACGACCCGGGTGCGGGTCGGCCGGAACGTCACCGGGAGGCCGGGGAGCGGGGCGGGGGATGCCGAGGACACGTCGTCGGTCTTCCGTCGTGGGGAGGGGTGGGGCGGTGCGGCGCGGTCAGAGCCGGCAGGCGTGGATGCCGGTGGTCAGGATCGCGCGGGCGCCGAGGTCGTAGAGCTCGTCCATGATGCGCTGGGCGTCCTTGGACGGGACCATCGAGCGGACCGCGACCCAGCCCTCGTGGTGCAGCGGGGAGACGGTCGGCGACTCCAGGCCCGGCGTGAGGGCGACGGCCTTCTCCACGTGCTCGACGCGGATGTCGTAGTCCATCATCACGTACCGGCGGGCCACCAGGACGCCCTGCATACGGCGGAGGAACTGGCGGACCTTCGGGTCGTCGTCCGGCGCGCCGGTGCCGCGGATGACCACGGCCTCGGACTTGAGGATCGGCTCGCCGATGATCTCCAGGCCGGCGTTGCGCAGGGTGGTGCCGGTCTCGACCACGTCCGCGATGATCTCGGCGACACCGAGCTGGATGGCGGTCTCCACCGCTCCGTCGAGGTGGACCACCGAGGCGTCCACGCCGTTGTCGGCGAGGTGCTGGGTGACCAGGCCGGAGAACGAGGTGGCGATGGTCATGCCGCCGAACTCGGTGACGTCCTTGGCGGTGCCGGGGCGGGTGGCGTAGCGGAACGTCGAGCCGGCGAAGCCCAGCTGCATGATCTCCTCGGCCGGCGAGCCGGAGTCCAGCAGCAGGTCACGGCCGGTGATGCCGATGTCGAGCTTGCCGGAGCCGACGTAGACCGCGATGTCGCGCGGGCGGAGGAAGAAGAACTCGACCTCGTTCTCGGCGTCGACCAGGACCAGTTCCCTGCGGTCCTTGCGCTGGCGGTAGCCGGCCTCATGCAGCATCGCCGACGCAGGCTCGGACAGTGAACCCTTGTTGGGGACAGCGATGCGCAGCATGAGAGCGAGTTCCTTTGCAGCTGAGAGGTGTTGGGGTGAAGGCGGGGGTGATCAGAGGTGGGCGTAGACGTCGTCGAGGGAGATGCCCTTGGCGACCATCATGACCTGGAGGTGGTAGAGGAGCTGCGAGATCTCCTCGGCGGCCGCCTCATGGGATTCGTACTCGGCGGCCATCCAGACCTCGGCGGCCTCCTCGACGACCTTCTTGCCGATCGTATGGACACCGGCCTGCACCAGCTCGGCGGTACGGGAGGTGGCGGGGTCGCCGGTGGCGGCCTTCTGCTGGAGCTCGGCGAAGAGCTCCTCGAACGTCTTCTTGGACATGATGGTGACTACCCTACGCGGTTGCGTTACCGCTCGGCGCAGCGGCTCGAATGGTGGGCTCAGCGCCAGGGCTCGGAGACCGTGCGCAGGGTCGCGGCGGTGGCGACGGCGGCGGTGACCGCTTCGTGGCCCTTGTCCTCGGTGGAGCCCTCCAGGCCGGCCCGGTCCAGCGCCTGCTCCTCGTTGTCACAGGTCAGTACGCCGAAGCCGACGGGGACGCCGGTGTCGACCGCCACCTGCGTCAGGCCCTGGGTGACCCCCTGGCAGACGTAGTCGAAGTGCGGCGTGCCGCCCCTGATCACCACGCCGAGCGCGACCACCGCGTCGTAGCCGCGGCCGGCCAGGACCTTGGCGACGACGGGCAGCTCGAAGGTGCCGGGCACCCGCAGCAGCGTCGGCTCGTCGATGCCCAGCTCGGTCAGCGCCCGCAGCGCGCCGTCGACCAGGCCGTCCATGACCTTGTCGTGCCACTGCGCGGCGATGACGGCCACCCGCAGGTCGCCACAGTTCTTCACGGTCAGTTCGGGTGCGCCCTTGCCGCTCACGGTTCTCCTCGTTCGGGTGATGGTGCCGGTTGGTGGTGACGTCTGGGGTTACTGGTTGTCGCAGGTGGTCGCGACGCCCGGGGGAGTCCGGGAATCGGTGCCCGCGCCGGGGTCGAGCCAGGGCAGGTCGTGGCCCATGCGGTCCCGCTTGGTGCGCAGGTACCGCAGATTGTGCTCACCGGCCTTGACGGGCATCGGCTCGCGGCCGGAGACCGTGAGGCCGTGCCGCACCAGGGCGGCGGTCTTCTCGGGGTTGTTGGTCATCAGGCGCAGCGAGCGCACGCCCAGGTCCTGGAGCATCTGCGCGCCCGCGGCGTAGTCGCGGGAGTCGGCGGGCAGCCCCAGTTCCAGGTTGGCGTCGAGGGTGTCGCGGCCGCGCTCCTGGAGTTCGTAGGCGCGCAGCTTGGACAGCAGCCCGATGCCGCGCCCCTCGTGGCCGCGGAGGTAGATCACCACGCCGCGGCCGGCCTCGGAGATCCGCTGGAGCGATGCCTCCAGCTGGGGGCCGCAGTCGCAGCGCAGCGAGTGGAAGATGTCGCCGGTCAGGCATTCGGAGTGGACCCTGACCAGGACGTCCTCGCCGTCGCCGAGGTCGCCGGCGACCAGCGCGATGTGTTCCACGCCGTCGACGGCGGAACGGTAGCCGTACGCGGTGAACTCGCCGTGCGCGGTGGGCAGCCGGGTGGCGGCCTCGCGGCGGACGGTGGGCTCGGACGACTGCCGGTAGGCGATCAGGTCCTCGATGGAGATGATCGACAGGCCGTGCTTGCGGGCGAACGGGACCAGCTCGGGCAGTCGCAGCATCGTGCCGTCCTCGCCGGCGATCTCCACGATGGCGGCGGCCGGCCGCAGTCCGGCGAGCCGGGCGAGGTCGACGCCGGCCTCGGTGTGGCCGTTGCGGACCAGTACGCCGCCCGGCCGGGCGCGCAGCGGGAAGATGTGGCCGGGCCGGACGAAGTCGCCGGGGCCGGACTCGCCGGCGGCGAGCAGCCGCAGGGTGGTGGCGCGGTCGGCGGCGGAGATGCCGGTGCTGACGCCGTGGGCGGCGGTGGCGTCGACGGAGACCGTGAAGGCGGTCCGCATCGACTCGGTGTTGTGCTCGACCATCTGCGGGAGCTCCAGCCGGTCCAGCTCCGGGCCCTCCATGGGGGCGCAGATCAGTCCGCGGCACTCGCTCATCATGAAGGCGACGATCTCGGGGGTGGCCTTCTCCGCGGCGATGACGAGATCGCCCTCGTTCTCGCGGTTCTCGTCGTCCACGACGACCACGGGGCGGCCCGCTGCGATGTCGGCGACGGCCTGCTCGACGGGGTCGAGGACGAGGGAGTCACCGTCCGTGTCGTACCAGCTCTTGAGGGCGGTCATGCCGCTGCTCCTTCCAGGACGGTGCGGTCGGCGGCGGCGCGCGAGCGCAGCCACCAGTCGCGCATGCCCCACACGACGAGGGCGAGATAGACGACGTAGACGAAGCCGGAGAAGACGAGGCCGCTGCTGAAGGCGAGCGGCACGCCGACCACGTCGACCAGCAGCCAGGCGAACCAGAACTCGACCAGGCCGCGGGCCTGGGCGACCATCGCGGCGAGCGTGCCGACGAAGATGTAGGCGTCCGGCCAGGGGTTCCAGGACAGCTGCGGGACGAGGGTGAACAGGCCGCCGACCGCGGCGGTGCCGAGGGCGGTGCCGGCGAGCAGCAGGGCGCGCTCGCGCCGGCCGGCGAAGCGTACGGCGATCGAGCCGTCCTGGGCCTGCCGGCGGCCGCGCTGCCACTGCCGCCAGCCCCACAACGCCACGCCGATGACGAGGAGTTGCTTGCCGACGCCGCCGCTGAGGTGGGCGGAGGCGTAGGCCGCGACGAGGATGACGCCGGAGAGGAACTGGGCGGGCCAGGTCCATATGGATCGTCGCCAGCCGAGGGCCAGGGCGGCCAGACCGACGGTGTTGCCGATCATGTCCGACCAGATGACGTGCTGTCCGAAGGCCGTGAAGGCCACGCCGTTCAGCGGGTCGAGGACGCTCACCGGTCCATCTCCTTGATGTCGTCGAGGTCCTTGAGGTCGGCGGAGCCGCGGCCGAGGAGCCGCTCGACGTACTTGGCGAGGACGTCGACCTCGAGGTTGACGGGGTCGCCCGCCTTCTTGATGCCCAGGGTGGTCAGGGCGAGGGTGGTGGGGATGAGGCTGATGGTGAAGTAGTCGTCGCCGGCTTCGACGACGGTGAGGCTGACGCCGTCGACGGTGATGGAGCCCTTCTCGACGACGTAGCGGGACAGCGCGGCCGGCAGCGCGACCTTGACGAGTTCCCAGTGCTCTGCGGGGGTGCGCTCGACGACGGTGCCGGTGCCGTCGACGTGGCCCTGGACGAGGTGCCCGCCGAGCCGTCCGCCGAGCGCCATGGGGCGCTCCAGGTTGACCCGCGAGCCGGGGGTCACCGCGCCCAGGCTGGAGCGGTTCAGTGTCTCGGCCATCACGTCGGCGGTGAACTCCCCGTCGGCGGTGTCCACGACCGTCAGACAGACACCGTTGACGGCGATCGAGTCGCCGTGCTTGGCGTCCTCGGTGACGACGGGGCCGCGCAGGCGGAAGCGAGCGGCGTCACCGAGGTCCTCGATGGCGACGACCTCACCCAGTTCTTCGACGATTCCGGTGAACACTTCAGTTCTCCTCGTGGAGGGCGGGACGGAGGGGCGTGGCGGTGATGCGCAGGTCGGGGCCGAGCCGTGCGGTGTCGGTCACGTCCAGCCGCAACGCCTGGGCGATGGTGGTGATTCCGGCGTCGCCGACGGCGGCCGGTCCGGCGCCGAGCAGCACCGGCGCGAGATAGCCGACGACCTTGTCGACGGCCTGGGCGGCGAGGAACGCACCGGCGAGCGTGGGGCCGCCTTCGAGCAGGACGGAGCGCACGTCGCGCTGGTGGAGCGCCTGGAGGAGGGCGGGGATGTGCAGGCCGCGCCGGTCGGCGGCGCGCGGCAGCCGTACGAGCGGGGCGAGCCCTTCGAGGTGGGCGGCGTCGGCGTCCTCGGCGACCGCGATGAGGGTGGGGGCGGTGCCGTCCAGGACGCGGGCACCGGCCTTCACGGCGGTGGCGCCGGAGTCGACGACGACCCGCAGCGGCTGGCTGATCTCGTCGTCGGACAGCCCGCTGATCCGGGCGCCGAGCTGCGGGTCGTCGGCGCGTGCGGTGCCGGAGCCGACGATCACGGCGTCCGCGGCGGCCCGCAGCCGGTGCACGTCGGCGCGCGATTCGGGCGAGGAGATCCAGCGGCTGGTGCCGTCGGCGGCGGCGATCCGGCCGTCGAGGGTGGCGGCGTACTTCCACAGCACGAAGGGCCGGCCGCGGAGCACGGAGGTCAGCCAGGCTTCGTTGCCGGCCGCCGCCTCGTCGGCGAGCAGGCCGCCCTCGACGTCGATGCCGGCCGCGGCCAGGGTGACGGCGCCGCCGGTGGCGGTCGGGGTGGGGTCGGAGACGGCGTAGACCACGCGGGCCACGCCGGCGTCGATCAGCGCCCGGGCGCAGGGACCGGTGCGGCCGGTGTGGTTGCAGGGTTCGAGGGTGAGCACGGCGGTGCCGCCCCGGGCCCGCTCACCCGCGGCGCGCAGCGCGTGGACCTCGGCGTGCGGCCCGCCGGCCCGTTCGTGCCAGCCTTCGCCGGCCGTACGGCCCTCGGCGTCCAGGACGACGCAGCCGACCACGGGGTTGGGGCTGGTGTGCCCGAGGCCGCGCGCGGCGAGCTCGATGGCTCGGCGCATCGCCACGGTCTCGACGGGGGCTGCGGTGGCCACCGGGTCCTCCTGCCTCATCGGGCACGGACTCCGGGGCTGTCTGGACGACAGAAGCGGAAACGACACAACGGGAACACCGAGCACGAAGGAGGAGTCGCCCGGAAACAAAAGAACCGGACGCGCCGCCGACGGCGGTGTACCGAAGCTCGCCCGCCGCGCACTGCCTCCCATCCGGACTTTCACCGTCGGTGCAGGAATTTCACCTGCTCAACCGGCCGCTGGCTGCGGACGGGTCGCGGACTGTTACCGCCGGTTCGGAATTACACCGACCCCGGAGTGCGCTGCTGCTTTTATGTCAGTACAGCTTCAGTCTGCCACGGCCGATCGTGGCCCATGCGGGCGAAGCGCTGTGGGCTGCCTCACAGCTTCCGGCGCGGCGCGATGTCACGGACGGGCCGGGTGATCCGTCATATCGGGAACGGGACAGCGCCCCAGGGGCGTGTGCCCCCTCCAGATACGCATCCACCTCAAGGAATGATCCGTGATGGCGACAATCCTGGTGACCGGCGGCACGGGCACGCTCGGGCGGCCCCTGATCGACCGGCTGCTCGACGACGGCCACGACGTCCACTCGCTGAGCCGGCGTCCGCACACCGGCACCGACCGGCCCCGGCTGCGGTCGCACGCCGTCGACCTGCAGGACGCCACCGGCCTGCCCGAGGCGCTGGCGGGGGTGGACGCGATCGTGCACTGCGCCTCGACACCCTCCGGCGGCGACGCGGAGGCGGCCGGGCACCTCATCGAGGCGGCCAGGGCGGCGGGCGTGCCGCACCTGGTGTACATCTCGATCGTCGGCGTGGACCGGGTGCCGATCGGCTACTACCGGACCAAGCTCGCCGTGGAGCGGCTGATCGAGGAGTCCGGCATCGGCTGGACGATGCTGCGGACGACGCAGTTCCACGATCTGGTGCTCCGCGTGATCAAGGCGGGCGCCCGGTCGCCGGTGGTGCCGGTGCCGACGGGCGTCCGGGTGCAGCCGGTCGAGGTGCGCGAAGTGGCGGACCGGCTGGCGGAGTTGGCGGTCGGCGAGCCGGCCGGGCGGGTCACGGACATGGGCGGCCCCGAGGTGCTCGGGGCCCGGGAGCTCGTCCGCGCGACGCTGGAGGCGGGTGGGCGGCGCCGGCTGCTGGCGCCGCTGTGGCTGCCGGGGGCGGGCGCGGCGGCCCTGCGCCGCGGCGGGAACCTCACGCCGGAGCACGCCGACGGGCGGCGGACCTACGCCGAGTTCCTCGCGGAGCGGGTGGGCGGCCGGCGCCGGGGGTGACGGGCGCTCAGCCGGCCGGGGTGAACAGCTCGTTCTGCGCGGCGTCGCGGGCGGCGAGCACCGCGCCGCGCAGTACCGCCCGGCCGCCGACGGTGCCCGCCCGTACGGCGGTGCGCAGCGGGGAGAGCCGGGCGAGCCGGTCCGCGACCCGGCCGGCGAGCGCCTCGCCGCCGGCTCGGCCGATCTCGCCGCCAAGGACCACGCAGCCGGGGTCGAGCACCGCGCAGACCGCCGCCGCGCCCAGGGCGATCCGTGCGGCCAGCGCGTCGAGGAAGGCGGCGCCGGTGTCCTCGGCGGCCAGCGCGGCACGGAGGAGGGCCTCGGCGGGTGGGGCGTCGGCGAGGGCGCCCTCACCGGGCGCGCCGCCCGGCGGGGGCTCGATGCCGTGTTCCGCCGCGAGGGCGGCGATCGCGGCGGAGCCGGCGAGGGAGTGGAAGCCGCCGTCGCAGCCGGTCGCGGAGGGCAGCGCGCCGGTGCCGGGGACCGGCAGGAAGCCGATCTCGCCGGCGCCGCCGGAGGCGCCCCGGCGCAGGGTGCCGTCCAGGACGACGGCGGCGCCGGTGCCGTGGCCGAGCCAGAGCAGCACGAAGGTGTCGTGGTCACGGGCCGCCCCCTCGCGCTGCTCGGCGAGGGCGGCGAGGTTGACCTCGTTCTCCAGCAGGACCGGTACGGCCGTCCGGGCCCGCAGCTCGGCGACGACGGCGGCGTGCCAGGTGGGGATCCAGTCGGTGCCGCCGAGCCGTCCGGTGGCCGGGTCGACCAGGCCGGGGGCACCGACCGCGACGGTGTGCGGACGGTCGGCGCCCGCCGCGGCGAGGGCCGTGTCCACCGTGGCGAGCGCGGTGGCGACGGCAGTGTCGGGGGCGTCGCCCGGGGCGACGGGGGCGGTGCGTTCGGCGCGCACCCGGCCCAGGAGGTCGGCGACCGCGACGGTGACGCTGCGCGCGCGCAGATCGAGGCCGACGAGGTGGGCGCGGTCGGCGACGATGCCGTAGAGCCGGGCGTTGGGTCCGCGCCGCTGGGCGCCGCTCTCGCCGACCACGGCGATCAGTCCGGCCTCCTGGAGGCGCTCGACGAGGTCCGCGACGGTCGGCCGGGACAGTCCGGTCATCGCCTTGAGCTGACCAGCCGTCAGGGGACCGTCGGACTGCAGGAGTTGCAGGGCGAGGCGATCGTTGATCAGTCGTGCGGTGGCCGGGGAGGCGGTACGGCCGGCGGTCGCCGCGCGCGGTGGGTGCATGGCGGGATTCTGTCACCCCGCAGGCCCGAACTCTTATTATCAGGCAGGGTTCCTGATAGTTTTTCACCCATGGCCGGCAACGGCGTCCCCCGTGACGTCACCCCCACCTCCCTCCCCCGCAGCGACCTGCGCCGCGCCCGTTGGGCCGTGGCCGCGGTCTTCCTGATCCACGGCTCGGTCACCGGCAACTTCGCCACCCGCATCCCCTGGATCCAGGACCACACCGCCCTCTCCCCCGGTCAGCTCGGACTGGCCCTGGCCTTCCCGGCGATCGGCGCCTCCCTGGCGATGCCGCTCGCCGGCCGGATCAGCCACCGCTTCGGCGCCCGCGCCGCGCTGCGCGGACTGCTCGCCCTGTGGACCCTGTCGCTGGTCCTGCCCGCCCTCTCCCCCGGCCTGTACACGCTGTGCCCGGCGCTGCTGGTGTACGGCGCGGCCTCCGGCACGGCGGACGTCGCGATGAACGCGCTGGGGGTGGAGACCGAGGACCGGCTGGGCCGGCCGATCATGTCGGGGCTGCACGGCATGTGGAGCGTGGGCGCGCTGCTGGGCTCGGCGGCCGGCACCGTCGCCGCACACGCCGACTGGGACGCCCGGCTCCATCTGGCGGGAGCGGCCCTCGTCCTGACCCTGCTCGGCGCGCTCGCCTGCCGGGGCGTGCTGGACCTGCGCAGCGCGCCCGAGGAGCACCCGCCCCCGCGCTTCGCGTTGCCGCCCAGGTCGGCGCTGGTCATCGGGGCCGTCGGGTTCTGCGCGGTGTTCGCCGAGGGCGCCGGTCTGGACTGGTCCGCGGTCTACCTCCGTGACCGGCTGGGCACCGACCCGGGCCTGGCGGCCGCGTCGACCACCGCCTTCGCCTGCACGATGGCCGCCGCGCGGCTGGCCGGCGACAAGGTGGTGGCACGCTTCGGCGCGATGCGCACCGTACGGGCCGGCGGGGCGCTGGCAGCAGCCGGCGGGCTGCTGGTCGTCCTCGCGCGGCACCCCGCGGCCGCGATGGCCGGGTTCGGCCTGATGGGTCTCGGGATCGCGGTGGTGGTCCCGCTGGCGTTCGCGGCGGCCGGGCGCAGCGGCCCGGCCCCCAGCCAGGCGATCGCGGGCGTCGCCACGATCACCTACACCTCCGGGCTGATCGCCCCGTCCGCGATCGGCGGCATCGCCCAGGCGACGTCGCTGACGGTGTCGTTCGCGCTGGTCACCGCGCTGGCGTGCGGGCTGGTCGGGGGCGCCGGGGTGCTGCGCGTCCCGGCCCGGACCGCGTCCGGCGCGCCGGCGGCGGCCGGCGACCTGGAGCGGTCCTGAGCCGGACGGCACCAACGGCGGCGCGGGGCTCGCCTCGGCTGCCGCCCGCCGGGCCGTGCCTCAGGCGGCCTCCGCGCCCGTCGTGTCAGCCGCGTCCGTCCCATCGGCCGCGGGGCGGAGCAGCTCCGTCGCGATCGCGCGGGCCCGGTCCGACCACGGGGTGGGGCGCAGCGTTCCCGCGTCGACGCGGACCAGGACCCGGTGGCCGTGCGCGTAGGTCTCGGTGCCGTCGGCCGAGCAGAGCCGGAAGCCGTAGGTCAGGCCGGTGCGGCCGAGGCGCTCCACCCACAGGTGGGCGGCGTAGCGGCCGGGGCTGGTGACGGAGCGCTCGTAGGAGACCCGCATCTCCTTGATGACGTTGCACATGTCGCCCGCGGCGGCCCAGTCGCCGTCGAAGCCGAAGCCCCGGCCGTGCCAGTACTCGGCCCAGGCGCGCTCGACGAGCAGCGGGTAGCGGGAGTTGTGGAGCATGCCGAGTGCGTCGAGGTCGTCGAAGTGGACGGTGACGGGGACCAGTTGGCCGTAGGGGACGGGGCCGGTGGTCTGGAGGGGTTCGACGCTCACGGGGTGTTGCTCCTGGGGTTCTCGGTGCGCTTGCCGGAGCAATAGTAAGCGGCTGCTTAGAATGCTTTGCCCGGCGGGCCGGTGCGGCCACCGCCCGCGACGGGCGGCAGTGACCGAGGCCATAGCAACCTCAGACCGTGCAATACCGGGATGAAGTGGACTTACGCCGCTCTAACATTGCCCGGTCATCACCGCGTGGAGAAGTGGAGCAGTCATGGGCCTGGGCGTCCGCTGGACCGTTCATGGAGACGGGCGCAATCCGGCCCCCGGAGCCGTGGTCAGACCGGATGAGCGGCTCTCGTGGCCGCGCACGGTGGGACTGGGCGCGCAGCACGTCGTCGCCATGTTCGGCGCGAGCTTCGTCGCTCCGGTGCTGATGGGGCTCGACCCCAACCTCGCGATCATGATGTCCGGTGTCGCCACCGTCATCTTCCTGCTGGCCACCCGCGGCCGGGTGCCGTCGTACCTCGGCTGTTCGCTGTCGTTCGTCGGGGTGGCCGCGGTCATCCGGGCGCAGGGCGGGACCAGCGCGACGGTGACCGGCGCGGTGCTGGTGGTCGGGATCGCGCTGTTCCTCGTCGGCCTGGCGGTCCAGCGGTTCGGGGCGCGGATCATCCATGCCGCCATGCCGCCGGTGGTCACCGGCGCGGTGGTGATGCTGATCGGCTTCAACCTGGCGCCCGTGACGGCGAGCACGTACTGGCCGCAGGACCAGTGGGTGGCGTTGCTGACCATGCTGTGCACCGGATTCGCGGTGGTCTGCCTGCGCGGCTTCTGGTCCCGTATCGCGATCTTCCTGGGACTGGTCTTCGGGTACCTCGTCTCCTTCGTCTTCGACCGGCTCTTCGGGATGATCCACTCCGTGAACGGCGCGGGGAAGGTCACCGATCACTGGCGGCTGGACTTCTCCGCGGTCGGCAAGGCGGACTGGATCGGCCTGCCGCACTTCCACGGCCCGAGCTTCCAGTGGTCGGCGATCCTGGTCGCGCTGCCGGTGGTGATCGCGCTGGTCGCGGAGAACGCCGGACACGTCAAGGCGGTCGGCGAGATGACCGGGGACCCGCTGGACGACCAGCTCGGCACCGCGATCTCCGCGGACGGCGCCGCCTCGGTGCTCTCCACCGCGCTCGGCGGCCCGCCCAACACCACCTACTCCGAGAACATCGGCGTGATGGCGGCGACCCGGGTCTACTCCACCGCGGCCTACTGGGCGGCGGCCGGCTTCGCCCTGCTGTTCGGCCTGTGCCCGAAGTTCGGCGCGGTGGTGGCGGCGATCCCCGGCGGCGTGCTGGGCGGTATCACCGTCATCCTCTACGGCATGATCGGCCTGCTGGGCGCCCAGATCTGGGTGCACAACAAGGTGGATCTGCGCAATCCGCTCAACCTCGTGCCGGTCGCCGCCGGCATCATCATCGGCGTCGGCGGTGTCAGCCTGCACATCAGCGACAACTTCGAACTGAGCGGGATCGCGCTGGGCACGATCGTGGTCCTCACCGGCTACCACGCGCTGCGCGCCATGGCCCCCGCCCACCTCAAGCCCCAGCCGCCGCTGCTGGACGAGGGCACCTCCTCGTACGACGAGGACTGAGCGAGGGCACGGGCTTCGCCCCGGTCGGACGACGCGGCCCCGCGCACCGGGAGCTTCCGTGGCCGTCTTCCCGCACGGGTTTTGCCCGCGGGGAAGGCGCCGGATTTCCGGTGGGTGCGGCAGCAGAAATCATGACGCGCAGGAGATCCGTCAAGGAAAGCCGAAGAGTTTCCGGCGTCCCGGAGAAGTAATCCGTGGACCGGTCGAAGGGGCACCCGGGCCTTTCGGCCGAGCGCCGCGGGCCGCCACCCGGCAACAGCGCACGATGCCCACGAGCGGGGCATCGCGTGCGGCCGGGCCTCTCGGGACAGGCCCGGCCTCCGGAATTCCGCGCCGCGTTCCCGCGCCGGTTCCGGGAACGCCGAGAGGCGTTTTCACGGTCCGCTGTAGCCCTGTTCGCGGCTCGCCGTAAGCGCCACAAGAGGGCGCGCCGGACATTACCTCGTTCCGGTCAACGGCCACCGGCGGATACGGAAATTACCGATCCGGCTGTCACGCTGGGCAGATGACGACATTTCAGGAATGCGGCGAGGGCCACGGCCGGCCGGCGACCGCGGCCGGCGCCGGTGTGGCCGAGGTGCTCGCACGGATGCGGGCGCTGGCCGCGGCGCTGCCCCCCGAGGACGGGGTGGCCGTCTTCAACGGGATCTACCTGACGGTCACCGAGGCGGTGGCCGGACGCCTCGGGGGCGGCTCCTTCACCGATCCGCGGGCCGCCGGCGAGCTCGACGTCCGCTTCGCACGGCGCTACTTCGACGCGGTGGACGCCGTGGCCGCCGGGCGACCCGCGCCGGCCTGCTGGCGGCCGCTGTTCCAGCTGCGCCGGCACCCCGGCGTACGGCCGCTGCAGTTCGCGCTGGCCGGGATCAACGCCCACATCGGCCACGACCTGGCGCTCGCGGTGCTGGACACCTGCCGGGCGCTGGAGTGCGAACCGGACGCGCTGGCGGCCGACTTCGACCGGGTGGGCGGGGTGCTGACGAGCCTGGAGGAGCGGATCCGGGAGCGGCTGATGCCGGGCCCCGACCTGCTGGACGTGGCCGATCCGCTGACGCATCTGATCGGCTCGTGGAGCCTGGACAAGGCCAGGGACGGCGCCTGGGTGGCGGCCCGGGCACTGTGGAGCGTGCGCCGGCTGACCGAGGTGACCGAGGAGTTCACCGAGCGGCTGGACGCCGGGGTGGGCCTGGTGGGGCGGATGCTGCTGACGCCGCTGCCGGGCTGAACCGGTCACCGTACCGGCCCGGCACGGCGACGTCTCCTTGAACTTCCCTTCCCCGCCGGTAGGTTGACCGAGGGGACGAGGTGCGACACCCGAGACAGAGGAGTGCGGTGTATGGCCATCCGACTCGGCCTGGGTCTTCCGCAGATGCGGCAGTACGACATCGGACGTGACGTGCCCGACGTGGCGCGGGCGGCGGAGGAAACCGGCTACGAGAGCCTGTGGGTCTTCGAGCGGGTCCTCTTCCCGGAGCCCGCCACCCAGGGGCTGTACAACATCCCGGGCCTGCCCTGGCCCGACGACTACCGCTCGGTGGCCGACCCGCTGGTGACGCTGGCGCTGGCGGTGGCCGCCACCCGGCGGGCGCGGCTGGGCACCAGCGTCCTGGTCGCCCCGCTGCACGTCCCCTTCCAGCTGGCCCGCACCCTCGCCTCGCTGGACGCGGCGAGCGGCGGCCGGGTGGTCGCCGGCCTGGGCTCCGGCTGGTCGCTGGACGAGTACGCGGCCGCCGCCGTGGCGCCCTTCGAGCAGCGCGGCAAGGTCCTCGACGAGGTGATCGACGTCTGCCGCGCGGTGTGGGGCCCCGACCCGGTGGAGTACGAGGGAGCGCTGACCACCGTCGCGCCGTCCGTCGTCGGCCCCAAGCCCAAGGGGCCGCTGCCGATCCTGCTGCCGGCCGGCAGCCCGCGGGCGCTGCGCCGGCTGGTCGACCGGGCGGACGGCTGGATGCCGGTCGGTATGGGTGCCGAGGCGCTCGCCGGGCAGTGGCGGCAGCTGCAGGAGCTGGCCGCCGAACGGGGCCGCAAGGAACCGGTGCAGAGCGTACTGCGGGTCAACACCCAGCACACCGGCAAGGATTACGAGGGCGCGGACCGCCGGCCGTTCCAGGGCAGCGTGGCGCAGATCGTCGAGGACCTGCACGCGCATGCCGCGGTGGGCGTGGAGGAGATCCTGATCGACCTGCAGGGCCGGGCACGGGACGCCGCGGAGCTGAAGGACCTCGCGGCGGAGGTGTACGCGGCGGCGCGGGCGGCCGGGGTGTAGGAGGCGTCTCCCCTCGCCCAGGGGAGGCCGGTACGGCAGCAGGGGCCCGGCGGTGCCGGGCCCCTGCTGTCCTCGGGTCAGTCCTCGGGCAGTTCGACGGGCGCGATCTCGTCGTACACGTCGCCCGGGCCGGGGTTGGTGGAGTCGGTGGCGCCGCCGAAGTGGTGCATCACGCCCCACACCGCGTTCAGCGCGGTCTGCACCGCGCCCTCGGCCCAGCCGGCCGTCCAGGAGATGTCGTCGCCGGCGAGGAAGATGCCGCGCTTGTCCTCGGGCAGGCGGTCCTGCATGAAGTGGGTGAACAGCCGCCGCTGGTAGCGGTAGTGGCCGGGCAGGTTGGCCTTGAACGCGCCCATGAAGTAGGGCTCGTTCTCCCAGGAGACGGTGACCGGGTTGCCGATGATGTGCTTGCGGATGTCGACCTTCGGATAGATCTCCGACAGCGACTTGAGCATGACCTCCATCCGCTCGTTGGCGTCCAGCGGCAGCCACTTGAGGCTGTCGTCGCACCACGTGTACGAGAGGCAGATGACGGCGGGCCGGTCGGGGCCGTTGTCGAGGAGGTAGGTGCCGCGGGTCATCCGGTCCGTGAGCGTCATCGACATGACGTCCCGGCCGGTGTCCTCGTCCTTGTCCAGCCAGAACGGCCGGTCCACGGGCACGAACAGCTTGGACGACTCCATGTAGTGGGTGCGCTCCATCGCCGTCCAGTGGTCGATGGGGAACAGCTCGTCGTCGCAGGCGATCTTGGACAGCAGCATCCACGACTGGGCGGTGAAGACGACCGCACCGTAGGAGCGGATGTCGCCGGTGGCGTCGGTGACCGTGACGCGGTTGCCGGCGGTGCGGTGCAGCCGGGTCACCGCCGGGCGCGGGGCGCCGTCGTGCAGCGTCGACAGCGAGGTGCCCTGCGCCCAGTGGACGATCTTCTCGGGCGCGCGCTCCCACAGGCGCAGCGGCAGCTGCTGAGAGCCGCCGACGATGCCGCGGTGGTGGTCGTCGGCCTCGGTGTAGACGACCCGCAGGATCTCCAGGATGGAGTTGGGGAAGTCGGTGTCCCAGCCGCCGGTGCCGAAGCCGACCTGGCCGAAGATCTCGCGGTGCCGGAAGGACTTGAAGGCCGTGGAGTCGCAGAGGAAGCCGTAGAAGGTCTGGTTGTCGAGCTTCTCGACGAGCTTCGCCCAGATCTCGCGGATGCGCGGCACGTCGCGCTCGCGCATGGCCTGGTTCATGTCGGAGAAGTCGGCTCCCTCCTCCAGGCAGGCGTTCCAGGCGTTCATCACGTCGCGGTAGACCTGCGGCAGGTCGTCGACGGTGGTCGCGTAGTGCGACTCGCCCTTGAGGTCGACGACCGTCGAGGGCGTGGTCTCGGCGAGCGGGTTGGGGAACGGCCGGGTCTGCAGGCCCACCAGGTCGATGTAGTGCTGCAGCGCCGTGGAGGACGGCGGGAAGCGCATCGCGCCCAGCTCGCAGTTGAGCTCGCTCTCGTCCGCTGCGGCGGAGCAGCCGTCGAAGCCGACGGTGCGGAGCCGGCCGCCGATCTGGTCGGCCTCGTAGACGACGGGCTTGAGGCCCATCTTCATCAGCTCGTACGCGGTGACGATGCCGGAGAGGCCGCCGCCGATGATCGCGACCTCGGTGCCGTGCTCGGTCGCCGGTATCTGGCCGAGGCCGGCCGGGTGCGCCAGGAAGTCGTCGTAGGCGTACGGGAAGTCCGGGCCGAACATGGTGATCGGCGGCTGCATGTCGGTGTGCGGGACGGCGGGGGGCACCGTGGACGTCATGGGGTACGGACTCCTTGCACGGAAAGCTGACGATGAGGCGGTGGGGGCGGGAAGCGGTCAGACGAGGGACGCGTACAGTCCCGGGCGGCGGTCGCGCAGGTAGGGGTTGTTCTCCCGGGAGGCGGCGAGGAACGCCGGGTCGACGTCGGCGGACACCAGTTCCTCGCCGCGGCCGGCGCGGGCCCGGGCGACTCCGTCGGGGCCGGCGAGCGTGGAGAGCCCGACGAACTCGAACTCCCCTTCCGGGCCGGTGCGGTTGACGTACGCGACGTACATCTGGTTCTCGAAGGCGCGGACCGGCACCAGCGATTCCGCGACGAACTGGAACGGGTGCATCTGCGCGGTGGGCACCAGGAGAAGGTCGGTGCCGGCGAGGGCGTGGGCCCGGACGTTCTCCGGGAACTCCACGTCGTAGCAGATCATCAGGCCGACGCGGAGGCCGGCCAGCTCGGCCTGGACGACGGGCTGGTCGCCGGGCGTGAAGTGGTCGCGCTCGAAGCAGCCGAAGAGGTGGGTCTTGCGGTAGTTCGCGAGCCTCGTGCCGTCGGCAGAGATCAGCTGGACGGAGTTGTAGACCGTCTCGCCGTCGCGCTCCGGGTAGCCGTACGCGACGGCCAGACCGTGCCGGGTGGCGATCTCGGCGATCGCGTCGGCGGACTCGCCGTCGGCGGGCTCGGCGAGCCTGGGGACGTCGTCGCCGATGGCGTAGCCGGTGAGGAACATCTCGGGCGCGGCCAGCAGTCCGGCGCCGTTCGCCGCGGCGGCGCGGGCCGCGTCGTCGAGCACCCGCAGATTGTGCGCGACGTCGCCGGGCCGTCCCGAACTCTGGAGCAGGGCGGTGTGCAGCGACGTCATGGGACCCCTCGGCGGAACGGGTGCGGGCGGGACGCATTGACGGTACGGGGCGGTGACGATTCCGGACAAGCCGCCACCGTTGCGCGCCGACGGACGATTCATTGCGCGTTCAAGCGCCTCTGCGGCGATTCATTGCGCCCCCTGTCGGCGCAGGTGGGCGCGGGGGTGCCGGGGGCCGCACCGAGGCGTCGCGGGCCCCTGGTCGCACGGCCTGTGCGGCCGGGGTCGTACGGCCCGGGGGTCGTCCCTCCGCCGTACGGCGGAGCCGTTTCGTCCCGTGGCGCGACGTCCGCGCCGGGGGCCGGCGGGAGCGTGGGAGCCGTCCGGAAAAGGCCGGTCGCACCTCCTTCAGCACGCTCGACGAAAGGGCCGTCATGCCCCCTCTTTCCGCTCTTTCCGCCCGACGCCGCGGTACCCGCACCCGGGTGGCGCTCGCCACGGCCGGCGCGGTGGCGCTGGCCGCCGCCGCGACCGCCGGCTCCGCGGCCGCCTCCGACGGCGCGCCCGGCGCGCGGTCCGGACGCCCCACCGCCGCCGTCTCCGCCAAGGACCCGCGGCTGACCGGTGCCGCCAAGCTCTACCGCTCGGCCGGCGACAACATCCACTTCGCGTTCGACGCGCACTTCCGCAAGGACCAGGGCCCGCTGGACGCCAGGGGCACCTTCCGCTTCAGCCATGTCTTCCCCAACGGGAACAGCGGTTTCGCCGAGGGCCGGATCGACTGCCTGATGACCGGCGGGAAGATCGCCACCGCCTCCGGCATCGTCACCCGGACCGACCGGCCCGGCCTGAAGGGCAAGCGGGTCGGCTTCAGCGTCCGCGACGACGGCCGGCACGACCGGCTCGGCTACAGCTGGGTCGGCACCGACGGCCCGTGGGCGACGAAGGACCTGCCGCCGTGTGTGGCGTCGGCGCCCTTCGAGACCCTCGAAAGCGGCGATTTCACGGTTGTTCCCTGGCGGATTCGGCACTGACCGCCGCCATGACGACCCGCCGTACGAGCCCGCGCAGCCAGCGGTGGCCCGGATCGGCGTCCTGACGCGGGTGCCAGGCCATCGCCACCTCCATCGGCGGCAGGTCGAACGGGATGGGCAGGGTGCACAGCCCCAGCCCGCGGACCGTCGACGCCGCGGTCACCTCGTTGGCCAGGCCGACCGCGTCGCTGTCGCGGACCATCAGCAGCGACGCGGCGAAGGTGGGGACGGTGGCGATCACCCTGCGGCGCAGGCCGAGTTCGGCGAGCGCGGCGTCGATGGGGCCGGTCAGCCGGCCGCGGCGGGTGAAGTTGATGTGTGGGGCGTCGGCGTAGCGCCGCGCCGTCAGCCGCGCGGTGGTGAGCGGATGGCCGGCGCGCACCACCGCGACCCCGCGGTCGTTGAACAGGTGCTCCGTACGGATCTCCGGCTCGCGGGGGCCGATGATGCCGAGCTCCAGGTCCGCCGCCCCGTCCCGCAGCACCGGCACGTCCACGTGGCTCTCGCCGAGGAAGCGCAGCACGACCTGCGGCGCCTCCTCGGCGGCGAGCGCGACCAGCCGCGGGCCGACGGCGCTGACGAAGAGGTCGTGTGCGCTGAGGGTGAAGACCCGGGCCAGCTGGGCCGGGTCGGCGGGCGCGGAGGGGGCCAGCAGCCGGTGCGCCGCCTCCACCAGGCCGCGTACCTCGGCCCTGATCTCCAGGGCGCGCGGGGTGGGCACCATGCGGCGGCCCGCGCGGACGAGCACCGGGTCGCCGATGGTGCGGCGGATCCGCCCGAGGGCGCGGCTCATGGCCGGTCCGGAGAGCCCGAGGCGGTCGGCGGCCGCGGTCACGCTCTCCTCTTCCAGCAGGGCGTCCAGCGCCGTCAGCAGGTTGAGGTCGATGTTTGCGTTTCGCGCAATCATGGAGTGCATACCTTGCATTTGAGGTTAATCCACGGCGACTCTAACGTCCCGGCCATGACCTTGACGATGACTTCTCCCCCGCCGGTCCGCGCCGCTTCGGGACGCCGGCGCTCGGTGACGGTCGCGATGTGCGCCTGTGTGCTGGTCGCGCAGTCGCTGGTGGCTGCGATGAACCTGGCGATACCCAAGATCGCGGCGAGCGGGCTGCACCCGTCGCCCGCCCAGTTGCTGTGGATCGTCGACACCTACGTGCTGGTCTTCGCCGGGCTGCTGATCCCGGCCGGCGCGCTCGGCGACCGGTTCGGCCGCAAGGGCGTCCTGCTGACCGGGCTCGGCGTGTTCGCGGCGGGCACCCTGCTCAGCGCGCTGGCGAACGGTCTTCCGGTCCTGCTGGCCGGCCGCGCCGTCTCGGGGGCGGGCGCGGCGCTGCTGGTCCCGGCGACCATGTCCGTCCTGCTGCACGCCGCGCCGCCGGGCCGTACGGCCGGGGCCGTCGCCGCCTGGAGCACGGCGGCCGGCCTCGGCGGCATGGCGGGCAACGCCGGCGGCGCGCTGATCCTCCAGTACCTGCCCTGGCAGGCGCTGTTCGGCGCCTACGTACCGCTCGGCCTGGCCCTGCTGGCCTGGGTCGCCGCGGTGGCGCCCCGGGTCCCCCGGCAGACCGCGGTGCTCGACCTGCCCGGCTCGGCACTGCTGGTCCTCGGCGCGACGGCGCTGCTCTTCGGCATCATCGAGGGCCCCGGGCTGGGCTGGACCTCCGCGGCGGTGACCGGCGCCTTCGCACTGGCCGTGGTGCTGTTCGCGGTGTTCGTACGGCACGGGCTGCGGGCCGCGCACCCGGTGCTGGACCCGCGGCTGTTCCGGATACCGCGGCTGCGTGCCGGCGCCGTCGGCATCGCCCTGACGTTCTTCGGAATGTTCTCGCTCTTCTACGTCAACGCACAGTTCCTCCAGTACGTGAAGGGCTACTCCCCGCTGCAGACCGGCTGCGCGATCGTGCCGCTGGCGCTCGGGATGATGGCGGTCACCACGTACGGGATGCGCTGGGCGCAGCGGGCCGGCGAGGCCAGGGCGGTCGGCGGCGGGCTGGTGCTGATCGCGGCCGGACTGCTGCTGCTGTCCACCGCCGACGCGGGCACCCCTTACGCCCTCTACCTGGCGTTCCTGCTGGTGATGTCGGTCGGCGCGGGGCTGGCGATGCCGACGCTGTCGCACGCGATCGTGGCGTCCGTGCCGGCCCGTCGCTCGGGGATGGGCTCCGGCCTCCAGGGCGCGGCGCGGGAGCTGGGCGCGGCGCTGGGCATCGCCGTCGTCGGCACGGTCCTGTCCGTGCGGTTCGCCGCCGGCACCGGTCACGGCGCCGGGACGGCGGCCGCGTTCACCGACGCCACGGCGCTGGGCTACCGGATCGCCGCGGGGGCGGTCCTGGTGGTGGGCGGCGCGGTGGTGGCCGGTCTCCGTACCGGCGCGAGGTCCGCACCGACCGGCGGCTGACCGTGCGGGGCCGCGGCACGCGGCGGGCCGGTCCGCGCCCGGCCGGGCCCCTCGGCTCAGCCGGGTGCGCCCGAGCTGAAGCGGCGCAGCAGCGGGGAGAGCACCAGGACCGACTTGGTGCGCTCGACGAACGGCTCGCCGGCGATGCGCTCCAGGACGCGCTCGAAGTGGCGCATGTCGGAGGCGAAGACCTGGACGATGGCGTCCGCCTCACCGGTGACGGTGGAGGCGGACGCCACTTCCGGGTAGCGCGACAGGCCGCGGTGGATCGCCTCGGGCGAGGTGTTGCTGCGGCAGTAGATCTCGATGAATCCCTCGGTCTCCCAGCCCAGCGCGGCCGGGTCCACCCGTACGGTGAAGCCGGTGATCGCGCCGTCGGCCCGCAGCCGGTCCACCCGGCGCTTGACGGCCGGTGCGGACAGTCCGACCTCCTGGCCGATGTCGGCGTAGCTGCGGCGGGCGTCCTCGGCGAGGGCGTGGACGATGCGTTCGTCGAGATCGTTCAGTCGCACTGCGGGTGGATCACTTCTCTGACGTGGCCAATCGGGAGCGGCGCAAGCCGTAACCGAAGTAGACCACAAGGCCCACGACCATCCAGACACCGAAGACCACCCAGGTGACCGCGCCCAGGCTGCCCATCATGTAGAGGCACAGCAGGAAGCCGATCGCCGGGAAGAGCGGGGAGAGCGGCGTGCGGAAGGTGCGCTTCATCTCCGGGCGGGTGCGGCGCAGCACGATCACGGCGACGTTGACCAGCGCGAAGGCGAAGAGCGTGCCGATGCTGGTGGCGTCGGCCAGCTCGCCCAGCGGCACCGCGGCGGCGAGCACACCGCAGAACAGCGAGACGATCACGGTGTTCACCCGCGGCACCCCGGTCTTGGCGTGCACCTTGGAGAACGTCTTGGGCACCAGGCCGTCCCGGGACATCGCGAAGAGGATGCGGGTCTGGCCGTAGAGCACGGTCAGCACGACGCTGGCGATCGCGACGACCGCGCCGAAGGCGAGCAGCACGGCCCACCAGCTCTGGCCGGTGACCGCCTTCATGATCCCGGCCAGCGCGGCCTCCGAGCCCTTGAACTTCTGCCACGGCATCGCGCCCACCGCGATCGCCGCGACCAGGCAGTACAGGGCGGTGACGATCACCAGCGAGAGCATGATCGCGCGCGGCAGGTCGCGCTGCGGGTTCTTGGCCTCCTCGCCGGCGGTGGAGGCGGCGTCGAAGCCGATGTACGAGAAGAACAGGGTCGCGCCCGCGGCGCTGACGCCCGCCATGCCCATCGGCATGAAGTTGGCGTAGTTGCCGGACTTCACGCCCTGGAAGGCGACACCGCAGAACAGCAGCAGCGCAACGATCTTGACCATCACCATGATGGTGTTGGCCCGGGCGCTCTCCTTGGCCCCGCCCAGCAGGAACGCCATCGCGAGCAGCACCACGAGCAGCGCCGGCAGGTTGAAGTAGCCGCCGTCACCGGGCGGCGCGGACAGCGCGTCCGGGATGGTGAAGCCGAAGACGCCGTCGAGCAGCTCGTTGAGGTACTGGCCCCAGCCCACCGCGACGGCCGCGACCGAGACGCCGTACTCCAGGATCAGGCACCAGCCGCAGACCCAGGCGACCAGCTCGCCGAGGGTGGCGTAGGCGTAGGAGTACGAGGAACCGGAGACCGGCATGGTGCCGGCCAGCTCCGCGTACGACAGCGCCGAGAACAGCGCGGTGATACCGGCGATGACGAAGGAGATGATGACCGCGGGCCCGGCGTCCGGGACGGCCTCGCCGAGGACCACGAAGATGCCGGTGCCCAGGGTGGCACCGATGCTGATCATGGTCAGCTGCCACATACCCATCGAGCGGCGGAGTTCGCCCCCCTCGCCCTTGCCGCCCTCGGACACCAGCCGCTCGACCGGCTTGCGCCGCATCAGCCGGGTGCCGAGACCTCCGGGGGCGGGTTGCCTGGTGTCACGGTCCCCTGCGGGTGGGGCTGCGCCGTGCTCCAACACTCGGGTGGCTCCTTAATCGCTGCCGGTCAGATGGCGGCGACCAACAGCGATCTGTGCGCGGGCAGGCGAAAGCCACCGCTGCAGGAGACCGCTGAGCTGACGGTCCCCGCCACTCCACGTACTAGCGCATGACTGTACGGGGCGCCGCTGAGCTGCCGTAATGCAGGTTCCTTGCGCAACCGCGACAGATCGTTGCGCACGGGTGCGACGGCCGGAGGTTCGTTGCGTTTCGGGCGCCGGACGCAACCGCTCCCCGCGCGGTGTCCACAGGGTGGACGCGCCGCCCGCGCCCGCCCACGCGAACGGCCCCGCACCGGATCGGTGCGGGGCCGTGGCGCGGCGTGCGGGGCTAGGGCGTGTCTTTCGGATCAGGTCGGATCAGCCCGCGGCGTCCGGTGCCGTGCATCGCAAGGCCGAGGAGGGAGTCGACGCGGAGCGTCGGCGACCGACGAGAACGCCGCGAGGCGCGGTGCCGGGCGTCGCGGGCCCGGCATGACCCGAAAGACACGCCCTAGTTCCAGCTGTCGTGCAGCGGCTTGCCCTCGGCGTAGCCGGCGGCGCTCTGCACCCCTACGACGGCCTTCTCGGCGAACTCCGCGAGGGAGGCCGCGCCCGCGTACGTGCAGGAGCTGCGGACGCCCGCGATGATCGAGTCGATCAGGTCCTCGACGCCGGGGCGTGCCTGGTCGATGAACATCCGCGAGGTGGAGATGCCCTCCTCGAAGAGCGCCTTGCGGGCCCGGTCGTAGGCCGACTCCTCGCTCGTACGGCGCTGCACCGCACGGGCGGAGGCCATGCCGAAGCTCTCCTTGTAGGGGCGGCCGTCGGCGGTGTGCTGGAGGTCACCGGGCGACTCCAGCGTGCCGGCGAACCACGAGCCGATCATGACGTTGGAGGCGCCGGCGGCGAGCGCCATGGCGACGTCGCGGGGGTGGCGCACCCCGCCGTCGGCCCAGACGTGCTTGCCGTACTTCTTCGCCTCGGCGGCGCACTCCAGCACCGCGGAGAACTGCGGCCGGCCGACGCCGGTCATCATTCGGGTGGTGCACATCGCGCCCGGTCCGACACCGACCTTGATGATGTCCGCACCGGCCTCGACCAGGTCGCGGACGCCCGACGCGGCGACGATGTTGCCCGCCACGATCGGGACGTGCGGGTCCAGCCCGCGGACCGCCTTGATCGCGCTGATCATGGACTCCTGGTGCCCGTGCGCGGTGTCCACGACGAGCGTGTCCACACCGGCCTCCAGCAGGGCCTTGGCCTTGCCGGCCACATCGCCGTTGATGCCGACGGCGGCGGCGATCCGCAGCTTGCCGTCGGCGTCCGTGGCGGGGGTGTACAGGGTGGCGCGCAGGGCGCCCTTGCGGGTCAGGATGCCGACCAGCATGCCGTTCTCGTCGACCGCGGGCGCGAGCTTGCGGTTGGCGGCGTCGAGGCGGTTGAACGCCTCGCGGGGGTCGATGTCGGCGTCCAGGACCAGCAGGTCCTTGGACATGACCTCGGCGACCTGCGTGAAGCGGTCCACGCCGGCCAGGTCGTGCTCGGTGACGACACCGATCGGACGGCCGCCCTCGACGACGATGCCCGCGCCGTGCGCCCGCTTGGGCAGCAGCGACAGCGCGTCGGCGACGGTCGCGACCGGGGACAGCACGATCGGCGTGTCCAGGACCAGGTGGCGGCGCTTGACCCAGGTCACGACGTCGGTGACGACGTCGATCGGGATGTCCTGCGGGATGACGACCAGGCCACCACGGCGGGCGACGGTCTCGGCCATCCGGCGGCCGGCGATCGCCGTCATGTTGGCGACCACCAGCGGAATGGTGGTTCCGGACCCGTCGGGCGAGGAGAGGTCCACTCCCTGGCGGGATCCCACGGCGGAGCGGCCGGGCACCATGAACACGTCGTCGTAGGTCAGGTCGTAGGGCACCGAAGAACTCTCTTCGAGCGCGCCGTTCTTCGGATTCAGGAATCGCATACAGCCAGGATACGGGCCCTGACCAGGGCTCATATGATTGTCCGAGCCGATACCCGGGCCGTGTGTGCGATCCGCCAAGGGGCCGGATCAGGTCGCGGGACAGCGTCCCTGGTCGGGCCGCTGCTCCCCCTTCCGGGGCCGTCCCCTGGCCATGATCACGGCGAGTCCGGTGTCCGTGTCGCGCCAGTGGCCGACCGCGTCCGCGAGGACCGACTCCACCACGCTCCACTCGTCCGGCGCGGCCGCCGCGTAGCCCTGCCAGCCCGTGACGACCAGCAGCCGCCCCCGGTCGGCCGGGCACCAGGACAGATCGGTCAGGCAGTCGGCGAGGGCGTCCCAGTTGCGGCCGAACCACTCCGGCAGCCGCAGCGCGCGGGCGCACCGCTCCATGAAGGCCGCCTTGTCCGCCACGTCCGCCAGCTCCAGGACCGCACCGGTCCATCCGGCGTCCCGGGCGGCCGCCAGCGCGTCCGCCACCGGCCGGTTGGCGGGCCAGGTCAGCACCCCCGGCGGCGTACTGCCGTCGAGCACCGCCACCAGCGGGCGGGGTACCGGCTCCGTCATCGCAACACCGCCCTGAACGATCGGTAGTGGTCCTGGGTGTAGTACGTCTCATGGCCCTCGCCGGTGACCAGGCGGCGGGCGCCGCGGTCCGGTGCGCCGGGGGTGGGGACCGTGTACTCGTGGTAGTAGCCGCGCGGATGACGGGGCAGCAGACCCTCGCGATTGCCGAAGACCGTGCCGGCCTGCGCGTACGGGAAGGGCCCGCCGGCGTCGATGAGCCGGAGCGTGTCGCGCGCCTGGACGGGCAGCTCGCCGACCTCGACGACCGGCATGCCCCGGGGCCGGCCCGGTGTGCCGGAGGGGCGGGGCGCGGTCACCACGCCGGTGGCGGTGGCCCGCGGCGAACCGGGTGAACTCCCGCTGTCGCCACCGCCGGTGGCGCACCCCGTGACGACGAGCAGCAGCCCGGCGAGCAGCGCGCCGAGAGCGGCGGCGGCACGGCGCGGGGCGGAGCGGATCACCATGGCGCCGATGCTGTCACAGGCCCGCGCGGCCTGCCCGCCGGTGAGCGCCCAGGGGTGGCCGGCGGCCGGCCGCCCGGGCGGGCGTCACGACCCGTCAGGGTCCGCGCGGTCCAGGGCAGGACGCGGCCCGGGGCCGGTCTCCAGCAGCAGGTGGTCGGCGGCCGCGGTGTCCGTGACCAGGCTCGTCACGAGACCCGAGCGCAGCACCGCACCGATCGCCGCGGCCTTGCGCCGGCCGCCCGCGATGGCGACGACCTCCGGGATGCGCCGCAGCCGGTCGGCCTCGACCGTGATGCACCGCTCGCCCAGGTCGCGGCCGATCCGCCGGCCCTCCGCGTCGAAGAGGTGCGCGGACATCTCGGCGGCCGCGCCCAGCGAGGCGTAGTGCTCCCGCTCCTCTTCCGAGAGCATGTCGTAGACGGTCGAGACGCCCGGCTCCCAGGAGCCGATGGAGACGCAGGCGACGGTGACCTTGTCGAAGTACTCGAAGGCGCGGGCGATGCCGGTCTGCCGGCGCAGCGCCTCGGCGGTGGCCGAGTCCGGCAGCAGCATCGGCGCGTAGATCGGGTGCGCCTCGCCGCCGGCGACGTCGGCCGCGCGGCGCACCGCCTCGACCGAGCCGCGGTCGGCGGTGCCGGCGTCGTAGACACCGGTCAGCTGCACGACGGTGCACGGCGGCAGCCGGTGGAGCGCGGCCGCCATGTGGATGGTCGAACGGCCCCAGGCGAGCCCGAGCACATCGCCCTCGTTGACCAGCTCGCCGAGCAGGTCGGCGGCCACCTCACCGAGGTTCTCCGGGTCGGCGGCGTCATCGGGCGGGTTCTGCGCGCCGAAGGCGGGGGGAGCGTCCGCGGGCGACTCGACGACGACGGCGTGCCGCAGGCCGTAGCGGGCCCGCAGGGCGTCGGAGCGTTCGGCGTCGAGCTCGGAGGGCACCCGGATCTCGATCCGTACAAGATCGCGCTCCAGTGCCGTCTCCAGCACCCGCGCGACCTTGAACCGGCTGACGCCGAACTCCTCGGCGATCTGGATCTTCGACTTGCCCTCAAGATAGAAACGGCGGGCCATGGCCGCAGCCTGCACCAGCTCGGCAGGGCCCATTCCGGACTGTGGGCGGCTGGCTACCACGAAATTCTCCCCTTTTGCGCATCTGATCGAGTCTTTGCTCATCCTTTCAGAAACCCCGGGCCAACGGGGACCAACGGCGCCCCGACGGCCGTGAACGCTCGGTGGCGCCACGGACAACTGGCGGCACGGTCGCGCCACGGCACGCACGCCGTGACGGAAACCGGCCGGGCCGCCCGTCCCGGTCTGCTGAAAGTCAGTGTGCGCAGCCCCAGCCCGCCGCCGCCGTCGCGGCCCGGGCCGCCTCGCGCAGGTCCCGCACCGCCTTGGCCGGGTCGTCGGCGCCGTAGACCGCGGAGCCGGCCACGAACACATCGGCACCGGCCTCCGCGCACCGCTCGATGGTGTCCGCGGAGACCCCGCCGTCCACCTGGAGCCACAGCTCCAGCCCGTGCTTGGAGATCAGCTCACGGGTGCGGCGGATCTTCGGCAGCATGATGTCCAGGAACGACTGCCCGCCGAAGCCCGGCTCCACGGTCATGATCAGCAGCATGTCGAGCTCGGGCAGCAGGTCCTCGTACGGCTCGATCGGCGTGGCCGGCTTCAGCGCCATCGACGCCCGCGCGCCCTGGGCCCGGATCTCCCGCGCCAGCCGCACCGGCGCACCGGCCGCCTCCACGTGGAAGGTCACCGACCCGGCCCCGGCCTCGACGTACTGCGGCGCCCAGCGGTCCGGGTCCTCGATCATCAGATGCAGATCGAGCGGGGTGTCCGTCGCCTTGCGCAGCGACTCGACGACCGGCACACCGAGGGTCAGGTTCGGGACGAAGTGGTTGTCCATGACGTCGACGTGCAGCCAGTCGGCGCCCTCGACGGCCTTCGCCTCCTCGGCGAGCCGGGCGAAGTCTGCGGACAGGATGCTGGGGTTGATCAAGGCCATGCCCCCAGTATGGCGTCCCGCCCGCACACCGACGGCGGCGGGACGGCACCGGACGCCGGCGGGCGCCGCCCCCGGCATGCCGGGCGGTCGATCCGCCGTCACACGTCCCCGGCTTGCCCTGTGAGCGGCGTGTCCATGGTGGAGCGCAGTTGGGTCAGGACGGTCTCCAGTTGCTGAAGCAGCTCGGACGGGTACCGGGACAAGACGGCGTCCTGGCGTGCGTTGACGGGGCCGAAGAACGCCTCCGCGCGTTCCTTGGCCTGGGGGGTGCTGCGCAGGGTGACGATGCGCCGGTCGGTGTGTTCGCGGGTGCGGATGACGTACCCGGCCCGTTCGAGGCGGTTGAGCAGTGCGGTCATGGCCCCCGAGGACAGGGGGATGCGGTTGCCGAGCAGAGCCGGGGACAGCGGGACGCCCCTGGCTTCGGCGGAGGCGATCTCCAGCAGAGCGAAAGCATCGGTGGAGTGCACGCCGAGCTGAGCGGCGAAGCGTCGGCCCAGTTCGGTGAAGCTCGCACCGTAGGCCCTGAGGGCTTCCGCCAACTGCTCGCGCTGCGCCGCGACGCCACCGGGCACCGATTCGTCCACCGGGCCCCTCCCTTCCCCTTGCCGCCGACGGTTCATTTCGCCGGCACGCGTTGACACCCTGTCGCCGAGCAGCATAGCTTCCTCACGAAGTTACTTCATGATGAAGTATCTCGCCCATGAAGCCACTTGACGTGGAGGCGTAGCGGATTGCGGCCCGCACCGGGTCGCAATCGCTCCCCCGCCCCTCCCCCTACTCATGGAGCCCCAGATGCTGAACGCCCCCTACCTCGAGGGCATCGACCCGTTCGCCGCAACCGTCCGCGGCATCACCGAACCCGACCCGGTCCACGCCGCCCTGCGCGCCGCCGGCCCCCTCGTCCAAGTGGACGCCCCGGCCGGAGGACGGGCCTGGATCGTGACCGACAACGCCCTGGCACGCGAGGTGCTCCTCGACCCCCGGATCTCCAAGGACCCCGCGTTCGCGCCTCCCGGCTGGGATCGTCGCTCCGCCGGACTTGAGCAGACCGCCGCCGAGCAGCCGTCCCTCACCACCCTCGACGGCCCCGAACACGCCGAACTGCGACGCGCCCACGCCCCGCTCCTCAACGCCCAACGGATCAGCGAGCAGTCCGGTCGGATCCACGCGATCGCCCGGGAGTTACTCACCGAACTCGCCGCCGACCGCACGGAGATCGACCTCATGGCGGGCTTCACCACCCGCTATCCGCTCACCGTCCTGCTCGACCTGCTCGGCATCCCCCTCGAACACGTCGACCGGGCAGCCGACGCCTGCAGGCGGATGCTCAGCAACCAACCCGGCGCCCAGGGCAGCGCAATCGCCGCACTCACCGCACTCGCCGCTTCCGGGCTCGGCGACAACCGCCGGGGCCTCGCCGCCGAGCTGCGTGACCGAGTCCCCGCACACACCACCCAGGAGCAGCTGCAGTACCACTTGTTCGCGCTGATCTTCGCCGGACAGCTCACCACCGACGCCGCCCTCGGCACCGTTATGGCGTACGCCCTCGCGGACCGCCCGCACCGGCCCCCGGCCGACGAGGGGAGCATCGACGAACTGGTCCGTGAGACGCTCAGGCAGCACCCGCCCGCCCCTTTGACCCTCTGGCGGTTCACCACCACCGAGCTGGAACTCGCCGGGACGCGACTTCCCTCCCGCGCACCCGTGCTCGTCGACATCCAGGGAATCAACACCGACGCCGCCCGCTCACCCGGGCCGGACCTGGCCTTCGGCGCCGGCCCGCACTTCTGCGTCGGCGCTCGACTCGCACAACTCGAACTGCGCGCGGTGGCCACGGTGCTGCGAACGGACTTTCCCGACGCCTGCCTCGCCATCCCCTTCACCGAGCTCCGGCAGGCCACCCTCGGCGGGCTGCAAGGAAGCCGGCTGACGGCTCTCCCCGTCACACTGCACAGCTGACGCCGACGGCTCCGCGCACACCACGACGGCGCCGGATGCGCCCGGGGAATCCGGCCGTCGCTCAGCTCGTGCGGCGCAGCAGGGCCAGGTACATCGCGTCCGTGCCGTGCAGGTGGGGCCACAGCTGGACGTCCGGGCCGTCGCCGAGGGCCGGCACACCGGGCATCAGCGGCCGGGCGTCGATCCACTCCACGTCCACGGCCGGGCCGCCGCGGCCCTTGATGACGTCCTCGACCACGGCCCGGGTCTCCGCCGGGTGCGGCGAGCAGGTCGCATAGCCGACGACGCCGCCGACCCGTACCGCCGCGAGCGCCTGGCGCAGCAACTCGCGCTGGAGCGGGGCGAAACCGTCGAGGTCCTCGGGGCGGCGGCGCCAGCGCGCCTCCGGGCGGCGGCGGAGCGCGCCCAGGCCGGTGCACGGCACGTCCATCAGGACGCGGTCGAAGCTGCCGGGCTGCCAGGCCGGGCGGGTGCCGTCGGCCGCGATCACCGTGTACGGGCCGGGGTTGCCGTCCAGCGCCCGGGCCACCAGACGCGCCCGGTGCGGCTGCTTCTCGGAGGCCACCAGAGCGGCGCCGCGCTGTGCGGCGAGCGCGGCGAGCAGGGCGGCCTTGCCGCCGGGGCCGGCGCAGCCGTCGAGCCAGCGCCGGTCGGCGCCCTCGACCGGCGCGTTCGCCAGCGCGAGGGCGACCAGCTGGCTGCCCTCGTCCTGCACCCCGGCGCGCCCCTCGCGCACCGGGTCCAGCGCGCCCGGCTCGCCGCCCTCCGCGAGCCGGACCGCGTACGGCGACCAGCGGCCCGGCAGCGCGCTCTCCTCGCCGGCCGCGGCCAGCAGCTCCTCGGCGGTGGCCCGGCCGGGCCGGGCCACCAGCGTCACCTCGGGGCGCTCGTTGTCCGCCTCCAGTAGGTCCTCGATGCCGGCCCGGCCGCCGCCGAGGGCGTCCCACAGTGCCGAGACGATCCAGCGGGGGTGGGCGTGGACGATGCCGAGGTGGTCCTCGGGGTCCTCGTCGTAGTCCGGGGCGACCCGCTCCAGCCAGCCGTCCAGGTCATCGGCCGCGATCTTGCGGAGCACCGCGTTGACGAACTTGGCCCGCCCGTCGCCCAGCACCACCCGCGCCAGCTCGACGGTGGCGCTGACCGCGGCGTGCGTGGGGATGCGGGTACCCAGCAGCTGGTGCGCGCCGAGCGTCAGCACGTCCAGGACCGGCGGGTCCACCTCGCGCAGCGGGCGGTCCACGCACTGCGCGATGATCGCGTCGTACGTGCCCTGGCGCCGCAGCGAGCCGTAGACCAGTTCCGTGGCGAGCGCCGCGTCCCGGGTGTCGAAGTCGCCGCCCTCGCGCGCCTTGCGCAGCAGCGGCGGCAGGACGAGGTTGGCGTAGGCGTCCCGCTCGTCGACCGCCCGCAGCGCCTCGAACGCGAGGATCCGGACCGGGTCCTTCTTCGGACGGCGATAGGGCTTGCCGGGGCGGCTACGGGGCTGCTGACTCACGAAAAAGGTGCTCCGGATACGAGATGAGGAGGGTGCCGTCCCAGCCTACGCGGGCGCGCCGGCGGCAGCGCGCGGGGAGGGCCCGGGCGGCCGCGGCCCCGTCGTCAGCCGGACTCGCCCAGCCGCTCGCCCGCCTCGATGCGGACGCCGCGCGCCCAGTCCGCCGCCTTCATCGGCTTCTTGCCCTGCGGCTGCACCCAGAGCGGCTCGACGGGGTGGCTGCCGGTGCCGACGTACACCGCCTTCTTCGTGACGGCGAGTTCGCCGGGGGCGAGGGCCGGCTCGGCGTGGCCCTCGGCGGAGGTGGCCGAGATCAGCTTCAGGCGCTCGCCGCGGAAGACCGTCCAGGCCCCGGGCGCCGGCGCGCAGGCGCGGATCAGCCGGTCGACGCGGAGCGCCGGTGCCGACCAGTCGACCTTTGCGTCCTCGACCTCGATCTTCGGGGCGAGGGTGATGCCCTCGGCGGGCTGCGGCACCGCCTGGAGGGCGCCGTCCTCGATGCCGTCCATCGTCGCGACGAGCAGCCCGGAGCCGGCGAACGCCAGCCGGGTGAGCAGATCGCCGCTGGTGTCCGTCGGGCGGACTTCCTCGGTCAACACCCCGTAGACCGGGCCGGAGTCGAGGCCCTCCTCGATCTGGAAGGTGGAGGCGCCGGTCACCTCGTCGCCGGCGAGCACCGCGTGCTGGACGGGCGCGGCGCCGCGCCATGCGGGCAGCAGCGAGAAGTGCAGATTGACCCACCCCTTGGCGGGGATGTCGAGTGCGGCCTTCGGCAGCAGCGCGCCGTAGGCGACCACCGGGCAGCAGTCCGGCGCGATCTCCCGCAGCCGGGCCAGGAAGTCCTCGTCGCGCGGCTTGGCGGGCTTGAGCACCTCGATACCGGCCTCCTCCGCGCGCTCCGCGACGGGGCTCGCGACCAGGTGCCGGCCGCGTCCTGCGGGCGCGTCGGGCCGGGTCACGACGGCCACGACGTCATGCCGCTCCGAGGCGATCAGGGCATCGAGGGCGGGTACGGCGACCTCGGGGGTGCCGGCGAAGACAAGCCTCATGGGTGGCGATCTACCTCTCACACGCAGCGGAACGACGCACCAGTCTAGGGGTCTTGGCCCAGGTCATGCCGAGAGATCGAGGGGGCGTACGACATTTCCCGCGCCTCCCGCAAAACCTCGCACGCCCCCATACCGTGACCAGAGGCGCTGCTGTCGCGTTGGTCAAACAGCATTGACCTACGACCGGGCCGCTTTGGCGGCCCGCTCGCTTTCACCACTTACCTTTTCCACGCCGGTTCGAGAGGCTTGCTCATGGCCGACCACGCAACCCACGACGCCCAGGCGCGCGCCAGCCTGCATCTCCTGGTGCGGGACATCGAGCGGGTCCGCCGGCAGGTGGACGCACTGCGCACGCTGACCGCCCAGCTCGGCAACGTCTACCGGCCGCGGCGTACGGGCCCGTCCGCGGGCTTCGTCGTCTACGGACGCGCGCCCGCCCCGACCGTGCGGCTCGCCCAGGAACTGCGCGACAGCGTCGAAACCCTCGTCACGGCGGCGGTCGACTTCGATCGTTCGCTGGGCTTCTCCTGGGACGCGGTGGGTTCGGCGCTCGGCGTCACCAAGCAGGCCGTGCACCGGCGTTACGGTGCCCGCAGGACGGCCGCCCAGCCCGCCGCCGCGGACAGCGGCGCCGAGCCGGTGGTCCGCACGTCCGACGCCGCCGCCGGCCGCGCGGTGACCATGGCCAACGGACTGCCCGGCACGCCGTCCGTCCCCCCCGCCCGCTCGATGCCCACCCAGCCCTCCGCGGCCTCCCGCGAGGAGCCGACCCGCCCGGGCGCCTTCCCCGGCCCCCGCAACGGCTGACACCCCCACCGGACTGCCCCCCCCACCGGCGCGGCTCGCTGCGCATCGCTCGCCAACGCCCCGGGACCGCTCACCGCCCACGGTCCCGGGGCGGCGCCATGTCCGCGGCCCCGGCGCCGGGGCCTCACCCCAGATCCGGCGGATCGATCCGGACCCGTACCGCCTCGCCCTCCCGCTTGACCAGCCGCGCCGCCCGTGCCGCCTTGAGCGCCGCGGCGAGCGCCGCCCCCTGGCCGGGACGGACCCGTACGAGCGCCCGCTCCCACTCCTCCCCCGGCGGGGGATCGCCCGGCCGGCGCGGCCGCCCGGCATCCGGCACCGGCAGCGGAACCGGCCCCAACACCTCAGCGCCCGAAGGGAGTTCGGCCGTACGCAGCAGCTCCGCCACATCCTCGCCGCGGCCCGCCACCGAGGCCATCCGGGACACCGGCGGAAAGCCCAGCTCGGCCCGCTCGGCGAGCTCGCGGACCGCATGGCCCACCGGGTCCCAGCGCACCAGGGCCTGCACCGGCCGCAGCGTGGGCTCCGCGATCACCGCGACCGTGCCGCCCGCCGCCTGGCCGCGCACCAGTGCGGCGGCGCCCAGCCAGCGGCGCAGCGCCTCCTCCCCGGCGCGCAGATCCGGCCGCCCCAGCAGCGCCCAGCCGTCCAGCAGCAGCGCGGCGGCATAGCCGTCCCCCTCGGCCACCGGCTCCGCGCCGGGCGTGCTCACCACCAGCGCCGGCGCGCCGGGCACCGTCGTCAGCACGTGGTCGCGCCCCGACGTGCGCACCGGCACCGCGGGGAACGCCCGCCCCAGCTCCTCCGCCGTCCGCCGGGCCCCGACGATCTGGGCCCGGAGCCGCGCGCCCCCGCACTCCGCGCAGTGCCAGTCGGGCTCCGCCCGCCCGCACCACGCACAGGCGAGCGCGCCGGCCTCCTGGGCCTCCAGCGGTCCGGCGCAGGCCCGGCAGCGGGCCGGGGTGCGGCACCGCTCGCACGCGAGCCGGGGCGCGTAACCGCGGCGCGGCACCTGCACCAGCACCGGTCCCCGGGTGAGCCCGTCGCGCACCACCTGCCAGGCCATGCTCGGCAGCCGGGCGGCCCGGGCCGCGGCGTCCCGCGCCTCGTCGCCCTCACCGATCGTCCGCACCAGCGGCGCCGCGGCCCGGACCTGCTCGCGCTCCGCGGTCAACGGCCGCGCCCAGCCGGTCTCCACCAGCTGCGCGGCCTCGACCGTGCAGCTCAGGCCGCCCAGCAGGAACCCGGCCCGCTCGTTGACCGACCGCTGGATGAGCACTTCCCTGGCGTGCGGCTGCGGCGCGTGCGGATCGCTGTGGCTGGAGTCGCCGTCGTCCCACAGCGCCACCAGCCCGAGGTCGGCGACCGGCGCGAACATCGCCGCACGCGTCCCGATCACGGCGCGCACCGAGCCCCGGCTCACCGCCAGCCAGCGGCGGTATCGCTCCTCGGGCCCGGCATCGGCGGTCAGCAGTACGTGCCGGCCCTCCCCGATCAGCTCGCCGAGCGCCTCGTCGACCCGCGCCGCGGCCCGCCCGTCGGGCACCACGACCAGCGCGCCGCGCCCGCCCGCCAGCGCCGCGGCCGCCGCCCGCGCCAGCTCCTGCGGCCAGGTCGCCCCCGGCAGCGCCGTCCACACCGCCCGCGGCGCGTCCCCGCGCGTCAGCGCCGAAAGGAACCCGGCCCCCGCGCCGTAGCGGGCCCAACTCCCCACTTCTGGCGGGGCGTTGGGCGCCAGCAGGGGCGGCGAGGGCTTGGCCTCGGCGCGGGCCCGCCGGGGCGGCACCGCCAGCTGCACCACATCGGCCAGCGTCCCCGCATACCGGTCCGCCACCGCCCGGCACAGCCCCAGCAGCTCCGGCGACAGCACCCGCTCCGGCGACAGCACCTGCGCGAGGGGCGCCAGCACCCCGCGGTACTCGCTCTCCGCCACCCGCTCCACGATGAAGCCGCTGACCAGCTTGCCGCCCTCGCGCCGGCCGCCCTTCTCCCCGGCACCGAACCGCACCCGCACCCGCACCCCGGGCTGCGCCTCGGCGTCCATGGCCGCCGGCACCGCGTAGTCGAAGTACCGGTCGAGGTGCACCAGCCCCTTGTCCACCAGCACCCGCGCCACCGGCAGCTCAGCCGCCAGCTCGGCCCCCCGCCAGGTCCGCGGCTTGGCCCGGTCGGCCTTCTTCTCCCGCACGGCCTCCCGGATCAGCGCCAGCTGCTCCCCCGTCCCCGACGCCTCCACACCCACCTCCGACCGCCCGTTCTCCCTGCTCACAGCTCCAGTCTTAGCAGACGGGTCGGACAACGGTCCGGGTCTGTGGACAGCCCACGGCCCCGCACCGCCAAGCGGTCCGGGGCCGTGTTCGGTCGAGCGACGTGAGCGGGCTTACAGGCCCGCGGCCTTCTTCAGGGCCTCCACGCGGTCCGTGCGCTCCCAGGTGAAGTCCTCCAGCTCGCGGCCGAAGTGGCCGTAGGCGGCGGTCTGGGAGTAGATCGGGCGGAGCAGATCGAGGTCACGAATGATCGCGGCCGGGCGGAGGTCGAAGACCTCGGCGATGGCCTGCTCGATCTTGTCGGTGTCGACGGTGGCGGTGCCGAAGGTCTCGACGAAGAGACCGACCGGCTCGGCCTTGCCGATCGCGTAGGCGACCTGGACCTCGCAGCGGGCCGCGAGGCCGGCGGCGACGACGTTCTTGGCGACCCAGCGCATCGCGTAGGCGGCCGAGCGGTCGACCTTGGACGGGTCCTTGCCGGAGAAGGCGCCGCCACCGTGGCGGGCCATGCCGCCGTAGGTGTCGATGATGATCTTGCGGCCGGTCAGACCGGCGTCACCCATCGGGCCGCCGATCTCGAAGCGACCGGTCGGGTTGACCAGCAGGCGGTAGCCGTCGGTGTCCAGCTTGATGCCGTCCTCGACGAGCTGGTTGAGGACGTGCTCGACGACGAACTCGCGGATGTCGGGCGCGAGCAGCGAGTCGAGGTCGATGTCGCTGGCGTGCTGCGAGGAGACCACGACGGTGTCGAGGCGGACGGCCTTGTGGCCGTCGTACTCGATGGTGACCTGGGTCTTGCCGTCGGGGCGGAGGTAGGGGATGGTGCCGTTCTTGCGGACCTCGGACAGGCGCTTGGACAGGCGGTGCGCGAGGTTGATCGGGAGCGGCATCAGCTCCGGCGTCTCGTCGCACGCGTAGCCGAACATCAGGCCCTGGTCACCGGCGCCCTGCCGGTCCAGCTCGTCGTCGTCGCCCTCGACGCGGTTCTCGTACGCGGTGTCGACGCCCTGTGCGATGTCCGGGGACTGCGCACCGATGGAGACCGAGACACCACAGGAAGCGCCGTCGAAGCCCTTCTTGGACGAGTCGTAGCCGATGTCCAGGATCTTGTTGCGGACGAGGTTGGGGATGTCGGCGTACGCCTTGGTCGTCACCTCGCCGGCCACATGGACCAGGCCGGTGGTGATCAGCGTCTCGACGGCGACCCGGGAGGTCGGGTCCTCCTTGAGGAGCGCGTCGAGGATCGTGTCGCTGATCTGGTCAGCGATCTTGTCGGGGTGGCCCTCGGTCACGGACTCCGAGGTGAACAGGCGGCGGGACACATCGCTCCCTGGGGTTGCAGCGGCTGCTGGCTGATCATTGGCGGAAGGGCCGAGAGCTGCGCTCGGCCCGATCCACTCGCCAGTTTATCGGTCGGATGTGGCGTTCGGGCACACGGTCTCGATTTCTGGACCCCCGGTGACCTGGGACACCACGCCTCACGGTAGGACGATCACCTTGAGTCTGTACCGGGTCAAGGGGACACGCCGGTTTTTGTGGGGCCGGTGGGGTGACCGGGGGGCGGAAATCGGCCGTACCGCGGGATCAGGCCGAACGCTCCGCCAGGCGGGGCACCACCAGGTCCCAGACCCGGTCCGCGAGGGCGTCCTTCGGCCCGTACGGGACCGGGGTCTCACTGCCGTCGGAGGCCAGCACGACCGCCTCGTTCTCCGCCGAACCGAACGCCTTGTCCTCCCCCACCTCGTTGACGACCAGCAGGTCACAGCCCTTGCGGGCGAGTTTGGCGCGGCCGTTGGCGAGCACGTCGTCGGTCTCCGCGGCGAAGCCCACGACGACCTGACCGGGGCGGGCGCGGTCGGCGGACAGCTCGGCGAGGATGTCCGGATTTCGGACCAGCCCGATCGGTTCCGGCTCCCGGCCCTCGACCTTCTTGATCTTTCCGGTGGCGTAGACGGCGGGCCGGAAGTCGGCGACGGCGGCGGCCATGACCACCGCGTCGGCGTCCGCCGCGGCCTTGAGCACGGCCTCGCGGAGCTGGCGCGCGGTGCCGACGGGGATCACGTCGACGCCGGCCGGGTCGGGCAGCTCGGTGTTGCCCGCGATCAGGGTGACCTGGGCGCCGCGGGCCGCGGCGGTGGCGGCGAGCGCGTAGCCCTGCTTGCCCGAGGAGCGGTTGCCCAGGTAACGGACGGGGTCCAGGGGCTCGCGGGTGCCGCCGGCGGTGACCACGACCCGGCGGCCGGACAGGTCCGGCTCGAAGCCGCCCCGCTCGCCGCGGGCCAGGACCCGGCGGCAGAGCTCGAAGATCTCCACCGGGTCGGGGAAGCGGCCCTTGCCGGTGTCGACTCCGGTCAGCCGGCCCACCGCGGGCTCGATGACGAGCGCGCCGCGGCGGCGCAGGGTGGCGACGTTCTCCTGGGTGGCGGGGTTCTCCCACATCTCGGTGTGCATCGCGGGGGCGAAGATCACCGGACAGCGGGCGGTCAGCAGCGTGTTGGTCAGCAGGTCGTCGGCGAGGCCGTGGGCGGCCTTGGCCAGCATGTCGGCAGTGGCGGGGGCGACCACGACGAGGTCGGCGGCCTGACCGATGCGGACGTGCGGGACCTCGTGCACGGATTCCCAGACCTCGGTGGTGGCCGGGTTGCCGGAGAGCGCCGACCAGGTGGCCTCGCCGACGAAGTGCAGCGCCGAGGCGGTCGGCACCACCCGGACGTCGTGGCCGGACTCGGTCAGCCGCCGCAGCAGCTCACACGCCTTGTACGCGGCGATCCCGCCGCTGACGCCCAGGACGACCCTGGGCCGCTCCCGCTCCCGCTTGTCCATCGCTTCCCGCTCCCCGAGCTCAGGCCCCGTACGCCGGCACGCCCCGGTGGCATACCTGCCCCTATGACACACCAAGGGCCCGGCTGGGGGCACCTCCCGGATTCAGTCGGGGGAGCCTCGCCGGGCCCTGAAGTGGTGCTGTGCTGCTTACTGCGCGGGGCCCTCGATGGCCTCGGAGGTCAGCAGACCCGCGTTGATCTCGCGGAGCGCGATCGACAGCGGCTTCTCGTGGACGTGGGTGTCGACGAGCGGGCCCACGTACTCCAGCAGGCCCTCACCGAGCTGCGAGTAGTACGCGTTGATCTGGCGCGCGCGCTTGGCGGCGTAGATCACGAGGCTGTACTTGGAGTCGGTGGCCTCGAGAAGCTCATCAATGGGCGGGTTGATGATGCCCTCGGGTGCGGTGATGGAAGAGGACACTCTCTGCCTTCCGATGGGGATAAAGCCTGGGTGTGATGCGCCTGATGTCGTACGGAACGGCGCACAGTCCTGTCCGGTCCGGGGGGCCGGTGGAGCTTCGCGGGGTCAGCCGCTGTTCTTCCGCTCCTCGGATCGGTCCAGCATCAAGGCTAGCAGCTCACGGCTGACGTCCTCGACGGAGGTGTTGACAAGCGTGAGATCGAACTCCTTCTCCGCTGCCAGCTCGACCCTGGCGGCCTCCAGGCGGCGCTCGATGACGTCGGGCGCCTCCGTGCCGCGGCCGGTGAGCCGGCGGACCAGCTCCTCCCAGCTCGGCGGGGCCAGGAACACCAGCTGGGCCTCCGGCATGGACTCCCGGACCTGGCGGGCCCCCTGGAGGTCGATCTCCAGCAGGACGGGCTCGCCCCGCTCCAGGCGGTCGAGCACGGCCTGGCGTGGCGTGCCGTAGCGGTTGCCGGCGAACTCCGCCCATTCGAGCAGCTCGCCGTTGGCGATCAGCTTGTCGAACTCCCCGTCCTCGACGAAGAAGTACTGGACGCCGTGCTGCTCCCCGGGGCGTGGCTTGCGGGTGGTGGCCGAAACCGAGAGCCACACCTCGGGGTGGACCTTGCGCATATGCGCGACGACCGTGCTCTTGCCGACCCCCGAGGGGCCGGAGAGCACGGTCAGTCGCGGTTGTCTGGCCGGGGATACGGGGGTCGTCCCCCGGGAGACTGCTGAACTCATGCAGCGATTATTCCAGCTTCCCGCTGATGCCGGAAAATTCAGGAAGCAGTGCTGCCGAACTCGCGCTCCAGCGACGCGATCTGGTTGGAGCCAAGACCCCGGACACGGCGGCTCTCGGAGATGCCGAGCCGCTCCATGATCTGCTTGGCGCGGACCTTGCCGACGCCCGGCAGGGACTCCAGCAGGGCGGAGACCTTCATCTTGCCGATGACGTCGTTCTCCTGGCCCTGCTTGATGACCTCATGGAGGGAGGCACCGGAGTGCTTGAGCCGATTCTTGACCTCGGCGCGCTCCCGGCGAGCCGCGGCGGCCTTCTCGAGCGCGGCTGCGCGCTGTTCAGGGGTAAGGGGCGGAAGAGCCACGCCTACGTCACCTCGGATGTCGAACTGTCGGATACGGACCGGTGTGGAACCTAGTCGCCCCGCACCTGCGGAGCAACGAGCAACGCGCTTACGTGCACTGCTCTCGACGGAGACTAGCGGCCGAGGGCGCCGGAGTCAGCGAGAACAGACGAAAAGTCCTGGTCAGACTCAGCTGACCAGGACAATTCGGGACCAAAGTCCTCGTCTGAAGGCCCTCAGCCGAGCGCGGTCCGCACTTCGTCGGTGAATCGGTCCGCCGCCGCGCGCAGCGAGGCGGTGTCCGGACCGTGCCGCAGCACCCCCCGGCTGACGCTCGGGACGACGTTGCGCACGCTCTTCCCGAAGACGGTGGGGAGGTCGGCGGGGGTGGCGCCCTGTGCGCCGATGCCGGGAGCGAGCAGCGGACCGTTGATCGCCAGGTCGAACGAGGAGAGATCGCCGAGCGTGGCGCCGACCACCGCGCCGAAGGACCCCAGCCGCTCGGCTCCGGCGTTCTCCTCGGCGAGGTGGCCGAGCATCGTCGCGGCGACCGTCCGGCCGTCCTCGCGCACCGCCCGCTGCACCTCCGCGCCCTCCGGGTTGGAGGTCAGCGCGAGCACGAAGAGCCCGGCGCCGCTCTCGCGGGCCAGCTCGACGGCCGGCTTCAGCGAGCCGTAGCCGAGGTACGGGGAGACCGTCAGCGCGTCGGAGAAGAGCGGCGAGTCGGTCCGCAGGAAGGTCTCGGCGTACGCGGCCATGGTGGAACCGATGTCGCCGCGCTTGGCGTCCATCACGACCAGGGCGCCGCGCTCACGGGCCTCCACGACCGCGGTCTCCAGCACGGCCAGGCCGCGGGAGCCGAACCGCTCGAAGAACGCGGCCTGCGGCTTGAAAGCCGCGACCTGCTCGCCGAGCGCCTCGACGACGGTGCGGGTGAAGCGGGCCAGGCCCGCGACGTCGTCGTTCAGGCCCCAGTCGGCCAGCAGCGAGGCGTGCGGATCGATGCCGACGCAGAGCGGGCCGCGCTCGTCCATGGCGCGGCGCAGCCGCGCGCCAAAAGGCTCGGTCATGCGGTCACCTTCTTGTGCTCGGCGCCGACGGCGTCGGCGAGGGTGGCGTACGGGCTGTTGCGCAGGCGGGCGGCGAGTCCCTTGTGGATCGCCCGGCACCAGAACGGGCCCTGGTAGATGAAGGCGCTGTAGCCCTGGACGAGGGTGGCGCCGGCCAGGATCCGCTGCCAGGCGTCCTCGGCGGTCTCGACGCCGCCGACCCCGACCAGGGTGATCCGGTCGCCCACGCGGGCGTACAGGCGGCGCAGCACCTCCAGGGAGCGCTCCTTGAGGGGTGCGCCCGACAGGCCGCCGGTCTCCTTGACGAGCGCCGGGTCGGACGCGAGGCCCAGGCCGTCGCGGGCGATGGTGGTGTTGGTGGCGATGATGCCGTCCAGGCCGAGCTCGACGGCGAGGTCGGCGACCGCGTCGACGTCCTCGTCGGCCAGGTCGGGCGCGATCTTGACCAGGAGGGGGACCCGGCGGTCGGTGACCGTGCGGTCGGCCGCCTCGCGCACCGCGGTCAGCAGCGGCCGCAGGTGGTCGACGGCCTGGAGGTTGCGCAGGCCGGGGGTGTTCGGGGAGGAGACGTTGACGACGAGGTAGTCGGCGTGGCCGGCCAGCCGCTCGGTGGAGGTGACGTAGTCGCCGATCGCCTCCGACTCCGGGACGACCTTGGTCTTGCCGATGTTGACGCCGAGGGTGGTCGGGAAGACCGGGTTGCGGGCCGCCAGGCGGGCCGCGACGGACGCGGAACCGTCGTTGTTGAAGCCCATGCGGTTGATCAGCGCGCGGTCCTGGACAAGCCGGAACAGGCGCTTTTTGGGGTTGCCGGGCTGGGCCTGGGCGGTGACGGTGCCGATCTCGACGTGGTCGAAGCCGAGCATGGTCATGCCGTCGATGGCGACCGCGTTCTTGTCGAAGCCGGCGGCGAGCCCGAAGGGGCCGTGCATCCGGCGGCCGAACGCCTCGACGCGCAGTTCCTTGTGGCGCGGCGCGAGCGCGGCGGCCAGGAACGTCCGCAGTACGGGGACCCGCGCGGCCCGGCAGATCCAGCCGAAGGCCAGGTGGTGGGCCCGCTCGGGATCCATGCGCGTGAAGAAGAGCCGGAAGAAGAGCTGGTACATGGTGGTGTCCTCATGAGGAGGGGGACACCGTTTCCGGTGTCCCCCTCATGGGCTGCTAGTCGCGGGCCGCGGTCAGGTGTTCCGCGTGTTCCTGGAGTGACCTGACGCCGACGTCGCCGCGGTTCATCGCCTCGATGCCCTGGACGGCGGCCGCGAGGGCCTGGACCGTGGTCAGGCAGGGCACGGAGCGGGCCACTGCCGCGGTGCGGATGTCGTAGCCGTCCAGCCGGCCGCCGGTGCCGTACGGGGTGTTGATGATCAGGTCGACCTGACCGTCGTGGATCAGCTGGACGATGGTCTTCTCACCGTTCGGGCCCTCGCCCTCGGACTGCTTGCGCACCACGGTGGCGTTGATGCCGTTGCGGCGCAGCACCTCGGCGGTGCCGGAGGTGGCGAGCAGCTCGAAGCCGTGCGCGACCAGCTCGCGGGCCGGGAAGATCATCGAGCGCTTGTCCCGGTTGGCGACGGAGACGAAGGCGCGGCCCTTGGTGGGCAGCGCCCCGTAGGCGCCGGACTGCGACTTGGCGTAGGCGGTGCCGAAGACCGAGTCGATGCCCATGACCTCGCCGGTGGAGCGCATCTCCGGGCCGAGGATGGTGTCCACGCCGCGGCCCGAGGCGTCCCGGAAGCGGGACCAGGGCATGACGGCTTCCTTGACCGAGATCGGCGCGTCCAGCGGCAGCGTGCCGCCGTCGCCGGTCCTGGGCAGCATGCCCTCGGCGCGCAGTTCGGCGATCGTGGCGCCGAGCGAGATCCGCGCCGCGGCCTTGGCCAGCGGCACCGCGGTGGCCTTCGAGGTGAAGGGCACCGTGCGGGAGGCGCGCGGGTTGGCCTCCAGGACGTAGAGGATGTCCCCGGCCATCGCGAACTGGATGTTGATCAGGCCGCGGACGCCGACGCCCTTGGCGATGGCCTCCGTCGAGGCGCGCAGCCGCTTGATGTCGAAGCCGCCGAGGGTGATCGGGGGCAGCGCGCAGGCGGAGTCGCCGGAGTGGATGCCGGCCTCCTCGATGTGCTCCATGACGCCGCCGAGGTAGAGCTCGTGGCCGTCGTAGAGCGCGTCGACGTCGATCTCTATGGCGTCGTCGAGGAAGCGGTCGATGAGGACCGGGTGGCGGTCGATGAGGCCGGCGTGGCGGGTGAGGTACTCACCGAGCGAGGGCTCGTCGTAGACGATCTCCATGCCGCGGCCGCCGAGCACGTACGACGGGCGGACCATGACCGGGTAGCCGATCTCGGTGGCGATCCGCTTGGCCTCGTCGAAGGAGAAGGCGGTGCCGTACTTGGGGGCCGGCAGGCCGGCCTCGGTCAGCACCCGGCCGAAGGCGCCGCGCTCCTCGGCGAGGTCGATGGCCTCGGGCGAGGTGCCGACGATCGGCACGCCGTTGTCCTTGAGCGCCTGCGCCAGGCCCAGCGGGGTCTGCCCGCCGAGCTGGACGATGACGCCGGCGACCGGCCCGGCCTGGGTCTCGGCGTGCACGATCTCCAGCACGTCTTCCAGCGTCAGCGGCTCGAAGTACAGGCGGTCGGAGGTGTCGTAGTCCGTCGAGACGGTCTCCGGGTTGCAGTTGACCATCACGGTCTCGTAGCCGGCGTCGCTGAGCGCGAACGAGGCATGGACGCAGGAGTAGTCGAACTCGATGCCCTGGCCGATGCGGTTGGGGCCGGAGCCGAGGATGATCACGGCCGGCTTCTCGCGCGGCGCGACCTCGGTCTCCTCGTCGTAGGAGGAGTAGAAGTACGGCGTCTTCGCGGCGAACTCGGCGGCGCAGGTGTCGACCGTCTTGTAGACGGGGCGGACGCCGAGCGCGTGCCGGACCTCGCGGACGACGTCCTCCCGCAGACCGCGGATCGCCGCGATCTGGGCGTCGGAGAAGCCGTAGCGCTTTGCGTCCGCAAGGATCTCCGGGTCGAGCTTGTCGGCCCCGGCGATCTCGTCGGCGATCTCCTTGACGAGGAAGAGCTGGTCGACGAACCAGGGGTCGATCTTCGTGGCGTCGAAGACCTCCTGCGGGGTCGCGCCCGCACGGATCGCCGCCATGACCGTGTTGATCCGGCCGTCGGTGGGGACCTTGGCCTTCTCCAGCAGCGCGGCCTTGTCACCGGGCTCGCTGACGAAGTCGAACTGGCTGCCCTTCTTCTCCAGCGAGCGCAGCGCCTTGTTGAGCGCCTCGGGGAAGTTGCGGCCGATCGCCATGGCCTCGCCGACCGACTTCATGGTCGTGGTGAGCGTGGCGTCGGCGGCCGGGAACTTCTCGAAGGCGAACCGCGGCACCTTGACGACGACGTAGTCGAGCGTCGGCTCGAAGGAGGCCGGGGTCTTCTCGGTGATGTCGTTCGGGATCTCGTCGAGGGTGTAGCCGACGGCGAGCCGGGCGGCGATCTTCGCGATCGGGAAGCCGGTGGCCTTGGAGGCCAGCGCCGAGGAGCGCGAGACCCGGGGGTTCATCTCGATGACGATGACCCGGCCGTCCTCGGGGTTGACCGCGAACTGGATGTTGCAGCCGCCGGTGTCGACGCCGACCTCGCGGATGATCGCGATGCCGACGTCCCGCAGGATCTGGTACTCGCGGTCGGTGAGCGTCATGGCCGGCGCGACGGTGATCGAGTCGCCGGTGTGCACGCCCATCGGGTCGAAGTTCTCGATGGAGCAGACGACCACGACGTTGTCGTTCTTGTCGCGCATCAGCTCCAGCTCGTACTCCTTCCAGCCGAGGATGGACTCCTCCAGGAGCACCTCGGTGGTCGGGGAGAGCGTCAGGCCCTGGCCGGCGATGCGGCGCAGCTCCTCCTCGTCGTGCGCGAAGCCGGAGCCGGCGCCGCCCATGGTGAAGGAGGGGCGGACGACGACGGGGTAGCCGCCGAGCTCGTCGACGCCGGCCAGGACGTCGTCCATGGAGTGGCAGATGACCGAGCGGGCGGACTCACCGTGGCCGATCTTCTGGCGGACGGCCTCGACGACCTCCTTGAAGAGGTCGCGGTCCTCGCCCTTGTTGATGGCCTCGACGTTGGCGCCGATCAGTTCGACGCCGTACTTGTCGAGGGTGCCGGCCTCGTGGAGCGAGATGGCGGTGTTCAGGGCCGTCTGGCCGCCGAGGGTGGGCAGGAGCACGTCGGGGCGCTCCTTGGCGATGATCTTCTCGACGAACTCGGGGGTGATCGGCTCGACGTACGTGGCGTCGGCGATCTCCGGGTCGGTCATGATCGTCGCCGGGTTGGAGTTGACCAGGATGACGCGCAGGCCCTCGGACTTGAGGACCCGGCACGCCTGGGTACCGGAGTAGTCGAACTCGGCGGCCTGGCCGATGACGATCGGGCCGGAGCCGATGACCAGGACGGACTGGATATCGGTGCGCTTAGGCACGCTGGCCCTCCAGGGAAACGCTGTGCTGGTTGTCGTCGCCCATGAGCGCGACGAAGCGGTCGAAGAGGTACGCGGCGTCGTGCGGACCCGCGGCGGCCTCGGGGTGGTACTGGACGCTGAAGGCCGGCTGGTCGAGCAGCTGGAGGCCCTCCACCACGTTGTCATTGAGGCAGACGTGGGAGACCTCGGCGCGGCCGAAGGGGGTGTCGGAAACCTTGTCGAGCGGGGCGTCGACGGCGAATCCGTGGTTGTGCGCGGTGACCTCGACCTTGCCGGTCGTACGGTCCTGCACCGGCTGGTTGATGCCGCGGTGGCCGTACTTGAGCTTGTACGTGCCGAAGCCCAGCGCGCGGCCCAGGATCTGGTTGCCGAAGCAGATGCCGAACAGCGGCGTCCTGCGCTCCAGCACGCCGCGCATGACCGAGACGGGGTGGTCGGCGGTGGCCGGGTCGCCCGGTCCGTTGGAGAAGAACACGCCGTCCGGCTCGACCGCGTAGACGTCCTCGACGGTGGCCGTCGCGGGCAGGACGTGCACCTCGATGCCGCGCTCGGCCATACGGTGCGGGGTCATGCCCTTGATGCCCAGGTCGATCGCGGCGACGGTGAACTTCTTCTCGCCGATCGCCGGGACGACGTACGCCTCCTTGGTGGCGACCTGGGCGGACAGGTCGGAGCCCTGCATCTCCGGGGCCTGGCGCACCTTGGCGAGCATGGTGCCCGCGTCGGGCATCGCGTCGCCGGAGAAGATGCCGACCCGCATGGCACCGCGCTCGCGCAGGTGGCGGGTGAGCGCCCGGGTGTCCACGCCGCTGATGCCGACGACGCCCTGGGCGACCAGCTCCTCGTCGAGGGAGCGCACCGAGCGCCAGTTGGACGGGACGCGGGCGGGGTCGCGGACGACGTAGCCGGCGACCCAGATCCGCTGCGACTCGGGGTCCTCGTCGTTCACACCGGTGTTGCCGATGTGCGGGGCGGTCATGACGACGACCTGGCGGTGGTACGAGGGGTCGGTCAGCGTCTCCTGGTAGCCGGTCATGCCGGTGGAGAACACCGCTTCGCCGAAGGTCTCCCCCACGGCCCCGTAGGCACGGCCGTGAAAGGTGCGGCCGTCCTCCAGGACGAGTACGGCGGGGAGCCCCCTTGTGCCGTGGGCGGTACCCCTGGTGGAGGTCGTCATCGTGCGCCTTCCGTTTCGGTGTGCTCGGTGGTTGTCGTGGTGTGGGTGGTGCTCAGGGCGTTGAGGGCCTCGACCCAGGCGGCGTGGTCGGCGGCCCGGTCGGAGCGGAAACCGGAGTCGATCTCCCGGTCCCCGTGCCGCCAGGTGACGATCAGCAGGCCGCCCTCGGTGAGGACCTTGCCGGCGATGCCCTTGTCGAGGCGGGCGCCGCGCAGTGCGGCGGCCGGCACGAAGAAGCTCGCGGCGCCCGGCCGTACGACGTCCAGGCCCTGGTCGGTCAGGGTCAGTTCGACGCGGCTGCGGGTGCCCAGGCCGCGGGCGACGATGCGGTCGAGCCACTGGCCGGCGGTGGTGGAGCCGTGGTAGCGGCCGGACATGGTCAGCGGCGGCTTGCCGCCTCCGCTCGGGGTGGTGGCGGGCGAGGGGCCGGCCGTGAGCCGGGCCTCGCCCGCGTCGGCGGGCGCGGAAGGCAGCTCGGGCAGATCGCCCTGGAGCGTGCCGCGCCACTTCCAGCCCTGGCGCATCAGCCAGTAGACGAAGGCGATGAAGACCAGCAGGCCGACGACCCAGCCGATCCGTGCGGCCCAGTCGGTGACCGGCGCGGACTTCTGCGCTTCGGCCAGGTGGATGAGTGAAGGAGTCACGCGAGCTTCCCGTCGACGAGCGTTGCCCGGCCCCGCAGGAAGGTGTGGGTCACACGCCCCGGCAGCTCACGGCCCTCGTAGGGGGTGTTGCGGCTGCGGGAGGCGAAGCCCGCGGGGTCCACCTCTCCACGGTAAGCGGAATCGACCAGGGTGAGGTTGGCGGGCTCACCAGCCGAGACGGGGCGGCCGTGGCCCTGCGCCCGGCCGATCCGCGCCGGTGCGAAGGACATCCGGTCGGCGACGTCCGCCCAGGTCAGCAGGCCCGTCTCGACCATCGTCTGCTGGACCACCGACAGCGCGGTCTCCAGGCCCACCATGCCCATGGCGGCCGCGGCCCACTCGCAGTCCTTGTCCTCGTGCGGGTGCGGGGCGTGGTCGGTGGCGACGATGTCGATCGTGCCGTCGGCGAGCGCCTCGCGCAGCGCCATGACGTCGCGCTCGGTGCGCAGCGGCGGGTTGACCTTGTAGACGGGGTTGTACGTGCGCACCATCTCGTCGGTGAGGAGGAGGTGGTGCGGGGTGACCTCGGCGGTGACGTCGATGCCGCGGGACTTGGCCCAGCGCACGATCTCGACGCTGCCGGCGGTCGACAGGTGGCAGATGTGCACCCGCGAGCCGACGTGCTCGGCGAGCAGCACGTCCCGGGCGATGATCGACTCCTCGGCGACGGCCGGCCAGCCGCCGAGCCCGAGCTCCGCCGAGACGATGCCCTCGTTCATCTGGGCGCCCTCGGTCAGCCGCGGCTCCTGGGCGTGCTGCGCGACGACACCGCCGAACGCCTTCACGTACTCCAGGGCCCGGCGCATGATCACGGCGTCGTCCACGCACTTGCCGTCGTCCGAGAAGACGGTGACGCCGGCGGCGGACTCGTGCATGGCGCCCAGCTCGGCGAGCTTCTTGCCCTCCAGGCCGACGGTGACGGCACCGATGGGCTGCACGTCGCAGTAGCCGTGCTCCTGGCCGAGCCGGTAGACCTGCTCGACGACGCCGGCGGTGTCGGCCACCGGGAAGGTGTTGGCCATGGCGAACACCGCGGTGTAACCGCCGCTCGCGGCGGCCCGGGTGCCGGTGAGGACGGTCTCGGAGTCCTCGCGGCCGGGCTCGCGCAGGTGGGTGTGCAGGTCGACCAGGCCCGGCAGCAGGATCTTGCCGTCGGCCTCGACGACGCTCGCGTCACCGGCCTCGATACCGGTGCCGACCTGGGCGATCGTCTCCCCGTCGAGCAGCACGTCCTGCGGCTCGCCGCCGAGCACCTTCGCACCGCGGATCAGGATCTTGCTCATGGTTCTTACTTCTCCTCGGTACGGGGGTTGGTGACGGCGGGCTCGTTGCCGCCCAGGAGCAGGTAGAGGACGGCCATGCGGATGGACACCCCGTTGGCCACCTGCTCGATGACCGTGCAGCGGTCGGAGTCGGCGACCTCGGCGGTGATCTCCATGCCGCGCACCATCGGGCCTGGGTGCATCACGAGGGCGTGCCCGGGCATCCGCGACATCCGGTCGCCGTCCAGGCCGTAGCGGCGCGAGTACTCGCGCTCGGTCGGGAAGAAGGCGGCGTTCATGCGCTCGCGCTGCACCCGCAGCATCATCACGGCGTCAGACTTCGGCAGCACGCTGTCGAGGTCGTACGACACCTCGCAGGGCCAGGTCTCGACACCGACCGGCACCAGGGTGGGCGGGGCGACGAGTGTCACCTCGGCGCCCAGCGTGTGCAGCAGGTCGACGTTGGAGCGCGCGACCCGGCTGTGCAGCACGTCGCCGACGAGGGTGATGCGCCGGCCGGCGAGGTCCTGGCCGAGCCCGGCGTCCGGGCCGATGAGCCGGCGGCGCATGGTGAAGGCGTCCAGCAGGGCCTGGGTGGGGTGCTGGTGGGTGCCGTCGCCGGCGTTGATGACGGGGGCGTCGATCCAGCCGGAGTTGGCGAGCCGGTAGGGGGCGCCGGAGGCGCTGTGCCGGATGACGACGGCGTCGACGCCCATGGCCTCCAGGGTCTGGGCGGTGTCCTTGAGGGACTCGCCCTTGGAGACGCTGGAGCCCTTGGCGGCGAAGTTGATCACGTCCGCGGAGAGCCGCTTCTCGGCGGCCTCGAAGGAGATGCGGGTCCGGGTCGAGTCTTCGAAGAAGAGGTTGCAGACGGTGCGTCCGCGCAGGGTGGGGAGCTTCTTGATCGGCCGGTCCGCTACCCGGGCCATCTCCTCGGCGGTGTCGAGGATCAGCACGGCGTCGTCGCGAGTGAGGTCGGCGGCCGAGATGAGGTGACGCTTCATCCGGTTTTCTCCGTGGGTGAAGGAGGTGTACGGGTATGTCCGTTGAGCGGGCATGCCTGCGGGCCCGGGTTCACCGGGTCCGTACGCGGTGCGCTAGCGCCCGCCGGCGGGGTTCGCTTCCTTGACGCCGAGCAGCACGGCGTCCCGGCCGTCCTCCTCGGTGAGCTGTACCTTGACCGCCTCCCGCAGCGACGTGGGGAGGTTCTTGCCCACGTAGTCGGCACGGATCGGCAGCTCGCGATGGCCGCGGTCGACGAGGACCGCGAGCTGGACGGCGCGCGGCCGGCCGATGTCGCCCAGGGCGTCCAGCGCGGCGCGGATCGTACGGCCGGAGAAGAGGACGTCGTCGACGAGCAGGACGAGCCGGCCCTCGATGCCGTCGGCGGGGATCTCCGTGCGGGCGAGCGCGCGGGCCGGGCCCAGGCGCAGGTCGTCGCGGTACATCGTGATGTCGAGCGAGCCGACCGGCACGGCCCGGCCGGTGATCTCCTCCAGCTTGGCGGCGAGCCGCCGGGCGAGGAAGACACCTCGGGTGGGGATGCCCAGGAGCACCACGTCGTCCGCGCCCTTGGCGCGCTCGACGATCTCGTGGGCGATGCGCGTCAGCATGCGCGCGATGTCCGGGCCTTCGAGCACCGGGCGCGCGGCGAGCTGAACTGCCGCGTCGGAACTGTTTGCGTCCATACGAAACGGACCTCCTTCTCCGCCTCACGGGACGGACCTTAAAGGACGTCGGAATTACGCAGTCAGGTTAGCAGGAGGCCCCCCAGGACCGGTCGGCACCCCTGACGGGTGATGGTCTGGCCCATTCCGCTTGACGAAGTCAGATTACGCTGCGTAACCTCACAGTGAGTTACCAGCCCGCGGCTGAGCCGCATTTCGACACAGCGTCCGGGGAGCCTTATGTCCAGCGAATACGCCAAACAGCTCGGGGCCAAACTCCGCGCCATCCGCACCCAGCAGGGCCTCTCCCTCCATGGCGTCGAGGAGAAGTCCCAGGGCCGCTGGAAGGCCGTGGTGGTGGGATCGTACGAGCGCGGCGACCGTGCCGTGACCGTGCAGCGCCTCGCCGAGCTGGCGGACTTCTACGGCGTTCCGGTGCAGGAACTGCTGCCGGGCACGACGCCCGGCGGTGCGGCCGAGCCCCCGCCGAAGCTGGTGCTCGACCTGGAGCGCCTGGCCCACGTCCCGCAGGAGAAGGCCGGCCCGCTGCAGCGCTACGCCGCCACGATCCAGAGCCAGCGCGGCGACTACAACGGCAAGGTCCTCTCGATCCGCCAGGACGACCTGCGCACCCTCGCGGTGATCTACGACCAGTCGCCCTCGGTGCTGACCGAGCAGCTCATCAGCTGGGGCGTGCTCGACGCCGACGCCCGCCGCGCGGTGTCGCACGAGGAGATCTGACCCCTTCAGCCCCACCTGCAGAAACGTACCGCCGCCCCGGGACTCCGGGGCGGCGGTTTGTGTCTGCCCGCCTTTTCCCCCGGATACCCGTCTTCCCCGCCCCTTCCGGCGCGAGTGCCGGCCCCCGTGCCGTGCACCGGCGCGTAGGGCGCCGTGCACGCCGCTGTGTGCGCCGTCACGCGCCCGCGGGCACGCGTGGGGCATGGTCACCCCTCCGCGCCCCCCGGCGGCGTTCTGAGGGCATACGAAGGGCCCGGAGCAATCCCCTTGCTCCGGGCCCTTTCGGTTCGCTCTGCCGATCGCCTACTGCGCCTCGCGCCGCAGTCCCGGCTTCAGCTCCTTGAGCCGGCCGAGGAGGCCGTTGACGAAGGCCGGCGAGTCGTCCGTGGAGAACTCCCGGGCGAGCTGAACGGCTTCGTCGATCGCCACCGCGTCCGGCGTCTCGTCCATCCACAGCAGCTCGAAGGCGCCCAGACGCAGGATGGAGCGGTCGGCCGCCGGCATCCGGTCCAGGTCCCAGTCGACCGCGTAGGTGGAGATGAGCTCGTCGATACGGGCGATGTGGTCCGCGTACCCCTCGACCAGCTGCAGGGTGTATTCGTTCACCGGCGGCTGCCGGGGGTCGGTCCGGGCGTGACGCATCCAGTCCGCGAGCACGGACTGCACGTCGGCACCGCGCTGATCGGCCTCGAAGAGGATCTGGAAGGCGCGCTTACGGGCCTTGGTGCGGGCAGCCACGGTTAGCTGTTCACCCGGCCGAGGTAGTCGCCCGAGCGGGTGTCGACCTTGATCTTCTCACCGGTCGTGATGAAGAGCGGCACCTGGATCTCGTAGCCGGTCTCCAGCGTGGCGGGCTTGGTGCCGCCGGTGGAGCGGTCACCCTGGACGCCCGGCTCGGTCTCCTTGATGACCAGCTCGACCGCGGCCGGCAGCTCGACGTAGAGCACCGAGCCCTCGTGCTGCGCGACGACGGCCTCGAAGCCCTCGAGGAGGAAGTTCGCGGCGTCACCGACAGACTTGCGGTCGACGTGGATCTGGTCGTAGGTGTCCATGTCCATGAAGACGAAGTACTCGCCGTCCATGTACGAGAACTGCATCCCGCGCTTGTCGACGGTGGCCGTCTCGACCTTCACGCCGGCGTTGAAGGTCTTGTCCACCACCTTGCCGGACAGCACGTTCTTGAGCTTGGTGCGGACAAAGGCCGGGCCCTTGCCGGGCTTGACGTGCTGGAACTCGACGACGGACCAGAGCTGGCCGCCTTCGAGCTTGAGCACCATGCCGTTCTTGAGGTCGTTCGTGGATGCCACGGTTGCGGAATCTCCTGGACTGCAGGTGGTGGAACCGGGGAGCAACGCCCACCGAGCCGCTCCGGCTCAGAGTGCGAGCAGCTCCTTGGTTGTGATCGTGAGTAGCTCGGGCCCGCCGTCCGCCTCGGGACGGACGACGAGTGTGTCGTCGATCCGGACACCCCCGCGACCCGGGATGTGAACCCCCGGCTCGACGGTGACCGGCACGCAAGCGTCCAGTTTACCCATGGCGGACGGGGACAACTGAGGGTCCTCGTCGATTTCGAGTCCCACGCCGTGCCCGGTCCACGGGCCGAGCCGGTCGCCGTAGCCCGCCGCATCGAGCACGTGGCGCGTCACCCGGTCCACCTCGCGGCACTCCACGCCCGGCGCCAGCGCCTCCCGCCCGGCCCTCTGGGCTGCGAAAACGAGATCGTACAGCTCGATCTGCCAGTCCGCGGGCGTGGTGCCGATGACGAAGGTCCGGCCGATCTCACAGCGGTAGCCGCGATAGTTGGCGCCCAGGCCCACGCTCAGGAAATCGCCCTCCTCCACCCGCCGGTCGGTGGGCAGATGACCGGGGCGGCCGGCGTTCGGGCCGGTCGCGACGGAGGTGGGGAAGGCCGGGCCGTCCGCGCCGTGGTCCACCAGCCGGCGCTCCAGTTCGAGCGCGAGATGCCGCTCGGTACGGCCGACGAGAATCGATTCCAGCAGCTCGCCCAGCGCCTGGTCGGCGATCTCCGCGGCGATCCGCAGACAGGCGATCTCGTCGTCGTCCTTGACCAGCCGCTGCGCCTCGACCGCGCACGCCATGTCGGTCAGCCGCAGCCGGGGCGCGACCTGGGTGAGCGCCCGGTGCCGGGTGACGGTGAGGTGGTGCTCCTCGACGGCCAGGGTGTCGGCGCCGGCCGTCGCGGCCAGATCCGCGCCCGCCACGACCGGGTCGCCGCCGCGGGCCGGCAGCACCGTGACCCGCACGTCGTCGACCGGCCGCCCCTCGCTCGGATCACCGCTCAGCGGGCCGCCGCACAGCAGCACGTCGTCGGTCGGACCCAGCAGCAGGGCGGCTCCCGGTGGTGCGCAGCCGGTGAGGTAGCGGACGTTCGCGGGGCGCGAGATCAGGGCTGCGGCACTTCCGGTTGCGGCGCAGCGGTCGCGCAGCCGCGTGCGTCGGGCCGCGTACAACTCGGACATATCACGAGCGTACGGCGGCTCCCCCGGGGTGGCTGGTTGAGCGCCGCCGCCCGGGGGACCACCGGGCGGCCGGGCGTCTTACCAGTTGGGCGGGCTGGCCAGGGAGCGGGCGACGACGTCGTCGAGGACCCGGACGGTCGTCGCGACGTCGTGCTGGGAGTTGTCGATGATCGGCAGGCCGGAGCCGTACCAGCCGGCCATCCGGCCGTGGATCCTGGCGACCTCTTCGTCGGAGAGCCGGCGGTTGCCGGTGCGCCGGGCGTTGCGCTCCAGGACGATCTCCAGGCCCGGCAGCAGCACGATCGGCAGCAGGCCGGGGCCCACATGGCGCTTCCAGCCGCCGAGCCCGACGACCGGGCGGTCCGGGAAGACGGCGTCGTCGAGGATGCAGGAGATGCCGTTGGCCAGGAAATTTCGGGCCGCGAAGCCGCAGGTGCGGCGGGCGAGCCGGTACTGCGCCTCGGAGTGGTCGTTCCAGCCGGACTGCGGGTCGGCGAAGCCGGCCCGGACCCATTCGCGGACGTCGTCGAGGCTGATGTGCGCGGTCGGCACCCGCCGGGTGTCGGCCCAGTGGCGGGCGACGCTGGTCTTGCCGGCGCCGGCCGGGCCGATCAGCAGCACCGCGACGGCCGCCTGCGAGGCGTCCGGTGCGGCGGTGTCGGCCGGCGGGCTGGGCAGGGCCACCGGCGCGCCCGGGGGCAGCTGGATGTGGCCGGTGATGTCCGTGGTGCTGTGGCCGCCGGCCGGGGCCTGCTGGGGCGCGGGCCCGTGCCAGCCCTGCTGGGGGGCGGGCTGCTGCGCCGGCGGGGCGGCGGGGGCCGGCGGCGGGCCGGACGGTGCCGGCGGGGTGGGCCCCGGGTTGGGCGTCCAGTGCATGGCAGCCCCGGCTCCCGATGCCTGCCCGTGGGGCGGCAGCGGAGCCCCCACTGCGTACTGCATCCGGTGGCTCTCCGTCTCGTGCGGTCGACGTGGTGCGCGGCGCCGGGCCTGGCTGCCCGGTGCGTCGTGCGGCAACCCACCGGCCCCGGGGGGCCGTTGTGCCCCATGGCCGTCGTCGTGGGTGGTACCGGTGCGAACGGTACCCTCCCGGACGCGGCCCGGGAGGGTCACTACCCGCGGCGGCCGCCGGCCGAACGGCCGGAGGCGGGGCCGAAGTGCCCCCGCGGGTCCGTCAGTTGTCCAGTTCCTCGGCCAGCGCGCGGAGGGCGAGACGGTAGGAGCCGATGCCGAATCCGGCGACCGTACCGCTGGCGACGGCCGCGATGACCGAATTGTGGCGGAACTGCTCCCGCGCATACGGGTTGGAAATGTGCACCTCGATCAGGGGCGCGGTGCGCTGGGCGGCCGCGTCCCGCATGCCGTACGAGTAGTGCGTGAAGGCGCCGGGGTTGATGACGACCGGGATCGAGCCGTCGGCGGCCTCGTGCAGCCAGCGGATCATCTCCCCCTCGTCGTTGGTCTCCCGGACCTCGGCGTCAAATCCCAGCTCCTTGCCGAGCCGGGTGCACTCCTCGACCAGCCCGGCGTAGGAGGTGGCGCCGTAGACATCGGGCTCACGGGAGCCCAGCCGGCCGAGGTTGGGGCCGTTGAGGACGAGTACCCGGCGGGGCTTGCCGGTCATGCCGCTCACGCTGCGATCTCGGCGTGTGCGGCGAGCAGCATGGCCGGATCCGGACCCTCCAGGACGGTCGGCTTGGCCAGGCCGTCCAGGACGATGAAGCGCAGCCGGTCGCCGCGGGACTTCTTGTCGACCTTCATCGTCTCCAGCAGCTTGGGCCACTGGTCGCCGCGGTAGGTCAGCGGCAGCCCGACGGAGGCGAGGACGGTGCGGTGCCGGTCGGCGGTGGCGTCGTCCAGGCGGCCGGCGATCCGGCCGAGTTCGGCGGCGAAGACCATGCCGACGGAGACCGCCGCGCCGTGCCGCCAGTTGTAGCGCTCGTTCTTCTCGATGGCGTGCGCCAGGGTGTGGCCGTAGTTGAGGATCTCCCGCAGGCCGGATTCCTTGAGGTCCGCGGAGACCACCTCGGCCTTGACCCGGATGGCCCGCTCGATCAGCTCGGCGGTGTGCGTGCCGTCCGGGCGCTTGGCGGCCTCGGGGTCCGACTCGATGAGGTCGAGGATCGCCGGGTCGGCGATGAAGCCGGCCTTGATGATCTCGGCCAGGCCGGAGACGTAGTCGTGCACCGGCAGGCTGTCGAGCGCGGCCAGGTCGCAGAGCACACCGGCCGGCGGGTGGAAGGCGCCGACGAGGTTCTTGCCCTCGGCGGTATTGATGCCCGTCTTGCCGCCCACCGCCGCGTCAACCATGCCGAGGACCGTGGTCGGTACGGCGATCCAGCGCACCCCGCGCAGCCAGGTCGCGGCGACGAACCCGGCCAGGTCGGTGGTGGCGCCGCCGCCGACGCCGACGATCACATCGCTGCGGGTGAAGCCGGACTGCCCCAGCGCCTTCCAGCAGTACGCGGCGACCTCGGCGGTCTTGGACTCCTCGGCGTTCGGCAACTGGATGGCGATCGCCTCGTAGCCCTGCGAGGCGAGGTCCTCGCGCAGCGCCTCGCCGGTGGCGGCCAGCGCCTCCGGATGCAGCACGGCGATCCGCTTGACGCCCTGGCCGATCAGGCCGGGGAGTTCGCCGAGCAGCTGCCGTCCCACGAGCACCTCGTACGGGTCGGTGCCCGCCGTGCCGCCGACCTGGATCCGGGTGGGCTGCTCCGTCATGCCTGTTCCTCCCTGTGGGCGGCCCGCGGGGCGTCTCCCGCGGCCGTCCGTAGCTCCAAAGCGTCCATGATCGCCTCGGTGACCTGGCCGGGGGTGCGCTCCCCGGTGGTGATCACGGCGCGCGCGACCTCGGTGTACAGCGGCCGGCGCTTCTCCATCAGCTCGCGCCACTGCTTGCGCGGGTTGACGGCCAGCAGCGGGCGGGGCGCGTCCAGGCCCACCCGCTTGACGGCGTCGGCGAGTTCGACGTCGAGGAAGACCACCGGCAGGCCGGTCAGCAGCTTGCGGGTGCCGTCGTCCATGATCGCGCCGCCGCCGAGCGAGAGCACGCCCGGGTGGCGTTCCAGTGCCTCGCGCACCGCCGCACGCTCCAGCTCGCGGAAGTGCGGTTCGCCCTCGTCGATGAAGATCTCGGCGATCGGCCGGCCCGCCGTGGCGACGATGTCGGCGTCGGTGTCGCGGTAGCCGACACCCAGCCGCTCGGCCAGCAGCGCGCCCACCGTCGACTTGCCGGCGCCGGGCGGGCCGATCAGCACGACGACCGGCGACGTCATTTGATCGCCAGGTTGTCGAGGAAGCTCCGCACGTTGCGGCGGGTCTCGGCCACGCTGTCGCCGCCGAACTTCTCCACCACCGCGTCGGCGAGCACCAGGGCCACCATGGCCTCGGCGACGATGCCGGCCGCCGGGACCGCGCAGACGTCCGAGCGCTGGTGGTGCGCCTTGGCCGCCTCGCCGGTGCTCACGTCGATCGTCGCCAGCGCCCGCGGCACCGTCGCGATCGGCTTCATCGCGGCCCGCACCCGCAGCAGCTCGCCGGTGGTCAGTCCGCCCTCGGTGCCACCGGAGCGGCCCGAGCTGCGCCGGATGCCGTCGTCGGTGGCGAGGATCTCGTCGTGCGCCTGGGAACCGGGCACCCGTGCCAGGTCGAAACCGTCACCGACCTCGACGCCCTTGATCGCCTGGATGCCCATGAGGGCGGCGGCCAGCCGGGCGTCCAGACGGCGGTCCCAGTGGACGTGCGAGCCGAGGCCCACCGGCACGCCGTAGGCCAGCACCTCGACCACACCGCCCAGGGTGTCGCCGTCCTTGTGGGCCTGGTCGATCTCCGCGACCATCGCCTTGCTCGCGTCCGCGTCCAGGCAGCGCACCGGGTCGGCGTCCAGCTTCTCCACGTCGGACGGCTTCGGGAGGACGCCGTACGGCGCCTTGGCCGCGGCCAGCTCGACGACGTGCGAGACGATCTCGATGCCGGCCGTCTCCTTGAGGAACGAGCGGGCCACCGCACCCAGCGCCACCCGCGCCGCGGTCTCCCGCGCCGAGGCGCGCTCCAGGATCGGGCGGGCCTCGTCGAAGCCGTACTTCTGCATACCGGCGAGGTCGGCGTGACCGGGGCGGGGGCGGGTCAGCGGCGCGTTACGGGCGAGCGCGGCCAGCTCCTCCTCGTCCACCGGGTCGGCCGACATCACCTGCTCCCACTTGGGCCACTCGGTGTTGCCGACCATGATCGCCACCGGCGAGCCCAGCGACAGACCGTGCCGCACGCCGCCGAGGAAGGTGATCTCGTCCTGCTCGAACTTCATCCGGGCACCGCGGCCGTAGCCCAGCCGGCGCCGCGCCAGCGCGTCCGCCACCAGCTCAGTGGTGATCGGGACCCCGGCCGGAAGGCCCTCCAGCGTCGCCACGAGTGCGGGGCCGTGCGACTCCCCCGCCGTCAGCCAGCGCAACCTGCTCAACGGTGCTCCTCATGTACTGCTCATCCGCGTACGGTCTCCCCCTGATCCTCCCACGTCGCACGGGAGGGCCGGAGCGCAGTCCAGGAAGCGGACCCGTGGGTCGGTGGCCCCGGGCCGCGGGGCCCGGGGACACGACGCCTGGGCCGGTGGCCGGCCGGCGGTCAGCGGGCGGCGAGCGCCGCCTCGCCGGCTCGGCGCATCGCGGCCAGCGGGGCCGGCTGGCGGCCGGTCATCTGCTCCACCTGGAGCACGGCCTGGTGGACGAGCAGGTCGAGGCCGCCGACCACCGCGCCGCCGCGGTCGGCCCAGGCACCGGCGAGCGCTGTCGGCCAAGGCTCGTAGAGGACGTCGAAGAGCGTGCCGGGCCGGTCGGGGACCGCGGCGGCGAGCGCGTCGGTGGTACCCGCCGGGGTGGTGGCGACGGTCAGGGGGGCGGCGAAGGCTTCTGCGGCGTCCTCCCAGGGAGCGGTGCGGACCGCGACGCCGAGCCGCTCGCCCCAGCCGCGCATCTCGGCGGCCCGCGCCTCGCTCCGGACGTACGCGGTGACCTCGCCGGTGCAGATGCGGGAGAGCGCGGCGAGCGCCGAGGAGGCGGTGGCCCCGGCGCCCAGCACGCAGGCGCGCTCGACCTGCCGCACGCCGCGCTCGCGCAGCGCGGCGATCATGCCGGGAATGTCGGTGTTGTCGCCGAGGCGCCGCCCGTCGGCGGTGAGCACGACGGTGTTCACCGCCTCCACCGACGACGCGGTGGGCGTGATCTCGTCGAGCAGCGGGATCACCGCGCGCTTGAGCGGCATGGTCAGCGAGAGCCCCGCCCAGGCGGGACCGAGCTTCTCCATGAACCCGGGCAGCGCGGCCTCATCGACCTCGAAGCGGTCGTAGGTCCAGTCGGCCAGGCCCAGTTCCGCGTAGGCGGCGCGGTGCAGCACCGGGGAGAGCGAGTGCGCGATGGGGGATCCGAGAACCGCGGCACGACGTGTGGGACTCATTGCTCGGCTTTTCCGTGTTCCTTCAGGTAGATGCGGCGGTTCCGCTCATGCTCTTCATTGGTCGCGGCGAAGAGCGTCTTTTCCGGGCTGATCGAGACGAAGTAGTACCAGTTGCCCGTGGCCGGGTGAATGGCCGAATTGATCGCCACCTCGCCCGGGTTTCCGATCGGTCCCGGCGGCAGGCCCTTGAACTTGTAGGTGTTGTAGGCGTCGTTGAAATGCCGCAAATTGTCGACGGACCCGGTGTCCAGGGTGCTGCGGGACTTGGCGTAGTTCACCGTCGAGTCGAAGTCGAGCAGCCCGTAGGTCTCGGTGTTGTCCGGCTTGAGGCGGTTGTAGACGACGCGCGCGACCTTGACGAAGTCGTGTTTGTACTTGCCCTCGGCCTGCGTGAGGCTGGCGACGGTGAGCAGCTGGAGCGGCGACCGGAGGTTGAGCTTGCGGGCATTGCCTTCCAGGTCGTACTTCTCGTAGACCTGACTGGCGCGCGCGACCATCTGCTTGAGGACGGCGGCCGGCTTCGCGTTCTCGCCCACGCTGTACGTGGAGGGGTAGAGAAATCCCTCCAGCGGGTCTTTTATCTTGCCGTTGTCGTCGGCCCAGGAGGGCAGTCCGAGGTTCTTGACGTCGTGTTCGGCGACGTTCTTGGTCGTGCCCGCCTTGAGCTTGAGCTTTTTGTCGATGAGCGCGTAGATGTCCTTGGCCCGCAAACCCTCGCGGATCGTCAGGCCGTTGCGGCTCTTGGGGTCCAGCATCAATTCCATGGCCGCGGCGGCCGACATGTGCTTGCGCAGCGAGTACGTGCCCGGCTGCAGCAGCCCGGACTTCTTGTTCTCGCCCGCCGCCTCGTTGAAGGCGCCGGCACTCTTGATCACGCCGTTCTTGGCGAGGATCTCGCCCATGTTCGAGATAGGTGAGCCGTCCGGAATGTCGACCTGGACCGCGCCCGAGCCCTCGCCCTCGTAGTCGGGGGCCGAGCCGAAGTGGGCCATGAAGAAGTCATAGCCGAAGTAGCCGACGGCACCGACCGCGCCGGCGAACACCAGGGTCGCGACCAGGCAAGTCGTGCCGCTGCGCCGCTTGTTCTTCTTGCCGTTGCGCTTGCCGCGCCGCTCGCGCGGCTCGTCGTCGGGGCCGGGGTGGTCGTCCTCGTCGTCGGCGAAGAACGCGTGCCCGGGCTCCGGTTCCCGCGGCGGCTCCGGCTCGGCCCGCCAGTCGTCGGCGGGGTCCTCGTACGGAGGCTCGACGGGCTGCTCGTACTGGTGCGGCGGGTACTGCTGCTGAGGCGCCATCTGCTGCGGGTGCGGCGCCACCTGCTGCTGCATGTGCTGCTGGTGATGCGGCTCCTGCTGGTGGTGCGGCTGCTGCTGATAGCCGCCCTGATGCCCGTAGGGGTCCTGGCCCGCGCCGGCATACGGATCGGCCTGCGGCTGGGACTGCCCGTAGGGGTCGTACGGGTCGTACGGGAGCTGCCCGGTCTGGGAACCGTCCCAGCCGCCGTTGTACTGCTGCTGCGGATGCTGCTGGGGATCTCTGTACTGCTGAGGGGCGGGCTGCTGCGGGGCGGGCTGCTGCCCGCCCCACTGGGGCTGCTGCGCCTGACCCCCGTAGGGACCCTGGTCTCCGTAGAGCGGGTCCTCGGGATGCCACGGTTCGGAGCCGTAGCCCCGGCCATACTCGGTCATCGATCCCCTAGAGCCGAGAGGCGGTGCGCTCCGGCCTGGCAGCGCGCTTGCTGTACGGATCCGCCTCTACTTGCACGTGCGGCTGTTCGAACCGCCGCCGCATCGCGCGGCACGTTACCGTATCGCGATCAGATGACCACTTCGACGCCCTCGCCCGGAGGTTCCCCGGAGACGCGTTCGGTCTCCAGCGCGCTCTGCAGGATGACCACCGCGGCGGCCTGGTCGACCACCGAACGGCCCTTCTTGCTCCGCACCCCCGAGGCCCGCAGGCCCTGGGTCGCGGTGACCGTCGACATCCGCTCGTCGACCAGCCGGACCCCTACGGGTGCGATGTTCTTTGCCAGCTCCTGGGCGAAGGCCCGGACCTTGGCCGCGGCCGGCCCCTCTCCCCCACTGAGGGAGCGGGGCAGGCCGACCACGACTTCCAGCGGCTCGTACTCGTCGACGATCGCCTTGAGCCGGCGGTGCGCTGACGGGACGTCACGTCCCGGCACGGTCTCGACCGGGGTGGCGAGGACCCCGTCGGGGTCGCACGAGGCGACCCCGATACGGGCGTCCCCGACATCCACCGCGAGGCGCCGGCCGCGTCGCATCTCACTCACGCGCGTCAGGCCGCCTCGGCCACGAGGCGCTCCACGGCCTCGATGGCCTCGGGCACCGCGGCGGGGTTCTGGCCGCCGCCCTGGGCGACGTCCGGCTTGCCGCCGCCTCCGCCACCGAGCGTCTTGGCGGCCGTACGGACCAGGTCACCGGCCTTGACGCCGCGCTCACGGACGGCCTCGTTGGTGGCGATGACCGTCACCGGGCGGCCGTTGGCGACCGAGAAGAGGGCCACGACGGCGGGGCGGCCGCCCTGGATCCGGCCGCGGACGTCGAGGACCAGCTTGCGCAGGTCGTCGGCGGAGGTGCCGTCCGGCACCTGGGCGGCGACCAGCGCCACCCCGCGGACGTCCTTGGCGCCCTCGGCCAGCCCGGCGGCGGCCTGCAGCACCTTCTCGGCGCGGAACTTCTCGATCTCCTTCTCGGCGTCCTTCAGCTTGGCCAGGACACCGGAGATCTTCTCCGGCAGCTCCTCCGGGCGCCCCTTGACCAGCTCGGTGAGCTGGGAGACGACCGTGTGCTCGCGGGCGAGGAACCGGTAGGCGTCGACGCCGACCAGGGCCTCGACGCGGCGGACGCCGGAGCCGATGGAGGACTCGCCGAGCAGCTTCACCAGACCCAGCTGGGCGGTGTTGTGGACGTGCGTGCCGCCGCACAGCTCCTTGGAGAAGTCGCCGATGGTGACCACGCGGACCCGGTCGCCGTACTTCTCGCCGAACTCGGCGATGGCGCCCTGCTTCTTGGCCTCGTCCATGCTCATGACCTCGGCGTGCACGTCGAGCTCGCGGGCGAGCACGTCGTTGATCTTCTGCTCGACGTCGGTGAGCACCGTGCCGGGCACCGCCGTCGGCGAGCCGAAGTCGAAGCGGAAGCGGCCCGGGGAGTTCTCCGAACCGGCCTGGGCGGCGGTCGGGCCGAGCGCGTCGCGCAGCGCCTGGTGGGTGAGGTGGGTGGCGCTGTGGGCCCGGGCGATGGCCCGCCGGCGGGTGACGTCGATGCTGGCGTACGCGGCGGAGCCGAGCACCACCTCGCCGACCTGCACGATGCCCTTGTGAACCGTGACGCCGGGCACCGGCTGCTGGACGTCGCGGACCTCGACGACGGCGCCGGAGTCCAGCTTGATCCGGCCGGTGTCGGCGAGCTGGCCGCCGCCCTCGGCGTAGAAGGGGGTGCGGTCCAGGACGACCTCGACCTCGTCGCCCTCGTGGGCGGCGGGCGCCGGGACGCCGTTGACCAGCAGGCCGACCACACTGGACTCGCCCTCGGTGGCGCCGTAGCCGGTGAATTCGGTGGCGCCGGACTTGTCGGCGACCTCGCGGTAGGCCGACAGGTCGGCGTGGCCGCTCTTCTTGGCCTGGGCGTCGGCCTTGGCGCGCTCCCGCTGCTCCTTCATCAGGCGGCGGAAGCCGTCCTCGTCCACCGACAGGCCCTGCTCGGCGGCCATTTCGAGGGTGAGGTCGATCGGGAAGCCCCAGGTGTCGTGGAGCAGGAACGCCTTGTCGCCGGGCAGGACCGTGGAGCCGGTGGCCTTGGTGTCGCTGACGGCGGTGTCGAGGATGTTGGTGCCGGCCTTCAGCGTCTTGACGAAGGCGGCCTCCTCGGCGAGGGCGACCGTCTCGATGCGGCGGCGGTCCTCCAGCAGCTCCGGGTACTGCTGACCCATGGTCTTGATGACCACGTCCAGCAGCTCACCGATGACCAGTCCGCTCGCACCGAGCAGGCGCATGTTGCGGATGGCACGGCGCATGATGCGGCGCAGGACGTACCCGCGGCCCTCGTTGCCGGGGGTGACGCCGTCGCCGATGAGCATCGTGGACGTACGGATGTGGTCGGCGACCACGCGCAGCGAGACGTCGCTCTCGTGCGTGGCGCCGTAGCGGACGCCGGTCAGCTCGGTGGCCTTGTCGATGACGACGCGCAGGGTGTCGGTCTCGTACATGTTCTGTACGTCCTGCAGGATCATCGCCAGGCGTTCGAGGCCGAGGCCGGTGTCGATGTTCTTGCTGGGCAGCTCACCGAGGATCTCGAAGTCCTCCTTGCCGGTGCCCGCGCCGCGCTCGTACTGCATGAAGACCAGGTTCCAGATCTCCACGTACCGCTCGTCGTTGACGGCCGGGCCGCCCTCGACGCCGAACTCGGGGCCGCGGTCGTAGTTGATCTCGGAGCACGGGCCGCAGGGGCCCGGGACGCCCATGGACCAGTAGTTCTCCTTCTTGCCCAGGCGCTGGATGCGCTCCTTGGGCACCCCGATGACCTCGTGCCAGATGCGCTCGGCCTCGTCGTCCTCGAGGTAGACGGTGATCCACAGGCGCTCGGGGTCGAGGCCGTAGCCGCCATCGGCCTGCGAGCTGGTCAGCAGCTCCCAGGCGTACTTGATGGCGCCTTCCTTGAAGTAGTCACCGAAGGAGAAGTTGCCGCACATCTGGAAGAACGTGCCGTGCCGGGTGGTCTTGCCGACCTCTTCGATGTCCGGCGTGCGGACGCACTTCTGGACGCTGGTGGCGGTCTTGTACGGCGGCTTGACCTCGCCGAGGAAGAGCGGCTTGAAGGGGACCATGCCCGCGTTGACGAGCAGCAGCGTCGGGTCGTCCGCGATGAGTGACGCCGACGGCACGACGGTGTGCCCGCGCTCCTCGAAGAAGCGCAGCCAGCGGCGGCGGATTTCAGCCGACTCCATCAGTGGTCCTCTTTTCCAGTCGGTCCGGTCAGACCGTGCGGTCCGGTTGTTCTGGTGATGCGGTACTGCGGTTCGAGCACCGCGCGGCGCGGTGCGGGCAGCTCGCGCGGCTCGGCCGGCGTGCTCAGGCCGAGGGCGTCGTGCAGCTGTTCTTCACGGTCCGCCATTCCGGCGCGTACGTCCAATGCAAATTGACGCAGCCGGTGTCCGGTCTCGACGGCCTTGTCCGCGGCCTGTGCGGCGAGGCTGTCGGGCTGAAGCTTGCGCAGCTTTCGGTGGACCTTGTTGGTGGCCCACACCCCGGCGGCGGCGCCGGTGGTGAACCAGAATGCGCGGCGGAACATCGCGGTGATCAGTCCTTGGAACGGCGGTTGCGGCGCCCGCCGCGGCGGGCGCCGGGCAGGGTACGGCCGACGACGGTGCGCTTCGGCTCGGGTTCGCCCTTCTTGCCGATCGCGCGGCGCACGCCGTAGCCGAACGCGGCCACCTTGACCAGCGGTCCGCCGAAGGCGGAGGAGACGGTCGAGGAGAGCGCGGAGGCGTTGGCGGTGACCTCCTGGACGTCGGCGGCGATGGCGTCGACGCGGGCCAGCTGCGTGTGCGCGGAGCGGACGGTCGCGGACGCGTCGGCGAGCAGCGGGACGGCCTGATCGGACACCTCGGCCACCATCTTGGTGGTCGCCTTCAGCGTCTGTGCGAGCCTCACCAGCACGAGGGCGAGGAACGACACGAGGATCGCCCAGAAGACGGCCACGAGGATCCCGGCCACCTCTCCACCGGACACGTTGGCACCACTCTCCGACTGGTTCGGTCTTCTCTCGTCCTGCTCGAACGGCAACCTTGACCTTATCGCGCCGTGACTGTCCGTCCGTACCCCGTTCCCGGTGCCACGCGGGGAACCGGAGCGGTACCGGGCGGCGTGATTGTACGGTCCGCATCCCGCCGAGTACGCTCCGTGTGCCATGCGACGCTTCACGGGCCCCGGGCCCGGCTCCGGCCTCTCGCCCGACCGCTCCCGGCCTCCGGGAAGACCGGGCAATCTCCCCGCGGAACTGAACCGCTTCGTCGGCCGCGACGACGAACTGGCCGACCTCGCGGCGCGGCTGGGGCCGGACCGGCTGGTCACCCTCACCGGCATGGGCGGCGTGGGGAAGTCACGGCTCGCCGCCCGTGCCGGCGCGATCTTGCAGGATCGCTTCTGCGATGGGGTGTGGCTGGTCGAACTGGCCTCGCTGCACGAGCCGCACCTGCTGGACCACGCCGTCGCCGAGGTGCTGGCACTGGCCGACCACAGCACCCGCTCGCTCCGCTCGGCACTCTGCGACCACCTGGCCGACCGTGAGCTGCTGCTCGTCCTGGACGGCTTCGAGCACCTGGTCGACGCCTGCGCCGAGCTGATCACGGCACTGCTGCGGCGGGCGCCCGGACTGCGGGTGCTGGCCGCCGGGCGGCGGCCGCTCGGGGTGCCCGGCGAGCAGGTCCTGCCACTGCCGCCGATGAACGCCGCCGACGCCGCCGCGCTGTTCGCCGACCGCGCCGCGGCCGTCGTCGCGGGCTTCGGCGTCGGGCCCGGCGACGAGGACGCGGTGGACGAGCTCTGCCGGCGCCTGGACGGCATTCCGCTCGCGCTGGAGCTGGCCGCCGGACGGCTGCGCGCGCTCTCCGTCGAGCAGGTGCTGCACCGGCTCGACGACCGCTTCCGGCTGCTGACCGGCACCACCCGCGGCGCCCCGCCCCGCCACCAGACGCTGCGCTGCGCGATCGGCTGGAGCCATGAGCTGTGCACGCCGCAGGAGCGGCTGCTGTGGGCGCGGCTGTCGGTCTTCGCCGGGCAGTTCGACCTGGAGGCGGCCGAGTACGTCTGCTCGGGGCCGGAGCTGCCGACCGAGGAACTCCTCGACGTCGTCGGGGAGTTGGTGGCTCAGTCGGTCCTCGTACGGGAGGAGAACGCGGCCGGGGTGCGCTACCGGATGCTGGACACCGTACGGGCCTACGGCGCGGACTGGCTGGCCGCGACGGGGGACGGCGAGCGGCTGCGGCGCCGGCACCGCGACTGGTACCTGGGCCTGGCCACCTGGTGCGAGCTGGACTGGTTCAGCTCGCGGCAGACCGAGATCGCGGCCCGGATCGAGGCCGAGCTGCCCAATCTGCGGATCGCGCTGGAACACAGCCTGGAGAGCACGTCCGACACGCATCTGGGCCAGTACCTGGCGGGCACGCTGTGGTTCTACTGGGTGGGCTGCGGGCGGCTCGCGGAGGGGCGGCACTGGCTGGACCGGGCGCTGGAGCTGGAGGGCGGCCACGACGAGGCGCGGCTGAAGGCGCTGTGGGTGGCCGGCTACGTCGCGGTGCTCCAGGGCGACACCGTCGGCGCGCTGGGGGCGCTGCAGGAGTGCCGCGAGGAGGCCGAGCGGACCGGCAACGCCACCGCGGCCGCCTACGCGCTGCACCGCACCGGCTGTCTGGCGCTGGTCTGCGACGACATGCCGCGCGCCGAGGAGCTGCTGCGCGGGGCGCTGGCGCGCTACCACGAGATCGGCGAGCTCAACAGCAATGTCCTGATGGGGCAGGTCGAGCTGGCGATGGCGGTGGCCTTCCAGGGCGAGCTGGCGGACGCGGTGCGGCTGTGCCAGGACGTGCTGGAGGTGTGCGAGGACCACGGCGAGCGCTGGGCCCGGGCGTATGCGCTGTTCGTCCTCGCGTACGCGGCCTGGTCGGACGGGGAGGCGGGGCGGGCGCGGGCGCTGCTGGAGGAGTGCCTGGGCATCCACCACGCCTTCCGCGATCTGCTGGGCGCGGTGCTGGCGATCGAGCTGGTGGCGCTGGTGGTGGCCGGTGAGGGTGAGGCGGAGGAGGCGGCCGTGCTGCAGGGCGCCGCGGAGCGGATCTGGCCCTCGGTGGGGCTGCCGTTGTTCGGCTCGCGCTACTTCAGCCGCCCGCACGCCCTGTGCGAGCAGCAGGCACGCCGGCGGCTGGGGGACGGGCGCTACGAGCGCGCCGTACGGGAGGGCGCCCGGCTCGACCTGGACGCGGCGGCGGCGCGGATCCTGCCGGCCCGCGGCCCGGTGCCCGGGCCGCGCCGCGCGGTGCGGATCGGGTCGCCCGCCACGAACGAGCCCGCCGCCTCCCCCTCCGCGAGCGGCGGGGAGACGGCGGGCTGAAGCGGTGCTGCGCCGCGCGGTGGTGCTTAGCGGGCGTAGTACTCGACGACGAGCTGCTCGTCGCAGATCACCGGGATCTCCTTGCGGTTCGGGTCCCGGTCGAGGCGGAACGCCAGAGCCGGCAGGTTGACCTCCAGGTAGCGGGGGATCTCACCGTCGGGGGCGTAGCCACCCTCACGCGCGACCTGGAAGGGGTGCTTCTCGCGGCTGCGCTCGCGGACCATCACGACGTCGCCGGGGCGGACGCGGAAGGACGGCTTGTCGACCTTGCGGTCGTTCACCGAGATGTGGCCGTGGACGACCATCTGGCGGGCCTGGTAGATCGTGCGGGCGATGCCCGAACGCAGGACGAGCGCGTCCAGACGGCGCTCAAGCTCGATGATCAGCGCTTCGCCGGTCTTGCCTTCGACCTTCCGAGCGCGGTCGTAGGCGCGCGCCATCTGGCGCTCGCTGATGTCGTACTGCGCGCGCAGACGCTGCTTCTCCAGCAGACGGACCTTGTAGTCACTGCTCTGCTTGCGGCCGCGGCCGTGCTCGCCGGGCGGGTAGGGACGGGCCTCGAAGTACTTGACGGCCTTGGGCGTCAGCGCGATGCCGAGCGCGCGCGACTTCTTGACCTTGGGACGCGACTGGTTCACGTGGAACGGACCTCCGTGTAAGTTAGGTGAGGCTTACCTTAGCGCGAGGAGAACGCATGTTTCGACCGGGGATCCCCCTGCCCAGTGCTGGTCAGAGCACCGAGTCGGGTCAGCCGCGTCCCGTGGAAGACGCCCAGCAGCCCACTGCCGCCGAGCGCGTACGAACCCTCGTCGAGTCCCATGGTATGGCGTCCCTGAGCATCCCCGGAGTCGAGGATCCCGACGAGACCGGCCTCTCCGCGCCGGTCTGCCGGACCGTGACACCGGACGGGGACGTGCTGTTGCTGGTTCCTGGGGACTCCGCGGCGGCCCGGGCGGCCGCTCACGCACAGGACGATGATCTGACCGCCGTGATGGAGATCACGGATGTGGCGCCGGTCTCGGTGCCGCACCGCATCCGCGGCCGGGCCTGGGTGGCGGGCTGGCTGACGCCCGTACGCAACGGCCGGCGCGCCGAGGCGGCGATGCTGCTCGCCGAGCGGCATCCCGTCGGCGAGCTGCTCGGCCTCGGTGAGGCGCTGCAGCCGGACCCGGCACCGGGCCTGGCCGGGCGGACCGCCTGGATGATGCTGCGCCTGGAGGTCGGCGAGGGCGCGGTGGAGGACCTGTGGGGCGCCGAGTCCTTCGAGCCGGACGACTTCGCCGCGGCGGTCCCCGACCCGCTGGTCGCGCACGAGGCGGAGCTGCTCCAGCATCTGCACGCGGCCCACAGCGACCAGGTCCGCGGGCTGTGCGCCCTGCTGGGCGACCGGGCACAGCTCTGCGGGCTGCGCGACCGGGCCGTGCCGGTGGGCCTGGACCGCTTCGGCCTCCGGGTCCGCTTTGTTCGAGGGTCCGGGGGTCGTCCCCCGGAAAACCGCAGCACCGACGCCGAGCAGCGCTCCTTCGACGCCCGCTTCGACTTCCCCGAGCCCGTACGGGACGTGGCGGAGCTGCGCCGGGCGATGCACCAGCTCTTCGAGGCGGCGGGCGACTAGGAGCTGTACGGCGGCTCCGGGCCGGCGCGGGCCGCGGGGCCCGGGGCCCGCCCCCGTACGGACGGCTACTCGGCGGTGCCCTCGCCGGTGGCGCCGCGCAGGCGGGCGCGGACCCGCTCGGCCACGTCGGCGTAGCGCGCCTCGGCGCCGTGCCGGGTGGGCTCGTAATAGCGCGCGCCGTGCACCTCGTCCGGTGCGTACTGCTGGGCGGCGATACCGCCCGGGAGGTCGTGCGGGTACTGGTAGCCCTGGCCGTGGCCCAGCTTCTGGGCGCCCTTGTAGTGGCTGTCGCGCAGATGGGGCGGCACCGGGCCGGCCTTGCCCGCCCGCACGTCGGCCAGCGCGGCGTCGATCGCGGTGTAGGCGGCGTTGGACTTGGGCGCCAGGGCCAGCGCGATGGTCGCCTGGCTGAGCGTGATCCGGGCCTCCGGGAAGCCGATCATGGCCACCGCCTGGGCGGCCGCCACCGCGGTCTGCAGGGCCGTGGGATCCGCCAGGCCGATGTCCTCGCTCGCCGAGATCATCAGCCGGCGGGCGATGAACCGCGGGTCCTCCCCCGCCTCGATCATGCGCGCCAGATAGTGCAGCGCCGCGTCGACGTCCGAGCCCCGGATGGACTTGATCAGCGCGCTGGCGACGTCGTAGTGCTGATCGCCGGCCCGGTCGTACTTCACCGCGGCCCGGTCGACGGACTCCTCCAGCGTCCGGAGAGTGATCTCCTTCTCCCCCTTGGCCAGCGCGGAGCCGGCGCCGGCCTCCAGGGCCGTCAGCGCCCGCCGGGCGTCGCCGCCCGCGATGCGCAGCAGGTGGCCCTCGGTGTCCTCGGGGAGGGTGACCGCGCCCGCCAGGCCGCGCGCGTCGGTCAGCGCGCGCCGCATCAGCCCGCGCAGATCGTCGTCCGTGAGCGGCTCCAGCGTCAGCAGCAGGGAGCGGGAGAGCAGCGGGGAGATGACCGAGAAGTACGGGTTCTCGGTCGTCGCGGCGATCAGGGTGACCCAGCGGTTCTCGACGGCCGGCAGCAGGGAGTCCTGCTGGGCCTTGCTGAAGCGGTGGATCTCGTCGAGGAAGAGGACGGTCTCCTTGCCGAAGCCGCCGGACGCCCGGCGGGCGCCGTCGATGACCGCCCGGACCTCCTTGACCCCGGCGGTGATCGCGGAGAGCTCCACGAAGCGCTTGTTCGTCGCCTGGCTGACGACGTACGCCAGCGTCGTCTTGCCGATGCCGGGCGGCCCCCACAGGAACACCGAGGACGGCCCCGCCGGACCCCCGTCGCCCTCGCCGACCAGGCGGCGCAGCGGCGAGCCGGGCTTGAGCAGGTGCTGCTGGCCCACGACCTCGTCGAGGGTGCGCGGGCGCATCCGCACGGCGAGCGGGGACCCCGCGGGGTCCTTCTCCTGGCGGTCTTCGGCGGCGGCGGTGAACAGATCGGGCTCCACGATCACGAGCCTAAGCCACCCCACTGACAACGCCCCGGCCTCCGTCAGGAGCGGCCGGGGCGCAGGGGCACTTCGCGCCAGATCGCCGGCGCGGGCGTCGGGATCTCCGGAGTCGTGCTTTCCGGGACGCCGCTCAGCGAGGCGTCGTCCTACAGCAGGCTGCTCCAGTACGACCACCAGCGGGTGAGGATCAGCAGCGCGATCACGCCGTACCAGAGCACCGGTACGACCCAGTGGAACTCCACCACCGTCCGGCGCAGCCCTTCGGGGGCCGGGATGATGCCGTGCTTGAGGTTGTGCGCGGTGGTGTACCAGAACATCAGGATCGTGATGCACCAGGTCAGCGTGCACCACAGGCACAGCGCGTTGATCTCGTACAGCGACTGCGTCATCAGCCACATGCAGAAGACCGCGGCCAGGCCGGTGCCCACGTTCAGCCCGATCCAGTACCAGCGGCGGAAGCGCGCGCCGGCGAGCAGTGCCATGCCGATCGCGACGACCACGCCGAAGCCGACCAGGCCGGCCATCGGGTTCGGGAAGCCGAAGACCTCCGCCTGCTTGCTCTGCATGACGCTGCCGCAGGAGATGATCGGGTTGAGACTGCAGGCCGGCTTGAAGTTGGGGTCCTTCAGCAGCTCGAACTTGTCCAGCGTGATGACCCAGGCCGCCAGGATGCCGAGCGCGCCGGTGATCACCAGGAGCAGCGCGAGCCCGCGGCCCGAGCCGATGGTGCCCGCGCCGCTCGCGTGGTCGTCGTCGAGAGACACGTCGTCAACCGCTGTCGTCGTCATGTGGCCGTTCCGTCGGTCGGTGGGAAGAGGGGCCTGGCAGGCCCGCGGCACCCGCGGGCGCGGCCTTCATTGTGCCCCAACTCCCCGACGGCCCACCGTTCGCTGCGCATAAAGAGCGGGCCGCTGAACGGGATGATTCCCGGCACGGCGGGTTGACGGCGCCACCGGTGGTGGCGCCGCCGGCCATCCTCAGCCCAGCCTGCGCCGGACCTCGTCGAGCACCGCGTCCAGCGCGACCGGGGTCTGCTCACCGCTCTCCAGGTCCTTGAGCTGGACCACGCCCTCGGCCAGGTCCCGCTCGCCCGCCACCAGCGCCAGCCGCGCGCCGGAGCGGTTGGCGGACTTCATGGCGTTCTTCAGGCCCTTGCCGCCGAACGCGAAGTCGGTCGCGAGACCGGCCCGGCGCAACTCGGTGACCTTGGCGAACAGCACCCGGCGGGCCTCGTCGCCGAGCGGCACCGCGTACACCGCGGTGGCCGCCGGGATGTCGAGCGTGACGCCCTCGGCCTCCAGCGCCAGGACCGTACGGTCCACGCCCAGCGCCCAGCCGACGGACGGCAGCTCGGGCCCGCCGATCATCTCCGAGAGGCCGTCGTAGCGGCCGCCGCCGCCCACCGCGGACTGCGAGCCCAGCCCGTCGTGGACGAACTCGAAGGTGGTGCGGGTGTAGTAGTCCAGGCCGCGCACCAGCTTCTCGTCGTCCTCGTACGCCACGCCCGCCGCGGTCAGCAGCTCGCGCACCTGCTCGTGGTACGCCTTGCACTCCTCGCAGAGGTAGTCGCGCAGCATCGGCGCGCCGGTCAGCTGCTGCTGGACGGCGTCGCGCTTGTCGTCCAGGACGCGCAACGGGTTGATGTCGACCCGGCGCCGGGTGTCGTCGTCCAGGTCGAGCCCCCGCAGGAAGTCCTGCAGCGCGGCGCGGTAGACGGGGCGGCACTCCTTGTCGCCCAGGGAGTTCAGCAGGATGCGGAAGTCGCGCAGCCCCAGCGTGCGGTACGCCTGGTCGGCCAGGATGATCAGCTCGGCGTCCAGCGCCGGGTCCTCGGCCCCGATGGCCTCGGCGCCGACCTGCGAGAAGTGGCGGTAGCGGCCCTTCTGCGGACGCTCGTAGCGGTAGTACGAGCCGGAGTACCACAGCTTGACCGGGAGGTTGCCGGCCTTGTGGAGGTTGGCCTCCAGCGCGGCGCGCAGCACGGACGCGGTGCCCTCGGGCCGCAGCGCGAGCCGGTCGCCGCCCTTGGTCTCGAAGGCGTACATCTCCTTGGTCACGATGTCGGTGGACTCACCGACACCGCGCGCGAACAGCTCGACGTTCTCGAAGCCGGGCGTCTCGATGTACCCGTACCCGGAGTTCTTCAGCGGCGCGGCGATCGCCTCGCGCACCGCGAGATAGGTGGCCGACTGCGGCGGAATCAGGTCGTACGTGCCCTTGGGGGCCTTGAAGGTGCTCACGGAAGCTCTCGTCACATTCCTCGTCGTGGAGCCGGGCTGAAGCCGTCTCCGAGGCCGGCTGCCACCTCCCGCAGGAAGGGGTTGGTGGCGCGCTCGCGGCCGATGGTGGTCTGGGGGCCGTGGCCGGAGAGGACCACGGTCGAGTCCTCCAGCGGCAGGCACACGCGCGCCAGCGACTTGAGGATCTCGGCGTGGTCGCCGCCCGGCAGGTCGGTGCGTCCGATGGAGCCGGCGAACAGCAGGTCGCCCGAGAAGAACACCGGCGGAACGTCCGCCTGCTCGGGCATCCCGAACGTCACCGACCCCTTGGTATGGCCCGGTGCGTGCGCGACGGAGAACTCCATCCCGGCGAGATCGAGGACGGCACCGTCGGTCAGCTCCTTGACGTCGTCCGGCTCCCCCACCGTCAGCTCGCCCATGAGCTGCTGACCGATGGAGCGGCCCAGGGCCCGCTCCGGGTCGCTCATCATGAAGCGGTCCTCGGGGTGGATCCAGGCCGGGACGTCGTGCGCGCCGCACACGGGGACGACCGAGGCGACATGGTCGATGTGGCCGTGCGTGAGGACGACCGCGACGGGCTTGAGCCGATGCTTTCTCACCGCGTCCTCGACGCCTTGGGCCGCCTGGTGGCCCGGGTCGATGATGACGCACTCCTCGCCGGCGGCGGGGGCGACCAAGTAGCAGTTGGTCCCCCAGGCCCCGGCGGGGAACCCGGCAATCAGCACGTTCGTCCTTAAAGGTCGGTGTGGGGACGGACCACAGGGCCGCTCCCCGGACATCTCGGCAGCTCCAGAGCCTACCGGCGGGACTCCCGGCAGGGCGAACCCGTATACGGTACGGCCACGGCGCACCACAGCGATCGGTGATCGGACAAGGAGACGACCGGTGGTCAGCAAGGATCAGCGGCGGCGGCAGCTCGCCCGGGAGAAGTTCGAGCGTCAGCAGCAACGGCGATCGGTGGCCCGGCGCAAGACCAAGCGCCGCAATGTGATCGTCGCGTCCGCCGTGGCCGTGGCCCTGGCCGCCGGCGTCGCCGCCTACGCCTCGGCCGGACTCACCGGCGGCGACGAGGCGGCGTCGGCCCCGCCCGCGCCGAGGAACCCGTGCGGCGCGCCGGCCAAGGGCACGCCGTCGAAGAAGACCTGGAAGAAGGAACCGGCGATGTCGGTCGACACCTCGGCGTCCTACGCCGCGAAGCTGTCGACGACGTGCGGCACCATCGAGCTGAAGCTGGACCCGGGCAAGGCTCCGCACACGGTCAACTCCTTCGCCTTCCTGGCCGGCCAGGGCTACTTCGACCACAGCAAGTGCCACCGCCTGGTCGACGCGGGCATCCACGTCCTCCAGTGCGGCGACCCGACGGCCACCGGCAGCGGCAACCCCGGCTACTCCCTCCCGGACGAGAACCTCAAGGACCCGCGCCTCAAGGGCGGCGTCTATCCGGCGGGCACGGTCGCGATGGCCAACAGTTACGACGGCAAGGACGAAAAGACCCGCAACTCCGGCGGCAGTCAGTTCTTCCTCGTCTTCCAGGACAGCCGGCTGCCCCCGAACTACACGCCGTTCGGCACCATCACCGGCGGTATGGACGTGCTGCGCAAGATCGCCGACGCCGGTGCGACGTCCCCGGACCCGCAGACCGGAAACACCGCGCCGCACGCCCGCGTCGTGATCGACAAGGCGGCCGTCACCAAGTCCTGACCGGCCCGGTCAGGCGCGGGCGGCCGCTGGTCACCCGCGCGCGAACCGCGGAAATCCGGTCGTGCTGGATGCGGACAGCCGACCGCCGGTCGCCTAGATTGGCGTTGTGTAGGGTGCCTGCTCCGACGGCTGCCACCCTCACCCGCAAGACAGCCCGTCGGACCGGCCAGGGCGCGGCCCTGCCGGACAGAAACTGTGGACGATGCCGGGGGGCCACACGCCCTCGTCGGCATCATGTGGAGGAGGCGCTGTGAGCAGCGACCCGTGGGGCCGCGTCGATGAGACGGGGACCGTGTACGTGCGTACCGCCGATGGCGAGAAGGTCGTCGGATCGTGGCAGGCGGGAACTCCCGAGGAGGCCCTCGCCTACTTCGAGCGCAAGTATGAGGGCCTGGTCGTCGAGATCGGCCTCCTCGAGCGCCGGGTCAAGACCACCGACCTGTCGGCGAAGGACGCGACCACCGCGATCGACCACCTGCGCCAGCAGGTCGACGAGCACCACGCGGTCGGCGATCTGGACGCGCTCAGGAAGCGGCTGGACAAGCTCGTCGAGGCGGTCGAGTCGCGCCGCGAGGAGCGCAAGGCCGAGAAGGCCAAGCAGAGCGACGAGGCCCGGCACGCCAAGGAGAAGCTGGTCGTCGAGGCCGAGGAGCTGGCGGCCAGCGAGCAGTGGCGGGCGGCCGGTGAGCGGCTGCGTGCGCTGGTCGACATCTGGAAGGGCCTGCCGCGGCTCGACCGCAAGGCGGACGACGAGCTGTGGCACCGCTTCTCGCACGCCCGCTCGGCGTTCTCCAAGCGGCGCAAGGCGCACTTCGCGTCGCTGGACGCCCAGCGCGAGCAGTCCCGCCAGGCCAAGGAGAAGCTGGTCGCCGAGGCCGAGGCGCTGTCGCAGTCGACGGACTGGGGCGCCACCGCCGCGCGCTACCGCGAGCTGATGACGGAGTGGAAGGCCGCGGGCCGCGCCCAGCGCGAGCACGAGGACGACCTGTGGAACCGCTTCCGCGGCGCCCAGGACATCTTCTTCCAGGCCCGCGGGGAGGTCTTCGCCGAGCGCGACGCCGAGCAGCGGGAGAACCTGACCCGCAAGGAGGAGCTGGCGGTCGAGGCCGAGAAGCTGCTCCCGGTCTCGGACCTGAAGGCCGCGCGCGCCGCGTTCCGCTCGATCAACGAGCGGTGGGAGGCCATCGGCCACGTCCCGCGCGACGCCCGCCCCAAGATCGAGGGCCGGATGCACGCCGTCGAGCGCGCCATCCAGGAGTCCGAGGAGGCCGAGTGGCGCCGTACGAACCCTGAGGCGCGGGCCCGCGCCGCGGGGCTGACCGGCCAGCTCCAGGACGCCGTCGACAAGCTGGAGCAGCAGATCGGCGCGGCCCGGGCGGCGGGCAACGACGCCAAGGCCGACAAGCTCGGGCGCGAGCTGGAGGGCCGCAAGGCACTGCTGGACCAGGCGCTGAAGGGCCTGGAGGAGTTCGGCGGCTGAGTCGGCGAGACGCGTGAGGGCCCCGGTACCCAGGTACCGGGGCCCTCTTTCGTGCGCGGTTACGGCCTCCTGGCCGAGGTGACCCGGTAGACGTCGTAGACGCCCTCCACGCTCCGCACGGCCTTCAGGACGTGGCCCAGGTGCTTGGGGTCGCCCATCTCGAAGGTGAAGCGGGACGTGGCGACCCGGTCCCGGGAGGTCTGGACGGCCGCCGAGAGGATGTTGACGTGCTGGTCGGACAGGATCCGGGTGACGTCCGACAGGAGCCGGGAGCGGTCCAGCGCCTCGACCTGGATGGCGACCAGGAAGACCGACGACTGGGTGGGCGCCCACTCGACGTCGAGGATCCGCTCCGGCTGCCGGGACAGCGAGTCGACGTTGACGCAGTCGGCGCGGTGCACCGAGACGCCGTTGCCGCGGGTGACGAAGCCGATGATGGGGTCGCCCGGCACCGGCGTACAGCAGCGGGCCAGCTTCACCCAGACGTCGTCGACGCCCTTGACGACCACGCCGGGGTCGGCGCTGGAACGGCGCTTGGAGCGCGGCCGGATCGGGGTCGACTCGGCGATGTCCTCGGTGGCCTCGTCCTGGCCGCCGAGCGCCTGCACCAGCTTCTGCACGACGCCCTGCGCGGCGACGTGGCCCTCGCCGATGGCGGCGTAGAGCGACGAGATGTCCGGGTAGCGCATCTCGTGCGCCAGGGTCACCAGGGAGTCACCGGTCAGGATCCGCTGGATCGGCAGGTTCTGCTTGCGCATGGCGCGCGCGATGGCGTCCTTGCCCTGCTCGATCGCCTCGTCGCGGCGCTCCTTGGAGAACCAGCCGCGGATCTTGTTGCGGGCGCGCGGGGACTTGACGAAGCCGAGCCAGTCGCGGGAGGGCCCGGCGCCCGTTGCCTTGGAGGTGAAGACCTCCACCAGGTCGCCGTTGTCCAGGGTCGATTCGAGCGGTACGAGGCGCCCGTTGACCCGGGCCCCTATCGTGCGGTGGCCGACCTCGGTGTGCACCGCGTAGGCGAAGTCGACGGGCGTGGCGCCGGCCGGCAGCGCTATCACGTCGCCCTTCGGCGTGAAGACGAAGACCTCGTTGCGCGACAGGTCGAAGCGCAGCGACTCCAGGAACTCGCCCGGGTCCTCGGTCTCCTTCTGCCAGTCGAGCAACTGCCGCAGCCAGGCCATGTCGTTGACGGTGTCCTGGCCCTTGCCGGCGTTCTTCGGCACGTCCGTACGCACCTTGGACGCGCCGGCCACCGCCTCCTGCTTGTACTTCCAGTGGGCGGCGATGCCGTACTCGGCGCGGCGGTGCATGTCGAACGTGCGGATCTGGAGCTCGACCGGCTTGCCGCTGGGGCCGATGACCGTCGTGTGCAGCGACTGGTACATGTTGAACTTCGGCATCGCGATGTAGTCCTTGAACCGGCCGGGGACCGGGTTCCATCGCGCGTGGATGGTGCCGAGGGCGGCGTAGCAGTCGCGGACCGTGTCGACCAGGACGCGGATGCCCACCAGGTCGTAGATCTCCGCGAAGTCGCGGCCGCGGACGATCATCTTCTGGTAGACGCTGTAGTAGTGCTTCGGGCGGCCGGTGACCGTGGCCTTGATCCGGGCGGACCGCAGATCGGCCTGGACCTCGTCGGTCACTATCGCCAGGTACTCGTCCCGCTTCGGCGCCCGCTCGGCGACCAGACGCACGATCTCGTCGTACATCTTGGGGTAGAGGATCGCGAAGGCGAGGTCCTCCAGCTCCCACTTGATGGTGTTCATGCCCAGGCGGTGGGCGAGCGGGGCGTAGATCTCCAGCGTCTCGCGGGCCTTCTTCTCCTGCTTCTCCCGCTTGAGGTAGCGCATGGTGCGCATGTTGTGCAGCCGGTCGGCGAGCTTGATGACCAGGACGCGCGGGTCCTTGGCCATCGCCACGACCATCTTGCGGACCGTCTCGGCCTGCGCGGCCTCGCCGAACTTGACGCGGTCGAGCTTGGTGACGCCGTCGACGAGCAGCGCTACCTGGTCACCGAAGTCGTTCCGCAGGGTGTCCAGGCCGTATTCGGTGTCCTCGACGGTGTCGTGCAGCAGGCCGGCCATCAGCGTGGCCGGGTCCATGCCCAGCTCGGCGAGGATCGTCGTCACGGCGAGCGGGTGCGTGATGTACGGGTCGCCGCTCTTGCGCTTCTGGCCGCGGTGCCAGCGCTCGGCGACCTGGTAGGCGCGCTCGATCTGCCGCAGCGTGGCGGTCTCGATCTTGGGATCGTTGCCGCGGACGGCGCGCAGCAGCGGCTCCAGGACCGGGTTGTACGGGCTGGAGCGCTGGACGCCGAGCCGGGCCAGGCGGGCCCGGACCCGGTTGGGCGATCCGGAGCGGCCCGCGGGGGCGGGCGTCAGCGGCTTCGGAGCGGGGGGCTGGTCGGCCTTGGCGGGCGGCTTGGGCGCGCCGGCCGGTGCGGATCCGGCCCGGGACGAGGAGCCGGCGGGCCGCTCGGCGGGGGCCTGGGGAGCGGCGGGCCGGCCGGTCGACGGCCGGGCCGTCCCGTCGGGCGCACCGTGCCGCTCGGACTGGGGCGCGTCCGGGGAAGCCGCGGTACCGGGCTTCGTCTCGTCCGGGCGCGCGGCATCGGATCCCGCCGGACGCAGTCCGGGGGAGAGCGGCTGGGCCTCGTCTGGCAAGAGCACTCCTCAAGCTGTTCCGGACCCCAGGACCTCGAACGGGTCGGGGTGCCATGGTATCGAGCCCGGGGCCGCGCCCGCCGCGCGGCCATGGGTCCGTACATGACACAGCACTCAGGGGCACCCGAATTGTTCCGGATGCCCCTGTGCCGTGCATGCAGTGTCTGCCCTGGCGGACGCCCTGGCGGACGCGGTCAGACCGTGATCAGCGCCTCCAGCGGAGCGCCCTTCAACCCCGGCTCCAGGCGCTGCCGGCCGGCCAGGAAACCCAGCTCCAGCAGCACCGCGACGGCCGCGACCTCGGCGCCCGCGCGCCGGATGAGCTGAAGCGAGGCGTCGGCGGTACCGCCGGTGGCCAGGACGTCGTCGATCACCAGCACCCGGTCGCCCGGGGCCAGCGCATCGGCGTGGATCTCGATCTCGGCGGTGCCGTACTCCAGCTCGTACGCCTGGCAGAGCGTGGTGCCGGGCAGCTTGCCGGCCTTGCGTACGGGGATGAAACCGACGCCGGCGCGGACCGCGACGGGGGCGGCCAGTATGAAGCCGCGCGCCTCCAGGCCCACGACCTTGTCCACGCGGTGGCGGTCGCACAGCTCGGCGAAGGCGTCGGTGAGCGCGCCGAACGCCGCCGGATCGGCCAGCAGCGGGGTGATGTCCTTGAACATCACCCCCGGCTGGGGATAGTCCGGAACGTCGGTGATCTTGCTCAGCAGCAGCTCGCGCAGGGCGGCCTCGGCACTCATCGGCGCTTGCCCGACGGGCGGCCGCGTCCGCGGTTGCGGGAGGCGGGCTGATGGCGCGGGCCGACGACCGCGGCGGCACCGTCGTCGTCGCCGGCCACGGCCACGCCGGACGCCTCGTCCTGCCCGTCCTCCTGGCTCGCGCCCTTGGCCGCGGCCGCGGCGCGCTTCGTCATGACCCGCTTGGTCAGCGCCTTCATCTGCGGCTCGCGGTTCTTCAGGTCGGCGACCAGCGGGGTCGCGATGAAGATCGAGGAGTACGCACCGGCGGCGAGACCGACGAACAGGGCCAGCGAGATGTCGTTGAGCATGCCCGCGCCCAGCACACCGCCGCCGACGAACAGCAGCCCGGCGACCGGGAGCAGCGCCACGACCGTGGTGTTGATCGAACGCACCAGGGTGCCGTTGATCGAACGGTTGGCGATCTCGCTGTACGTGAAGCGGTTCTGCTTGGTGAGGTCCTTGGAGGCTTCCTTGAGGCTGTCGAAGACGACGACCGTGTCGTAGAGGGAGTAACCGAGGATCGTCAGCAGACCGATGACCGTGCCGGGGGTGACCTCGAAGCCGACCAGGGCGTAGACGCCGACCGTGATCGTGAGGTCGTGGATCAGCGCGATCAGGGCGGCCAGGGCCATCCGCCACTCGAAGGCGATGGCCAGGTAGAGCACCACGAGGACCATGAAGATCCCCAGGCCCAGCCACGCCTTGTTGGCGATCTCCTCGCCCCAACTCGGGCCGACCAGCTGGGTGTTGACGTCCTTGACCGGGACGTTCAGGTCCTTGGCGAGCTCTTCCTGGACCGGCAGGGACTGCTTGGTGTCCAGACCGCTGATCTGGATGCGCAGCCCGCCGCTGCCGAGCTTCTGGACCACGGCCTGGTGGCCGGAGGCCGCGGACTCGGCCTGGTGCTGCGCCTGGGAGGCGGAGACGCTGGTCTTGGGAGTGGTGAAGACCGCGCCGCCGGAGAACTCGATGCCGAAGTTCAGACCCCGCACCGCCAGGCCGACGATGGCCGTGATGGTGATGAGGATCGAGATGCCGTACCAGATCTTCCGCTTGCCGATGAAGTCGTAGCCGACCTCACCGCGGTAGAGCCGGGCGCCGATGCTTCCGAGCTTGGACATCTCACGCCTCCTTCGTCTGGGTGGGGGCGGAGCGACGGCGGCGCAGCGGGGGCTTGGCGCCCAGGCGCTTGGGGTCGAGGCCGGACCAGGGGTGTCCGTTGGCGAAGAACTTCCGCTTGGCCAGCATCGTCATCAGCGGCTTGGTGAAGAGGAACACCACCACGACGTCCAGCACCGTGGTCAGGCCCAGCGTGAAGGCGAAGCCCTTCACCTTGCCGACGGTGACGATGAACAGCACCGCGGCGGCCAGGAACGACACGAAGTCGGAGACCAGGATCGTACGGCGGGCCCGCGGCCATCCGCGCTCGACGGCGGGCCGCAGCGTGCGGCCCTCGCGGATCTCGTCCCGGATGCGTTCGAAGTAGACGATGAACGAGTCGGCGGTGATGCCGATGGCGACGATGGCGCCACAGACCGCCGGGAGGTTCAGTGCGAACCCGATGGCCGGGCCCAGCAACGTCATGATCGCGTACGTCAGGATCGCCGAGACCCCGAGGCTCGCCAGCGCGACCAGCGCCAGACCCCGGTAGTAGGCGACGAGGTAGATGATGACCAGGGCCAGGCCGATGGCGCCGGCCAGCAGACCGGCGTGCAGCTGCTCACCGCCGAGCGCCGCGGTGACCGAGGTCTCGTCGACGATCTTGAACGAGAGCGGCAGCGCGCCGTAGGACAGCATGTTGCCGAGGTCCTCGGCGGACTGCTGGGTGAAGCCGCCGGAGATGGTGGCGTTGCCGCCGTTCAGCCGCTCGCTGACCCGCGGGTCGGAGACCACCGCGCCGTCGAGGACGATCGCGAACTGGTTCTGCGGCTGCGCCTTGGTGGCGAGCTTGCCGGTGACGTCCGCGAACTTCTTGCCACCGTCGGAGGTGAAGTCCATCTGGACGATCCAGCCCTGGCCCTGCTGGCTGTCGAAGACGGCCTTGGCGTCCTTGACGTCGGTGCCCTCGACACCGACCGGACCGAGCACGTACTTCTGCGAGCCGTCGTCCTTGCAGGCCACGACGGGCGAGGACGGGTTGGCCGCGGCGGCCTTCTCACCGGCGACCGCGAGGGCCTTCTTGGTGGAGCAGTCCAGCGCGTTCAGCTGCTTCTGGAGGGCCGGCGGGATCTGGTCGCCGCCAGGGGCCGGCGGGACCGCGGGCGCGGTGGGCTTGGCCGGGCCGGACGGGCTGGGCTTCCCGGACGGAGCCTTCTTCAGGGAGTCCGTGACGGCACGGCCCTGCGTCGTGGGCTTCGCGCCGGGGGTCGGCGACGAGGAGGCGTGCTGCTGCGTGCCCTTGGCCTGGTCGCCGCCCTTGCCCTTGCCGTTCGCGCCCTTGGAGGGGCTGGGCTCGGGCTCGGGAGCCTTGGTGCCGGCGGTGGTGGTCAGCACCGGCCGGAATCCGAGCTGGGCGGTGGTACCGACCTGCTGACGGGCCTGCTTGGCGTCCGTACCCCGGGGGATGTTCACCACGATGTGGTCGGTGCCCTGGGTCTGCACCTCGGCTTCGGACACGCCCAGACCGTTGACCCGCCGCTCCATGATCCCGGAGGCGGTCTTCATGTTGGTCTCGTTGATCGCGTTGGGCTTGCCCGGCATGTTCTCGGCCTGGAGCGTGAAGCTCGTGCCGCCGGCCAGGTCGATGCCCAGCCGCGGCGTCAGCGTGCCGGCGTAGAACATGCCTCCGATCAGCCCGGCCATCACGATCAGGACCAGGATCAGGGTGCGGCCCGGATGCCCCTGGCCCGTGGGCGCCCTGCGGCCCTTCTTCGGTGCTGCCACCTTCTCGTTTCTCCCTGTCCAACCCCTCGGCCCGGTGTGTCGGCCGAGCGGCCACGAAGTCTTGTGGGGACCTGCCCCCGCCGGAGCCTAGACCGTCCCGGAACCGCGGCGCACGACGCTTCGCGCTCCGCGGTTCCGTGGGAGGGACTACTTCGCGTCGTCGCCGCCGGCCTTCTTGTCCTCCTTGGCGGCGTCGGCGTCGGCCTTGACGCTGTCCTCTGCGCCCTTGTCGGCCGCGGGCTGCTCGGTGGCGGGCTCGGCGTCGGCCGGGGTCGCGGCCTTGCCGAGGTCGATCTTGTCGGCCTTGTCACCCGTCTCGGCGGCGGTGTCGCCGGTCAGCGACGAGGCGTCGTCCGGGACGACCGGCTCGTCGGCGTGGATCGGGTCGGCACCGTCCAGGATGCGGTTGTACTCCTCGTCCGCGAGCACCGCGCCGATGGCGTTCTTGGCGTAGATGGCGTGCACGCCGGGGGCGACCTCCAGGAGGACGGTGTCCTCGTGGATTTCCTTGACGGTGGCGTACATGCCACCGATGGTCCGGACGCCGGTGCCGGCCTGCATCTCGTTGCGCATCTGCTGGGCCGCCTGCTGCTTCTTCTTGGCGGACCGCGTCATCAGGAACATGGCCCCGATGAGGACGATGAAGGGGAGAAGAGTCACGATACTCACGGGACGGAAATCCTTCGCACGACCGCTGCTGGGCGGTCTCATATAGCGGGGGTGGGTATGCCGGCCCTCACGGTCGGCATCGGCGGAGTCTAAGCGAGTCCCCACCAGTGGAACAACGCCCAGCATCGCACCGCAGTTCCTGGCCGGGCGAGTCTCCGCGCCGTCACGGGCCGAACAAGCCCTGCTGTCCGCTTCCTCCCGGTTGGTGCTGCGGGGGAACCAGCCCCAGATGAGCCCAGGCCGCGGGGGTCCCGATCCTCCCCCGGGGGGTCCTGGCGAGCAGCCCTTCCCGCACGAGGAACGGCTCGGCGACCTCCTCGACCGTCTCGCGCTCCTCCCCCACCGCGACCGCGAGGGTGGCCAGGCCCACCGGGCCGCCGCCGAAGAGCTTGAGCAGGGCCGTGAGCACCGCGCGGTCGAGCCGGTCCAGGCCGCGGGCGTCGACCTCGTACACCCCGAGGGCCTGCGAGGCGATCTCGCGGGTGATCAGTCCATCCGCTTTGACCTGGGCGTAGTCGCGGACCCGGCGCAGCAGACGGTTGGCGATACGGGGCGTGCCGCGGGAGCGGCCGGCGATCTCGGCGGCGCCGTCCGCCTCTATCTCGACGTCCAGCAGCCCGGCCGAGCGGTGGATGACCCGCTCCAGCTCGGCGGGGGCGTAGAACTCCATGTGCGCGGTGAAGCCGAAGCGGTCACGCAGCGGGGGCGGCAGCAGACCGGCCCGGGTCGTGGCGCCGACCAGGGTGAACGGCGGGAGTTCGAGGGGGATGGCGGTGGCGCCGGGGCCCTTGCCGACGATGACGTCGACGCGGAAGTCCTCCATCGCCATGTAGAGCATCTCCTCGGCGGGCCGGGACATCCGGTGGATCTCGTCGAGGAAGAGGACCTCGCCCTCCTGGAGGGAGGAGAGGATCGCCGCGAGGTCGCCGGCGTGCTGAATGGCCGGGCCGGAGGTGATCCGGATCGGGGCGCCCATCTCGGCGGCGATGATCATGGAGAGGGTGGTCTTGCCGAGGCCGGGCGCGCCGGACAGCAGGACGTGGTCGGCGGTGGCGCCGCGGGCCCGGGCGGCGCGCAGCACCAGGTCGAGCTGTTCGCGCACCCGCTCCTGGCCCACGAACTCGGCGAGGTCCTTGGGCCGCAGCGCGGCCTCGACGGCGGTGTCCTCGCCGTCCGCGTCGGGCCCGACCAGCCGGTCGGCGCCGGCCGGCGCGGCGTCCTCGGTGGACGGTGCGGTGTCGTCCCAGTTCACTGCGGATTGCCTCGCGGGGTCGGGGCGGCCGGGCCGCCTGCGTGGTCGTACGGTCGCGGGCCCGGGGCCCGGGTGGCGGCGCTCATCGTGCGCGGTTCAGGGTCTGCAGGGCGGCCTTGAGCAGCTGCGGGACCTGCGGCGCGCCGCCGTCGGCGAGCGCCGCCTCGGCCTGCGGGGCGACCGCGGCGACCGCCTCGTCCGCCTCGCGGGTGGCGTAGCCGAGCCCGATCAGGGCGGCCTGCAGCTGATCGCGCCAGCCGGCCGCGGCAGCACCGGCCGCACCCGTGCGGCCGGTGCCCAGGGGCTCGCCGAGCCGGTCCTTCAGCTCCAGCAGCAGCTTCTGAGCGCCCTTCTTGCCGATGCCCGGGACCGCCGTGAGCGCCTTCTCGTCCCCGGTGGCGACCGCCAGCCGCAGCGCGTCGGGCGAGTGCACCGCCAGCATGGCCTGGGCGAGCCGGGGACCGACGCCGCTGGCGGTCTGCAGCAGCTCGAAGGTCTGCCGCTCGTCGTCGTCGGCGAAGCCGTAGAGCGTGAGCGAGTCCTCTCGGACGACGAGGGACGTGGCGAGCTTGGCCTGCTGTCCGAGGCGCAGCCCGGAGAGGGTGTTCGGGGTGCACTGGACGGCCATCCCGATGCCGCCGACCTCGACGACGGCGGTATCGGGGGCCAGGGCCGCGACCGGCCCGGAGACGAAGGCGATCATCGGGTGCCCTTCAGCGTACGGACGGGAGCGGCGGAGCGGCGGGCGGCGGCCTGCGCCTGCTGGAGGCGGTTGACCGCGGGGGCGCGCCAGATGTGGCAGATGGCGAGGGCCAGGGCGTCGGCGGCGTCGGCCGGCTTGGGCGGCGCGTCGAGCCGCAGCAGCCGCGTCACCATCGCGCCGACCTGGGCCTTGTCGGCCCGGCCCGAACCGGTCACGGCCGCCTTGACCTCGCTGGGGGTGTGCAGGGCGACCGGCAGTCCGCGGCGGGCGGCGCACAGCATGGCGACCGCGCTGGCCTGGGCGGTGCCCATGACCGTACGGACGTTGTGCTGGCTGAACACCCGCTCCACGGCGACGAATTCGGGGCGGTGGCTCTCCAGCCACTCCTCGATGCCGCGCTCTATGAGGACCAGCCGGTCGGCGATGTCCGCATCCGCCGGGGTCCGGACGACGCCGACGCCGGCCATCTTCAGCGGGCGGCCGGCGACCCCCTCCACCACGCCGATCCCGCACCGGGTCAACCCCGGGTCCACGCCCAGCACCTTCACGGCGCCCTCCCCTCACCGACTTCGGTCACCTGTTCCTGTGCCGGGGGCCGAAACCCCCTGACCAGCACAGTATCGGCTGGCACTGACAACGCGGACGGGCCGACGGGGTGTGTTCCCGTCGGCCCGTCCGCGTCAGCCGTGGTGAAAACGCGTCAGGCGTCGACCTTGGCCATCACATCGTCCGAGACGTCGAAGTTGGCGAAGACGTTCTGCACGTCGTCGCTGTCCTCCAGCGCGTCGATCAGCTTGAAGATCTTGCGGGCGCCCTCTTCCTCCAGCTCGACCTGCATGGTCGGGACGAAGTTGGCGTCGGCGGAGTCGTAGTCGATACCGGCCTCCTGCAGGGCGGTACGGACCGCCACCAGGTCGGTGGCCTCGCTGAGCACCTCGAAGGACTCGCCGAGGTCGTTGACCTCTTCGGCGCCCGCGTCCAGCACCGCGCCCAGAACGTCGTCCTCGCTCAGCTCACCCTTGGGGACGATCACCACGCCCTTGCGGTTGAACAGGTACGAAACCGAACCCGGGTCGGCCATCGAACCGCCGTTGCGGGTCATGGCGACGCGGACGTCCGAGGCGGCCCGGTTGCGGTTGTCGGTGAGGCACTCGATGAGCACCGCGACGCCGTTGGGGCCGTAACCCTCGTACATGATGGTCTCGTAGTCGGCGCCGCCGGCCTCCAGGCCCGCACCGCGCTTGACCGCGGAGTCGATGTTCTTGTTGGGCACCGAGCTCTTCTTGGCCTTCTGGATGGCGTCGAAGAGGGTCGGGTTACCGTCGGGGTCGGCGCCGCCCGTGCGAGCCGCGACCTCGATGTTCTTGATCAGCTTCGCGAAGAGCTTGCCGCGCTTGGCATCGATCACGGCCTTCTTGTGCTTCGTCGTAGCCCATTTAGAGTGGCCGGACATCCGCCTGTCTCCTTCGCGTAACCCATTTCTGAAACCAACGCCTTCGATCCTACCGGGGCTGGATCACCCGCTGTCACTCAGCTGACGCGCGCACCATGTCGACGAACAGGGCGTGCACCCGGTGGTCACCCGTGAGTTCCGGGTGGAAGGACGTAGCGAGGACGTTACCCTGCCGCACGGCCACGGTGTGCCCGTCGTAGGTCGCCAGGACCTCGACCGCGCCGCCGACGGATTCCACCCAGGGCGCCCGGATGAAGACGCCCTCGACCGGTCCGCCGGGGATACCGGTCACATCGATGGCCGCCTCGAACGACTCGTTCTGCCGCCCGAAGGCGTTACGGCGCACGATCATGTCGATGCCGCCGAGCGTCTCCTGGTCCTCGCGGGCGTCCAGCAGCTTGTCCGCGACCATGATCATGCCGGCGCAGGTGCCGTAGACCGGGCGGCCCGCGCGGACGAACGCGCGCAGCGGCTCCAGCATGCCGAAGACGACCGCCAGCTTGGACATCGTGGTGGACTCGCCGCCCGGGATGACCAGGCCGTCGATCTCGGCCAGTTCCTCGGGGCGGCGCACCGGCCGTGCCTGGGCACCGGCGTCCGCGAGCGCCTTGACGTGCTCGCGGACGTCGCCCTGGAGGGCCAGCACACCGATGGTGGGGGTGCTCATCTGGTTCTTACGTCCTTACCAGCCGCGGTTGGCGTAGCGCTCGGCCTCGGGGAGGGTGTCGCAGTTGATGCCGACCATGGCCTCGCCCAGGTTGCGGGAGACGTCCGCGATGACCTTCGGGTCGTCGTAGAAGGTGGTGGCCTTGACGATCGCGGCGGCGCGCTTGGCCGGGTCACCGGACTTGAAGATGCCGGAGCCGACGAAGACGCCCTCGGCGCCGAGCTGGCGCATCAGCGCGGCGTCGGCCGGGGTGGCCACACCACCGGCGGAGAACAGCACGACCGGCAGCTTGCCGAGCTCGGCGACCTCCTTGACCAGCTCGAAGGGTGCGCGCAGCTCCTTGGCGGCGGCGTACAGCTCGTTGTTGTCGCAGCCGCGCAGCTTGGCGATCTCGCCCTTGATCTGGCGCAGGTGACGGACCGCCTCGACGACGTTGCCGGTGCCGGCCTCGCCCTTGGAGCGGATCATCGCGGCACCCTCGGCGATCCGGCGCAGCGCCTCGCCCAGGTTGGTGGCACCACAGACGAAGGGGGTGGTGAAGGCCCACTTGTCGGAGTGGTTGACCTCGTCGGCCGGGGTGAGGACCTCGGACTCGTCGATGTAGTCGACACCGAGGGACTGCAGGACCTGGGCCTCGACGAAGTGACCGATGCGGGACTTGGCCATGACCGGGATGGAGACGGCGTCGATGATGCCGTCGATCATGTCGGGGTCCGACATACGGGCCACGCCGCCGTCCTTGCGGATGTCGGCGGGGACCCGCTCCAGGGCCATGACGGCGACGGCGCCCGCGTCCTCGGCGATCTTCGCCTCTTCCGGCGTGACGACGTCCATGATCACGCCGCCCTTGAGCTGCTCGGCCATTCCGCGCTTCACGCGCGCGGTTCCGGTCTCGGGGTTCTGGGGCGTGGTGGGCGTGCTGGACACGGTTAGACCTCACTCAGTGCGGGTGGTTATGCGTGCGGACCACACAACCGTTTGCGAGGGACCGGAGAAAAGGGCCAATTCAAGGCCGGTGGATCGTTGGGCGCGGACGGGGCGGTGCCCGGCAGCCGTCCGCGGCCCGTTCGGCGCCCGGGTCAGTTGCCCGCCGAGCGGTCGTCCAGGACGGCTGGGGGCTCGTCGTCCATCTCGAAGGCCAGCGGGAACGGTGCGTGCCCGGCGAGCCGGAAGTATCGCACCACCCGGTGGCGGCGCACCGCGCGGGCCGCCCGTACGGCGTCGTTGTGGAAGCGCCGGGCCATCGGGACGCGACGGACCGCGGCGGTGAGCTCAATGACCGTCTGCTCGCCGCCCGGTGCCTCCCGTACGGCCTCCAGCTGCGCCTCCTCGGCGAAGATGGCCCGCAGCGCCTGGGTCAGCGCGCTCTCGGCGACCTCACGCTGGTCCTCCTCCGCCTGCCGGGCCTCGTGCGCGGCCTGGTAGAGCACGATCGACGCGGCGGGATCCAGAACGCCGGACGTGCCCACCTCCTGCGCGACGGACGCACGCCGCAGCAGCTGGGCGTCGAGGGCCGCCCGGGCCGCGTCGATGCGCGCGTGCAGACGGTCGAGACGGCCGGCGGTCCAGCTGAGGTAGATGCCGATGAGGACGATCGCGGCGGCGATCCAGATGAACGTGGTCACGGCGGGTCACGTTACCGGGCGCTGCGCTTGGCTGGCTTCCCACGTTTTCGGCTTTCCCGCCGTGGGGGTTGCTCGCCGTTGCGCCTGCGGCGGGACGGACAAAAACGTGGGAAGCCCGCCGGACGCCTAGTCCCGCGTCAGGCGGCGCCGGCTTCGGGTTGCCACGGCCTCGTCCGCGGCTACGGAGGCTGCGCCGGCGGTGACGGTCTCGTAGACGGCGAGGATGTCGGCGCCGACCGTCGACCAGTCGAAGCGGCGGACGTGGCGGGTACCGCGTTCGCGCAGCTCGGCGAGGCGGGCGGGGTCGCCGAGGAGGCGTACCGCCGCGGTGGCCAGATCGTCCGCGTCCTCGTTGGCGAAGAGTTCGCCGGCCTCGCCCTGGTCAAGGACCTGGGCGAACGCGTCCAGGTCGCTGGCCAGTACGGGCGCACCGGCCGACATCGCCTCCACCAGGATGATGCCGAAGGACTCACCGCCCGTGTTGGGGGCGACGTAGACGTCGACGCTGCGCAGCAGCCGGGCCTTGTCCTCGTCGGTGACCATGCCGAGGAACTCGACCCGGGAGCGCAGCTCGGCGGGCAGGCCCGCGACCGCCTCCTCCTCGTCGCCGCGGCCGGCGACCAGCAGCCGGGCGTCCGGGACCTCGGCGAGGATCTTGGGCAGCGCCTGCATCAGGACCGGCAGGCCCTTGCGGGGCTCGTCGATCCGGCCGATGAAGCCGATGGTCCGGCCCTGCCACCGCGGGTCGGGCTCGGCCCGGGCGAAGAAGTCGACGTCCACGCCGTTGGGGATGACCACCGCGTCACCGCCGAGGTGCTCGACGAGGGTGCGCCGGGCGTATTCGCTGACCGCGACGCGGGCGCTGATCTTCTCCAGTGCGGGCTGCAGGATCGGATACGCGGCGATCATCGCCCGCGAGCGCGGGTTGGAGGTGTGGAAGGTCGCCACGATGGGGCCCTGGGCCGCCCAGCAGGCGAGCAGGCCGAGCGACGGCGAGGCCGGTTCGTGGATGTGGATGACGTCGAAGGCGCCGTTCTGGAGCCAGCGGCGTACGCGGGCGGCGGAGAGGAAACCGAAGTTCAGGCGGGCGACCGAGCCGTTGTACGGGACGGGGACGGCGCGGCCGGCGGAGACGACGTAGGGCGGCAGCGGGGTCTCGTCGTCGGCGGGGGCGAGGACGGAGACCTCGTGGCCGAGCCGGATGAGGTGGTCGGCCAGGTCGCGGATATGGAACTGCACGCCGCCGGGGACGTCCCAGGCGTACGGGCAGACGATGCCGATCTTCACGAGGTCTCCGATCCGGTGGCCACGGGGCCGTTCTCCGGGCGCGGTTCCAGGTCGGCCAGCCACAGGCGCTGCAGCATGTGCCAGTCCGTGGGGTGGTCGGCGATGCCGGAGGCGAAGGCGTCGGCCAGGGTCTGGGTCATCCGGTGGGCCTTCTCGACGCGGGTGCCGGTCTCCGGGACGTCGATCTCCGGGTAAACCCGGCCGCGCATGACGGCACTGTCGTCGTACCAGAGGGTGACCGGCAGCAGCATCGCGCCGGTCTGCAGGGCGAGCATTGCGGGGCCGGCCGGCATCTTGGTCTCCTCCCCGAAGAACGTGACCGGGATGCCGGAGCTGGAGAGGTCGCGGTCGGCGACCAGGCAGACCAGGCCGCCGGCCCGCAGCCGCCGGGCGAGGGTGCCGAAGGCGGCGCCGCCGGTGTGCGGCAGCACCTCCATGCCCAGGCCCTCCCGGTAGGCGACGAAGCGGTCGTAGAGGGATTCCGGCTTCAGGCGCTCGGCGACGGTGGTGAAGGGGGTGTTGAGCTTGGTGGTGACCCAGACGCCGGCGAGGTCGTAGTTGCCCATGTGGGGCAGGGCGAGGATGACGCCGCGGTCGCTCTTGAGGCCGTCGGTGAGGTGGTGCACGTCCTCGGGGTCGAAGGCCGTCTTTATCCGGTCCTCGCTCCAGGCGGGCAGGCGGAAGGACTCCATCCAGTAGCGCATGTACGAGCGCATCCCGGCGCGGGAGAGCTCGGCCAGGCGCGCGGGCGAGGCGTCCGGGACCACCCGGGCGAGGTTCGCCTCCAGGCGCCGGACGCCCTTGCCGCGGCGCTTCCAGGCCGTGTCGGCGATCCGCCGGCCCAGCCGTATGGCGACGCCCTCGGGCAGCTTCTTGACGGTGCTCCAGCCCAGGCCGTAGAGCGCGTCGGTGAGCTTGTCGGTGTCGATTCCCGGCAGCCGGGTCATACGGTGTTCCCCCCTTGTGCGACGGCGGCGTCGGCCTCGGCCGACTCCCGGCGTACCGTGACCACGCGCTGGCCGAGCGTGACGGCACTGCCGATGCCGACGATCCACAGCGCGATCGGCAGCAGCACCTCGACTCCGGGTACCCCGAACTTGTGCAGACCCGACAAACCGCAGGCCACCAGTGTGATCACCAGCCGCTCGGCGCGCTCCACCAGGCCGTTGACGTCCACCGGCAGCCCGATGGCCTCCCCGCGCGCCTTGGTGTACGAGACCACCTGGCCGCTGGCGAGGCAGAAGATCGCCATCGCGCAGAGCATCAGGCTGTCACCGCGCCCGGCGTACCACAGGGCCAGCCCGCCGAAGATCGCCGAGTCGGCGACCCGGTCGAGGGTGGAGTCGAGGAAGGCGCCCCAGCGGCTGGAGCGGCCCAGCTGGCGCGCCATGTTGCCGTCGACCAGGTCGGAGAAGACGAACAGGGTGATGACGATCGTGCCCCAGAAGAACTCGCCCCGCGGGTAGAAGACCAGGGCGCCGGCCACCACGCCCCCGGTCCCGATCAGGGTGACCGCGTCCGGGCTGACGCCGATACGGATGAGCAGGGCGGCGAACGGCGTGAGAACACGCGTGAAGAACGCACGCGCGTACTTGTTCAGCATGGCCTTCCCGAAGGGTCGATGCGGGCCGCGCGGTCAAGGGGCCACCGGCTGGCCCATCGTAGCCAGGAGGCCGCGGGCCGCTGCGGACGCATCGCGGCGCGGGGTGCATCGCACGGCTCGGGGCCGCCGCCGCGCGCCCGCGGGCGCGCGGACGGGCCCCTTCAGGCCCCTGCGGGCGCCGGTCCGCCGCGCCATGTATGGACGCATCATGACCTCGGTGGAAAGCTCGAATCACCGCAAAGTGTCGACCTGGAGGCGAGACACATGAGCGAGAAGACGAGTACACGCCCGGGAGCCGCCGGAAGGGCATCAACGGCCGGCCAGCCCACGGCCCTGCGGAATGTGGTGCTGGTCGGCCACAGCGGATCGGGTAAGACCACTCTGGTCGAGGCCCTGGCGCTGGCGTCCGGGGCGGTCAACCGCGCCGGCCGGGTCGAGGACGGCGGCTGCCTGTCGGACTACGACGAGATCGAACACCGCCAGCAACGCTCCGTACAGCTCTCCCTGGTCCCGGTGGACTGGGGCGGAGTCAAGATCAACATACTGGACACCCCCGGATACGCCGATTTCGTCGGGGAACTCAGGGCCGGTCTGCGCGCCGCGGACGCGGCCCTTTTCGTTGTCTCGGCGGCCGACGGCGTGGCCGGCGCGACCCGGATGGTCTGGGACGAATGCGCGGCCGTCGGCATGCCGCGTGCGCTGGTCGTCACGCACCTGGAGGCATCCCGCGCCGACTTCGACGAGATGACCGAGCTGTGCCGGACCACCTTCGGCGGTGAGAACCCGGACGCGGTCCTGCCGCTCTACCTCCCGCTGTACGGTACGGCGGGCGCCGACGGCCACTCCCCCGTACACGGCCTGATCGGCCTGCTCTCCCAACGGGTCTTCGACTACTCCTCCGGCGAACGCACCGAGCGTGCGCCCACCGCCGACGAGCTGCCGCAGATCGAGGAGGCGCGCAACCGCCTCATCGAGGGGATCATCGCCGAGAGCGAGGACGAGTCCCTGATGGACCGCTACCTCGCCGGCGAGGAGATCGACGTCAAGACCCTCATCGGGGACCTGGAGACGGCGGTCGCCCGCGGCACCTTCCACCCCGTACTGGCCGCCGCCCCCGCCCCCGACGGCTCCAAGCAGGGCCTCGGCACGGTCGAGCTGCTGGAGCTGATCACCGGCGGCTTCCCGACGCCGGCGGAGCGGGAGGCACCCGCGGTCACCACACCGGACGGCGCCCCCCGGCCGTCGCTGACCTGCGATCCGGCCGGCCCGCTCGCGGCCGAGGTGGTCAAGACCTCCTCCGACCCGTACGTGGGCCGGATCTCCCTGGTGCGGCTGTTCTCCGGGACGCTGCGGCCGGACGAGACGGTGCACGTCTCGGGCCACGGCCTCCAGGACCGCGGGCACGAGGACCACGACGTCGACGAGCGGGTGGGCGCGCTCTCGGTCCCGTTCGGCAAACAGCAGCGCCCGCTGTCCCAGGCGATCGCCGGTGATCTGGCGTGCGTGGCGAAGCTGTCCCGCGCCGAGACCGGCGACACCCTCTCCGACAAGGACGCCCCGCTCCTGATGGAGCCCTGGTCCATGCCCGACCCGCTGCTGCCGGTCGCCATCCAGGCGCACAGCAAGCCCGACGAGGACAAGCTCTCGCAGGGTCTGGCGCGCCTGGTCGCGGAGGACCCGACGATGCGCCTGGAACACAATCAGGACACCCATCAGGTGGTCCTGTGGTGCCTGGGCGAGGCACATGTCGACGTGGCGCTGGAGCGGCTGCGCAGCCGCTACGGCGTCCAGGTCGACACCGTCGCGCACAAGGTGGCGCTGCGGGAGACCTTCGGCGAGGCCGCCGCGGGGCGCGGACGCCACGTCAAACAGTCCGGCGGGCACGGCCAGTTCGCGATCTGCGAGATCGAGGTCGAACCGCTGCCCGGCGGCTCCGGCATCGAGTTCGTCGACAAGGTCGTGGGCGGCGCGGTGCCCCGGCAGTTCATCCCCTCCGTCGAGAAGGGTGTACGCGCCCAGGCCGCGCGCGGGGTCGCCGTCGGGCATCCGCTCGTCGACATCCGGGTCACGCTGCTCGACGGCAAGGCGCACTCGGTCGACTCCTCGGACGCCGCGTTCCAGATGGCGGGCGCGCTGGCGCTGCGCGAGGCGGCGGCCGAGGCCCGCATCGACCTCCTCGAACCGGTAAGCGAGGTCAGCGTGATGGTGCCGGACGACTTCGTCGGCCCGGTGATGAGCGACCTGTCGGGGCGCCGCGGCCGGGTCGTGGGCACCGAACAGTCGGGCGCGGGCCGCACCGTCGTACGGGCCGAGGTTCCCGAGATCGAGATCGGCCGGTACGCCGTCGATCTGCGCTCCCTCTCGCACGGCAGTGGACGCTTCTCCCGCGTCTACCTGCGGCACGAGCCGATGCCGCCGCAGCTGGCCGCGAAGTTCCGGGAAGAGGCGGAGAACGGCGCCTAGTCGACGCCCCGTCAGCCGCTGTCCGGCACAACTCCCTTGGGCCGGGCGGCGGCTGTACGCTGAGAGTCTTGTCGTGGAATCGCCGGTTCGTCGGCAGGTCACGAGGTCACGGGCCGCAACAGGTGTGCCGTCGGCGGAAGTCGGGAAGAGCCGCATCATCGGATGCGCGTGGTGTGGGGGGCGGTAGTGGCAGACGGCTTTGACTTCAGCCCGGGGGCGCAGGTTCCGCTCTCGGGGAGCGCCGGACAGACGGCGGCGACCCAGGCGCTGGCCTCGGCCGCCTACCGGGACAGCCTGCTGTCGGACATCACCAAAGCCGACTCCGACTCGGGCAAGTCCGAGATCAAGAAGCCCAAGCTGTCACTCTTCGAGCCCAACCTCGGCGAGGCGTTCTCCCGCGCCGTACAGGTGCGGATGCTCGGCGGCGGCCGCAAGCCGCTGATCCAGTCCTTCGGGACCGAGCCGCAGACCGTCGTCGAACACTGCCTGTCGGCCACCCGCATCCGCAAGCAGCGGGACATCAAACTGACCGTGCTGATGGTGCTGTTCGGCTTGATCTTCCTGCCCGGTGTGCTGCTGTGGCTGGGCGTCTTCCAACTGCGCAAGATGCTCTCCAAGAGCGACGGCACCAGCCTCTCGCTGCTCGGCGCGGTGCTGCTCACCGTGCTCGGCGGCCTCGCCCTGTTCTTCATGATCAAGCTGCCGATGAACGGCTTCTGGCCGATGTACGGCCGCGCGATGCTCGTCGCCCCGGTGATCGGCTGGTGGCTGGCCAAGCAGATCTGCGAACGGACCGCGGTGGCCATGCGGGAGTCCTGGAAGGGCCTGCTGGAGGGCGGCGGCGTGGCCGCGAAGATCCCCGAGGCGGTGCCGCAGGACCCGAACCAGACCGCCGCCGAGACCCTCCGGCAGAATCTCGCCAAAATCACCGCCGAGCAGAACAGCAACGTCGTCTTCTACGCCGGCCCCAAGGGGATACTCGGCATGGGCACCCGCTGGGGCAGCTGGCAGCTCGCCGAGGAGCTCACGCCCGCCCAGGAGGGCACGGAGATCAACCCGTTCCGCAGCTGGGACGTGATCCGGGTGATCCACGACCGGCTTCGGCTGCTGGAGCGCAGCCCGCTGCACACCGGAGGCTTCCCCACGCCCTCGGTACGCCACTGGATCGTCTCGCCGGTCGGCGAGAAGGCCGCCGCGGTCAGCCGCCCCGAGGGCTCCCACGTCGAGGCGTTCCAGATCCGCGGGCACGAGATAGAGCGGATCTGCAACGAGCAGCAGTTCGGCAGCGGCAACCGCCACTACCTCGGCGTGCAGTTCGTCCTCTGGGACGGCCAGCTGGTCATCACCCTGATGATCACCGTGACCGTGCTGCACGAGACGCTGCGCATCGAGGTGACCGGCCACGCCCTCGGGCCCGTCAACGGCCTGTTCACGACCAAGCCGGAGCCCAAGACCAAGGACGTCGCCAAGGTCATCAAGTTCTGGGAGACCAAGACCCAGCACCTGCCGCTGATCGAGGCGAAGGAGGTGGTCCGGCTGACCGCCCGCGCCCCGCTGACGTGGTTCCCGCCGGTGCTGGACTTCCTCGGCGGCAAGCTGACCCTCCCGGAGCCGTTCGGCCTGCGGCACGTCTGGGCCGACAAGCCCTGGCGGCACCGCTTCATGGCCGACGACGCGCTGCGCGCCGCGACCCCGGTGCTGCGCACGGTCCACGCCGCCGCGATGAGCGTCCTGGCGGACAACGGCGTGGACACCGAGCGCTTCACCAACCGCTCGCTGGTGCTCAGCGGCATGATCCAGGGCGTGGAGCCGCAGAAGGCCGACGAGTACAACGCGTAGCGGGCCTCGGGGCTAACGGAAGATGCCCGTGTGCCCCAGGGAGTACCGGCCGGGCTGCGGGTAGACCGCGAGACCGTGCGGGCCCTCGCCGACCGGGATCTTGGCGAGGGTCTTGCCGGTACGGGTGTCCAGCGCGTACACCTCCGAGTTGTAGCGGCCGGACAGCCACAGCACCTTGCCGTCGGTGGACAGACCGCCCATGTCGGGGCTGCCGCCGCCGCGGATGTGCCACTTGTCGACGAGCTTGCCGGTCTTGAAGTCGAGCAGGGAGATGGAGCCCTCGCCGCGGTTGGAGACGTACATGTACCGCGAGTCCCGGCTGACGTAGAGGCCGTGGGCGCCCTTGCCGGTCGGCATGAGCTTGGGCCGGTTGAAGGAGTCGCCGTTCATGACCCAGATCCCGTCGGCCATCATGTCGGCGATGTACCAGGTCTTGCCGTCCGGGGAGATCTTCACGTCCTGCGGCATCGCCCCGTCGAACGGCAGCTTCTCCTGGCCGATCACCTTCATCTTCTCGGTGTCGACCTTCAGCAGCTCACCGGAGAACTCGCAGGAGACGATGAAGTAGCGGCCGTCCGGGGAGAAGTCGGCGTGGTTGACGCCGGCGCAGCTGACCGGGAGGGTCTTGCGGATCTCCATGGTGTGCGGGTCGCGGAAGACCAGCTGACGGTCCATCGAGGCCATCACGACCGCGTACTTCCCGTTGGGCGTGAAGTACAGGTTGTAGGGGTCGTGGACCTTGACCGGCTCGCCGGCCTTGCCGGTGGCCGGGTCGATCGGGGTGAGGTCGTGCCCCCGGTTGTTGTTGACCCACAGCGTCTTCAGGTCCCAGGACGGCACGACGTGCTGCGGCTGCACGCCGACCGGAATGGTCTCGATGACCTTGTACGTCTTCGGGTCGATGACGCTGACCGTGTCGGAGCCGGTGTTGGGGACGTAGATCCGCGCGGGGTAGTCCTTGACCTGCGGTACGAGTCTGCCGGGCCGGTCCGCCGCGTACAGGTCGTGCTCGTCGAGCAGCGGCGGCATCCCCGGCAGGCCGGGTCTGGCCGCCTTGACCGGCGCCCGCTCGACCGGCCGCGGGCTCTGCGCGGCGGGCTTGGTCCCGCCGTCACCGCAGCCCGCCGCCAGCGCACAGGCCACCGCGAGCAGTGCGGCCGCCCGGTGACGGAAGACCGGCACCGTGGTGCGTCGCGTGGAATGGGAACGGTTCCGGTCAGCCATCAGGTCACTAGCTCCGTTGTCGTCACCGCGCGCAGACCGCGCCGGCGGAGGCCGTCGAGGATCGGGGGCAGCGCGGCCACCGTGCCGGCGTGCCCGAGGTGGAGGCTCACGACCGAGCCAGGCCCGACGGAGTCCAGCACCGTGCGCTGCACGGCCGGGGCGCCGGGGTCGTTCGCGTCGAGCGAGTCCACGTCGTAGGACAGGACGTGGGGATACCCGGCCTTACGGGCCAGCCCGGCCACCAGGTCCGTGGCCCGCCGGGTCTGCGAGGGGCGGAACCAGCTGCCGATGGTGCCGGTGAGCTTGCGCAGCCGGTCGGCGCACCCGGTGATCTCGGCGTACGCCTCGGCGGCCGGCAGGGCGTCGATGTTGCGGTGGTGCAGGGTGTGGTTGCCCAGTTCGTGGCCGCCGTCGAGGATCCGGCGGGCCATCGCGGGCTGCGCGTCGAGCCAGGTGCCGACGGCGAGCACGGTGACCCTGGCGCCGGCCCGCTCGGCCTCGGCCAGCAGGGCGGTCGCCAGCTTGGGGTCGCCCGCCCCGTGGAAGGTCAGCGCCACCGCCTTGCCGGTCCGCGGCCCGTGCTGGATCTGTACGGGCAGGCCCGGCGCTCGGGTGGGCGGCCGGGCGGCACGGACCGGGGCGGGCGGGACATGGCCCGCCCCGGACGGACGGGGGCCGGCGGACGGTACGGCTCCGGTGCCCTCGTCCCGGTGCGGGTCGCAGCCCGTCGCCAGCGCACCGGCGGCCGCGGCCGAGGCGGCCGCGCGCAGCACGGAGCGACGATCCAGTGAAGTCACCACCCCATTAGAGAGGCAACCCCTCCGAATCGGGGCGATCTATCCGATTTATCCGGTTTCGTGTCGTCCCGGACGGCGTCCGGGACGAACGGCCGGCGGTTACACGGGCCAGGCGGCGGCGAGCATCGCCCGGGTGTCGGCGAGGAGCTGGGGCAGCACCTTGGTGTGCCCGATCACCGGCATGAAATTGGTGTCACCGCCCCAGCGCGGGACGACGTGCTGGTGCAGATGAGCCGCGATCCCGGCGCCGGCGACGGTGCCCTGGTTCATCCCGATGTTGAAGCCGTGCGCCCCGGACGCGGTCCGCAGCGCGGTCATCGCCCGCTTGGTGAACTCGGCGAGCTCCAGGGTCTCCGGACCGTCCAGCTCGGTGTAGTCCGCGACGTGCCGGAACGGGACGACCATGAGGTGACCACCGTTGTACGGGTAGAGGTTCAGCACCGCGTAGACCCGCTCACCGCGCGCGATCACGAGGCCGTCCTCGTCCGACTTCTCGGGGATCGTGCAGAAGGGACAGCCGTCGTCGGCCCCCGGGCCGCTGGGCTTGTTCTCACCCTGGATGTAGGCCATCCGGTGGGGCGTCCACAGGCGCTGGAAGGCGTCCTGCGTGCCGACCCCGATCTGCTGCTCCGGCTCGCTTGTCATACGGGCCAGCATATGGCGTCGCCCCTCACCGGCGTGTCGTTGGGGCGAGGAGCGCGGGCGGCTCGGCGATGCTGTGCCGATGGACAGGCAACAGCGGCTGCGGAGGTGGGAGCAGACCGCCGAGCCGTACCTCTTCGTGGCGTCCCTGCTCTTCCTGACCTCCTACGCGGTCCGGGTCCTGGTCCCCGACCTCTCCCCCGGCTGGCACGCCTTCTGGGAGATCGTCACCGTCGCCAGCTGGGGCCTCTTCCTCGTCGAATACCTCTTCCGGCTGCTGCTCAGCGACGACCGCCGGCACTTCGTACGCACCCGCTGGCTGGACCTGATCGTGACCGCGCTGCCGCTGCTGCGGCCACTGCGGATCGTCGACATGCACGAGCGGATGCAGCGCCGCCGGGACCATCCCCGGCTCGGGCTGGAGACCCGGGTGATGACGTACGCCGGGCTGACCGCGCTGCTCCTGGGCTTCGCCGCCTCCCTGGCCGTCTACCACGACGAGCGCACCGCGCCGCACGCCACCATCCGCACCTTCGGCGACGCGGTCTGGTGGGCCGCCTCGACCCTGACGACGACCGGATACGGCGACGCCACCCCGGTCACCGGCCGCGGCCGGCTGGTCGGGGTGGGCCTGATGTTCGTCGGGGTGGCCCTGGTCGGAGCGGTGGTGGGCTCCTTCTCGTCCTGGCTGATGCGGCGCTTCCGCCAGGAGGGCGAGGCATGAGCAGGCCCCGGGGAGCGGGTCGCTCCCCGGGGCCGCACACTCACCGCACGGGCGGCGGGATCACACCTGGACGCGGCGCTCCACGACGTCCAGGATCTCGGCGATCGCCTCGTCGCGCGGGATGCCGTTCTTCTGCGAACCGTCGCGGTACCGGAAGGACACCGCCCCGGCCGCCATGTCCTCATCACCGGCGATGATCATGAACGGCACCTTGGCCTTCTGGGCGTTCCTGATCTTCTTCTGCATCCGGTCCGACGAGGAGTCCACCTCGACCCGCAGCCCCTTGGCCTTCGCCTGCGCGGCGAACTCCGCCAGGTACGGGACGTGCGCGTCACCGATCGGGATGCAGGTCGCCTGGACCGGCGCCAGCCACGCCGGGAAGGCGCCCGCGTAGTGCTCCAGCAGCACCGCGAAGAACCGCTCGATCGAGCCGAACAGCGCGCGGTGGATCATGACCGGGCGCTGCTTGGTGCCGTCCGCCGCGGTGTACTCCAGGTCGAACCGCTCGGGCAGGTTGAAGTCGAGCTGGACGGTGGACATCTGCCAGGTGCGGCCGATGGCGTCCTTGGTCTGGACCGAGATCTTCGGGCCGTAGAACGCGGCGCCGCCCGGGTCCGGGACCAGCGGCAGCCCCTGCTTCTCGGCCACCTTCCGCAGCGTCTCGGTGGCCTCCTCCCACGCCTCGTCCGAGCCGACGAACTTCTCCGGGTCCTTGGTGGACAGCTCCAGGTAGAAGTCGGTCAGACCGTAGTCGCGCAGCAGGTCCAGCACGAAGGTCAGCGTCGAGTCGAGCTCGTCCGCCATCTGCTCCTTGGTGCAGTAGATGTGCGCGTCGTCCTGGGTGAAGCCGCGGGCACGGGTCAGCCCGTGCACCACACCGGACTTCTCGTACCGGTACACGGTCCCGAACTCGAAGAGGCGCAGCGGGAGTTCACGGTACGAACGCCCCCGCGCATCGAAGATCAGGTTGTGCATGGGGCAGTTCATCGGCTTCAGGTAGTAGTCGATGCCCTCGTCGAGCTGCATGGGCGGGTACATGCCGTCGGCGTACCAGTCCAGGTGGCCCGACTTCTCGAAGAGCTTCCCCTTGGTGGCGTGCGGGGTGTAGACGAACTCGTAGCCCGACTCCTCGTGCCGCCGGCGGGAGTAGTCCTCCATGACCCTGCGGATCACGCCGCCCTTGGGGTGGAAGACCGCCAGACCCGAGCCGATGTCCTCGGGGATGGAGAAGAGGTCCAGCTCCGAACCCAGCTTGCGGTGGTCGCGCTTCTCGGCCTCGGCGAGGAACTCCAGGTACGCCTTCAGCTCGTCCTTGGTCGGCCAGGCGGTGCCGTAGATCCGCTGGAGCTGCTTGTTCTTCTCGCTGCCGCGCCAGTACGCGGCGGCCGAGCGCATCAGCTTGAACGCGGGGATCACGCGGGTGCTGGGCAGGTGGGGACCGCGGCAGAGGTCCTTCCAGCACAGGTCGCCGCTCTTGGCGTCGACGTTGTCGTAGATGGTCAGCTCGCCCGCGCCGACCTCGGCGGAGGCGCCCTCGGCGGCGTCCGCGGCGGAGCCCTTGAGGCCGATCAGCTCCAGCTTGTACGGCTCGGCCGCCAGCTCCTCGCGCGCCGCGTCGTCGCTCACCGGACGGCGCACGAACTTCTGCCCGCGCTTCTGGATCTCCTGCATCTTCTTCTCGATGCGCTTGAGATCGTCCGGGTGGAAGGGGGTCTCGACGTCGAAGTCGTAGTAGAAGCCGTCCTTGATGGGCGGGCCGATGCCGAGCTTCGCCTCCGGGAACAGCTCCTGCACGGCCTGCGCCATCACGTGCGCGGTGGAGTGCCGCAGGATGTTCAGGCCGTCCTCGGAAGTGATCTCGACGGGCTCGACGACCTCGCCGTCGGCGAGCTCGTACGCCAGGTCCTTCAGCTCCCCGGCCACCCGCGCGGCCACGACACTGCGCTCACCCTGGAAGAGGTCGGCGGCCGTAGTGCCCGTGGTCACCACGCGTTCTTCCCGCTCGGAATCGCGTTGGACGGTCACACGGACGTCTGACACCGGTCTCTCCTGACTCATGTCTCTTCACGGCAGCGATTGCTGCGCAGCCGAATCGTACCGAGCCGGTGCACCCGACCGCGAAACGGTTTGCCCGGCGCCCGGCTACTCCCCGTCCAGCGGCCCGCCGCACGCCTCCTCGAAGAAGTCGAGATTCTCCTGGAGCGACTTCATCAGCCGGTCCCGCTCCGCCTCGTCGACCTGGACGGGGGTGACGTCGTGGCCGCCGGTGATCCGCCGGAAACCGCCGCGGCTCTCCAGCCGCCCGCTGACCCGTATCGGCAGTCCGACCAGGTGCGCGTGCCAGGCGATACGGTAGTCCTCCTCTCCCAGCGCGACCCGTACCTGCACCACGTCCGCCCCGGTGATCACGCGGAGCCGCACCGCTCCCGGGCCGCCCGGCCGCTCCCTGCGCAGCCGTACGACCGCCCCGGTCACCCGCACCGGCAGCGACGGCTCGTCGCGGACGTAGCGGCGGGCCGCCTGCTCCAGCGCGGGAAGATCGCCGGGCGAGAACTCGACCGGCTCGGGACGCGCCGGGCAGCCGGCCGGGGCGCCCGCCGCCGGTGACCACCCGACGGCGATCCGCACCCCCTCCGCGTCCCGCACCAGTGCGATCAGCGCCTGCACCAGCTCGTAGCAGACGCCCAGCTCGACGGCCGCGTCGAACGCCTCCATGCCGCCGGTGGCGCGCTGGTAGTCGGTGGCGTCGCGGGCCGCGTGCAGGGCCCGCTGGAGTCCGGCGACCGCGCCGCGCCCGCCGCGCACCGGGACGAACGCGGTCAGCCGCCGCCCGGCCGCGGCCGGGCCGACCAGCACCTCGGCCAGGAACCGCTCGGCCTGCCGTTTGTGCCGGGCCCCGTAGTAGCCGGCCCGGCCGTACGTCCCCAGCGCCCCGGCGACCAGCATCGAGCGGGCCGCGCCGCGCAGCTGCTCCTGCGCCACCCAGTGCGCCGCCCCCGCGCCGCCGTCGGGCACCGCACGCTCCCAGCACACCTCGTCGCTGGGCACCGACAGCCCCATCAGCACCTCGCGGGCCGAGGGCGCGGCGCTCCGGGCGAGCGCCGCCAGCGCCTCGGCGAGCAGCTCCGCGCTGTCGGAGAAGCGGCGGTCGTGCGGCACCAGCAGGCTGGTGCCGCCGGTGCCGCCGGGCGGCGTCCACCGGGCGTAGTGGCCGGCGGCCCCGCCCCGGCGGCGCCAGCCGTGCCGGGCGAGCAGCGCGCCGAGCACCGCCGGGTCGAGCCGCGCGGGATCCAGCAGCCGCGCGTCGGGTTGATCGGTCGGCCGGTACATCAGGGTCTCCCTCCCGCCCCGACGCGGGTCATGATCTCGCAGAGCGCTCGGTCGTCGAAGATCCGCGTGGTCGGGATCCGCACAGTGGTCCTGCGCCGGCCGGTCACCGGATGGCCGGCCAGGTTGATCCAGTAGCAGCAGTGCCGCAGTTCGAGACGGTCGTGGGAGGCCCGCAGCCAGCCGTCCTGGGTCCGCGGCACGAGCATCACGACCAGGATCTTGTGCACCGATACGGGCGTACGGGCCAGCTTCACCAGATGGTCGTTGTCGAGCGTGAAGGCGAACGTGGGCCCCGGCGGGCGCGGGGCGGTCTGGTAGGTGCATTTGAGCTGCACCTTGATGGTCACCTCGTCGTCGACGGTGTGGCCGGGCGCGCCATGGCTGACGTGCCAGTCGATTCCGTTGTCCGGGAAGGGCTGCGCCAGCGAGCATCCGGAGGCGGCGGCGACCGCGTGGAGATAGCCCACCTGCAGGGTCTCCATACAGGCAGTGGTGGCGAGTCCGCCGCGCTGCGGGGTGGTGCGCTGGGGAAGCAGCCCACCCGGTTCGGGCTGCGCGAGCGTCATCGCGGAGCTGCCTTCCGGGCCGTGCCGTGCAGTACGTAGGGCTGACGGGGAGGCGGCGGATCGCGCGGCCCGTCACCTTGGTTGTCTCCCCGTCAAGTGCTCCGCAAACAAGGACGGTTCGACCACCGCACCGGCCGGGTATCACCAGCTCGGATGATGTGCTGTGTCATCCCCCGTACGGCCGGGAGGAGTTGGGATGATGCCGTGCTGGTATGACGGACCACTTGCCGCCTTCGACACCGAGACGACGGGCATCGACGTCGAGCATGACCGCATCGTCTCCGCCGCCCTGGTGGTCCAGGAGACGCCGCGTTCGGCGCCGCGCACCACCCGCTGGCTGATCAACCCCGGCGTGGAGATACCGGAAGCCGCGACGGCCGTGCACGGCCTGACGGCCGACCACCTCGCGCTGAACGGCCGCTGGCCGGCGCCGGTGGTGGAGGAGGTCGCGCGCGCCCTGGCCGCCCAGTCGGTCGCCGGGCGGCCGCTGGTGGTGATGAACGCCCCGTTCGATCTGACCCTGCTGGACCGCGAGTTGAAGCGGCACCGCGCCCGCTCGCTCGACGCCTATCTGGGCGCGCATTCGCTGTGCGTCCTCGATCCCCGGGTGCTGGACAAGCACCTGGACCGCTACCGCAAGGGCCGTCGTACGCTCACCGATCTGTGTGCGCACTACGAGGTCGAGCTGACCGACGCCCACGAGGCGGCGGCCGACGCGCTCGCCGCGCTGCGGGTCGTCCGGGCGCTGGGGCACCGCTTCGCCGAGCGCCTGGAAGGGCTGCACCCGGCGGAGCTGCACACCCGCCAGGCGGTGTGGCACGCGGCCCAGGCGCGCGGACTCCAGGCGTGGTTCGCCCGCAGCGGCAACCCGGAATCGGTCGATCCGCATTGGCCGCTGCGCCCCGAACTCCCGGCCGCAGCCTGATTACGCATCAGAATTCGGCAGGTTCCCGCAAAGAGACCGCGCGAATTCCCACGCAACGGATCTCAACGCGGCAGAACTTCACACCCACCCCGCACCGCGGACCGACATTCCAACAAAATGAACCGGGCCGCCTATTGGCGGCCCGGTTCTTGATCCCGGTGGGCGATACTGGGTTCGAACCAGTGACCTCTTCGGTGTGAACGAAGCGCTCTCCCACTGAGCTAATCGCCCGGGCGTCGGCGAGGTTTCCCTCGCGAACGAGCAGAACAATACAGGCCGCCCGGGGCTTCCATCAAATTCCTGTCATCCGCGGGCCAGCCAGGCCGCGAGACCGCGCCGCCCGGCCCGCATCATCAGTGCGTGGTTGGCCTGGAACAGCGGCCGCCCCACGAGGGCGAACCGCCGCAGCAGCGGCCGGCGGACCTCGACCTCCTGATCGAAAACGGCCCGGGTGCCGCCGGCGCCGGGCAGCACCGTCCAGCGCGCCCACCCCTCCAGGTCCCCGCGCATCGACATCTCCAGCACCCCCGCCCCCGGGTCCCGCACCCGCTCGGTCGCCACCACCTTCAGGTCGTACGGCAGCAGCGAGCGGAACCGCGCGGTGCCGCTGGCCCCGTCGAGCGGGGTCACCTCGCGGACCTGCGGCCACCACCGGGGGTAGGACTCGGCCCGCTCCAGGACGGCGTAGACGACGGCCGGCGAGGCGTCGAGCAGCCAGACGCTGCGGAAGCGGTAGCGGTGCAGTCGGTGCGACCAGTCGGACATGATCCCAGTGTGCGCCCCGGAACCGCGCGCGCACCCAACAACTGCGACGGCCCGGAGACTTGAAGTCTCCGGGCCGTCGTCCGGGGTGGGCGATACTGGGTTCGAACCAGTGACCTCTTCGGTGTGAACGAAGCGCTCTCCCACTGAGCTAATCGCCCGGGCGCACCGCCAACATTACCCCACGTCGGCGGGCACTTGTGACCAGGCCGGGGAGGCCCTCACTCGGAGATGTTCCAGGGCATCGCGAAGCCGAACTTGCCCACGTACACCGCGAGCAGTGCCGCGATGATCACCAGGCCGGCGGTGATCAGGATGATGTTGCGGCGCCGCACCTTCGGGTCGAGCGCCTTCCGGGTGGCTTCGGTGACCTTCCGCTTGGCCCAGCGGAGCACCAGCTGCGCCCAGACGAATTCGGTCGCCCAGATGGCCATGCCGGCGAAGATCACCAGCCAGCCGGGGCCCGGCAGCGGGAGCATGATCACGCCGCCCACGACCACCGCGAGCCCGACGACGAAGACACCGACCTGCCAGCTGAGGTGCAGCGGCCGGGAGCGCCTGACGAAGTGCGGCGCCCGCGAGCCGAGGGGTTGCTCCGGTGGCACGGCTTCCTCCTCGACGACTGCCGACCCCCCGTTACTCTGCGTATTCATGTCATCAAACTTACCGGACGGGACGGGTCCGCGGAATTACCGACGGGGACGATCCCGCAATCCGCCGTAAGAGGTACCTGAAGCCACCCAAAACCGTCAGAGGGGTTTACAACGGCACCGTAGGTGGCATGTCGATTTCGCCGACGTGCGAATCCCCGAGCGCACACTGAGCGAAAGGCCCTGGCGCTTATGAACACCACGGTCAGCTGCGAGCTGCACCTGCGCCTCGTTGTGTCGAGCGAGTCCTCACTGCCTGTACCCGCGGGCCTGCGGTATGACACGGCCGATCCCTATGCCGTGCATGCCACCTTCCACACCGGAGCCGAGGAGACCGTCGAATGGGTTTTTGCCCGCGACCTCCTCGCCGAGGGCCTGCACCGGCCCACGGGCACCGGAGACGTCCGCGTATGGCCGTCCCGGAGCCACGGACAGGGCGTTGTCTGCATCGCCCTGAGCTCCCCGGAAGGCGAGGCCCTGCTGGAGGCGCCCGCACGGGCCCTCGAGTCGTTCCTCAAAAGGACCGATGCTGCCGTACCGCCCGGTACGGAGCACCGGCACTTCGATCTCGACACCGAGCTCTCCCACATCCTCGCGGAGAGCTGAGACGCAGCACGGTTACCGAAAGCACCCACCCGCTCACGCTTGCGACCGTCCGACTCGGGGAGACGGCGCAGGACCGACAAGTTCATACGGCACACTTCGGCGCCGTCGCCGCGGGCCCACCGCGGAGACGGCGCCGCAGCTTGTTCGAAGCGCTAGAGTCGGCGACCATTCGGCAACCACACCGGGGGCGGTAACCGTCCGGCCCCACCCTGCCAGGGAGCGGAACCGTGCTGATCACCCATGACACCCGGTGCGCGCTGAATGCGGTCGTCGATCTGCTGAACACCGCGCCGGAGGGCGAGGCGCCCGGCGCGCCGGACAGCCTGACCGACCTCGCCGCCCTCGGGGACTTCGTGCGGCGCAACGACGTCAGCGGTGTGGGGGCGCTCGGCGCCGGGGACCTGGCCGCCGTCCGGTCGGTACGCGCGCGGTTCGCGCAGGTCTTCGCGGCCGAGGACGAGCGCACCGCGGCCACCCTGCTCAACGCCCTGGTCGCCTCGGCGGGCACCACCCCGCAGCTGACGGACCACGACGGCTACGACTGGCACGTCCACTACTTCGCCCCGGGTGCCTCCGTCGCCGACCACCTGGCCGCGGACGGCGGGATGGCGCTGGCGTTCATCGTCGTCGCCGGGGAGCGCGAACGGCTGCGGCGCTGTGAGGCACCGGACTGCCGGCACGCCTTCGTCGACCTCTCGCGCAACCGCTCGCGGCGCTACTGCGACAGCCGCACCTGCGGGAACCGGCTGCATGTCGCGGCCTACCGGGCACGGCGGCGCGAGGCCGCCAGCTGAGGGCCTGTTTGTGCCGGGCGACGGCGCAGTGCACCGGGCTCACAGGATGAAGAGGTCGTGTACGGCACCGAGCAGAAGCAGAAAGCCGATCACGGCGAGGAAGAGCATCAACGGCGGCTGGGACAGCGCGAACAGGCAACCGCGTGGTTCGGGGGACGGGGCGTCGTCTTGGGCGAGGGCGCACTCATCGTTCATCTCGCGCGCATCATGGCGCAGATGATCGTCTGAGTACGCCCGATCAGCGCCTCAGCGGCGGTAGTTCATCAGATCCCGTGCTTTTTCAGGATCGCTTCGATGTCCGAGAAGTCATCCTTGGGTGCACTCTCCTTGCCCTGCCGGGCCTTCCCCCCGGCAGCGCGCTCCACCTCGCGTCCGGCGCCGAGGGACGGCACGGAGGCGGCCGGTGCCACCGCGTCCGGCCCCGCGGCCGCCGCGGCCTTGCGCTCCTTGCGGCCACCGAGGCCCCGGCGGCGCTCCACCCGCCTGGTGATCATGAACAGCAGGAACGAGAGCGCCAGCACACCGAAGCCGGCCCACACCGTGGGCTTGAAGACGATATTGGTGACCCAGTCGATGACGCCGGTCATCACCAGGCCGATGGGGATGAGGGAGTAGGCGGCGATGCGGGTCGCGGCCAGGAAACGCTTGCGGTACGCCGTCAGCGCGGCGATGGCCAGGCCCGCTGCCGACACCGCGGCGCAGACGGTCGAGGTCAGCATCCGGTCCTCCTGCCGGTGGATGGGCGAGCAGGCGGCGCTCTGCTCCCCTCCATCCTGCCCTGCCCGGCCCCGCCCGGGCCACGTTCCGGCGCAGGGTCGGGGACATCTCCGGGTCATCTCCGGGTCGCGGTCCTCCGCAGGTCCCGGTTCGGGTACCGGGCCACCGGCTGGGAGACTGGCCCCATGAACGACGCCACCTCCGCACCCGCCCTCCCCCAAGCTCTCGACGTTGCTCGAGCAGGGGGTGCCCCCATCGTCCTCGACGTGTGGTGTGAACTCCAGTGCCCGGACTGCCACGCCGCCCTGGACGACCTGCGGGCGCTGCGCGAGCGGTACGGCGACCGGCTGGACATCCGGCTGCGCCACTTCCCCCTGGCGAAGCACAAGCACGCCTACGCCGCCGCTCAGGCCGCCGAGGAGGCCATGGAGCAGGGCCAGGGCTGGCCGTTCGCCGAGGCCGTGCTGGCGCGCACCGAGGAGCTCGGCAAGCGCGGCGAGAAGCTGCTGCTGGACGTCGCCGGCGAGCTGGGGCTGGACGCCGAGGAGCTGGACACCGCGCTGATCGACGGACGGCACCTGCTGACCGTCGACGCGGACGAGGCCGAGGGCAAGGCGATCGGGGTGTCCGGCACCCCGACGTATGTGATCGGCGGCGAGCGGCTGGACGGCGGCAAGAGCCAGGAGGGGTTGCGCGCCCGCATCGAGGAGATCGCCGACCGGCTGCTGGCCGAGCAGGGCTGAGCCGCTCAGCGCTGCTGCGCGCGGCAGCCCGCCGGCCCGTTCACAGGATGGGCTTCCACAGCAGGTACCCGGTGGGCCGGTAGCCCAGCGAGTCGTAGAGGGCGCGGGCCGGCGCGTTGCCCGCGTAGACGTTCAGGCCGAGGCTGGTGCGGCCCGCGGCGAGGCTCTCGCGCTCGGCGATCAGCATCAGGGTGCGCCCGTGCCCGTGCCCGCGGTGGCCGGGTGCCACCCGTACGTCGACGACATAGCCGCCGGGCTGCTCCGGCATCCGCAGCGCGACCCAGACGCTGCCGACGTCCGCGCCGTCGTGCACGAGGACGCGCAGCACCTGGTGAGGCGTCTCCGCGCCGTCCGGCAGCAGCGCGCGGTGGCCCGCCACAGCCGCCTCCTCGGCACGTGCGGGAGCCATGCCCTGACCGGTCTGCGTACGGATGTGCTCGGCGAGCGCGGCGTCCCGCCAGGCCGGGTACTCGGCCTCGCCGAGCGGCCGGTCGCTGCTGCGCGCGGGCAGGCGGGGCGGCCCGGCACCGCCGTCGAGGGGCTTGCTCATCGTCCGGCTGCGCTCGGTGTAACCCAGCGCGGCGGCGAGCCGCAGCGCCGCCTCGGCCTCGGCCGGCACGGTCACCTCGATCTGCCGGCAGCCCCAGCCGCGCAGTACTTCCTCGGCGGCGAGCGCGGCGACGGTGGCGCGGCCGCGGTGCCGGTCCGGCGGTTCGATGCTCAGGCTCACGATCCGGCCCGCCGTCGGCCCGAAGCGGGCATCGGTCGCAAGCCGGACCCCGCCGACCCGGCGGCTGTTGACGCAGACGTCGAACCGACGGGCCCGGGTGCCGTCGTCCTGTCGTTCTTCCGGTCCCGCGGGGCGCAGCGTTGTGGTCACGAGGACTTTCTACTCGCCCCGACGCGGGCCCGTCATCACCGCGGATCGAAGTCGGCGGCGGACTGCTGGTCGAAGATCCGCATGGCCTCGGCGGTCACCGGGCCCGGCCCGTCGGCCAGTTGACGTCCGTCGATCCGGGTGACGGCCTGGACGTCGCGCAGGGTCGAGGTCAGGAAGATCTCCTCGGCGCGCTCCAGCGCGTCCAGCGGCAGATCGGTCTCCTTGGCGCCGGCCCAGGAGACGGTCAGCGCGCGGGTGATGCCGGCCAGACAGCCGGAGTGCAGCGGCGGGGTGTGCAGCTCGCCGTCCAGGACGACGAAGACGTTGGAACCGGTGCCTTCGCAGAGCGCGCCGACGGTGTTGGCGAACAGCGCCTCGGAGGCACCGTGTTCGCGGGCCCGGGCCAGGGCGACGACGTTCTCGCCGTACGAGGTGGTCTTCAGGCCGGCCAGCGCGCCGCGTTCGTTGCGGGTCCAGGGGACGGTGACGGCGGCGGTGGTGTCGGGGCGGCGCTCGGTCGCGGACAGCGCGATGACCAGCGTGGGGCCGGCCTCACCGCGGTCCGAGCCGAGCGGGGAGACACCGCCGGTGTAGGTGATCCGCAGCCGGCCGAGCGGCATCGGGTGGGCGTCGAGGACGGCGGCGCAGCCGCGGCGTACCTCGTCGAGGTCGGGCTCGGGCAGGCCGAGCCCGCGGGCGGAGGTGCCCAGGCGCTCCAGGTGGCGGGTGAGGGCGAAGGCCCGCCCGTGGTCGGCCTTGATGGTCTCGAAGACCCCGTCGCCGACGGTCAGCCCGTGGTCGAAGACCGAGACCCGGGCGCTCTCGGCGTCCTGCAGTGCCCCGTCGAGCCAGATCTTCATCGTTTTCCTCCACTCGCCTCGAACCGTCCCGACGCTACCGCGAGCAGTCGGCTCGCCTTCAACTCGGTCTCCGCCCACTCCCGCTCGGGGTCGGAGTCCCAGATGATCCCGGCGCCGGCGCCGAAGCGCAGCACCGGTCCCCCGGGTGGGGTGCGGTCGATCCAGAAGGTCCGGATGCCGACCGCGAGCTCGCCGGTGCGGCGGTCGGCGTCGACCCAGCCGATCCCTCCGCAGTACGGGCCGCGGGGCGCGGTCTCCAGCTCGTCGATGATCCGCAGCGCGCTGGACTTGGGGGCGCCGGTGACCGAGCCGGGCGGGAAGGTGGCGTCCAGCAGGTCCGCCCAGGCGGTCTTCTCGTTGGCCTCGGCCAGCTCGCCGCGGACGGTGGAGACGAGGTGGACCAGGCCGGGGTGCGTCTCGACGGCGCACAGTGCCGGCACGGTGACCGTGCCGGTGGCGCAGACCCGGCCGAGGTCGTTGCGGACCAGGTCGACGATCATCACGTTCTCCGCCCGGTCCTTCGCCGACAGGTCGGCCGCGGTCCGGCCGGTCCCCTTGATGGGGCCGGAGGCGACGGTCGTGCCGTCGCGCCGCAGATACAGCTCCGGGGAGGCGCTGGCGATCTCCACGCCGTGGCCGGGCAGCCGGATCGTGCCCGCGTGCGGGGCCGGGTTGCCGCGGGCCAGCACCGCGGACAGGGCGTCCACGTCGGCGCGGGCGGGGTCGGGCAGCGGCGCGGTCAGCACCCGGCAGAGGTTCACCTGGTAGACGTCGCCGGCCGCGATGTGTTCACGGACCCGCCGTACGCCGCCGGTATACGCCTCGCGGTCCAGGGAGCTGGTCCAGGCGCCGGGCTCCGGGCCCCGCCAGCCGTCGGGGGCGGGCTCGTCCGCCGCCGTGGCGGGCCGTACGTCGCCGAAGCGGGCGCAGACCACCGAGCCCTCGAAGTCGGCGGCCACCGCCCACCAGCCCGTGGAGTCCAGGGCCGCGGGATCGCTGGTCACATCCCGCAGGTCGGTGGCTATCAGGCCGCCGAAGCGGGCCATCGGAGCGAAGTCGTGCACGTCAGCGAGTCTATGGCGGCGGCCCCGGACCCGCCTGTGCCGAGCGAGCAGCGCAGCACGCTGCACAAACGCGTTTTTGTACTGGCCCCGGAATCCGCTAGAGTTCAACACGTCGCCGGGACGCGGAAGCGCCCCGGAGGCCAAGTAGCTCCCGGACGTAGTCTGGGAGAGACACCTGCGGACGTAGCTCAGTTGGTAGAGCACCACCTTGCCAAGGTGGATGTCGCGAGTTCGAGTCTCGTCGTCCGCTCGATGTGGGGGATCTTCCCGAACCCCCTCACTCCTGGTGGAGTGGCCGAGAGGCGAGGCAACGGCCTGCAAAGCCGTCTACACGGGTTCAAATCCCGTCTCCACCTCCAAGGACGATTAGCTCAGCGGGAGAGCGCTTCCCTGACACGGAAGAGGTCACTGGTTCAATCCCAGTATCGTCCACTGGTCCGGCTTCACCGGGCCCCCGCGCGATTAGCTCAGCGGGAGAGCGCTTCCCTGACACGGAAGAGGTCACTGGTTCAATCCCAGTATCGCGCACGCAGCTGCGGATCTTCGTGATCCGCGGCCCCGAGGACGATTAGCTCAGCGGGAGAGCGCTTCCCTGACACGGAAGAGGTCACTGGTTCAATCCCAGTATCGTCCACACTCACGCCAGAGGGCCGGAGCACATCGCTCCGGCCCTCTGGCTTTGTGCGGCTCTTCCGTCAGGAGGAGAACAGCATGTGACCGAAGCTGCGGTGGTGATGACCGTGGTGCCCATGGTGACCATGGTGGCCCTGGTGCGGGGCGCCCCAGGCCGGAGCGGCGGGGTACGCCTGCGGGGCGGGCGGCGGCGGTGCCTGCTGGACCCACTGCGCCTCCAGGCGGGTCAGGGACTCCAGCTCCCCGTAGTCCAGGAAGATCCCCCGGCAGCCCGCGCACTGCTCGATCTGGACGCCATTGCGGTTGTACGTGTGCATCGGTGCATGACACTTGGGGCACTGCATCGTCGGCTCAACTCCTGTCACATTCGGTGCTGCTCACTACGGCGCCGCCGGAACGGACCCCCGGCGGCGAGGTGTTCACCCTACGTCGGGGCCGGGCGGCCCCAACTGCTGCGGTAGGGAAGTCATCCGGGCGCAGGCGTCGACGACCGCGGACTCGACCCCGTCCAGGGGACGCGACCCGGCAGCGGCCTTGGCGACGGCGAGCGCGGCGGTCTGCACGGTCAGGGCGCGGGCGGGAACCTCCAGGTCGGGCCAGGGATCGCCGTCCGGGGGCACCGCGCGGCCACCGGCGGCGCCGTAGGCGGCCAGGAAGCGCGTCCAGATGTCCGGGGCGAGCAGGCCGGTGGCGAACCAGGCGGCGGGCCGGGCCAGGTCCCAGGCGCCGTCGCCCAGGCCCAGGTCGTCGACGTCGATCAGGAGCCAGGGGCCTTCGGCGGCCGGATGGCGGACGAGCTGGCCCAGGTGCAGATCGCCGTGGCAGAGGGTGCCGGCGCGGGGCGGCGGGGCGGCACCCCGGGCCCAGGACGGCAGCCCGGACCAGGCGCGTTCGATCACGGCGGCGGCCGCGCGGAGGTGCCCGGGGGCGGCCGTGGAGGCGGCACCCCGGGGGCCGGGCACGTCGGCGGTGTCCAGGGCGCCGCGCATACGGGCCAGTGCGCGGGCGGCCTTGGCGGGGCCGCGCATCGGCGGGAGGGGCCCGGGGAGTTGGCCCGCATCGACGGCGTGCAGCCGGGCCAGCAGACGGGCGGCGTCCTCCCAGGGCGCGGCGTCGGGATCATCGGGCGGGACCGGGCTGCCGTACGGCCAGCGGCTGAGGGCGCGGCCGTCCTCGGTGAGGGTGAGGAAGCCCTCGGGGGCGGTGACCGGCAGGGGCGGCAGGAGGATGCCGTGCAGCAGCGGGTGGGCGGCGATCCGGAGGCGGGCGGCGAGCTCCCGCGGATCGGCGTCGTGGGCGTGGGCCTTGGCGACCGTACGGCCGCTGCGGACGACCGTGCCGTCGGGGCGGTCGGCGAGCACCGCGGGGGCCGGGGCGCCGGCGGGTGCGTGCGCCGCGGCCAGGGCGGAGAGGGCGGCCAGCGGGCCGGGCGACGGCGCGGTCATGGTGTCCCCTCCCCCGGGTGCGGCGCGGGCGGGTGCGCCGCTGACGGTCCTGCGGGCCCGAGCGGCCCGATCCGGGATCGTACGCGCCCTGCGGGGCGGCGGGACCCGGTGACCGGCCGGGAACGCTCGAAGGCCGGGCATCTCCCCAGATGCCCGGCCGTTCGTGCCGTCCGCCGCACCCCCGTCCCCACGGGGTATTCAGCCGGAGTCCCCGTCCCGGGCCGCTCTCCCGGGCCCGGGGCGCCGCTCAGCGCCCCAGCAATCCGACCACGGACGACGCCTGTGTGATGACGGCTTCCCAGCCGCCGAAGACCACGGCGAGAACGATCGCCAGCGGCAGCACCATCGCCACTGCGACCAGGGGATGGCGGGTTCCCGAGGACTGGTGGCCGCCGAGCACTGAGGCGAACCTGCGCCCCTGCACCCGAAGGGCCGTCCGTCCTGAGATCCGATCCATCGTCCCGCTCCCGTCGTGTTCGGAGCGGCGGGCGTCTGACCTCGGGGGACGAGTGCTGCGCCCGCCGCTTGAGAACAACCCTAGGCACGCGGCGGGCGACGGGCGTCATGCCGTCGTATCGATTGGTCGGCCTCCAGGAGGATGACGCCACTGTGTCTCGCGTACTCCCCTGGGTGGAGAGAGGGCACCGGGTACCTGGGGACATCCCCCAGGGGAACCGGCGCGGCCGTGGCCCCACGGGCCGTCGCGGGCGCCCTCGCCATGACCTCGGCGTGACCTCGCTCACTTCGGCCACTCCCCCGAGCGCGGCCGCCCCCGTCCCGCGGCGCGCCGTCCCCGCCGCCCCGGGGCGCGCCCGCGGCAGGGCACCGGCATCACCGGACGTCCCGGTCCGTCACCTTTCATGGCGCCAATCCCCCTTCTGTGCCGGAACATTGGGATGTCGCACAGGAAGTCGGGCCGTACCGCGGCCGATTCCCTCCCACACCGCGAGGATCGCACCCGCCACTGACAATCCGGTCGCCGACGCATGCGCGGCCTCTCAGCACAGTGAGCCGTCAATCCGTAAGCTGTGCCACGTCAGACGGTTGGGCAGCGGAGGGGCCTCCCCCCGCAGGTAGGGGACGGACATGGCGATGATGCGGCTCCGACGCGAGGACCCGCGTGTCGTCGGGACGTTCCGGCTGCACCGCCGGCTCGGCGCGGGCGGGATGGGCGTGGTCTACCTCGGCTCGGACAAGCGCGGGCAGCGGGTGGCGCTGAAGGTGATCCGGCCGGACCTGGCGGAGGATCAGGAGTTCCGCTCGCGGTTCGCCCGCGAGGTGTCGGCGGCCCGGCGGATCCGCGGCGGCTGCACGGCCCGGCTGGTGGCCGCGGACCTCGACGCGGACCGTCCCTGGTTCGCCACGCAGTACGTCCCCGGGCCCTCGCTGCACGACAAGGTCAACGAGGAAGGCCCGCTGTCCCCGGCGCAGGTCGCCTCCATCGGGGCCGCGCTGTCCGAGGGACTGCTGGCCGTCCACGACGCGGGCGTGGTGCACCGCGATTTGAAGCCGTCCAACATCCTGCTGTCCCCCAAGGGACCTCGGATCATCGACTTCGGCATCGCCTGGGCGACCGGCGCCAGCACGCTGACCCACGTCGGTACGGCCGTCGGCTCGCCGGGCTTCCTGGCGCCGGAGCAGGTGCGCGGCGCCGCCGTGACACCGGCGACCGACATCTTCGCGCTGGGCGCCACCCTCGCGTACGCCTGCACCGCGGACTCGCCCTTCGGACAGGGCAGTTCGGAGGTCATGCTCTACCGGGTCGTCCACGAGGAGGCGCATCTCGACGGGGTGCCGGACGCGCTGGCGCCGCTGCTCGCGTCCTGTCTGGCGAAGGATCCGGCGGACCGCCCCAGCACCCTGTCGCTGTCGCTGCGGCTCAAGGAGATCGCGGCCCGTGAGGCGCACGGTCTGTCGGGCGGCCCCCTGGAGAACGGCACCGGTGGCGGGGCCGGCTGGGCGCGCGCGGAGCGCCGTCCGTCGGAGCGGCCGACCGGGCGGCGGGCCGAGGAGTACGCCCGTCAGCGCACCGAGCGGCGGACGGCCGGCTCGTCGGCGCCGCGTTCGCACCCGTCCCGGCCGGCGGTGCCGCGGGACGCGGCGGCCCGGCCGGCCGGCCCGGCGTCGGGTACGGGGAAGAACCCGCGGACCGGCGGGCGGAGCACCGGGCGGGTCCCGGCCTCGCGGCCGACGGGGCGAAACGGTTCTCGTACCCCGGTGCGCACGGCTTCGGGCGGCCGGCGGCCGGGCCCCGACCGGCGGCTGCTGCGCCAGCGGATCATCGTGTTCGTCGTGGTGACGCTGCTGGTGGCGCTCGGTATCGCGGCGGCGCAAGGCTGCCAGGGGCCCGCCCGCGGACTGGGGACGGAGCGGGCGGTGCCGATCGCGTCGTCCGGATCCGCTTCGTCGGGAACCGCGGAGTCGGCCGGGAGCGCGGGGTCAGCCGGGAGCACCGAGGGGCCCTAGGTACGGGCGGGTCTTGCGAGTCTTACGGGGTGGAGGGGGCCTGGGGGACGGTGGCCCCCGGAGGAAGGGTCCCGGGGGCGGCGGGCCCTACGGGGTGGGGGAACAGAATCCCTAGGGGGTGCGAGGGCCCCCTTCGGGGCCTCAACGGGGCGGTGGGGGGCGGTTATTCCCGCCGGAGGGGCGGCTTTGCCGCCCCATCAGCCCTCGCCGCCCCCTGGCCCCACCTGGCTAGGAAGCCCCCGTGGGGCGGCCGGTGGCCACCGCGTAGAAGGCCACTGCGGCGGCGGCGCCCACGTTGAGGGAGTCGACGCCGTGGGCCATCGGGATACGGACCCACTCGTCGGCGGCGCGCAGGGCACCGGTGGAGAGGCCGCCGCCCTCCGCGCCCAGCATCAGGGCCGCCCGCTCCAGGGTGTGCGGGGCGGCCTCGTCGATGGTGGTCGCCTTCTCGGCGGGGGTGAGGGCGAGCAGCTTGAAGCCAGCCTCCCGTACGGCGGACAGGTCCCGGGGCCAGCTCTCCAGGCGGGCGTAGGGCACGGAGAACACCGCGCCCATCGAGACCTTCACCGAGCGGCGGTAGAGCGGATCCGCGCAGTCCGGGGAGAGCAGCACCGCGTCCATGCCCAGCGCCGCCGCGCTGCGGAAGATCGCGCCGATGTTGGTGTGGTCGTTGACTGCTTCCATGACCACGATGCGGCGGGTGCCGGCGAGGAGTTCGGCGGCCGGCGGCAGCGGCTTGCGCTGCATGGAGGCGAGCGCGCCGCGGTGCACGTGATAGCCCGTCACCCGCTCGGCGAGGTCCGGGCTGACCGCGTAGACCGGGGCCGGGACCTCGTCGATGACGTCGCGCATCACATCGACCCACTTCGAGGAGAGCAGCATCGAGCGCATCTCGTAGCCGGCGTGCCGGGCGCGCCGGATGACCTTCTCGCCCTCGGCGATGAAGAGTCCTTCGGCGGGCTCGCGCCGGCGCCGCAGTTCGACGTCGGTCAGGCCGGTGTAGTCGGCCAGCCGCGGGTCGGCCGGGTCGTCGACGGTGATGATTTCTGCCACGGGGAGATAGTGCCTTGTCGGTGTCGAGGTTCCAATGCCGCCTACCCGATCGGCTACTTGTCGGTAGGGGCGGCGGCGACGGTGACGACGTCGCCGATGACGATGACCGCGGGCGGCCGCACGCCCTCGGCCCGTACCGTCTCGCCGAGCGTCGCGAGGGTGGCGTCGACCCGGCGCTGGGCGGCCGTGGTGCCCTCCTGGACGACGGCGGCCGGGGTGCCGGCGGGGCGGCCGTGCTCGATGAGCTTGGCGGCGATGGCACCGCTGTTCTCCACACCCATCAGAACGACGAGGGTGCCGCGCAGCTTGGCGAGCGCGGCCCAGTCGACCAGCGAGCGCTCGTCCTCGGGGGCGACGTGGCCGCTGACCACGGTGAACTCGTGGGCGACGCCGCGGTGGGTGACGGGGATGCCGGCGGCGCCGGGGACCGAGATGGTGCTGGAGATGCCGGGCACGACCGTGCAGGGAATGCCGGCCTCGGCGAGCGCCTGCGCCTCCTCCATGCCGCGGCCGAAGACGAACGGGTCGCCGCCCTTGAGACGGACCACGGCCTTGCCGGCCTTGGCGTGCTCGATCAGCGCGTTGTTGATGGCCTCCTGGGCCATGAACCGGCCGTAGGGGATCTTCGCCGCGTCGATGACCTCGACGTGCGGCGGGAGTTCGGCGAGCAGATCGCGGGGGCCGAGCCGGTCGGCGATGACGACGTCCGCCTCGGCGAGCAGCCGGCGGCCGCGGACGGTGATCAGGTCCGGGTCGCCGGGGCCGCCGCCGACCAGGGCCACGCCGGGGGTGTGCGGGCGGCGGTGGTGCGGGGCGGCGATGCTGCCGTCGCGCAGGCCCTCGACGATGGCGTCGCGTACCGCGGCCGAGCGGCGCGGGTCGCGGCCGGTGAGCACGGCGACGGTGACGCCCTCGCTGCGGCCGGTGGCCGGGGTCCAGGCGGTGGCGGCCTCGGCGTCGTCGGCGCGTACGCACCACACCCGGCGGTCCTCGGCCTCCTGGGAGGCGGCGGTGTTGGCCTCCGGGTCGTCGGTGGAGATCAGCGCGTACCAGGCGCCGTCGAGGTCACCGGAGCGGTAGCGGCGGCGCTCCCAGCGGACCTCGCCGGCGTCCGCCATCGCCTCGACGGACGGGGTGGCGGACGGGGAGATGAGGAGGACGTCCGCACCTGCGGCGACGAGCGAGGGGAGGCGGCGCTGGGCGACCTGCCCGGCTCCCAGGACGACCACCCGGCGGCCGGACAGCCGCAGTCCGACGGGGTAGGCGGCGTGTTCGGCGGCGTGCTCGGCCATGGCGGTGTGGCTCCTTGTGCGAATGGTGCGGGTTCGAGACCGGCTCAGTCGCTGCGGCTCTGGAGCGGCTGAGGGCGAGGGTACTGCCCTGGAGGCGTACGGCCCCGGCCCACAGCCTATGGGGCTGCGGGCCGGGGGTCATGCGGAGGCGGGCCGGTTCCGGCCGCTCCGCGTCAGCTCTTCTCCGTCACTCCGGCGGAGTCGAAGGTGGCGACCTCGTGCATGGCGCGGGCCGCGCTCTGCACGACGGGGAGGGCCAGCAGGGCGCCGGTGCCCTCGCCGAGGCGCAGATCGAGGTCGACGAGCGGGCGCAGGCCGAGCTTGTTCAGCGCGGCGACGTGGCCGGGCTCGGCGCTGCGGTGACCCGCGATGCAGGCGGCCAGCGCCTCGGGGGCGATGGCCCGGGCCACCAGGGCGGCGGCGCCGGCGCTCACCCCGTCCAGGATGACCGGCGTGCGCAGGGACGCGCCGCCGAGGATCAGGCCGACCATGGCCGCGTGCTCCAAGCCGCCGATCGCGGTGAGGACGCCGATCGGGTCGGCCGGGTCGGGCTGGTGGAGCTCCAGGGCGCGGCGGACCACATCGACCTTGCGGGCGTGGGTCTCGTCGTTGATGCCGGTGCCGCGGCCGGTGACCTCGACCGGGTCGACGCCGGTGTAGACGGCGATCAGCGCGGCGGAGGTGGTGGTGTTGGCGATGCCCATCTCACCGGTGAGCAGCGCCTTGTTGCCGGCCGCCACGAGGTCACGGGCGGTCTCGATGCCCACCTCGATCGCCTTGAGCACCTCTTCCTGGGTCATCGCCGGGCCGACGGTGAAGTCGGCGGTGCCGGCGCGGACCTTGCGGGGCAGCAGCCCTGGGGTGGCGGGGAGTTCGCTCGCCACGCCGACATCCACGACGCACACCTCGGCGCCGACCTGGTTGGCGAAGGCGTTGCAGACCGCGCCGCCACCCAGGAAGTTGGCGACCATCTGGCCGGTGACCTCCTGGGGCCAGGGGGTGACGCCCTGGGCGTGCACCCCGTGGTCGCCGGCGAAGATCGCCACGGCGGCCGGCTCCGGGATGGGCGGCGGGCACTTGCGGGACAGGCCGCACAGCTGCGCGGAGATGATCTCCAGCATGCCCAGCGCCCCGGCGGGCTTGGTCATCCGCTTCTGCCGCTCCCACGCCTCGCCGAGCGCCTTGGCGTCCAGCGGGCGGATGCCCTGCAGGGTCTCCTGGAGGAGGTCGTGCGGGCTCTCGCCGGGCAGCGCGCGGCGGCCGTAGGTCTCCTCGTGGACGACCCAGGACAGCGGACGGCGCTTGGACCAGCCGGCCTGCAGCAGCTCGGGCTCCTCGGGGAACTCGTCGACGTATCCGACGCACAGGTAGGCGACGACTTCGAGGTGTTCGGGCAGGTCCAGCTCGCGGACCATCTCCCGCTCGTCGAAGAAGCTGACCCAGCCGACGCCCAGGCCCTCGGCGCGGGCCGCGAGCCAGAGGTTCTCGACGGCGAGCGCGGAGGAGTACGGGGCCATCTGCGGCTGGGTGTGCCGGCCGAGGGTGTGCCGGCCGCCGCGGGTGGGGTCGGCGGTGACGACGATGTTCACCGGCGTCTCGAGGATCGCCTCGATCTTCAGCTCGCGGAACTGCTTGGCGCGCGCCTTGGGCAGCGACTTGGCGTACGCCTCGCGCTGCTGCATGGCGAGCTGGTGCATCTTCTCGCGGGTCTCCGCGGAGCGGATGACGACGAAGTCCCAGGGCTGGGAGTGGCCGACGCTGGGGGCGGTGTGGGCCGCCTCCAGGACGCGCAGCAGCACCTCGTTGGGGATCGGGTCGCTGCGGAAGCCGTTGCGGATGTCGCGGCGCTCGCGCATCACGCGGTGCACGGCGGCGCGCTCGGAGTCGTCGTACCCGGCGGCCGCGGTGGAGCCGGGGGGGCCGGCCGGGTCGTCGGCGGCGAGGTTCTCCGCAGGCTGCTGCGCGGCGTGCGGCTGCTCGTCGTCCTGGGCGTCCTCGCCGAGCTGGACGAGCGCGGTGGCGTCCTGCTGCTGGGGGGTGCCGGCGTGGGGCTCCGGCGCCGCGGGGTGGTCGCCGTCGGCGGGGCCGGGCTGCGGGACGGTGCCGTCCTCGGGGGCCGGCGCCGCGGCCCGGTCCTCGGACCGGTCGCCGGTCGCCTGGGCGGGGATCTGGACGGTGACCGGTTCCGTCGCGGTGGCGGCCGGGTCGTCGGCGGCCACGGGCTGAGCCGGGGCGGCCGCGGTGTCGTCGGCCGGGGCGTCCTCGGCGGGCAGGGCCACGTCGGTGCTCGCTTCCACGTCTGCGGCCGGCTCGGCGGGGAGGTCCTCGCCGGCCGTTACGGGCTGCTCGTCGGCCGGGGCGGCCGCGGCCCGGGGCTCGGGCTCCGGTGCGGGCGCCTCGGCGGTCTGCTGCCCTGCGGCGTCCACGGGGGCGCCGGGCTGCGGCTGCCCGTCGGCCGGTTGCTGCGCCTCGGGCGGCTCTATGACCGTCTGCTCAACGGGCGCGTCGGCGGCGTCGGGCACGGGCAGGGCGACGGGGCCCTGCGGAGCGGCGACGGGCGCCGGGGCGGCCTCGGCGGCGGGGGCGGGCGCCTCGGCGGCCGCCGCATCGTCCGCGGGGGCGGCGGTCTCGGCCGGGGCGGTGTCCTCGGGTGCGGCCCGGTCCTCGGCGGCCGGCCGGTCGGCGGCGTCCGCCGGGGCGGCCTCGGCCTCGCCGGCGGGTGACGGCTGGTCGGCGTCCTGCGGCGCGGGGGCCTGGGCCTCCTGCGGCGCGGGGGCCGCATCGGCCGGGGCGGCGGGCTGCTCGGGTGCGGGCTGCGCGGCCGGTTCGGGAGCAACCGTCTCGGGTGCGGTCGCTTCCGCCGCGACCGTCTCGGCCGTGGCCGGGGGCTCGGTGGCGGCGGGGGCCTGGTCAGCGGCGGGCTGCTGGCCGTCGGGCTGCTGGGGGCCGTCCGCGGCGGCTCCCTGCGCGGCGGCGTCGGGTGCGGGGACCGGCTCGGCGTCGGCCTGCACGGCCGGGGCCTGCTGCGGACCGGCGGCCTCGGCCGCGACGGCCTCAGGAGCAGCGGCGTCCGCGGTGTCCTGCGGGGCGACGTCCTGGGGCGCGGCGTCCTGCGGCTGCGCCGGGGCCTCCACCGGGGCTTCGGCCGGCGCGTCCTGGGCCGCTGCGGCGTCCGGCGCCGCGCCGGTCTCCACCGCGTCCGTGGCGGCGGCCGGGGCGTCGACGGTCCCGGCGGCGTCCTCCGCCGGCAGGGGCAGCGGCATCGGCTGCGGCTGCTCGGCCGGGAGGGCGGTGTCCTGCGCGGCGGCCTCGGCGGCGGGTGCGAGGGCCTCGGCGGGCGTGCCCGGCTCGGCGACCGGAGCGGTCTCCGCGACCTGCGCTGCTTCTGCCATCAGGGCTGCTCCGGCGGCCGGAGCCGCTTCCGCGACCGGGGCGGCCGGAGCCGCTTCCGCGACCTGGGCGGCCGGGGCCGGGGCCTCGCCCCACGGCGGCATCTGGGACGGGATCTCGCCGAGCTGCGGGCCGGGCAACGGGCCCTGGCCGGCGGCCCCGTAGGTCTGCTCGGCGGACAACTGGCCGCCGTAGGACGGGTCGCCGTACTGCTGCTGCTCGCCGTACGCCGGGACGGTCTGCCGGTCGGCGGGCGCCTCGCCGGCGGCCTGCTCGTACGGCAGGTCAGCGGGCGGCTGGGCGCCCGGCACGGCCTCGGCACCCTGGGGGGCCTCGGCGGGGGCGTCGAAGTATTCGGGGCCGCCGGTCGGCGGGCCGGCGTGCCGCGCCGGGGAGTCCGCGGGGCCGCGGTCGGCGAGTGAACGGACCACGCCGCTGGTCGGGTCGGGGACCGGCGGGCCCATGTGGAGCGGGCGGCGGGCGGGCGCGCCGGTGCGGGCGGGGTCCGGCTGCTGCGGCGCGGCCGCGCGGGCGCGGTCCGGCTGCTGGGGTGCCGCGGGCTGCGGGATGCGGACGGCGCTGAGGTCGACGGAACCGGAGTCCCGGCCGCCGCTCTCGTGGTCACCGGCCCGGTCGGGCAGCGGCTCGAAGCCGGTGGCCGCCTGGGCGGTGGCGTCGAACGGCACGCCCTGGTGGGTGTCCTGCGGCTGCGGGTACGGCTGCGCCGCCGGCTGCTCGCTCCAGGCGCCCTGGGCGCCCGGCATCAGCAGCAGGTCGTCGTCCTCGACGACGCCGTCCGCCTGGTCGACATAGGGGTATTCGCCCGGAGGGGTCACCATGCCCGGCAGCTCCGTGGGTCCGGCGTCGGCAGGGGAGGGAGCGGCCGCCGGCTGCGGCTGCCCGGGATGTCCGCCTGCGTTCTCCGGCTGCCCCTCGCCCGGGACCTGGCCGGTGTCGGTCATGCGTACCCCTCGCCCATTGGTAGTGCTCCTTCCAACCGCTCGTGCGACGCGCTCGACCGGGGCGCGCCGACGCCCCGATAGCTAGAACGAGCGAGCACGCCTCGCGGCACGTCCGCTCTCCAGAGCTTCATATTCATCCAAAACCACGGCATTTTCCGGATATTGGCGTACGAAGCCGAATGCGGGACGGCGGCGCAACGATCCGCCAGCCTACCTCGCGCGGGTTGCCGTGCTGGTCACGGGTGAGGAACGCGATACCCGCTGAGCAAGAACACCACGGAGCGCTCGCGTTCGACCCAGGCGGAGGTGTCCAGGTCGACGGACTGGAGCAGGGCGCACTCGACGTCGTAGCCGCCGTCCGCCAGTGCCCGGCCGAGCGATTCGGCCTCGTCGCGGGTGGCGGCGTGGGTGACGATCCGTTCGGGGCGGCGGGCCGCGCAGGCGGTGACGACCTCCGCTCCCCCGCCGCCGACCCGCACCACGTCGGGCTCGGGCAGGTCCTCCAGGATCTGCGGCGCGCGGCCGTGGACAACCTGGAGTTGGACGCCGTGGCGGCGGGCGAGGGCGGCGGTGCGCTCGCAGGATTCCGGGGCGGCGTCGACCGCGATGACCGCGGCGCCGAAGCGGGCCGTCTCCACCGCGGCGGCGCCGGCGCCCGCGCCGATGTCCCAGACCAGGTCGCCCACCTGCGGCCCCAGGCGGGCGAGTTGCGCGGTGCGCAGCTGGACGGACTCGCCCTCGCCCAGGACTCCGCCGTACGCGTGGGCCGGAAGTCCCCAGCCGCGCGGCCCCGTCGGGTGGCCGACCTCGTGGCCGGCGAGCCAGCCGGTCCCCTGGGCCGCGGCACCGCCGGGGGAACCGCCCACGACAATGACGACATTGGGGTCGCGCCAGACGTGGTCGGCGGCCTTGTCGGATGTGAGGACTGTCACCTGCTCCCGGTCCGTGCCGAGTTCCTCGCAGATGACGAAGGTGCGGTGCACACCGTCGAGCAGCAGGGCGAGTTCGGCGGGGCCGGCGCCGGGCGAGGTGAGCACCGCGACCTTGGTGTGGGCGCGGCAGACGTTCACCGCGCGACGCAGGTCGCGGCTGTGGGCGACGACGATGCGGGCGTCGTCCCAGGGCATGCCGGCCCGGGCGAAGGCGGCCGCGACGGAGGAGACCGCCGGGACGACCTCGACCTCCAGGCCGTACTCGGGTGCGCGCAGGGTGCGTACGACGCCGAAGAAGCCGGGGTCGCCGTCGGCGAGCACGACGGCGGTGCCGCGGTGCTGGGCGATCCGGCGGGCGGCGAGGGCCACGCTGCCGAGCCGGATCCGTTCGGCCCGCGGCGGGACTTCGGGAAGTGCGAGGTGGTGGGCGGCACCGGCCACCAGGGTGGCGGCGCCCAGGGCGGAGCGGGCCGCGTCGGTCAGCGGGGAGCCGTCCCATCCGATCACCGTGACCCGGTCGGCCATGCTCGTCAGTCTCCTGGGGCTGCTGTGGGTACGCGGGCAGGGGCGGCGGCGTCCGGAGGGAGCCGCGGGGGTGACCGCGGGCCGGTGGAGGTGCCGCCGTGGTGCGCGGGTCCGCGCTGGTCGCGCGGTACGCGGCAGGGCGAGAGTACCCCGAGCGGTGCGGGTCCGGGCGCGGGCCCGGGTCAGTTCCACTCGGGGTAACTGAATCCGTTCGCGTCGGCGAGCCGGCCGGGGACCCCTTCGAGGTCCTCGGGCAGCAGGCTCCACACGATCAGGTCGGTGCGGATGTCCGTCCAGCCGCCGTCCTCGGTACGGCTGCGGGCTATCCAGGCGTTGCGCAGCACGCCCTCGCTGATACAGCCGATCTTCTGGGCGACCTGCTGGGAGGCGGTGTTGTCGGCGGCGGTGCGCAGTTCGATGCGCTCGAAATTCTGGTCGCGGAAGAGCCATTGCGCGACCGCGAGGACGGATTCCGAGGCGTAGCCCTCGCCACGCGCCCAGGGGGCGGTGACGTAGCCGACCTCGGTGCTGCGGATCCGCCAGTCGGTGTGGTCGAGGTGGAGGGTGCCGACCAGGCGCTGGGTGAGGAACTCGGTGACCGCCAGCGCGATGCCGCGGCCTTCGGTGCGTACCGCGGCGGCCTTGCCGGTGGCCCAGGCGCGGGCGTGCGCGGTGGTGTACGGGTGCGGCAGCGCGGTCCAGGCGGTGACCATCTCGTCGGTCATCATCTCGGCGAGGGCGGGGACGTCGGCCTCGTCGAAGGGGCGCAGTACCAGCCGGTCCGTGCTGATGGAGATGTCCGGAAAGGTGGGTGTCATGCCGCTGCTCCAACGCCGTTGACCTGGTGTTCGGGACGTCGCGGACTGTACTGCCGCGAGGTCACGGGCCGTTTTGACCGTCTTGAATGCACCAGCATGCAGCATCGGCCCGCGGCTGTGCCACGCGCGTGGGCCCCGGCCGCGCGCTGCGCGGGTCCGGGGCCCGGGACGCCGTCCGTGTGCCGGTCACCTGCGGTGACCTGCGGACGGGTGACTGCCGTACGAGGAGCGGGCGTCGGGTCAGCCCTTGGCGGGACCGAAGGCCGGGATGACCGAGCCGTCCTTGTACTTGTCCTCGATGAACTTCTTGACCTCGGGGGAGTTCAGGAGCTTGGCGAGCTTCTTGACCCGGGGGTCGTTCTCGTTGCCCTTCTTGACGGCGAGGAAGTTCGCGTAGGGGTTGTTCTTCGCGCTCTCCAGGGCCAGGGCGTCCTTGGAGGGCTTGAGGTGGGCGCCGATGGCGAAGTTGCCGTTGATGATCGCGGCGTCGACGTCGTCGATGCGCGGCGCGGTCTGGGCGGCCTCCAGCTCGGTGATCTTGATGCCCTTGTCGTCCTTGACGTCCGTCAGCTTGGCGTCGGAGCCCACGCCCGGCTTGAGGGTGATGACGCCGTTGTCGGCGAGCAGCTTGAGCGCACGGCCCTCGTTGGAGGGGTCGTTGGGCACCGAGACGGTGGAGCCGGCCTTGAGCTCCGAGAGCTTGTGGATCTTCTTGGAGTAGACGCCGAGCGGCTCGATGAGCACGTTCTGGACGGGCACGATGTGGGTGCCGTTCTCCTTGTTGAAGGTGTCCAGGAACGGCTTGTGCTGGAAGAAGTTGGCGTCGACCTGGCCGTCGTCGGTGACCTTGTTGGGGATCTTGTAGTCGTTGAACGGCTTGACGACGAGCTTGAGCCCGGCCTTCTCCGCCAGCTTGTTCTTGACGAAGTCGAGGATGGTGCCGTGCGGGGTGGGGCTCGCGGCGACGACGAGGGGGGCGTTCTTGTCGCTCTTGTCGCTGCTGGCGGTGGTGTCGGAGGGCGCCGAGCAGGCGCTCGCGCCGAGGGCGACGGCGGAGGCGGCGGCGACGGCCACGGTGATCTTGACGGTGTTACGCACGAAGAGTGCCTCTTTCTGGTTCACACGACGGGTGCACGTGTGGTGTCCGCCCGGCAAAGGGTCCGGGCTCTGGGTGGAGCGGGTGGCTTGGGGGTCAGGCCGCCTCGGTGACGGCGGCCGGCTCCTCGGTGCGAGCACGGCGCAGGCCGACGCGTACGACGGAGGAGGGGCGGGTGCCGCGGCGGGCGAGCCTGCGGACGACGAGGTCCCCGAGCAGCTGGACGACGGTGACAAGGAGGATCAGTTCCACGACGGTGGTGATCATCAGCGAGGTCTCGTACTGCTGGTAGCCGTAGGTGTAGGCGAGGTTGCCCAGGCCGCCGCCGCCGACCGCGCCGGCGATCGCGGAGTAGCCGATCAGCTGGATGACGGTCGTGGTCACGGCCGCGACCAGCGCGGGCAGCGCCTGCGGGAGCAGCACCTTGAAGACGATGGTCCAGGTGCCGCCGCCCATGGCCTGGGCGGCCTCGACGAGGCCGTGGTCGACCTCGCGCAGGGCGGCCTCGACCAGCCGGGCGAAGAACGGGATCGCGGCGATGGCGAGCGGGACGACGGCGCCGGTCGGGCCGATGGAGACCCCGACGAGGAGCCGGGTGAAGGGGATCAGCACGACGATCAGGATCAGGAACGGGAAGGACCGTCCGACGTTCACGATCGCGCCGAGGACCTTGTTCACGACGACGTTCTGCAGGATGGCGCCGCGGGCGGTCAGATGCAGCAGCACACCGGCCGGCACGCCGAAGAGCACCGCGTAGAACGTCGACCACCACACCATGAAGAGGGTGTCGAGGGTGTTGTCGTACAGCAGCGGCTGCATCTCGTTCCAGCTCACTTGGCACCTTCCTTCTGCAGCTGGGCGGCGGGAGCCGGGATCGTCAGGTCGGCGGCGTCGGCGGTGTCGGCCACCTCGGCCACGTCGACCTGGAGGCCCTGCTCGCGCAGGAAGCCGATGGGCACGACGTTCTCCTCGAAGCGGCCGGGCAGCTCGATGCGCATCCGGCCGATCTGCTTGCCGCCGACGGTGTCCATGGCGGCGCCCAGGATCGAGATGTCGACGTTGTACGTGCGGGCCAGCTCGGAGATGACCGGGCGGGTCGCGGCCGAGCCGTGGAAGGTGACGTCGACGACGGTGCGGTCGTCGGCCGAGGGCTCACCGCCCACCGGGAACAGCTCACGGGCCAGCTCGGAGCCGGGGGTGGCCAGCAGCTCGGCGACCGTGCCCTGCTCGACGACGCGGCCGTTCTTCATCAGCGCGGCCGAGTCGCAGATCGTCTTGACGACGTCCATCTCGTGCGTGATGAGGACGATGGTCAGGCCGAGCTGGCGGTTGAGGTCGCGCAGCAGCGTCAGGATGGAGCGGGTGGTCTCCGGGTCCAGGGCGCTGGTCGCCTCGTCGGAGAGCAGCACCTTGGGGTCGCCGGCCAGGGCGCGGGCGATGCCGACGCGCTGCTTCTGGCCGCCGGAGAGCTGGGCGGGGTACGCCTTGGCCTTGTCGGCGAGCCCGACCAGGTCCAGCAGTTCCAGCGCCTTGCGGGAGCGCTCGCGCCGGTCGACCTTGAGGATCTCCAGCGGCAGCTCGACGTTGTCCTGGACGGTGCGCGAGGACAGCAGGTTGAAGTGCTGGAAGACCATGCCGATGTGGCTGCGGGCGGCGCGGAGCCGGGCGCCGGCGCGCTTGCCGCGCCCGGCGATGGAGGTCAGCTCCTGGCCGGCGACGGTGACCGTGCCGGAGGTGGGGCGCTCCAGGAGGTTGAGGCAGCGGATGAGGGTGGACTTGCCGGCGCCGCTCTGTCCGATGACGCCGTACACCTCGCCCTCTCGGACGTGCAGGTCGACGCCGTCCAGGGCGGTGACGTCGCGGTCTCCTGAACGGTAGACCTTGGTCAGGCCCGTTGTGGTGATCACAGGGAATTCCGTCACTGTCGAGTGCTCGGCGGCTCGCCCGCCGGGCACGGGGCATTCTTGCGAGTGCGGCAGAGGGGAACGCGGAGTGGCGGCGGGCGCGGGGCCCGGCTCCGGGTTCCGGTGACGCGGGGCGGCCGGGGGCGTCGGGGAGCGACGTACGGCACGGCAGGGTCTCGCTTCGGGGCGCGAGGCTCAGGCGGGGGCCCTCAGCGGTCACACATTCGACACATGCAACGAGCACCGGGCGTCAGGTACGCCTCGGTCGCAGGGGTGCGGTAGCTCGTCGTGGTCATGGCGGCAAGTAAAGCAGACAGCAGTACGGACCGATCAAACGTGTCCGGATTACGGACAGGCGTGATCGGTCCGTGGACAACGGCTCAGTCCGCGACGGTGATCTCCACCGCCCCCGCCGTGGCCTGCGCGGACACCGCCGACAGGTCCCCGACGACGACGTCCGCGGACAGCTCATGAGCGGGGTGCGTTGTGGTCAACGCCACGGTCGTCATCCCCGCCGCGCGGCCCGCGGCCAGCCCGGCCGGCGCGTCCTCGAAGACCACGCAGCGCGCGGGGTCGGCGCCCAGGCGCGCGGCGGCCAGCAGGAACGGCTCGGGGTCCGGCTTGCCGCGGCTGATGTCGTCGGCGGCTATCAGGTTCTTGGGACGGATCCCGGCCTCCGCCAGCCGGGCCTCGGCCAGCCGGCGGGTCGCGGAGGTGACCACCGCCCACCGCTCGGGCGGCAGGCTCTCCAGCAGCGCACGGGTACCGGGGAGCACCGTCACTCCCCCGGCGGTGTCCTCGACCTCCAACTGCTCGATGCGGGCCAGCGCCTCGGGCACCCGGGCGGCCGGCAGGAGATCGGCGACGATCTCGGCGGCCGGCCGGCCGTGCAGCTCGACCCGGCCGAATTCCTCCTCGGTGAGGCCGTACTCCGCGGCCCACCTGGTCCAGCAGCGCTGGACGGACTCCAGGGAGGAGACCAGCGTTCCGTCGTTGTCGAAGAGGAGGGCGTCCGCGGAGATCTTCATGGTGAACGAGCGTACGGGCCGCTCGGCCGCGCCCGTCCGGCCGCCCGGAAGCGCCCCGCGTTCACCCCCTCGTCCCGGCGGGGGCGCGCGCATCGGGCCTTTTGGGCCGTAATAGGGTCTGCCGCATGCTTGATGCCCTGACGGTCGCGACCAGCGTGGCCGCGCTCGCGCTCGCCGCCTGGTGCGGGTTCGCCGCCTACCGTGACCAGCAGACCAAGGACTGGCACTTCATCGGCATGGCCGTGGTGACGCTGCTCGCCCTGCTCCAGCTGGTCATCGGTGTCGTCCAGCTGGCGCGCGGCGGGAAGCCGGAGCAGGGCACGACGATCTTCGTGGCGTATCTGCTCGGCGCGTTCGCGTGCGTTCCCGCGGCGGGGTTCATGTCCCTCGCGGAGCGCACCCGTTGGGGTTCGGTGACGGTCTCCGCGGGCGGCGTGGTGCTGGCCGTGCTCGAGGTCCGTCTGTTCGACATCTGGGGAGGCTGAGGTGACGGCGACCGACAACGCCGCCGGTGAGGGTGCGCCCCGCACCCGGCAGAAACTGATCACCGGTCCGGGCATCCTGCTGGTCTGGCTGTACGGCGTGATGGTGGTCGGCGCGGTGTCCCGCTCCGTCGTCCAGATCGCCACCGACTTCGACCGGGCCCCGCTCGCGTACACGCTGTCCGCGCTGGCCGGCGTCGTCTACGGCTTCATCACCTACTCGCTCGTCCGCGGCGGGAACACGGCCCGCAGGGCGGCGCTGGTGTGCTGTGCCGCCGAGCTCGTCGGCGTGCTGACCGTCGGCACCTGGACGCTGCTGGAGCCGTCCGCCTTCCCCGACGCCACGGTCTGGTCGGACTACGGGATGGGCTACCTCTTCATCCCGGTCCTGCTGCCGGTCACCGGCATGCTGTGGCTGCGCCGGGCCCGTCCGGCGTAGCGTCCCGCGGAGTACGGGCCCGCGCCGGCGCGGGCCCGTCGTCGTACCGCCGGCCCCCGGCGTCCTACGCCTGGGCCACGAACTCCGCGGCGGCCGCCTCCTGGCGGATCTCCTTCTCCAGCGTGACCAGGCTCAGCCGCTGGCCGAGCTGCTCGGTGGCCACCGGTGCGTAACCGTGGCTGCGGTAGAGCCGCAGATTGCCCTCGCTGCGGTGGCCGGTGAACAGGCGGTAGCGCCGGGCCGACCGCTCGGCCGCCAGCCGCTCCTCGACGGCGGCCAGCAGCCGTCCGCCGAGGCCGTGCCGCTGGAGCCGGGGGTGCACGATGAGCTTGGCTATCGCCGCGGTGCCGTCCTCGTCGACGGTGCCGCGCACGGACCCGACCACCTCCTCGCCGAGCCGGGCCACCACGACGCAGCCCGCGCCCAGTTCGGCCCGCAGGTCCGCCAGCGTCTGGGTGAGCGGCTCGATGCCGTAGTCGTCGTACAGCGCGGCCTCCGTCTGGTAACAGAGGTACTGCAGCTTGAGGATCTGCTCGGCGTCCTGGTCGGTCGCCGCAGAGATGGTCACGCTCGTGCCCATGCGCGTATGCCTCCCCTTGTTCGGTGGGCCCGGGCGCGCGAGGGTGAGAGGGGTGTGCGCCCGGACGTGGTGCCCTGACTTCCGGACTCCCCGGAATGTGGCGGCGGCAATCTCCGCCACGAGCATTCTGCGCAGGCAATTGGGACAAGCGGAACGGACCGGCACCGGGCTCCTCTGTGACATTCCCAACTCAGATGAGAGCGAGCAGGGAAGCCCGGAGAAGCCGGCGCCGGTCCCGGCCGGCGGGCGCGCGGGCCCGCCGTTCAGCGCTTGCGGAACTCCGCGGCGGCCAGCAGCGCGGTGTCGCAGTTGTCGGAGAACAGGCCGTCGATGCCGGTGGCGAGGTACGCCTTGAAGACGCCGAGGGAGTCGCCGTAGGCGTTGGGGTCGGTGCCCTTGCGGAAGTCGGCGGGCAGGAAGGTGTTCTCGTTGCGGACGGTGTAGGGGTGCAGCACCAGCCCGGCGGCGTGCGCGTCCTTGACGACGGACGTGGGCGTACCCAGCTTGTTGTCCTTGTCCCGCGGGATGATCACCGTCAGGTCCGGCCCGATGCCCTCGGCGAAGCCGGCGATCCACCGCAGGCCCTCGGGCTTCACCAGGTCGGCGACGGTGCGCGGGTCACCGGACGCCACGAAGTCCCAGGGGCGGTCCTTGAGGGTGCCCAGCAGCACGACCTTGGGGCAGTCGACGAGCTTGCCCAGCCGCTGGATGCTGCTGGGCTCGAACGACTGGAGGAAGTTGGGGGAGTTCCTGCGGTGCCGGCCGTGCGCGCGCAGCGCCTCGGCGACCCGCTCCTCCAGGCCGAGGCCCAGCTTGCGGAAGTAGGTGGGGTGCTTGGTCTCGATGTGCAGCCACACCCGGCGGCCCCGCTTGCGGCCCTCGCGCTCGGCCCACTGCAGGACCTCCTCGAAGGTCGGCACCTGCCACCGGCCGTCGTAGAGGGTGTTGTGCTGCCGGGTCCCCGGTATGCGCTCCTTGGCGCGCAGCGTCTTGAGTTCGGCGAGCGTGAAGTCCTCGGTGAACCAGCCGGTCAGCTGGACCCCGTCGACGGTCTTGGTGGTCTTGCGGGCCGCGAACTCCGGGTGCGCGGAGACATCGGTGGTGGCGGTGATGTCGTTCTCGTGACGGCACACGAGGTGGCCGTCCTTCGTGGGGACGAGGTCCTGCTCGATGACGTCCGCGCCCATGTCGAGGGCGAGTTGGTAGGAGCCGAAGGTGTGCTCGGGGCGGTAGCCGCTGGCGCCGCGGTGGCCGACGATCAGCGGCACCGGCAGTTCCCGGGGCGCACCGTCGCGCCCGGCGGCGCTCGCCTGCCCGGCTCCGCCGAGCACCGCCGCTCCCGCCCCGAGGGCCGCCGCCCCCAGCACCGTCCGCCGTCCCGGCTGCTGCCGCTTCTGCATACCCACGCTCCTTGTTGTCCGGTGTCCAGTGGTGTTCCGCGTGCGTCCGGGTGTTTTTCCGGGATGCGTCAAGGCGTGTTGCGCACCCGCCCGTGGAACCGGGCCGATCGTAGGCACGGACGGGTCATGCCGGGGAGACGCGCACCGACATCAGGGGGAACATGGTGGTAACACACGTCAACCGTGAGTCAACTGTGCGTATCGACCTCATGAACCCGATGTGCGCGCGGGACTGACCCGCGAGTATCGTCCTGGGCTGCAGAGTTCTGCGCTCACTCGACGTTGACCAGCCACGACCCGGAGGGCCCGTTGTCCCGCATTGTGCTGAAGGCGATTCTCGGATTCGTCATGCGTGTCCTGTACCGCCCGAAGGTCGAGGGCATGGAGCGCATTCCGGCGACCGGACCGGTCATCCTTGCCGGCAACCACGTCACCTTCATCGACTCGCTGTTCCTGAGCCTGGTGGTCAAGCGCCCGGTGTACTTCATCGGCAAGGACGAGTACGTCACGGGCAAGGGCGTCAAGGGCCGCCTGATGGCCTGGTTCTTCACCAGCGCCGGCATGATCCCGGTCGACCGCGACGGCGGGCACGGCGGGGTGGCGGCGCTGATGACCGGCCGCCGGATCCTGGAGCAGGGCAAGGCGTTCGGCATCTACCCCGAGGGCACCCGCTCCCCCGACGGCCGCCTCTACCGCGGCCGTACCGGCATCGCCCGGCTCGCCCTGATGACCGGCGCGCCCGTCGTCCCGTTCGCCATGGTCGGTACGGACAAGGTGCAGCCCGGCGGCAAGGGCCGGCCGCGGATCGCCCCGGTCACCGTCCGCTTCGGCGAGGCGCTGGACTTCTCCCGGTACGACGGCATGGACCGCGACCGCTACGTCCTGCGGGCCGTCACCGACGAGGTGATGAGCGACGTCATGGAGCTGTCCGGCCAGGAGTACGTCGACATCTACGCCACCAAGGCCCGGGCCGCCGCCTGACCTCCCGCTTTCTGCCCGACGGGCCCCGTCCGACCGCGGACGGGGCCCGTCGTGTCTCCGCGTCCGGCCCGGATCAGCAGGGCACCCGGAAGCCGCCGGGGGCGCGCTGCCCCTCGGCGCCGCCGGGCAGCGCCGAGCGCAGCGCCACCTCGGGCCGGGGCACCGCGCCGGGGTCGGCCGGGAGCAGCTGCTGGCGCTGGGTGACGGTGCCGGTGCGGGCGCCGGGCACGTCGGCGTTCTTGGCCCGCACCCGGCCCAGCGGGGCCGGCACCAGCCGCTTCTTCGCGCGGACAAAGGCGATGAAGCTCTCGAAGTCGCGGGTGTGCCGGACCGGTGCGGAGAATCCGGTGAAGGCGCTGAAGCCGTCCTGGTTGATGAGGGTGTACGAGGGCGCGGCGAGCCGGTAGCTGCGACGCAGGTCGAGGGGGTCGTCGTCGATGAACACCTCGGCCGGGTCGATCCGCCGGCCGACCTTGCCGGCGGCGTCGAAGGTGTAGCGGACGTTGGCGGAGACGGCGAGCGGGGAGAAGCCGAGGCCGCCGCCGGCGGTCGGCGCCCACTGCTCCTCCAGCGCGTCGTGGATCTGCCGGCCGCTGACCGTGACGGTCATGATCGGGTCGCCGAAGCCGACGGAGTTCCACGCCTTGCCGAAGGTGACGTCGCCGTCCAGTTCCTCGTCCAGGATCAGATCGCCGGCGATCACGGCCTGGCCGACGCGCGGTGCGACCGCGATGACCGCGAGCTGCGCGGGGGTGTTGGGGTGGTCGGCGGGGTCGTCCATCGGGCCGTGCGGCTGCCGGCCGGCCCACAGGGCCCAGTCGGCGACGAGGTTGCCCATGGTGGACTCCCCCACCGCGTTGCGCTGCCGGGTGAACGAGGCGGTCTGGGTGCCGATGCGGGAGCGGGCGCGCCGGGAGCCGCGGTCGGCCCAGTAGGAGGCGATCGACTTCAGCTCCGGGTCGGGCGTCACGTCCCGGGTGTTGGGGTGGTTGACGGAGGTGGTCAGCTCCCGGATCACGGACCCGGTGTCCGGGTCGAGCCGCAGGTTGATCTCGTTGACCAGCTGTCCGTAGCAGCCGGCCTCGACGAACGGGCGGGGCGTGCCGTCGGGGTCGGGCAGCATCATCGTGAAGGCGCAGTGCCAGTGGCCGGTGACGATGGCGTCGATGTCCGGCGAGGCGCGCAGCGCCAGTTCGTACGCCGGTCCCGAGGGGTTCTTGCCGCTGGAGAAGTCGCTGCCGGCCACCGCGCCGTCGTGCATGCTGAGCACGATCGCGTTGACGCCGCGTGACTTGAGCTCCGCGGCGCAGCGGTTGGCGGTCTCCAGCTCGTCCAGGGTGCGCAGTCCCGGCTGGTAGGAGCCGGGGAAGGACTCGGTGCCGATGGCGGTCAGATGGATGAAGCCGACGGGCAGCCGGCGGCCGCCCCCGGCGTCCACCTGCACGATGTTGTACGGCGCGAGCACCCGCTTGCCGGTCGCGTTCCACACCATGTTGGCGCTGTAGTACGGGAACTTCGCGCCCCGGAAGCGGCGTCCGGTGGAGTCCTTGAAGTCGTCGTCCCGGCCGATGACCGGGAAGGAGTCGCCGTCGGCCATGTGCGTGGTCAGGAACGTCGCCGACTTGTCGAATTCGTGGTTGCCGGCCGAGGCGAAGTCCAGGCCCATCGCGTTGAGTGCCTCGATGGTGGGCTCGTCGGCGAAGGAGGCGGCGTCGAACTCCCAGCCGGAGAAGAGGTCGCCGGGGGCGAAGAAGAGGGAGTTGCGCCGTCCGTCGCGCAGCCGCTCCAGATGGGCGGCCATGTAGGCGACCCCGCCGACGGTGTAGCTCTTGCCGCCGGCTCCGGTGATGCGGGAGTGGGCGCCCGGGGCGCCCTGCAGATAGCCGTGCAGGTCGGTGATGTTGAGAAGCTGGACGTCGACGTATTCGTCGGCGGTGGCCGCGTCGCGGGCGTGGCCGGTGGCATAGGCGTTGGTGCCGATGGCGCTCGCGGTGGCCAGGGCCCCCGCGGCGGTGAAGAAGGACCGTCGTCCGATGTCGCGCACTGCGTCACTCTCCTGAGCGGGCCGTCCGTAGGGGGACGACCGGAGAGTCAAGCGAGCCGCGCGGGACGACCGGTCACCACAGCGCGTACCGGGCGTGAACGGGCGAGGGACAGTCGCCCCCAGGGCGTGTCCCGTGGATCATCGCGGGTGGGCAGCACCTTGATCCACAGGACACGCCCTGGAGGCGGCGGATGCCCGCCGTCCGGCGGATCGGCGGTACGTCGTACCGGTTGGGGGCGGGCGGCCGTACCGGCCGTGAGGGGGAGTCAGGCCCGGGGCGCCCCGTCGGCGGTGAGCTCCGCGGGCACGGGCGTGGCGGCCGGACTGTTCGCGAGTTCCTGGCCGCGCAGCAGGAACCACGCGGCCACCGACGCCGACAGCAGCACCGCGGCGCCCACTCCGGCCGCGACGTCGACGCCGCCCACGAAGGAGTCCTGCGCGGTCTTCAGCAGCGCCGCGGCCTGGTCGGCGGGCAGTTGCCCGGACACCTCGACGGCGCCGCCGAGCGATTCGCGGGCGGCGTGCGCGGCCGGCTCGGGCACCCCGGCCGGGGTGGAGAAGCCGCGGTAGAGGCTGGTGACGATGGAGCCGAGCAGCGCGATGCCGAGGGCGGCGCCCAGCTCGTAGGCGGTCTCGGAAACCGCGGAGGCGGCGCCCGCCTCCTCCTTGGGCACGCTGGAGAGGATCACGTCGGCGGTGACGGTGAACGAGAAGCCCGCACCGACGCCGACGACGAAGAGGATGACGCACATCGCGGCGGTGCCGGTGTCGCCGTGCAGGGTGGTGCAGCCGACGAGGGCGAGTCCGACGACGGCGAGGCCGCCGGCCACCACGATCCGTACGGACAGCCGACGGGCGACCCAGCCGGCGGCGAGGCCCGCGCCCACCGCGCCGACGGCGGCGGGGAGTTCGACCAGCCCGGCGTTGAGCGGGGAGCGCTGCTGCACCATCTGGAGGAACTGGGAGAGGAAGAAGACCAGCCCGGACAGGCCGAGGATGGTCAGCAGATCGGCCAGCACCGCGCCGGAGAACCCCCGGTGGTGAAAGAGCTTCATGTTCAGCAGCGGCGAGTCGAGGGTGAGCTGGCGGCGGACGAAGACCACCAGCGCGAGCGCGCCGACGGCGCCGACGACCGCGATGTCCCAGCGGTATCCCTCCACCGCCGCTTCCTTGACGGCGTAGACGACGCCGACGATGCCGACCAGGACCAGCACGACGCTGGGGAGGTCCCAGGGGCCGGGGTCCGGGTTGCGGGACTCCGGGATCACCTTGGCGCCGACGGCCACCAGCAGGGCCATCACCGGCAGGTTGATCAGGAAGACCGATCCCCACCAGAAGTGGCCCAGGAGGAAACCGCCGAGGACCGGCCCGACGGCCATGCCGGCCGAGGCCATCGCGCCCCAGATGCCGATGGCCAGGCTGCGTTCGCGGGGGTCGTGGAAGAGGTTGCGGATCAGCGCGAGGGTGGCCGGCATCAGCGTCGCACCGGCCACACCCTGCAGCGCCCGGGCGGCGATCATCATCTCCGGGCTGGTGGCGTACGCGGCGAGCACCGACATCGCCCCGAAGCCGACGGAGCCCAGCAGCAGCAGCTTCTTGCGGCCGATGCGGTCGCCGAGGCTGCCCATGGACACCAGCAGACCGGCGATGACGAAGGAGTAGATGTCACCGATCCACAGCAGCTGCGTCCCGGACGGGCGCAGGTCCTCGCTGAGGAAGGGGGTGGCGAGGCCGAGGACCGTGGCGTCGACGCCGACCAGCAGTACGGCCAGGACCAGTACGGCGAGGGCGAGCCAGCGACCGGGGCGGGGCTGGTCGTCCACGTGGGCCGAACCGGCCCGTCCTGACGCTATGGTCTCGGTCATTTCTCCATGCTCCGTCGGATGCCGCCCAGCAGCAGCTCGGCGATCGAGTGGTTGAGGTCGTTGCGGGCGACCCGTCCTTCGTGCACGGCCCAGGCGCCGGCACCCATCAGGCCGTAGAGCGCCTCGGTGAGCCAGGCGGCGCTCAGGTCGATGCGGAAGTCGCCCTCCGCCTGCCCGCGTCGGAACAGTGCGGTGATGCGGGCGTCGAGGCGCGCCCAGCCGGCGTTGACCTCGTCGCCCTCGAAGAGCTGGTTCTCGGTGAAGAGGAAGGCCAGGACGGCGGCGACCGGCTCGGCCGCCTCGATGAGCCGGCGCAGCGCACCGGCCGCGTCGCCCTCGTCGAGCCGTGCGACGTCCATCGCCCGGGCGAACTGCGCGATCCCGTGCTCCTCCAGCGCCCTGATGAGGGCGTCCCGTCCGGCGAAGTGCCGGTGCAGGGTGGCGCGGCTGATTCCCGCGGCGCGGGCGATCTCGTCCATCGACGTCGTCGCCCGGCGGGTGAGCAGCGCCGCGGCTTCCTTCAGTACCCGTTCACGATCCACGGCCATGAGACACAGACTAGCCGAATGAGACACGAATGTCTCACGATGCTCGTCACCGGGCACGGAAACGGCCCGCACCCGGTGTCCCGGGTGCGGGCCGTCGCCGCTGTCTCGTTTCCCTACCGCGGCTTCCTGGCCGCCGCCCACTCCTGCTGCTTCACCAGGTCGGCCCGCACCTCGGCGAGCTGCACCGCGACCGCCGAGGGGGCCGTGCCGCCCCGGCCGCTGCGCGCGGCGAGCGCGCCGGGGACGTTGAGGACGCCGCGGACCTCCGGCGTCAGATGCGGCGAGATCTTGGCGAACTGCTCGTCGGTCAGCTGGTCGAGCTCGATGCCGTGCGCCTCGCACTCCTTGACGCACTCGCCGGCGACCTCGTGCGCCACCCGGAACGGCACGCCCTGCTTGACCAGCCACTCCGCGATGTCGGTGGCCAGCGAGAAGCCGGCCGGCGCCAGCTCCTCCATCCGCTCGCGGTGGACCGTGAGGGTGGCCATCATGCCGGTGAACGCCGGGAGCAGCACCTCCAGTTGGTCGCAGGAGTCGAAGACCGGCTCCTTGTCCTCCTGGAGGTCACGGTTGTACGCGAGCGGCAGCGCCTTGAGCGTCGCCAGCAGCCCGGTGAGGTTGCCGATGAGCCGGCCGGACTTGCCGCGCGCCAGCTCCGCGATGTCCGGGTTCTTCTTCTGCGGCATGATCGACGAGCCGGTCGAGAAGGCGTCGTGCAGGGTCACGAAGGAGAACTCCTTGGTGTTCCAGATGATCACCTCCTCCGCGATCCGCGAGAGGTTGACCCCGATCATCGCCGTGATGAAGGCGAATTCGGCGACGAAGTCCCGGGAGGCGGTGCCGTCGATGGAGTTGCCGGCCGAGCCGCGCTCGAAGCCGAGGTCGGCGGCGACCGCCTCGGGGTCGAGGCCGAGCGAGGAGCCGGCCAGCGCGCCCGAGCCGTACGGGGAGACGGCGGTGCGCTCGTCCCACTGCCGCAGCCGCTCGGCGTCCCGGGAGAGCGACTGCACATGCGCCAGGACGTGGTGCGCGAAGAGCACCGGCTGGGCGTGCTGGAGGTGCGTACGGCCGGGCATCGCGACGTCCGGGTGGGCCTCGGCGAGGCCGATCAGCGCCTCCTGGAGGTCGGCGACCAGCCCGCCGACGATCCGGGCGTGGTCGCGCAGGTACATCCGGAAGAGCGTGGCGACCTGGTCGTTGCGCGACCGGCCGGCCCGCAGCTTGCCGCCGAGGTCGGGCCCGAGCCGCTCCAGCAGCCCGCGCTCCAGGGCGCTGTGCACGTCCTCGTCGGCGACGGTGCCGACGAACGAGCCGTCCGCGACATCGGCCTCCAGCCGGTCGAGCCCGGCGAGCATCCGCGCCAGCTCGTCCTCGGTGAGCAGACCCGCCTTGTGCAGGACGCGGGCGTGCGCACGGGAACCGGCGATGTCGTACGGGGCCAGCCGCCAGTCGAAGTGGACGGACGCCGACAGTTGGGCCAGTGCCTCGGCCGGTCCGTCGGCGAACCGACCGCCCCAGAGCCGGACGTCACCGCTGTTGCTGCTCACTGCTGCTCCTCAAGGCTGATCGATGTGCCGCTGCCTCCCCACACAAGGGGAGGCAACCGGTCGTACGGAGGTAACGAGGCGGGCTCAGGCCAGGTCGCGTCGGGCTACGCCCGCGACTGACGCCGCGCCGCGATCTTGCTCGACATGCCGAAGAGCTCGATGAAGCCCTTGGAGAGCGACTGGTCGAAGGTGTCGCCGGTGTCGTACGTGGCCAGGTTGAAGTCGTACAGGGACTGCTCGGACCGCCGGCCGGTGACCACCGCGCGGCCGCCGTGCAGGGTCATCCGGATGTCGCCGCTGACCTGCTGGTTGGCCTCGTTGATGAAGCCGTCCAGAGCCCGCTTGAGCGGCGAGAACCACAGGCCGTCGTAGACCAGCTCGCCCCAGCGCTGCTCGACCTGCCGCTTGTAGCGGGCCAGTTCGCGCTCGACGGTGACGTTCTCCAGCTCCTGGTGCGCGGTGATCAGCGCGATCGCGCCGGGCGCCTCGTACACCTCGCGGGACTTGATGCCGACCAGCCGGTCCTCGACCATGTCGATCCGGCCGATGCCCTGGGCGCCGGCCCGCTCGTTGAGCTGCTGGACGGCCTGCAGGACGGTGACGGGCTTGCCGTCGAGGGCGACCGGCACACCTTCCTCGAAGGTGATGACGACCTCGTCGGCCTCGCGGGGGGTGGCGGGGTTCCGGGTGTACTCGTAGACGTCCTCGATGGGCGCGTTCCAGATGTCCTCCAGGAAGCCGGTCTCCACGGCCCGCCCGAAGACGTTCTGGTCGATGGAGTACGGCGACTTCTTGGTGGTCGCGATCGGGAGCTTCTTCTCCTCGCAGAACGCGATCGCCTTGTCCCGGGTCATCGCGTAGTCCCGGACCGGGGCGATGCACTTGAGGTCGGGGGCGAGGGAGGAGATGCCGGCCTCGAACCGGACCTGGTCGTTGCCCTTGCCGGTGCAGCCGTGGGCGACGGTGGTGGCACCGTGCTTCGCGGCCGCGGCGACCAGGTGCTTGACGATCGCCGGCCGGGACAGCGCGGAGACCAGCGGGTAGCGGTCCATGTACAGCGCGTTGGCCTTGATCGCCGGCAGGCAGTACTCGTCGGCGAACTCGTCCTTGGCGTCCGCGACCTCGGCCTCGACCGCGCCGCAGGCCAGCGCCCGCTTGCGGATGACGTCCAGGTCCTCGCCGCCCTGACCGACGTCCACGGCAACAGCGATGACCTCGGCGCCCGTCTTCTCGGCGATCCAGCCGATGCAGACAGAGGTGTCCAGGCCGCCCGAGTAGGCGAGTACGACGCGCTCGGTCACGGGTTTCTCCTTACGGGGCAATCACTGTTGGGTATAAGTATGCACTCCACCGTATGTTTCGTCAATGACGATCGAAAGCGCAGGTCAGCGGCGTGGGGTGAGAGCTTCGCATCCCTCATGGCTCCTCCCGGAGCAGCTCCGCGAGCACCTCCGCGTGACTCAGCGGGACCTCCTTGGTCGCGGTCAGCAGCGTCAGCGGACCGCCCGCCGCGCGCTCCCGCAGGCGCTCCAGCGCCCGCTGCGCGGACTCCCCCGCCAGCTCCTCGCGATAGCGCTCGACGAACGTCTCGAACCGCTCCTCCTGATGCCCGTACCAGCGCCGCAGCTCGGAGGACGGGGCCACGTCCTTGCACCACTCCGTGAGCTGCGCGTCCGCCTTGGACAGCCCGCGCGGCCACAGCCGGTCCACCAGCACCCGCGCCCCGTCCGCCGGCTCCGACTGCTCGTACACCCGGCGCACCCGGATGTCGTCATCGGTGGACATTTCACCCATAACCCCATCGAATCACGGAAGCAGAGGCCCCGCCGAGAGGGCGGGAAGCGCCCCTTGAGGGGCCCGCTTTGGAATCAGGGCACCGGACAGGGTATTTTTCTTCTGCACGCCCCGGCCGGGACTTCTCCGGCCGGTTCGAGCACCGGGACGTGGCGCAGCTTGGTAGCGCACTTGACTGGGGGTCAAGGGGTCGCAGGTTCAAATCCTGTCGTCCCGACGGTGCAAGCGCAGCTCAGGGGCCCCGCTCCACTTCGGTGGAGCGGGGCCCCTGCGGCGTTTCCGCGTTCCGCGCCCCTGCCCGGCGAGGGCCGGGACGCGTCAGGTGGCCTTCTGCGCCAGCCGCAGCAGATGGTCGGCCAGCGCCTGGCCCCCGGTGGGATCGCGGCTGATCAGCATCAACGTGTCGTCGCCGGCGATGGTGCCCAGGATGTCGTGCAGCTCGGCCTGGTCGATGGCGGAGGCCAGGAACTGGGCGGCCCCCGGCGGGGTGCGCAGGACGACGAGGTTGGCGGACGCCTCGGCCGAGATGAGGAGTTCGCCGGAGAGGCGGCGCATGCGCTCCTCCTTGGCCGATTCGCCCAGCGGCGCCCGCGGCTTGCGGTCGCCGCCCTCACTGGGCACCGCGTAGATCAGCTCTCCCCCGGTGTTGCGGATCTTCACGGCGCCCAGTTCGTCCAGATCGCGGGAGAGCGTCGCCTGGGTGACGGACAGGCCGTCGTCGGCGAGCAGCTTGGCGAGCTGGCTCTGGGAACGGACCGGCAGCCGGTTGAGAATGTCGACGATCCGGCGGTGGCGGGCGGTGCGGGTCTGCGGTACGGCCTGGGCCCCGTTGTGCACCCCGTTGTCCTGCGGCTCGGTCATCGTCTCGTCAGTCTCCGGATCGTTGTTCCCCGTCGGCCCCTTGGCGGGCCGCGTCGAGGACGGCGGGGAGCTTCCGGAGGAACACCTCCGCCTCCGCGTCGGAGACGATCAGCGGCGGGGCGAGCCGGACGACGTCCGGCGCGACCGCGTTCACCAGGAGACCCGCGTCCTGAGCCGCCTGCTGTACGCGTGGCGCGAGCGACTCGGTCAAGACGATACCCAGGAGGAGGCCCGCGCCGCGGACCTGGCCGACCAATGGGTGCGCCAGGGACTCGATCCCCACCCGCAGCTGTTCGCCGACGCGCTTGACGTTGTCCAGCAGGCCGTCCTTCTCGATGGTGTCCAGGACGGCGAGCGCGGCGGCGCAGACGACGGGGTTGCCGCTGAACGTCGAGCCGTGCGAGCCGGGCGTGAGCAGCTCGGCGGCCGGGCCGAAGGCCAGCGTCGCACCGATCGGCAGCCCGCCGCCCAGTCCCTTGGCGAGGGTGATGACGTCCGCCTCGACGCCCTGGGCCGCGGACTCCAGCCAGTGTCCGGTGCGGCCGATGCCGGTCTGGATCTCGTCGAGGACGAGCAGGGTGCCGGTGGCGGCGGTGATCTCGCGGGCCGCCCGGAGGTAGCCGGGCGGCGGCACGACGACGCCGTTCTCGCCCTGGACGGGCTCCAGGATGACGAAGGCGGTGTCGGTGGTGACGGCGGCCCGGAGGGCTTCGGCGTCCCCGTACGGGACGTACTCGACGTCGCCGGGCAGCGGGGCGAACGGGGCCTGCTTGGCGGGCTGACCGGTCAGCGCGAGGGCTCCCATGGTGCGGCCGTGGAAGCCGCCGGCCGTGGAAACCATGTGGCGGCGCCCGGTCAGCCGGCCGATCTTGAAGGCGGCTTCGTTGGCCTCGGCGCCGGAGTTGGAGAAGTAGACCTTGCCGGGCCGCCCGGCGAGGGTCAGCAGCCGCTCGGCGAGGGTGACGGTGGGCTCGGACACGAAGAAGTTCGAGACGTGGCCGAGGGTGGCGACCTGGTCGGAGACCGCGCGGAGCACCGCGGGGTGGGCGTGGCCCAGCGCGTTGACCGCGATCCCCCCGAGGAAGTCGAGGTACTCCTTGCCGTCGGCGTCCCAGACCTTGACGCCCTCACCGCGTACGAGCGGGATCCGGGGGGTGCCGAAGTTGTCCATCATGGCGCCCTGCCAGCGCCGGGTCAGCGCCTCGTTGGTCGCCGGGCCCCGGGTGTGTGCCGCCTGGGTCATACCGCCCCCTCGGTCGTTTCGGCGTCCGGCACGACCATCGTGCCGACCCCTTCGTCGGTGAAGATCTCCAGCAGGATCGCGTGCTGGACCCGCCCGTCGATGACCCGGGCGGTGTGCACGCCGTTGCGTACCGCGTACAGGCAGCCGCGCATCTTCGGGACCATGCCGCTGGCCAGGTCGGGCAGCAGTTTCTCCAGTTCGGAGGCGGTCAGGCGGGAGATCACCTCGTCGCTGCTGGGCCAGTCCTCGTAGAGCCCCTCGACGTCGGTGAGCACCATCAGCGTCTCGGCGCCGAGGGCGGCGGCCAGCGCGGCCGCCGCGGTGTCGGCGTTGACGTTGAAGACCCCGGTGGCCTCCCGGTCCTCCTCGTCGTTGCTGCGGGCGATGGACGAGATGACCGGGATCCGGCCGTCGTCCAGCAGTGCCTGGACCGCGCCCGGGTCGATGGCGGTGATCTCGCCGACCCGGCCGATGTCCACCCGCTCGCCGTCGATGTCGGCGAAGTGCTTGGTCGCGGTCATCAGATGGGCGTCCTCGCCGGTCATGCCGACGGCGAGCGGGCCGTGCTCGTTGAGCAGCCCGACCAGCTCCCGCTGCACCTGGCCGGCCAGCACCATGCGTACGACGTTCATCGCCTCGGGCGTGGTGACCCGCAGGCCGCCCTTGAACTCCGATTCCAGCCCCAGCAGGTCCAGTTGGGCGCTGATCTGCGGACCGCCGCCGTGCACCACGACGGGGCGCAGGCCGGCGTGCCGCAGGAAGACCACGTCCTGGGCGAAGGCGCGCTTGAGCTCCTCGTCGACCATGGCGTTGCCGCCGAACTTGATGACCACGGTCTTGCCGTGGTGCCGGGTCAGCCAGGGCAGCGCCTCGATGAGCGTGCGGGCCTTGGGCAGCGCGGTGTGCTTGCGCGTACTCATGCGCCGGCCCCGCTTCGTGAGGCGGTCCGTGCGCACCGCACGCGGCTCGTGATGATGTTCTCGCTCCGTCCGCTCATGACGAGTACGCGCTGTTCTCGTGGACGTAGTCGGCGGTGAGGTCGTTGCTCCAGATGACCGCGGAGGCGTCCCCGGCGGCGAGGTCGGCGGTGATCCGCACCTCCCGGTAGCGCATGTCGACCAGCTCGCGGTCCTCGCCGAACGAGCCGTTCTTGCAGACCCAGACGTCGTTGATCGCGACGTTGAGCCGGTCCGGCTCGAAGGCGGCGGAGGTGGTGCCGATGGCGGACAGGACCCGGCCCCAGTTGGGGTCCTCGCCGTGGACGGCGCACTTGAGGAGGTTGTTGCCGGCGATGGACCGGCCGACCTCCACCGCGTCGTCCTCGTTCGCGGCGTTGATCACCTCGATCCGGATCTCCTTGCTCGCGCCCTCGGCGTCGCCGATGAGCTGGCGGGCCAGGTCGTCGCAGACGGTGCGGACGGCCTCGGTGAAGGCGTCCTTCTCCGGGACCACGCCGGACGCGCCGGAGGCCAGCAGCAGCACGGTGTCGTTGGTCGACATGCAGCCGTCGGAGTCGACCCGGTCGAAGGTGGTGCGGGTCGCGGACCGCAGCGCCGCGTCCAGGTCCTCGGCCGGCAGGTCGGCGTCGGTGGTCAGCACGACGAGCATGGTGGCCAGGCCCGGCGCGAGCATGCCGGCGCCCTTGGCCATCCCGCCGACGGTCCAGCCTCCCCCCGCCTCCCCGACGGTCACCTGCGCCGTCTTGTGCACGCTGTCGGTGGTCTTGATGGCGATGGCGGCCTTCTCACCGCCGTGCGGGCTGAGCTGGGCGACCGCCTTGTCGACTCCGGGCAGCACCTTGTCCATCGGCAGCAGCAGGCCGATCAGGCCGGTGGAGCACACCGCGACCGTGCCGGCGCCGTGCCCGCCCGTCTCGTCGTACCCCGCCGTGTTCAGCGACGCGGCGACCTTCTCGGCGGTGGCGTGGGTGTCCTGGAAGCCCTGCGGCCCCGTGCAGGCGTTGGCGCCACCGGAGTTGAGGACGACGGCGGACAGCTGGCCGCCCTTGAGGACCTGCTCCGACCAGAGCACCGGCGCGGCCTTGACGCGGTTGGAGGTGAAGACGCCCGCGGCGGCCAGGCGCGGCCCGGTGTTCACCACGAGGGCGAGGTCCGGGTTGCCGTTCTCCTTGATCCCGGCGGCGATGCCCGCCGCCGTGAATCCCTTGGCTGCCGTAATGCTCACGGCGCGACTCCGATCGTGGAAAGTCCGGTGGTCTCGTCGAGACCGAGGGCGATGTTCATGGACTGCAGGGCGCCGCCCGCGGTGCCCTTGGTGAGGTTGTCGATGGCGCTGATCACCACGAGCCGGCCGGCCGTCGCGTCGTACGCGAGCTGGATCTGCACGGCGTTGGAGCCGTACACGGCGGCGGTGGAGGGCCACTGGCCCTCGGGCAGCAGCCGCACGAACGGCTCGTCGGCGAACGCCTTCTCGTACGCGGCGCGCGCCGCGGCGGCGTCCACGCCGGGCTTCGCCCGGGCCGAGCAGGTGGCGAGGATGCCGCGCGGCATCGGTGCCAGGGTCGGGGTGAAGGAGACCGTGACCGGCTCCCCCGCGGCCCGGCTGAGGTTCTGGATCATCTCCGGGGTGTGCCGGTGCACCCCGCCCACGCCGTACGGGGACATCGCGCCCATGACCTCCGAGCCGAGCAGATGCGGCTTGGGTGCCTTGCCCGCGCCGGAGGTGCCGGAGGCGGCGACGATCACCGCCTCGCTCTCGACGAGACCGGCGGCGTAGGCGGGGAAGAGCGCCAGCGAGACGGCGGTCGGGTAGCAACCGGGCACCGCGATGCGCTTGGACCCCTCCAGCGCGGCACGGGCACCCGGCAGTTCGGGGAGGCCGTAGGGCCAGGTCCCGGCGTGCTCGCTGCCGTAGAACTTCGTCCAGTCCGCCGCGTCCTGGAGCCGGAAGTCGGCTCCCATGTCGACGACGAGGACGTCCGGTCCGAGCTGCTCGGCGACCGCGGCGGACTGGCCGTGCGGCAGGGCGAGGAAGACCACGTCGTGGCCGGCCAGCGCCTCGGCGGAGGTCGCCGCCAGCTCCCGGTCGGCCAGGGGAAGCAGATGCGGCTGCAGCGTTCCGAGGCGCTGGCCCGCGTTGGAGTGCCCGGTCAGCGCGCCGATCTCGACGTCCGGGTGCCCCAGAAGCAGGCGCAGGAGCTCACCGCCCGCGTACCCGCTCGCACCGGCCACTGCTGCTCGTACCGTCATGGACCCTCCTCCTTGATGGCATGACTATACGGACAGCAGCAGTTTTATGCAATGGGCTTCCGCGGGCCCGCCCGCAACAAGACCGCCGCCCCAGGTCAGGGGCGGCGTCGTCGCTGCCGCGGGCCGGCCGCCGGCTCACGCGTGCTGCGGCATCTCGTTCTTCAACGAGGTCCGGATCTGTTCGCGCAGCTCCGGGCTGTCCTCATGGCCGTGGACCGAGACCGCGTGATCGGTGGCGGCGCGGACCACTTCCTCCTCCTCACCGGAGATCACAAGGCTGCACTTCGACTCGCTCGGGTAGTCCCGGCAGTCCATCTTCTTGCGCATGGCGCACCTCCTCACCTCCCAGTGTCGGCCCGCGCTCCCGCCCGCGCATACGGCGAATTCCGTATGGCGCGGGCGGCCGGCGCGCTGCTGGAGTGGAGGAGGACCGGGAGGTGAGAGCCATGGGGACATCCGCCGGCAGCACGCGCGGGGCCGCCCTGGACGAGGACCGGGTCCAGCGGTTCCTGGAGCGGGTGATCACCGACGGCGGTGCGGCGGTCGCCGGACTGTGCACCTCCCTCGGCGACCGGCTCGGCCTGTACACGGCGATGGCCGGTGCCGGTCCGCTCACCTCCGCCGAGCTCGCCGCCCGCACCGGCCTGGTCGAGCGCTACGTGCGCGAGTGGCTCGCCGCCCAGGTGGCCGGGGAGTACGTCACCCACGTACCGGACACCGACACCTACGAGCTGCCCGACGAGCACGCCGCCGTCCTGGCCGACCCCGATCTCAGCACCTACGCCGCCGGCTTCTTCACCATGCTCCAGGCGGTGTACGCCACCGAGGACAGCCTGATGGACGCCTTCCGCACCGGCGAGGGCGTCGGCTGGGAGGAGCACGGTCCGGCACTCTTCGCCGGCACCGCGAAGTTCTTCCGGCCCGGTTACACGGCCGCGCTGGTCCCGGAGTGGCTGACCGCCCTGGACGGCGTGACGGACAAGCTGGAGCGGGGGGCGCACGTCGCGGACGTCGGCTGCGGCTACGGCTACTCCACGGCGCTGATGGCCCGGGCCTTCCCCCGGTCGCGCTTCGAGGGCTTCGACTTCCACCGCCCGTCCGTCGACGCGGCCCGCGACATCGCCGACCAGCAGGGACTGGGCGACCGGGTCCACTTCGAGGTCGCCACGGCCCAGGACTTCCCGGGCGACGACTTCGACCTGATCACGTTCTTCGACTGCCTGCACGACACCGGGGACCCGGGCGGCGCGCTGCACCACGCGGAACAGGCGCTCGCCGACGGCGGGACCTGCATGATCGTCGAACCGAACGCCTCGGCCCGTGCCGAGGAGAACACCAACCCCGTCGGCCGGGCGCTGACCGCCGCCTCGGTCGCCGTCTGCCTGCCGTCCGCGCTGGCCCAGCACGGTCCGCAGGCACTGGGGAACCACGCGGGTGAGGAGGCGATGCGGGAGATCGCCGACGAGGCAGGACTGCACCACTGGCGACTCGCCGCCGAGAGCCCCGTCAACCGCGTCTATGACGTCGGGCGTTAACCGCCTGACGCGCCCGGCCGGTCTTCCCCCGGCCGGCCGGGTGTCACCCCCGGCCCCGGTCCGGCCCTGCCTTGACTGGCCCGGCACCCCTCGTACGCTGGGAACATGAGTGCGGCCGCGGAGGCCGGCCTGCGGCGCATCCTCGCCGTCGTGGACCTCCTGATCGACGCCGTGGACGAGGACACCCTGGTTCCGGCGTTGCTCCCGCTGCTGCTCGCCGCGGTCCCCGGCGACAGCATCATCTGGGCCCCCCGGGCCGGCACCGCCGACCGGCCGCTGACCCTGCCCCCCGACCTGCTGAGCCAGGACGTACGGGACGCCTTCGCCCGCGAGGCGGCCACCGACTCCCTGGTGCGGCACACCACCCTCGGCCCCGGCACGCCGATGCGCCGCTCGACGCTCCAGACCCCCGGCGAGTTCCACGCGCTGGCCGCCTACACCGACGTCTACCGGCCGTTCGGCGCCGAGCAGCAGCTGGCCATGTCGTTCCCGGCGGGCTGGGCCGACGGCGCGCCGCGCAAGGTGTGCCTGGCCATCAGCCGCCGCGGCGGCGACTTCTCCGACGACGACGTGCTGGCCGCCGCCCTGCTGCGGACCCGGCTCAGTCACGCCCTCGACCGGCTCGCCCCGGCCGCCCCCGTCCCGGCCGTGGTCACCCGCCGGGAGTCCGCCGTACTCGCCCTGCTGGCCCGCGGTCTGACGAACCAGCAGATTGCCCGGCGGCTCGCGATCAGTCCGCGCACGGTCGACACAGCGTTAGCTGGGGGAGTGCGGTGCCTGGGGGCACCTCCCAGCGGTAGCTGGGGGAGCGTCGCAGGCCCACGGAGATCGGGGAGACACCCCCCAGGCGGCCCGGCGGCCGGGGCGCCGGCTCAGTCGTCCAGGCGCTCCGGACGGGCGGCCACCGACTCCCAGAACTCCGCGTGCGCCCGCTCGTGCAGCACCCCGAGCCGCAGCAGCCGCGCGCGGGCGCGCTGCCGGGGGTCCGCCGCCGGATCGAGCCCGGCGCGCAGCGCGGTGTAGTGCGCGAGCCAGTCGCGGTGCCGGGCGGCCTGCCGGGTGGCGAGCGCGACGATGTCCGAGGGCTCGCCGAGGTCGGCGAAGAAGAGCTTGAGCTGCGCCGGGTCGCGGGTCTCCGCCTCGGGGGTGTCCGGGTCGGCCAGCCAGCGCGCCAGGGCGGTGCGGCCGTCCTCGGTGAGGTGGAAGATCCGCCGGCGGCGCCCCGCGGTCTCGGCCTCCTCCCGCAAAAGTCCGGCCTGCGCCAGCTCCGCCGGAATCCGGTAGAGCTGCGCGTGCAGGATCGGCCAGAAGGGCTGGATGTCGTCCTCGACGCGGGACTTGAGCTCGTACGGCGTCATCGGGCCGTGCCGGGCGATCAGTCCGAGCACGACGTACCTCGCCGGGCTGTACTCCGCCATCCGATGCCGCCTCGCTCCTCTTGACACGTTCTCATTGAGACCATAGCTTCCCTCCCATCGAGACCATATCAATGAGAGGGTTCCGGGTCGGTGTCCCGGCACCGCGCGGAAACCCTCTCCTTGCCGATGAACGGGGAAGACCGATGGCCACGACCACGCCCGAAAGCGCGCCCGCACATCCGCGGGTGCATCCCGAACTGGCCGGTGCGCTCGCCCGGTTGCCGGTGCGGCCGGAGAACCCGTACGCCGACATCGAGGCGGTGCGCGCCAACTTCGCGGCGCTGATGGCACCGCGGATGACCGCCCCCGACCCCCGGGTCACGGTCCGGCACACCTCCTTCACCGGACCGGACGGCAACACCGTCGAGGTCCAGGTGCTCCGCCCCGCCGGGGTCGGCGGCGTCCTGCCGGGCGTGCTCTACATCCACGGGGGCGGCTTCGCGTACGGCGAGCTGGGCGGGCCCAGCCCGATGGCACGCGACGCCTGCGCCGCGGCCGGTGCGGTGGTGGTCAACGTCCACTACCGGCTGGCACCGGAACACCGCTACCCGGCCGGTGTCGAGGACTGCTACGCCGCGCTGGAATGGATGGCCGGGACGGCCGGCGACCTCGGCATCGACGCCGCGCGGATCGCGGTGACCGGAGCGTCCGCCGGCGGCTGCCTGAGCGCCGCGCTCTGCCTGATGGCCCGCGACCGCCAGGGGCCGCGGATCGCCTTCCAGGGACTGCTGATCCCGTGCCTGGACGACCGGGGCCGCACCGCCTCGATGCGGCGGATCACCGATCCCCGTTACGCCAACGGCACCGGCATGCGGCACATGTGGGACACCTACCTCGGCCCGGACCGCGGCCCCGACGTCCCCGCGTACGCCGCCCCGGCCCGCGCCACCGACCTCACCGGCCTCCCGCCCGCGTACGTCCTGACCTGCGGACTCGACCCCCTGCGGGACGAAGGGCTCGACTATGCGCGGCGGCTGGTCGAGGCGGACGTCCCGGTGGAGCTCAGGGACGTCCCCGGCGCCTGGCACCTGTTCGAGGCGTACGCACCCGAGAGCGAGCCGGCCCGCCGCACCACCGCCCACTGGCTCGGCGCCCTGCGCACGGCCCTCGCGGCCGCGCCGGACCGCTCCGCCGCGCCGGCCCGTGCGGGCGGCGACGGGCCCGGCCGGTCCGGGCGCCCCGGCCGATGAGTTCCGGCGCCCGGCGGCGTCCACCCGTCGGGCGCCGGTGCGGAGGGCTTCGGTGTCGGCCAACGGAAGGAACCCGTCATGACCACCATCGACACCGAGCGGGAAGCGGACCGGGCGCGGATCCGGGAGGTGCTACAGGAGCGGGCCGCGGCCACCCGGGACCGGGACGCGGAACGCTTCCTCTCGCTGTGCGCACCGGACCTCGTCGACTTCAGCCTCGCTCCCCCGCTCCAGTACAAGGGGCCGGAGGCGCTGGACCGCGTGGCCCTGGAGGGCTGGTACGCGACCTGGGACGGGCCGATCGAGGTGACGCCGACCCAGGTGGAGATCGCCGTGGGCGGCGACGTCGCCTTCGTCCACAGCATCGACCGGATGCGCGGGACGAAGGCGGACGGCTTCGAGGTCGAGCTGTGGAGCCGGACGACGGTGGGCCTGCGCCGGACCGACGGCGACTGGAAGATCACGCACACCCACAGCTCGGTGCCGTTCCTGATGGACGGGTCGGGGCTGGCCGCGCTGGACCTGACGCCGTGAGGGTCAGTGCGGGGCCGGGCGGCGGCGGTAGGTGACCTTGTTGTGCTGGACGCGGGTGACCTCGACGGTCAGGTGGCGGTCGCGGCCGAGCGGGAAGTGCGCCGTGCAGCGCACCGCGGCGGCCGGCACCGGCCGCAGGTCGCCGAAGCAGCGCACCGCGTCGGGCCCGTGGCGGAACGGCAGCGTCAGCTGACCGCTGATCGTCCTGGCGATCTCGGTGCGCGGAACGGTGTGGGTGCCGCCGTCGACCTCGCTGGTGGCGTCCCGCTCACCCAGCCGCGCCGCGACGAGGGTCACCAGCCCGGCCATGACGAGCGCGGCGAGGACGCCGAGCACCGGGGTGAGGAGGCGTCCGCGGTCCGGCGACGGTGCGCTCACCGCTGCGGGCCCCGCGGGCCGCGGGCCCGCCGCCGGTGGGCGAACGCGCCCCAGCCGGCCGCGCCCAGCAGCAGTGCGGCGCCCAGCGCGGTCGCGCCCGGGCCGCTGCCGGCGGCACCGCCCAGACCGGTGTGCGCGCCGCCCTGCGGAGCGATCTCGTCGTAGCCGCCCTGCGGGACGGACTCGTCGGTCCCCTGCTGGGCGAGCGCCTCGTCCGCCCCGCCCGGGGAGGATCCCGACCCCTCGTCCATACCGCCCAGCGGGACGCTGCCGTCCGTCCCGCCGGAGACGACCATGGTGCCGGTGAAGGTCTGCCGGCCGTGGTCCGCGCCGCCGTGCCCCGCGCTCCCCCCGCCCGGCCGGTCGTACCCCGCACGGTCCGCCCGGCTGCCCGCTCCGCCGCAGGTGACGGTGACCGTGTACGTGCCGGGAGCGGTGCCCTGCGGGACGACCGCGGAGCCGCTCGTCCGGTCGCTGAGCGAGGACAGCTGCAGCGCGGGGATGTCCGCGCCACCGAAGCGCGCCTCGGCCGGCCGGCCCGCGCAGTGCGCGCCGGCGTCGACGGAGAAGGCGGTGCCCGGTGCCACCGTGGCGGGCTCGACGGACACCTCGTGCGCACGGCCGGCGGCGGAGGCGGCCCCGGTGACGGTGTCGCGCACGGTGCCGGTCACGGCGTCGGTGGCGGCGTCCGCCCCGTCGCCGTCACCGAAGAGCAGGACGGAGACCACCAGGGCCCCGGCCGCCACCGCGTACAGGGGAAGGTGACGTATGTGCATATCCCGAGAGAACCGCCCGGCCGGGCGGCGCGCACCTCGATGAGGCGCGCCGGCCGGGCCCCGGCACCGCGGAAGCCGCCGATCCTCGCACCGTTTCCGCAGGTCGGAAGGGTGCGCATGCCCCGGACAGCCGAGCACGCGGGATGGGCTTTCCGGGTGGTGTGCGCGGGCCCGGCGGCTCGCGGTGGGCCGCTCTCACGCCTCCAGCCGGAGGTCCCACTTGCCGGCCCGCCCCATGAGGGTCGTCACCGAAAGCGGCTGGACGTCGATCCGCCAGTACGCGTGCGGCGGCGCCTGGAGCGCGTAGACCAGAGCGGCCCGTACGACGCCGGGCTCGGCGACCGCGAGCAGCCCGTCGGCGTCCTCGACCGGCCGGGTGTCCAGCCAGCCGCCGACGCGGGTGATGAACGCGAGCAGCGACTCCCCGCCGTGCGGGGCGGAGCGCGGATCGGCCAGCCAGTCCTCCACCGCGCGCGGCTCGGCGGCGGTCACGTCGCCGAGCGTGCGGCCGCGCCAGCGACCCATGTCGCAGTCGCGCAGCGCCGGCTGGGCGAGCGGGCGCAGGCCGAGTGCCTCGCCGGTCTCCCGGCAGCGCTCGGACGGCGAGCGGTAGCGCAGCTCGGCGGCGGCGAGCCGGCACAGGACGGGGGCGGCCCGCTCGGCCTCGTGCCAGCCGGCGGCATCGAGCGGGCGGTCGTCGCCGAACCGCGTCTCCAGCAGCGACGAGTTCCGGGCCGCGGCGAGCAGCTTCAGGCGAACGCTCATTCGCCGATGGTAAGAGCAGCACCGCCTTCCGGGGCCATGGTTGGTCGGATCCCGATCAGATCTCGATCGGGCCCGGGTCGATCAGGCCGAGGGTCATCCACTGCTCCGGTGCCACCAGCCGGCGGAAGCCGATCTTCTCGTACACGCCGTGGGCGTCCTTGGTGGCGAGCGTGAGCCGGCTCAGCCCGCTGGGCGTCATGTGGTCCGCGATCGCGGTGACCAGGGCCGTGCCCAGCCCCTTGCCGCGGTCGTCCCGGCAGATGTAGACGTCGCAGAGCCAGGCGAAGGTGGCGTGGTCGGTGACGACCCGGGCGTAGCCGGCCTGGCGCCCCGAACCGGCCTCGTAGAGGCCGAAGTTGAGCGAGCCCGCGACGGCGCGGTCGTGCAGCTCCCGGGGACGGTCCAGCGCCCAGTAGGCGTCGGTGGCCAGCCAGCGGTGGACCAGCCCGGCGTCCAGGCGGGCCGGGTCGGTGGAGATCTCGTAGCCGTCGAGGGCGTGTGCGGTCATGCCGGGAGATTCGCAGAAGGGCCGGGGCGGCGTCGAACCGGTTGCCGCCCGGCCCGCCGCCCCGCGTCCCGCCCGGGCCGTCAGCCCACCGCCACGCCCAGTTCCGTACAGGCTGTACGCAGCCGGCGGACCCCTTCGGTGAGTTCGCCGGTGCCGGTCGCCGCGGCGAAGCTCAGCCGCAGGTGCGCGGCCGGCGGCTCGGCGGCGAAGTACGGGCGGCCGGCCGCGACCGCGACCCCCGCCCGCAGCGCCGCGCCGGTCAGCGCCGCCTCGTCGGTGCCGTCGGGCAGCCGCACCCAGAGCTGGTAACCGCCGGGCGGTACGTACAGGCCACCGACCTCCGGTTCCCGGCCGTACGTCGCGCCGTGCCCGAGCCCCCGCTCCACCAGCGCGGGCAGCTGCGCCCGCAGGGCGGCCACCAGCGCGGTGCGGCGGGCGGTCAGCTCCCCGGCGATCAGCCGCAGGTGGCGGGGCCAGGCCGGCGATCCGACGAGTTCGAGGGCGGCCTCCTGGAGCGGCCCGGGCACGAAGAAGTTGTCGACGACCTGGATCGCGCGCAGCCGGTCGAGGACCGGGCCGCGGGCCGCCAGGGTGCCCACCCGCAGGTTGGGCGAGGTGGCCTTGGTGAGCGAACGGATGTGGACGACCGTGCCGTTGCGGTCCTCCGACATCAGCGTCGGCGGCAGCGCGGGGGCGTCGTCGTGGACCAGCAGCCGGGCGAAGTCGTCCTCGATCACGAACGCGCCGGCCTCACGGGCCACCCGCAGCACCTCGCGCCGCCGCTCCCCCGCCAGCACCGCACCGGTCGGGTTCTGGAACAGCGGCTGGCAGACGAAGAGCCGCGCGCCGCTGGCACGGAAAGCCTCGGCGAGCAGATCGGTGCGGACCCCGTCCGCGTCCATCGGGACGGGCACCGGCCGCAGCCCGGAGGCGCGGGCCACGGCGAGCATCCCGGGGTAGGTCGGGGACTCGACGAGCACCGGGGCGCCGGGCGCGGCGAGCGCGCGCAGCGCGGCGGTCAGCGCGTTCTGGCCGCCCGCGGTGATCAGCACGTCGCTCGCCGCGAGCGCCCCGCCGGGGCCGCCGATCTCCCGCGCGAACCAGGCGCGCAGCTCCGGGACGCCGTCGACCGGCGGCCGGCTCCAGGCCCCGGGCCGGCGGCCGGCCCGCGCCAGGGCGGCGGCGAGGGCGCGTTCGGGCTGGAGGTCCGGGTGGAGGTAGCCGCCGTTGAGCTCGATGACGCCGGGGGCCGGCCTGGCGAGGGTGGCCACCACACCGGAGGCGTCGACGCTGCGCGGCACCTGGTCGCCGCCCGGCTCGGCGCTCAGCGCGATCTCCTGCCAGGAGGTGTCGGCGGGCCGGGGCGCCTCGGTACGGGGCTCCGCGCGGAAGGCGCCGGCACCGGGGCGGGTGACGACCAGGCCCTCGGCGACGAGTTCGGCGAGCGCCCGGGACACCGTCACCGGGCTGACGCGATGCCGCTCCACCAGCGCCCGGCTCGACGGCAGCTTCTCTCCCGGAGAGTAGCGGTTCAGCTGGGTACGGAGGCTCGCGGCCAGTTCGGCGACACTGCTACGCTCTTGCATGAGAGTCAACGATAGCGCTATTGCTTCCTCCCCGATAGCGGTCAGCACCCCGGCAGCCGACGGTCACGCCGCCCCGGCCGACCCGGCCCCGGTCCTGACCCCGGAGGCCCCCGCGGCCGCCCCCGGCGTCCGCGGCACCCCGGCCACCCGCGGCGTGCTGTTCGCCGCTCTCGGTGTCGCCGCCTTCTCGCTCACCTTCCCCGGCACGGCCTGGGCGCTGGAGGGCATGGGGCCCTGGACGGTGGTGATGCTGCGCAGCGTGCTGGCCACCGTGCTGGCCGGCGGCGCGCTCCTGGCCTTCCGGGTGCGGGTCCCGGAGCGCCGCCACTGGGCGGGGCTGGCGGTGGTCGCCGGCGGGGTGGTGCTCGGCTTCCCGCTGCTGACCACCCTGGCGCTGGAGACGTCCACGACCTCGCACGCGGCCGTCGTGGTCGGTCTGCTGCCGCTGACCACCGCCGCCTGCTCGGCGCTGCGCACCGGCGCGCGGCCCTCCCGTACGTTCTGGATCGCGTCCCTGATCGGCGCGGCCGTCGTGATCGCGTTCGCCGTGCAGCAGAGCGGCGGGGCACCCGGCCGCGGCGACCTGTTCCTCTTCCTGGCGCTGCTGGTGTGCGCGGCCGGCTACACCGAGGGCGGCCGGCTGGCCCGCCACATGCCCGGCTGGCAGGTCATCGGCTGGGCCCTGGTGCTGACGTTCCCGCTGACCGCGGCGGGCGCGGCGGTCGCGCTGTCCACCGAACCGCTGCGGCTCACCGCGCACGCGGTCGCCGGGCTGCTGTGGCTGGCGATCGGCTCGCAGTTCGTCGGGATCCTCGTCTGGTACCGGGGGATGGCCGCGATCGGCATCGCCCGGGCGAGCCAGCTCCAGCTCGCGCAGCCGCTGCTGACCCTGGTGTGGTCCGTGCTGCTCCTCGGCGAACGGCTGCCCCCGGCCGCCCCCGCGGCGGCACTGGCCGTGCTCGCCTGCATCGCGGTCACCCAGCGGGCCCGCGGGTGACCCGGACCCGCCCGGAAGCCGCTGCTCCCCCAGGTGCGGCCGCCGCTTCCGGACGTAAACTTGCCGAGATGGCAGGTACTGCCCTCCGGGCTCCAGGAGACCCGTAAACCGTTGAAACCGTTGGCCGTTCAACCGCTCGGCCGTCGCCCCGGCGGCCGTCCGGAGCGCATGGCCGCCTGAAACAGGGAGGACCCCTGATGCATGCGACCAAGGGCGACCGGCTGGTGGTGCACGGCAGGACCGTCGGGCATCACGACCACGTCGTCGAAATCATCGAAGTAATGGGGACGAACGGCGATCCTCCCTACCGGGTCCGTGCCGAGGACGGCCACGAGGCGATCATGTCTCCCGGCCCCGACTGCGTCGTACGGCACGGGAAGACCGACGACGTCGACCCCGGCCGGTAAGGACCTGCACGACACCACCACGGCCGCGCGGGTCGGAGGGTCAGGCCCTCGCCGCGCCGCCGTAGTGATCCCGTACGACCCGCGCCAGGGCCCCCACCCGGTCCTTGGCGACCTCCTTCGCCGAGAAGTAGACATGGCCGCCGACCTGCGGGTAGCGGCGGGCGAAGGTGAGATGGCGCGAGAGTTCGGCCGGGTCCTTCCAGCCGGCCGGTTCGCTGTCCCCCGCCTTGTAGAGCGCCTCTCCGATGTAGAGGTCGACGCCGGTGCCGTCGACGGTGCGTGACCACCACGGCACGAGTTCGGCGTAGTCGGCGGCCTTGGTGCCGATCGGCCAGTAGACCTGCGGCACGATGTAGTCCAGCCAGCCCTCGCGTACCCAGCGGCGGGTGTCGGCGTACAGGTCGTCGTACGTCTGCACCCCGGCCTGCGTACGGGACCCCTGCGGGTCGCTGCCCAGGTTGCGCCACACCGCGAACGGGCTGACGCCGAACAGCACCCGGCGCCCCTCCTGCTGTCCGCCCGCGTCGAGCCGCTGCGCCATCGCGTGCACCAGCCGGTCGGTGTTGTCCCGCCGCCAGTCGGCCCGGCTCTCGAAGTCGCCGCCGTACTCCTCGAACGCGTCGTCGTCGTCGAAGCTCTGCCCCGCCGCCGGGTACGGGTAGAAGTAGTCGTCGAAGTGCACCCCGTCGACGGGGTAGCGCGCGACCGCGTCCAGCATCGCGTCGAGGACGAAATCGCGGACCTCGGGCAGCCCCGGGTTGTAGTAGAGCTTGCCGCCGTACGGGACGACCCAGCCGGGGTGCCGGCGGGCCGGATGGTCGGCGGCCAGCCGCCGCGGGTCGGTGTGGTTGGCGACCCGGTACGGGTTGAACCAGGCGTGCAGTTCGAGGCCGCGCCGGTGCGCCTCGCGGACCGCGAAGTCCAGCGGGTCCCAGCCGGGGTCGCGGCCCTGCACCCCGGTGAGGTACTGGGTCCAGGGCTCGTACGGGGACGGCCACAGCGCGTCCGCGGTGGGGCGCACCTGGAAGAAGACCGTGTTGAGCTTGCGGGCGACGGCCGTGTCGAAGTGGGCGCGCAGTTCGCGCTGTTGCCCGTCGGCGGTGAGCTTGGTGCGGGAGGGCCAGTCGAGGTTGGCGACGGTCGCCAGCCAGACGCCCCGCATCTCGCGGCGCGGCGCGCCCGCCGAGGGCATCGGCGCACCCGCGGTGAGCAGCGAGGAGGCCGCGCCCAGCGCGGCCACCGCAAACCCTCTTCGTGTGATCCGTCTCATCAAAAGTCCCCAGGTTGTCCGGTTCGTCCCGTCCTGAGGGCTCAGAATGCCTGCCCCGGCCGCCTTGGCACAGCACCGCGCGGAGTAACGTCGGGGCCGAGGCGGGCGTCGGACCCTTACGGCGCCGCCGGTCCTGAAGAACAGCGAAAGGCACGAGGTGACCAACTCAATCGCCGACATTGCACGCGTCGGAGTGGTCGGCTGCGGCCAGATGGGCGCAGGCATCGCTGAGGTGTGCGCCCGCGCCGGGCTGGACGTCATGGTCGCCGAGACCACCGGCGAGGCACTGGAGCTGGGCCGCACCCGCTTGACCAACTCCCTCGGCAAGGCCGCCGAGCGCGGCAAGCTCACCGTCGCGGAGCGCGATGCGACGCTCGACCGGCTGAGCTTCACCACCGATCTCGGCGAGTTCTCCGACCGCGATCTGGTCATCGAGGCCGTCGTCGAGAACGAGCAGGTCAAGACCGAGATCTTCCAGGTCCTCGATCAGGTGGTCACCCGCCCGGACGCCATCCTGGCGTCCAACACCTCCTCGATCCCGCTGGTGAAGCTCGCGGTGGCCACCTCCCGCCCCGACCAGGTCATCGGCATCCACTTCTTCAACCCGGCCCCGGTGCAGAAGCTGGTGGAGCTGATCCCCGCCCTCACCACCGCCGAGGAGACCATCAAGCGCGCCGAGGGACTCGTCCAGAACGTCCTCGGCAAGCACGCCATCCGCGCCCAGGACCGCTCCGGCTTCGTCGTCAACGCCCTGCTCATCCCGTACCTGCTGTCCGCGATCCGGATGTTCGAGTCGGGCATCGCCAGCCGCGAGGACATCGACAACGGCATGGAGCTGGGCTGCGCCCACCCGATGGGCCCGCTGAATGTACGAGGAGTACAAGGAGCCCCTGTACGCCGCTCCCCCGCTGCTCCAGCGCATGGTCGACGCGGGCCGGCTCGGCCGCAAGTCCGGGTCGGGCTTCTACCCGTACTAGAGAGTCCGACGACGCCGCCAACTGGCGCTGCTTCAGGGGGAGTTCACCTGGAGCAGCGCCAACTGCATGAGCGCCCCAGGGTGGCTCGCACGCCCCCGGGGCCCCTCAGCCACTGAGCCCTGCCCAGCCGGCGTGGCCTCTACCGAGGGGGCAGCCCTGTGAGCACGTAAGCTGACAGGAAACCGGCCGCGACCTGGGACTTTGCGTCTTTCAGGGCTGGCGGGGGCTTGCCCGCGTTTCAAGCCCTGCATCGGTGCAGGCGATGGACGATGGCTGCGCTTCGCCCTCTCCCCTGGGGTGTCCTCGTGGGCACGACGCCTGGACGAACTGGCGTCCTCCGAGCAGCTGAGTGCCGGCCTGGTGGTGACGGGCGGGTTCGGCCCCACGCGCGGTCGAAATCGCCCCAAGGGAGCCGCCCTCCAGAACACCCCTCGGTCACGGCACCCTCTCGCTTCTCGCCGTCTTCGACGCGAGCGCGAAGACGCCTGGCTTGGCGACTGCCCGCCTGCTTGTACAGCTTCTCCAACGCGTGCGCCCTTATCCCAAACCACCACGGCGGTGTCGCTTGGCCAAACATCCACGTCCGTGTCCAGTGCTGCCTACTCTGATCACCAGCCGGTGGCGGGAGAGGCGTCGGCGAGAACGTCGCGCAACAGGGGTGTGGAGCATGGGACTTATCGCAGTGCCGCTGACTGATGGCGACAAAGAGCCCACAATGCTCGAAACCGACATCGAGCTCGTCGGCTCAGATCTTGAACTTGCAGCAGGAGATGCTGGTGTGGCGGCCCGGGCCCGCGTGTCTTTGGACGATGCCATGGCTCAGGTCCGGCCGACGCTTACCCGTGTGGTTGACACGTTGCGGGAACTAATACTCCAGCTGCAGATCGTGATCAGGCGTCATGAGACGCTGCCCTTCATGATCGCCAAGCTGCAGTGTGTGGTGTTGGACTGTGCCGATGTCGTTGAGCTGTCCCGGTTCTACCAGTCGCTTCTCGGCGGCGTAGTGAACCAGCCGGATCCGCGGTGGTCGCTCGGCGAGGGATGGGCGACGCTCCACACCGACGGTGGGTTCGTGATGGCCTTCCAGCGTGTGGAAAACCATCAGCCGCCGCGGTGGCCGGACTCCGCTCACCCCCAGCAGTTCCACCTCGACCTGGGGGTCAAGGATCTGGAACGAGCCCAGGAAGAGGTCTTCAATCGGGGCGCCACACTGCTCGACGAGGGTGATGGACAACGGAGTTGGCGCATCTTTGCCGACCCGGCAGGACATCCGTTCTGTCTCGTCCGGGACTGACAGGGCGCACCGAAGGGGTGCGGCCACCGGTGATCATCGTGAGTTGTGTGGACTAACGACGAGGCGGTGGCCGCAGGCCACAGCATAGATCCCGCCCGCTGGCGGGAGGCGTTCGAGGTGGCCATGAGCCGGGTCGCGGACCGGTTCAGCCGCTACGAACCCCGCCTGCGGGCCGGGCGGTTGGTGCTGGGCCCGCTGTCGGACCTGCCGCGCAAAAACTGCTGGACGATCGCGGAGTGGGCCGGCGAGGCCAGCCCGCACGGCATGCAGCATCTGCTGTGCCGGGCCGTGTGGGATGCCGACGCCGTCCGCGACGACGTGCGCGAATACGCCGTCGAGCACCTCCACGACGAGGCAGCGGTGCTGGTCGTCGACGAGACCGGCGATGTGAAGAAGGGCACCCACACCGTCGGGGTCCAGCGCCAGTACTCCGGCACGGCCGGGCGGATCGAGAACTCCCAGGTGGCCGTCTACCTCGTCTACGCCGGCGAGCGGGGACACGCGGCGGTGGACCGGGAGCTGTACATTCCGCGCTCCTGGACGTGCGACCAGGACCGCTGCCGGGCAGCGGGGCTCGGCGAGGACACCGTCTTTGGGACCAAGCCGGAACCGGCCCGCACGATGATCGAACGCTTCCTGGGCGCCGGACACCAGGTGGGCTGGGTCACCGGGGATGAGGTCTACGGCGGCAACCCGAAACTGCGCACGGCTCTGGAGGAACGCGGCATCGGCTATGCCCTCGCTGTGGCCTGTTCGGCCGAGGTGGCCACCGGTGCGGGCACGTTCCGCGTCGATACCCTGATGAAAAGGGTGCCGAAGCGGGCCTGGCAGAAGCTATCGGCTGGACGCGGTGCGAAGGGACAGCAGGTTCTACGACTGGGCCGTGATCGATTTCACCGAGGCGGCGCCGGGCAGCCGCCAGCTCCTGATCCGCCGCAACCCCACCACCGGCGAACTCGCCTACTACCGCTGCTTCTCACCCCAGCCGGTGCCGCTGACCGAGCTGGTGCGGGTCGCCGGATCCAGATGGCGTGTGGAAGAGACCTTCCAGACCGAGAAAGGGCTGGCCGGGCTCGATGAGCACCAAGTCCGTCGCTACCCCTCCTGGACCGGCTGGGGCACCCTCGCGATGCTCGCCCACGCCTTCCTCGCCGTCGTCCGCACCGACGAACACGCCCGCAACCCCGCTCCGGACGGGCTGGTCCCACTGTCCTGCAACGAGATTCAGCACCTGTTCATAGCACTCGTCGTCCAGCCCCTCCACCACATCGCCCACCGACTCGGCTGGTCCGACTGGCGACGCCGCCATCAGCAGCGATCACGCACCAGCTATCACCGGAGACAAGCCGCATCCCAGACATGAAGATCACGATCTACAGCTGGAGCACTAGGGTGCCGTCCGCGACTTCATATTCAGCTCACGTCACGGGCTTGTGGGCAATCAAGCTCTTCAGATCTCGAAGAACGAGTACGTCGAGCGTGCCACCAACTCCAGATTGTGTGCCCCACCAGAGCGAACGCAACAGCCACTGCGATGAATCGAACAGCATTCCAGGTATTTGTGACAATCAAACCTTGCCCACGCGACTCCCCGGCCAAGCGCATAGAGGTCTCGTAAAAGGCTACGAGCGGAATAAGCAGCCGAAAGAAGAGGCCGCCGACGCCTGGCACTCGCGCGACGTTTCCCAAGATCCCAAGAGGTGCCCCGAATGCAAACGCCAGCACTCCCCATACCTCAATTTTAGAACCTGAACCCGAGGCGCCGGCTTGCAATCCGTCCGAAGGGGCGGCAAGAATCGAATCCTTAAATAGGTAGTAAGTAACCACCCCGATGGCCAGTCCAAGAGGCGCAAGAATGACGGATTCAATCTTGGATTGACGGAAGTAGCCCACCAGAAATGCGTAACAGGCCCATGACCACCCGCCGGAGAAAATGACATCCACGACTACACTGGCGGGACTGTCCAATTTTCCAGCAAGAGGGCCTAGTAGGCCAAGCAACAAGCCAACCCCGAGTGGCGCTGTCAGCGACAAAGCACGAGCGCCCGAAAAGCTTCCGATTTCTCTTCCCCGTCCAGTCTGAGCCCAAGTGAAGACAGTAGAGCCTGGGTCCACACGGGTGCCCGTGTGGACCCAGGGTCGCATGCTAGTCGAACCCGCCTAGTAGGAATTCATCCCGTAACGCGGGGGGTCACATTCAAGCGTTATTGTAGTAGGCGTAGCAAGTGTACGCCAGGCCAATGGTTACATTGGCGTAGGAGGTCTTGTTCTTCGGTACCCATCCGCTTGAATAGTCGATGTTACGAACCCTCACGGTAGTCAGGTGACCCGTATCCGCGAGGTAGTTCGAATAACACTTCTTTCCATTCGAACCCGCCGATTCCCACCCATAGCACCACGTGCCATGAGTGACTTCTTTGCAGGTATTTCCCAACGGTCGGGCAGCCGAATCGTTGATTTCGATCTTTACCACACCCCACTCAGAGGGGTTACCCAGCTCCGCGGGCGGCTTCACCCCGTCACCGCGTGTGTGGATTACGGGCCGCCCGGCCGTGAGGCCGTCGGTGGGCTCAATCCCGGTATTGTCGGTGGCGGTGTCGCCCTGAAGGCTGTATGCGGCTGCCGGGGTGGCAAAGCTGCAAACCGCGAGCGCCATGCTCACAAAGCCAAAAGTTATCGCTCTTCCTATTTTCCTCACGATATCCCCCTGTTCAACCCCCGTGTGAGGTCTCGGGAGGATCCTCTATGAAGGAATGGTGGCAGTCAATCAGATTGAACTGCTTTGGCCGGTTCGTGGACCCGACTTGGTGCACACTGTCCATCTTTTACCCGAATTAGCGCATTGATTTCACCCTTCCCCTCCAATAGGCGCTGTGGCAGGTGGCCTGATCTTTGCGCACTGATTCAAAGGCGGTGGATCCTGTCAATCCGTTTATCCGCGGCCGGACCCATGCAAGGCGGTTGGTGGAAAGAATGGCTTCCCGTAGGCGAACGGTCAATCAACGTCCCCCGAGCCCCGGGGCCCGCCAGTTCCGTCCGCGGTCCGGCGCAACGCCGGGCGCGGGCCTTCCTTCCTCGGTCCTGCTCCGGCCCGAGCTGTTACGAAGAGCGCCGGCGCGGCCGAATCGGGGATGGCCCAGTGAGCCGCGACGAGGCGGGGACGAATTCCGCGCGCGGGACCGGCTCGACTTCGAATGCATCCTGACCGGAACCGGCTCCGACCCCTGCCACCTCCAAGCTGTCGGGGCCGAGCATCAGGACTGCGGGTCGGGAGCCGACCGGGCCGCTCTCCCGGTGCAACTTCCTCGTGCCGCCCCGTGGTCACGGCCCTAACCGGTTCCTGCTGTCGCGCTGATCGTCGAGGCGGGCCGTCAGGTCGGGCCAGTGCAATGTCCCTGAGAACCGCTCGGGGGAAGGAACCGGCGGGCGGACTCCGGGCCGGCGGGCGCCCGTCCGCCGGCTTCGGCCCCCGTGGGGAGTTCCGAGTCAACTCCCCCGCGCGGACGGGCGGGAGCGTGTGCGCCGCCCCGCTCGGGGTGCACGCTTCACACCCCGTGTGAACGCCCCCGCACGCCCGTCACGCTCCGTCACTTCACACGGGGTGCGAAACGCGGACCCGCACCTGCCCACCGCACACGCTCCCGTCCTTCACCGCAGCGCAGTTGACTGATGCGCGTACGCACCACGACGCGATGACCGAAGGAATGAGGAGCGGACCGTGACCGCCCACCCCGAACCCGATCTGGTAACCGCCGACTTAGCGGAGCTGCGCCGTCAACTCGACGTCCGCACCGCCCGGGTCGACGGCCAACTCGCGCTGCTCGCCCAGCGCTCCGAGCGACACGAACGTGACGCGGACGAACTCACCGTCCGCGTCACACGGCTGGAAACCACCCGCTGGCCGCTGCCGTCCCTCGCCGCGCTCACGGGGCTCGCGGCACTGGCGATCGCGGTCTGGCAGGCGCTGGGCCGATGACCGGCGGCCGGGCCGGCCCCGGGCTGCCCCGGACCGGCCCGGCGGCGCTCACCCCAGCCGGAGGTGGTGCAGCATCAGCAGGGCGGCGGCCATGTTGGCGGCCGGCACCTCCCCCCGCGCCACCATGTCGGGGACCAGCTTCAACGCCACCCACTCCCGCCGGTCGGACTCGAAGTCGTCCTGCGGCAGGCCGAGGTACTCACCCTCGTCCGACCAGTAGATGTGGTGCCGGGCGTCGGTGAGGCCGTTGGACGGCTCCACCGTGAGCAGATGCCGGAGGGGCCCGGGACGCCACCCGGTCTCCTCCTCCATCTCGCGGGCGGCCGCCGCCGCGGGGTCCTCGCCGTCCTCGACGACCCCGGCGGCCAGCTCCCACCCCCAGGTGTCGGTGATGAACCGGTGCCGCCACAGCAGCAGCACCTCATTGGCCTCGTTGACCACGGTCGCCACGGCGACCGGCCGCATCCGGATCAGGAAGTGCTCCAGATGCCGGCCGTCGGGCAGCTCCACATCGGCCAGATTGACCCGGAACCACGGGTTCGCATAGACGGGCTTCTCGCTGAGATTGTTCCAACGCACGTAACTGCCACCTTCCGCTGAGGAGCCGGCAAGGTGACACGAGCCCGGTCACAACGGAACGCGCAGCACCTCGTCGATGAGATCGGCGGCCTCGTCCGTCGCGGCGCTCCCGGTCTCGGCCAGATGCTCGCGCACCGCCCGCAGCCGGTCCCGCAGCCGTTGCGACTCCATGCCCCGAGCGTGCTCGGTCATCTGCGCGGCGTCGGCCACGGCCCGGTCCGCATCCCCTTGGCGCAGCTCGATGTGAGTGAGCATGGCCAGCCGGTGGACCCGGCCGCGGTCGTGTGCGGGGGTGTCGACGGCGGCGTCCGCCTGTTCCCTGGCGGCCCGCAGGTCACCGAGACTGAGCAGCGCCTCCGCCACTTGTACGTTGACCAGGCCGGGCTGCACATAGCCGGTCTCGGCCGGCTCCAGCCCCGGACGGATGCGGTCCGCGGCCGCCTCCGCGCGCCGGATGCACGCCAGCGCGCTCGTGCCGTCCCCGAGCCGCGCGTAAGACTTGGCCTGCATCGCGTAGAGGTCCGCGGAGAGCGCCGGGGTGATCTGCGGGCCGGCGGCCCGCAGCGCCGCCTCCGCGAAGGCGACCGCCTGGCGGTACTCCCGCACGAAGAGGGACTGGTTGACCAGCAGGGCGATGACGTACGCGCCGAGCCCGCGGTCCCCGCTGGCCTTGGCCAGCCGCAGCGCCTGATGGAAGTAGCGCTGGGCCAGCCCGAGAGCGTCCGAGTCGTACGCGCAGATGCCGGCGACCGCGACCAGCCCGCCGGTCGCCCGGTGGAGCTGACGCCCCGTCGCATCGCTGTAGCTGCCCCGCAGCAGCGGCGCCGCCTCGGAGTTGAGGAATCCCACGATGCGTGCTCTGGTCGCGACACCACCCGCCTTCCGGTACATCTGCTCGTAGTGGGTCCGTGCGGCGCGCAGCATCTCGATGTCGGCCGTGCCGACCCGGGTCAGCCCGTCGCGGGACACGTCCTGGTCCTCGGGCGGGTTCTCCCACTCCCATACGGGGATGACCGCCGAGGTGCCGGTGAGGGCCGGGGCGTCGAGGAGGTGCGGGCGCTGCTGTTCGTCGGACCGCCACAGCGCGGTGGCCCGCTCCACGAAGCCGGACAGCGGGGTGTCGGCGGCGCGGCTCGGGCCCGGCCCGCTCAGCCCGATGTCGGCGAGCCCGACCGGCCGGTGCAGCCGCTCGGCGAGGATCTCGCAGATCAGGTCCGGTACCTGCCCGCGCGGCCGCTGGCCCTTCAACCACCGGGCCACCGCGGTGTGTTCGTACCGCAGCGCCAGTCCGCGGCCGCTCCCCAGACGGTTGATCCGTGCCGCCAGTCCCGCGTGCGAGATCCCGGCCTCGTCGAGAATCGCATCGAGCAGGGTGTTGGGCTCCATACCGGCCTCCCGGTGAGCCGGAACGCGCCCCGGGCGGCCGGCTCACGGCCTTGTCGACTTAACCACTCCGCCAGTTGAGCGTAGTGAACCCGCCTTCACACGGGGTGTGAAGAGCCCCGCCCGGCACACCGCGCCGCCCGGCCGGCCGTCACCTGTGCGGATACCCGCATCCGGTCGTTGTGCAGCATCAGCAGCGCCACGTCGTCGGTCAGCCGCCCGCCCGAGTGCCGCAGCAGCGCCTCCCGTACGTCCCCCACCACACCGGACGGCGAGGGCACACAGGAGGCCGTGGCCGCCTCGACGCTGCTGCACAGCTGGGTCGTCAGCGGGAAGAACGCGCCCGCCGCGTCCCGGGTGTCCACCGCCCCGTCCGTGTGCAGGAACAGCGCCTCGCCGGGCTCCAGCCGGCCGCAGCCCACCGTGGACAGCTCCTCGGGAAGCGGGAACAGCCCCAGCGGCGGCATCGGTTCGCCCGGCGCGACCGGCACCACCTCCCGGGAGCCGATCCGGTACGGCCACGGGTGCCCGCAGTTCAGCGCCGTGACCGAGCCGTCCGGGGCGATCTGCACCAGCAGCAGCGTGACGAACTCCTCGGCGAGCGGGCCGGCCGGCTCCGCGCCGCCCGCCGGGTGCTCGGCGCGGCCCCGCTCCCTCAGGTGCCGCTGGTGCGAGCGCTCCAGCCGGCGCAGCACACCGGCGAGTTCGGGCTCGTCGTGCACCACCTCACGGAAGCTGCCGAGCATCGCGGCGACCGTGCTCATGGCCTCCAGGCCGTGCCCGCGGACGTCCCCGATCACCGCGCGGACGCCGTGCCGGGTGCCCAGGACCTCGTAGAGGTCCCCGCCGACCACCGCGCCCTCGCTCGCGGAGAGGTGGTCGGCGGCCAGCACCATCCCGTCGATCCGCGCCGGCAGCGGACGCAGCAGCACTTGCTGGGCCGTCGCGGCGACCTCGCGGGTGCGCTCCAGCTCGCGCAGCAGCCGCTTGCGCCGGCCGGCCGTCAGATAGCTCGCGCCGACCACCGCCAGGATCGCGCCGCAGGTCATCGCGCGGCCGGCCCACCCGGCCGCGGGCTCCGCCGCGCCGAAGGGGACGAGGGCGGCCAGCGCGCACACCCCGCCGAGCAGCACGCACTGACGGCGCCCGGTGCCGGCGCAGGCGATGGCCGGTGCGGCGGCGAGGAGCTGGAGCAGCCGGCCACTGGTCGGGTGGCACAGCTCCCAGCCCACCACACCGAGCACCCAGAGGCCGGGCAGGACGAAGACGAAGGCCCGCCGGGCCCGGGCCGCCCCGGCGCGTGCTCCGCCCCGCGCCCAGGTTCGGATCATGCCGATGGTCCCCCTAGCCGGTGGTCCCCTAGCAGGCGTTGAGGCGGTCGGTCCGGTCCGCTTCCGCGGTCAGGGCCGCACCGACCCCGTCGATTCTCGCGACGTTGTGTGCCCAGACCGCGACGATAGGTAAATAACCACCCGATGGGGTGATGGTGTGCGGATCGGATCGTCTCCTTAAGACCCCTCCGCCCCCCACAGGGGCACCGGCGTCCGCAGGACGCAGAAGGGGCGAGGGCGCGGACGGCTCGCACCGTCCACGCCCTCGCCCCGCACTTACGTACAGCGGGCCGTCAGCCCCGCAGCACCGCTCCGGTCCGCTCCACGGCCGCCGCCACCGCCGCGTCCCGCGCGGCCGTGGCCTCCTCCGCGGTCAGCGTCCGGTCCGGGGCGCGGAAGCGCAGCGCGTACGCCAGCGACTTCTTGCCCGCGCCGGTCTGCTCGCCGGTGAAGACGTCGAACAGCCGCAGCGACTCCAGCAGTTCACCCGCGCCGTCGCGCAGCGCGGCCTCCACGTCCGCCGCCGGCACGCTGCCGTCGACGATCAGCGCGACGTCCTGGGTGGCGACCGGGAAGGAGGAGATCGTGGGCGCCTTCAGCGCCCCGGCGCCGGCCCGCTCCAGGCGGTCCAGGTCGATCTCCATCGCGCAGGTGCGCTCCGGCAGGGCCATCGCCTTGATGACCCGCGGGTGCAGCTCACCGGCGTTGCCGACGAGCACCTCCTCGCCGTCGACGAGCGCGAGCAGCGCCGCGCACCGGCCCGGGTGGAACGGGGCGTGCTGGTCCTGACGGACGATCAGCTCGACACCCGCCTCCCGCGCGACCGCGCGGCCCGCCTCGATGGCGTCCGCCCAGATCGCCGGGCGGCCCTCGCCCCACCAGCCGGCCTGCTCACGGGCGCCCGTGAGCACCACCGCGGCGCGCCGCGGCTGCTGCGGCAGCGAGGCGTCCAGCGAGGCGATCTCGTCGTCGGTCGGCCGGCGGTCGACGACCAGCCGGCTGGCCGCCTTCTCGTCGCCGGTCGCCCGGAAGACCGGACCGGTCTCGAAGAGCGCGAGGTCGTGCGACCCGCGGCCGTAGTTGCGGCGCAGCGCGCCGAGCAGCCCCGGGATCAGCGTCGTACGGAGGTCGGGCTCCTCGTCGGAGAGCGGGTTGACCAGCGTGACCGCCGAGCGGCGCGGGTCGTCCGGCTCGATGCCGAGCTGGTCGAGGACGTGCGAGCCGGTGAACGGGTAGTTCAGCGCCTCGACGTAGCCCGCGCCGGCCAGCACCCGGCCGACCCTGCGGTGCAGCCGCTGACGCTCGGTCAGCCCGCGGCCGGCCGGCGGCTTCGGCAGGGTGGAGGGAAGGTTCTCGTAGCCCTCCAGCCGGATGACCTCTTCGGCCAGGTCGTTGGGGTCGGAGAGGTCCGGCCGCCAGGACGGCACGGTCACGACCAGTTCATCTTGGCCGTAGACGTCGCAGCCGACCTGCTGGAGGCGGCGCACGACGGTCTCTCGGCCGTACTCCACACCGGCGACCTTGTCCGGGTGGTCGGCGGGGATGGTGAGCGTGCGCGGTCCGCGGGGCGAGACGACCTCGGTGACGCCCTCGCCCGCGGTGCCGCCGCCGAGCAGCACCAGCAGGTCGACGGTCCGCTGCGCCGCGGCGGACGCGGCCTCCGGGTCGACGCCGCGCTCGAAGCGCTTGGCCGCCTCGGAGGACAGCTTGTGCCGGCGGGCCGTACGGGCGATGGAGATCGCGTCGAAGTGCGCGGCCTCGATCACGACGTCGGTGGTACCGCGCAGCTGACCGGTCTCGGGGTCGGTGACGGCACCCGCGATCTCGGTGTTGGCACCGCCCATGACACCGGCGAGGCCGATCGGGCCGCGGTTGTCGGTGATGACCAGGTCCTGCGCGTCCAGCACCCGCTTGGTGCCGTCCAGGGTGGTCAGCTGCTCACCGGCGGTGGCCCGGCGGACACCGATCGGGCCGTCGACGGTGGCCCGGTCGTAGGCGTGCAGCGGCTGACCGAGCTCCAGCATCACGTAGTTGGTGATGTCGACGGCCAGCGAGACCGGGCGCATGCCGGCCTTCTGCAGCCGGCGCGTCAGCCAGATCGGCGAACGCGCCTCGGGCTCCAGACCGCTGACGGTGCGCGCGGTGAAGCGGTCGCAGCCGATCGGGTCGGAGACCTGGACCGGGTAGCCGGCGGCGTTCGGCGGCGGCACGTCGAGCAGCGCAGGGTCGCGCAGCTGCAGCCCGTACGCGGTCGCGGTCTCGCGGGCCACACCGCGCATCGACAGGCAGTAGCCGCGGTCCGGGGTGACGGCGATGTCCAGCACCTCGTCGACGAGCTCCAGCAGCTCGATGGCGTCGGTGCCGACCTCGTACTCGGGCGGCAGCACGATGATGCCGTGCGTGCCGTCGTCGCCCATGCCGAGCTCGTCGCCGGAGCAGATCATGCCGTGCGACGTCTTGCCGTACGTCTTGCGCGCGGCGATCTTGAAGTCGCCGGGCAGCACGGCGCCGGGGAGGACGACCACGACCTTGTCGCCGACCGCGAAGTTCCGCGCGCCGCAGACGATCTCCTGCGGCTCTCCGGTGCCGTTGGCGTCACCGACGTCCACGGTGCAGAAGCGGATCGGCTTCTTGAAGCCCTCCAGCTCCTCGATGGTCAGCACCTGGCCGACGACGAGCGGGCCCTTGAGCCCCTCGCCGAGGCGCTCGACGGTCTCGACCTCCAGGCCGACGTCGATGAGCTTGGCCTGCACGTCACGGCCGGTCTCCGTCGCCGGCAGGTCGACGTACTCCCGCAGCCAAGAAAGCGGGACCCGCATCAGATCTCCATCCCGAACGGCCGGGTGAACCGGACGTCGCCCTCGAACATGTCGCGCATGTCTTCCACGTTGTGCCGGAACATCAGCATCCGGTCGATGCCGAACCCGAAGGCGAACCCGCTGTACTTCTCGGGGTCGACACCACAGGCGATGAGCACCTTGGGGTTGACCATTCCGCAGCCGCCCAGCTCGATCCAGCCCTCGCTGGAGCAGGTGCGGCAGGGCCGGTCGGGGTTGCCCACGGACTCGCCACGGCAGACGTAGCAGACCATGTCCATCTCGGCGGACGGCTCGGTGAACGGGAAGTAGTTCGGCCGCAGCCGGGTCTTCATGTCCGGGCCGAAGAGCGCCCGGACCATGTGGTCGAGGGTGCCCTTGAGGTCGGCCATGGTCAGGCCCTCGTCGACGGCCAGCAGCTCGATCTGGTGGAAGACCGGGGAGTGCGTGGCGTCCAGCTCGTCGGTGCGGTAGACCCGCCCCGGGCAGACGACGTAGACCGGCGGCTCGCGGTCGACGAGCGTACGGGCCTGGACCGGCGAGGTGTGGGTGCGCAGCACGACGCCGGACTCGTCGCCCTCGGCGCCGTTGGCCCGGACGAAGAAGGTGTCCTGCATCTGGCGCGCCGGGTGGTCGGGCACGAAGTTGAGGGCGTCGAAGTTGAACCACTCGGCCTCGACCTCGGGACCCTCGGCGACCTCGTAGCCCATCGCGACGAAGACGTCGGCGACCCGCTCCATGAAGGTGGTCAGCGGGTGCCGGGCGCCGGCCGGGGTGCGGTCGTAGGGCAGCGTGACGTCCACGGCCTCCTCGACCAGGACGCGCGCGTCGCGCTCCGCCTCCAGCTCCTCCTGGCGGACCTTGAGCGCCTGGTTGACCCGGCCACGGGCCTGGCCGACGCGCTTGCCGGCGTCCGCCTTGGCGTGCGGGGGCAGGGCGCCGATCTCGCGGTTGGCGAGGGCGAGCGGCGACCGGTCGCCGGCGTGGGCGGCCTTCACCTCACGCAGCGCCTCCAGAGAATCCGCGGCGGCGACGGCGGCGAGCGCCTCGTCCAGCCGTGCGGCGATCTCTTCCGGTTTCAGGGCTTCGACCTCGACAGGGTCGTACGACTTATTGGGTGCGGACATCTCTTCCCGTGCTTCCGGTGGACTGGCTTGGCTTGGCTCGCTTCGCCTCGGCTCCTCGATCACAAAGGTCGGATGCCGAGCCCGCGCTGTGCCCGCGATTGCCTGTGCGCCAAAGGTGCCAAAGGTCAAGTCTAAGGGGGACGGGCAGCGCGGCAGGCCCGAGCCCCGTGGGGGCGTCGCCCACCACCGCCCTTCGCAGGACGCCGCGCGGCCCCTTCTTCTTGTTTCAGGCCATAAAGGCCGGGGTCGCGACGGGCAGGCTGAATCGGAACTGCGCGCCGCCGGCGGGGGCCCGGCCGACCGTGATCGTCCCGCCGTGCGCCTCGACGATGCCCTTGACGATGTAGAGGCCCAGGCCCGTGCCGCCGCGCTTGCTGCCCCGCCAGAAGCGGGTGAAGACGCGGCTCATCGACTCCTCCGGGATACCGGGGCCCTCGTCGCTCACGGTGACGCTCGTCCCCTCCGTGCTCGTCGCGTCCGATGCTGGTCCGACCTCGATGGTGACCGTTCCCTCGCCGTGGCGCACCGCATTTTCCAGCAGGTTGCCCAGCACCTGGTCCACCTTGTCCGGGTCCGCCCACAGATCGGGCAGCGGTTCCCTCATCCGGATCAGGAAGCGGTCGGGCAGCTGGCCGGCGGTGGTCTGCGCCTGGACGTGCCGGCGCACCGCGGCGATCATGTCGACCCGCTGCCGGCGCACCTCCAGCCGTCCGGAGTCGATCCGGGAGATGTCCAGCAGCTCGGCGATCAGCCGGGTCACGCGGTTGGCGTCGGCGTCGACCGTCTCCAGCATCAGCCGCTTCTGGTCGTCGGTGAAGCGTTCCCACTTCTGGAGGAGGGTGGCGGTGAAGCCCTTGACGGACGTCAGCGGCGAGCGGAGTTCATGGGCGACGGTGGCGATCAGCTCGGCGTGGCTGAGTTCCGTGCGCCGCCGCGCCTCGGTACCGCGCAGCGCGATCACCAGCCGCTCCACGGGGCCGGTCGGCCGGTCGCGTACGTAGCGCGCGGAGACCAGCACCTCACGGCCGCCGAGCAGCAGATTGCGCTCGGGCTGGCCGCGGCGGATGGCGAGGCCGCCGTAGGGGTCGGTCAGCCGCCACCAGCGGCGCCCTTCGATGTCCTGGAGCGGCAGCGCCACGTCGAGGGGGCGGCCGAGCGCGTCCCCGGGGGTGATGCCGGTGATCCGGGCCGCCGCGGCGTTGAAGCAGACGACCCGGCCGGTGGCGTCGGCGACGACCAGGCCGTCCGGCAGGTCGTCGGGGTCGATCGCGGAACCGGCCCCCGACCCCGCGGACGGGCAGCCGTCGGCGGCGACCGTGCTGCCGGACGTGCTCACACTCATCCCCGCTACCCCCTTCCGGGCCCCCGGGCACGCAAGACTACTAGTTCGCCTCGGATGTGCCGGAAAGATCCGGGGGACGCCCCTCAGGCGGGTGACACCGCGCGGCAGCCGCCGGGGCCGCGCTGGGCGCGGGCGGAGGCGTAGAGGCAGACCGCGGCGGCGGTGGCGAGGTTGAGGCTCTCGGCCCGGCCGTGGATGGGGACGCGTACGACGGCGTCCGCCAGCGCCCGGGTCTCCTCGGGCAGCCCCCACGCCTCGTTGCCGAATACCCAGGCGGTGGGCCCGCCCATGGAGCCGGCGTCCAGCTCGGCGTCCAGGTCGCAGTCGCCCGCGCCGTCCGCCGCGACGAGACGTACGCCCACGCCCTTGAGGCCGGCCACCACCCGCTCGACCGGCACGCCGACCGCGACCGGGAGATGGAACAGCGAACCGACCGACGCGCGGACCGACTTGGGGTTGTAGAGGTCCACGGAGGCGTCGGTCAGCACCACCGCGTCCGCGCCGGCGGCGTCCGCGCAGCGCAGCACCGTGCCGGCGTTGCCGGGGTCACGGACGTTGGCGAGCACCGCGACCAGCCGCGGGCGGGCGGCGAGGATGTCCTCGAACGGCGAGTCGAGGAAGCGGCAGACGCCGAGCAGGCCCTGCGGGGTAACGGTCTGGGAGATGTCGGCGACCGTCCGGTCGTCGGCGAGGTGCACCCGCACCCCGGCGGCCCGGGCCGCCTCGACGATCTCGGTGTGCCGCTCGGCGGCCTCGGCGGTGGCGAACAGCTCGATGAGCGTGGGCTCGCCCCCGGCGCGGTGCGCGATGGCCTCCCGTACGGCCTGCGGGCCCTCGGCGATGAACCGGCGCTCCTTGCCGCGGAAGGCGCGGCGGGCCAGCCGCCGGGCGGCGGTGACACGCGGGGAACGCGGGGAGATCAGCTCGGGGGTGCCCATGGGCGGCGGCTCGCTTCTGTGGTTCGGTGCGGTGCGGCGGGGAAAAGCGGCGGACCCGCAGGCCGGGGCCTGCGGGTCCGCGTCAATCCGTCCTCAGGCTGAAGTTCAGGCAGCCTTCGGGGCGTTGACGTCGCTGGGAAGCGCCTTCTGGGCAACCTCGACGAGCGCGGCGAACGCGTTCGCGTCGTTGACCGCGAGGTCAGCGAGGATCTTGCGGTCCACCTCGATGTTGGCGGCCTTCAGACCCTGGATGAAGCGGTTGTACGTCATGCCGTTGGCGCGGGCAGCGGCGTTGATGCGCTGGATCCACAGCTGACGGAAGTCGCCCTTGCGCTTCTTGCGGTCGTTGTAGTTGTAGACGAGGGAGTGGGTGACCTGCTCCTTCGCCTTGCGGTACAGGCGGGAGCGCTGGCCACGGTAGCCACTGGCCTGCTCGAGGATCGCCCGGCGCTTCTTGTGGGCGTTGACTGCCCGCTTGACGCGTGCCACTTGTTAACTCCTTGTAGCGGGGTCGTGGTTGTTCGTCACACGACCCGAATCGATTGTGTCCCGGTCCGAGTCACCCGCCCCGCTCGTCCAGCGGGGCGTGGTGGCTCACTTGCCGAGAAGCTTCTTGATCTTCGCGGCGTCGCCCGGGGCCATCTCGGCGTTGCCGGTGAGGCGACGCGTCACGCGGGACGACTTGTGCTCGAGCAGGTGGCGCTTGCCGGCGCGCTCACGCAGCACCTTGCCGGAGCCGGTGACCTTGAAGCGCTTGCTGGCACCGCTGTGCGTCTTGTTCTTCGGCATGCGCCGTTCTCTCCTCGTCAGTGGCGCTCCCACCGGCACGGACCGGCTGGCGGGAGCGTCGCTCGTATCGATTGCTGTCCGGGGCGGGTGCCCCGGCATGAATCCGGGGCTCACGCCCAGTGATCACGCCTCGGCGGGCTCCCCGGCGGGCTCCTCGGCGGACTCCTCCACGGACTGGTCCGCGGCGACTCCGCCCTGGCGCTCCGCCTTGCGGGCGGCCTGTGCCTCGCGGGCCTCGGCCATCGCCTCGGTCTTCTTCTTGTGCGGACCGAGGACCATGATCATGTTTCGGCCGTCCTGCTTCGGATTCGACTCGATGAAGCCGAGGTCCTCCACGTCGGACGCGAGCCGCTGCAGCAGCCGGAAGCCCAGCTCGGGGCGGGACTGCTCGCGACCACGGAACATGATCGTGATCTTGACCTTGTCACCCTGCTTGAGGAACCGGACGACGTGACCCTTTTTGGTGTCGTAGTCGTGCGGGTCGATCTTCGGCCGGAGCTTCATCTCCTTGATGACCGTGTGCGCCTGGTTCTTGCGCGCCTCACGGGCCTTCATGGCCGACTCGTACTTGAACTTTCCGTAGTCCATGAGCTTGCAGACCGGCGGACGGGCGTTCGCCGCCACCTCGACCAGGTCGAGGTCGTACTCCTGCGCAAGCTCCAGGGCCTTGGCAAGCGGCACAATGCCGACCTGCTCGCCACTGGGACCGACGAGTCGCACCTCGGGGACGCGAATCCGGTCGTTGATGCGGGGCTCGGCGCTGATGGATCCTCCTCGGTAGCACCACGCGACGGCCTGGCGGACTGCCGCGTAACGTCTGTTCGATGTGACCACCCGCGCCGGCACACGAAAAATGCCCCGGACGGGACACAGGCGGGGCTCCACATAGATCTGGAGCACCGCCGCGAAGTCTCCGCGGGGCGCAGCCGGACCGTTGACCCGCCAACCAGAGGTCGGCCGGGTGGGAGATCGGAGCCTCCACTTGTGGGCCGGTCACATGTGTGTCCGGCCGGTCGGAACACCAGGATACACGAGTCAAGGGGCGGCCCCCACTTCTGTGCCGGCCCCCGGCGTTCCCCGAGCAGGATGACACTCCCCGGCGCGGGGGCCGCGGACCGGGGCCATAGGCTGGAGCCGACCCCTCAGCAGGAAGAAGCCCGAAGACATGAGCGACCAGACCCCTCAGCAGCCCGACGCACCGGACGCGGCGAGCGCACCGGGTGCGGCAAGCCCGGATTTCGACGCCATGACCCGCGACATCGCGGAGGTGCCGGCGGTCGAGGTGATCACCACGGTCGCGGTGCACCTGATGAGCTCGGCGGCGGTCAACCTGGGGCTCGCCGAGGGCGGCGAGACCCACAAGGACCTCGACGAGGCGCGCAAGCTCATCCAGGCGCTGGCCGGGCTGGTCACCGCCAGCGCCACCGAGATCGGCTCGTACCACGCGGCCCCGCTGCGGGACGGGCTGAAGTCGCTGCAGCTGGCGTTCCGCGAAGCCTCGGTCGTCCCGGACGAGCCGGGGCAGGGGCCCGGGGAGAAGTTCACCGGCCCGGTGTACGGCTGAGCGGCCGGTAACCGCATACGGAAGAGCCCCGGCCGGGGAGACGGCCGGGGCTCTTTCGCGTACGGGGGCGGGGAGGCTCAGATCCGCTCGCCGGGGCCGGGTGTGGGCTCGTGCGGTGCGGCCTCGTCGGCGACGACGACCGGCTCGTGCGGCGGGTGGGTGATCTGGTGCACCACGGCCGCGATCGCCCCGCCGATCAGCGGCGCCACGATGAACAGCCACAACTGGGTGATGGCCGCGCCGCCCGCGAACAGGGCCGGGCCGATGGACCGGGCGGGGTTCACGGAGGTGCCGTCCAGCGGGATGCCGATGAGGTGGACGGTGGCCAGCGCCATGCCGATCGCCACGCCGTTGAAGCCGAACAGCGCCACCCGGTGGGTGACCGACAGCACCACGAAGACGAACAGGAAGGTCATCACCATCTCGGCGACGAAGGCACCGCCCAGGTTGAGGTGCACCGCCGAGCGGTCGCCCCAGCCGTTCGTGCCGAAGGCCGCGTGCGTCTGGAGTCCGGGGACCTGCTTGGCGACCAGGAACAGCAGCGCCGCCCCGACGACGGCGCCGACGATCTGCGCGATCCAGTACTCGACCGCGCTGCGCAACGTGAGGCGGCGGGCCAGCAGCATGCCCAGCGTCACCGCCGGGTTGAGGTGGCAGCCCGAGACCGGGCCGAGGGCGTAGGCCAGCGCCAGCATGGTGAAGCCGAAGGCCAGCGCGATGCCGAAGGTGCCGATGTACTCGCCCGCCAGCACGGCCGAGCCGACGGCGAAGAACACCAGGAGCAGCGTGCCCAGGAACTCGGACACAACCGTACGGGTCAACACCGTGGGGCTCTCGGGCCCCGTTTCCGTCTTGGACGCCGGAATCTCCATGCGGCTCTCCTCGCGTGGATCTTGAGCTCTCCTCGCATTGTGCGGCCCCGGAGAGGAACGCGCCCGTCGGCGGAAGAGCCCCGCGAACGGTGTCCGCGGGGCTCTTCGGGTCCTTCGGTACGGCGGTCAGCGCCGGTAGAGCGGCTCCGCGGGGGCCGCGCCGTCCGGCGGCAGGAGGGCCAGGTCCAGGCCGCGGACGAGCCGGGCGCGCAGCACCTCGTCATTGGCCAGCGCCCCCGCCAGCCGCTGGGCGACCTCGGCGGTCGGGGCGTCGGCGGCCAGGCCCAGGGCGAGCGTCGCGTCGGTTTCGCGGGACGGCGCGAGGTGGGCGACGAGGACCGCGGGCTCGGCGGCGAGCAGGGCCCGCAGGGCGTCGGTGACGGCCGGGTCGGCGAGCGGGTCGGCGGTCGTCCGGCCCTCGGCGAGGGCGCGCAGCGCGGGGCCGGTCAGCTGGTAGGTGACCGGGCCGGCCAGGTCGATGACCAGGGTGTCGGCCTTCTCGTGGGAGGCGGCCAGCAGTGCCTGCTGGAGCGGGACGGCCACCGGGCGGGCGTCGGGGCGCCAGCGCTGGAGGGTCTCCATGGAGGTGAAGGCGGGCAGGGCGCGGCGGCCGTCCGGCGCCTGGAGGGTGGGGACCGCCATGTCGCTGGTCTTCTCGCGGCGCAGACCGTCCGGGCCGGTCTCCACCTCGCCCAGCACCGCCACCACGGGGACGAGCATCCGGGCGCCGGCCAGCGCGGCCAGCAGCTGGGGCTCGGTGCTCCGGTCGTCGCCGTACGCCGTCAGCGCGGCGGTCAGGGCGGGGTCGGCGGAGCCGTCGTCGTCGGAGAAGCCGGGGTCGGGGATGTTCTTCTGCACCACGCGAGCGTATCCGCTCGTGGTGTGCCGGACGTTGCCGGCTTTCCCTCAGGGGCGGGTGCGCCAGAAGTAGAGGGCTGCGGTGAGGAGGGTCAGGCCCAGGGCGGCGGCGGTCCAGGGGAGCCAGTCGGTGGGGGCGGCGGGGTCGTCGTCGGGGGTGGGGCCGGGGCCGAAGTAGCGG
>NZ_JNZA01000012.1 GCF_000717345.1 Streptomyces lydicus | reverse complement strand
CAGGTCACGGGTGCTTCCGTCCGGCGCGCCGATGGTCAGCCGCCGTATTTCGGCAGTGATGCCGCCGTGCAGCGCCTCGGTTTTGACGATCCGTTCGCCGACCTCCAGGTGTCGGCTCACCCAAGCCAGGGTCAACGGTCGGACAGCCGACGCCTCATCGTGGTTGGTCACCGTGCCACCTCATCACCCGGACGTCAGCACCCGCAATCGCTTTCTTTGGAGACGAGGGCAACGCTGCTTTGCTTCTCTCGCAGCTACCGCAGGCACCCTTCGGGCACTCGCATCGAGCCGTGAGCACAGCAACGCGTGCTCCGCCACGCTTGGAAAGTCCCCGTTTCAGCGGGCTCTGGCATTCATCACATAGAGCCGTCACGACCGTTGGACGATGACGACGACGGCCAGGAGGAGTGCCCGGAGGCCCCCCGCGCCGCTCACCGCCGCGCTCGACCAGACAGGATGTCAGCCGGCGGTGACCAACGCCGTGTCGTACTGCTGGCGGCCCGGAACCGGGCACAGTGTCAGGTGCCGGACCTGAACGCACCGAGCGGCCACACGACGTCGACGGCCAACCCGGCCAGGCGGGCCGCGGCCACGGTGTCTGCCGTACCGCCGCCACGACCTGTGGGGGCGCTGCCGTCCCAAATGGCGACGAGGCGGTCCGCGTCCTGGAGAAGGCGGCGGTTGGCCGCTTCGTAGGCGGCGCGGCCCGCGTGCTCGTACGGCAGAACCACCACCTCGGCGGCTGCGTCGCGTAGCGCGTCGAACTCGGCGAGGTCAGCGGGGCGGACCACCGCTTCCCGGTAGTCCCGGGACGGGATGATCGCCGACAGTCGGCCGCCGAGCGAGAGGATCTCCTCAGCGAAGAGCGTGTCGGCACCGCGGGCCAAGCACGAGCGCCCCACCAGCGCGGCGTCGGCAGGCAGGTCGGCAAGTAGCTCACGGAGGTCTGCGCGGATCCGACCGATTGCCTCGTCGGCCAGGTCCATGTGACCGGTGACGGCGATGGTGACCATGTGACAACCCGCTTCCGGCCGAGGCGATTTGCCCTTCACCCTAACCCGCTCCGGTGGCGGGGAGAGCGGCCGGTAGCGGGTGCCGCCGCCGTCACAGCACGACGGCGGCGAAGCCCAGAAGATAAGCCACGGCGAAGAGGAGAGGGATCCAGCGTTCGACACGGTTGAGCGGGAGATAGACGCGCCAGTCCCGCCCCTCGCCGAGAGCGCGCCATTCGGCGGCCACGAAGGCTCGGGCCGGCAGGCGCTCCTCGAATGCTCCGATCACCTCGAACTTGCCTCTGTTCAACTGCTGGTAGGAACGAACGGTGATCCACCATGTGGCGCACATGCCCAGCAGGACCAACAGGGCCGCGAGCGCGAGTGCGACCGGAGTCCCACGGTGATGCTCCTGGGACAGCCAGGTGCTGAGGAAGACGAGCAGCGTGCTGTGGAGGGTCAGGAAGAAGGTGTTGGCGAGGTTGCGCCGGGCGCTGACCCGGTCGGCCATCTCCACGCACAGCTTGTACTGCTCGAAGACCGCGGCGTGATACGTCGCGGCCGAGTCGCGGAAGTTCGCCGCGTCGATGTCCTCGTTCCACAGCGAATCACTGGTTCCGGCCAAGATGGCATCTCCGCCTATCGTTGCGAGGCCTCACACCGCGTTCCCGACGTGCCCGCCGGTCTGCCACGCGGTGACGCGCCTGACGATGAGGACGAGCAGCAGACCGGCCGCCACGTAGAGCGCCGTGAGCAGCGTGGACAGGTTCGCGTTGGTCAGCACCTGGGACTCGCTGTCCAACTGCGAGGCCGCGCGCCACTGGATCGGCCTGATGACGACGTTGGCGACCGCGAACAGTGCCCACCAGGCGCTGATCAAGGTGACCGGGACGGGCCGCCGGGGGGCGCTGGCCCGCCAGACATCCGAGACGACCTGGTAAGGGATCCACAGGTTGGCCACCGGGGTCATCCAGCAGCCCAGCACCCAGCCCCGGGCCCGGCGGTGCGCGGCAGCACCGCTCATCAGCTCCGAGTTGAGCCGGGCCCGCCACAGCCAGACGAGCCACACGATGCCGGCCACGACCCATACCAGCACCGACACCCAGAACGACCCCAGCTTCGCGAGGGCATCGGAGTCCGCGGCCAGCAGGTCCGTGGCCGTCGCCCTCCCGGCCAGGTAGTCGTGGACGAGAAAGTAGATGCGCCAGTTGGCCACCGTGACCAACACCTCATATACGAGCGCCACCGAGATCAGTACCGTCACGGCGGTGGCCACCCCGGTCACCGCCCTGGACCGCGCCGCGGCGAGTGGGCTCGCGTTCGCCGGCATGCCTTGCTGTGCACCGTCCATGATCTCCCCCGAAGATCGTCGACCCGCCGCGGACTGCGGCGGGCCTGGATGCGATTGGCCGTTGCCCTGTTGTGTCCCCGGTTTCTCGGGATGTCATGCGGGACGGCCGTAACGGAACGGCACTACCCGATGCCGAGGAGTTGCAGCACCCGGTCCACAAGCCAGCCCAGCAGGACGAGAACCGTGACCAAGGCGAATCCCTTCCACATCGACATCTGCGCGACGAAGGTGGCCCGCCAGGCCATCGTCCGTTTGCGGACCCCGACGGACGCCAGGGCGTCCTTGATGGTGCGGGCCAGGTGGTGCGTGGGCGTGAACATGGCCATGAACCCCAGACCGGTCTTCACGGCACGGGCCCCGCGGTGCACCAGCGCGCCCCGTGGGAGCTCGGCACGGGGCACAGGCTCCGCCGGGTGCACCTGAGGTGTCCACTCGGGGTCGAAGGTGATGACGGCACCGGTCCAGGGATCGCTCCCCACCACCTCGGCCAGCCGCGACGGGGCCGAGAGGTGCCGCTCCAGCCGCTGGACCAGCTCCGGCACCCCGCCCGGCGCCAGCAGGACGAGCTTGCGCGCGGGCTGGGTGGCGCGGGCCTGCTGGACCTCCCACCACAGCCCCTCGCCCAAACCCAGGCGCAGCACGATGAGTTGGGACAACTCCATCAGCCGCAGAACCGTCGGCTGCCAGTCGTCGAGCGGCAGGTAGAACCGCGCCGCGCCCAGCCGCGGCAGCGGCTCTCCGGGTCTGCCCACCGCGATCACGGGTCCGACGGCGCCCAACGCCCCCGTGAACTGCTCCTCCCGCGAGTGGACGCTGACGAACCCCGCCGAGTCGTCGACCTGGGCCGCGGTGTCGTCGTCGGCGAAGCTGCGCAGATAGAGCACGGGTTTGCGGCCGTCGGCCAGTAGGGCCCGAGCCGCGCCGCGCGCCGAGCGCGGGCGGGTGTAGCGCAGGCTCAGGAGCCCGGCCCCCACCGCGGCCAGGCCGCCGACCAGTGACCCCATCATGGTCATCGGTGGCATGGTGTAGCCCTCCCGCTGCGCCGTGCCCACAACGATGGCGCCCCCCGCGAGCAGCACGTATCCGGCGGCGCTGGCCAGCAGGAACACCGGACGTCGCCACCACCGCTGACGCGGGGCGAACCGGCTGACCACCCTGATGATCTCCGCGGTGTCCAACCGACGCCGCCGTCGCAGCCACAGCGCCGGCCCGAGCAGCACCACAGGGGGCACCGCCCAGTACAGCGCGGTCGCGCGCGACGAGCCGAGTTTCCGGTCGAGCCGCGCCCGGTCCCGTTCGACATCCGCCGCCAGCCCGTCAGCCCGCTCGCGGGCGAGGGAAACCCGGCCCTTCTCGACGTCACCGGTGGTGGAGAAGACCGCGGAGCGGCTCGCTCCCGACGGGGCGTTCTCCTTGAACCACGTGTTGCCCGCGCGGATCTCGGCGCGCGCGGACACGTCCCCGGCGGCATAGCGGTCCATCGCGGCGGTGAACGCGGCGGCCCGTGCCGGGGCGTCGCGGAAGCGGTCGCAGGCCCGCAGGTCCATGCCTGCGGTGATCGCCAGGTGCAGCGCGACATAGGCCGTGACGATCGCGACCGCCGTGATCAGCCGTGCGAACGCCCGTAAGCGCGAGGACACCTCAGCCCACCCCCTCACCTCGCCCGGGCACCGCCACCCGGCGCTGACCGCGTCCCGTACTACCACCTCGCCCCACGGACCGTGGCCAGTTCAGGTCACAACCACCAGCGTTGCAGGCGGCCATCGCCGCGGTGCACGCCGAGGCGCCGAGCGCGGAGGAGACCGACTGGCGGCAGATCGTCATCCTCTACTGTCTTTTGGAACAGGTCTCGCCCAATCCGATGGTGACGCTGAATCATGCGGTGGCGGCGGCCACGGCCCACGGTCCGCGGGCCGGTCTGGAGCTGCTGCGGCCTCTTGAGGAGGACGACCGGGTGGCCGACCACCACCGGTTGCATGCGGTGCGCGGCCATCTGCTGGAGATGGCGGGCGAGCGGCGTGCGGCCTGTGAGAGCTACCGGGAGGCGGCCCGGCACGGCCAGTCTGCCGGAGCGGCGTTTTTTGGAGTCCCGCGCGGACCGCCTGAGCGGTAACGAGGGCTGAGCGGCCGGCTGCGGCGGCGGCCGGGGAAAAAGCTCCGCGAGCGGCGCAAGAATGCGCTTCCCGTTCCGACGGTGTCATGAACGACATTCGGACGAGCGAGAGGACGCACGACATGTCCGTCACTGCGGCGGAAACAAGCCCCACCCACACCGGAGCGCGGCCCTGGTAGGCGCTCGCGGTCCTCGCGCTGCCGACGCTGAGGAACGACGCGGGGCCTTGAGCGGGGCCCCGCGTCGGCCGCGAGGGCTATGCCAGGTTCGATCTGCGGTGGGCGCGCGCCGCTGCGCGCAGGTGCGCCCTCCGGTTTACATCTCGACGCCGGACGGCAGCATGATCGGCCGCACCTCGATGCCCAGGCCCGGCATGCGGGCTTCGGGCAGGAGGGCGGCCAGCTCCTGGGCGCGTTCGACGGTTTCGCAGTCGATGAGGTAGAGGCCGGAGAGCTGGAGCGGGGAGGTCAGCAGGGGTCCATCGCGCAGGGATACGGCGCCGTCGAGGACGCGGAACACGGTGCTTTAGGCGACGTGGGCGAGGGTGTGGGCGGCGATGTTTCGCCGGCTTCGGCGACGGTTCGGGGAAAGGCGCCGGTGTTGTTGCACGAACTCCTCGCGCGCGGCGTCTGCCTCGGTGTCCCACGCGGCGGGGGCCATGGGCTGTATCAGCATGTACTTCACACCTGCGCTCCTGACGTCGCGGACGCCTCCTACAGACGTCATCCGCCTTTACGTCGGGGCCGGTGGCTGGGATTCGACATCGCCGGCGGCGCTGTGTGGGGCCTGCTGTGCGTAGCGGGCGGTGGCGTTCGGGGGATGTCGTGGTGGATCAGGGCGCCGCCGTGGGGAGGGTCGGTGCCCGCCACGACCAGCGTGGCATCGTGGCGAGAGGAAAGATGGGGCGGCGCCAGTGTCTGTGAACGACAGTCCCCGGCTGGACGGGGGAGACCAGCCGGGGACTGTCTTGCGTGTGCCCCGTGCGCCACATCGAAAACACGGCACTTATCTCGAAGGAGCTTTTCGATCCGGCCCGGAGGTCCGCGATCCGGCCCGGAGGTCCGCGATCCGTGGTGAGGAGGAAGTTCAAGTCGCCCGGCATGTACGGGGCTCGTCAGTTCCAGTGGCCCGCGGTGGCGGTCTCGGTGACGAAGGTTTCGAAGGCTCTGGGTGGCCGACCCAGGGCTCGTTCCACGCCGTCGGAGAGCGCGGCGCCCGAGCCGTTGGCGAGGGACACCAGGAGTTCCGTGAGCAGTCGGGCGACGTCGGGTGCGGCGCCGGCGGCGACCTGTCGCTCGATGAAGGCCGCCGGGTCGACGTCGACGTGACGGATCGTGCGACCGGTGGCCCGGGCGATGAGGCCGGCCGCCTCACCGAAGCTGATGGCCCGTGGGCCGGTCAGGTCGTAGACCCGTCCGCTGTGGCGGTCTTCGGTCAGCGCCGCCACAGCGACCTCGGCGATGTCCTCCGCGTCGACGAACGGCGTGCGCCCGTCACCGGTGGGCAGGGCCAGGGTTCCGGCGAGGATCCCGGGCCGCCAGGGGCCCTCGCTGAAGTTCTGCGCGAACCACTGCGGGCGCAGGATGGTCCAGTCGACGCCGGAGCCGCGCACGGCCTGCTCGGCGGCATGTAGGGGATGGCCGTCTTCGCCGGCGCGTGGAGCGGACAGCAGCACCAAGCGGCGTACGCCCGCGGCGACCGCCTCGGGCACCAACCGGGGAATGCGCGCCTGGTGGTCCGTGCTCGCCGACAGGCTCGGCTCCACCAGGTAGGCGGCGGTGACACCGTCGAGCGCGGGCGTCCAGCTCGCCGGGTTGTCCAGGTCGAAGTGGACGTCGCCGCCGGTGCGGGACGCCGTCCGCACCGGCAGGCCGGCGGACTTGAGGCGCCGGGCGATGCGGCTGCCGGTCTTGCCGGTGCCGCCGAGAACGAGGATGGCCTTCATGCCGTCCAGACAACCCCAGAGGTGCGTGGACGATCCATGGGAGAACGTCGTCGCCTCCTTTGTGATCGTCTAGCGTGGGAGCGTGGACGTCCTCAGCGATCTGCTGCACCGCGCTCGGGCCAGGAACGCGTTGGTCCGGCAACTGATCCAGCGTCCTCCGTGGTCGCTGAGCTTCACCGATCCGCCACCGCTCACGCTCGTGACCACGCTCGCCGGCCACGCGTCGGTGCGGATCGACGACGCGGGCACCACACCGGTACGTCTCGTCGCGGGCGACATCGCGCTCATCACCGGCCCCGGCCGGTACACGATCGCCGACGACCCTTCCACCCCGCCTCAGGTCGTGATCCACGGGCGACGGAAAAGCGTCGTCGACGGGTCCGTGGAAGCGCCGGCCACGCAGCGGAAGGTGGCTCCCCGCACCTACGGCGACGGGTTGCCCGGGGCCACGGTCATGCTCCGCGGCGCGTACGACCTCCGCGGCGACGTCGGCGACCGGCTGCTCGGCATGCTGCCGCAACTGGCGGTCGTGCCCGCCGGGCCGGCGACCCGGGCGGCACTGGACCTGCTCGCCACCGAGGCCACCCGTGAGGAGCCCGGTCAGGACGCCGTGCTGGGCCGGTTGCTGGACCTCTTGCTCGTACTGGCGTTGCGTGCCTGGTGTGCCGACGCGGAGACGACACCCGCCTGGTACCAGGCGCTGGCCGATCCGGCGATCGGCGAGGCGCTGCACCTGCTGCACGAGGATCCCGCCCGTCGGTGGACGGTCGCCGAGCTCGCCACCCGGGTCGGCATGTCCCGAGCAGCGTTCGCCGCCCGCTTCACCGGACTGGTCGGCGAACCCCCGCTCACGTACCTCACGGGCTGGCGGATGACCGTGGCGGCGGACCTGCTCCGGGACGACGGGACGACCGTCGCCGCCGTCGCCCGCGAAGTCGGGTACGAGGACCCCTTCGCCTTCAGTGTGGCGTTCAAGCGCATTCGGGGCGTCAGCCCCTCGCTCTGGCGCCGGCAGACGCACTGATTCGGGCGCGAGCAGGTCTTCTCCCCGGGGCCGACGGGGACGTCCAACACAGACACGGCTCGATCTTCTGCCGCATCGGAGGCGCCAAGTCACGCAGCGCCTCGACGTCGGTGATCTCCCGTGCGGGCGGCTGTCCGTAGGGTTTTCCTTCCTCCATCTGTGACCGGCAGCGGGCTGTCGCCGGATCACCTGCCTGGTGGCAGCCGCGGTTTGTGTCGGTCATACGCAATTCGCGGTGAGGGGCGTCAATGTCGTCCAAGTCCAAGGGGAGCTGTACGCGGCGATCCGCCGTGACACCCGTACTGGCTTGCCGAATCGAGCCCTGCAGTACAAGCGTGGAGTCGCTTCCCCGTGCCGAAGACCGTGACCACGTCGGTGTGGCCGGCACCGGCCTCCGGTGAACAGGTTGATGGTGTTGCCTGGTCTCCCGTACGGCGGCGAGCAGTTCGAGGTGATGGCTTCTCAGGTGCGCCGAGACAAGAAGGCGACGAGCGCGATGTAGGTGATGGCGGCGGTGGCCACGAACCAGAAGTACGGATCGCCGCTTCTTCCGGATGCCAGTTCACCGATGAAGGCGCTGAGATTCCCCACGGTGAGCACGATGCCCGTGCCGGCCCAGGCCCACCCTCCGATCCGGGCGAAGCGCTCGTCGGGAGCCTTCTCCGTGAGGCCCTGATAGGTCTCACTCCGGCGTCCCAGCAGCACCAACGCAAGACTGCAGGCCGCCAGGATCCCGAACGTCACCAGGCCGATAGCGAGATGACCACCGAAAGTCGCGGCCACGAGGCAGGCGACTCCGATGGCGAGGAAGAAGCCGGGGACGGACCGCCTGGCTGTGTTACTGGTCATCTGCTGGGCCCTCATTGGCATAAAACATCTCCTCAACGCTGACCTCGAAGAACTTGGCCATGGACAAGGCGAGCGGCAGGGAAGGCGTGTACCGCTCGGTCTCGATGGCGTTGATCGTTTGCCGCGAGACCCCGAGGGCTGTGCCTAGCTGGCCCTGGGAGAGCCCTCGTGACGACCGCAGCTCCCTGACACTGTTCCGCATGTGTAAAGCTTACTTGTCACCCTTCAGCGACTGTCAAGTTCGCTTTCCAGGAAGGGCCCGCGGGCCTGACTTCCCGTCAGGGCGAGGCGGACCAGGTCGCCGTAGTGCTCGGCCAGCGGCCGCGCCTGTCGGCGGCGCGGCAGGGCGGAAGTCAGAAGTGGGAAGTCAGACGACAAAAGTCAGAAGGCAGAAGGCAGTCCTGCCCGTTGGACCGGGCAGGGCCGAGACCTTCGCTGCGACGGGCAGCGTCAAGGTCGTCGGTCAGCGGGGCGAGCGACGGCACCGGCCTCACCCCGACGGCTTCCTCCGCGAATCGCGCGGGCAGTAAGGCTCCCAGAGGCTTGCCGGGCGGCGTCGAGGGGCCCCGGACCGTGGGCCTGGTCATGCTGCGGAACGTGTGGCGGGACCCACCGACGGGCGACTGGAACGGTGACGAGTCAGGCGGTCGAAGCGATCGCTCGGGTGACGGCCGTGATCGCCGGGTGGGGGCGGCCGGGGAGGCGCGCCACGAGAACCCGGCGGATCTCGGGAGGCGCGCCCTCGACGCGCAGCAGGCTCACCCCTGGCGGCAGGACCTGCGACAGCCGGGACGGCAGTGTCGTCACACCGAAACCGCCGGCGACCAAGTGCAGCTTCGTCAGCCAGTCGCGCGCGGAGTGGACGATGCGCGGGCGTCCGGGCAGACCCGGCCACACGCCGAGCAGCGGCTCGGTGCTCGACGACGGGGTGGCGATCCACGCGGCGTCGACCAACTCGTCGACGTGCACCGCGGAGCGGCCGGCGAACTCTCCGGTGGAGGGCGCCGCCACGACCAGTTCGGTGTCCTCGACCGTCTCGACGTGCAGGCGCGGCGACTCGCCGTCCGGCGGCCGGTGGGGCGGTCGGGATGTCAGCACGGCGACGTCGATCGAGCCCGCGCGCAGCGCCCGGATCAGGGTGGGAGTGGTGCCCTCCCGGGTCGTGACCGTGATGTGCGGGTCGGCCACCGCGAGCCGTTTGAGCGCGGCGGGCAGAATCACCGCGCCCGCGCTCAGGAACGCCCCGAGCCGCACCAGTTCGGCCTGCTGGACGGTGCCGGTGAGGTCCCGCTCGGCCGCCGCGACGGAATCAAGGATCGTGCGGGCGTGCCGCAGCAGGGTCAGCCCCGCGGGGGTGAGCCGCACCCCGTCGGGGCGACGTTCGAACAGGGTGGCGCCCGCGTTCCGTTCGAGGGAAGCGGCCTGGCGCGAGACCGCCGACTGCGTGTAGCCGAGCCGGGCGGCGGCCGCGGTGAAGCTGCCGGACTCTGCGATCTGCTGCAGGACCCGCAGGCCCGCACTGGAGATGTCCATGCGCAGTACGCATATCACGGATGCCAGATCGTCGCTTCCCTCATGTCAGCCGGGTGCCTAGCGTCTCTCTCGACACCACGAACGAACACGGAGGTCCTCACGTGCGAGCAGCCGTTCTGACGGAATTCGGCGCCCCGCTCACGGTGCGAGAGCTGCCCGACCCCGAGGCGGGAGGCGGTGAGGTGCTGGTCGAGGTACTGGCCACCTGTGTGCTCCCGTACGCGGCAGAGGTCTTCAGCGGCGAGCGGCACTACCCCCTTGTCCCGCCCGTCGTGCCCGGTCTCGGCGGCGTGGGCCGGGTCGTCCACGTCGGCCCGGACGCCACCCGGCTGCGCGGCGGCGACCTGGTGTGGTGCGACGCGACGGTGCGCTCCCGGGACGACGCCCTGACACCCGACATCACGTTGCAGGGCTGGAGTTCCCGAGGCGACGGCGGCGCCAGGCTCGCCCAACACCTGCACGACGGGTCGTTCTCCGAATTGATGCGGGTTCCGACGGAGAACGTCTTTCGGCTGCCTGCGGCGGCGGAGGACGACCCGGCCCGGTGGGCCGCGCTCGGCCTGCACGGCGTCCCCTACGGCGGACTGCTGGCCGGTGAGCTCGAGGCCGGCGAGACGCTGCTCGTCAGCGGGGCCACCGGAAACCTCGGCAGCAGCGCGGTCGCGGTCGCGCTCGCGTTGGGGGCGGGACGGGTGGTCGCACCGGGGCGGAACCGCGCCGCGCTCGATCTCCTCGCTGCCCGGTTCGGCCCGCGCGTGCGCCCGGTCCGGCTGACCGGGGACGAGGCCGCCGACCGCGCGTCGATGGCCGAAGCGGCCGACGGCCCGGTCGACATGGTGCTCGATCTGCTCCCGCCGAGCGCGCCCAGCTCGGCGACGCGCGCGGCAGCGATGACGGTGCGCGAGTACGGCCGTGTCGTCCTCATGGGCGGCGTCGGCATGCTCGGCGGCGACGATCTCGCGCTCCCGTACCCGTGGATCATGCGCAACTCGATCACCGTGCGCGGGCAGTGGCTGTACCCGCGCAGGGCGAACGTCGGTATGGTCCGGCTTCTTGCCTCCGGCGCGCTGGACCTCGCCCCCGAACGGGTCCGGTCTTTCCCCCTGGACGCCGTCAACGACGCCGTCGCGTACGCCGCAGCGCACGGCGGCCCGTTCGACCGCACCGTCCTCATCCCGACCGTCGGCTGACCAGGACCGCTGAACTCTGCACGCCGCAGCCGGACGGCTCACCGCCCGCACAAGCAGGCAGCCCAACGTGCCGCATGCGATCCGGGAGTTCGGTCACCAGGTCATTCCGCCCGCCACCTCCCCGTGCGTCTGGTCTGCACCGGGTCGGCCGCGGATGACGCCCTGGCCGCCGGGCCTCAGCGGCGCAGGGTGGCCTCCTGCTCCACGTACGACAGCTTCTCGGGGTTGCGGACGGCGTAGAGGCCGGTGATGAGGCCGTCGTCGATACGTACCGCCATGACGGTGTCGAGCACGCCGTTGAGCCGGAGAAGCAGCGCCGGACAGCCATTGACGTGTGCCGGCTGCAACGACACCGCGCCGGCGATCCTGCCCAGCACCGAGGCCACGGTGCCCGCCCCCACAACCGGTGCCAGCGCGGCCCGCACGACTCCCCCGCCGTCGGTCAGGAGCACGACGTCCGGCGCGAGGAGGTCGAGCAGGCGTTGCAACTCGCCTGTCTCGACCGCCTGTTGGAATGCCTCGAGCGCGTGGCAGGTCTCGGCCGCGGATACGGCTCCGCGTGGACGACGTGCCGCGACGTGCGCCCGCGCACGGTGGGCGATCTGGCGGACCGCGGCCGCACTCTTGTCGAGGGCTTCCGCGATCTCGTCATACTCCAGGTCGAACACCTCGCGCAGCAGGAACACCGCCCGCTCGGTCGGCCTGAGCGTCTCCAGCACCAGGAGCATCGCCATCGAGATGCTGTCGGCCAACTCGACGTCCTCCGCCACGTCGGGCGCGGTCAGCAGCGGTTCGGGCAGCCAGGGGCCGACGTAGGACTCCTTGCGGCGACGGAGCGTACGCAGTCGGCTCAGCGCCTGGCGCGTGGTGATCCGGACCAGGTAAGCGCGCTGATCCCGCACCGCATCGAGATCGACGCCCACCCATCGCAGCCAGGTTTCCTGCAGAACGTCCTCCGCGTCGGCGGCCGAGCCGAGCATCTCGTAGGCGACGGTGAACAGCAGGTTGCGGTGGGCGACGAACCCCTCGGTGGCGGAGTCCATGCGGCCGCCATGTGCAAGGTGTTCGGCTGTGCCGGCTGATCGTTCCCTGTGCTCGCTCATCACCGTTCGTTCCCTGCGCTCGCTCATCACTCGCCCCTGCGTATTCGCTCGCTCCCGGCCGTCTCTCGCGCACAAGACGCCGGCCCTCGCCGCTTTGTGACACCCCGATCTTGTGCTGTACGCCACATGGCCGTGGGTGTCACAGGATGCGAGGCACCGGCATCTCGTGTTCGTCAGACGCCGCGTGAACGACGTACGCGGCGGGCTATTCCACGAGTGAGGACGAAGTCATGGAGTCACGTTTCAACCTGGTCGACAATGAGATCGGTGCCAAATTCGCCAAGCGATTCGGCAACGCCAGCCTGGTCATCCAGCAGTCGTCCCTGCCGAGGTCCACGCAGGAGCTGGTGTCGCTGCGCGCCAGCCAGATCAACGGCTGCGGTTTCTGCGTCGACCTCCACACCAAGGACGCCACGGCCGCCGGTGAAACGGCAGTGCGTCTCCACTTGGTCGCCGCCTGGCGCGAGTCCACCGTGTTCACCGAGGCCGAGCGGGCCGCGCTGGCCCTCGCCGAGGAGGGAACGCGACTCGCTGACGCCCACCAGGGCGTTTCCGACGCGACGTGGGCGCAGGTGCGCAAGCACTACGACGACGAGCAGATCGCCGCGCTGGTCTCCCTGGTCGCCCAGATCAACGCGGCCAACCGACTCGGCGTGATCGTGCGCAACCCGGGCGGCTCTTACGAGCCCGGCATGTTCGCCAACCTGTCGAGCTGATCGCCAGAGGGATATCCGGCCCGGCCCAGGATCGTTCGATCCGGGGCCGGGCCTTCCCAATGCCCGCACGCAGTTGCGTCGAGAGGGGATAGGTACAGCGCAGGCTCGCAGACCGCCCTTCCCGCCTTGGGCCGCATCCAACGCGCGCACCATTGGGCATTCGCGGCCGGAGTACCTGCGCGCGGACAACTCCCGCGTGGCAGAGCCTTTCAATGGGCCCTCGCAAAGGCGGAGTTGAGGACTGCCATGACGTAGGGCCGTTCGGAGGCGGCGCCGGTGGGGTTGAGGGAGTAGGCCACCCGGCGTTTCAGGTTGCGGGTGGCGAAGACGCCGTTGGTCCACCCGGGCAGGGAGCCGGTTTTGCCCCACACGGTGACGCCGTCGTCGAGTGTGACCCGCATCAGGCCGCCGGCGCTGAAGCAGCTCGTCTTGTTGATGCAGTTCGTGTTGGTCGGCGCGCTGGCGACGTCGGGCACGGTGAACGCGAGCTTCTGCTGTGCGGGTGGCAGGAGTCGACCACGGAACAGCGCGGTCATGAACCGGTCCAGATCAGCGGCGGTGGAGATCATTCCGCCCTCGGCCCATGCCCACGGGCTCTGCTCGGTCACCTCGTCCCCACCTATGTATACGCGAGCGTGCGGGGTGGGGACGGACATGTCGTCCGACGAAGGCAGGCTGGTGTTCCGCAGCCCCAGCGGCCGGATGATGCGGCGGGTGAGTTCGTCCTTGAAGGTTCGGCCCGTGACCTTCTCGACCAGCAGGCCGGCGACGAAGGTGTTGACGCCGTTGTACTGCTGGACCCTTTCCGGCTTGGGCGACTGCCCGACCCCGTCGCTCTTGGCGGCTGCGAAAGCATTGCGCACCACGTCCTGGGGCGACACGCTCTTGCGCCACCAACCGGGCCCGTCAGCGGGTCCGGGTATGCCGGCCGGGGCCGGCAGACCGCTGGTGTGGTCCAGGAGTTCGCCCACGGTGACAGTGCCGTACGCAGCCGGGATGAGGGCGGGCAGATAGCGCCGGACAGGCGCATCGATGTCGATGCGACGCTCGGCAGCCAGCTGCAGCACGACCGTGCTGGTGAAGATCTTCGTCACGCTGCCGATGCGGAAGTGAGCGTCACGAGAGCCCTCCCCCGCTGTTCCGGTCCATGGCATCGCGCGACCGTCCCCCGCCACCCTGACCAGTGCACCGGCGACGACCCGATCCGGCAGACGCGTGAGCAGCTCCCGCATCGGCGCAGGATCGAACGAGGCGGCGACAGCCGCCCGCTGCGGAGTTTCAGCAGACGCCATCGCGGCGGGAACGCACGCACCTGCCGTGATCGCGGCGAGGACGAGGCCGGCCACGGTCAGGCGACGGACGGCAGCAGGGCGGTGGCGCATCAGGCTGCTCCCAAGGATCGTGGCGACATCGCCGGGAAACGGTGAACCGTCGATAACTCTGCCTGGCCTGACATCTGGAGCCATCAGGGATCACCCTGAGCAGTCTCCCAGACACCCCCGATACGCCTTGCCGCCCGCAGGACACGCCGAGCTGCTTGTTGTCCGCGCGCGCCGCGGGGCGGGAACCGGCAAAGGAGTTCCCGCCCCACGGCGCTGGTTCACATCCAAGCGGCCTTGGCCGCAAGTGCGTTGGCGATCACACCGTGTCCAACTGATCGAGGAACTGCCCCGTCAGACGCAGGCCGGTGCGCAGGGTTTGGGTGTCGTCGGCGAATCCGATGCGCAGGGTGTGCTCGATGTCGAACGCGGCGCCTGGGGTGAACAGAACGCCGGTCTGCCGCAGCACGCGGGTGCAGAACTCGTAGGAGCCGATCGGGGCGTCGTAGCGCAACAGGGCGGTGGTGCCCGAGGCCGGCTTCACGTAGCTGATGTCGTCGCGGCTGTTGACCCACGCGTCGAGGACGGCCAGGTTGGTGCGGGTGATCTGGTGGGAGCGGGCCAGGATGGCGTCTTTGTTCTCCAGTGCGACGCAGGCCAGGAGGTCGTCGACGCGCCCGACGCTGATCGTGGTGTAGTCGCGGTGTGTCGCGACGGCCTGCAGCAGTGCGGTGGGACCGACGATCCAGCCCAGGCGCAGCCCGGCCAGGGAGAACGGCTTGGACATGCTGCCGGTGGAGATGCCGCGCGCATACAGGTCGGCGATCGAGGTGGTGAACCCGTCACCGGCCTGGTCCACACCCCGGTAGACCTCGTCGCACAGCACCCAGGCCCCGACCCGGTCGGCGATCTTGGCTATGCGGGCCAAGCCGGCCTCATCGATGAGTGCGCCGGTGGGGTTGTTCGGGTTGTTGACGGCGACGAGCTTGGTGTCTGAGGTGACCAGGCGGTCGAGCTCGTCCAGATCTGGCAGCCACCCGTTCTCCTCACGCAGCTGCAGGTGGTCGACGCGGGCGCCGAAGCTGGCCGGGATGGAGTAGTGCTGCTGGTAGGTGGGGACCACGGCCACGACGTGGTCCCCCGGATCGACGAGGGTGCAGTGCACGAGTGCGTTCGCACCGATCGCCCCGTGGGTGATCAGGACGTTGTCCGGGCCCTGGGTCGAGTACAGGTCCGCGACCAGAGCGCGCAGGCGGGAGCTGCCCGGGATCGGCCCGTAGGTGAGCGGGGTGGCGTCCAGCTCGGCCAGCACTTCCGCACGCCGGCCGGACAGGTCCAGCAGCTCACCGGTGGTGAGGGACCGGACGCAGGTCTCGGCCAGGTTGAACCGACAGGTCTCCTCGTGTTCGTTCATCCATTGCTCGACTGCGAATTCGTGGATCTTCACCAGGGCAGTCCCTTCGTCTTCTCGTCGTCTCGTGGTCTGGTCTGGTGGTCTGGTGGTCGGGATGGCGGGCGGCCAAGGCGACCCACGTACGCGGCCGTGCCCGGCGCCGCCGCGGGCGGGAACGCGCGGGTGCGGGGACGTCGGTCGGGATGGAGGTGACGAGCACGCCTGCGGCCAGGTGCCGGAGGTCCAGCACGTGGCGAGATCTTGACCGCACAGAGCCCCGCGCCGGGCAGCACCAGCGGGCAGAGGATGACGTCCGACACCCACGCGTTGAGCAATATATTGCCCACTCGGCGACCTGGCAACTCTTTTGTGCACTATATTGCTCACCATGAGCAGTGAGGTCGCCGCAGGCAGCAGTGCCACCCAGCAGTTCGTCACCCGCATCGGCGGGCGTATCCGCGCCCTGCGCAAGCAGCGCGGTTGGAGCGTGCAACAGCTGGCCGAAGCCAGCGAGGTCAGCCGCCGGATGCTCACCCAGATCGAACTGGGTCAGGCCAACCCGAGCCTCGCCACCGTCGACCGTGTCGCACGGGCCCTGAACACCGACTTCGCCGCCCTGGCCCTGCCCGAGGGCGACGCGACGGGCGCGGAGGTGGAGGGGACGGTCGCGTGGCAGGCCCCGGACGGCAGCCAGGCGCTCCTGCTGGGCGCGACACACGAACCGCGGGCCGAGTTGTGGCGCTGGACCCTGGCACCCGGCGGGCGCTACGACGCAGAGCCCGACCGGCCCGGCGCACAGGAGATCCACCACGTCCTCTCCGGGCGCCTCACGTTGGCACTGCAGGCCGGGCCCCAGGTGTTGGTACCGGGCCAGAGTGCTGTCATCGCCAGCGACCAGGAGTACGCCTACCTCAACGAGGATGCCGAACCGGTCGTCTTCGTACGGGTCGTCACCGGCGCCTGACCTGAGGCTCCGCCAACTCATGGAGCGGACGGGCATGCCTGACGCCGACGGATGGCAGTGGGGCAGCACCCGGGGCCACAACTCCCCCGGCAGGTACGACGCCAGGGCTCGATGAGGGCCACGAGCGTCTCGCGGAGCCAGTACCTTTTGAAGGTTCGTCAGGGGCGGGCAGCCAGGGCGCGGCAGGCGACGCGCCGGGCGGCCACGCGGACATGACGAGACTTGGGGGAAGAACCTGACCAGCGTGATCGACCAGATCCACCGGGCGACGTCCGGCGCGTCGGAGGTGCCGCCGACCTGGGCGCGGAGGTGACCGGCCAACTGCCGGACGACAGCCGCCTCGTCAATCTGCTCGGCTTCTGGAACAGCGGCACCCCCCTGACCTCGTTCCTGGACCTTGACATCGGCCGATCCGGCACCAACCGCAAGCTCCATCCCGACCACGACTGACAGGAACGCGAGGAACGAACGAGCGGGGGCAGGCGAAGGACTTGGAGGGGACCGCCACGGCGGATGTCGGTCTCCCGTCCCCGATCACCTGGCCTGAGTGCGGATCACGCCGCGTCGACGGGCCGGGGGCTGTCGTGGTCCGGGAAGAGGGTGGCCGCGACGTGGTGGGTGTCGGCGTATTCGATGACGGAGGTGATCTTGCCGTCGTGGACGGTGAAGATGCCGAGGCAGCGGTTGTCGTAGCGGCTGCCCTGCGTGGTCGTGGCCTTGGAGGTCCATTCCGCGACGACGCGGTCGCCCTCGGCGAGGGTGCTGACCAGAGCTATTTCCAGGCTGCCGGGGACGAAGGCGGGCCCCATGCCGCCGAGGAAGTCGTTGATGATCGCGTCGCGGCCGTGCCACACCTTGGAGACCGGCAGGCTGCCCGGGTAGTGCCAGGCCGCGTCCGTGGCGAAGCTGTCGTGGATGACATCGGCGTCGCCGTCGCGCACGGCCTCCACGTAACGGATGACGACGGACCGGGGGTCGGTGATGCTGCTCATGGTCATGCTCCTTGGGTTGCTCTGCGAAGTTCGCGGTTGGGGAACGGGGTTCAGGACAGGGTGAGGACGGCCTTGCCGCGGATGCGGCGGTCGCGCAGGTCGGTGAGGGTGGTCGCGGTGTCGGCCCAGTCCGTGACGCGGCCGATCTCCGGGTGCAGACGGCCCTCGTCGGTGAGCCGGACCAACGCCGCCAGGTCGTCATCGAGACGGGAATCCGCGTCGAGGTAGTGGAAGTGGCGGATGACGGCCGACTCGGGGCCGCTGAAGAAATCGAAGAAGTCGAGCGTGACCGGCGTGCGGCTGGCCTGGCCGAACCAGATGAGCGTCCCGCGCCGGGCGAGCCGCGCCAGGGCGAGTGGGAGGGCCCGCCCGCCGGTCGACTCCAGTACGACGTCGTAGGGCCCGCGGGCGTCGGCGACGTCGTGGACGATTTCGGCAGCGCCGAGTCCGGCCAGCCGGGCGCCGCGTTCGGCGTCCCGGGTCACGGCGGTGACCTGCGCGCCCGCCGCGGCGGCGAGCTCGGTCACGTAGTGGCCCACCCCGCCGGACGCACCGGTCAGCAGAACCCGCCGGCCCGGCACGGGCCCCGCGGCGCGCAGCAGCCGCAAGGCGGTGAGCCCGGCCAGCGGCAGCGCCGCCCCCTGGACCACCGAGACGGCGTCCGGCAGTGCCGCGAGCGCGTCGGTCGGCACCGCTACGTACTCAGCCCAGCCGCCCGCCATGGGGTGGCCCACGACCCGGGTGATCCCGGACGGTCCGCTTCCGTCGGCGGCCGGCTGCACCACCAGCCCCGCGACATCCTTGCCGGGGCGCTCGCCGGGGCCGGGCTTCTCCAGCTTGAAGGTCTCGCCCCGGTTGACCGAGAACGCCTCGACCTTCACCAGCGCCTCATGGGGGCGCGGGGTCGGCTCCGGGACGTCGGCGAACACCACTGGTTCGGCGGGATCTCCGGTCGGTATCAGAGCCTTCATCGTGGTCTTCCTCCTCGGCGGCCTCCGGGCCGTCCCCTCGGGGCGTGACGCCTGGTGCGGCGTCGATGACCATCTGACCGCGGGGCGGTACGGCTCGGCCAACAACCAAGCCGTCCGGCCGACAACGTGCGGTTGTCGCATAAGGTCAGCGGCATGGATCTTGACCTCGCCCTGGTCCGCGCCTTCCTCACGACCGCCGGGACGCTGCATTTCGGGCGGGCGGCCGAAGAGCTGAACACCAGTCAGCAGGCGCTGTCCAAGCGCATCGCGCGACTGGAGACCCTGCTGGCCGTCCGGCTGTTCGAGCGCGAGGGCGGCATCCGGCTGTCCGAGGCGGGCGAACGGTTCCTGCCGGCCGCGCGTGAGGCGCTGGCGGCGGGTGAGCGCGCGGTCGCGGCGGTGAGCGGTGCCGGTTCGGCCGTACGGATCGACACCTGGGGACACCTCTACGCGCCGATGCGCACCGTCGCCCAGGCCGCGCAGGCGCTCGGGCCGGTGCGGCTGGAGCCCGGCCCGGGACGCGACTGGCCCTCGGTCGCGCAGGCGCTGCTGCGCGGTGACACGGACCTGGGCCTCGGCCGGGTGCACCCCCTGCCCGACGGCCGCGACGCGGGCCTCACCCAGCGGCTGGTGCGGCTGGAGCCCGTCGACGCGCTGGTCGGCCCGTCCCATCCGCTGGCGGGCGCGGACGCGTTGCGCCCGGCCGAGCTGCGCGACAGCACCCTGTGGTGTCCGGCCGAACTGACCCGCCTGGACTTCCTCCGCCGCTTCGCCGACCACTTCGCGCTCACCCGGCGGCAGGACGGCCCCAACCTGGGCCTGGACCACCTCGTGCAACACCTCCGCGACGACGCCGGGTGCTTCACTCTCTTCCCCGCCGACGCCCCGCTCCCCGACCATGCGGGCCTGCGCGCGATCCCGCTCGTCGAGCCGACCCCGCTGTACGCCTGGTCGCTGGCCTGGCGCGAGTCCGCCCGCCACCCGCAACTCGACACGCTGCTGCGCGGCTTCACCGAAACCGGCCGCTCCCGGCGCTGGCTGGACTACGCCCCTCAGCGAGACTGGCTCCCGGACACCGACCACGCCAAGCTCGCTAGTCGCATGCCCTAGGTCCTGGGGTGGGAGACGCGGGTCACATTCGTCCATGTCACAGGGTGATGGGCTACTTCGTCCAAGGGGTGTAGCCAGTGACAACCGCAGAGGAGCACACCATGGACGCGCGACTGAACTACTTCGCCAGTCCCACCGCCGGCAAGGCCTTCAAGTACTTCATGTCTGCGGGCAAGACGCTCAAGGACTCGTCCCTGCCCGCCGCGACGCAGGAGCTGGTGGCGCTTCGCGTGAGTCAGATCAACGGCTGCGCCTCCTGCATCGACATGCACACCAAGGATGCCGCCGCGGCCGGCGAGACCGCAGTGCGGCTGAACCTGGTTGCGGCGTGGCGGGAGGCCACGGTCTTCACCGAGGCCGAGCGTGCCGCGCTGGAGCTGGCTGAGGAGGGGACCAGGGTCGCGGATGCGGCCGGCGGGGTCAGCGACAAGGTGTGGGAGGGCGCCGCCAAGCACTACGACGAGGAGCAGCTCACCGCCCTGGTGATCCTGGTTTCCTTCATGAACACGGTGAACCGGCTGAACATCATCGCCCAGCAGCCGGCCGGCGACTACACGCCCGGGCAGTTCCACTGAACGTCCACTGAACGGCATCAGCCACTGGCTCGGGGTCCGGCTGCGGGCTCCGGGCCCCGGCCTCGGCGGCGCTGATCCGGCCTGCCGGTGGTCCGGATGATCACCAGCAGATGCCCGCGCGGCGCGTACGGCCGGGTGGGAATGCAGACTCCAAGGGGAGGGAATCCGGCGTGAGCAAGGTCGAGGACTTCGAGGAGCTGCGGCCGCTGCTGTTTTCGATCGCCTACCGCATTCTGGGCAGCGTGAGCGAGGCCGAGGACGCGGTGCAGGAGACGTGGCTGCGCTTCGACGGCTCGGCGACCCGGCCCACGTCGACCAGGGCCTTTCTGTCGGCCGCGGTGACACGAATCTCGATCGACGTGCTGCGCTCCGCGCGGGCGCGGCGGGAGGAGTACGTGGGCCCGTGGTTCCCCGAGCCGCTGCTGAGCGATCCGTATCAGGATCCGGCGCGGTCGGTGGAACTGGCCGACTCGGTGTCGATGGCGGCGCTGCTGCTGCTGGAGCGGCTCAGCCCCCTGGAGCGGGCGGTCTTCCTGCTGCGGGAGGTGTTCGGCTTCGGGTTCGACGAGGTCGCCGCGGCGGTGGGGCGTTCGGAGGCGGCATGCCGGCAGCTCCTGGTGCGGGCGCGGCGGCACATGGAGGCCGGGCGGCCGCGGTTCACGGCGGACGGTCAGGAGCGGCAGGTGCTGGCGACGCGGTTCTTCGACGCGCTGAAGGACGGCGATGTGGGCGGGCTGCAGCAGCTGCTGGCCGCCAACGTGGAGTTGGTCGGGGACGGCGGCGGCAAGGCCCCGCAGCTGGCCAAGGCCGTCATGGGTGCGGAGAACGTGGCCCGGCTGCTGGGCACGGTCTTCCCCTGGCTGCTCCGGATCGACGTGACGTTCGAACAGCACGAGGTCAACGGCCAGCCCGGGGCAATCTTCCGCGACCGGGACGGCAAGGTCCTGCACACCCTGGCCCTTGAGGTGCTCGACGGGCAGATCCGGTCCATCCGCACGGTGCTCAATCCCGACAAGCTCGGCCACCTCGGGCCGGTCGCCGACGCCTGGGCCGTCGACCGCGAGGTGAAGCTGGCCCGCCGGCAGAGGAACTGACCCCGGGGGCGCCCCGCCGAGTTGGCCTGCGCCACGTGAACATCGTCACAACTGCCGTGCCACAGGGGTGGGTTGGCCGCTCCGGGCTAGGACTTGCTGCATGACAGGGCCTGGAGTTGACGTGGTCGCCCGCGGGGCGAGTGTGCATGGTCCGAGAGGGCCGGTGTTCGAAGGGGTGGACCTGGACGTGCCGGCCGGCGGGCTGCTGGCCGCCCACGGGCCGGCAGGTTCCGGGCGTACTTCCCTGCTGCTCGCGCTCGCCGGACGGATGCGGCTGTCCGGCGGGGCCGTCCGCGTCGGCGGGCACGTCCTGCCCGCCGAAGGCCGACGGGTGCGCGCGGCGGTCGCCGTCGCCCGGGCGGCGCCCGCGGTCGCTCTCGAAGGGCGACTGCGGGTGAAGGAAGTGATGGCCGAACGCCGTCTCACCGCGGCAGGAGTGACCGAGCGTCGTATCCGCGAGGCATGCGAGGCCGTGGGCACCGCCCCCCGCGGGACGGACCTGGTCGAGGACCTCGATCCGGTCGAGGCACTGCTGCTGGCGACCGCACTGGCACTCGCCGAGCACCCCGGCGCCCTCGTCATCGACGACGTGGACGACGGCCTGCCGCCCGACGCGCTCGACAGCGTGTGGCAGGCACTGGACCGGGTCCGCGACAGCGGCCCCACCGTGCTGGCCGGCTGCGTCCGCACGCCGCCGCCCACCCCCGGCCTCGTCGCGCTGTCACTTCCGCAGCGCAGCCGGGACCGCCTCCCGGCCCGGACGGCCGTTGCCCGAGAGGACGCCGACGCATGAAGGCCGTCAAGCTGGCACTGCTGGAACTCCGGCGCTTCCGCGGCCCGATGCGCCGCCTGGTCCCCTTATTGCTCTGCCTGGTGCCGTTGCTGTACGGCGCCATGTACCTCTGGGCGAACTGGGACCCGTACGGGAAGACCGACCGCATGCCGGTTGCCGTCGTCAACCAGGACCACCTGGCGCATGCGAAGCAGGGCCGCCGGGTGGACGCCGGTGATCAGCTGGTGAAGCAGCTCAAGGCGTCCGGGACCTTCGACTGGCACTTCGTCGGCCAGGACGAGGCGCGCGACGGGCTGGAGCACGGCCGCTACTTCTTCACCATCGACATCCCGTCCGACTTCAGCCGCAAGCTCGCCACCGGCGCCGACACCCGCCCGAAGCAGGCCGGCATCCGGATCCAACTCAACGATGCCAACAACTACATCGCCGGCATCATGACCGAGGTCGTACAGACCAAGCTGCAGGACCAGATCAACTCGGCCACCCACGCCGCCTACGTGCGCAGCGTCTACGGCGAGCTGTCGGACGTACGCGACAAGCTGACCACCGCCTCCGAGGGCGCACACCGGCTGGTGGGGGCCACCCGAGTGGCCCAGCAGGGCACTTCCACGATCGCCTCCGCGACCTCGACCCTGCGCGACGGGGCCACCGGCGTCGCCGCCGGGGCACAGCAGATCGCCCGGGCGACCGGACAGATCGACGACCTCACGGGCCGTCTGGACCAGGCCGCCGCGGATCGGCTGCCCGGGGCCGCCGCCGCCTTGGTGAGCACCGCCCGGCTGACCACCGACGGCCTGGACGCCGTGCACACCGCTACCAGCGCCACCCGCAAGGGCACCTCGCGGGCGGTGGCCGACCTCACCGATCTCGCCGACTCCCACCCCGAACTGCGCAACGACCCGGTCTACCGAAGGACCCTGAGCCACGCCCGCAGCCTGGACTCGACCGCCACCGCCCTCGACGGACGGGCCGCCGCCGCGGAGAACAACGCCCGCCGATCCCTCCACGAAGCCGAACGCCTCCAGGAAGACGTCGGCTCACTCGGACGCGACGTGCTGGCTCTGCACACCCCGCTCCGTCTCGTCGACACCGGATCCCACAGTGCGGCCGACGGCGCGCACGGCCTCGTCGAGGGGCTCGGCACCCTGGAGAGCGGCTCCGGCGCCCTGCATGCCGCCGCCGAGCAGGCCCACAGCGGCGCCGCGGAGGTCTCCCGCACCGTGGACGACGGACTGCACAAGATCCCCCGCACCAGCCCCGACCAGGTCGCGCACGCCGCCGAGGTGCTGGGCACGCCCGTACACATCGACCGGGCCAACCTGCACCCGGCCGGGGTGTACGGACGAGGGCTCGCACCGTTCTTCTTCGGCATCGCCCTGTGGGTGTTCGGCCTCTTCGCCTACCTGCTGCTGCGCCCCCTCAACACCCGTGCCCTGGCCGGCCGGGTCGGCGCCTTCACCACCGCCGTCGCGGGATGGCTGCCGGCCGCACTGCTCGGGGCGGTGGGGGCACTGGTGCTCTACGGCGTCGTCGACCTGGCCCTCGGGCTCGACCCTGTCCACGGCGTCTGGATGCTCGCGCTCCTGGTCACCGGGGCGGCGGCGTTCGTGGCCGTCGACCACTGTCTGCGCACCGTGTTCGGGGTTCCCGGCGACGTCCTGTCGCTGGTCCTGCTCATCCTGCAGCTCACCGCCTCGGGCGGCCTCTATCCGCTGCCCACCGAGCCGGCCTTCTTCCAGGTGCTGAACCCGATGCTCCCGATGACGTACCTCGTCGACGGGCTACGCGTCACCGTCTCGGGCGGGCTCACCGGAAACCTCCTGCGAGATTTCGCCGTCCTTCTCGCCTTCACCGCCGGCTTCCTCGCCGTGACCGCCCTCGCCGTCCGGCGCCAGCGGATGTGGACGGTCGGACGCCTCCATCCCGACGTCTCCCTGTAAGGGCGTAGGTTCTGACAGAGCGGGAGGAGAAGAACAGCGTCGCCATCGCCTCCAACGAGTCGTTCGGCGGGTGGACGAAGACGTTCACCGATCCCCGTCTCTGCGCGGCCATTGTCGACCGCCTGACCTTCAACGGCACGATCATCGAGACCGGCACCGAGTCCTACCGCCTCGCCAGCACCCGGGCTCGGACCGAAGCGTCGGCCATCACGGGCTGACGACTACAGGGGGTCTCTGCCTGAGCCCAGCGGACAGGGGGCTCTCACAGCTTCTGCTCAAGCTGCTGCGTCATCGGCACCAGCCCGGATGCCTCATAGAAAGACCGGGCTGGTGTGTTGAAGCACCATACGTTTGTGATCAGTCGTCGGCAGCCGGCCTCACGGCCGATCTCGCGCACTGCCTCAAGGAGTGCAGTTCCGACCCCACCACGTGAGGCGTCGGGATCCACGGCCAGTTGCTGCAGCATCACGGCCGAATGACTTTGGACCTGCGGACTTCCCTCGCGCTCCACCACTCGGGCCATGGCATACCCGGCGAGCGAACTTCCGGACGAAAGCTCCGCGACCAGGACGTGCGCAGAGGCGTCGTCGAAGGCGTCGTCGAAGAACGCTTCGAGCCGCGTCTGCTGCGGCTCAGCGACGAAGACGTCAGGTCGTTGCTGGGCGTGCAGGCCATGAACGAGGCCGTGGAGTTCTACGAGCCGCGGACCGTCGTCCTTGGCCGCGGCTCTGATCCGGATCATGCTGCACATGGTGCCCGGCAGACCACACGCCACGCTACGCAATTAGACGACGCGCCGATGCCGCCAACGCCGTTATTTCGCATGACCAAAACGTGAGCCAGTTGATCAGCATCGCTGCCCAAACTCATCAACAAACGCTGTCGCTGCAAGTGAGCAGAGCCAGGCGGCGGCCTTGAGATCGCGCAGCCATGCTTCGAGACCCTGACGGAGGATCTTGGTCGCGGCCTGCGAGCGCACTGCGCCATGTCACGCCGTGTCGCCGAGGGCCTCGGTCCACGCCGCGAGAACGTCCAAGTCGTCGGCGGTCAGGCCGACGCGCGGGTTGATCTGGTGCAGCAGCGCCGGCCCCTGATGATGGGCGGCAACCCACGCGCGATCCGCGCGCGTGATCTCGTCATCGACCCAAGCGAACGCCCGCCCGGCCGCCCACGCAACGATCGGCCGCGTCTTCCAATGTCGCCCGGCCAGGACATCGCGCTCCTCCACCTCCGACGGCTCCGGCCAAGGGATCACACGGAGCGGTGGCAGCCCGATCCGGGGCGCGATGCACTCGTTCGCCTCCTCCCCCCCACGTCGTCGCCCAGACCAACTCGTAGCCGAGCGCGGCCAGCCGCCGTCCCACGGCGGGATCGACCCGTGCCAGCAGTGGGTTCGCCTCCACGGGCGCGCCCTCCGGTCCGACGGAGTAACTCGGCCCCGGACCTCCGAAGGGAATCAGCGGCCCGTCGACATCGAGGAAGAGCAATGGCCGAACGGATCGGCCCCCTGCTGAAGCGTCCGTCAGGAGTTCCTCTTCTTCTTCCGCAGAGCACTCGGTTTGTGGACGGCGGTACGGCCGGTCTTGTCGCTCTCCACCTCGTACTGCGGTTCATCCTGCGAGGCGTCGACGGTCCGTCCGGCCGCTCGAACACGATCGGTGATCTCCTTCTTGACCTTCCCCGTCACCTTGTGGCCGTGGCTTTCCCACGACACCTCGTCGCCCTTTCCGAGATTGCGCTTCTTCGACATGGCACTCTCCTTTTCCTGTATGCGGATGCACGCGGGGATCAGATCGGGTCATGTCTTCAGGTTCGTGCGATTCACCGGGGCCCGCAAAAAGGGACCTGCGGACCTCATCGACTCGATGGGATCACGGACTACCCGGGTCGTCGAGCTCGACCACTCGGAAGCGTTCGGCAACGACCAGGGTGCCATCGTCAACTTCGGCGGTGCGACCCAGGAATTCGCTCACGCCCTCGCTCTGGAAGAACTCTTTGTGGGCGGCCCGCCACTGTGCCGCGTCGGAGTAGCCGCGTCCCTCGGCTCGCGCGAAGTCGTCGTCGATCTCCTTCATGGGGACGACCCGTACGTCGACGAGCTCGATCGTGACGGCCGGACGGCCCTCGGAATCAAGCACCGAGAATCGCTGACCGGTCTGCGGTACGGCCTCTCCGGCGTGCTCGAAGATCTCCAGGAGGCCCGTGAGTGCGGTCTTCTCACCAGTCAGGATCGCCGCCACACCACGGTCACGTTCCGGGCCGGGGAAGGCGAGTTCAAGAGCCGGAAGGTCGTCATGTCCCATCGAGCGAGAGTACGAAGCCCAATCGCGTTGATCAAGGGATACCGCCCGGCTGCCCTCCCCCTCCCCGCACCCGCACTCTCACCACACGCCGCACGAACTAGCTCTGCGGGACGTCCTTGACGAACACGAGCCCGTCGAATCCGGCCAGGTGGGCCGGGTCAAGCGGGGCGTAGCCGAACCAGGGGGATACGCGGGGCGCGGGCCGCGTATCGCCGAGGGCGGTGGCCAGTCGGGCGGCGTCGACGACGTAGCGGTCTTCCGGGAGCGCGTACAGGAGTCCTTCGACACTGTCCGGTGCCGGGGTGTCCACTCCCTGGTGCCGGATCGTGCCGAGGGCCGTGGCCAGGAAGGCATACTCCTCGCCCAGGTGGGCGCTCACGAGTGCGCCGGCGCTCCACCACTCCAGCGGCCGGCCGCCCATCCGCATCGTGCTCTTCTCCCGCTGGAGGTGGCCGTTGTGGGCATGGACCAGGGCCGGGCCCCGTTCGGCGACGGCCAGGAGGTTGTCGGCCATCATCCGGTCCCGTACGCCCACCAGCCGCGTCATGCGGCTCGGTGCGGTGTCGGCCATCCACGAGTGGTAACGCAGCAGGCCGGTGGCGGTGCGCCCGTACAGGCGCGCGCGGTTCCAGTCCTCTCGCGAGGTCTCCTTGATGAGGTGCGGCGTCTGCTCGTCGAGCAACGACACCAGGTCGTCGGCGAGCAGCCGCAGCTCGTTGGCCTCGGCCGACTTTCCGACGGACCGGGTCGGATCCATCATCGCGGCGGTGTTGGTCCACCGGTCGTCGTCGCCGAGCAGGCGGTCGAGCGTTTCCGCGGTGCAGGGGAACAGGTCCGCGTCCACCCGGGCCGAGAGGTAGCCATGGAGGGCGGTGAGGGCCTGCCGGGGGCTCGCGGCGCCGGTGATCTCCAGCGGGCTGCCGTCGAAGCCGGCGAAGCGGAGCTGTTCGGGGGCGGGCCGGCCGTCGTTGTAGGCGCGCATCCAGCGTACGAGCTCGCGGTTGGCCGCGGAGCTGCCCCAACCGTGGCTGAATCCGTGCTCCATGACCTCGTCGAGGGTGCCCGTGCCCGAGGTGACGTAGTCGTCGACGACCAGGCCCCTCATGCAGTCGCTCTCGATCGCGATCGTCCGGTAGCCCTCCTGCTCGACGAGCCGCCGGAAGAGGTCGTTACGCAGGTCGAGCAGCGTGTCCTCGCCGTGGGTGGGCTCGCCCAGGGCGAGCAGCCGCGGCCGGGCCGATAGCAGCTTCATGACGGAGGCGGCTTCGACGGCATGGGTGGTTTCCTTGATGTCCGTAGCCATGCCTTCAACGGTATCGTTGAACCCTCGGTTGAAAGTTCTGCGCGATATTGGTGGGCTCATGGGACGAAACCCTCAAAGCGGTGGGCGGCTCAGGCCGGTTGATCTGGCGCGCGAGCACGGTCTGTCCACGCAGGCGATCAGGAATTACGAGGAGGCCGGCATCCTTCCGGCCGCCGGTCGCACCCCCCACGGCTACCGCACCTATACCTCGCTGCATGCGGGGGCCCTGCGCGCGTTCCTCGCCCTGGTGCCCGGCCACGGCCACCGGACGGCGACGTCGATCATGCGGGCGGTGAACGAGGGCGCAGCCGAGGAAGCGTTCCGCCTCATCGACGAGAGCCACGCCCAGCTCCTCGACGACCGCCGGACCCTCCAGGCCGTGGAGAGCGCCCTCCGTGACCTGGAGCCCCGCACGGCGTCCGAGCCCGGTGTGGGGTCCGGGCCGGCGGCGGTGTCCGGGCCCGGCGACATGTTCATCGGGCCGTTGGCCGGGAAGCTCGGACTCCGGCCCGCGACGCTGCGCAAATGGGAGCGCGCCGGTCTGGTCCGGCCGCGTCGCGACCCGCTGACCGGCTATCGCGTCTACGACGAGGCGGACGTACGGGACGCCCGGCTGGCCCACCAACTCAGGCGGGGCGGTTACCTGTTGGAGCAGATCGCCCCGCTGATCGCCCAGGTGCGGGCAGCCGGCGGGCTGGAGCCACTGGAGGCCGCACTGTGCGACTGGCACGGCCGGCTGTCCACCCGGGGCCGGGCGATGCTCACCGGGGCCGCCCAACTGGAGGCGTACCTCCGCGACCGCGGATGAGACGGGCGGTTGCGCGGAGTACAGCGGCATGCCGGAGCCGAAGCCCGGTGCGTGAACTACGAGAAAGCTCATTCCCTCAGGTCGGCCAAGAGGCCGTCGAGGGACTTACCGAGGGCCCCGGAGTTGGCTGCGTCGAACCATGTGGAGCGGACGCGTTCGTTGATCCCGCCGGGGGTTTCGTGGTGGGCCGCCAGCTGAGGCAGGGAGCGAGACTCGTCGCCAAGGGTGCGGCCGACGGCCTGGAAGAGGCTCCGGACATAGCGGTCCGCGTCGTCGGGGGCGATGCCGTGGCCGGTGGCCCACGAGGTGAGCGTGGCGAGGTACGCGTAGTGGGTGGTCAGTGTTGCGGTCAGCGCGGAGAACACGTCGAACTCCGCTTCGTCCGCGACCGGGAGCGCCCCACCCAGGCGGTTGAAGAGGGAGTCCACCACCGGGTGCCGGGGGCACGTCACGGTGACCGAGCGTCGCTCCCGCACAGCCGGCAGCGGGATGGCCCGCACCAACGGGGCGTCGGTGGCGAGCAGCCGGCGCAGGTCGTCGTTGCCGACGCCGGCCATGACGTTGACCACCACCTTGTCGGCGTCGATCCGCAGGCCCGCCAGGGCCTCGGACCGGTCCTGAGCCCGTACGGCAATGATCACCACGTCGGAGCGGTCGACCACCTCTTGGTTGTCGGCGCACACCTGTACGCGGTCGTAGCGCTCGGACAGCTCTGCCGCTGCCCTGGCCCCTCGGGGAGAGAGGAACACCTCTGGTGTCTCCTCGGCCTCCTCGTTCAGCCCCGTCACGATGGCCCGGCCGATCTCGCCCACCCCGATGATCCCAATACGCTGCATTGCGCCCCCTCAATCTGCTGCTGTCGTGAACGGTACGGGCCGAGGCCCCTGTTGGTCTGTGGCCCTGGCTCGCTCCCGCCGGGCAGCCGGGCCATTGGGCTGTCGGATCGGTGACGTCCCTGGTGGACGCGGGGTGCGTGGTACGGGCCCGGGTGAGCCGCTTGATCACTCGGCCCGCGAGCCGGGTCCCGCCGAGGGTGTTTCCTGACCGCCTTCGGGCGCCGCGGGCGGTGGCGTGAGCGGGGCGGTGGTGGCTCGGGGGATCAGATGGGTGGGCAGGACGATGTGGCGTTCCCGGTCGGTGTCCGGGGTCTCGATGAGCGCACGCGCCAGCTCGCCGGCGGCGCGGCCGATCTCCGTGGGTGACTGCGCGATCGTGGACAACCCGACCCAGCGGGCGATGTCATGGTCGTCGAAGCCGAGAACGGAGAGCCGCTCGGGCACGTCGAAGCCGCTCTTGCGCAGCGTCCACAGCACCGCGACGGCGAGCTCGTCCTGCTCGACGAAGATCGCGGTCGGCGGATGCCGCAGGCTGAGCAGCTGGCCGACCGCCTGCACGACGGTGCGGTCCTCGCCCAGGACGGCGCCGACCACCAGCTCGTCGTCCAGCGGGATGCCCGCGTCGGTGAGCGCCTGGCGGTAGCCGGTCAGCCGTTCGTTGGAGCTGAAGGTGAACCCGCTGACGCCGATCGCCCGCAGGAAGGCGATCCGACGGTGTCCGAGGTTGAGGAGATGCCGGGTGCCGCCGCGGCCCCCGGCCACATCGTCGACGTACACGCTCGGCCTGCCCTCGGCGTGCTGGCTGACGTATATGACCGGCATCTGCAGGTCGTCCAGGCGGGCGCTCTCCTCCTCGGTGAGGTCGAAGGAGAACACCAGCAGCGCATCGGCGTTCCGCCGGGCGGGCAGGCGCTCGAAGAAGTCGGCGCGCTCGGCCATGTCGGGCACGTAGTAGACCACCAGCTCCAGGCCCGCCGCGCGCAGCACCAGCCCGAGCCCTTCCAGCGCCGAACCCACGAACCATGACTTGAGTATCGGCACGAGCACGGCCACCACCCCGGTCTTGCCGGTCACCAGGCTGGCCGCCTGCCGGGAGATGGCGAAGTTCAGCTCGCGGGCCGCGCGTTCGACCCGGTCCCGGACCTCGGCCGAGACGGAGGCGTAGCCGCGCAGGGTGCGCGAGACGGTGGAGGCGGAGACGCCGGCGCGTTCGGCGACGTCGGCCATCGTGGGATGCCGTTGAGCTGGTGACATGCACGGAAGGTAGCACGGCGAGCACACGCCTTCGGGGCATTGATGACAGCGCTGTCATGGGCGCGACCGCCCGTCGATACGGCGCCTCATTCCCGCAGGAAAGCTGCACGGTACAGGCGTATGTCCAGTGCATTACCTGGCCGTAACGCATTGACTTCGCTTGGGGCTGCTCTTAGCTTGAAAGCGCTGTCTCAGCAGCGTCACCACTAGCCGCTCGGAGTGATCCTCCAGACTGTTGACCTGCTACTTCATCTACCTGATGCGAAGACAGCGCAATCAGAAGCGCTCTGCACCCCTGCCCATGCCATCCGGCGGCCGCTGCCGGGAAGGGACGAAACTCCCGCATGACGACAGTCAGTTTCGCAAAGGTCACCCGGTGCTATCCGGGAGCCGACCGGCCTGCGGTCGACGCACTGCATCTGGACATCGCCATGGTGTTCCAGAACTACGCGCTCCACCCGCACATGAGCGTCGCCGACAACACGGGGTTCGCCCTCAAGGTCGCCGGAACGCCGAAGGGCGAGATCGGGCGCCGGGTGCAGGAAGCGGCCAGGATCCTCGACCTGGAGCCGTACCTCCAGCGCAGGCCGAAGGCGCTCTCCGGCGGGCTCGAAGAGGTCCGGATGGCCGAAGACGGCGTCCAACTCGGCGGCAGCCACCTCCCGTTGCCCCGCCGTGTGCGCGCCGCCGTTGCGGCCGAGGGCGGCGACCGCGTCGTGCTGGGCTTCCGGCCGGAGGCGCTGGAGACCGTCGCGCCGGACGAGCGGGGCCTCGGCATGACGGTGACGATGGTGGAGGTGCTCGGCTCGGAGGCGTATGCCCACGGAACTCTTCAGGACGACGACGGCCGCGGAGGGGGCGACAGCGTTCTCGCCGGCCCCGGGACCGGGGCCGATGTCGTCGCCCGGGTCGACCCGCGGACTCCGCCCCGGAAGGGCGAACGGATCACCCTGCGCCTCCGGCCGGACAGCGCGTACTTCTTCTCGGCCGCCACCGGCGAGCGGCTCCCCCACGCGTGACCGACCACCGCCCCGGTTCGCACCACCAGGAGAGACAGTGAAGAGCAGAACGATCAGAGCGCTGCAGAGTGGCGGCGCGGCCTTCGTGGGGCTCGCCGCCCTCGCCGCCTGCGGCCCGGCCGGGGCCGCCAAGGCCGGCGGCCGGCCCACGTTCGAGGGGCGCGGGCCGATCACCTACGTCGCCGGCAAGGACGCCTCCGGATCCGTCCAGGAAATGCTCGACCGCTGGAACGAGCGGCACCCCTCGGAGAAGGTCACCTTCGTCCAGTTGCCCACGGACCCCGACGCCCAGCGCCAGCAGATGATCCAGAACGCGCAGACGAAGTCCGATGCCTATACGGTGCTGGCGCTCGACGCCGTGTGGACCTCGGAGTTCGCCGCGCACCGATGGATCGACCGGCTTCCCGAAGACCGGTATCCGTTGTCGCAGATGCTCAAGCCGATCGTCGAGACCGGCAAGTACCGCGGCGGCCTGTACGCCCTGCCGTTCAGTTCCGACGGCGGCATGCTCTACTACCGCACCGACCTGCTCAAGAAGGCCCGTATCGGACAACCGCCGGCCACCTGGGCGGAGATGAAGGCGGACTGCGCCAAGGTGAAGAAGCTGCCCGAGGCGCGGGGGATGTCCTGTTACGCCGGCCAGTTCCAGAAGTACGAGGGCCTGACCGTCAACTTCGCCGAGGCCGTGAACTCCGCGGGCGGAGTCGTCACCGACGCCAAGGGCACACCGCACGTGGAGACCCCGCAGGCGAAGCGGGGCCTGGACTTCCTGGTCAACTCCTTCAAGGACGGCACCATCCCCAAGGACGCCGTCACCTATCAGGAGGAGGACGGCCGCCGCGCCTTCCAGACCGGGAAGCTGATTTTCCTGCGGAACTGGCCCTACGCCTATCCCCTGATGGCCAAGAAGGACGGCTCCAGCAAGGTCGCGGACCGGTTCCGCACCGCGCCGCTGCCCGGTCTGGACGGGCCCGGCGCCTCCAGCCTGGGCGGCCACAACCTGGCGCTGTCGGCCTCGGCGGAGAACAAAGCGACTGCGATCGACTTCATGAAGTTCCTCTCCAGCCAGGAGATCCAGCGCTTCACGCTGTCCCGCGCACCGGGCGCACCGACCTATGAGGCGCTCTACAAGGACCCGAAGCTGATCAAGCAGTATCCGTACCTCCCCACCCTCAAGCAGTCGATCCTGCACGCCGTGCCGCGGCCCCGGGTCTTCCAGTACGGCGATGTCACGGCCGCGATCCAACAGCAGGTCTACGCGGCCATCACCGGCAGCACGAGCAGCGCGCAGGCCCTGAAGGACCTTCAGCAGACCCTTCGGCAGCAGTCTGCGGGAGAGTGAGGAGCACCCCATGGTGACAACGCAGAACCAGGCCGCGCCCCGCGCGCTGGCCCTCCCGGCGAAGCCCCCGCGGCGCCGCCCGCGGGCCACCTCCGGGACCGGCCGACTCGCGGCCCTGCTGGTCTCCCCGACGCTGCTGGTGCTGGTGGTCGTGGTCCTCTACCCGACGCTCGTGGCGCTGAAGGACTCGCTCTACGGCACCCCCGGACTCAACCCGAAGACCGGATTCGTCAACGACACCGACCCGTTCGTCGGGCTGCAGAACTACGGCGCGATCTTCGGTGCGGCCGGTGCCCGCTTCTGGAACGCCTTCTGGAACACCACGTTCCTGACCGTCACCACAGTCGCGCTGGAGACGGTCATCGGCATCGCGATGGCGCTGATCATGCACCGCGCCTTCCAGGGCCGGGCCCTGGTACGGGCCAGCATCCTGGTGCCGTGGGCCATCCCCACGGCGGTGAGCGGCCTGCTCTGGCGCTGGATCTTCAACAGCAACGGCGTGGCCAACGCCCTGACCGGTCAGCACATCCTGTGGACCACCGAGGGATTCCACGCCAAGCTCGCGGTGATCATCGCCGACGTGTGGAAGACCGCCCCCTTCATCGGCCTGCTCGTCCTGGCGGGACTGCAGGTGATCAGCAAAGAGGTCTACGAGGCGGCCAGGATCGACGGAGCGGGCGCGCTGCGCCAGTTCTGGAACATCACCCTGCCGCTGGTGAAGCCCGCGCTGCTGGTGGCTGTCCTGTTCCGCACGCTGGACGCGCTGCGGATGTTCGACCTGCCGTACATCCTCATCGGCGCCAAGAAGACCTCGGTGGAGACGCTGTCCATGCTCGCCCAGGACCAGGCCGCGAACGTGCGGTTCGGGCCCGCCGCGGCCTACGCGGTGATCCTCTTCGTCTATGTCTTCCTGATCGCGCTGGCCTTCGTCCGGCTGCTGGGCGCCGACGTCCTCGGGGACGACGGTCCGGCCCGCACCCGCCGCTGGTGGCTGCCGCGCCGTCGTACGGAGGTGGCGGCATGACGCTCTCCCCGAAGCTGCGCAAGTGGCTGCTGTACGCGGGAGTCGCCGCGGTCGTGGCCTACTGCCTGGCACCGTTCTACTGGATGCTGGTCTCCAGCCTACGGCGGACCTCGGACATCTTCGCCAACTCACCCTTCCCCACTAGGCTTTCGTTCGAGAACTACCTCGCGGTCCTCGACCCGTCCGAGTCCTTCACCCGGGCCCTGCTCAACAGCCTCGTGGTGGCCGGCACCACCACCGTCGTGGCGCTGGTCCTGGCCACCTTCACCGCCTATGCCATGGCACGGCTGGAATTCCGGCTCAAGCGGCTGGTGCTCACCCTGATCATCGCGACCTCCATGTTCCCGGTGGTGTCGCTCGTGGTCCCGCTGCTGAAGATGTTCGTCGACTTCGGCTGGATCAACAGCTACCAGGCCATGATCGTGCCCAGCATGTCCTTCACGCTGCCGCTCGCGGTCTGGAACCTCACCGCGTTCTTCCGGCAGATGCCCGACGAACTGGAGCATGCCGCCATGGTCGACGGCTGCACCCGCGGCCAGGCGTTCCGCAAGATCATCATCCCGCTCGCCGCGCCGGGCATGTTCACCACCGCGATCATCACCTTCATCGCGGCCTGGAACGAATTCCTCATCGCGCTGTCGATGACGAACAAGCCGGAGATGCAGACCGCACCCGTGGCCATCTCCACCTTCTCCGGGGCGAGCCAGTTCGAGACCCCGTTCGGCAGCCAGATGGCGGCGGGCGTACTCGTCACCGTCCCCCTCGTGATCATGGTGCTGCTCTTCCAGCGCCGGATCGTCGCCGGCCTCACCGCCGGCGCCGCGAAGTAGCCCCCACCGCACACCGAAAAGCCGCAGAGCACCGAGGAGCACGCAGCAGCATGCCCAGCAACAGCCCCGCACCGTGGTGGCGCAGCGCCGTCATCTACCAGGTCTACGTCCGCAGCTTCGCCGACGCCAACGGTGACGGAGTCGGTGACATCGCCGGCATCCGCTCCCGGCTCCCCTATCTGAAGTCCCTCGGCATCGACGCCATCTGGATCAATCCCTGGTACAAGTCGCCGATGGCGGACCACGGTTACGACGTGGCGGACTACCGCGAGATCGACCCGCTCTTCGGCACCGTGGCCGACGCCGAGGCGCTGATCGAGGAGGCGCACGAGCACGGCATCCGCGTCATCCCCGACATCGTGCCCAACCACACCTCCGACCAGCACGCCTGGTTCAAGGCGGCGCGGGCTGCCGGGGCCGGCAGCCCGGAGCGGGCGCGCTACCACTTCCGCGACGGGCGCGGGCCCGACGGGGCCGAGCCACCCAACAACTGGCAGTCCGTCTTCGGTGGCCCGGCCTGGACCAGGCTGCCCGACGGCCAGTGGTACCTCCATCTGTTCGCCCCCGAACAGCCGGACCTCAACTGGCAACACCCCGAGGTGCAGGCGGAGTTCGAGGACATCCTGCGGTTCTGGTTCAGCCGTGGCGTCGACGGCTTCCGTATCGATGTGGCGCACGGCCTGGTCAAGGACCCCGCACTGCCCGATCTGCCACCCCGCGGCGGAACGGACGCCCCGGGGGCCGAGGAGCAGGCGGACCACCCGTACTGGAACCGCGACGACGTGCACGCCATATACCGCGCATGGCGCCGGGTGGCCGATGAATTCCCCGGCGACCGCTCGTTCGTCGCCGAAGCCTGGGCCGACACCCCCGACCGGCTCGCCGCCTACGTACGGCCGGAGGGGCTGCACACCGCCTTCAACTTCGACTTCCTGATGACCAGTTGGGACCCGGCCGCGTTGCGCGAGGTCATCGACCGCTCGCTCGGCACGCTCGGCTCCGTCGGCGCCCCCGCGACCTGGGTGCTCTCCAACCACGACGTGGTACGGCACCCCAGCCGCTTCGGCCGCACGGTGGCCAAGAAGTGGGTCGCCAACGAGCCCTACCGGCCCGAGGGCCCGCTTGACCTCGAACTCGGTGTCCGGCGGGCCCGCGCGGCCGCCCTGCTGATGCTCTCCCTCCCCGGCGGCGCCTACGTCTACCAGGGTGAGGAGCTGGGGCTGGCGGAGGTGGAAGACCTGCCCGAGGACGTACTCCAGGACCCCATCTGGGAACGGTCCGGTCACACCGACCCCGGACGCGACGGCTGCCGTGTCCCGATCCCCTGGTCCGGGCACAGCGCGCCGTACGGGTTCAGCCCCGAGGACGCCATCGGCGCGCCCTGGCTGCCGCAGCCCGCGCAGTGGAAGGACCTCAGCGTCGCGGCGCAGACCGGCGACCCGGCCTCCATGCTGGAGCTCTACCGGCGCGCCCTCCACCTGCGCCGGGACCACCCCGCACTCGGCGAGGGCGACCTGACCTGGCTTGACGCCCCCGCCGGTGTGCTCGCCTACCGCCGCGAGCCGGGCTTCGGCTGCGTCGTCAACCTCTCACCGGAGCCGTACGCGCTGCCGGCACACGAGGCGGTGCTGCTGGCGAGCGGCCCGGTCGAGGACGGCCGACTGGCCCCGGACCACGCGGTGTGGCTCGCCATGTAGCGGCCCGACGCACCGCTGCTTGCGCCCGCCCCGCCCCGCTGCGGGGCGGGCGCAAGCAGCGCGCAAGAACGCCGGTCACCGGATTCCCCCGTCCCCGCCAGGGCGGAAGCGGTTCAGGAGAGCCAGTCGGTGTAGCGGGTGGGGGCGAGGCGGGCGTCCGTGTCGGTTAGGACGTCACCCTTGACGGCGGCGAACATGCCCGCGGTGGGGTCGGTGACGACGGTGCGGCCGTCGGACCTGTGGGCCAGGGTGATCCGACCCAGCTCGTCGAGGGTGAAGACCTCGGGGCCGGCGATGTTGCGAATGCCCCCCAGCGGGGCTCCCGCCGCGACTTCCGCCACCGCGGCGGCCACGTCCTTGGACGCGATCGGCTGGATCGGCGTGGCGGGCAACCGGACGGTGTCACTGTCCGCGGTCCACGACAGGACCGCGTCCATGAATTCCATGAACTGCGTCGCCCGGACGATCGAGTAGGGAATCGGGCCTGCCGCGAGGATGTTTTCCTGGAGCGCCTTGGCCCGGTAGTAGTCCAGCTCAGGTACCCGGTCCACGCCGACGATCGACAGAATGACGAAGTGACGGAGACCGCTCTTCTGGCCCGCGGCCAGAAGGTTGTCCATCGACGCCTGGAAGAAGGCCGCTGAGGCTTCGTCGAAGGTCGGGGAGTTCGTCAGGTTGACGAGGACGTCGGCCCCCGCCACCGCCTCGTCCAGCCCTTCACCGCTGATGACGTCGATTCCGGTGGACTTCGAGTGCGGTACCGCCTCGTGCCCGGCGGCATTCAGATCCTTGACGACCTGCGATCCGATCAGACCGGTACCGCCGATGACTGCGATCTTCATGACATGCCTTTCGTCAGGGGATGCGTCGCATATGGCACATGATCCCCATAAGGGCGTTCAGTGGAGGCCAGGGGCGTACATCTGGCTGACGTGTTGCGCAGTTGGCCCGCTCCCCCACGGGCTCGACTGACCTGCCGAAAGGACGGGAATGCAGCCGCTGGCGAATGGGTGAGCCGCGTTGCGGACTGCGCCGGGTGGCGAATCGTCAGCCCACCTCGTTTCGGGTCGCGTTGCAAGGCCAGATCAACGCTGGATATCCCTTCAGAAATCCCGCCATCCAGGGCCTCCTGGAATACGCCATGAGGTTGCGGGCATTCGGTTGGCACATGCGGCCCGGTCAGCACGGGCCGGGTTTTCCCGCCGATACAGTCGGCCGTGATACCGGTCACCCAGGTGCCCGCGGTTTCGATTTCGGCTTTTGAGAGGCGTTCCATCCATGAGCATGTCCATTCGTAACCAGTTCCCCGGTACCGTCACCGCTGTCGCCGTCGGTGAGGCCATGGCTTCGGTGAAGGTGCGCCTGGCCGGTGGGCAGGACATCACCGCCGCGATCACCACCGATGCCGTCAAGGACCTGGGGCTGGCGGCGGGCTCTGCGGTCAAGGCGCTGGTGAAGTCCACCGAGGTCGCGCTCGCTACCGGCCCGGTCGAGGGCATCTCCATCCGCAACCAGATCGCGGGCACCGTCGCCGACGTCACGACGGGTGGCGCCATGGGCTCCGTCAAGGTCACCGTCGAGGGCGGCGAACTGACCGCTGCCATCACCAAGGACGCCGTCGAGGCCCTCGGGCTGGCCTCGGGCACCTCCGTCGTCGCGCTGATCAAGTCGACGGAGGTCTCCCTCGCCGCCGCCTGATCATCCCCACCTCCCGGATGGACAGCCGGCAGCCCGGCGCCGCTGGTCCTGCCGGCCGGATGACCTGAGCCGCGTCGCACCGGCCCCCGCAGCTGTGTCCTACGCCTCGGCGCCGGCAGCTCCCATGCCTCGCAGCGTCCGTTCACCGGGCCGCGTATTGTCATGGCACGCTGCTGCGCCGCTCACGGGATCGCGCGGACGAGGACCAGAGCCCCCTCGTACGTCGGCTGGCTGCGCAGGTGACCGAACTCTTCGTCCCAGGCGCCGGAGTCCAGGTCGTGGCGCAAGGTCGCGTCGAAGTGTTCGCGGACACGGTCGTCGACGAAACTCCAGGCCGAACACGCCTGACGGGCCGCCGGGTCGAGCAGCAACTCGGGGCGGCCGTAGTACGCCTCGTTGAAGCCGTCGGTGCAGTCCAGGGGTATGGGTACGGTCTGGAGGGTGCTGGTGCCGCCCAGGGCGGCGGTCAGCTGCTCGATCGGCGGGTAGCGGCGGGCCTCGGTGTCGAGGACTTCGGGCGCGTAGCGGTGCAGCCAAAAGCCCCGTACCAGGTCGGGATCGCAGGTGAGGACGACGACCGGGCCACGGGTCACGCGCCGCATCTCCCGCAGCCCGGCCTCGACGTCGGACCACTGGTGCACGCTGAACAGCGTCATCGCCCCGTCGAACTCCCCGTCGGCGAAGGGCAGATCCTCGGCGACGGCGTCGATCGCCGGGGCGAGCTGCGTCGGCCGCTGGGCACGCATCGACTCCGAGGGCTCGACCGCCGTCACGGCACGAAGCACACCCTCGTACGATCCGGCGCCGGCACCGACATTGAGTACCGTCCGGGAGTCGCCCAAGGTCTCGGCGATGAACCGCGCGATCCGCGCGTCCGGCCGACGGAAGGAGGAGTACCCGCCGCCGAACGCGCCGTAGTCGACGTCGCCGGCGCTGCCGTCCTGGGTGCGTGTGGTCATGGCCTTACCTCGCCTCGTGAGCAGGATGGGGGAAGAGGAGCCTTATGCGCTGTCGCCGGTGTGCCGGTTGGCGCACATGGATTCCTTGAAATTGCTGGGACCAGAGGCTGGGAACGCATCCTGGCCGTCGCCGGATCGTTCGCAGCCGGTGTCGAGACGGCTTTTCGCCGCCGGTCAGAACTCGCCGCTGCCCGCGCGAGGGTGCAGGTCCGGAAAATGGCTGCGCGAACACGCCGATCCCCCATGGCTGCCCGTGGACTTCACCCTGTTCCCGCTGTCCGGCATCCGACCTGCCTCCCTCGCCCCGGTACGTCTGCCTGCCATCCTGCATCTACCGCTCGAATTGAACAATCACCTGGCAATTGCTTGGTGAATACCCCAAATCAGCTGGCACACGGGCCGTCAGATATTGGAGGTAGTGACAGGCCGGCGCCGGACCTCGGCCGGCGCCCTCTTGTGTGTACGCCTGGGCAAGAACCTCCTTGCACCTGCGGAGGTGGCATTGCGATGATCGACAATCGACCGGGAGCTGCACACGCCGAGGCGCGCGCATCGGCACCCCGCTGAGCCGATCCGAGCAGTGCGCGTCCTCACGGGAGGGAAGAGCTCGTGACAGAACAGACACCGGATGTGCCGGAAACGCGGCGAGTCGAGGGGCTGGTTGCGGCTCAGGAAAAGGCCATCGCACTTTTCGCCGAAGTGGAGACGCGCGGGCTGGTGGCGCCCGGCCGGGGCGAGCGCGAGGTCAGCGACCAGATTCGCGACCTCGCCAACGAGATGTTCGGCACCACCAAGCACTGGCACAAGCGGATCATCCGCTCCGGACCCAACACCCTCCGCCCCTACCAGGACAATCCACCGGACCGGGTCATCGGGTCCGACGATGTCGCCTTCGCCGACTTCGGCCCGATCTTCGAGGAGTACGAGGCGGACTTCGGCCGCACGTACGTCTTCGGCGACGACCCGCACAAGCAGCGCCTGCTCCAGGACCTGCCGCGCCTCTTCGACGCCGGACGCGCCTTCTTCGCCGCGCGTCCGGACATCACCGGCCGGCAGCTGTACGCCGAGGTCGAGCGGCTGGCGACGGCAGCCGGCTGGACCATCGGGACCTGGCACACCGGCCACCTCGTCGGCGAGTTCCCGCACGAGAGGAACGACGGAGCCAAGGCCGAGTCGTACATCACCCCGGAGAACGACACCGTCCTGCGCCGCACGAACCGCGCGGGCCGGACCTGCCACTGGATCCTTGAACTCCATCTGGTCGACCGGGAACGGGGCTTCGGCGGCTTCTACGAACAGCTGCTCGACCTCGCCTGACCCGCTCACCCGTCACCGGCACCCCTCTGGCCTCGCGCTGACACCTACGGTGATCGTTCCTCCGGCAGGCGGGTGCGCCAGGGAGTGGCCGGCCTGCCTCAACGGCCTACCGGGTCACGGGACCGGGCCCGATGCCGGGCCGGGGAGCAGGCTGGGGAGGTCACTCCCACGACTGCTACCAGGGCACGGGCTGGTCCTGGTAGTTGAGGAACTTCAGGCCCGGTTCGCCGCCATGGCGGTCGATCGTGTCCGCCACGCCCGGGATGGACTGGTCGATGGTCAACGGTGCGTCCGGCCCCCCGAGTTCGGTGCGGACATGGCCGGGGCACATGAGCAGCAGCGTGTGCGAGGCGTCGGCGTACCGGGCGGCGTAGCTGCGCATCAGCTGGTTCAGGGCGGACTTGCTGGCGCGGTAGACGTCCTGACCGCCGCGGGTGTTCAAGGCCAGACTGCCTTGGCGCGAGGACATGACGCCGATGGTCCCGGTCGGCGCGACCAGCGAGCGGAAGGACTCGATCACGCGCATCGGGCTGAGCGCATTGGTGACCATGACCTCGACGAACATCTCCGTCGGGACCTCGCCGACGGGAATGTTTCCCCTTGTGACGGCGGCATTGACGAACAGCAGGTCGAGGGTGCGCTCCGCCAGCCGTTCGCGCAGTGCATCGATCTCCTCCGGCTTCGTCATGTCCAGCGACTCGACGGTGACCCGACCGCCGGATGCCTCGGCCAGGTCGTGGAGACCGGTGCGCCGATCGCCCCGGACGGTCCCGATGACGTCCCAGCCCCGGCCTGCGTACTCGGTGGCCAGGCCGAGCCCGAGGGCCCGGGACGCCCCGACGATGAGAGCGGTCCCGGTGCTCATGCCTGGACCGCCGGCTTGAGGACCTGCTCACACCACTCGCGGAAGGTCGTCGGGCTCGCGGTCTGCGGGGTGCGCCGCACCCGCTCGTCGAGCCCTTCGTCCTTGGCGCGCATCATGTCGAGGTAGCCCTGCACGAGCGCGTCCCCGACGCCGCGTCCGGCGAGTGCGGTGCCGAATGCGTCGAGCGTCTGCCGCTCGTAGCGGATCGGGCGGCCGAGCACTTCGGACATGATGCGCGCCAGGTCGTTCGGCGAAAGGTCCTCGGGGCCCAGCACCGGGACCTCGCCCGTCCCCGTCCACGAGCGGTCGAGCAGCAGGCCGGCGGCGGCCGCGGCGATGTCCCGGGTGGCGGCCGTCGGCGCCTTGCGGTCGGCGGCCTCGGTACCGGTGAACACACCGTTGTCGCGGAGCGAAGCCACCTGCCACAGCAGATTGTCGAAGAACGTCGGGTTGGCGAGCGCCCGGTAAGCCACCCCCGTACTCGCGATGAGGTCGTCCATGGCCAGCGACGCCGTCACATGCCCGGCGCGGCCGGCGACGGGGGTGCCGCGGCCGAGTGCGGAGACGCCGACGACGTGTCCGACTCGATGGGTCGTGAACGCCTTCGCGGCGGCGCGGGTGAAGCCGGAGTACATGGCGTCCAGACTCGCTTCGCGGGGGTTTGACGGAACCAGCCAGAAGACGGCGTCCGCGCCGTCGAAGGCCCGGTCGACGACTTCGGCGTCGCCGTGCGAGCCGGTGACGACATCGACGCGGGCGCGGATCCCGTCGGGGAGTCTGCCGGGGTCGCGCACGATGACGCGCAGCTCTTCGTCGCGCGTGCGGGTCCCGTCGAGGAGGATCTGCAGGAGCCGGCCGCCGATCTGGCCGGTGGGAGTGGTAATGACGATCATGCGTCGAGTCTCGGGCCGGCCGTTCGCGGCGTCCAATACCCTTCTCGACCATTGATACCTTCAGGGTATGGATCTCGATCTGCGCAAGCTCCGCTACTTCGCCGCGGTGGCCGAGCACCGGCACTTCGGCCGGGCGGCGGAACAGCTCTACATCGCCCAGCCGGTGCTCAGCCGCCAAGTCAAGTCTCTGGAGCAGGAGTTGGGCTGCACATTGCTCGTGCGGACCACCCGCAGTGTGGAGCTGACCCCCGCCGGTAAACAGCTCTACGTGGAGGCGCAGCAGATCCTCCCGTCGATCGGCGCCGCGGTCCGGCGCGTCCACGACGTCGATCAGGGCGTCCAACGGCTCGCGGTCGCCTTCTCCCCGGGGCTGCCTGTGGCGGAAGCAATCCGGGCGTTCACGTCGCGCCACGCGGACGTCGAGATCGACGTCGTCCCGGCGCGCTGGTGGGAGCAGGACCAGCCGCTACGCGACGGTCGCGCCCAAGTCGGGTACCTGCGCAGGCCGTTCGATGAGTCCGGCTTACGCGTCATTCCCATCGGTCACGACCCCAGGGTTGCCTGCATGCCCGTGGCACACCCCCTGGCGGGTCGACAGGAGCTCACCACCGCAGACCTTGACGCCGAGCGGATGCTCGACGTGCCGAATCGACGGACGTCGTCGCTTGAGGAGAAGTTCGAGCTCGTCGCCTCAGGCCACGGCATCGCGCTCATCCCGCTGAGCGTCGCGCGGTCCTACTCCCGCCCCGACCTCGTCAACATCCCCGTCACAGACGTCCCGGAGCTCGAGACCTGCCTGGCCGTTGCCGCTGACCGTCGCGAGAAGCTACTGCGCGACTTCCTGGAGATCGCCACCGCGACACTGTGGCACGCCTGAGCGGTCAGCGCGCGAGGCGAGGCCCGAACAGCTGAGCGCTTCCGTCGGCGCATCCCGCCAACCGAAGCGCTCAGCCCCAGTTGGTGGAAACTCAGCCTTCAGATATCTCGTCGATGAACGGCATCGGCTTCCCACCGGGATGCCACCGGTCGAGAAAGCCCGCTTGCAGACTCACATCGACCAGTTCGACGCGGGCGCCGATGCTGTCCATGCGGTGATAGGCAAACGGTCGGCCATGGGGGCAGCCGGAGAAGTCCACGGGCAGGCCATCGTTCTCCAGGCGCCGGGAGCCCTGCTCGACATCGCCGGACCAGAAGCCCAAGTGATCGAACCTGGCTCCCGCTGACGCATCCCACGGACTGCCGGCAGGCCCCTCGATCAACTCGATGAACGGCGGGCCACCTCGGGTGAAGGCGATCCGGTAGTCCCACTCGCCGAGCTTGCCTGCCGCAGGCTCACTCCACTCGACCCCGGCCGTCCGCTGGAAGTCCTGCATCGCCCGCTCGATGTCCGGAACCGCGAAGCACACATGGTAGAAGGCAGTCATCCGCTCATGGTCCAACGCGTTGGCCCCGGGCCGCAGCGTCAAAGGACCACCCGTGCGCAGCGGACCGTGTTCCCGTGTTCCCCGCCCTCGGCAGCAGAAGTCCCCGGCTGAACGGGGGAGATCAGCCGGGGACCAACAGTCGTCTGCCCCCACACGCGGCACACAAACAACTTCGCTGGCACTCGGCCCGCCCGGTGAGTTCCGGTGGCACCCCGCGGGATACGCATAGAGGGGTCATGTCGCTCGCTACGGTGAACAGGGCCCCGGCCGAGCCCGGCGGGCCGTGTCCGGGACCGCTGGCGTCATAGGCTCGGCGCGTGGCCCAGACCGAGGAGCGCGCCGAGGGCGCCGGACCGTTCACCACGCGACTCACCCACCGCCTCACCGCGGACGTCACCTCGGTTTGGGAGTCGCGGACCGCACGCAAGCGCGGTGCCCTGACCATCCGGCGGGACGCGACCGAGACCACACGGCACGCCGACGCGCAGGGGCTGCGGCGGCTGCGCATCCTGAACACCGTGGTCGCGACGGCGTTCACGATCGGCGGGGCGCTCTTCGTCCTCGGCGCCGCGGTCTCCCAGTTCGGGTCCGGCAATCCGCTGGAAAGCGCCACGATCTACTTCGTGGGCGGACTGTTCTTCAACACCGGTGCCTACGCCTCGCTGCTGCAGACCGTGAACGCGCCCCGCCGGGGTGGCGACGCCGGCACGCTGGAGACCCGTCGCTGGCGATGGTGGAGCTACGAGCCCCTGCAGATCGACTGGCTGACGACGTTCGTCCTGTTCGTGGGAACCCTGGAGTTCGGCATCAATCTGCTCGACTCGTTCCTCCAGGGCCTGACCGTCCAGCAGACCAACCGGCTCATCTGGGCGCCGGACGTCATCGGCTGCCTGCTGTTCCTGGTCTCCGGGCACCTCGCGCTCGTCGAGGTGAGCCATGGCCCGCTCCGACTGCGGCCGCGTGAGCTGGGCTGGTGGATCGCAGCCGTCAACCAGCTCGGCTCGGCGCTGTTCATGGTCTCGGCCATCGCCGACTTCGCCAATCCCCGCACCGGCACCCAGGTCAACGTCGCCGTCACCAACTGGGGCACTCTCACCGGCGCCGCGTGCTTCGTGGCCGGCGGAGTACTCCAGTACGTCGAGCACCCCGGCCCCTCGGACGGCCCCTAGGCTCCACGTCCGCTCGCCGCCGTGCGGTACTCCCCGTACGGATGCCTTTCTCCCCTTCGTCCGACTTCAAGGGCTTGAGTCCGCTATGTTCGCGACGCCCGGCTGGCGCCCCCGGCATCAGCCAGCCTTCCCAACGACAGGGAGAGAACATGACGTTTCGCGGATCAACCGGCAGGCAGCATGCACGCCTTCGCCTCGGTCTGGCGGCTGCGGCACTGGCCGGCGTCCTGGCCTGTTCCGTGGCCGCCCCGGCGACGGCTGCCGCTCCGGAGAAGATCAACGCCTGCGGCTGGAACAAGGGCTCCAGCGGTGAGCACGCCTTCTACGAGCACTGCGCCACCAACACCAACGTCTGGATCCAGGTGACGCGCTGGGCGCGAGGCAAGTACCACCGCTGCGTCGGGCCGGGCCGTACCGTCCTGGACTACGACGCAACGGGAGCCTGGTACGACAGCAACTATCACGGCGGTCTCTGCTCCCACCCGGGTGACACGGGCCCCTGACCGGACCGCCGGCGTACCCGGGCGTCCGGCGCGCGGGCTTCGGGAGGCACCGATCAACAGGCCCTCGAAGGTGCGCGTACGCACGACCGCCTGAGCCGATGGGCCCCGCTGCTCGTTACCACGGGCAGCGGTGGCCCGACAGCTGTCGTCAGCTGTCGACGATCGATGACCGTGAGGCCGAGGAGCCGGGGACACGGTCACGAGGTGGGCAGGAAGTCTTCGAGTGCCTTGTTGAAGATGTCCGGGCGTTCCATGTTGGGGTAGTGCGCGGTGCCGTCGATCGAGAGGGCTCGGCCGTTGGCGACGGTGCGGGCGAGCCGTTCGGCCATGCCGAGGTGGTCGGGCGAATCGATGGCGCCGTTGAGGGCCAGCACAGGCACGTCGATCCGGGCGATGCGACTCCAGGTGTCGCGGACCGGCAGGAGCAGGTTGGGCTCGTCGGCGGTGTGCTTGGACAGGGTGCCCCGCGTCATCCGGCGGAGGTGGCCGACGACTTGGGGGTCGAGGTCGTCGAGGTGGCGGTGCGGGCCCGCAGCGAAGAGGGTGAACGCCTCGACCGAGGCGTCCAGGTCCCCGGCGGCCATCGCGGAGTGCCACGCGGCCCAGGTTTGAGTGGTCCAGGGGTCGGTGAAGTACGGCTCGCTGGTTCCAGCTCCGCTGACGACCAGGGCGCTGACCAGGTCCGGGTGTTCCAGCGCGGTGTCGACCGCGATGCCGGCCCCCATGGAGACGCCCACCAGGATCGCCGGGCCGGTGCCCAGGTGACGCAGGAGCGCGGCGAGGTCGTCGGTGTGCCGGAAGGGTGCGATGGCGTTGACGGACTGCCCGTGGCCGCGGGCGTCCGGCGCGATGACGCGATATCGCGTCGCTAAGGCAGGGATTTGGTCGTCCCACATCCTGTGGTCCAGGAAGCCGCCGTGCAGCAGGACAAGTGGTTGGCCGGTGCCGGTGTCGAGCCGGAACAGATCGCTCATGACAACCAGGTTGTCATTGGTGGGCGCGAATGACAACCAAGGTGCCATCATGGTCGAGTGAGTAAGACAGAGCGTGCCCTGGCGTCCGACGAGTTGACCGACCGGCTCACCGAGGTGTTCGACCTCGTGGGGCCGCTGTACCGACGCACCCAACGCAAGGTGGAGCACGACGTGGCCGTGGCAGGGCTGTCCGTGGGAGTGCGGGCCGCACTGAGCATGCTCCGCGAACACGGGCCCATGACCGTCCCGCAGATGGCACGGGCTCAGGCCCTCAGCCGTCAGTTCGTACAGCGCATGGTCAACGACGCCATGACGCGGGGGCTGGCCGAGGCCGCACCCAATCCGGCCCACAAGAAGTCTTCCCTCATCCGGCTGACTGCACAGGGACAGACCGCCATCACCACCGTGCTCGACCGCGAACGCGCAGTACTGCGCCAAGTCGGCGATGACCTCACGGACACCGAGGTCGACGGCTGCCTTCGGGTCCTCTCCCGTCTCCTCGACCTCATGGGCGACGTCGACGTCGAATGAGCCAGGCCACCGGAAGGGTCAGGACGCATGCTCCGGTGAGCTGCCTCCTCCCGGCCTCGTCTACGCGTGATAGAGATACCACTCGCTCCAGCCGGAGGAGCCGTAGTACGAGTAATAGACGTGCTGCGTTGCCGTCACGGCGTAGATACGCCGCTGCCCACTGGGCCGGATCTCATATTTCTGCATGCTGACGGCCCGTCCGTTGCTCACCCTGACCGGCCCGTTGCTGGTGGCAGAGATGCGGTAGACGTAGTGGTTCGGCAGGGTCGCGGCGAATACCTCGTCGGTCTTGTGATCGCCGTTCCAATCGGCAGCCAGGGTATTGCTTCCACAGGCGATGGGAAGCGTGTAGCCGAAAGCCGCGACCCGGCAGGCCGAGGGCGACGCGGGTGCGGCGTGGGCGGGCAGGGCCGTCGGGGCGGCCATGCCGATGACGCCTACGGCGACGACCGCCGCTTTACGGAGATTCATCGAATTTCTCCAGCCGATCAACGGGCGGTCGAATTCAGGGGGCCGCGAACGGGTTCCGCACCCACCTTGTCGCCGACATCCTCGACGGCTCCTCGGAGCCGTAGAAAGCGACGCGCGCGTAATCCAGCCGCTCACCGTCCTGGAAGTAGGTGAGGAAGACATCGCGCCAGGCCCAGCACTTCCTGTCGCCGATCGGCACCTGGAAGACCGCCGGGGCGGTCTTGACCTTCGCGGTGCCGTTCGAGAACACATACCCCTGAAGCCGGGCCGTCGCCTTGTTCTTGTCACCCGGGCTCGCGTCGCACAACTGCAGCGTGATCTCATCGAGTCGCTGCACGTTGACCCACTGGCCACTCCAGTCCACGCTGAAGCCGTACGCGTCTCCGGAAGGGAACTGCGTGGCGGCCGTGGCCGGGCCGGTAAGCAATGTGGCGGAAGTGATGAGAGTGGCAGCGGCGACCGCGACGCCTTTGTTCACATACCCTTTGAGTTTCACGGTTCCGGTTCCCCCTTGCCGGATGACAGTGCGTGACAACACTGTCGGTCGGCACGCACGATAGCAGCGGCGATTTCTTCCAGGAAGCCTTTCCGACAACCGGATTCAAGGTTTCCGCTCACCACCGGTTCGGACACGAAAACCCTGCCGAATTGACGGCTGAAGCAGCGAAGCCCCTGGCCCACCCCGTAAGAAATGTGAGTACGCGTACTCATGCGCACGGCTTTCAGCTCGCCGGAGGGTGAAGTCGGGAGGTGTGCGGATGACGGGAACTGTGGCGCGCTGGTGGCACCGGGTTGGCAGGCGGTGTTCCCAGGTGGGCGGACTGCTGCTGGCGTTCGTTCTGATCGGGCTGACGAAGGCGTGCTCGCGCGAGCCCTCGGAGAGGAAGCTGCGGGCGCAAGCCACATCGCCCGGAGCGGAGTCCCGCCGGGCGGCGGAGGAACGGCAGATGCAGGCCCTGATCCAGCGCCTGGCCGCCGTCGAGGGTCTGGAGCACACCCTCACCCGCTTCAACGACTCCTGCGCCAGGCCCTACAACGGCTCGATCTTCGAGCACATGCGGTCCCCGTACGTCCTCACCTGCAGCATGCGGGCCGTTGCCTACTTCGGCGTCCGCGGAGACATGAGCGAGGTGCTGCCCAGGATCCGCGCCGCCGGCATCGCCACTTGGGGGCCGCACGACAACGAGGGCCGCGAGTTGCCGCACGCGGCCGGCACGGTGACCCACGCACTCAGCTACCACCGTGCACGCGGCCGGCACCCGGACGGCAGCCTGATGTCCGCGCCGACGCTCACAGCCCCGGGACTCCGGATCGACTGGGACCGGGCGGACCTGCCGCTCCCACACCGATGAGCGTGACGGCCGCGCGGGCCCGGTACGGCACCGTCCTGAGCTTCAGTCTCAGCAGCTCGCCGGCCTCCTCCGCGAACCGCTACTTCACCGTGGCCCGTAGGAAGTGACCGTCGGCGGCCGCGAGTTGGCGGCACGGGATGGAGGACGTCACGAAGAGGGCGGCCTCCCCATGAGGCGGCGAAGCCGGGCCCCGGCAAAATCAATGGCGCCACTCACCGGGCGTCGGTTACCGTGGCCGCATGTCTACGCCCCGAGTTTCCTAGCTGAGGACCCGCTTCCACGCCAGAAGTGTGTCCTTTTGCTTTCTCGGAGCGTCATCCCATGATTACCGTTAGCGGTGTCGAGCTGCGCGCGGGCGCCCGCCTGCTGCTCTCCGGCATCTCCTTCACCGTCTCCCCCGGCGACCGCATCGGCCTGGTGGGCCGCAACGGCGCGGGCAAGACCACCCTCATGACCGCCCTCGCCGGCCACGCGAAGCCCGCCGTCGGCACCATTACGCACACCGGCGACGTCGGGTTCCTGGCGCAGGACTCCCGCGCCGCCGATCCACATGTCACCGTCACCGACCGGATCCTCTCCGCCCGCGGCCTGGACCGCGCACTGCAGCGGCTGCGGACGGCCGAGGCGGCGATGGCCGACGCCGACGGGCCCGCCGCGCTGGAGCGTGCGCTGAACGCCTACGCCCGCGCCGACGCCGCCTTCCAGGCGGGCGGGGGATACGGCGCCGAGGCCGAAGCGGCCCGGGTGGCCGCCGGGCTGGGGCTGCCCGAGCGCGTACTGGGCGAGCCGGTGGGCGCCCTGTCCGGCGGGCAGCGGCGCCGCGTCGAACTGGCGCGGATCCTGTTCGCCGGCCGGGAGGGCACACTGCTGCTGGACGAGCCGACCAACCACCTGGACGCCGACTCCGTCATCTGGCTGCGCACCTTCCTCCAGAGCCACCGGGGCGGCCTGGTGGTGATCAGCCACGACACGTCACTGCTGGCCGCCGCCGTCAACCGCGTGTTCCACCTGGACGCCGGCCGGGCCACGATCGACGTCCACAACACCGGCTGGAACGCGTACCTGGCGCAGCGGGCGGCGGATGAACGGCGCCGCGCCCGCGAGCGGGCGAGCGCCGAGCGGAAGGCCGCCTCCCTGCACGCTCAGGCGGACAAGATGAAGGCCCGGTCGGCGACGGCCGTGATGGCCAAGAGCATGGCGCGGCGCGCCGACCGGATGCTGGCGGAGCTGGAACCGGCCCGGCGGGCGGAGAAGGTCGCCAAGATCCGGCTGCCCGAGCCCGCTCCGTGCGGGCGGATGCCGCTCGGAGCGATCAGCCTGACCAAGTCCTACGGCGAGCACCAGGTGCTGTCCGGTGTGGATCTGGCCGTGGACCGGGGCACCCGGCTGGTGATCCTCGGCCTCAATGGAGCCGGCAAGACCACGTTGCTGCGCATCCTGGCCGGCGAGGAACAGCCGGATTCCGGCCGCGTGGTGCACGGGCACGGCCTGCGCCTGGGGTACTTCGCCCAGGAGCACGACACCCTGGCCCGGGACCGCTCGGTCCGGCAGAACCTGGCCGGCGCCGCTCCGCAGCTGACCGACGGTGAAGTCCGGCGTGTGCTGGGGGCGTTCCTGTTCTCCGGGGATGACGCCGACAAGCCGGCCGGGGTGCTGTCCGGCGGGGAGAAGACCCGCCTGGCGCTGGCCGGACTGGTCCATTCCGGCGCGAACGTGCTGCTGCTCGACGAGCCGACCAACAACCTCGACCCCGCCTCCCGCGACGAGGTCCTGGCCGCGGTCGGCTCCTACCCGGGAGCCCTCGTGATGGTCACGCACGACGAGGGCGCCATCGACGCCCTGCGCCCCGACCGCGTTCTGCTCCTGCCGGACGCGGACGAGGACCTGTGGAGTGAGGACTACCGCGACCTCGTCGCTCTCGCCTGATCAGTCCCCTCCCCCAGCCGGCGTGGCTTCGCACACCGGCCGGGTGGCGCGGCCTCGCACGAGGCTGCGCCACCCCGGCCACGGCTGTCAGCTGCTCGCCCCCGGCCGAAGGTCCCGCTCCCTCCCGGTCACGAGGCCCCGACCGCAGGGCTGTGGTCGGCTGTGCCGTGCAGGGCCTCGGCCATGGGTGAGGAGCCGCCGGTCACGAAGGCGCGGATCGAGGCCAGATACGCGTCACGGTCGACAAGCCCGTCGCCGTCCGCGTCCAGGGCGTCGAAGGCAGCCTCGGCATGGTCAGCCTGGTTGCCCAGCGCCTGTCGCAAGCAGGTGAACTCCGCTCGGGTCAGCTTCCCGTCGGCGTCCGCGTCGGCGAGGTCGAACAGCGCCCCCAGCGCCAGCCGGCAGACCTCGTCGAAGGCGTCGGCGCCCGCCCATGCCGCGTACTCCTCGAACGTCACCTTGCCGTTGCCCGCCACGTCCATCGACGCGTACACGTGCTGGTGGGTCGCGCGGACGGCAGTGACCAGCGGGTCCCCCGCCTCACGCCCGAGCGCGGCAGCCGCCCGCTCCGGGCGGGCCAGGTACTCCTCCCGGGAGATGACCCCGTCGCCGTCGACGTCCAGCATGGCGAAGATATGCCTCTTGGCTGCGGTGATATCCACTTACGCCCCTTTCGCGGTTCAGGAAGGGGATCATTGCCCACTTCCTCGCCGCAGCAGACGCCCCATCAGGGGGAACCTGCGACACCCCGTGCGGGTTCCGGGAAGCACCGGCCGGGACCGGCCCGTGGCCTTCCGGTACCGCACGGCGGCCGGCGTCATCGCCGCCTTCCGGACCGCATGTGATCATGCCGCTTTGACACCTGGCCGGATCATCCTCCTCAACGGCACCTCCAGTTCAGGGAAGTCGAGCATCGCTCGGGAGCTTCTGGACGTCCTGGAGGACGGCGTCTTCTACCACCTGGCGGTGGACGGCTTCAACGCCATGCGCACCGAGCGAGAGCTCGGGGCGGAGGAGCTCGACGTCGCGCTGCGGCGGACCAGGATGGGCTTCCACCGCTCGATCGCGGCCATGGCCGAGGTGGGCAACGACGTGGTGGTCGAGGAGGGTGACGCGGCCGGCCTCAGCGTCGTTTCAGCAGGGCGGCCCCGGCGAGCGCGGGAAACGCGATCACACCGACCAGGCTGGGTAGGAAAGTTGCTTCGCCGGCACCGGACTGCCATACGGTCGCTACGAGCTGGGCGCCGGCCAGCACCGCCAGCCCGAGGTACAGCCATCCTGCCCAGGCGGGGCCGGCCAGCGGTGCGGGGCGTGTGTGTCGTCGGTCCATGACTCGCGTTTGCCCTGCAACTCCCGTTTCAAGGTGCCGTGTTCAAGGGCTTACGGCGTCGGCCACGAAGGTTTCCACGCTCCCCCGCTGTCCTTGGCGGCTGCGCACCGCGCCCGCCGTGCGACCGAGTTTCGTACCCCGGAAAGGCGTTGCCACACCGCTCCCGTTTCCCTCTTCCTTCCACAGAACCCTGATTAAGGACAATGTCGTCTCGGCTTTTCGAGGTGCGGCCCGGCGCGGTGTATCGCCAGGCAGTGGCGCCTTCCCGGACGATCCGGGGCCGTATGCCCCGGACCGCCAGATCGAGTGCGTGTGCGAACTTTACGGTTCCGTTCGCACTGGCCAGTCGCCTGAAGGCCGGCACGGGACGGGGGTGTGGGGGCGGGGCCGGATATCGATGGGGGCCTGAACCCCGTGAGCTCGATCTTCCGTCTCCTGTGATCGACGGGCCGGCGATGGCTCGTTCGACGGTCCGTGCACCACTCGCTCGACAGCGGATCGGGGGGCGAGCTCGGTCCCGCTCCGCTGCCGGTACGGCAGCACGGTGCCGCCACGGTGAGTTGGTGGCTTCGGCAGTCCCACCGCGCCGCCGGGCGCGGGGGCCGACGGGAGAGGCTTGATCGTTGAGTAGAGGCAAGCGTCCGCAGACCCTGGGGACCCTGCGGACCACGAGGACGCGATTACGATCGCGGCGGTGGATCACCGCCGTGCTCGCCGTCCTGAGCGCGGTGGCGGCCTTGCTGACCGTTCCGTTGACCGCTGCGCCTGCGCACGCGGTGAACCTGGACGGCAGTTCGCCGTTCGCCACGTACAACATGCACGGCTCGGACAACGGTTCGAGGTGGACTTCAGAGATCAACCGGCTGGTCGCGAACAACCCGGTGGTGATGCTGCAGGAGGCCGGCAGCGGGCCACCTCAGCCGGCGGACGACCACCGGACCAGTTACCGGCAGCTGCGGCTCTCACCGAACCGCAGCCCCCAGCCCAGTTCCTACACGCTCTCGACCTGGCCGGGCGGCCCGAGCGGCACCAACCGCTACGTGTACTTCCTGCAGACCGACCCCCGCAGGATCGGCGAAACGAATGAGGACACGTGGGACGGCGGCCAGATGAACCTGGCGACGGTCACCGATACCCAGGCCACCGAGGTCCGCGTCCTGGAGAACAACTACTACGACCCGGACCCGAATGCCCCGAACAACCGCTACCGGGCCCGCCCGTTGCACGGTCTGCGGTTCGGGAACACCTGGTACTGGAACACGCACGCCCGCGGCGAGGACGTGACCGGAGACGACAACAGGCGCGGACTGCTCGACCAGGTGCGCAACTTCATGGCCAGGGGCGACCAGCGCGGCCGGAACTGGGTCCTGGCCGGCGACTACAACGTGAACATCCTCAACCGCAACGACAACGAGGCCCGCCAGTCGCTGCATCTGCGCGCCGGCGAGAGCCTGCTGCGCACGGGTCAGCCGACGTTCATCAACGGCGACCACCCGAGCGAGCTGGACTACGCGGTCACCAGCGGCCTGCCCGGCAGCTTCAACGCGAACCGCGACAACGGTGCCGGATCCGACCATGTGCCCGTGCTCTTCGCGCGGACCCCACCGCCGGTCGCGGCCACCGGCCCGTCACACGTCTACGCCACCAGGCTGGCCGCACCCAACGGCAATCAGCTGCAGGAGACCCCGGACCGCTCGATCGGGATCGGCACCCCCAGCAATGACAGCAGCCAGACCTGGCGCATGTACACCAACGGCGGCGCCCTCACCCACTACCTGCGAAACCCCGGCACGGGAGACTGCATCGCCGCCCCGACGCGTGCCCGGCGGGATACGTCCTCCCAGGCCGTCGTCGGCGACTGTGCTGATCCGCGGGCGCAGTGGACGATCAGCCACCTCGAGGACGACCCCGCGTGGAACAACGACAGTGGCGGGCCGCAGCGCTGGCAGAACGTGGCCTTCCCCGGGATGTGCCTGACCCCGTCCGACAAGCAGGTGACCGTGGCACCGTGCACGGAGGACGCAGCCCAGCGGTGGTGGGAGAACCCCGCCTCGCTGCCCAAGAACTGGCCGACGACCACCGGCAACGTACGCCTGGAATCCGCCTTCCTGGGCGGCCGCATGCTGAACGGATCCTTTCCCGGGACCGCCATCTCCACCCGGCCCACACCGCCCAAGTGGTGGTGGATCTACTGGCTGCGCCAAGAGCGCCTGGACTTCGGCTGGAACATCCAGCGCATCAGCCCGGACGACAACCTGGTGCGCTTCGAGAGCGAGTTCGGCGACAACTACTGCCTGGGTGTCCGCGACGAGCACGCCACCTCGGAGACCGACGCCATGCTGCGGGCGTGTGACGACGCGCGCGGCGTCGACGCGGCCGGCCAGCGCTGGCTAGCCGAGACGTACGCGGACGGCACCGTCCGCTACCGCAACGAAGCCACCCACCTCTGTCTGCTGGCCCCGGACGCCGACCACGGCAGCGTCCGCCTCGCCCCGTGCACCGACATCCTGGCCCAGCGCTGGAGCGTGGTGAACCCCTGAACCCCTGAACCCGTGAAGCCCGAACGACTGGGTTCGCTGTCCAACGCCTCGCTTGGATGACAGCAAACACCCGCCGCTCGCACCGCGGTTGTGAAGTGAATCACGCCGCGGGGCTGTCACGGTTTGCCGGCCCGGGGTGTCTCGATGGGCGGTCGAGGAGAGGAGCCGGGTGTGGTGGTGTCGTGGCGTCGACGGGTCGGTCCGGAGGGCAGCCTGAGTCGCCGACCAGCGAGGAGCCGGCACGGCCGGCCCCGGGGGCGGGCGGTCGGCCATGGCTGAGGACGCTTTCACCGAGCACCGTCCGCTGCTGTTCACCATCGCCTACGAGATGCTGGGCAGCGCCACCGACGCCGAGGACGTGCTGCAGGAAAGCTACTTGCGGTGGCGCGCGGTGGATCAGGCCACGGTCGAGCATCCGCGCGCCTACCTGGTCCGCACGGTGACCCGGCAGGCCCTTAACCACCTGCGGGCGGTCAAGGCACGGCGCGAGGAATACGTCGGCGCGTGGCTGCCCGAGCCCATCCGCACGGCGCCCGAGGTGAGCGACGACGCGATCCTGGCCGAGTCGGTGTCCATGGCCATGCTGCTGGTGCTGGAGACGCTGAACCCGACCGAGCGCGCGGTGTTCGTCCTGCACGACGTCTTCGGCTACACCCACGGCGAGATCGCCGCCTCGATCGGTAAGACCGAGGTCACCGTCCGGCAGATCGCCCACCGCGCACGCCGGCACGTCCACGCCCGGCGCCGCCGCTTCGAGCCGGATTCCGATGGCACCCGCCAGATCGTCCAGCGGTTCCTGCACGCGGCGGCGACCGGCGAACTCCAGGCCCTGATGGACTTGCTGGCCCCCGAGGTCGTCCAGATCTCCGACGGTGGGGGGAAGGTGATCGCCGCCCGTCGCCCGATCACCGGCCGCGCCGACGTCGCCCGGTTCGTGCTCCGCGTGTCCCGCAGCCACGCCGTGCTCAGCCACGTCGAGCACGCCGTCTACAACGGCATGCCCGCAGCGCGGTTCCTCGCCGGCGGCAAGCTCGACTGGCTGCTCGCCTTCGAGATCCACGACGGCCGTATCACCGGCCTCTACGGCGTGCGCAACCCCGACAAGCTGCACGGCGCCGAAGCGCTGTGCCCCCTGGACAGAGGAGAACCCCAGCCGTGGAAACCATGACCGTCGAACGCGTCATCAACGCCCCCATCGACGAGGTGTTCGCCTGGCTCACCACGACCACCAACTACACGCGCTCACCCCTGGTGCTGCGCTGCACCCTGACCCGGCACGGCGAGGGCACGCCCTACGGCGTCGGCGCGGTGCGCAGTCACCTCTGGCTGATGGGCTGGTTCCGCGAACGCATCACGCACTACGACGCGCCCCACGTCACCGAGTACGTCGTGGAGCGCAGCCTGCCGCCTTCCCGGCACGAGCTCGGCCGCATGACGTTCACCGAGGTGGACGGCGGTACCGAGGTCCGGTGGATCACGCGTGCCGAGATGCGCCTGCCGCTGCTCGGTGCCCCGCTCACCCGGCTCCTCGTACGACCGATCCTCACCCACACCTTCCACAACATCCTCGACGCCGCCGACGAGGCACTCACCCGGCACGCCACTCGGCATCAGGCGTGAAACCCGGCGCACGCGCTGCGGCCGGCGGGGCGGGTCACGCGCGGGTGCAGTCGGGGCACAGTCCCCGGTAGGTCACCTCGGCCTCGGAGACGGTGAAGCCGAAGCGTTCGGAGGTGGGCAGGTCGGCCAAGGGGTCGCCCCCGGGGTGGACGTCCCGGATGGTGCCGCAGCCCGAGCACACCAGATGGTGGTGCGGGCGGTGGGCGTTGGGGTCGTAGCGCTTGGCGCGGCCGTCGGTGGCCACCTCGATGACCTCGCCGAGCGAGACGAGCTCGCCGAGGGTGTTGTAGACGGTCGCGCGGGAGATCTCCGGCAGCCGGGTGGTGGCGCGCGCGAGCACCTCGTCCGCGGTGAGGTGGATGTGGTCGCCGTCGAGTACCTCGGCGACCACCCGGCGCTGGGCGGTCATCCGCCAACCACGTCCGCGAAGCCGGTCCAGCAGGTCACTCATGGCCACCCAGCCTAACTGTGCATCGTCCGAGGAATGAATCGGTACGGGTCTGGTTCCTGTATTGACTTGGACTTGGTCCATCGTAGGATCGGTTCCGGCGGCAGCCAAGGGACAGGACAACAGCAGGGAAAAGCCCGTGACGGTTCAGGAAACGGGTCCGCTCACCACCGGCTCCGGTGCCCTGATCGCGGACGACCAGAACAGCGAGCAGGCGGGTCTTGACGGCCCGGCGCTCGTCCAGGACCAGCTCCTGCTGGAGAAGCTTGCCCACTTCCGCCTCGAGTTCAACCGCGAGCGCATCGTCTCCGCGCACGACACCGGCCCCCGGGCGGTTACCGCCTCGACGGCCGGGGATCGCCTGCGGGGTGCACGAGCGGGCAGGCCGACTCCCCCCTTCAGTCGTGTATGTCGGTCGACGTGACGCCCCCCTGACCGCGTCCGACCAGCACGGTTCCTCGATCGACAGCAACGAGGCCGAGGCCGGCTCCGGGGGCCTGGGCCCCGAATGTTCCACCGCCCGCAGTTCCTGAGCACCGTGATCCACCCAGTTCGGAAGGATTCCCATGACTGAGAACCATGATGCGATCGTCACGGACCCGAAGCCCGAGGAGGTAGGCGGCTGCCCGGTCGCGCACGGGCGCGCCCTGCACCCGACCCAGGGTGGTGGAAACCGCCAGTGGTGGCCCGAGCGGCTCAATCTGAAGATCCTTGCCAAGAACCCCGCCGTGGCGAACCCGCTGGGCGAGGAGTTCGACTATGCCGAGGCGTTCAAGAACCTTGACCTTCCGGCGGTGAAGCGGGACATCGGCGAGGTGCTGACGACCTCGCAGGACTGGTGGCCTGCCGACTTCGGTCACTACGGGCCCTTCATCATCCGTATGGCGTGGCACAGCGCGGGCACCTACCGCATCAGCGACGGCCGCGGCGGCGCCGGCGCCGGCCAGCAGCGTTTCGCCCCGCTGAACAGCTGGCCGGACAACGCCAACCTCGACAAGGCCCGCCGCCTGCTGTGGCCGGTCAAGAAGAAGTACGGCCAGAGCCTGTCGTGGGCCGACCTGCTCGTCCTCGCCGGCAACGTCGCGCTGGAGTCGATGGGTTTTGAGACCTTCGGTTTCGCCGGCGGCCGTGAGGACGTCTGGGAGCCGGAGGAGGACGTCTACTGGGGTCCCGAGACCACCTGGCTCGACGACCAGCGCTACACCGGCGACCGGCAGCTGGAGAACCCCCTCGGCGCGGTCCAGATGGGCCTGATCTACGTCAACCCGGAGGGCCCGAACGGCAACCCGGACCCGCTGGCCGCGGCCCGCGACATCCGTGAGACGTTCCGCCGGATGGCGATGAACGACGAGGAGACCGTCGCCCTGATCGCCGGCGGCCACACCTTCGGCAAGACCCACGGCGCGGGCCCCGCGGACCACGTCGGCGACGACCCCGAGGCCGCCGGCCTGGAGCAGCAGGGCCTGGGCTGGAAGAGCACGTACGGCACCGGCAAGGGCGCGGACGCCATCACCTCCGGCCTGGAGGTCACCTGGACCACCACGCCGACCCAGTGGAGCAACAACTTCTTCGAGAACCTGTTCGGTTACGAGTGGGAGCTCACCGAGAGCCCCGCCGGCGCCAAGCAGTGGAAGCCGAAGGACGGCGCCGGCGAGGGCACGGTGCCCGCCGCGCACGACGCCGCCAAGAAGATCGCGCCGAACATGCTCACGACGGACCTGTCGCTGCGTTTCGACCCGGTCTACGAGCAGATCTCCCGCCGCTTCTACGAGAACCCCGACCAGTTCGCGGACGCCTTCGCCCGCGCCTGGTACAAGCTGACCCACCGCGACATGGGCCCGAAGTCGCTCTACCTCGGCCCGGAGGTCCCGGACGAGACGCTGCTGTGGCAGGACCCGCTGCCGGAGCGCGAGGGCGAGCTGGTCGACGACGCGGACATCGCGGCCCTCAAGGCCAAGCTGCTCGACTCGGGCCTGACCGTTTCCCAGTTGGTCAGCACCGCGTGGGCGTCCGCGTCCACCTTCCGCGGCAGCGACAAGCGCGGTGGCGCCAACGGCGCCCGCATCCGCCTGGAGCCGCAGCGCGGCTGGGAGGCCAACGACCCCGACCAGCTGGCCCAGGTGCTGCGCACCCTTGAGGGCATTCAGCAGGAGTTCAACGCCTCCTCCGGTGCGAAGAAGGTCTCCCTGGCCGACCTCATCGTCCTCGGCGGCGTCGCAGCCGTGGAGAAGGCCGCGAAGGAGGCCGGCTTCGAGGTGGCGGTGCCCTTCACCCCGGGCCGGGTCGACGCGACCGAGGAGCACACCGAGGCCGAGTCCTTCGAGGCGCTGGAGCCGACCGCGGACGGCTTCCGCAACTACCTCGGCAAGGGCAACCGCCTGCCGGCCGAGTTCCTGCTGCTCGACCGGGCGAACCTGCTGACCCTGAGCGCCCCCGAAATGACCGTCCTCGTCGGTGGTCTGCGCGTGCTGGGTGCCAACCACCAGCAGTCGCAGCTCGGTGCCCTCACCGAGACGCCCGGCTCGCTGACGAACGACTTCTTCGTCAACCTGCTCGACCTGGGCACGACGTGGCAGGCGACCTCCGAGGACCAGACCACGTTCGAGGGCCGCGACGCGACCACCGGCGAGGTCAAGTGGACCGGCACCCGCGCCGACCTCGTCTTCGGCTCGAACTCCGAGCTGCGCGCGCTCGCGGAGGTCTACGCGAGCGATGACGCGAAGGAGAAGTTCGTGAAGGACTTCGTCGCGGCATGGGACAAGGTGATGAACCTGGACCGGTTCGACCTCGTCTGACTCGACCGACCGGGTCGGACTCGTCCGATCATGACGTCCAGGTTGGCCGGCCCGCGCCGGCCGACCTGGACGTTCTCGGCTTTCGAGGACCCGGTCCCCGGAGGCGGCATCGGCAGCCCGGGCCCGTGCGCGGTGCGTCGGAGGGGACCTCATAGGGTGGTGAGCACACTCGAACCGGCGGCGGAACAGCCGCAGCGCACCAGGGGGATCCGTATGTCCGCGTACTCGCCACCGCCGCAGGGGCCCACGCCCCATGGCCCCGCGCCCTATGGCCAGCCCGGGCAGCCCGGCCCGACGCCGTACGGACCGCCTGCCGGCCAGGGCGGCCCGGTCCCCTACGGCTCGCCCCCCGGTGGCGCGCTCCCTTACGGCCAGCAGCCGGCATACGGCCAGCCGCCGTTCCAGCAGCAGCCCGGCGTACCGATGTTCACGCCGACGGGCCCGGCACGGCGGCCGTGGCTGCGGCCTGTCATCGCGCTCGGGGCCGTGATCGTCGTCGGGTCCGGGTTCTGGGTGCTGAACACCGTGCTCGACGACGGCAAGCCCCCGACGAAGGTCGCCCGCGATGCCCGTGTGGGCGACTGCCTGGAGAACCGCGGTACCCACGCGAACCCGGACCTCTACACCATCGCGTGCGGCGACGCCAAGGCCGACTACAAGGTCATGATCGACGCGACGCTTCGCCACAAGTGTCCGGCGGAATTCGACGAGTACACCGAGCGCGGCGGCACCAGCGGGGAGACCACGCTGTGTTTGACCGCGGTGCGTCACTGACGCCGACGGGGACCTCGGTGTGCCCCGGCTGGGGCTCCGGTTGGGGTCTGCGGGGGTGAAGGCCCGAGCTTCATCCCCGCTGCCCCCGCAAGGGCGACGGCATTCCGAGACGGCTTCCCACCTCGCCGTCTCGGAAGATGCTCAGTCGAGGCAGAATTCGTTGCCCTCGATGTCCTGCATCACGATGCACGAATCGTGATCGTCAGCCAGTAGCTGCAGGCGTACCGCGCCGAGCGCGACCAGTCGTGTGCATTCGGCCTCGAGCGTGGCCAGGCGCTCGTTGCCCACGAGCCCGGTGCCGACCCGCACGTCAAGATGCACCCGATTCTTGACGACCTTGCCTTCGGGAACGCGCTGGAAGAACAGTCGCGGGCCCACACCTGAGGGATCACTGCATGCGAACCATGAACCCCGATCCTCAGGCGGCCGCGAGCGATCGAAATCGTCCCAAGTAGCAAAACCCTTCGGCGGCGATACGACGTACCCCAACACCTCGCACCAAAAACGAGCGACGCGCTCAGGTTCTGCGCAGTCGAAGGTGACTTGGAACTGCTTGATCGATGACATCGGCGCACCATAGCAAGGCGGGGCTCTGTCGCTCATCTCCCTTTAGGGAATTGCCTGTTGACGGGGTTTGATCCTCGCGAGCCCCTGCTGTGTCCCCACCACCCCCATGCCAAAGATCAGTTACGGGACAGCCCTCAGGCGAAGTCGACCGCCGGCTCGGTGGCGTAACGGCTCATCGTCCGGATGCTCGCCTCTGGGGTCAGCGCCTGGCCACTGGCGAACATCTCCTGCAGGTCCCGGAAGTACTGCACGTACAGATCCGGCGTGAAAATGCTCAGCATGACGGCCGGCTGGTCGGTCATGTTGGCGAAGGTGTGCGGGGCTCCGGGCGGGACCATCACGAACGTGCCCGCGGTCGCGTCGTGGTCGTTGTCGCCCACCGTGAACCGCACGGTGCCGGAGATGATGTAGAAGCCCTCGTCGTGCTGGGCGTGGCGGTGCTGGGGTGGTCCGGGCGTGTGCGGCGCGAGGACGGACTCGGCGAGGCCGAGGCGGTGCCCGGTGTTGCTGCCGTCTTCCAGGACACGCATGCGCGTGCTGCCCAGGAGGATCGTCTCGCCGTCGCCCGGACCTACCACCGATACGGCGGGGTCGGCCATCGGCTCACTGGTCTTCGGTTCGTCAGTCATGCGCCCATTCCACTGCCGGGGCAACGCGACAGTCCAAGACCCGTTCCGTGAAGTCGATACCGTACGGGTATCGTCGCGCCATGGAGCTACGCACGCTGCGCTACTTCGTCGCGGTCGCCGAGGAACTCCACTTCGGCCGGGCCGCCGCCCGGCTGCACATGAGCCAGCCGCCACTGAGCCGGGCGATCAAGCAGCTGGAGACCGAGGTCGGCGCCACGCTGTTCGACCGATCGTCCGCCGGGGTCACGCTCACTCCGGTGGGGGCGGTGCTGCTCGACGAGGCGCGCTCCCTGCTCGACCAGGCCGACCGGGTACGCCTCCGCGTGGCCGCGGCGGCCGGCTCCGCGACGCTCACCGTCGGCATCCTGGGCGACAGCACCGACCCGGGCGCCTCCCGAATGGCCCGCGCCTACCACCGGCGGCACCCGCGCGTCGAGGTCCGCATCCGCGAGGCCGACCTGACCGATCCCACCTGCGGGCTGCACGCCGGATTGGTCGACGTCGCGCTGACCCGCGGCCCCCTTGACGAGACCGGCCTGACCGTGCGCGTGCTGCGCGCCGACCCGGTGGGCGCACTGCTGCGCGCCGACGATCCGCTGGCTCGCCACAGCAGCTTGAAGCTGGCCGACCTGGCGGATCGCCGCTGGTTCCGCTTTCCGGAGGGCACCGACCCCGTCTGGCAGTCGTACTGGAACGGCGGGGAACCTCGCGAGGGCCCGGTGGTGCGCGCCGTCCAGGAATGTCGGCAAGCCGTTCTCTGGAACGGCACGGTCGGCATGACCCTCCTGAACCACGAGCCGGCAGCGGGGCTCACCGTGGTGCCACTGATCGACATGCCGCCGAGCCGCGTGGTTGCGGCATGGAACGAGGGCGACACGAATCCACTGATCCGCTCGTTCGTCCAGACCGCGATCGCCGCGTACCACGACTGAGATCCTCACCGCCGGCACCGGACGCGACCAGGGTCAACCAGCCGCATCCGCTCCCCTGGTGCGGCCGCTCCCCGGCCGTCCGGCCGTGCGCGCGGAGCCGGGCCCGGCCCGGTCAGCTTCTGGCCACGGGGGTCGGGCCCGGCATCCGCCGTCGGCGGTCAGGGGTACGAGACCACCGTCGAGGGCACGGTGGAGGTGCCCGAGGTGGGGGCGCCGGTGTTGTTGATCACGTGCTCGTACTGGCCCTTCCCGCCGAGGGAGACCACGAGCAGATCGTGGAACTTCACGCCGGGCCTGTTCGGGGCCTCGAAACCATGGTCCTGCCGGATGGTGGGGTCGACGTTGTAGTAGCAGTAGCTGCCCAGGCCCCACCCCTCGTGGGTGGTCACCGTGTCAGCGACCTTGTAGGCGGCGAACCCCTTGGTGCTGCCGTTCTGCACAGCGGCCTGATTGGGCGCGTCGTACGCCTTCTCGTTCTGGAAGAAGATCGTCCGGCCCCGTTCGCCGCGCCACTCCACGTCGTACTTGTTGAAGTGCTCGACGAACAGGCCCGTCGCCAGGACGTCGGCGCCGTTGACGCGGACTCCGTAGTCAGCCCGGTTGGTCTCCCAGCCCACGCCGTCCCCGTGGTCGGCGCGCCAGACCCAGGTGTGGTCCACGATGGTGTGATTGCTGTTGATCACCATGCTGGTGGTGGCCCGGCCCGGTCCTGCGCCACCGATCCGCAGGAAGACGTCCTGCACCGTCGTGGGGTTGGCGGCATGGTTCGCGGACGCTCCCGCGGGGCCGACCTCCAGCAGTGTGGCGGAGTTGACCGGGCCGGCGTCGATGAGGAAGCCGGCCAGGCGCACCCCGTCGACGTCGGCGACCTTCAGGGCCGTCACACCGTTGTCCGGCACGAGCGTGGCGTATCCGAGGCCGAGTACGACGGTGCCCGGGCGCTGCACGGCGATCGGTCGGTCGAGGTGGTAAATGCCGGGGGTGAGGAGCAAGTTGAGGCCCTGGGCGAGGGCGGCGTTGAGGGTGGCGGCGTCGCTGCCGGGCTTGGCCACGTAGAACTGGCTCAGGGGGACGGACTCGCCCCGGGGTGTGCCGTTTCCCCAGGTGGTGCCGCGGGCGTTGACCCGTAGCTCGGGCAGGAACACCCGGTAGTCGGCGCCCTGTAGGTGGAGGAAGGGCTTCTCGCGCGAGACGGGGGTGGTGTCCAACGTGGTGTAGGGCGGGTTGGGGAACGTCTGCCCGGGTGCTCCCGTGACTCCGGAGAACACCATGTTCCACACGGCGTTGTTCCAGCCGCCCACCGAGCTGTCCCGGGTGTACCACTGCTGCTGGGAGTACGGTCCCACCGTGCCGTCGATACGGCTGTCGGCGATATATCCGCCGCTCGCCCAGCCGTAGCCGTCGGGTGCGAGGTTCAGTCCGCCCTTGACGTGCATCCGCCGGAACGGTGCCGCCTGGGCCACGGCCCACCTGTTGGTGCCGTTGACGGGGTTGAGCGCGAGGTTCTCCGCCGAGCGCCAGAAGTTCTGCGTCGCATTGCCGTTGAACCAGCCGGCGTCGACGGTCACATCGCCGTTGAAGGTCGTGTCGTCGGGCGACAGGCCCAGGCCGGCGATCGAGGTGTAGAAGCCGAGCTGGGCATTCAGTCCGTTGTAGGTACCCGGCTTGAACAGCAGCGCGTACCTGCCGGGGCCGAACTGCGCCGACTCCTGCTGCTTGAAGATCTCGTCGAGCTTGCCCTGGATGTTGGGCGTGCCGGGGTCGAAGACCAGCACGTTCGGTCCGAGGTCGCCGCCACCGGGCAGCGCGTCGGCGGCGGAGGGCCCGTGTGCGGCGGGTGCCGCGGCGGCCCGGGAGGAGAGGACGGGCAGGCCGGCGGCGGGCACCGCGGCTGCCAGCGCGGCCAGGACTCTGCGGCGCGACGGGCGTGAGGGGCGCGACGTACGGTCAGCCGCGCCCTCTGTGGGGGGTGGGGTGGTGGGCATGGCAACTCTCCCGATTCGGATTCAGGAAATGAACGATTGACGTTCATGGGAGCGCTCTCTTGCCCGATGCATGTTCACCACGTGCCAACGGCGCGTCAAGAGTTTCGTCCGGAATCCCGGGAACCTGATACCTCGGCAGCTTCATCAGGCTTGCTGTTTAGGGGAATTGATGGCTCTTTAGGTAGGTGTGCAGCTGCCACGGCAAGGCGGTCTTGCTTTCAGAAGATGTCGAGTAACCGGAGAGTGGGCCGCCGGCGTTGGACCGCCGGCGGCCGGCTACACCTCGGCGACGAGGAATTGTTCGGCCCTGGGCGGGCGCAGGCCGTCGTGACGGTCGGCGAAGTACCGAGCGGCCAGCTCGTCAGGGGAGACGTGCACCGCCTTCGTGAACCCCGCCTCCAGGGCTGCTTGCCGCATCTCCTCAGGCGAGTAAAGGCTGATGAACGGGGTGCCCGAGGCGGCGGCGTTGCGCATCGAGAACTCCTGGACCTGTCGCTGGTCCGGTTCGTACATGTCGAGCGGCAGCAGGAACGTCGTGGCGAACACGGAGCCCGGTGCGAGCGCGGCGACCTGGCGCAGCGTCGCGGTGTTGGCTTCGGGGGTGAGGTACATGCTGACGCCGGTCGACGCGACGACCGTCGGCTTCCGCGGATCGAACCCGGCGTCGGTCAGCCGCTCCCACCACGAGTCGCCGGCTTCGAAGTCGACGGGCACCAGGGTCAGCCAGGACGGGATGCCGTAGCCGAGTTCGCCCAGGCGCTGCCGTTTCCACGCCTGCGTGTCCGGTTGGTCGACCTCGAAAACGGTGAGGCGGGAGCCGACTTCGGGACGCCGCTGGGCGAAGGTGTCCAGGCCCGCGCCGAGGATGACGTACTGCGCCGCGCCGGCGTCGACGCGTTCGGCGACGAGGTCCTCGACGAAGCGGGCCCGGGCGACGATGGACGCGCGGACGCCACCGATGCCCGGCATGGTCATGTCGCCGCGCTCCCGCCAGTTCGTCCCGGGGTCGGCGAGCTTCAGCCCGACCTCGTCGTGGAGCACATGGGGCGGGGCGTCGGCCGCGATGTGCAGGGCGCGCCAAAGGGCGACGCGCACGGCGGTGTGGTCGGGCTCGTGCCGGCCGGAGGGGCGCTGCCCGTCCGCCGCAGCGGGGGCGGATTCGTGCCGGTCGGAGAGGCGCCGTCCGTCAGCCATGGTGCTGCCCTTCCGGGCCGTCGCTGCCGCCGGGGAGGGGGGCTTCGAGAGCGACGATCCGCCCGTCGGGGTCGCGGACCAGGGCCTGGCGGACGCCCCAGTGCGTCGCCGTGAACGGCTGGGCGAACTCCGGTGCGCGTTCGGGTGCGAAGCCCTCGGCGTCGGCCACCTTGAGCACGGGGCAGGTGGCGAGCTCGCGGTCGTGCTGCTCGACGATGAACACGTAGGGCCCTCCGGCCGGATGGGCCCAGTGCCCGGAGCCGTGGTCGGTCTCCAGCACGTTCTCGAAGCCGAGCGACTTCCAGAACGCGGCGGTCGCACCGTAGTTGCGGGTCTCGACGAGGAACCCCTCGATGCCGTCAGTTGTCATGCGTGCTCTCCTTCCCTGCGGTTGCGACACGCTGGAGGTACTCGGTCAGGGCTGTCTCGACTATCGCGGAGAGTGACCGTTCAGTATCGACAGCGTGATGCTTGACCTCGCGAATGAGGTCGACGGGCAGGTAGACGTTGAACTGCTTTACCTGTCTCTCGGCGGCCATAATTAGAATGCTAGCATCCTAAGCGCGAGGGTGTGAGATCGACGTCACACGAAACGGCTTTGCAGGCCCGCTCGGACGAGAACGGCGGCCCGGAATGGCTGGTCGGGGTCGTCCACCCGCTCAGCAGTGGCGCGACGCCACCCTGGACACCGGCAAAACCCACCAGCCATCCCCAGGTCACCCGCCACGCCACCGCGAACCCTGGTGGGTCACCGATAGCCCTGGCGGGTCACCGCGTGACCCACCAGACGCGCCCTAGAAGGCGGAGTTGGCGAACCAACGCGAGAGCAGGTCCTGGTCCCCGTCGAGCTCGACGGCCTCGGCGATGTGGTGCCGACGGCCGTAGAGGAGCAAGAGCAGGTCGGCCGCGGTGGCCTGGACGGTCGCGTCCGCGGTGGCGCCCGCTGCGGGGCCGGCCGGGTCGAGCCCGAAGCCGTCAGGGCGCAGGGTGACGAGCCAGTCGGCGTCCCCGTCGGTGGTGCGGAAGCGGATGGTCTCGCCGGTCCCGCGCAGGTGGGCCACCTTGGGCGCAAAGAAGGCGGCGGAGGGCAGGTTGACGAGGAACTCGTCGATTCCGTCGACCGCGAGCGCGCGGTCGATCACGGGCGGGAGCCCGAGGGCCAGCTCGGCGTCGACCCGGTGCACCAAGGTCTCGAAGAGCATCCGGCGCGCCCAGAAGCGGGCGTGCTGGTCGGCGCCCCAGGCCCACATCGGCAGGTTCGGGTCGGTGGCCGCGAACGCCTCGGCGGCCACGGCAGCGCTCTCCTCCAGCCAGCGGGGGTACGCGTCCGTGCTCGCCGGAAGCTGAAGTTCCACCTCGCGGGTCCGCGGGGGACTTTGGATCCGGGTGTGCAGCAGCACCGAGAACCAGCGCTGCACGCTTCCGGCGTGCTTGACCAGCTCGGCCAGCGTCCAGCCGGGGCAGGTCGGCACGGGTGTCGCCAGGTCGACCCCGTCGAGAACAGCGGTGAACTTCCTGGTCTCGGCCGCCACGGCTGCATGGTGGTCGACGGGTTGCCGGGTGGTCATGGTGTCGTTCCTTCGGGCGAGTTGGCCAGTGGGCGGGCAGACCTCGGCGCACACGACCTCGACTGTCGGCCGACTTGGCGCACCGGCGGTGATCGGGAGAGAGGTGGTCAGCCCCGCCCCCCACGAAGATCAATTCCCGCTTGATTAATGACTTACATCATTGACGTGCTTAAGTAATGCGGCGAAGGTAGACCTGAATGGTTCAGGTAGTCAAATATTCTCGCCCGGTCCGGTACGCCGCGAGGCAGCACCCTCAGCGGCGCCCTACGCCCGGCTGCCTGCGCACCGGCCGCACCTGGTCCCTGACTCCGGGCGTGTGTCCGGGGTCACAGAGCGGCTCGCAGAGCGGACGGAATGCCGTGACCGCGGGGAGGGTTGGCACCTGACGCATTCGATGTACGTACACATACCGACTGGTACCTCCGAGGAGCACCCCCGTGACCGTCACCGCGTCTTCCGCCTCCCGCGCGGCCGAAATCCTGTCCCGGCCCGTCACCCTGAACGGCCTGACCGTCCCGAACCGCATCGCGATGGCGCCGATGACGCGCATGTTCTCCCCCGGTGGCGTCCCCGGTGAGGACGTCCAGTCGTATTACGCCCGTCGCGCCGCCGCGGGCGTGGGCCTGATCGTCACCGAGGGGACCTACGTCGGCCATGAATCGGCCGGCCAGAGTGACCGTGTGCCGCGGTTCCACGGGGAGGAGCAGCTGGCGGGCTGGGCGAAGGTCGCCGAGGCCGTGCACGCGGCCGGCGGCACGATCGTCCCGCAGCTGTGGCACATCGGCATGGTCCGCAAGCAGGGCGAACCGCCCTTCGCCGACGCCCCCGCCGTCGGCCCCTCCGGCATACGCGTGGACGGCACCGAGGGCGCCGGCAAGGCAATGACCCAGCGCGACCTGGACGACGTCATCGGCGCCTTCGCCGACGCCGCCGCGGCCGCCGAGCGCATCGGTTTCGACGGGGTCGAGCTGCACGGCGCCCACGGCTACCTGCTCGACCAGTTCCTGTGGGCGACCACGAACCGCCGGACCGACGCCTACGGCGGCGACGCCGTGGCCCGTGCGAAGTTCGCGGCCGAGATCGTCGCCGCGGTCCGCGCGACCGTTTCGCCCGACTTCCCGGTGATCTTCCGCTACTCGCAGTGGAAGCAGGAGGCGTACGAGGCGCGGCTCGCCGAGACCCCGGAGGAGCTGGAGGCGATCCTGTCCCCGCTCGCCGCGGCCGGCGTCGACGCCTTCCACGCCTCCACCCGCCGCTACTGGGTCCCGGAGTTCGAGGGCTCGGACCTGAACCTGGCGGGCTGGACCAAGAAGCTCACCGGTAAGCCGGTCATCAGCGTCGGCTCGGTCGGCCTCGACGGCGACTTCCTCCGCGCCTTCGCGGGCGAGGGCGCTGCGGTCGGCAGCCTCGACAACCTGCTCGACCGCCTGGAGCGCGACGAGTTCGACCTGGTCGCCGTCGGGCGCGCGCTGCTGCAGGACCCCGAGTGGGCGGCGAAGGTCCTCGGCAACCGGATCGAGGAGCTCCAGCCGTACGACGCGGCGGCGCTGAAGACCCTGAGCTGAGTTCTGCCCGCCGGTCCCGCTGACACGCCCCGGCCGCCCCGCGCGCAGTGCGTGCGGGGCGGCCGGGGCGTGTCCGGGAAAGTGGATCTGCGCTTTCCGGTCGGCCGGAGTGCCGTCGGTGGCGCCGGTCAGTCGACCGGTTCGTGCGGCACCGGCTGGTCGCTGCGCACTCCGGAGGCTTTGGGGCGGCCGGTCCGGCCCGTGCCCGCCTGATCGGTGTCGGGGACGGTCTCGTCGGGGCCGTCGTCCTCGTGCTCCGACAGCTGGGGGCTCCACGGGTCAGGAACCGGGCTGGCGGCATCGGCCTGCTGGTTGGGGAGGTCGTGGGGAACCGGGGTGGAGTCGTCGCTGGTCGTGTCACGACGGGACATCTGTGAAACCGCTCCTCGTTACGTGTGGCCGGTGATGGGGTGTGTCGGTTGCGGGTACGTCGGTTGTCGCTTCGGGTGTGCTGGCCCGCTACCCGTGATCAGGAGCGCCATGCTCATCGCCGCATGAACGACGTATGAGGGAACAGCCGAAGCTCGGCGCCGCCGCCACGGGCAGCAGATGCACGCACAGCGGCCCAGGACCCAGCCAGCCACCCGCCGGCCCACGGGCAACCAACTCACCCTCGCTCACACGCTTTTCAGCAGGTGGGAGCTGACGCTGGACACCTGGGTCCCCTCAACGCCTGCCACTCGGGCAGCCGACGTGACCGCTATACGTGGCGCGTCGCCGATGCGCTGAGAGGGCTTGTCCGTCCTGAAGGGAGCTTGTCCGTCCTGAGAAGACGAGAAAGGCAAGGAGGACTACCCACTCCTTGCCACTCTCAACTTATAGCGCACTGGGGGGCTTGCGGCAAGGCCCCGGCCCTGGGGCACAATCGCGGACCCAGACCAGAACCTGCAGAAACGGGAGATTCACGAAGTGCGTGTGCTGTTGTCGGTTTATGGGTCGTGCGGTGCCGCCGAGCCGGTGGTGGAAGACGCACTGCCGGTGCGGGCGCTCGGCACCGAGATGCGGGTGTGCGCACCGTCGTCCGTCGCGGCGGCGACCTCGGATCGGAGCTGAATTCATGAATCCCCTGACCACCAGCGCGTTCGACCTCTCCCACCACCTCTCCCTCAAGGCCGACCCGGCGCTCATCGCCGGCGACGAACAGCACTTCGCCGCCATCGCGGAGAGCCTCGAGCAGACGATCGCCGAGGTGTCCGACCGTCTCGATGCCGAACGCAAGGCGCCCGGCGGCGTGGGCCGGCAGGCGATGGACCGCGACGTGGAGATACGCCGGCTGGCCGCTCGCCTGCGTGCGCTGCGCCGCTTCGGACTGGACCTGTGCCTCGGACACATGGTCAGCGCGGAGCACCCCGAGCCCGTCTACGTCGGACGACTTGGCCTCACGGACAGCACCGGGCGCCGGCTGCTGCTCGACTGGCGCTCCCCCGCTGCCGAGCCGTTCTTCGGAGCCACCCACGCCAACCCCATGGGTCTGACAAGCCGCCGCAGGTACCGCTGGTCCCGCGGCCGGATCAGCGACTACTGGGACGAGGTGTTCACCTCTGACGGGTTCGTCGGGCACGCCGCGCTCGACGACCAGTCCGCCTTCATCGCCAGCCTGGGCACCAGCCGGTCGCCCCGGATGCGGGACGTGCTCGGCACCATCCAGGCCGACCAGGACGCCGTTATCCGCGCGGGGTCCCGCGGCGCTCTCGTCGTCGACGGCGGTCCGGGTACGGGCAAGACCGTCGTCGCGCTGCACCGCTCCGCGTACCTCCTCTACTCCGACCCTCGCCTCGGTCACCGCCGGGGCGGCGTACTGTTCGTCGGTCCGCACCAGCCCTACCTGGCCTACGTCGCCGACGTCCTGCCCAGCCTCGGAGAGGAGGGGGTGCAGACCTGCACCGTGCAGGACCTCGTCACCGAGGGAGCCGGTGCAGCGATCGAGGCGGATCCGGCCGTGGCCCTGCTGAAGTCGTCCGCGAACATGGTGCAGGCGATCGAGTCGGCCGTCAGGTTCTACGAGGAGCCGCCTGCCGAAGGCATGACGGTCACGACGGACTGGGCGGACATCTGGCTGAGCGCCGACGACTGGGCCGAAGCGTTCGACGCGGCGGGACCAGGTACGCCGCACAACGAAGCGCGCGACCAGATCTGGGAGGAGCTGGTCACGATCCTTTTGGACAAGCTCGACGGTGACGTCCCGCCCGACCAGTTCCGGAAGTCGCTGCGGTACGACGAGGAGCTGGTCACCACGCTCAACCGCGCGTGGCCGCTGCTCGAAGCGGCCGACCTCGTCGGGGACCTGTGGGAGGTACCCGCCTACCTACGGATGTGCGCTCCCTGGCTCAGCCCCGATGAGGTCCGGAAGCTGCGGCGCAAGGGCCCCCAGGTCTGGACGGTGTCCGACCTGCCGCTCCTGGATGCGGCACGGCAGCGGCTCGGCGACCCGGAGGCGGTACGGCGAAAGCGCCGGCACGACGCCGCTGTCGCCGCCGAACGCGCCCGCATGGCCGACGTCATCGACAACGTGCTCGCGGCCGACGACGACGGCGAAGGCGCGGTGACGATGCTGCGCGGACAGGACCTGCAGGACAGCCTGATCGACGAGACCGCGCTGCCCGGCGCCGACCCGGACCGGCTCGCCGGCCCGTTCGCGCACATCGTCGTGGACGAGGCTCAAGAACTGACCGACGCGGAGTGGCACATGCTGCTGCGCCGCTGCCCGTCGCGGAGCTTCACCATTGTCGGGGACCGCGCTCAGGCCAGGCACGGGTTCACGGAGTCGTGGCAGGAACGGCTGGAGCGGATCGGGCTCGACCGGATCAACGTGGCGTCCTTGAGCATCAACTACCGGACGCCGGAAGAGGTCATGACGGAGGCCGAGCCGGTCATCCGGGCCGTGCTCCCGGACGCCAATGTGCCGACCTCCATCCGCAGCAGCGGCGTCCCCGTCGTCCACGGAGCTGTTGCGGATCTGGACTCGCTCCTCGACACCTGGCTCGTTGCGCATGCCGACGGGACCGCCTGCGTGATCGGCGATCCCACGTTCCGGGCGACGTCCCGCGTGCGGTCGCTGACCCCCGAGCTGTCGAAGGGGCTCGAATTCGACCTGGTCGTCCTCATCGACCCGGAGGGGTTCGGCGAGGGTATCGAGGGCGCGGTCGACCGCTATGTCGCGATGACCCGGGCGACCCGGCAACTGGTCATCCTCACCACCTCCTGACGTCGGCCACATCGGCCACGACAACGCGATGGGGCGTCTACCGACGCGCCAAGGCGAAGTGCCGAGCCCACTGCGGCGTCCCGAGGGCGACGTCGCAGTGGGCGGGGCGTACGGAGAGCAGGTGGTTGCGTGCCAAGCAGGCGCGTGCCTCCGAGTCCAGGCACCTGTGCGTGCACCTGCACGTGCCCGACCGGCGTTGACCGACGGACCGGACCGATCAGCCGAGGACGAGCGGGAGTTTCTCGGCCAGCTCACCCAGTTCGGCCTTCTCCGCTGCGGCCGGGGCACGCCGTCCGGTGCCGATCAGCAGCGCGTCCTTGTCGGAGAACGACGGGGGAAACGCCGCACCGGCGATCTTCTCCAGCAGCTCGCGTGACCGGGCGAGCCCCTCGGCGGGCGGTTCCGCCGCGTCCGGGAGGTGCGCGATCAGGTCGAGGTGGTGCAGCGTCCATTCCAGGACGTACGCGGAAAGGTAGTCGCCCGTCGTGAGCACCTCGTCGCGGGTGCGTACGCGGGTTGCGGGGTCGGCGAGTTGGGCGGCGCGGCCGGCGGCGGAGCCGATGTCGTCGAGGTGGAACTTGAGCAGCCACGGCTCCTCGTACGCGGCGGCCAGGCGGACGGTCAGCGCGTCGAGCGGGTCCTCGCCGGTGGGCGGCGTGGCGGCGATCTCCCAGTAGGTCACCGCGTCCCGGGTCGGTTCCGTTTCGGCAGGGGTGACGAGCGTGATCAGGACGTCCTGAGCGTCGATGATCAGGTGGCACGCCAGGTCCCGCACGAGCCAGCCGGTGCAGCCGGACGGCCGCGCGAAGTCCTCGTCCGGCAGTTCGGCAACCGCGGTGCGCAACGCCGCCCACGAACGTGCAAAGAGATCCACGGCCGCAAGCTAGCAGCGCCCGGTGCCCGTCGCGACTGTTTTCGCCCGCCCTCGAAGCCGGCACTCCGGCACGTGTTTCGGCGATCAGGCTCGGGAAAGGGGCCGCAGCCCGAACAGCGGGAGACCGGTGCCGTTGCTGAACGCACGGCTGCGGCGCACGGTGAGAACTGCCACCGCGCCCAGGATCACAAGGGACTGGAACCTGCCGAGGACCGGCACCACGTCGACGGGGAGGACCAGCACCTCGACGGTGCTGAGCACGGCATCGAGCAATTGCGCACCGCCCCACAGCACTGTCAGTCCCCTCAGTGCGGACCGGAAGTCCGGGCGGTCACGCCAGGCACGCTCGGCCTCCTCCTGCTGGGCCGGCCCGCGCAGCCGTTGCCCGAAGTGGAAAGGGAACGGCCGGGACGCACACAACGAGCTCAGAATCCACAGCCCCAGGACCGCGGGGATGCCCGCGTCCTTCAGCAGCAGCACCCGGGGGCTACCGCTCACCAGTGACGTGACCGGCGACGCCGCGAGCAGGACGACCACCAGAAGGTCGAAAAGGTCGACGCGACGGCGTACCACCGCGGTGCCCAGCGCGTGGGCCGCCGGTAGGGCACTGCTCAGCAGCAACGCCCGCCACGGGACCATGCCCTGGGCCCGCAGCACGTAGTACAGGACGAGCGGCAGCAGGATGTTGACAGTCAGCGGTACGAGCAGCGCACGCCACCGCTGTGGGCCGTGCGCGTCCACGGTATCGGCGGTATCCACGAAGCCTCCAGCGGTCCGGCAGCCGGACGCTGCGGCGACCTGCTTCGACGCTAGGAGCCGGGCGGGTGGACCCGCATCGGCCTCCGGGCCGGTCCCGTCACACCACTCTCCACCCCGCCTGCACCACCGGGTGGAGAGCGGCACGGGCGTCACGAGCCGGGGGCGGCACAGGGCTGACTGAGATGGCCAACGTGCAGACGGCGCGCGGATACTGGCGTGATGTTCTCGGACGACGACGCCGCGGCGCTCTATGACGTGCTGAACCCGTGGGACCCAGCGGTCTGGCCCGGCGATGGGTTCTACGAGCAGGTGGTGATGGCGTCGGATGCGGTGCTGGACATCGGCTGCGGAACCGGCGCGATGCTGCATCGGGCACGCGAGCGGGGGCATCTCGGCCGGCTTGTGGGCCTGGACCCGGATCGTGCCGCTCTCCGCCGAGCGCGGCGCCGGGCTGATGTCGAGTGGGTCGAGGGGACCGCGGCGACCGCACAGTGGAACGCTGAATTCGACGTGGCGACGATGACCAGTCATGCCTTTCAGTGCCTCGTCACCGACGCCGAATTGCGCGCCTCACTTCGGGCGATCCGTGCGGCAGTGCGTCCAGGTGGACGGTTCGCTTTCGAGACACGCCACCCGCAGGCGAGGGCCTGGGAGGATTGGAACCCCTCGAACGTCACGGAGGTCACCGACGCCCGCGGTCGCCCCCTGCGCATCTGGCATGAGGTTGTGGGCATTCACGGCGATGTGGTCACTTTCCAAGGGACGACGGCGGATCCGGACGGGACTCCGCTGCGGGTTGACCGCACGAGCTTGCGCTTCCTCGACGAGGCAACGCTCGACGGCTTCCTCACCGAGGCGGGCTTCGAGGTCGAGGCCCGGTACGGCGATTGGACGCGGGGTCCCGTCACCGGTAGGAGCCGGGAGATCATCACGATTGCCGGTCGTCGGTAGTTCGCGTCGATCTGCCCGGCACGGCGCCCTGCCCCCAAGGACCGAAGTAGCGGTGGATGAACGACGTGGCTCCGGGGACCCGGCGCAAGGCGTAGCGGCGGTAGGTCGTCCTCACCCACGTGACGACCAAACCGTGTGGTCCTTCCCGGGCCAGTCCTGCGCACGCCACCACTGGCCCGTCGAAGAGGCTCGGGTTGGCTTGAACTGCCTCGCCCCAAGCCCGGTCCATGGCCAGCCGCTCTTCGGACGGCACCGGCGGGGCCGCCGCTTCCACGAGCCGGAGTCGCTGAACTTCGAGGAGGCTGACGCCGGAGGCTCGCGGCGGTGGGTCGGTCATTCGCTCATGGTGGCAGGGCCGGGGCGTCGGGTGGTGGGTGCCGGGTGGCGTTTCGGGCGGTGGGGAGCGGTAACACGCTTGTCATGTCCAGAAACGTTCGTAACGGCAGAAGCGAAGCAGCGAAGGTCATCGTCGTCATCGCGGATCTCACCGCGGTAATCCTCGGCCTCTGGATCCTGTTCTCCCTCCTCGACGCGAACCGCGCCAACGACCTGGTCAGCTGGGTGCGCGCCGCCGCGGGTTGGCTGGCCGGCTGGTCGCACGATCTCTTCACCATGAACCCCGCATGGGTGCGGACCGTGCTGAATTACGGGCTGCCCGCGGTGATCTACGTGCTCATCGGGCACTTCCTCGCCGCCCGGATCAGCCGGGTCTGATGGGTCTGACGGCCCGCGCCGGGGGCCGGTCGCGGCCCTGGCGGCGGCGCATTTCAGCCAGAGGTGTTGAACGTGATGTCTCCTGAGCGAGGCGGGACGGCGTCGAGTGCGGAGATCGTCGTCTCATCGAGCGTGATCGCTCCGGCGTAGGCGTTCGCCGTCAGGTGGTCCGGGTCGGCCGTGCCAGGGATGAGCAGCAGGTTCGGGGCATGGTGGAGCAGCCAGGCCAGGCCGACCTGTGCGGGAGTGGCCGCCAAGTCGTGGGCGGCGGCGATCACAGCGGGCTCGTCCGGCGCAGCCGATTTCGGCCCTGAACCGTGCACGTCGGCGGGCCCGCGTGGTGCTGATTCGCGCCTGCCCTCCGGGCGTGGCGCGGGCGGTGGTGGCGCGGCCAGCCGTCACGATGGGCGGTGGCCTGGGCGGCGGGCGTGCGGCCGGGCGCGTGCGGACCGTCGCAATGGCGGACGCGGCGTCTCGCGAGGTGGTCCCCGAGCCTCGGTACCGCCTCGCCCCTGCAATGTGGACGGGAGGAACGTCCGTTGGCACCCGTGCTCGCGGCGCTGTTCGGTCTGCTGACGGCCATCGGGAACGCCACCGGGACCGTACTGCAGCGGATCGCTGCCCGGCGGGTACCGGCAGGTGATGCCTTCAGTCCACGACTCGTACGGCACCTGCTGCGCAGTCCCGCGTGGCTCGGCGGGATCGCTGTGATCGTGGTGGCCGCGGTGTGCCAGGCGCTGGCCCTGGTCCTGGGCTCCCTGGCGCTGGTGCAGCCGATCCTGGTCACGGAGCTTCCTTTCACCCTGCTGATCGCTTCCGCGCTGTCCCGGCGCCGGCTTCCCACCGTCGGCTGGGTCGCGACCGCCCTGATCGCCTGCGGCCTCGGGGTCGGCCTGGCTGCGGCCGCGCCCACCGAGGGCCACAACCAAGTGACCCTCACCGACTGGGCCCTCGCCCTGGCCGCGACCGGCGGGGCGATGGCGGCCTGTGTTCTCTCCGCTCTGACGCGTGGGCGGGGAATGGCGCGCGCGGCACTGTTCGGTACCGCTTCGGCGATCGGTTACGCGTTGACCGCGGCGCTGATGAAGACCGCGGCGGGCACGCTCGCCCAGCGGGGCGTGGGCGCGTTCCTGGCCGACTGGCACACCTACGCCTGCGTGGCCGCGGGCGCCTGGTCGCTGTTTCTGCTGGCCAATGCGATGGAGTCCGGCCCATTGGTGGCCTCACAGCCGTCGCTCACGCTGGGCGAGGCGCTCGTCAGTCTGGCCCTGGGCATTCTGCTCTACGGGGACCAGGTGCGCACCGGGTGGTGGCTCGTGCCCGCCGGCGTGGGTGCCGTACTCGTCACATGGGGGGTGTTCCTCCTGCCGCGAGCCGAGGTGGAAAGCCAAGCGTCGGCGGGTCCCTGACCAGGGCGGACGGACCGTCGAACGAGCGGGTGTGTGAGTAGGTGGGCGTGTGGGCGGAGCGAGTGGTGGGGGCGCTCGTGGTCGGCGGAGGCCCGAAGGTGCCGGCGTCCCTCGTCACGGTGCACATACGGGGTCGACATCGCCCCCGCGTCTCCGGTTACCGCTCCCCCGCTCCCGTGAGTGCGGCCGAGGTGGCGCGGGCGAACGCGTCAGGGTTGTCCAGCATGATGTTGTGGCCGCAATCGGGTATCGGCACCACGTTCACGCCCGCGGCGGCGAGGGCCTCGGCACCGGGGAGCGGGCCGTCGGCCTCGGGCAGCAGATAGGTGCGGGGAATGGGCAGGCGCAGCAGGAGTTCGCGCAGGGTGGGCGTGGTGCCGCGGACGAGGTGAACCGCACTGCGGTGCAGCGCCGTACGGCCGGCCAGCCGCATCGTGGACCACCAGTGGGGGCCGACCCGGTCTCGTACGTCCTGCCAGCCGCCCGCCAGGAACTCCTGCTCCGGCCAGGCTGCGATGCCGCTGCTGCCGCCGGCTCCGCGGCGGGGCTCGATCGGATCGAGGTTGGCATCGACCAGGACGAGACGCGAGACCAGATGGGGGTGGCGGGCGGCCAGCACGAGGGCCACCGAGCCGCCCATGCTGTGCGCGACCAGTTCGGCGTCGGCAACACCCGCGGCGGTCAGGGCCGTCGCGAGGGCGTCCGCATGCGACTCCAGGGTGTAGTCGAAGTCCGTCGGCCGGTCGCTGTGGCCGTGCCCGAGGAGGTCGATCAGCAGCGAACGACGGCCCGTCAGCAGCGGGTGCACGGCGACCTCCGCGAAGTACGCGGGCGAGGTGGCTCCCAGGCCGTGCACGTAGACGCGGGCCGGCTCCTGCCCCGGCAGCTCCACCCATCGCATCCGGTCATCTGCACGTGTCACTACGGCACTTCGCACTGCCTGCTCCCCGATCCCGTTGTCGTCGTCCCTGTTCCGTCTTCCGTCCTGTCTCGTCCCGTCCTGGTGCCCTGTCGCCTGCCCCTCCCCCGTCGGTGGTCGGTGGTCCGCATACGTATCCGTGACGCCGCCCTCGCGGGTGTGGTGCGGGGGCTTGTCGGTGCTCCCGCACCAGGTGGGACGGTCAGATTCCGAAGGGTGCCGCGTAGTGGACGGTGCCCGGCGGCAGCGGGTGGGTCTCGTCCAGGGTCAGCGCCATCAGGGCTTCGTCCGGGACGTCGATGGTCACGCCGATGCCGTGGGTCGAGCCGCGGGTGAAGCCGAAGCGCGGGTAGTACGCCGGATGCCCGAGGACGACGACGTAGTGCTCGCCCCTCTCCTCGGCCGCGGCGAGCACGGCCCGGATGGCGGCCGAGCCGGCGCCGCTGCCCTGGTACTCCGGCCGTACGGCGACGGGCGCCAGGCACAGGGCCGGGGTGTCGTCGAGGTGACAGCGGGTCAGGAGGGCGTGGCCGAGGGGCCTGTCGTGAGTGTCGGTGACGACGATCGACAGGCCGTCGATCCAGGCGGGGTCGGCGCGCAGGGCGTCGACGAGGTCGGCCTCCAGCGGCGTCTCGAATGCGGCGAGGTGGATGTCGCGGACGGCGGGGATGTCGGCGCGGGTCTCGGCGCGGGTGAACCAGTCGTTGCATGAGGGCATGACGGGACGGATCCGTTTTCTGTGAGGTGCGTACGCGTACGGGCGTCGCCTCGCGAGCGGTCGTTGCGCTCCCGGCGAGGCGGGGGGAGTTAGACCGTCACCCGGAACGCCAGGGCGGCGGTCCGGGCGCTGCTCGGCGCAGTGGCCTTGAGCGCGGTCATCAGCCCCACCTCCCTTTCTTCCTCGTCATCGACATGGATCAGCGGATCGAACGCTCACCCGAGCCGGCACAAGCTAGCACGCACGCAGGCCAGGATTCTGCTGGTTTTCCGGCCGGCCCGGGCCCCGGTCACGGAAAGATGTCGGCAGGCGCTGTCGATCGGGCCGCTTACATCCACGGGCGTCCTTGCCGATGGCGGGCGGCACCACGTTCCACTTCACCGACGAGCCCCTCGGGACGGTGCTGCGGCGGGCCTTCGACGCGGCGGACGGCAAGGACGTACGCCTCGGTGGCGGGCCGGCGACCATCCAGCAGTACGTGCGCGCCGGGCTGGTCGACGAACTGCACCTGGCCATCGTCCCGCTGCTGGTCGGCAGGGGTGAGCGCCTGCTCGATCACGTGGCAGAGGGCATCGAGGGCTACCGGGTCGCGGAGATGGTCAGTTCCCCGGCCGCCACCCATGCCCGTCTGGTCCGCCGCTGACAGTGCCGCCGCGGCGAAGGCGTGCACGGTCGTGGCCTCTCCTCACGGGCCTGTGCCGGCGGTCCGGAACCGCGCCGGCCGGGCGCGCGTGATCACGGAGTATGGTCCGGAAAATCGCAGTGGGTCGCACGGTCGCCCATCTTGGAGCGGTGTGGTACGTCGGCTGCGCGCTGACCGCGCTCCAGTTCCAGGCCGTGGTGCTCGGGCTCCTCTCGGGCACAGCGGCGCTCGCCACCGTCCTCGTCGTCGGACCGCCCCTCGCGGTGAGCCTCTTCGCCGGCCTCGGGACCTCCGCCCGCGCCTTCGTGCCGCTCACCCGCCGGGCGCGCGGACTGTGGGGATGGGCGGTCACCGTGTACGCGGCGGGCACGGCCGGCCCCCTCTGCATCATCCTCGTGAGTCCGCGCGACCGCGGCTTGAGCAGCGGCCTTCTGCTGTACCCGTGCGGCGGCGTCTGCGCCGCGCTCGCCGCCGCCTTCTTCCTTCCGGGGGCGCGGACCCGGCTGACCACACTCGGCGTCACGGTCGTGCTCGCGGCCGTGGGCTGCTACGTCTCCTGGAGTGCCGCCCAGCCGCCCACCCTCCAGGAATGGCTCAGCGCCAACGGTGTGGACCGCGCCCTGCTACGCGTCGGTGATCCGCCCGCCGGCTACACGCTGCGGGTCGGCGGAGCGAGCGAGGACGGGTTCGGCGCCGGCTACGAACGGCCTGGTTCGCCGGAGCTGCACCTCTCCGTGGAGCGCGAGGGCCACGACACCCGGCGTACCGACGCGCGCGGTTGCCCCGTCCCGTTCGGCGAGAGGATTCACTGCGCGGACGACGGCGCGGGCCGCCAACTCGTCTCGTACGAAGGCGACTACGCCCGGCAGGAACTGCGCCTGCGCCGCGCCGGACTGGTCCACACCGTGACCCTGCGGGGCAGCGGGGCCGGGCTGCCCGCGGCCCGGCACATCCTGTCGACGCTCCGGCCCGCGACGGACGCGGAGCTCGCCGCCCTCGTCAGCCTGCCGATGCGGCAGTGACCCCGCCGGTAAGCCTTTGGGCTCGCCGGGTGTTCTCCGGAACGGCGGCCGGCGGGGGTCGCCCCAGCGCTTCCCGCTAGGTCAGGGCCGGTGCCAGGAGGGCAGCGGTTTCGGCGATCACGGCGTCGTCCGCCTCGGCGTCGGGCTCGGGCCGGGTGGACAGCACGGCCATCACGATCGGTCCTTGGCCGGGGGGCCAGGCGATGCCCACGTCGTTCGTGGTCCCGTAGCGACCGGTACCGGTCTTGTCGCCGACGGTCCAGCCCTCGGGGAGGCCGGCCCGCAGCCGCTTGCCGCCGGTGGTGTTGGCCAGCAGCCACCCGGTCAGTCGGGTGCGGTCCGCCCTGTCCAGGGCGTTCCCGAGGGCGAGCCGCGCGTAGGTCTTGCCGATCGCGCGGGGCGTGGTCGTGTCCGTGACGCGCCACGGTTCCGCCGAGTTCAGCTCCGGCTCGCAGCGGTCGAGCCGGGTCACGGTATCGCCGAGGGACCGGCAGAAGCGCGTGACGGCCGCCGGGCCGCCGAGCTCCGCCAGCAGGAGATTCATCGCGGTGTTGTCGCTGTACGACACGGCCGCGCCGCACAGGTCCGCGACGGTCATTCCGTGGGCGAGGTTCTGCGGGAGACCGGTGACGGGCGCGGCTCCGGCCCGGTCGATGTCCTGCTGCGTGTAGTGAATGACCTTGGAGAGGAACGTGCCGTCGTGGTCGAGGTCCCGCAGGACGGCCCCGATGGCCATCGTCTTGGAGGTGGAACACAGGGGGAAGCGCTCGTTCGCCTGGTGGAGCACCGTCCGGCCGGTCACCGTGTTCCATCCGAAGACCCCGAGACGAGTGCCGTGCCGCCGCTCCAGGTCGCGCAGCTTCCGCACCGCCTGATCGCCCGGCGCGGACGCGTGCGCGGCCGTCGGCACCGCGACTGCGGTCAGTGCCGCCCCGAGTCCCCCGGCGAGCACCACCCGGCGCGACGCGTCCCTGCTCGACCTCACGACCTCGTCCTTGCTCGACGTCACGCTCTTCTGCCTTCCTGTGGTGCCGTGGTGCTGCCGTACTCGTACTGCCGTACTGCCCGTGTACGACGTCGCAGGAAGCACCCTGGTTGCGCGTGCCGCGGGGTCAGCTCGTGCGGCGGCGGCCGGCCGTCCGTCACGCGGGTTCCGGGCCGCCGCGGATGTTGTATGATCATGATGCAACTTCGGTGAACGCCTCGCGGCTCCCCCGGAGTCACGCGTCTGTGGTCCAAGGAAAGACGTCCGCCAGCCGGCGGGAAATGCAGGTGCAAGACCTGCCGGGCGCTCCACACAAGGGCCCCTGCCTCTCCCGAGGCAGGGGCCCTTCGTCGTGCGTGCCCACCAGCTGGTGCTCGGTCAGCCCGCGTTCCGGGTGCCGTCGGCGCAGTGGACGTCCCGCTGCGGACGCTTGCCGGTGGTGAGGAACGTGGTGACCGTACGGTCGCTGCACGCGTTGCCGTTGTCCAGATAGACGCCGTGCCCGCCGTGGCCGACCGTGACGAGGCGGGCCCGGTCGCCGAGGGCCTGCCGCATCTTCAGGGCGCCGGCGTACGGCGTGGAGGGGTCACGGAGGTTCTGCACCATCAGGATGGTGGACGGTCCGTCGGCGGTGATCCGGGTGGGCTTGTCGGCGGGGGCGTCCTTCCAGAAGGTGCAGGCCGCGACGTTCGCCGGCATTCCGGCCGTGAGCGGGTGGCGGGCCCGGTCGAGGGCGACCGCGCGGCGGTACGGCGGGATCGCGGTCGGCCAGCGCGCGTCGTTGCAGATCGTCGCTATGGTGGCCGCCGCGTCGGCCTGCGGCAGCGGCCGGGCGAGGGCCGCGGGAAGGGCGGGGTGGCCGTCCGGTTGCCGGGCCGCCTGGATGAGTTGCGCGAGCTGCGGGAACGAACTGTCGTCGTAGAGGGCCATCTGAAGGGCCTGGCGCAGCCGGTTGCCGGTCAGCGGGAAGCCAGGGGTGGTGGATTCCTTGGGCTTCTGGTCCAGTTCGGCCGCCAGCCGGAGGAACAACGGCCGTACGTCCTCGGGGTGTTCGGCCAGCCGCTGCCCCTTGGCCCGCGACGGGTCCGCGGCCCAGGCCGCGAAGTCGGGGAACCGGTCGTCCGCGCCCCTCGCCATGTTCGCCAGCCAGCCCCTTTCGACGCGCTCCGGGTCGGGGTCGCCACTGCTGTCCAGCACCCAGCGGTCCGTGCGCGCGGGGTACTTCTGGGCGTAAACGGCGCCCACATAGGTACCGTACGAGACGCCCCAGGCCGACAGCCGGTCCTCGCCCAACGCCTGCCGGAGGCGGTCGATGTCGCGCACCTCGTTCGCCGTCGACATGCTCCTGAGCACGGGGCCGCCGTGGCGGTCGCACGCCTCGGCGATCCGGCGGGACCGGGTGACGTTCTCCGTGATGGCGCCGTCCGCGTCCGGCCAGGAGCGCATCCCCACCAGGTCCCGGTCGTCCGCGCGGAGACGGCAGTTCGCCGTCGTGCTGCCGCCGACGCCCCGCGGGTCGAAGCTGACGAGGTCGTACGCCCCCGCCATCTGTCCGCGCAGCGCGGTGCCTTTCTGCTGGAGCTCGCCCAGTCCTGATCCGCCCGGTCCGCCGGGGATCAGCAGGAGCGTGCCCCGTCGTGCCGCGGGCCGGTCGCTGCGCACGCGGGAGACGGCGAGGGTGAGTTGCCGGCCGTGCGGGGCGCGGTAGTCGAGCGGTACGGACAGCTCGGCGCACTCCTGTCCGGCGGGACCTCCCGGCTTCTCGCAGGAGCGCCAGTTGAGACCGGAGGACGGTGTGGCAGCCGTGGCTGCGGCGGGAATCGTCGGTATGGCCAGCGAGCCGGCCAGGACCGTTGCGGAGAGGGCGAGCACCCAGGCCCGGCGGGGAGAAGTCGTCATGGTTGAAGGATTGTTGAGCGGGTGGCCCGGTGCCCATCCGGCAGGCACGAGGGTCGAGGTGGTGCTGTCCCCCGGGTCGCCCGCGTCACTGTCCGAGTCGGCACAGTGCGTCGTCGTTGAGACGCAACGACGCGGCACAGCAACCGACTCACAGCGGCTTCAAACCGCCTTCGCGTCGCGATTCCACCCTGAAAGAGTGAAAACCTCGCCAATTCCCTCACTATGTGGCCGTATCTGCCGATGGGAGGTACGTACAGGAAGCGGCAGTGAGCCGCTTGGATCGATCGGGAGTTTGTTATGTCACGAATCACGCGGGTGACCGCTATGGCCGCCATCGCGGCAAGCACTGCCCTGGCCGGCAGTTCAACCGCGGTCGCAGACGCCGGTGCAGCCGGCGGAACGGCCGGTTCGCCGGGAGTGGTGTCGGGCAATGTGATTCAGATCCCGGTCCACATTCCGCTCAACGTGTGCGGCAACACCGTGAACATCGTGGGCCTGCTGAACCCGGCCTTCGGTAACACCTGCATCAACGGCCACATCGAGCGCCGGGTGATCGTCCGTCACAGCGTGGTCAAGCACGTCCACGTCAAGCACCGCCACGTCAAGGTCGTCAAGATCGTCAAGAAGAAGCACCACCACAAGAAGAAGCACCACAAGCCGGCCGGTGGCGTGCACACCGGCGGCGGCGGCATGGCGTAACACGGGACCTGCCCCGGGGGGCGCCGGCGACCAAGGCGCCTCCCGGTACAGCTACTGAACACCCGCACCACCAAGGCCCGGGGCCGGGCCGTTCGAACCAACAGCCCTTCCACCTTCACCGGAGGAGGCGGCCCGGCCCCGGGCTTTCGCACGGGCTCGCTTCGCGTATCCGGTCGTGCCGGGCGCGAACCGGCCGGCCAGTGGCGGGCGTTCACGCATTCATGTGATGCACGTCACACGGTCCGGTGTCATACAAGGACGGCTCCCCGCACGTGTGAAGGGTGCAAGGCAAGCGACAGCTGCAAGGCAGCCGACAACACGGGGAGCTGAGAAAGATGCGCAACCGAATCGCAGCCGGTCTTCTGGCGGCCGCGGCGCTCGTGGGGACCGTGGGCCTGGGAGCCACCCAGGCATCCGCCGCCCCCGCCCGGGCACCGCACCAGGTCGCCGACCAGGACAACGCCGCCGACGCACCTCCCGGTTGGGTACTGCGTGGCAAGTACTGGACCCACGGCGGCTGCGTGGAAGCGGGGCAGGACGGGGTCCAGCGGCACCACTGGGAGGAATTCCAGTGCGCCAACGGCTCCCTTCAGTGGGTCCTGTGGACCAACCGCTGATCCGCACACGCGATCCGGGCCCCGAAACCGGATCGTTCAACGGGGAATGACCACGGGCGGGCCCGGAGCAGCAGCTCCGGGCCCGTCCCGTTTCCCCGGCGGCCGAGTCCTAGTGCAGACGCATGCCGTTGCTGCCGATGATCACGTCGTAAGTGCCCGCCAGGCCGCCTTCACCGACGTAGCAGCGGTACCCGCTGGGCTTGTCCACGGGGACGAGACGTACGGTCGGAACCTCGTCGCAGCGCAGGGAGTCGCGCGTCTTCCCGCCGTAGACGCCGTACTCCTTCCACGCCCGGGCCTGCACGCCTTCCCGGGTGATCACGCCGCCCTTGGTCGGTGTGGCGGTGTACTGCACCATGAACGAGCCGCCCTTCGTCTCCACGCGGAAGGGCACCTGGACGCCCAGGTACGACACCGTGCACGTGAAGGTCTGCGGCTGGTCACTGACCTTGCCGGTGTCGCAGGTGCTGCTCGTCGGCCGGTCAATCATGCCGCCCATCGCCAGCACCCGTCGCTCCAGGTTGTACTTGATCTGGTCCAGCGCCGGGGCGTTGGCGCTGGGCTCGTGACGCGGCAGCGCATTCTTCTGCACCGCGGCCTTCGGGCTGGGCACCGGCGTGCCCTTGGTCAGCGGCGGGTCGTCCTGCCCGCAGGCGCTGGCCGCGAAGACCACCAGCGCCACCGTTGCTGCCGTACGTATCCAGTTCTTGGGACTCACTGTCGTCTCCCCGTTATCGCCACTGACGGAACGGTTGATCATAGGTTCCGCCCGAGGAGGGGACGGGACCGGGCGGTGCCCGGCAGGGTGGCGAACCTGGGAGGCTACCCACCGGGGCTGCCGGCTGATCCGCCGCGCCGGCGCGCGGGGCAGTGCCGGGTCGCCGACACCGCACGAGCAAAGGGGACTTGTGCCCGTGGCACGGTCCACGAGTGTCGGGCCAGGGCCCTGTGCGCCCCCTCCAGGAGCCTCGGAACACCACGAACACGCTGTTCACCACCCGCGCTTCCGGACGGCGGCGGTGCGATTCCGGTCGCCAGTACGGGCGCTCACGCCTTCCCGTGAAGGCGGGCATATGCGGGCGTGGTGCCGTCGGAAATCAGCAAATCCTTCTCCGTGACCGGGCGCGCTCGCGCCCATGACGGAAGGACACGGCTATGCGACGCACCATCGCCGGCATCTGCGCCGCCCTCGGGGCCCTGGGAATCGGCGGGGCCGCTCCGGCCTCGGCCGCCCCGGTTCCCGTGACCGCGCTCCACTGCGATGGCGACACCTTCACGTGCACGGCCAGCCTCCGCTTCGGCGACAACAACTGGAAGGCCGGCTGGAGCGCGAACGTCTACCACCAGGCGGTCCGGTCCGCGTACCGCGCTCCCGTGCCGGCGACGAGCCTGTCCTGTGACGGCGACACCGGACAGTGTGTGGCCGGCCTGCAGTTCGGCGACGGGAGGTGGCGGGCCAGCTGGCCCGCCAACGTCTTCCACCAGGCGCTCCGGTCCGCCGACGGGGCGCGGCTCGCGGCTCCCGTACCGGCGAACAGCCTGAACTGCGACGGCGACACCGGCCGGTGTTCGGTCAACCTGCAGTACGGCGACGGCAACTGGAAGGCCGGCTGGCCGGTCACCGTCTACCACCAGGGCTGAGCCCGGCCCGGCCGGCGGCCGGGCGTCAGCGGGCCGGTTCGCGCCGGGGGGGGAGCCGTCCGGCGCGGACCGGCCACGCGGGGCGGCCGTCCCCAGGCGCGACGCGACCGCTTCCCGGTGCCCCGAAATACGGCCGAATACCTCCATACTGGGCGCATTCATCGTTCCGGTCCGATCCGGTCTGATGCGGTCCGGTCCGGTTCGTACCCCGTCGGACCGGCGCGGACGGTCCGCCCGAGGGAGAGGACGCTGGGTGAGCGTGCAACGGGTGGGCCTGGTCGTCCACGAGGGGCGGGCCACCGCCGTGACGGCTGCCGAGGTCGTTCGGAGGTGGTGCAGGCGTCAGGGCGTCGGCTGCTGCGCCATCGACGTGTGGAGCCAGGAGGAGCAGCGCCGGGACGCACGGGAGGAGGTCGAGGCCGCCGGCGACCCCGACCTGATCGTCACCCTCGGCGGCGACGGCACCTTCCTCCGCGGGGCGCGCCTGGCCGCGCAGAACGACGCGCTGGTCCTCGGGGTGGACCTGGGGACCCTCGGCTTCCTGACCGAGGTCCCGGCCGACGACGTCGAAAGGGCGCTGGACACCGTCCACCGCGGGCAGGTGGGGGTGGAGAGCCGCATGATGCTGACGATGCGGGCGTCCCGGCCGCTGGAGCTCCCTGAGGGGATGGAGGCCCTGCTGCGCTACGGGCGGGGGCCGGCACTCCCCCCTCCCCTGGTGCGCCCCGAGTGCGCCGTCGCCCAGGACTGGGGGGTGGCGCTGAATGTGACGGCACTCAACGACATCACCGTGGAGAAGCTGGCGCGCGACCGGCAGGTCTCCCTCGGGGTCTACCTCGGGGGCCGGCTGCTCGCCTCGTACTCCGCCGACGCCGTGCTGGTCGCCACGCCCACCGGGTCCACCGCCTACAGCTTCGCCGCCGGCGGCCCGGTCATCTCGCCGGCGGCCGACGCCCTCGTCTTCACGCCCGTCGCCCCGCACATGACCTTCAACCGCTCGGTGGTGGTCGCCCCCGACGAGGCGGTCGCCCTGCGCGTCCTGGAGCGCTCCGGCCGCGCCGCGGTGAGCGTGGACGGCCAGCTGCGCGGCGTCCTGGATCCGGGTGACTGGATCGGCGTCTACGCGGCGCCGCAGCGGCTGCGCGTCGCGCGGCTCACGCCGACCGACTTCTACGGCAGGCTGCGGGAGCGGATGCGGCTGACCGACGCCCCCGCCGCGGCCGACGCCGCCGTCACGCCGCTGTGGCCGCACACGACCCGGGCCCCCGACGATCTCGCGCATCTGCGCCTGCCGCCGCTGGTCGTCGACGCCGACTGATCCCCGCCGTCTCCGCCACCCGCACCGACCGTCCGCACCGGCGCCGGCCGGCCTTTCCGGTGCCTGCCGCCCTCACCGGTGCCGTCCGTCCTGTACGGGCACCGGGCGGTCGTCGTGGAGGGCGCTGAACAGCTGCGCCGCCCGCGCCCGGTCCCAGAGCACCGCGCTGCCCTTGGAGGTGGGCACTCCGATGCCGGCCACCGGGACGTTGAGCTGCTTGCCGTGCCCGGCGGTGACCCCGCGGACCGCCTCGAACAGCCGGCTGAGATCCAGCAGACCGGTGTCCCGGTCGACCACGAGTGTCTCCAGTCCGGCGTCGAGCACGGAGTACAGCGCGATCGGGTCGAGCAGCGTGCCCGGTGTGCCCGCCCGGTGGGCGAGGGCGGAGAGGAACTTCTGCTGGTTGCGGGTACGCCCCAGGTCGCCCGCCTTCTCCTGGTGGCGCTGACGGACGAAGGCGAGCGCCGCGGTGCCGTCGAGGGTCTGACAGCCCTTCTTGAGGTCGGCGCCCGACTTCTCGTCCTTCAGATCCCGCTCCAGGCACATCGGGACGCCGCCGACCGCGTCGACGAGATTCACGAAGCCGGCGAAGCCGACCTCCACGTAGTGGTCGATGGTCAGGCCGGTGTTGTGTTCGATGGTGTTCACCAGCATCTTCGGACCGCCGAGCGCGAACGCGGCGTTCAGTTTGTTCTTCTCCGGGGCGTGGCGCTTCCCGGTCATGGGGCTGGTGTGCGCCGGGACGGTCAGCCACGAGTCCCGCGGCAGGCTCACCATCGTGGTGCCGCCCGCGCCGGTGTGCAGCAGGATCATCGAGTCCGTACGGCGGCCACCGGCCGATCCGGTGTGCAGTTCGTGCTTCTCCCGGTCGGTCAGCCCGGCCCTGCTGTCGGAGCCGACGAGGAGGTAGTTGGTGCCCTTGCCGCTCCGGTGGCGCTCCTCCGGCGTGCCACCGAGGTCGACCGTGCTGTTGAGCTTGCCGTCGGCCCAGGCGAAGGCCCCGGCGGGGATGCCCAGGAGCAGGACGAGCAGCGTCACGGCGAGCCGCCGCAGCGGCCGTTTCCGCCGCGAACGGTGGCTCCGGGGGCCCGTGGCACGACCGGCGGAAGCCTCGCCCGCGCCGGGTCCGGTCGCCTCGTGGCCGGCCGGCAGTCCCGGTCCCGGCGCACCGGCCCGCGGGCCGCGCGGGTCGTTCATTGCTTCACTCTCCTCGGTCCTTTCGATCTGCCCGGTCACTTCGACGCCAGGCCGGTCGGCTGCGGGGCGGGCTCCCGGAGCAGATGCTGGTTGGCGGTGCCGGAGCGGTGCATGCGGTGCCATTTCAGTCGGGTGCCGAGCAGGGCGGTGACCACGGACTGGATGACCACGAGGTACAGCAGCTGCCGGTAGACGAACAGCTGGAGGGGCAGGGCCCACAGGTCGCGCAGTCTCTCGTGGTCCAGCCGCAGTGCGTACGCCGCGGTGACCAACTGGACGGCGAGGAAGGCCAGCCAGACCCCGACGGCCTGCCCGGTGTCGCCGAAGCACACGCCGTACAGGGCGAAGACGTCGACGACCGGCGCGAACAGCGGCAGGACGATCTGGAACAGCGCGAGGTAGGTCAGCCCGCGGCGGCCGAAGCGGCCGGCCGGTCCGACCTCGAAGACGGCGTGGCGGTGCTTCCACATCGACTGGAGCGTGCCGTAGCACCAGCGGTAGCGCTGTCGCCACAACTGGCTGAAGGTACTGGGGACTTCGGTCCAGGCGACGGCCCGCTCCTCGTAGACGACGCGCCGGCCCACCCGCCACAGCGCCATGGTGAGGTCGGTGTCCTCGGCGAGGGTGTCGTCGCTGATGCCGCCGATGGCCGTCAGCGCGTCCCGGCGGAAGGCGCCGATGGCTCCGGGCACCGTCGGCATGCATTCGAGCACCTCGAACATCCGGCGGTCCAGGTTGAAGCCGAGGACGTACTCCAGGTGCTGCCATTTGCCCAGCAGGCGGCTCCGGTTGCCCACCTTGGTGTTCCCGCTGACCGCGCCGATGGTCGGGTCGGCGAGGGGCTGGATGAGCCGGTGGAGGGCGTCCGGCTCGAAGACCGTGTCGGCGTCGATCATGACGATGATGTCGCAACGCGCGTAGCTCAAACCCGTGCCGAGGGCCCCGGGCTTTCCGGAGTTGGGCTGTTGCACCACGGTCACCCGTGGATCGCCGACCCCGCGGGCGATCTCCGCGGTCCGGTCCGTCGAGCCGTCGTCGATGACGATGATCTGCAGGTCGCGGTGGGTGGAGGCGAGCAGTGAGCGCAAGGTGGCCTCGACGCCCGCCTCTTCGTTGTGCGCCGGGACCAGCACCGTGACCGGGTCGTTCACCTCGCGGAGCCAGGGCGCCCCGGACCGGTGCCTGCGCTGGCGCCGCACATGCACGCGGGCGAGGCCGGCGAGGAGTACGAGCCGGAGGATGCCGAGGCCGCCCGCGATGCCCAGCGCCCAGGTCATCGAGCGCGCGAAGCGGTGCCCGAGGGATTGCGTCCAGATCAGGGCGTTGCCCTGGAGGCGCTGGAGCAGGGACGCCGGCGTGGTGAGCGAGGGTCGCCCGAGGCCGCTCGTGACGGTGGTGAAGCGGCCCACCTCGGGATCGTCGAGCAGCTTCGTCGCCTCCTGGTAGCCCAGGGCGCTGTGGCTGTACTGCCGTACGACGCCCAGCGGGGGCTTGCGGGAGCGGGCGGTGGCGGCGACGAGGAGGTAGCCGTCGTCGGAGGCGCGTCGTGCGGCCGACCATTCGGCCCCGCACATCGTGTCGGCGGTGGTGGTGTGCGGCAGGCGCAGCAGCCGGGTGTTGACGGATGCCGCGCCGGCCAGGGCGGTCTGGGTGAGGGAGAGTTCCAGCTGGGAGCGGACCGGTGAGGCGCTGCCCAGGTCCCCTCCGGTGTAGGTGTACGAGCCGATCTCGTGGCCCTCGTCGTGGATCCGGCGGACCAGGTCCGGGTGACGCGCCGCCTGGGTTCCGTAGAGGAAGAAGGTGGCGTGTGCGTGGTGCGCGCGCAGCAGGTCGAGGAGGCGCGGGGTCCATACGGGGTCGGGTCCCCCGTCGAAGGTCAGCGCGGCGGTCCGGTGCGGCATCTGCACGGTTTCGGCGCCGTCACCGGTGACACGGAGCACCGGGGCCCCGTTGTCCGCCGACCGGGGTATGGGGCTGGTGCAGGCCCGGCGCGTGCGGGCGCCGTCGACCTCGTGGGTGGTCCAGCCTTCGAAGAGGAGCGAGACGGCGACTATGGGGAGGATCAGCAGCAGCAGTAACCAGTGCCAGCGTGGGGGGTGACGCAGTGCGTGCCGCCCCTGTTCCGACAACGCCACAGTGGGCCCTTTCTGTCGAGGATTCGTGCCACGTGCGCGGCGTCGTCCGCCCGCGCCCGTACGGCATGGCGTCGAGCGCGGGCGGACAAACGCCGCGGGCGGTACCGGGGAGCTATCGCGCCCGGCGGGCGGAGTTCACCGGTCCGTCAGCGGATCTCACGGGGCGGGGGCGTCGGCGGGGCCGGCGTCGGCAGAGGCTCTGCGGGTGGGGGCGCTGTGGCCGGGGTCGGTATCGGCGGGGCCGGGGGCCCGGGAGGAGTGCCGGCCTGCGGGCACGGCCGAGCCGGCGGCGCCGGACGGCTCCTCGGACGGCCCGGGTCGGCGGGGGTCGTCCGGGCCTGCGGGTGCGTGGTGCCCGGCGGGGTCCGGGAGTGGGTCGGCCTGTCCCGGCGCCGGTTGGGGGCCCGGTTGCAGGAGGCCGCCGAACACGACGACGAGGAGGACGAGATATCCGGTGCACATGCACCCTACGGTCAACGCCGCGCGTCCCAGGAAGCGTCGACGCCTGCCTGAAGTGTCGACAAATACGGGACTATTGCGCGTCTTACCGGGGCGAATGCTGTGGGGGGAAGCGGTTCGCATGGGGGGTGAGTGTAACCAGATGCCCGGGAAGGAGAACAGAAAGATCGGGCAGCTTCCTGCCATTAACGTCCCGGACCGACTGCGGAAACAATGAGCCGCGTAACCAGGGCCGCTCTCCTACCCCTTCCGTGCGCTCTCACGCGCCAACGTGCGTATTTACGCCTGCCGATGGGCCACTTCGGGCCGGACCACCGCTCCGCGAGCCCTTCGGTGCCTTCATCCACCAATGCCTACTGTGAAGTAACTCACGCCGCCGGGCGATAGCGTGAGGCAATTGCACTGCTCAATAGGGGCCGTTTTCCGGACGCGGGTGGAGCGGGGGCGAGGGGCGATCGCGCGCTACCGGGGACGAGGACGGCACCGAGGCCGAAGCTCCGCGGCCGGCGCGCGGCGCGGTCCACGATCCGGGGGTGCGAACGCCCGCCCTTGAACCGGTGACGCCGGACTCGGTGCTCACTCCGCCACTTCCGGCCTCAGGGTTTTCCGGCGTCAGAAAAGGCGCGTCGGGCGCATGGTGAGGGATACAGGCCCGGGACGACGCGGTCGTGGATAACGATGTCGTGCGGCAGCTGTGGTCCCCGTGCGGCGCTGGAGGCGGAGCGAGGAGACTGGCGCGCCGCACCTGCCCGGGGCGGCTCCCAGCGGGACATCCGGTGCGGTGCGGCGCGGCGCGGCCGTGGTGGCACAGCGCCGCACCGGTGGAGGGTGCGTCAAAAAAGTGGCGTGCCGAGTGCGGCCGAAACCCGGGCGCAGCGCTCCGTTCGCCCCACAGAGTCAATTTCGCGCCGAGACCACCCGGAGAGCGCATTTCCGCGTTCCCGAGCGGCGCTCCCGAGTGGTGCTTCAGTGCGCGACGGCCGACTGTGAGGCATATCGCTTCTGCGATACAGAAGGCCGACGCTGTGTCGCCTTCGCAGTAGTTGAAAGGAACATCTGCCGTGCGCACTGCCCGTACGCTCTTTGCCTCCGCGGTCATGACCGCGCTTCTCGCGGTCGCCGCCCCCACGGCGTCCGCCTCGCCCGTGGCCGAGCTCCGCGCCACCGACGTCAGCTCCTCGTCGATCGGCCACGACCGCGACAGTTACGGGAGAGGTGACGGTGACGGCCACGGGTGGTCGCGCCACCGCGAGTGCAGGCACCACCGTCACTGCCACCACCGCTTCTACGGGTGCAGGCACCACCACCGCAGGCATGACTACCGTCCGATCGGCGGCGTGCACACCGGCGGTGGCGCGCTGATGCGCTAGGGCGGGTCCGATCCCGGACAGCGGCCCGGCCTCCGTGCCGCTGCCCGGGATCGTCGCTCGTCGGCTGACGGCTCGGCCTTCGGGCCGACTGCGGCGAATGGGTGCGGCAACACGACTGTTGCCGCACCCATTCGGTGTGTCCGGGCCCCGGCGTCCCCGCGCCGGTGGCGTGTCGTACGTCCCAGGCGCGCCGCACCGCTCCGGGCATCCCAGCAGCTCAGGGCCTACGACGTCCCACCCGGTCCCTTCCTGGGCGACGGCGTGTTTCAAGCGGCGGCCGAGGCGACATGCTCGGTGCGGCGAGGGCGGCAGACGGTGCCACCCGGTCCGGCGAGGTGCCGTCGGGCCGGGAAGCGCAGCCGCCCGAGCCGCCCCGCACCGCCGTCACCGCTGTCCTCACGAAGGGAACCCGATGATCTCGCCACGTCTGCCCGCCCGGACCGGCCTCGCGGCCGCCGCTCTGACCGCGCTCGCGGTGGTCGCGCCGCTCGTCACCGCTGACCCCGCGGCCGCCAGCGGTACGAAGCTGACGCATGCTCAAGCCGCCGGCAAGCTGCGCGCGGCCGGCATCAGCTGGACGTCCAGCGGCCACTGCTCGGACCGGAACAACAGGCACTGCACCTCCTTCAGCCGCATCAATTCCGGGACGGTCAGCGGGATCATCACCTTCAAGCGGGCCAGCCACTGCGCGGTGACCATCACCGGCGGCACCGAGACCGGTCACGCGCCCGGCCGGTACAGCCACTGGAACGGCTACAAGGTCGACATCAGTCCGACCGGCTGCATCACGAACTACATCAAGCACGCCTTCCGGTACGTCGGCCGGCGCGGCGACGGCGCGCCCATGTACAAGTCCTCCACGGGCAATATTTACGCCCGGGAGAGCAGTCACTGGGACATCACCTACCTGTGACGTCAGAACGAGTGGGGTGAAACCCCGTGGGGCGACATCCGGTGAGGTGCGTCCGCCCGAAGTACGTCCGCCCGAGGTACGTCCAAGTGCGTTGCGCGGAAAGGGACATCGCGCTCCACGGACCACTCCCCCGCCGCCCGGCAATGCGGAAATGCAGACCCGGCCCGTAGGCGGAACAGCGGCCAACGATCAAGCCAACGGTCAATGATCCGGAATTCCGGGCACGAGCGAGAACGGAAAAGCCGAGGGGTCCGGCCGGTTTTTCCCGGCCGGACCCATCGGCTTGTTCGGTGTTCGTCAGGTCGTGCGATAACCGGTCAGTGACCGCCCTCGTCCACGACCGCGACCTCCTCGATGTTCTGCTCGATCGCCGCGGCGCCGACGGCGCTGGCGCGGGCCCAGTAGTAGATGCCCACGGAGAACGCCGCGATGAGGGCCATGTCCCACCACAGCGGGATGTGGTTCTGGCCGCCGAAGCCGCCCTGCCAGGCGATGAGGCCCATGCCGATCAGGTAGACCGGCAGCCACCGGGCGGCCTTCCAGTCCAGCCGGGGGGCGTTGGGCAGCTGCTTCTTCGTGGCGTACCAGGCGTAGCTGCCGAGCAGCACGTATCCGATCACGATGGCCCAGCCGAGCCGCTGGAGGGTCTCCCAGCCGGCCCAGTAGATGATCAGGCTCGCGACGACGAAGGACAGCGGCGAGATGATGTTGCCGCCGGGGAGGCGGTAGGGGCGGTCGTGGTTCGGCAGGCGGTCGCGGAAGACGCCGAACGCCAGCGGGGCACCGGCGTACATCAGGACGCTGGCCGAGGTGATGAAGGAGACCAGCTCCTGCCAGCTCGGGAACGGCAGGAAGCAGATGACGCCGGTCACGAACGAGATGATCAGGCCGAACCACGGCACGCCGCGGCCGTCCGTCTTCTCGAAGAGCCGGGGGGCGTAGCCGTTCTTGCTCAGGCCGTAGGAGATGCGCGAGGTCGAGGTCGTGTAGATCAGGCCGGTGCCGCCGGGGGACACGATCGCGTCGGCGTACAGCACCCAGCCCAGCCAGCCCAGGCCGATGACGGTGGCCAGGCCGGCCCAGGGGCCGCTGATGCCCGCGTAGTTGAGCTTGGCCCAGCCGTGCGCGAAGGAGGCCAGCGGCAGTGCGCCGATGTAGACGACCTGGAGGAGGGTGTAGATGACCGCGCCGATCACGACGGAGCCGATGGTGGCGCGGGGCAGGTCACGCTTGGGGTTGCGGCTCTCCCCCGCGAGCTGGATGGCCTGCTCGAAGCCGAGCAGCGCGAAGATGATGCCGCTGGTGCTGATGGCGCTGAGGACGCCCTTGGCGCCGAACGGCGCGAAGCCGTGCGAGGTGAAGTTGTGCGGGTGGAAGTTGGTGGCCGCGATGACGAAGATCGCCCCGAGGGGTACGGCGATCTTCCACCAGGTGGCCGCGCTGTTGGTGTGCGCCAGCACCTTCACGCCGAGGAAGTTCACCGCGACGAAGATCGCCATCAGGACGACGGCGACGATGAAGCCGCTGGTCGTGAGGGTGCCGTTGGTGTTCAGGAGTCCCTGGGCCCAGGACCAGTGGCCGGCGTAGCCGATCATGGCCTCGACCTCGATCGGAGCCACGGTCGCGGCCTGGAGCCAGGAGAACCAGCCGAAGGACATGCCGGCCAGGCCGCCGAAGGCGTAGTGCGGGTAGCGCGCGGTGCCGCCGGCCACCGGGAAGAGACCGCCGAGTTCGGCGTGCACGAGGGCCAGGAGGACGATCGCGACGGCGCCGATGCTCCAGGAGATGATCGCGGCCGGTCCGGCCACGACCACGGCCTTCTGCGCTCCGTAGAGCCAACCCGATCCGATGATGGAGCCGACGGAGGCCCACATCAGTCCGATGAGTCCTACGTCCCTGCGGAGTGAGCCTGGTGTGGGTGCCTTCAACGGCGCGATCTGGTCAACGCTTGCCATAGCTGGCCTTTCAAGGGACTGGCCGAAAAGTTGCCTCAGAGTAGGGAGCATTCGGAGCCCTGCACAGTGGCGTTGACTGAATAGTTATATTCCGCGGAATTCCTTACCTAATTCAGGGCTGGCCATTGTGGACATTTGGCGGGACGTGACACTCGAAGGGTCCAGAGGCCGGATCAGGTGGCAGGCGGTGACGGTTCAACTACCCGGCCGCACCTTATCAACAGAAATTCAACTTGATGAAGATTTGAGCTTTCGGAGTCATTCCCTATTGACCGAGGGGTGCGAAGTCGCCCCGGCGGCAGCGCCGTGACAGCACGAGCGCCGATCGGGCCGGACCCACTGTCAACCACCGGTTGACACTCCCCCGACTGTCAACCTACGGTTGTCACATGACGAAGCCAGCAGGCACCACCGTGCCCATCCGCCTCGACGACCTGATCGAGGCCATCAAGAAGGTCCACACCGACGCCCTCGACCAACTCACCGACGCGGTGCTCGCCGCCGACCACCTGGGAGACGTCGCCGACCACCTGATCGGTCACTTCGTTGACCAGGCGCGCCGCTCCGGCGCCAGTTGGACGGACATCGGCAAGAGCATGGGCGTCACCCGCCAGGCCGCGCAGAAGCGGTTCGTACCCAAGGCGTCCGGCGAATCCGATCTCGATCCGAGCCAGGGCTTCAGCCGGTACACGCCGCGCGCGAGGAACGTCGTGGTAACCGCGCAGAACGAAGCCCGAGCGGCGGAGAACAGCGAGATCGGGACCGCACACCTCGTCCTCGGCCTGCTGGCCGAGCCCGAGGGCCTCGCGGCGAAGGCGATCCGCGCGCAGGACGTCACCCTCGACGCCCTCCGCGAGGCGGCCACCGCGACGCTGCCCGCACCGGCGGAGGAGATGCCCGCCCTCGTCCCGTTCGACGCGGATGCCAAGAAGGCTCTGGAGCTCACGTTCCGCGAAGCCCTGCGCCTGGGGCACAACTACATCGGGACCGAGCACATCCTGCTGGCCCTGCTGGAGCACGAGAACGGCACGGGCCTGCTCACCGGCGCCGGCATCGACAAGGCCACCGTGGAGGCCCATGTCGCGGCTTCCCTGGAGCAGATCCGCACGGAGCAGCAGGGCTAGGCAGTGTCCGACGGGCCGGGTGACCGGGGCGCGCCCTGATCACCCGGCCCGTGGGAAACGGTGGTCATGCACGAGCCGGAGGCGCGCCAGCCGCGTGATCAGCCGGACAGGCCGTCGGCCTTGTCGAGTTGGTCAGCCAGGTCGGTCAGGTCGTCGGCGTACAGGTCGAACCGGTCCGCGGAGGTGGGCGGGTCGCCGACGGGGCGGGATACGTAGGCGGTGCGCAGGCCGAGGCCCTGTGCCGCGCGCAGGTCCCAGGCGTGGGCGGCGACCATCAGCAGCCGCTCCGGCGGTCGTCCGGAGACCGTGACGGCCAGCCGGTAGACCGCCGGGTCCGGCTTGTAGGTCCGGGCGTCTTCGGCGGACAGGGCCTGGTGCCAGCGCAGTCCGGCGTGGGCGTTGAGGCCGAGCAGCGCCGTCCGGCTCGCGTTGGAGAGCCCGATCAGCGGGAACCGTTCGGCGAGCCGGGCGAGCCCGGCCACGGTGTCGGGCCACGGCGGGAGCCGGCGGCCCGCCAGGGCCATCGCCGCAACGGCGGCCGGGTCGTCGACCCCGGCCGCGTCGGCGACGAGCCGAGCCGCTTCCCGGTCGAGGGCGTCGCTGGCGAGGTACGGCCGGGCGCCGTCGAGGACGCGCCGCTGCTCGCCTTCGATGTGCTGCTGCCACAGGGACAGCAACCGCTCGATCCCGGGAGCGTCGAGCGACGGGGCGAGTGCGCGCATCCCGGCGCGGATACCGGTGGGTTCGTCGACGAGCGTGCCGAGTACATCGAACACGACGGCATCGATCTCTGACTCTGACATGGGAGGGGTCTCCTGGACGAGGCAGTCGGTGGGGGCGGCAGTCACCACTCCTCGCCCAGGGCGCCGGGACGGCTTCGCACCGACGCCGCACATGTAAGGGCTAAAGTGGCCGTTAACCGAACCTAGCGGGAGGGCGGTAACGGGTGCAAGTGGCGTTGGATGATTACGTCTGGGCGGCGGGGGTCGCGACCGAGCTGGTCAACACCACCGCCGAAGTCTGGCGTGGCGACGACCAGCTGCCCGACCTGGCCGCCCTCGTCGCGTTCACCGATCTGCACGGCGGCCTGTGCGGAAACGACGACGTTGCCGGCGCGCTGTCCGCACTCGCCCGCCGCGGCCGCACAGCCGACCTTCAGGCGGTCCACGCACTGCGGAGGACCGTGCGCGACCTGATCGACCACCCCGACCGCGACCACCTCGTCGCCGGCGCCACCACGCTCACCTCGCCCGCCCGGGGCGCCACCCTGATTCCCGATCCCGCACACGGGAACCGCACACGCTGGGCCGCCCCGCTCCGCGACGGAGCAACCGTCGCCGACGCCCTCTCGTTGATCTGCGGCATCGGCATCCTCGGGGCCGTACACACCCTCGGCGAGCAGCGGTTCCGCCCGTGCGGTGCTCCCGCCTGCAAGGGAGTGTTCATCGACACCACCCGGCCCGGACGCCGCCGCTACTGCATGCCCGGCCTGTGCGGCAACCGCATCAACGTCGCCAACCACCGCGCCCGTCAAGCCGCACCGCACGGCGGGCGCAGCGCCCGGTAGGCCCCCTGAGCGAGCGACCGGCGCTCACGTCGGGTCGCCCCCACCTCACCGACCCCGGCGCCTCACCTGCAGAAGAGGCAGCCGTCCGCAGCACAAATCCCTTCGCTCGGGCGCGCTCGTGCGGCGTCGCGCCCCAATCGATGTCCTCCAGGTCGAAGCCGACCGCCCCACGCCCCATGACGCTCTGGTCCTGCAAGGTCAGGAGCGCGGCAAAGCGGTAGTCCCACGGGTCCTCGGCGAGGTCGGAGACCGCCAGCGTCAGTACGTCGACGAAGACCTCGGTGCCACTGTTGCTGAGGTCGAGGCGCTGGTCCCCGCCCTTGAACACATTGCCCACCACGCCACTGTACGAGCCTGCCGATGGCGTCCCCCGGCCGGTGGGGACGGCGGGCCCACCCGCGCCAACTGGCCGCGCCGATGGGCGTCTTCGACGCAGGAGACGCACCCGGCCCCGCCATCCGACGCAACTACCCCCGGTGCCGTCACGCGACGGCCCCCACCGGGGCGCTGTCACGCGACGGCCCCCACCGCGGTGCCGCCGCATGACGGGTCCACACCAAATAGACTGCGTCCCGGCCGGTTGTCGGCCGTTCCTGCCCGTCGTGCACCACGTGTACGGACATCACCCGCGGGTCCGCACCCGCAAAGGACAGCCCACCCGTGAAGAAGAGCGCAATAGCCGGCATCTGCAGCCTCTGCCTGCTCGCGGCCGCGGTCGCCTACGAGAGCAGCGCCGCCGCCAACGATCCCCTGACCCTCGCCGAATACGAGCAGATCAAGGCCGGCAGCAGCCAGCAGACCCTGTTCCGGTTCGCCAGCACGTGCCAGCAGGAGGACGAGTCCGAACCCGGGGACGGCTACCCCGCCACCTGGACCTGCTACGGCGCCGACGGCACCAGCAGCGCGGTGTTCTTCTACTCGAAGGGCGTGCTCTTCAGCAAGTCGCAGACGGGGCTCGTCTAGCCGGCCCGCCTGCCGGAGCCCAGGGCGCACGTCAGTCGACGGCGTCCATGAACCGCAGCATCCGTTCATTGACCTGTTCGGCGTGGTCGATCTGCGGGCCGTGGCCCGTGCTGGAAACGATCTCGGCGCGGGCGCCGGCCACCAGGCGGGGCACGCGCTCCAGCTGTCGCCGCGGGTGCACCAGCAGGCTCCGGGCGCCGAGCACCAGATACATGGGCGTGCGGATGGTCCGCAGTTCGTCGTCGGTCAGCGGGAGCGGGACCGGACGGCGGATGCGGTACGCACGGACGCCCAGCATCACCATCGAGCGCAGTTCCGGCACGATCAGGACCGGCTGTTCCAGCCAGGCCGCCAGGCGTCGCCGCATGGCCTTCGGCGCGGCGGTCGCCAGGGCGCTGAGGAAGATCCAGGCGAAGAACCGGGCCCCCACCCTCTCCAGGCCGCCGGGGTCGAGCAGGGTGACCGAGGCCAGCCTGCCGGGTGCGCGGTGCGCCTGGTTGAGGGTGAGCCAGCCGCCGTAGGAGGACCCGATGAGGTGGACCCGGTCCAGGCCGAGGCCGGCGAGCGTCTCGTCCAGCCATGCGGCGGCGTCTTCGGGCCGGTGGATGGGGGCGTGCTGCACGCTGCGCCCCGGGTCGCCGAGGGTGTCGATCGCGTAGACGGGGCGCTCCGCGCTGAGCGCGGCGACGTTCGGGTACCACTGGGCCGCGTTGCCGCCTGCGCCGTGCATCAGCACCACCGGCGTGCGGGACGCCGCGGCGGGGTCCGCGGGGACGTACCGGTAGACGTGCGTGGTCCCGAAGCCGGTTTCCACATCCGTCTCCGTGTACGCGGCCCCGGCCAGGTCAAAGACCGCCTGGCAGGCGGCGAAGTAGCGGTCGCGCAGGGCCTCGTTCACATAGCGGCCGACGTCGGCCGGGGTGCGGTCACGGGTCAAGGACTGGGGCACGGCGAACCACCTCCGGGAAGTTCCGTTTTCGTGATACGACCGTACCATCATGGTGGTACGGCTGTACCATCAAGGGGTCCTGGAGGGCCCGTACGGCCCGGCAGGAGAGAGTGGACGCAGGCAAGAAGGGCGAGGGAGCACGACCGATGCCGAAGCGCGTGGACCACGAGGAACGGCGCACCCAGATCGCCGAGGCACTCGTCCGGGTCGCCGGGCGGCGCGGACTGCACGCCGTCGGAATGCGTGAGGTGGCCGCGGAGGCGGGGGTATCCCTCCGGCTGGTGCAGTACTACTTCGAGACCAAGGAGAAGCTGCTCCTGTACGGGCTCCAGCAGTTGGCCGGCCAGCTCGGCGCCCGCGTCGCGGAACGACTGCGGGCCGCCGGCGATAATCCCGGGCCACGCGCCACGATCGAGGCCCTCCTGAGGGAGTCACTGCCGACCGACGAGGAGAGCCGGACCTTCCACCTCGTCTACACCTCGTACGCGGTACTTTCCGTGACGGACGAGGCGCTCGCCGCCCAGCCCTTCACCGACGACCCCGACGCCGCCGAGGACGCCGTGACCCGCCTGCTCCAGGAGGCGCAGGACGCGCGACTCACCGCACCCGATATGGACGCGCGAGGGGAAGCGGCCGGCCTGCTGGCAATGTCCGCGGGACTCGGGACCAGCATCCTGGTCGGGCAGCGCACCCCGGATTCCGCCCTCGCGGTACTGCGCCTCCACCTGGACCGACTCTTCCCCGAGGGCGGAGCGGGCCCGTCGATCGACTGAACTCGCTGACAATCAGGGATAACTGACGCATCGTCATATTCCACCGCCATAAGCCATCCTTGAAGAAACGCAAAGTGGCGTTATGAGGGGAAAACAGGTCGTGTACGCGACGGCCGGGAATGTCGAAGTGCGGCAACCGGCCACCTCGGAATTCCTGCTTCCGCTAATTCCCCCAGTGGTGATGCCGACATGACGGCGCGTAGTCGTACGTCCATACGGGATCGGCAATTCAGTGCGGCGAGCAATTCAGGCCGGACACCGACAAACGGCCTGTTGCGGGCAGCTGGTGACAACCGGACGATCGGTGCGTTCCCGCATGCCGGTCGGCCGTGCGCCGGCCGGTCGGCATGCCTGTTTGCAGGGAGGGTCCCATGAACGATCGGATGAGCCTCGGCCCGGACGCGGCACGGCAGCTCGCGACCACGACCAAGACCAGCCCGCAGATGCGCGGCATCACCCCGCGCTATCTGCTGCGTGCCCTGCCATGGGTGGACGTGGAGGCCGGTGTGTTCCGCGTCAACCGGCGTCGCACCTACGTCCTCGGCGACGACCGCATCAGCACCCACACGGACGGCGGCTCACCGCGCATCATCCCGGGCGACCTGCGGGAACTGCCCTATCTCCGGGAGGCCGACGACGACCTGCTGGCCGAACTGGCCGGCATGTTCACCGAAGTGGCGTTCGAGGCCGGGGAGATGCTGGCCCAGGACGGTGACGCCCACGACCGGCTCTGGGTGATCGCCCAGGGCCGCGCCGAGAAGCGGATCAACGGCCGCTACGGCGAGGACGCCGTGCTCGAAGTCATCGGCGACGGCCAGTTCTTCGACCTCGACGCCTGGACCCGCTCCGAGGAGATGCCGTACCGCGTCCGGGCCCTCACCCCCGGCGTGGCGCTGTGCCTGGAACGCAGCGCGCTCGCCGGGCTGTGCGACCGGGACCCGGCGCTGCGCGGGGCGATGGACGCGTATCTCGCCGCGGACGGGGTCCTGCCGGGCGCCGAGGTGCCGGTCGACCTCAGTTCCGGGCACGTCGGTGAACCCGACCTCCCGGGGACGTTCGTCGACTACGAGGACACCCCTCGCGAGTACCACATGACGCTCGCCCAGACCGTGCTGCGCGTGCACACCAGGGTCTCCGACCTCTACAACGGGCCCATCGACCAGATCCGGGCCCAGTCCAACCTCACCGCCCACGCCCTGCGCGAGCGGCAGGAAGCCTCGCTGCTCAACCACCCGGAATTCGGGCTCTTCCACAACGTGGCGCCCGGGCAGCGGGTGCAGGCGCGCACCGGCTCGCCGACCCCCGACGACCTGGACGAGCTGCTCACCCGGGTCTGGAAGCAGCCGGGCTTCTTCCTCGCGCACCCCAGGGCGATCGCCGCGTTCGCCCGGGAATGTACCCGCCGGGGTGTGCCCCCGGTCATCGACACCCGGTTCGGCAGCCCCCTGCTGACCTGGCGCGGCGTACCGCTGCTGCCCTCCGACAAGGTGCGGTTCTCCGGCGGTGCCGGCATCGGCACTACCGAGATCCTGCTGATGCGGGTCGGCGAGGCGGAGCAGGGCGTGGTGGGGCTGCGTCCCGCGAAGATCGACGACGAGGTGGAACCCGGCCTGTCGATGCGGAACATGGGCGTCGACCGGAAGGGCATCACGTCGTACCTGATGACGGCGTACTTCAACGCCGCGGTGCTGGTCGAGGACGCGCTCGCCGTGCTCCAGAACGTCGAGGTCGCCAACTACCATGACTACAGCTGAGGTGACGAGGGGGATGGGCGGCCCGGCCACGGGTCCGGTCCCGCAGCAGCCCCCGGTTCAGGGTGTGCCGGCGGTGCCGGGTGTGCCGCAGCACCCGTCCCCGTACCCGTCCCCGTACCCACAGTCCACCGATCACACGGACCCTGCCGTAACCAGCGGCCCTGCCGTACCCGCCGGCACCGCCGTACCCACCAGCTCCGCCGGGCTCACCGCACCGGCCGGAACCGCGGACCCCGCCGGGCTCGTCGGCGGGGCCGAGGGCCTCAGCGGCCCGGCGCCCGCGCTGCCGGGCCAACCCGCCGCCTTCTCACCGGAGTTGGCACGCCGGGACGTTCCCATCCTGCACCGGCTGGTGAACGGTCACCCGCTGGTCTGGCTGGACAACGGGGCCACCACGCAGAAGCCGCGCCAGGTGATCGAGGCGCTGGCCGGCTTCTACGGGTCCGCCAACTCCAACATCCACCGCGGTGCGCACACGATGGCCCGGGAGGCCACCGAGGCGTTCGAGGCGGGCCGGGCGGCGGTGGCCCGGTTCCTCGGCGCGGCCTCGCCCGACGACATCGTCTTCGTACGGGGCACCACCGAGGGGATCAATCTCGTCGCCCAGAGCTGGGGACGGGCCAACCTCGGTCCCGGGGACGACATCCTGGTTCCGGTGCTGGAGCACCACTCCAACATCGTGCCGTGGCAAATGGTCGCCAAGGAGACCCGGGCCCGGGTGGTCCCCGTACCGCTGCGACCGGACGGACGGATCGACCTCGACGCGTACGCCGATCTGCTCTCCATGCGCACCCAACTCGTCGCGCTCAGCCATGCGTCGAATGTACTCGGCACCGTCCCGCCGGTGCGCGAGATGACTGCGCTGGCGCATCGCTACGGCGCGAAGGTGCTGGTGGACGGGGCGCAGGCGGTCGCGCACTTCCCCGTCGACGTGCAGGACCTCGATGCCGACTTCTATGTGTTCTCCGGTCACAAGCTGTTCGCCCCGACCGGCATCGGCGCCCTGTACGCCAAACCGGACGTCCTGCGGGAGATGGCTCCGTGGCAGGGCGGCGGCAACATGATCGAGTCCGTCGCCTTCACCGGTACCACCTACGCCCCCGTCCCCCACCTCCTGGAAGCCGGTACCGGGCACATCTCCGGCGTGGTCGGTCTGCTGGCCGCGCTGAACTGGCTGACCTCCTTCGACCGGGACGCCGTCACCGCGTACGAGACCGCGCTGATGGCGCATGCCCAGCAGGCCCTGGCCACGGTGCCGGGACTCGAACTGCTGGGTTCCGCGCCCGAGCGCATCGGCGTCCTCACCTTCACCCTCGCCGGTCACGATCCGGCCGGCATCGCCGAGTGGCTGGACCGGGACGGCATCGCCGTGCGCGCCGGTCACCACTGCGCCCAGCCGGCGCTGGCCCACTACGGGCTCGCCAGCGCGGCGCGTGCCTCGCTGGCGCTCTACAACACGCCCGAGGAGGTGGACAAGCTGGTGGCTTCGCTGCAGCAGTTGCAGCAGGCCGGCTGACCGTGCCCGTCCCTGGTGTCCGCCGTCGCCGACCGGTTTCCGGCCGACGACGGCGGTGCCGTGCCGTACGGGGCGTCAGACGGCGGGCCAGGAATGGCAGGTGAGGGGGTCCGCCGCCAGCCAGGCGGCGATGGCCTGGGCGATGGGCTGGTCGGTGTCGAGCTGGATGAACCCGAACTGGCCGCCCTGGTTGCATTCGAGGAACCACCAGGTCCCGTCCCGGTCCTCGGCGAAGTCGAAGGCACCGTAGGCGAGCTGAGTGCTGGTCATGTAGGCCGCCACCGACCGCCGTACGCGGTCGGGCACCTCGGCCGGCTTCCACGAGCTGTTCTCCGTGAAGCGGCTGTCCACCTCGTCCGGGTCGGCTTCCTTGCGGGCCGCGAAGAGATGACCGTCGACGCAGGTCAGCCGGATGTCGGCCTGCTTGCTGACGTGCTGCTGGAGCAGGGTCGGGCCGGCCGCCACCGCACTGAAGTCCGCGTCCGGGCTGATGCGGGTGGTGGGCAGCACCATCGGGGGGTCACCGGGGTGCTTCCCGGACACCGACTTCACCACCAGGTCGCGGTGGGTGGCGGCGAACTGCCGGGCGACGGAGGGGAATGTGGTGATCAGCGTGGCGGGCACGGTGAACCCGGACCGCTGGGCGATGTGCAGCTGCCAGGGCTTGTAGCGGGCCTGCGCGGCAGCGGCGGGGTGGTTCATCCAGCGTGCCCGGGTGGAGGTGAGCATGCCGTACAGCGCCTGCTCGGCCTCCGCAGTGAGCCAGGTGGAGCGTTCCTCCGCGCGGGTCCCCGGTGTGCCGGGCCGGCGGACCCACACCGAGCGCAGGCTGCCGAGGCTCACCACGCGTTCGCCCGTCTTGAGGTAGCCGTGGAAGCCGTCGCCTGTGTAGTCCGCGGAGAGGGCGATGCTCCCGGGCAGGTCGGCGGGGTCGAGGCGGACGAGCGGGACACCGAGGTCGTGCAGGGTCGAGACGACCATGTCCGCTGTCAAGTCCTCCTCGCAGGTAAGGACAAGGACGGTCATCGACGTTCAGTCGTCGAAGTGGGTCTTGGAGCCGGCGGTGGAGGCGGTGGTGCCGGTCGCCAGCAGGACCGCCCGGCTGCTGGTGGCCGGGCGCCCGTCGGGCAGAACGTTGAGTTGCCGCGTGGCGTCGTAGGTGTACGGAGTGGCGGCCGACGACTTCACCGCCGGACGGGCGTAGCTCAACGCAAACGGTCGCATACCTTCTCCTTCAAAAACCCCGTGTTCCGCCCCCCATGACTCGGTCAGGGACGGGTAGTTCGCCGGACGACTCTGCACAGATGACGCAACTCTTCGGTCAATAGTTGCCATCTTTGCTCGTTTCCGGCGATCCACTTGACGGAACTTCCATCAGAACGTAATTACCGGACCGACGTATACCGCCTGCCCGTGATAGCCGCGTTACGCGGCGTATTCCTCTCCTGATGAGGCGTGAAGGGGCGCTCGGACAGCTCGCCGGCGCCTTCCGTGGACGGAGTACACGCGGGCGCACTTATCGCTACACTCTCGCTCTGCTATATGAACACTACGCAGAGCGAGCGCCGGTGTGGGTAGGGCTGCGGGTGGTTTCGGGGGGTAGCACGCATGGTTCCACAGGTTGAATTCGCGCCGGCATGCGGCATCGACGACGATGACCGGGGATACCTCATCGACGCCCTTTGCGATGTTGCCGTACTGGACGGCGAGGTCGCCCCGGCGGACGACGGAACCGCACCGAAGGGCTACTGGCCTGCCGGTGTGCACACCGTCACGGTCTTGCGGCGACTCGCCGGCGGGCGCAGCGGCTCCGAAGTCCTGGAGATCGAGGTTGGCGTGAAAAAGGCGGCCGGTTTCCTCCAGGTCGCAAAGCTCATGAGCCATGCCGAGGCCGTACAGGAGTGGGACGCATTCACCGCCTTGGCGAGAAAGCACGACGACACGCTTTACGTACCCATCGTCGCGGTGAGTCGATCGGTGATCGACAAACAGTACGCGGTGGACTTCAAACGGCACGTGGTCGTCTACGCCCATGTACGGGACCGTGACCAGAACACCGAGGGAACCGTCCGGTCGCTGGAAGACGTGGTTGTCGAGGCCATTGCGAATCAAGAGGCCACAGCGCAGGGTGTGGCGGCGCTTTCCTCGATGATGAGCACGCTCCGGAACAAGCTCTACCGCAACGCCGCCTCCGCCTCCGAGCAGCTCCTGCGGCAGGAAAACTGGAGCCTCGGCCCCAATGTGGTGCTGAAGGCCGATGAGATCGACGCCGCTGGGCTCGGCCCGGTGCGGCTCGTCGACGGCAACCCGGGTGCCCAGGACCTCCGCAGGCCCGCGGTGACCTCCATCGAGCTCCTTCAGGCGTCCACCTCGCCGCCCGGCGCCGGGCGGAGCCTGTCCAAGGGCGACACCGTCCGCCTGATGCTGGACAAGGCCGAGGTGGCGGGCCCGGTGGTGTCCGGAGAGTTCAACTCCCTGCGGGTGCACGTCGAACTGACCGGTGGCGCCGCCGACCGCAAGGACGTCGCCGCACTGATCGGCAGGCGTCCGCTCGACGTGTACGGGACGGTGCAGTCCACCCGTGCCCAGCGCTGGTCGGACCTCTTCGCCGCCCACCTGTGCACGAAGGGGGACTTCGCCGAGTCCGAAGGGCTGCTGCAGTACGACGGGATGACCGTGGGGCACCCCGTGAAGGCGCTGCGCAGTGTCCTGTCCTCGTCCGCCGAGGCGCGCACGCGGGCGTCCGTGCACGGCGACCTCAATCCGCGGAACATCATGTTCTGCGAGAAGAACCCCTACCTGATCGACTTCGCGTCCTTCGAGCCGGACGGGGATCTGCTCGCCGACCTCGCCTGGATGGAGGTGTGCATCCTCCGTGACTGCGTGGCCCCGGCCCTTTCCTGGTCCGATCTGGTGCGCCTGCAGCGGTACTTGGCGCTGCTCACCGTCGTCACCCCGCTGTGGGGAGCCGACGCGGTGGTGCCCGCCGCGGCCTTCCTCGTGAACTCGATCGCCGGGGAGGCGCCCGTACTGAGCCGCTGTCTGGCGCTGCTGTGGGCGCTGCGGCTGGGCATCTGGAAGACCGTGCCGGCCGAGGACCAGGAGAACTGGCCCCGGCACTACTTCCAGCACCTGACCCTGGCGGCCTGCCGTACGTTCAAGTGGGCGACCGACGAGCAGTCCGAGCACCAGGTCGGCGCGTCCACCGCGGTGTCCGGAGTGGCCGCGGAGTGCCTCGTCCCCGGCTACCGCCACTTCTTCGACCAGTGGACCGTCAACCAGGCGCGGACCGCCCGCGAGATGCTGCTGGGGAACCCCGACGAGCTCAGCTGGCCGTCCGCCGACCTGCTGACGGCGGCGCTGGTGTCCGCCGGCGTCGAAAGGCCGCGGCAGGCCGGCTCGCCGGTGCGGCGGGCGACCGAGCGGCTGTTCAGCGGTCCGCTGGCGCCGGCCGTCGAGGAACTGCAACGCCACTGCCGGGACAAGGAGTTCGACAGCTCCCAGCACTACCGCGACTTCACCTACATCCCCCTGGAGGGCCGGGTGCTCGCGGCCGGCGAGCCCTACGTCCAGCAGGGCGAGGGCGCCTCCGCGGCGCCCAAGAGCTGCTTACGCCTGCTGGCGCAGCACGATGTCGCGGTGCTGGTCGCCGACTCGGGATCGGGCAAGAGCGTGGTGGTCCGCGAGCTGAAGATGCGCATCATGAACGCGTTCTCCAAGAACGCCGACCCCGACGCCGCCGCCGGTACCCCGTGTTGCCTCCCGCTGTCCGTCAGCGCCGTGCAGCTGAGCATCGCGCTGCACGCCGCCGTCGATCTGACGCCCGCCACGGTCCTGCGCGGTCTGATCCAGCTTCCGCAGGAGGTGTCACAGAGCCGGCTGGAGCGCCTGCTGGAGATCGGGGCCATCCATCTGACCGTGGACGACCTGCACAAGGTCGAGCTGCGGCACCGCAGGAATGTCACCGCATGGCTCAAGGAGCTGCACGTCACGCATCCGCAGGTGCGCCTCGTGGTGTGCCAGCGCGGCGGCGACTACCAGCCCGAGGTCTTCGGGTGGCCGGCGGTCGTGCTGCACAAGGTGCGGGAACAGCCCGCGCGTGCCTTCATCGCCGATGAGCTGCGCAAGAAGCACCCGGCCAACTGGCAGGCGGAGTTCGCCCGGCTGGAGGAGCTCCTCTTCAAGGACCCGGCCGCGAAGGCGCTGCGCGAACTCGCCGGCCGCCCGCTGTTCCTGAAGATGCTGGTGCGGCACTTCGTGGACGCCGGTGAGGTGCCCTCCAACCCGGGGGTCCTGGTCCACAAGTACCTGGAACGCATGCTGAAGTCGGGTGACCACGCGATCCCGGTGGCCCAGCAGAAGCAGATGCTCAACAAGCTGGTGAGCAAGCTCGGGGACTCCGGGTCGCTGAGCCGCGAGGAGGCCGTCGAGGTCATCCAGGACCCGGCCCGGCACGACGCCGAACAGGACCTGGACACGCTGTTGTCGACGACCGCCGTACAGCAGGACGCCTCCCGGATCACCTTCTGCAACCGTCTGGTGCAGGCGCTGTGCGCGGCGTCCGTCCTGCTGGAGGACGCCCAGGACCATGTGCCGGCGGTGACCGAACGCATCCGAAGATTCGGGTGGCGCGACGCGGCCCTGTTCCTCGTCGCCGATCCGCACGCGGACGCGGAGACCGTGGCCGCCGTGCTGCGCACCGCGGTGGAGGCGAACCCCTGGTACGGGGCGATGCTGCTGCAGGCGGCACCGGAGGACGCGGTGCCCGAGGTGCGGCAGGCGTTCCTGGAGGCCCAGCAGGCGGTGCTGCGTTCGGAGGCGAGCGGCCGGCCGGCGTGGCGGCGGTCGGCCTACGCGCTGGCCCGGTACGGCGCCCGGTCCGCCATGGACGTCCTGGAGCAGGTCACGCTCGACGAGCAGAGCGATCCGCAGGCGGTGAAGGCGGCGCTGGACGGCCTGGTGATGATGCACCGGTGGTTCGTCCCGGACGCGACCGCCGTCCTGCAGGAGGTGCTGTCCCGGCTGCTCGATCCGCCGCCGGACGTGACCGTCGGCGACTCCGTCGTCGTACGGGCACTGCGCAGCATTCAGGCCACCGGGCTGACGAGCCTCGCGGGCCATGCGTGGTCGCGGCTGGAGCAGCCCGGTGTGTCCTGGGAGGTGACCTCTCAGGCATGGGAGACGCTCGCCCAGCTCGACGTGCTGCCCAACCGGGCGCTGCGCGCCGGGTACGCCCAGGCGTGTGCCCGGCAGTTGTCCGAGATCGACCGCGAGCTGGGGAGCACCGCGGCGACCTCCGAGGCGGAGCGGCTCAACGAGGAACGGCTGTTCCTGCTGAAGCGGCTGGCCACCGAGGGGGACATCGAGACGCTGCTGGCGTACCGCTTCCGGGCCGGTCTCGCCGAGTGCCCGGACTGGCGGGAGATGCTCGACCGGGCCGCCAGGACGGTACAGGCGGGCTCGCCGCAGAACGTGCTGGCCGGCGCGCTGCTCGACCAGGAGATGTTCGGGGCGGGCCCCGAGGGCTGGAAGGAGCTGCTGACTCAGCCCAACGAGCACCTGGCGGTGATCGGGGCGCACCGGCTGCTGGCGGACGGCCGGGTTCTGGGGGCGCCGCTGCTGGAGGAGGTCGGTGCCCGGGCGTCGGCGAAGCGGCTGTCGATCGTGGCGGCGTTCGTCCACTGCCTGTCGCCCGATGACCAGGTGGTGCTGGAGCGGCTGCTGGAGCCCGTACTGGCCACGCTCACCCCGGAGTTCGTCGATCCGGTGGCCTGTCTGGTGTCCGCGGCCGGGACCCTCGACCACGACCTGGGGCTGCGGCTGGCGCTGCGGGTGCAGGAGGCACTGATCGAGCACGGGCTGGAGCAGCAGGCGGTGCACTGGCCGTGGTGCACGACCTGGCGCCGGATGCTGCCGCTGCGCGCGGAGACGGCGCTGTTCGTCGATGAGCAGGGCATCGACTCCCCCACGCTGACCGGGCTGCTGGGCAGCGTCGACGTGCTGCTCGACGCGCCGTTCGTCCAGCCGATGGTGATCGCCCCGACGGTGCGGCAGCAGTTGTTGTCCCTGCAGCCGAAGAGTCCGGAGGGCATAGCCGCCCACCAGTTCGTCATGCTGGCGGCCAGCGCGGGGCTCTACGAAGCGCTGCCGTTCGTCCATGAGGTCGCCACCAACCAGCACAACATCGGCGCCGTCATCACCCACTCCCACGGCCGGCACGGCCTGGTGCCGGTGGCCCTGGCGGCGCACGCCACCACCGCCATCGGCTACCTCGGCCGGCTGGCGCTGCTGGAGGACCTGATGCTGGAGGCCGATACGGCGGAGCAGGCGCTGCACCGGATGGCGCACGAGACCGATGCGCTGCATCCCAGTGTGGAGCGGGCCCGCCTGGTGGGCCTGGGTTACTGGGGCCACTGGCAGGACCTGTTGACGGCGCTGTCCCCCGAGGACCCGGTGCTGGCGGCGGCCGCCCGCAACATCGTCACGCACTGGCTGCCGGGGCCCCGGGACCGGATGGGTGAAGCCTGTTTCCACAGCATCGCGCGGTGGACCGGGAACGAGCTGCAGACCGGGAAGCTTCCGGCATCGACGCAGGCGGTGCTGACGCACATCCGCGACAGCACGGAAAAGAGACTGGGGCGCTATGTGCGGTGAACGGAGCACCCGCCGGCCGTGGGCCGGGGGCGGGACGGGACGGTGCGGACGCGCCTCAGGGCAGGCCCATCTCCCGTTTGGCCGCGGCCACCACCAGCCGGCGGCACCGGGCCGCGGCGAGCAGTGCCTCCTGCCGGGCGGCACCGGGGAGGGCCTCCTGGGCGGTGCGCTGGGCGCGCAGCAGATCCTCTCCGACGCGCAGCACCTCCTCGGAGGCGAGCAGCCGGAGCCGGGTCAGCTGGCGGCGCATCTCGGCGTAGCACGCCTGGGCGCCGTCGCCGTCGAGGGGCCGCCGTGCGGGGGCGTCGCGGACGACGTCGGAGTGCGCCCAGCTCGCTTCGAGGAACGCCACGAAGGCGTCGGTGAGCGACTCGCGTGCCCACTTGCGGTGCTCGCGGCGGCCGCCGACCACCGTCGTCACGACCAAAGTGGCCAGGCTCGTCGCCGCCGCCACCCATGCTGCCCACGCACTCGCGTCCCCCATGGCCCCATTGTCTCCACCCGGGAGTGGTGCCGGGGGCGCAATCAGCTGGAAGCGACGGCTGTCAAGCTCGCAAACTCATCTCATTTTCTCCTTGGCCTGGCGGTGTCCGCTGGTGGACAGTCATGGCAGGGGAGTCAGGCAGCCGGCGCCGATGCCGGCTTGTTCGACCGTTCCTTGGGGGGGCATGGCCATGGCGTCAGCTGAATCAGTCCGGCCGGACGGCTTCGGAAGAGGAAGCGGGGACGCCGCACCGGTGTCGTTGCAGCGGGCGATGGTGGAGGTGCTGGCCGGCTCACCGCGTCTTGCCTCGCATTCGGGGCGCCGGGCCCTGGTCCGGATGCTGGCCCAGTTGCTGGACGATCCGCTGAGCGAGCCCGACGCGCAGGCCCGTTCCCTCGACCAGTTCTCCCAGCTGGTGGCGGAGTGCACCGCCCTGGCCGAGGGCGCCGACGCGCTGGCGGATGCCGTCGGGACGCTGACCGGCGATCTGCGGACCACGCGGGAGCTGCGGCTGCTGTGCGACCGCTGGTCGGCGCGGACGTGGCTCGCCGAGTCCGAACTGCTCGCGCTGGAAGGTCTGTTGAGCCAGGTGCCCTCCGACGACGTGCAGGTCATCGCGCAGGCGTCCCTGCAGCCGCTGGCCTCGCCGCTGCCGGTGCACTGCACCCATGCGTGGAGCATCCTGCTCCATCTGCTGCGGCGCAATGCGCTGCCCAACGGGCTGCCGCCGTTCATGGCGTTCCTGGAGTACCTGGCGGCCGCGGTCGACGACGGCATCGGGGAGCAGATCCGCAGTTGGACGTTCCGGCACGCGCAGGCGTCCGGGCTGCTGCCGTCGCTGCGGGATTGCCGGAAGCGGGCGACGTCGATCCAGTTGCCGGACGCCACCGACCGCCGGGTGATGTTCGTGCTGATGCCGGACGGCCTGTCGAGCGACTACTACGTCCTGCGCGTGTGGCACGACGAGGGCGGCGCCTACGACGGTCCCCCGTTGCGGGACGACGACACCCGGGTGCGGGAGACGGAGATCGCCCGGGCCGTCACCAGCCGGCTGCGGCATGCCCTGGTGGACGGTCAGCGTACGGACCTCACCGTCGAGTTCTGGCTGCCGCTGGCGCTGGTCAACGAGCCGGTGTGGGAGTGGTGCCGGCCGGCGGGGGAACAGGAGGCCGCGTGGGACTGCCGGGTGCTGGTGCGCAGTCTCGACCGGCTGCAGTCGCCCGATTCCCATTCGTCGTGGCGTGAACGCTGGATGCAGCTGATGCGCGAGGACGTGCCGGCGCCACCGTGCGCGGGTCGCCGCGAGGGCGCGGCCCGGCGGTCGGGCGAACCACTGGTCCTCAACTCGCCTCCCGATGTGGAGGACGGCCGCAGGGAGCTGATGGACGCCATCCACGCCGGGGCCCCGGCCATCCTGTGGCACCGCCAGAACTGCTCGCAGTCGTTCCACGAATCGGTGCAGAACCTCATTCACCGCGGCCCGCTGAAGGACCTGCCCAGCAGGATCGGGGAAATCCATCTGTCGCCCGGGCCGTTGGGCGACGAGGCGGAGCTGCTGCGCGAGGTCACCCTGATGTGGGACGACCCGGACCGTCAGCTGCCGGTCCTCAGGCCGCTCGTCGCCCCGGATGAGGTCGCCGCACCGTGAGCACCCTGGAGGCCGCGACCTGGCTCATCACCGCCGCCCCGGCCACACCGGTCACCCCGTCCCAGGTCCTCGGGCTGGAACACCTCGCCACCGAACGGACGGTGTTCGCGCCGGCGCCGGACGGCTGGCCCTCGCCTCTCCCGCTGCCCGCCGCCGAAGCCTCGGTAAGCGCCCTGCACGCGCTCGGCCAACTGCCGCCGGAACGGCGGGACTTCCGCAAGCCGACGGCGGACGCGTACGCCATACCGTCGGCGCCGGGCCCGGTCTGTCCGCCGGCCGCCGACTCCCCGGTACGCGAGCTGGTGCTGGTGGTCGACACCGGCCTGTCGATGTTCGCCTGGGCCCCGACCGTCAACGCGTTCGCGGCCTCGGCCTGCGAACTGCCGCTGTTCAACGATGTCCACCTCGTCGAGCTGCGCAGTCAGTCCTCGACCTCCCCCGCGGACCTCTTCGACCGCAGGAGGTTGGACGAGCTCGGGCTCGGCCGGCCCGCGTCGCCACACCGCCAGAAGACCGTCTTCGTCCTCACCGATGCCGTCGGCGCTGCCTGGAAACGCGGGCTGATCTGGCGTGATCTGCGCGCCTGGGCCCAGCACCACACGGTGGCGATGCTGCATGTGCTCCCTCACCACGACTGGGAGCTGTCCGGCGTCCACACCCGGCCCCATCAGCTGCGCGCGCTGGCCCCGGGGTGTCCCAACGGGGCCCTGGAGGTGGCGCCGCCGGGGACCGCGCCCTCGGCCGCGCGGAGCAGCCTCCCGGAGCGGGACGGGCACCGGCTGCTGATTCCGGTGCTGGAGATCCGCAAGCGGTGGCTGGACCAGTGGGTGCGGCTGATGACGTCCAGGCTGTGGGTGCACCAGCAGGCACTGGAGATCCCGCCGGCCTCGGCGGCGACGGGGCTGGTGCCGTCCCCCGGGGCCGCGCCGGACGCCGAGCTGACGCCGGAGCAGCGGATCGGCGAGTTCCGCACCGCGGCGTCCGACAACGCTTTCACCCTCGCCGTCCTGCTGGCCGCCGCGCCGCTCAACCGCCACATCATGCAGCTCATCGCCGCCGAACTCCTGCCCGCCGCGAGCCCCGGCGATCTGGCGGCCGTCCTCACCAGCGGATTGCTGATCACCGCGGAGAACGCGGCGGAGCACAGCGATCCGTACGACCAGGTGGTGTTCGACTTCACGCCCGGGGTGCGCCAGAAGCTCCTGTCGCTGGGGGAATCCGTGAAGACCCGGCGCGTCGTGGCGCTCCTGGACCAGTATCTGGGCCCGCACGTCCCGGCCGTCCGCGGTATCAGCCAGCGGGTCAAGAATCCCGCCGCGGCTCCGCTTCCCGAGATCACCCGGGAGGCGCCGCCCTACCTCCGCGTCGAGTGCGCCGTGCTGACGGCGCTCTCCGGGGCCTCCACACCGCACCGTGAGGCGGCGGAAGTGCTGCGCACGCGGATCGAGGCGTATGTGGCGTCGACGCGGTAGGCCGCGCTGAGCAGGTGAGACGGCCCCCGGGGTGGGGCGGCCCTGCCCGGGAAGTGGGGGACGCGCGGGTACGCTGTGACCTTGATTTCGCGTTTGCGTAGTTTGTCCGTACTGGTGCCGTGTGCGTCCACGCTTCCTCGCCGACCGTCCGCCCGGAGTGCTCCGTTGAGGTCTTGTCCCCGCTCCCTGCCCCACACCGGACCGACGGCGCCCCGCCGCTCCGCGGCCCGCCGCGCGGGTGCCCGTTCCCGCGCCCGTCTCGAGTGCGCCGTCCGCACGGGGGAATCCCGATGAGCAGCCCGGCGGCCCGCGGCAGGATGCTGGCCGACCTCATCGCCGCCAGCCATGTGATCACCTTGGAGCAGGTCGCCGACGTGGTCGCCAAACACGCGGCCCGGGTCGGCTGGCTGGACGTCTCGCTCTACCTGGCCGACGTCCAGCAGGACATCCTGTGCCTGCTCACGGGCACCTCGGGGCAGAACGGCAGCCGGGACGAGCGGCCGGACGTACTGCGGGTGGAGGGCACCCTCGCCGGGCGGTCGTTCCAGACCGGGGGCATCGTCGAGGGCGGCGCGTCCGATTCCGGGCAGTGGTGGGTGCCGTTGCTGAACGGGACCGAGCGGCTGGGGGTGCTGCGCGCGTCCGCCGCGCCCGGCCTGACCCTGGACGGCCACGCGGCGCAGGACCTGCGCAATCTGGCAGGACTGGTCGCGCTGATGGTGATCAGCAAGCGCACGGTGAGCGACACCTACGCCCGTCTGGTGCGACGCCGCAGAATGAACGTGGCCGCCGAGATGGAGTGGCGCGTCATGCCACCGCGGACCTTCGCCACCGACCGGGTGCTGATCAGCGCGGCGATGGAACCCGCCTACGAAGTCAGTGGCGATGTCTTCGACTACGCCATCGCCGACGAGACCGTCCACCTGTCGCTGTTCGACGCCATGGGCCACGACACGGCCGCCGGGCTGACCGCGAACCTCGCGGTCGCCGCCAGCCGGAACCACCGCCGGGAGGGCGCCGGGCTGGTGCAGATCGCCGAGGCGGTGGACCGGGTCCTGCTGGAGCAGTTCGACGCCCATCGCTTCACCACCGGTCTGCTCGCCGAGCTGGACGCGGCGACCGGACTGCTCACCTGGACCACGCTGGGACATCCGCCGCCGGTCGTCATCCGCAAGGGACGCACCGCCCTGAACCTGAGCGGCTCGCCCGCACCCCCGATGGGGACCGGTCTGGGGGTGGCCCCGACGCTCTGCCAGGACCAGCTCGAACCCGGGGACCGTCTGCTGCTGTACACCGACGGCATCACCGAGGCCCGCAATCGCGAGGGCCGCGAGTTCGGCCTGGAGGGCTTCACCCACTTCCTCATCCAGCACCACGCCGACGGGCTGCCGGTGCCCGAGACGCTGCGCCGCCTGATGCGGCATCACCTCGCCTACCACGGCGGGCAGCTCGGCGATGACGCCACCGTACTGCTGCTGGAATGGAGCGGTCCCACCCCGTACCGTCCGGCCCGCATGGAGGCGCTGGCCGGTCTGCCCGAGCACACCACCTCCCCCGAGGCGCTCCCCCGGCCATGGACGGAGCCGGGCCGGTAGGGCGGAGGGCCGGGGGCGGCCGGGCCGTTCGCGCCGGACGGTGGTGCGCATGACGCGTGGATGCGCCCGCGGCTCCGGCGAGGGACACGTATGATCACGCGTCAAAACGAACAACTGTCGCAGTCACCCCGTACCCGGAGCATTCTCCGCGGTACCCGACCAAGGTGGCTGCGCAGGGGGGAAGGAACACGCGATGAACACCACCCGTCTCCGGCAGCGCCTCGCCGGGACCGCGGCCGCGGCCGTCCTGATCGGCGCCGGGGCACTGGCCACGGCACCGTCCGCGGCCGCCAAGGCCAATCTCCTCACCATCAACAAGGTGTCCCTGCACGCGTCGGGCCTCCAGGCGAGCGTGAAGTACTCCTGCGACACCGGGATGCACCACCAGCTGGTGGCCAACGCCACCTCGGTCGAGTCCGACCACGAGGAGTCGATCGCCGCCGGCACCATCAAGAGCGCCAAGCTCACCTGTGACTACGCCGACCACACGGCGCTGGTGAAGCTCCGTACGGCCACCGGTTCGCACTTCGCCAAGGGCGACACGGTGAAGCTCACCGTCTTCTACTTCGACGACGAGGGCTTCAGCTACGCGCACCGGACGGCCGTCGTCGTTCTGTAGGGGCACAACCCCACCGCGCGGCCACGGACAGCAGCCGCCTGCCACCGGAAACGGCGGCGGGCGGCTGTCGCGTTGCACCCGGTCGCCCTGATCCCCGTACGGCGGCCCGGGGCCCTCGCGCGCGACGGGCCGCCCTCCCGCATGCGGTCTACCCGCACCACTGCGACCGGCGGCTTTTGCTGGTGTGTCCGGCGGCAGATGCCGGGTTTCGGCCGCGGCCCGTGATCAAGTGAGGCCCCGCCCCGACTGCGGTGGTCGCGCACGGGCCGCCCGACCGGCGGGACGAGAGGATTCCGGATGCGCGGTCGCGACGAGGGCACACCACGCCGTGCGGGTTGCCACGGCGGCGGCGACGCGCGCCCGGCCGGGCTCCCGCCGGCCGCCGTCGACGCGGATGTGCCGTCCGCCGTCGGCCGGGTGCTCGGTGTGCTGCTCGACGAGCAGGTCGGCCGGGCGGGCGGGATCGACGCGACCTTCGCGCGGGACGTGGCCGGCCGGGTGCGGAGCTTCACGCTGGAAGGCGGCAAACGCACCCGCTCGCAGTTCCTGTGGTGGGGCCTGCGGGCCTGCGGGGACGGCCCCGGCGCGGGGGCCGTCGGAACGGTGCTGCGGGTGGCCGCCGCGGTCGAACTGCTGCAGACCTGTGCGCTCGTGCACGACGACGCGATGGACCGGTCGCCCGTGCGCAGGGGCAGGCCGTCGGTGCACGTCGAGTTCGCCGAGCGGTTCACGGCGCCGGGCCGCGAGGCGCGGGCCGCCCGGTTCGGTGCGGCCGCCGCCGTGCTCACCGGCGATCTCGCCCTGGCCTGGGCCGACGACACACTCGCCGCCGCCGGGCTCGACGGCCGGTGCGGCGCCCGCGTGCGGGAGATCTGGCAGGCGATGCGGGGCGAGATGGTGGCCGGCCAGTACCTCGATCTGTACGGGCAGATCAGTGGCTCCCGCTCGGCGGCGCTGGCGACGCGGATCTCGTACCTCAAGAGCGCGCGGTACTCGGTCGAACGGCCGCTGGCTCTCGGTGCGGCCCTTGCCGACGCGGAGGAGGCGACCGCGCAAGCGCTGTGCGCGGCGGGCCGCTGCGCCGGTGTGGCCTTCCAGTTCCAGGACGATCTGCTGGGCGTCTTCGGGGACCCGGAACGGACCGGCAAACCGACCGGTGACGACATCCGCGAGGGCAAGCTCACCACTCTGCTCACGGTCGCCCGGGCCCGGGCCGCGCGGCGCCACGACCGGGCGGCGCTCGCGGTGCTGGACCGCTGCGTCGGCGACCGGGGGCTGGACGACGCGGGTCTGGAGCGGGTGCGTGCCGTGTTCGTGGCCACCGGAGCCCGCGACGAGGTGGCCGCGCGGATCCGGCGCCTGGTCACGCGCAGCTTCCGCCATCTGGACTCGGTCCCCCTGGACGCCTTCGCCGCCGCGCGGCTGCGGCGGCTGATCGCCGCGGTCGCCGGCGTCGGCGAGGACCCCGACGGGCCGGGCCCGGCCGACGGAGCCGACGGCGAAAGCGACTGCCCTTCCCTTGCTGCCTGCGCCCGAGGAGGCCGAGACCGTTGAAAGCCCTCGAAGGCCGCACCGACCACGTCGTGGTGGTCGGTGCCGGACTCTCCGGACTGTCCGCCGCGCTGCATCTGCTCGGCGCGGGCCGACGGGTGACGGTCGTCGAGCGTGCCGAGCGGCCCGGCGGCCGGGCCGGCCGGACCGACCGCCTCGGCTACCGCATCGACACCGGCCCGACCGTGCTGACCATGCCCGACCTGATCGACGAGGCGTTCGCCGCGGTCGGCGAGCGCCGCACGGACCGGCTGGAACTGCAGGCGCTGCACCCGGCGTACCGCGCCCGGTTCGCCGACGGCAGCGAGCTGGACGTGCACACCGACGCCGCGGCCATGGAGGCCGAGGTGGAACGGTTCGCGGGCCCCGCGGCCGCCCCCGCCTACCGCCGGCTCCGGCGCTGGCTCACGCAGGTGTACGCGGCGCAGCGCCGCCGCTTCATCGACACCAACTTCGACTCGCCGCTGCAGCTGCTGCACCCGGACCTGGTGCGGCTGGCCGCGCTCGGCGGGTTCGGCCGGCTCGACGCCCGCATCGCCCGCTTCCTGCCCGATGAGCGGCTGCGCAGGGTGTTCTCCTTCCAGGCGCTGTACGCCGGGGTGCCGCCCGCGCGGGCGCTCGCCGCGTACGCCGTCATCGCGTACATGGACACGGTCGCCGGGGTGTACTTCCCGCGCGGCGGCATGCACGCCCTGCCGCAGGCGATGGCCGACGCGGCCGCCGGCGCCGGCGCGGCATTCCGCTACGGCCACGCCGTCACCCGGCTGGAGCGCAGCGGCGGACGGATCACGGCGGTGGTCACCGAGCACGAGCGGCTCGCGTGTGACGCGGTGGTGCTCACGCCCGATCTGCCGGTGGTCTACGGCCTGCTCGGCCGGCGGCCCCGCCGCCCGCTCCGGCTGCGCCACGCGCCGTCCGCGGTGATCCTGCACGCGGGCGGCGAGCGGACCTGGCCGGGTACGGCACACCACACGCTGTCCTTCGGCGCGGCGTGGGAGCGGACCTTCGACGAACTCACCCGTACCGGGCGGCTGATGAGCGACCCCTCGCTGCTGCTCACCCGTCCCACCATGTCCGACCCCGGCCTCGCCCCGCCGGGCCGGCATCTGCACTATGTGCTGGCGCCCTGCCCCAACACCGAGACCGGGCCCGGCGCCGAGGCGTGGCGCGCGCTCGGCCCCCGGTACCGCGACGACCTGCTCGGGGTGCTGGAGCGGCGGGGCTTCACCGGCATCGCCGCGGCCGACGACGAGTTGGGCCTGATCACCCCGGCCGACTGGACGGACCGGGGCCTGGCCGCCGGGACGCCGTTCTCCGCGGCGCACACCTTCGCGCAGACGGGCCCGTTCCGCCCGCGGAACCTGGTGCGGGGCACCGAGAACGCCGTGCTGGCGGGGTGCGGCACCACTCCCGGGGTGGGCATCCCTACGGTGTTGCTGTCCGGCAAGCTCGCCGCGGCCCGGGTGACCGGGCTCCGCTCCCCACGTTCCGGCGCGGGCGCGCCCCGCCCGGCGGAGGAAGCGGTCCCGGCATGACCGCCCGTGAACTCGACGCGGCGGGCATCACCGATCCCCGGCTGCGGGCCGCGTACGCCCACTGCCGCCGGCTCAACGCCCGGCACGGCAAGACGTACTTCCTCGCCACCCGGCTGCTGCCCGCCGACCGGCGGCCGGCCGTGCACGCCCTCTACGGCTTCGCCCGCTGGGCCGACGACCTCGTCGACGACCTCGGTACCGACGCCGGCCCCGCGGAGCGGGCGTGGGCGCTCGACTCCCTCCAGCGGTGTCTCGACGAGGGCCTGCGCGGCGGCGCGAGCCCGGAACCGGTGGTGCGGGCGGTGGCGCACACCGCGTCCGTCCACGGCATCGACCACGGGCACTTCGCCGACTTCATGGCGTCCATGCGGATGGACCTGGTGGTGACGGACTATCCGACGTACGCGGACCTGCAGCGCTACATGCACGGTTCGGCGGCGGTGATCGGACTGCAGATACTGCCCGTGCTGGGCACCCGCGTCCCGCAGGAGGAGGCCGCGCCGCACGCCGCCGCGCTCGGCGTCGCCTTCCAGCTGACCAACTTCCTGCGCGACGTCGGCGAGGACCTCGACCGGGGCCGGGTCTATCTGCCGGCCGATCTGCTGGCGGCGCACGGCGTCGACCGCGAACTGCTGCGCTGGAGCCGGGACACCGGTCGCCGGGACCCCCGTATCCCCGCGGCCCTGGCGGAGGCCGCCGCCCTCACCCGCGGCGTCTACCGGGCCGCCGAACCGGGACTGGCGATGCTCGAACCGGTGTCGCGCCCGTGCATGCGCACCGCGTTCGTGCTCTACGGCGCCATCCTCGACGCGGTGCGCGACCAGGGGTACGCCGTGCTGCACCGTCGCGCGGTGGTCTCCCGCAGGCGCCGTGCGGCCACCGCGCTGGGCGGGCTGGCCCGCGCCGTCGCGGCCCGCCGGACCGCCCGTCCCCCCGTCGCGGCACACGGCCGGACGCTCTGCCCGGCGCGGAAGGAGAGCCCATGACCCCGGAGGCCCGACGCCGCTCCCGCCTCCCGCTGCGGCTGCGCCGCCGGCCCGTACCGTGGGAGCGGCAGCGCCCCACCTGGCGCGAGGCCCGGCCCGCGGTCATCGACGGCGCGCTGAAGCGGGCGCTCGCCCGCCCCGCCGGCAACTGGTTCGTCCTCGGCGCGGCGCGCGGCATCGGGGCGCGGAGCGCGTTCGGCCGGACGGTGGCCGGCGTCGAGGTGGTCGCCTGGCGCGCCGCTGACGGGCGGCTGGTGGCGGGGCCCGGGGCCTGCCCGCATCTGGGTGCGCCGCTGGCCCGGGGCGCCGTGCACTGCGGCACGCTCCGCTGCCGCTGGCACGGACTCGCCCTGGACGGCGCTCCGTTCGCCGGGTGGGAGCCGTTTCCGGCGTACGACGACGGGGTGCTGGCCTGGGTGCGGCTCGACGGCGTCGGTGGCGAAACTCCGCTGCCGCGGCCGGTGGTGCCGTCGCGGCCCGCGCTGTCGGACGCGGTCACCGCCGTGCACACGGCCGTCGGGGGGTGCGAGCCGGAGGACGTGGTGGCCAACCGGCTCGATCCCTGGCACGGTGCGTGGTTCCACCCGTACTCGTTCGTCGACCTGCGGGTGGTCGGGGCGCCGCCCGAGTCCGGTGCGGAGGGGCCCGACGCGTTCGTCGTCGACGTCTCCTTCAAGGTCGCCGGGCGGGCCGTGGTGCCGGTGACAGCGCACTTCACCGCGCCCGGGCCGCGCACGGTGGTGATGCGCATCGCGGACGGCGAAGGGCGGGGCTCGGTGGTCGAGACCCATGCCACTCCGCTGGGCCCGGACGACCGCGGGAGGCCGCGCACCGCGGTGATCGAGGCGGTCGTGGCCACCTCCGATCGCCGCGGGTTCGCGCTCGCCCGGGCGGCGGCGCCGCTGCTGCGTCCGCTGGTGCGCGCGGCGTCGGGGCGGCTGTGGCGGGACGATCTGGCGTACGCCGAGCGGCGCCGGCAGCTGCGCAGCAGTGGTCGTCAGCCGGGCTGACGGACGCGCGGTTCGCCGGGCGGCTGGCGGCCGCGCACCGGGTCAGCTGTCGGCGAGCCGGGCGGCCCAGCGCAGTGCCGCCACCCGCCCCCGGTCGGGCACCGTCCACAGCGTCTGGCCGCGGACGCCCCACCGGGCCAGCAGCACGTTGGCGGCCAGGAAGCCGGTCGTCGCGGCACGTTCCATCAGCGCGACGGGCAACGGCGTACGCACCACGTCGCCGGCGACCACCACCCGCGGGTCGGGGGTGCGCACGGTGGGCCGGTCGGCGTAGCCGCCCACCGTGAACAGCGGGCAGTCCGCCCGCCACTCGTGGTGCTGGTCGACGATCGGCACGTCGCGGGTCTCCGGGTAGACGGCGTGCAACTGGGCCGTCAGGCGGCGCTGTTCGAGGGCGCGGTCGGCGCCGGGGGCGACGGCGTAGGCGTGCAGTTCGAGGACCGAGCCGCCGGTGCGGGCGGACCAGCGGGCGGCCTCGCCCTCCCAGCGTTCCAGCACGCTGACGTTGTCCAGCGAGCCGAAGCCGCTGGTGCCGAGGAAGCCGGGCCGGTCGGCGGACACCCGTCGCGCCAGCCAGAGCCGGGACACCAGGAAGGGCGGCGCGGTCCGCAGCCGGTCGATGCGGGCCCGCCAGGCGGCGTCCCCCAGGGCGTCGGACGCGGCGACGAGCCGGCGCAGACCGCCGGGGTCCAGCGCGAGCACCACCGCGTCGTGGCGCCGGTCCTCGCGGTCCGTGGTGACGCGCACGCCGCCGTTCGCGGCCGGCTCGACGCGGGCCACCGGGGTGCCCGTCCGCAGCCGGACGCCATGGCCCTCCAGGTAGGCGGCGAGGGGGTTCCACAGCGCCTCGGGAAACGGCTCGCCGGGCACGTCGAACAGCAGCCCTTCGCTGGAGCCGAGGAAATAGATGTGGAACATCAACACCATTTCGGCGGCGGACAGTTCGCGCGGGTCGGCGAAGAAGCTCCGGGAGAAGACCTCGAACGCCAGGTGCCGCGCGGCCCGGGGGAAGCGGATGCGGGAGAGCAGGTCCCAGGCGCTGACCCGGTCCAGCCGCCGGTAGATACCGGGCACCCGTACGTCGAGCAGCGGCAGGGCGGCGCGGGGCCGCATCTCCACCAGGTCCCGCCAGGTGAAGGTGGGGCTTTGCGCCATGAAGCCCAGGGCGCTCCAGGGCGGGGTGCGCGGCACCCGGGCGAAGCTGTCGCGGGTGCCCGAGCGGTGCTGAAGGGGGTAGTCCGGGAGCCGGTGCAGTCGCCGGAGTCCCGGGTCGGTCCGGCGCAGCAGCCCCCGCAGGTTGTAGTACTGGGGGAAGAAGGCGTGGAACCCGCGGCTCATAGTCGCCGTCGAGCCGTCGGCGAGCCGCACCGGCCAGCCCGCGAGCCGGCCGCCGAGGGCTGCTTCCCGCTCGTACAGGGTCACCCGTACGCCCCGCTCGGCCAGGGCGGTGGCCGCGCTGAGCCCGGCGATGCCGCCGCCGACGACCGCGACGCACGGCCGGTCGTGGCCGGTGATCCGGGCGCGTCCCGGGGCGGCCGGGACCAGCCGGGCCCGGCGGTCGCGGCCGCGCGGGGCGTTCCGGGCGGGCTGTTCCTGACGGGGTGTCATGGTGTCTCCTGGCGGACGTCCGGTGCGGCGGCGAGGACGGTGTGGGTGATGCCGGTCTGCCACCCGGGCAGCGGCAGTGCCCGCACCTGGCGAAAGCCGGTGCGCCGCAGGCGGGCGGTGAATTCGGGGACGGTGTCGAAGGCGAGGACGCTGCGCCACAGGTGCCGGTAGAGGCCGCCGTCGCCCGCGAGGCGCCCGGCCGGCAGCACGATGCCCCGGCAGACCGCGGTCCATACGGCGCGGTGCGCGGCGCTGCCGGACAGCGTGTACTCGTGGACGGCCAGCCGCCCGCCCGGTTCCAGTGCCGTGCGGACCGCCGCGAGGACCGCGTCCGGGTCGGTGACGTTGCGGAAGAGGTAGGCGGCGAAGACGGCGTCGAAGCCGCCGTCGACCCCGGCGCCGGCCAGCTCCTCGGCGGGTGCGTGCACGAAGGAGACGCCGGGCGGCCAGGGTTTGGCCGCCGCGCGTTCCAGCATCCCCGCCGACGCGTCGACGGCGACGATCTCGGCGTGCGGTGCGGTCGCGAGCAGCGCCGCCGTCGACGCCCCGGTGCCGCACCCCAGGTCCAGCAGCCGCAGTCCGCGGCCCCCGCCGGGCAGCCGCAGCCGGCGGGCGGAGCGCCGGAGGTCGGCGCGGTAGCCGGGGTTGACCGCGGTCAGCAGGTCGTAGCGGCGTGCGGCGTGGTCGAAGGCGGCGGACAGCTCACCGTCGTGCAGCAGTGTCATGGAGTCCCTTCTCGGGGGGCCGCGGCGCGCGTCCGGTCACCACGGGTCGGACCTGCGCGGCAGCAGGGGGAGTTCGGCGACGGTTCGGAGCATGGGCAGCACGGGGGTGCGCAGGCCGATGGTGAGGTCCTCCCACAGCCCGGTCCGGCCGTCGAGGAAGCGCAGCAGCCGCTCGGTGGGCACCGCGCCGAACAGCGTGCTGAAGAACGCGGCGCCGTCCACCCGGCCGCTGTCCAGCGCCCGCAGCAGCACGGCGTCCAGCGCCCGGACCCACCGGGTGTGCGGGGGCGGCGGCACCGGTGAGCCGTGCCGCCGCAGTCCGGCGGCGATCGCGGCGGTCTGGCGCTGCACACTGGCGAAGGTGTAGCCGGTCGACGGGCGGGTGGCGCCGCCCGCGGTACCGATGCGGAACACCGAGCGCCCCACGCGGCGGGGAAAGCGGCCGTCGGTCATCGGGATGGCGCCCTGCTCGACGGCCGTGATGTGGAAGTCGCCCAATTTCCTCACGTGCGTGGTGTAGTGGCGCAGCGCCCGCTCGTAGGCGGCGGTCTCCAGGGGGCGGCGGGAGAACTCGGTGTACTCCACCAGGGCCGCGCGGGGATCGAGCGGCAGGACGTATCCGAAGGCCAGGCCGTGCGCCGGCTGCGGGACCCGGAAGTCCATCAGGTCCGCGACCGCGGGGTCGAACACCGGTCGCCGGGTGCGGACGAACCAGCCCCTGAAGTGCTGCCGGAGGGTGGTGCGCGCGGGCGGGAGCCGGGGGCCGGGGCGGGAGTCGAAGGCCCAGCGGGCCCGGAGTGTGACCGGCCGCCCCGCCGCGTCGTGCGCCCGTACCTCGGCGCCGTCGGGAACGTCGCGTACCGAGTCCACCGTCGCCTCGATCCGTACGACGGAGGGGTGGGCGGACAGCCGGGCGCCGACGACGGACGCGAAGGCGTCCGACCGCAGCATCTTGTAGCGGAGCGGTGCGGGCCGTCCCAGCGTCTCCTCGCCGGCCGGTCCGTAGACCCGCAGGTCGTCCCACGCGGCGGTCAGCGCGTCGTCGAACTCGCCGCCGGGAGGCTCCCAGTAGCACCAGGTGCGCTCCGGCGGGGTGTGCGGGCCGCGCGGGGCGTCGACGAGCACGATGCCGAGCCGGTGTGCCCCGGCGGCCGGCGCGCACAGCCGGTAGGCGAGGGACAGCCCGGCCGCCCCTGCGCCGACGATGACCGCATCCGCGTCCCGCACACCCGCCCCTTCCGCGCCGTTTAATCCCAGTTGATGCCCGTTGACGCCTGTTGATCCTTCCGTAGCCGGGGGCCGGGAGGGCGGCTGCGACGCGCGGGAATCCTGCCGGCGCGGACGCTCCGGGCCCGGGACGGTGCCCGGCGTGCCGTCGGCCGGGCCGGCGGTTTGCGGCACCGTCCGCAGAGCAGGAGACCGGGCGATGACACGGGCCGAGAGGGGAGAGCATGGCAGGCGACCGGGCGGCGGGAGCGGGCGAGCGTTATCTGCCGATCGCCGACCACGGGCTGATCGGGGACCTGCGGACGGCCGCCCTGGTGGGGACCGACGGACGGATCAACTGGTTCTGCGCCCCGCGCTTCGACTCGCCCAGCGTCTTCGGCGCGCTGCTCGACGCCGAGGACGGCGGCTACTGGCACCTCAGTCCGGTGAGTGCCGTCGCCAGGCGGCAGCAGTACTACTTCCCCGACACCAACATCCTGATCACGCGGATGCTGACCGAGAGCGGCATCGTCGAGATCCAGGACTTCATGCCGGTACTGGCGGAGGGCGACCGGAATCATCGGCAGCGGCTGGTCCGCCGGGTGGTGAGCGTACGGGGCAGCACCCGCCTGCGGACCGTCGTCGCGCCGCGGATGAACTACGGCCGGGACGCCCACCGGGTCGAGCACCAGCCGCACGGGGTGCGCTTCACGGGCGAGGCGATGACGCTGTCGCTCCAGGCCGGCACGACGCTGCAGATCAGCGGCCGGGACGCGGTCGGGACGTTCGACCTCGCCGAGGGCCGGTCGGTGCTGTTCGTACTGGAATCCGCGGAGACGGTCGGCGGGGAGCCCGCGGTGGACCTGCTGGACGCGCCGGCGGCGGAGGAACTGTTCCGGTCCACCGCTCAGTTCTGGCGGCAGTGGCTGAGCCAGTCCACCTATAAGGGGCGCTGGCGCGAGATGGTGCACCGGTCCGCGCTGACCCTCAAACTGCTCACCCATGAGCCCAGCGGGGCGATCGTGGCGGCACCGACGCTGGGCCTTCCCGAGCAGCTCGGCGGCGAACGCAACTGGGACTACCGCTATGTCTGGATACGCGACGCCGCCTTCTCGCTGCACGCCTTGCTCCGTCTCGGCTTCACTCAGGAGGCCGGGGCCTTCATTGGCTGGCTGACCCGGTGTCTGCGCGGAGCCCGGGACGGGGCGGGCGGACCGCTGCGGGTGCTGTACTCCATCGACGGCGATGCCGACCTTCCGGAACACGTGCTGGACCACTGGGAGGGCTATCAGGGCTCGTATCCGGTGCGGGTGGGGAACGGCGCGGCCGAACAGCTCCAGCTGGACATCTACGGGGAACTCATCGATTCGGTCTATCTCTTCGACAAATACGGGCCGGGCATATCGCACGACAGCTGGACGGATCTGTGCGCGATCCTGGAATGGCTGCTGGAGCACTGGGACGGGCCCGACGCGGGTATCTGGGAGACCCGCGCGGGAGCGCAATGCCACACCTATTCACGGCTGATGTGCTGGGTAGCCGTCGAGCGCATGATCCGGATGGCGCGGCGGCGCGGACTGCCGGGGGACCTCGTGCGCTGGATGTCCGTACGCGACCGGATCTACCACCAGATCATGGAACAGGGCTGGAACGAACAGGACCGGACGTTCACCCAACGCCTCAGCGACGAGCCGGGACAGCCACCGGAAAGCATTCTGGACGCCTCGGTCCTCATGATGCCGATGGTGAAATTCCTCTCCCCCGAAGACCCGCGCTTCCGTGCCACCGTAAAGGCCATAGGGGAAAACCTCGTCACGGACAGCCTCGTCCACCGCTATGACCCCAAGCAGTCGCCGGACGGCTTGGACGGCACCGAGGGAACGTTCTCCCTGTGTTCTTTCTGGTGGGTGGAGGCGCTGGCCCGAACCGGCCGCGCGGAGGAAGCGCGGCTGGCCCTGGAGAAGATGTTCACGTACGCCAACCACCTCGGTCTGTACGCGGAGCAGATAGGCATGACGGGCGAGCACCTGGGGAATTTCCCACAGGCGCTCACCCATCTCGCCCTCATCAGCGCCGCCACGAACCTGGACGCCCTCATGGGGTGAGCCGGCGCTCCCCCGCAAGGCCCCCACCAGGAATGACGGCCGGAATACCGGGCAGGCGGACCGGTGACGAACCGTACGGGACCGAAAGGAAAGCGAACCATGGCTGAGTTCCTCACCGACATCGAAACCATTCGGAAGCGGGCGCGCCAGGAGATCGACAAGGGCCCGATCACGGATGCATACGGTGCGGATCTGGAGCGCGTTCTGCAGGTGCTCAATGAGGCGCTGGCCACGGAAATCGTGTGCACCCTGCGATACAAGCGCCATTACTACACGGCGTCCGGCCTCTATTCCGAGCCGGTCGCCGCGGAGTTCCTGGAACACGCCGCGGAGGAGCAGCAGCACGCCGACAAGCTGGCGCAGCGCATCGTCCAGCTCGGCGGAGAACCCGACTTCGATCCGGACACCCTGACGAAGCGTTCACACGCGCAGTACGACGCCAGCGCCGATCTGATCGACATGATCAAGGAGGACCTGGTGGCGGAGCGGATCGCCATCGCCTCCTACACCGAGATCGCGAAGTGGCTGGGCGACGGCGACCCGACCACCCGTCGCGTCTTCGAGGACCTCCTCGCGCAGGAGGAGGAGCACGCGGACGACATGCGGGGACTGCTGGAGCGGCTCCCGCACGACACGAAGAGCTAGGGACACCGATGAACGGCCCGGGAGGCGGGGCCGGCCTGTGGGGGGCCGGCCCCGCCTCCCGGGCCGTGTACGGCGCGCGGTCCGCGGTCCCGATGCGCGGTGAGCGGGCCGGTCAGCGTTCGGTGAGCATGCCGGCGCGGAGCTTGGAGAGGGTGCGGCTGAGCAGGCGGGAGACGTGCATCTGGGAGACGCCGAGTTCCGCGCCGATCTGCGACTGCGTCATCTCCTGCCCGTAGCGCAGCTCGATCAGCTGGCGTTCCCGCTCGTCGAGCTTGCGCAGCAGGGGCGCCAGGGTGTGCAGGTCCTCGACCGTTTCCATGCCCGGGTCGTCCTCGCCCAGCACGTCGGCGAGGGCGCGGCCCTGGTCGGAGGGGTCGGGGTCGGTGGGGGTGTCGAGCGAGCCGGCGGTGTAGCCGTTGGCCGCGACGATGCCCTCGATGACCTCGTCCTCCGACAGGTTCAGATGGGCGGCGAGTTCACGGACGGTGGGGTCACGGTCGAGCTGGATGTGCAGCTGTTCCTTGGCCTTCGCCAGCTCGCCGACATGTTCATCTCGATGAGGGTGTTGCGCGCGTACTGGTACTCATGGGTGCCCTCTTCGAGGTCCCGCAGCCGGTCGAAGAACTGCTTGGACAGCTCACGCGCATCGGCCGGCGCCACCGCGCTGGGGCACCGTACTTCTGGCAGCTCTGTCGGTGCTGCGACCTGCGGTGCGGTCACGGTGTCGGTCACGACGGTGGTCATCACGCCTCCCTGCCCGCCCGACCCACGCGGGCGCGACAGCGCGCGCTTACCCAGTACCGGCACAGTCATGCCGGCATGTTGATCAAAAATTTCGCGTGCGCCCGCGGCGGGTCAGCGCAGTTGGAGGACCACGGTGATGGCCTTGCCCTGGCTGGTGGGTGCGATGTCGATGGAGGTGGCGAGCTGACACACCATCGGCCAGCCGTAGCCACCGATGTCGCCGGGGCTGTTGCGTGACGTGTTGGCCGGGTGGCGCGGGCTCGGGTCCTCGACCCGGATCTCCAGTCGGTTCCCCGTGATGCGCGTGGCGAAAGCGGTCACACCGCCGGCGTGACGCCGGGCATTGGTGACCAATTCCGAGGTGATCAGCAGCGCATCGATCAGCATCACCTCGTCGAGAGGCTCGGGATGAGCATGCAGGAGGTCATGGACGCGATTCCGCGCCTCGGCCGCCGTGGCAGGTATCTCCGGCGCCTGTGTCACCGTTTCCCACCTCCCCCCTACGGGTTCGTTCGTTGGCTTCAACCTTTCGACTACCCGGCATCTCCGGGAGTTTGCACGGCGATTCCCGCTTCGCTCTCCTCGCCCCACAGCTCCCCTCCGCCCCGCAGCCGCGGCCCTGCGTGATTCCGGCCAGCCGCCCGCTCCCCGCGGTCCGCCGACAGGGGTGCGGAACGAGACGCCGGGGATGGCTTGATACCACGAAACGCCCCGTCCGGGGCCGCGGGCGGCGTGCCGGGCGCGGCCTTTCCGTATCCCGCCGGCCCCGCGGCCCTTATCGGTGCGCGGTCGCCCCCGCCTACTGACGTCCGGGTAGTGGCCGGAAGTTCCGGGCCTTCGGCCGAACCGACGTCACCGGAAACAGCCATGGCACAAACGGTCCGAATGCCCCCTTGTCCGGGAAAGCCTTTTACGGGAATGCAAGACATTGAACCCGCAACGTCCCGTTCCGTCCCGGGCGTCCGGAATACACCTTCCTGCGGTCCCTTGCCCCCCGTAGATTCCTTCGCGAGGCACATGCCTCGGGTACGTGCACACTCAACCTTTCGCGTGGCTTTCAGAAGCCACAAAGTCAGGAGGAGAAGTGGCAAGTCGCAAGGTCATCGCTGCTGTGGTATCCGCATCGACGCTGCTGAGCGTGGGGCTGCTGACCGCCGGCAACGCCCAGGCAGCGACGCCCTCAACGTTCCGGCCGGACGTGCGCTACACGTTCCAGAATGTCGGAAGCGACCGGAACCTCGACGCCTACGGTAATGACACCGTCAAGGCGTGGTCGGCCGACGCGTCGGGAACGCAGGACTTCTATCTGAGAGTCGGCCGATTCCAGGGTTACCAGCTGGAGAGCGCGCACCACGCAGGCCGGTGCGTCACCGCCAAGGGCATCGGCCAGGCGGTGACGCTGGAGAACTGCAACACCGCGATACAGGCCCAGTACTGGGATTACGCGAACCGGGACGAGGGCTCGACATTCATCAGCCGTAAGTTCTCCCGCGGCTGCATCGCCGACGAAGGCGAGTTCAACACGGTGGCGCTCAAGCCGTGCACCGGATCCGACGAGCAGCGGTGGATCCCGCTGATCGGCTGAGGACGATCTGAGGGGGTGGCGGGCCCTGCGAGCCCCGGCCGGGCCCGCCACCCCCGACCGGCCGGTCCCGAGGAGTGGCCGGCGCGCGAAGTCCGGCGCGGGGGCGACGAGATGGCCGGGTGCCGATCGTGTGAAGAGCACACGATCAATGTGTCTACGATGCAGCCATGCTGGCCTATGTCCCCGCGATTCTCTTCTTCGCCCTCTTCGGCCTCGGCGTGCTGCGCGACCGCCGCAGGTTCGGCAACGCCATCCATCTGGGGCTCGCCGTCACCTTCGCGTTGCTCGCGCTGATCGGCAAACTCGGCCGGTCGCACGCCCTGTTGGGGGAGATCGCGGCCGTCGCGCTCCTGGCGCTGCCGACGGTGGGAACCGTCGTCCTCGCCTGCTTCCTGATCTCCAACGGCGTGAAAATGGTACGCAAGGAGGGCAGGCGCCCCGCCAATCTGCTGTCGCTGCTGGCCGGGCTCGGCATCTTCTCGGTCCTCGGGCTGCTGATCGCGGCGGTGGTCCTGCGGTCGCGCACCCTGCTCGTGATCGGGGGGACCGCCGTCGGGCTGGTCGGCTACGTCTCGTTCCTCTTCCTGTGCTTCGTGGGGTACGCCTTCCTCTACGGACGGCTGCCGGTCCGCCGCGACGCCGACTACGTGGTCGTCCTCGGCTCCGGGCTGATCGGCGGGACCAAGGTGCCGCCGCTGCTGGCCAGCCGGCTGGAGCGGGGCCGCGCGGTGTACGAGCGGATGGCCGCCCGGGGCTCCGCGCCCCTGCTGCTGACCTCCGGCGGGCAGGGGCCCGACGAGCAGCTCCCGGAGTCCCATGCAATGGCGGACTACCTCATCGAGCGCGGGTTCCCCGCGGACCGGATCGTGCGGGAGGACCGCTCCCGGACCACCGAGGAGAACCTCCGCTTCAGCCGGGCGATCATGGAGGCGGCGAAGCCGGACTACCGGTGCGTGGTGGTCACGAACAACTACCACGCCTTCCGGGCCGCCCTGATGGCCCGGAAGACCGAGGTCCGGGGTCACGTCGTGGGCTCCCCCACCGCCGCGTACTTCTGGCCCAGCGCGACGATCCGTGAATTCGCCGCGGTGTTCCTGGCCCACAAGGTGGTCAACCTCGGTGTCTGCCTGCTGCTGGTGCTGGGCGGTTTCGTCATCTGGTGGAACCGCTGAGCGGGGCGGTCATCAGGGGCGCGTGCGGTGGCACGCGCCCCTCTGCGCGCCCTACCCCCGGGATTCCTTGAGTTCGATCTCGACGAACGCCAGCCACCTGTCGCCGGCGTTGACCACTTCGTGCTCGGCCCCGGCCGGGCGCGCGTACGACTCGCCCGCCCGCAGCTCCGACTCGGACACCTCTCCCCCGGGTGTGCGGACGCTGATCCGACCGTCGGTCACCGGCACCACGACGTAGTCGTACGCGTGCACATGGCGGCCGGTGCCGGTCCCCGGCTCGAAGTCCCAGCGGGTGACCCGCACCCGCTCGTCCTCGTGCTGCACGGTCGCCCGGGCCTTCGTCGTCATCGTCTGCTCCTTGCCGTCCGGTCGCCGGTGCGCACGACCTCGTGGGGCGGGCCGCAGGCCCGTCTTCCTTCCGCCGGCCATCATCGCCGCCGGTGGCCGAAGCTGGAGCATGGCTTAGTCGCGCTGTAAACAATGGAACACAAGAACACTCAAAATAGGTAAACCACAGCAGTCGGTTGCCACGTGCTCTAGCGTTCACCCCCAACACGGAGGCGGTTGTGCGCCGGGGGTCCCGACCGCGCCGGAAGTGAGGGGACGACCAAGTGGGGGGCCATGGGGTTGTTCGAAGCTGCCGCATCACGGGGGATCTCATCACCCTCCGCGACGGCAGAACTCGATCGTCGTACGTCGCGACCGCACAGGGAAGGCAGGCACAGAACCGCCGAACGGCGACTCTTACACGGGGTACTGCTCGCGGATCTGCTCGGCATACTCGCGCCGGTAGCCGCCGTCTGTGCCGCGGTGGGACAGCCGCAGCCGTTGCTCGTCGCGGCCCTGGCAGCCGCTTCCTGGCTTGTCGTGAGCGCGGCAAAGAATCGTTACAGCAGGGATGAACTCGGCGCCAGCGGCGCCGTGATGCCGGTCGTACGGGACTGGCTGACCATGCTCGGCGTGCTGGCCGTCATCTGCGTCGTGGCACGGATCGAGGTCGCCACCGCGGTCTGTGTGCTCGCGCTGGTGCCGTGCCTGGCGCTGACCGTGCTCCGTCGCAAGCTCGTGCACCGCTATGTGCTGGCCGTGCGGCGCCGCGCACAGGCGCTGCGCCGGGTGCTGATCGTCGGGGAGGCCGGCGCCGTCGACGTGGTGCTGGCGGAGCTGGCGCACCGCACCGACCACGAGTACGTCGTCGTGGGCAGCTGCCTCATAGGGGACGAGGCCATCGACGCGGCGGTTCCCGTTCCCGCGCGGCTCGCCTCCGACGGCGACGCCCTCGAAGGGGAACTCGACGGGGAGACCGTCCTGCGGTGTGCGGCCGAGCTCGATGCCGATCTGGTCTTCGTGGCGCCCGGCCGCCAGATGTCCGCCGCGCGGGTGCGCCGGCTGGCCTGGGCCGTGCACGACGAGGGGCGGGATCTGGCCATACTTCCGGGGCTGCTCGACGTCTCCCGGCACCGCGTCCGCCTCGCCAAGGCGGCGGGCCTGACGGTGCTGCACATCGCCCCGGCGGCCCGGCGGGGGCTTCCGGTGCTGCTGAAGGAGGCCACCGACCGGGTGGGGGCGCTGCTCCTGCTGGTGCTGCTCGCCCCGGTCTTCGTGCTGGTGGCGGCCGCGATCAGGCTCACCTCCGCCGGTCCGGTGTTCTACTGGCAGACCCGGGTCGGCCGGGACCTGATGCCGTTCCGGATGTGGAAGTTCCGCACCATGGTCGTCACCGCCGACCGGATGCGGGCCGAGCTGGATGCGGCGAACGAGCACGACGGGGCGATGTTCAAGATCCGGCAGGACCCTCGGGTGACCCGGGCGGGCCGGGTGCTGCGCCGCTTCTCCCTCGACGAACTGCCCCAGCTGTTCAACGTGCTGGCCGGGCACATGTCGCTGGTCGGGCCGCGGCCACCGCTGCCCGAGGAGGTCGAGCGGTACGACGGCACGGAGCTGCGCAGGCTGACCGTCAAGCCGGGGCTGACCGGGTTGTGGCAGGTCAGCGGGCGGTCCGATCTCTCGTGGGACGAGACCGTCGCGCTGGATCTGAGCTATGTGGACAACTGGTCCTACGCCCGCGACATCGATGTGCTGGTCCGTACCCTGCGCGCGGTGGTGGACGGGCGCGGTGCGTACTGAGCGGGGCGGGCCCCGGCGAGCGGGCGGCGGCGCCTCGACGAGGGGCGGCCGCCCGCACACCGCGAGCCCGGCGGCGTCAGGCCGGTGCGGGCTGCGACCGCCACGCCCGGTAGGTCTGCGCGATGCCCTCGGCCAGCGGGATGGTCGGCTCCCAGCCCAGGGCGCGCATGGCGGTGATGTCGAGGAGCTTGCGCGGGGTGCCGTCGGGGCGGGACGGGTCGAAGGAGATCCGGCCCTCGTAGCCCACGGCGGCGGCCACGCAGGAGGCGAGCTCGGCGATGGTCAGGTCCTCGCCGCAGCCCACGTTGACCGGGTCGTCGCCGTCGTGGCGGCGCAGCAGCACCTCGCAGGCCGCGGCCAGGTCGTCGACGTGCAGGAACTCGCGGCGTGGGGTGCCGGTGCCCCAGAGGGTGAGGTCGGTCAGGCCGTTCTCCTTCGCCTCGTGGAAGCGGCGGATCAGTGCCGGCAGGACGTGCGAGGTCTCCAGGTCGAAGTTGTCGCCGGGACCGTAGAGGTTGGTCGGCATGGCGGAGACGAACGAGGAGCCGTACTGCCGGCGGTAGGAGCGGATCTGGACCAGGCCGGCGATCTTGGCTATCGCGTATGCCTCGTTGGTGGGCTCCAGCGGCCCGCTGAGCAGGGCGTCCTCCGTGATGGGCTGGGGGGCGTGCCGGGGGTAGATGCAACTCGACCCGAGGAACAGCAGCCGTCGCACGCCCGCCTGGCGCGCGCCGGCGATGACGCTGAGCTGGATGCTCAGGTTGTCCTCCAGGAACTGCACCGGGCTGGTGCTGTTGGCCATGATCCCGCCGACCTTGGCGGCCGCCAGGACGACCGCGTCCGGGTGGGTCTTGCGCAGGTAGGCGGCGGTGGCGGCGGCGTCCCGCAGGTCGAGTTCGGCGCGGGTGCGGGTCAGCACGTCGTAGCCCCGGGCGGACAGCCGCCGGGCTACGGCGGAGCCGACCAGGCCGCGGTGGCCGGCGACGAAGACGCGGGCGGGTGGGGGCAGCAAGTCATTCATGTGCCGGATTGTGGCAGTGAACCCGATACACCCACCGGCTATTTCCGGAAATATCTGCCGCTCTTCGCTCTCGACCCTCGATCACCGAGCGGGTAGCGTCCACGCCCCGCGCCCCGTCTGTCCACGGCACGTGGGGAATTGACCATTCGATCCGAAACACCATCACTTCTCATGGGGGAAGCCATGCCCAAAACCGCCGTGATCACCGGTATCACCGGCCAGGACGGTTCGTATCTGGCAGAGTTGCTGTTGAGCAAGGGCTATGAAGTGCACGGGCTGATGAGACGCTCGTCGAGCTTCAACACCGAGCGCATAGACCACATCTACCAGGACCCGCACACCCCCGACCGGCGGCTGCTGCTGCACCACGTCGACCTGTCGGACGGGGTGGCGCTGGTGAATCTGCTGCGCGACGTGCAGCCCGACGAGGTCTACAACCTCGGCGCCCAGTCCCATGTCCGGGTCTCCTTCGACGCGCCGCTCTACACCGGCGACGTGACCGGTCTGGGCGCGGTGCGGCTGCTGGAGGCCATCCGCGCCAGCGGCATCCGGACCCGGCTCTACCAGGCGTCGTCGTCGGAGATGTTCGGCGCCACCCCGCCGCCGCAGAACGAGGGGACGCCGTTCCACCCGCGCAGCCCGTACGGCTGCGCCAAGGTCATGGCGTACTGGTCGACGGTCAACTACCGCGAGGCGTACGGGCTGTTCGGCGTGAATGGCATCCTCTTCAACCACGAGAGCCCGCGGCGCGGCGAGACCTTCGTGACCCGCAAGATCACCCGCGCGGTGGCCCGCATACAGGCGGGCCTGCAGGACCACCTCTACCTCGGCAACCTCGACGCCGTCCGGGACTGGGGGTACGCCCCGGAGTACGTGGAGGCCATGTGGCTGATGCTCCAGCAGGACGAGCCGGACGACTACGTGGTGGCGACCGGGGTGGCCGCCACCGTACGGGACTTCCTGCAGGCCGCGTTCGAGACCGTCGGGCTGGACTGGGAGCGCAGTGTGCGCTTCGACCCGAAGTACGAACGGCCCAGTGAGGTGGACGCGCTGATCGGCGATCCGTCCAAGGCCAGGAGCCTGCTGGACTGGTCGGCGAAGGTGCAGTTCGACGAACTGGCGCGGATCATGGTCGAGTCGGACGTACGGCAGCTGGAGGACGAGCTCTCCGGCCACCGGGTGCGGGTGGACCGATGAGTCGTTCCGCTGTTCCCCCGGTCCCTTCCGCTCCGTCCGCCGTCACGGCCCGGCGGCTGCGCGGCTTCACCGGCGCCGGCTACGACAAGGGCCGCGGGCTGCTGACCCAGGTCGCCTGGTTCGCCGTCCTGAACGTGGTGTTCGTGAAGTGGTGGTGCCCGCCGCGGCTGCGACCGGCGCTGCTGCGCGCCTTCGGCGCCCGGGTCGGTGACCGGGTGCTCATCCGGCACCGGGTCCGGGTGCAGTGGCCGTGGAAGCTGACGATCGGCGACGACGTCTGGGTCGGCGAGGACGCCTGGCTGATCACTCTGGAGCCGATCAGCATCGCCAGTGACGTCTGCGTGTCGCAGGGCGCGGTGCTGTGCACCGGAAGCCACCAACGCCGCTCGCCCACCTTCGAGTTCGACAACGGGCCGATCCGGCTGGAGCCGGGAGCCTGGGTGGCCGCCCGCGCCATGGTGCTGCGCGGGGTGACCGTCGGCGCGGGCGCGGTGGTCGGCGCGGGGGCGGTCGCCCACCGGGACGTCCCCGCGGGGACCGTGCACACCACCGGAGGCACGCGGTGAGGATCACCCATGTCGTCACCCTGGTCAGCGACGACGGGGCGTACGGCGGTCCGGTGAGCGTGGCGACCGGGCAGCTGGGCGAGCTGGCCGCGCGGGGCCACGACGTCGAACTGGTCTCGCTGTGGCGGGGGCGGCGCGCCGCCCCGCGCGCCGTGGACGGGGTGCCGCTGCGCTCCCGGCGCGCCCGCACGTTCGTCCCGGGGCAAGGGTTCCTCGGCCTGTTCCATCCCGGGCTGCCGTGGCTGCTGTGGCGCCGGACGGGCCGGGCCGACGTCCTTCAGCTGCACGCCGGGCGGGATCTGGTTTCGCTGGCCGCACTCGCGATCGCGGTGCTGCGCCGGCGGCCGTTCCTGGTGCAGACGCACGGCATGGTCCAGCCCCGCCGCGGCGCCGTCGCCCGGGTCTTCGACCGGGTCTACGTCCCGCTGCTGCGCCGGGCGGCCGCCGCGTTGGTGCTGACCGACGAGGAGGAGGTCGGGCTGCGTCGGGTCCTGGGACCGCGCGGGCCGCGGCTGGTGCGGCTCAACAACGGGGTGCGCGCCCGGACGGCCGAGGCGGAGCGCGAGGCGGCCGATGTGCTCTTCCTCGCCCGGCTGCAGGCCCGTAAACGGCCCGAGGCGTTCGTGCGGATGGCGGCGCTGGTGCACCGCAAGCGGCCCGATGCGACGTTCACCGTGCACGGTTCGGACGAGGGGCGGCTCGCCGAGGTGCGGCGGCTGATCGCCGAGGAGGGGCTCGGCGAGGTGGTGACGTACGGCGGCGCCCTGGAGCACGACGCGGCGGTGCGCCGGACCGCGCGGGCCACCGTGTACGTCCTGCCCAGCGTCGACGAGCCGTTCCCGATGAGCGTGCTGGAGTCGCTGGCGGTGGGCACACCGGTGGTCTGCACGGACAGCTGCGGTATCGCCGGCACGCTCCGGCGCCGGGAGGCCGCCGTGGTGACCGACGGCTCCCCCGAGCAGCTGGCCGATGCGGTGCTGCGGCTCCTGGAGGACGACGCGTTGCGCGAGCGGGTGGCGCGGGCGGGCCGGGCGGCCGTCGACGCGGAGTTCTCGCTCACGGCCGTGGCCGACCGGCTGGAGGAGTACTACCGGTCCGTCACGGGAGCCTGGTGAGGAGGGCGGCGGGGGCCCGGCCCCGCCGCCCGGTCCTACCGGCCGGCCGTGGCGAGGCGGAGCAGTCCGGTGATCCGCTCCAGGCCCGCCCGGCTGCTGAGCCGCTCCTCGACGTAGTGCGGGCCGCGGGCACCGAGCCGGGCGGCCCGCGCGGGGTCGTCGGCGAGCGCGCGCACCTCCGCCAGCAGCGCCTTCGGATCTTCCGGGGCGATCACCGTCCCGGCGCCCGAGCGCAGCACCTCCTGGGCGGTGCCTCCCTCGGCGGCCACCGAGGCGATCACCGGCCGTCCCGTCATGAAGTACGACGTCAGTTTGGACGGCAGGCTCATGTCGAGCACGGTGGCCTTCTGGGTCACCGCGAGGACGTCCGCGGCGGCGAGCATGTCGGGGAACTCGCCGGCGCCGGCCGGCGGCAGGAAGGACAGCGCGGAGACGCCGGCGGCGAGCTGCTGCAGGTGCGCGCGCTGGTTGCCGTCGCCCATGAGCACGATCCGTACGGGCGCGGCGTCCTGGTCGGCGAGCCTGGCGGCCTCGACGAGGACCTCCAGTCCCTGCTTGAGGCCCATGTTCCCGGCGTGCAGCAGCACGGTCTCCCCGGGCTGCCAGCCCAGCCGGGCCCGGGTCCGCTCCCGGTCGCCGCTCGGGCCCTGCACATGCGTCCAGTTGGGCACCACGTGCACCCGGGACCGGGGCACTCCCATCGCCGCGACCCGGTCCACGAACGACTCGTGCACCACGCCGACGACCGCGGCGCCGCGCAGGATCCTGCCCTCGACCGCCGCGGCCTGGGCGGCGGCCCGGCCACCGCCCCGGATGCCGCTCTGTTCCGCGGCCGCGCCCATCAGGTCCTGGACGACCACGACGTGCGGGGCGCCGGCCCGCCGGGCCAGCCGCCCGCCCAGCACTCCCCCGGCCAGGGTGGGCATCTGGGTGAGCACCACGTCGGGCCGGATGCGCGGGGGCGCCAGGGCACCGTGCGCGAGGATGCTCGCCTCGAACAGCGCGCGGTGCGCGGCGGTTTGGCGCGGCGGGACGGTGTGCCGGCGACGGTGCACGGTCACCCCGCCGCGCCGCTCCCGCAGCCGCCACCGGCCGCGGTAGCCCTGCGCCACCTCCCACGCCGGGTAGTGCGGCATGCCCGCGAGGACATGTGTGTCGGCGCCCGACGCGGCGAGATGCTCGGCTATCTGCGTCGAGTACGGCCCTATGCCGGTGTGTTCGGGTGCGTAGTTGGTCGAGACCACGAGCACACACCGGCCGGCGAACGAGTCTTCCACGGTTGCTCCCTCTGGCTGTGCCGTCATCGTAGAAGCGGCCTGCCCGGGAGAACTGTGAATTGGGTTGCGATTGTGTCCCGAAGACGACCTTGTTATCGGATGTCCCTTAGATTGTGCTCTCCGATGGGGAGTTGGGGTCTGGGGGGAGGTGGACCGATGGTGCCCGGAAGGCGGTCGGGGGCCGCGCCGCCCCCGCGTGCGGTCGCCGCGCTGTGCTGCTGGGTGCTGGTGCTGGTGGTGCTCCTGCCGTTGCTGGTGCTGCGGTCGCTGGATGCCCGCTTCGGCGCCGCGCTCGCCGTCCAGTGCGTGGTGGTGGTGCACACCGGCGCGGCGCTGGCCCGCGTGCTGACGGGCGTCCGGGCGCGGGTGATCGCGTTCGGCTTCTGGCTCTTCTCCTATGTGTGGCTGGGCCTCGCGCCGCTGGCCATGCTCGCGACGGACGCCTACCCGCGCGGTTTCCTCGTCGACGCGGACACCGCCTTTGTCACAACTGTCCTGGTGGAGACGGGACTTGTGGCCTACAGCGCGGGGTCGGCGCTGGCGTCGTGGCGGTCCTCCCGTTCCTCCGTCGTCCTCGAACCGCTGCTGGCGCGGCGGCTGGCGCCGGGGCGGGTGCTGCTGCTGTGCGGCGTGGCGCTGCTGCTGGCGGTGGTGCTGATCCCCGGTCAGGGCGGGCTCTCGGCGTTCTTCCTCAGCCGCCAGGCCGCCAACGAGGCGGCGGCGCAGGCCGAGCCGTCGGGGTCGGCGGGCCGGGCGATGGCGGCGTGGCTGCTGTCGGTGCCGGCGTTCTGGGCGCTGGTTGCGCTGGTGCACGTGCCGCGGTTCAAGGAGGGCGACCGGGTCCTGCGCGGTTTGCGGTGGCTGCTGCTGCCGCTGCTGCTCGCGGTGAACGCGGTCGTCAACAATCCCATCAGCCAGCCGCGTTTCTGGGCCGGGACGGTGGTGCTGGCGGTGGCGTTCGGGGCGTCGTGGCTGCGGGGGCCGCGGGCGTTCCGGGTCGGTGCGGCGGGCGTGGCGGCCGTGGTGCTGGTGGTCTTCCCGTACAGCGACTACTTCCGCTACGACAAGCGGGAGCCGGTCCGTGTCGTGTCGCTCGCCGAGCAGTTCACCTCCAACGGCGACTACGACGCGTTCCAGCAGATGGAGACGGGTGTGGACTACGTCCGTACCCATGGCTTCTCCCCGTCGGCCGCGCTGGGGCCACCGCTGTTCTTCGTGCCGCGCTCGGCATGGCCGGGCAAGCCGGACGACGCGGGGATCCTGCTCGCCCGGCACGCGGGCTACACCTTCTCGAACCTCTCCGCGCCGCTGTGGATCGAGTCGTACATGTGGGCGGGCTTCCCTTCGGTGATCGCCGTCTTCGGTCTGATCGGCGCGGTGGGGCGGCGCGTCGACGACCTCCGGCACCGGCTGCGGCGGCGTCCGGGCACGCTCGCGGCGCTGCTGGTACCGGCGTTCGGCTTCTACCAGTTGGTGCTGCTGCGCGGCAGCCTCATGGCGATCGTCGGCCCGCTCGCCCTGCTGGTGTGCATCCCGCTGCTGATCACCCGTAAGTCCCGGCGCCCGTCGGCGCCGTCGGTGCAGGAGGCCGTGTACGCGCCGGAGCGCGCGGCCCCCTCGCCCATACCCACAGAAGGAGCACGTACGTGAGCGTCTTCGACGAGCCCGTGGAGGAGCCGGACCAGATCCGCGATCAGCTGCGCCAGCTCTTCCGCTACCGGGCCTTCATCGTGCTCGGGCTGGTGCTGGGCATGCTCGGCGGCGCCGCCGTGTCACTGCTGGGGGGCTCCACCTACACCGCCACCGGCGAGGTCGTGGTGCATGCGATCAGCACCGCGCCCTTCCAGGCCGGCGGCGTCTCGGTGGACAAGCAGATCAGCATGGGCACCGAGCGGCAGATCGCGCAGAGCGCCTCGGTCGCGGCCGGCGCGGCGAAGGCGCTCGGTGAGCGGACCGCCCCGGCCGTCCTCCAGCGGGATCTGCGGGTGAGCAATCCGCCCGAGACCCAGACGCTGATGTTCGAGTACAGCGCGGACTCCCCCGAGCGGGCGGCCGCGCTGGTCAACGCCTTCGTGCACGCGTATCTCGACTACCGGGAGAACGCGGCGAGCCACCGGATCGACACGACGGTCAGCAAGCTCAGTGCCGAACTGAAGCCCCTGCTGGAGCAGCGCAAGGTGCTGGACCAGCGGATCGCGGAGGCGAACGCCGGGTCGGGGAAGACCTCCGACCAGTCCGAGCGCGGCAATCTGGTGACCGAGATCGCGGATCTGCAGGGCCGGATCTCCAGCCTGAAGTCCCTCGACACCACGCCCGGCGACATCGTCCGCAAGGGCGATCCGCCGGCCTTCCCGTCCAGCCCCGGTCTGGCGATGCTGCTGCTCACCGGTGCGGTGGCCGGTCTGGCCCTGGGCATCCTGGCGGCCTGGGTCCGGTCGGTGCTGGAGCCGCGGGTCCGGTCCGTGGCGGACGTCCAGGACAATCTGCGCGCACCGGTGCTGGGCATCCTGCCGCGGCGGCGGGGTGGTGAGCGGCTGCTGGAGGTCGGCAGGTCCGGCCACGGCAACCGCGCGGAGGCGTACCGCACGATCGCCTTCCGGCTGGTGCACGACCGGCGGTTCGCCGGACGGGGCAGCCTGCTGATCGTCGCGCCGCGGGAGAACGCGGACGCCGTGTCGGTGGCGGTCAACCTCGCCGGTGCGTTCGCCGAGATCGGCAACGACATCCTGCTGGTCGAGGCGAATCTGCGGACGCCCGAGCTCGCCCAGCGGCTCCCGTTGCACCCCGGGCACGGGCGGCCGTTGCCGGGCAGCTGGGCGGAGGGCGAGCGGCTCGCGGTGGACGCGGGCGTCGACGGGCGCTTCGACCTGCTGCCGGGCCGGGAGGTGCCCAACCCGGCCCGCGCCCTGACCTCGCCGCAGTTCGCCCGGCTGCTGAACGCGCCGTCGGGCCCTGACGAGCACGTGGTGGTGGTCACCGGGCCGCTGCTCACGCACGCGGACGGGCTGGCGGTGGCCAAGCAGGCGGCGGGTGTGGTGGTGGTCTGCGACCTCAACGAGGTGCGCCGGGACGACCTGGACCGGGTGTGGGAGCTGATCACCGGGGCGGGCGGGCACATCCTCGGAGCGGTCCTGGACAAGGGCAGCCGGGGACGGTCGCTGCGCGGGCTCACGGACAGCGGCCCGGCGCCGCGCAAGCGTGGTCGCAGCCGGCGTGCGCGGGGTGCCGTGGTGGTGCCGCCGGCCAGATCCGGCCCGCCGCCCTCCGGCACGGGCCCGGCGGCCGGAGCGCCCGTCGGCACTGACGCGTCCTCGCTGCGCGGGTGACGGCCATCCACCCGGCGGGCTCCGGGGGCGGGCCGCCCGCGCCGGCGCCCGCCCGGGCCGCGGACGGCGGGCGCGGCGTCGCCTCGACCGCGCGCGGCAGCCTGTTCGCGCTGGCCGGCTCGGCCGCGAACGCGCTCTTCGGGTTCGCCCTGGTCGCCGTGGTCACCCATGGGCTGGGGGCCCGCGGGGCCGGTGCGGTCTTCACCGGCGTCGCGGCCTTCACCATCGTCAGCAACGCCCTGAAGCTGGGCGCCGACACCGCCCTGGTCCGGTTCGTCTCGCGGGATCTGGAGCGCACCGGTGGCGCCGGGGTGCCGGGGCTGTTGCGGACCGCCGTCCTGCCGACGCTGCTGGCGAGCGCCGCCGGGGCGGCCGTGGTGCTGTTCTCCCCCGGTCTCGCCGGCCGGCTGCTGCCGGACCTGGCCACCGGACAGGCGGTGGCGCTGCTGCGGCTGTTCGCGGTGTTCCTGCCGGTGACGACGGTCGCGCTGGTGCTGCTCGGCGCGACCCGGGGGTACGGCTCGGTGGTGCCGTTCGTGGGCGTGGAACAGATCGGGAAGCCGGTGTTGCGGGTCCTGCTCGCGGTGCCGCTGGTGCTGCTCGTGCCGACGGTGACGGCGCTGTCCGCGGCGTGGCTGGTGCCGGGCGTGCTGGGGGCGGTGGCCGCGTACGTGTCGCTGCGCGGGTCGCTGCGCAGGCACCCCGGCACCGGCCGACCCCCGCCGCAGGCACGGGAGTTCTGGGCGTTCGCGGGTCCGCGGGCGGTGTCCTCGGTCTTCGACATCACCGCCGTGTGGCTCGGCGTGATCCTGCTGTCGGTGCTGGGCACCAGCGCCCAGGCGGGGGTGTACACGGCGATCGGGCGGCTGGTCACCGCCGGGACGCTGCTCCAGCTGGCCGTCCGGCTGGCGGTGGCCCCGCAGATCAGCCGGCTGACGGCGGGCGGCGACACGCACGGGGCACACCATCTGCACCGGTTGTCGACGCGCTGGATCGCCCTGTTCTCCTGGCCGGTGTTCGTGCTCCTGGCGGCCTTCCCGCACACCGTGCTGTCGCTGTTCGGCTCGGGGTTCGCCGGTGGTGCGCCGGGGCTGGTGGCGCTGGCCGTGGCCTGTCTGGTCAACGTCGGCGTCGGCAACGCGCAGACGGTGATCCTGATGGCCGGGCGGAGCGTGTGGAACCTCGTGGTGGCCGGCGTGGCGTTCGCGGTCCAACTGGGCAGCGGAATATGGCTGGTTCCGCGCTACGGAGTGCTGGGGGCCGCGGTCTCCTGGGGGCTGGCGATCGTCGTGGACAACGGCGCCTCGGCCTGGCTCGCCCGCCGCCGACTGGGATTCCGGACCGTGGACCACGGCTATCTGCTGGCCGCACTGCTCGGCATCGGGGCGGTGGCGCCCGTGGCGTTCGTTATGCGGACGCTATTCGGCGACAGCGTTACGGGTGCTCTCTTGGGAATGGTTTTGTCAATTGGGGCTTTCGGCGCGCTCGTCTGGCGCTATCGTTTGCCGCTGGGGGTAGGGGAGTTCTTCGGGGTGCTGCGCAAGCGCGGTTCGGATAACCCTCGATGAACGCTGAACTCAATTCTGCACAAAACTCATCTCGTTCAGACTTCCGCTCCCGATAATTCCGATCGCATCAATGCATCCAGGGGGGACCTGTGCGCCAAAGAAGCAGACCCGTCCATCTCTTGCTCGCAGCCGCGGTGCTGGGCACCGCCTCGACGGCCCTCGCCGCCGGGCCTGCCCAGGCCACCGGCGAAGCCACACTCACCGCCGATCCGCTGGCCACCTGGCAGACCGACGGCATCGTGTGGTCCCTGGCGTACGCCAAGGGCATCGTCTACGTGGGAGGCACCTTCGAGCACATCCGGCCGCCCGGCGCGGCCCCCGGCAGCGGTGAGCTCGCCCGGAAGAACTTCGCGGCCTTCGACGCCAAAACCGGCCAACCGCTGCCGTGCGCCCCGGCGTTCAGCGGCGGCTCGGGCACCGTACGGGCCCTGAAGCCGTCGCCCGACGGCTCGCTGCTCTACATCGGCGGCTCGTTCGGCAAGGCGGGCCCGGTGGGGCGCTCCAACACCGCCGCGCTCAACACCGCCGACTGCACGATCGGCGCGGCCTGGCAGCCGACGGTCAGCTCGACCGTGCGGGCCATCGACGTGACCGACGACGCGGTCTACATCGGCGGCGGCTTCGACACGGTCCAGGGCCAGACCCGGGAGCGGATCGCCGCGCTGCGGCCCAACGGCGCCCTGCTGCCCTTCAAGGCGACGGTGCGCGGCTCGTCGATCCCCAACGACCCCACCCCGGGCGTCAACGCCATCACGGTGGCGCCGAAGCTCAACAAGGTCATCATCGGCGGCCGGTTCACCTCGGTGAACGGCAGCCTGTTCGGCGTGCACGCGCTGGCCGGCCTGGACGCGACCACCGGCAAGGTCGTGAACTCCTTCAGCGGCTGGATCCCCCAGCGGTCGGCGGTCAAGACGCTCGTCAACGACGGCACCAACTTCTACCTGGGCGCCGAGGGCACCGGCGGCGGCGTCTTCGACGGACGGGCCGCCGGCCGGCTGTCGGACGGCTCGCAGATCTGGAAGGACACCTGCCTCGGCGCCACGCAGGCCGTGCTGCCCTACAAGGGCGTGCTCTACAGCGGCTCGCACGCGCACAACTGCGGCAGCACCCCGGGCGGCTTCCCGGACATCGGCAACCGTCAGCACTTCCTGGCGCAGTCGATCTCCGACAAGACGATCCTGCCGTGGTTCCCGGACACCAACGACGGGATCGGCGAGCAGATCGGTCCGCGCGCGCTGACCATGGCGGACGGGGTCCTGTGGGCGGGCGGCGAGTTCACCACCGTCAACGACGCGCCGCAGCAGGGTCTGACCCGGTTCGCGGCGGCGCCGGACACCGGCGCTCCGCAGGTGCCGCTGCTCAGCGGTGCGAGCACGGCGCGGGGCAAGATCACGCTGCAGTGGAAGGCGTCGTGGGACCGGGACAACGGCGTGCTGACCTACAAGATCTACCGGGACGGTGAGTATCTGACCTCGCTGACCAAGGACTCGCGCTACTGGGACCGGCCCGACATGAGCTTCACGGACACCGTGCAGCCGGGCGCGCAGCACCGTTACTCCCTGGAGGTCACCGACGGCACCAACGTCTCGGGCCGCAACGGTCCGGTCTACGTGACCGCCAGGAACTGACCGCAGCCCGGACCGGCTGACCAGCGGGGGTGAACAGTGGGGGGTAAATGACGCACCGAGTAGGTTATGCACCCGGGGTCTACGACCTCTTCCACGTGGGGCATCTGAACATTCTCCGGCACGCCAGGAGTCAGTGCGACTACTTGGTGGCCGGTGTCGTCTCGGACGAAATGGCCCTGCAGGCGAAAGGCAAGGCGCCGGTCATTCCGCTCACCGAGCGGCTGGAGATCGTACGCAGTGTCCGCTTCGTGGACGCGGCGTTCGTGGAGACGGTGCCCGACAAATTGGAAACCTGGCAGCAGGTGCGGTTCGACGTCATCTTCAAGGGCGACGACTGGCGGGGAACAAGTAAGGGCGACAAGCTCGAACGGGATTTCGCGACGGTCGGCGTAGAGGTGATCTATTTCCCGTACACCGTGCACACGTCGAGCACCCTGCTGCGTCAGGCGCTCGACGGGCTGGCGAATTCGGCGTGATCCGCGGCGGCCCCGGTGGAATTCCGGGGCCGCCGCGGCCGCGCCCCGTTCCCGGCCCTCAGCGGCCGGGGCCGGACAGCTCGCGGTACCACTTGACGAGAAAAGCCACCATGAAAAGGACGTGGGCGGCGAGCAGGACGCAGTACAGCACCACGAAGAGGTCGCGGCTGCCGAACAGCAGGAACACCGCGCAGAACACCCCGTAGTCGACCGGCAGCAGGGCCACCGAGCGCAGCGTGGAGACCCCGGCGGACGCCGGGCCGGTTTCCCCGTTCCGCAGCCGTTCGGCCCGCTTGAGCTGTTCGGTGAGGATGCCGCCGAAGAAGACCATCACCGCGGCGAATTGGAAGGCGACGGGGACGAACAGCAGGACGGGGTCGGAGAATCCGAAGTGGCGGTGGAACGAGACGAGTACGGCCATGTGGATCGCCAGCATCTTCGCGCAGTCGACCACGTGGTCCAGCCACTCCCCCGCGGCGCTGCCGGTGCCGGTCAGCCGGGCGAGTTGTCCGTCGGCCGAGTCGAGGGCGAATCCGATGACCAGCGCCGCGAAAATGCCCAGCGCCGCGGCGGGTGTGGGTCGCAGCGCGGCAATCATCGCCACACCGGCGAAGGTGAACGCCGCACTGATCAGCGTGATGTGATTGGGCCTCAGTTTGGCGGTGTAGCCGGCGGCGGCCAGCACCCGGCCGGCCGGACGATTCACATACCGCGAGTACAGGGACACTCCCTTCGCGGATTTCTGGGCCGCCGAGAGTTCTCTGATCGCATATCCGAACTGGCTCATATCCCCCACCTGTGAACGGCCCCCGAAGGAGCAACATCATGGCAGGCAGGATCTCTCCGTCAAACGGCGCCGCCACCCGCCGGTCGGTCGTGGCGGGAGCGGCAGCCGCCCTGGCGACGGCGCTCACCGGTTGCGAGTCCGCGTCGCCCGCCGGAGCCGGCGGGACGTCCGACGACGCGAAGGCTCCGGTGGTCTCCGGGCACAAGCCCAAGGGCAAGGACGTCATCGACGTGGTGGCGGACTGCGGCGCCAAGGGGGACGGCCGGACCGACGACAGCCGCGCGTTCGCCCGCGCCTACGCGCGCGCCGCCGGCCGGGTGTGGGACCACGTGGGCCGCACGGTGATCGACATACCGGCCGGCACCTACCTCATCAAGCAGCCGCACGCCCTGCTCGACGCTCCCGGTGGCAAGCTCAAGGCGAACGGCCTGCGGTTCCGCGGGGCCGGCAAGCGCATGACGCAGCTGATCTTCGCCCCGTCCCACGCCGAGGACGCCTATCTGTGCCGCAACGAGGACAGCTGGGCGAATGTGATGTTCGAGCAGATGGCCTTCGCGGCGGGTACGCCCGGTGCCTCGTTCTTCTACTCGTACTCGACCGGTCAGGCGCAGGACTACCGCTTCACCGCGTGCGAGTGGACCGGCGAGTGGACGTACGGGCTCGCCCTGGACGGCAGCAACACCAACTCGGAGATGCGCTGGGACGCCTGCCGGGTCGGCGGGGCGTACCGCAAGGCGTTCCTGTACTCGGGGCTGTCGGAGAAGTCCGCCGACCGGCCGCAGCAGGACCAGTTCCTCAACTACTGGTTCAACGACATGAAGGTCGAATACGCCTGGGGGAACTTCCTGGAGTTCCCCTACGGGGGTTCCATCACCTGCCGCGGGGGTTCGTACATCGTCACCGGCCGGCGCCCGGAGGACACCGATGACTATGGGCGCACCAGCACCTTCTTCCGCTTCCCGCGCGGTCCGCACCACGACTCCGTACAGCGTTTCCATGCCGAGGACATCCGCTTCGAGGTGCGCGACCCGGACACCGTGGTGATCGACTGCGCCTGGGACAGCGGAACGGTGCACTTCAACGACTGCGACGACACGGCGCACGCCTTCAAGTCGTTCGCGGCGGACACCCGTCCGCACCGCTACCGCATCGGGGCCCGGGGGCCGCTGGTGCGCTACGACTCGTGTCAGCTGTCCGGGCAGCACCACTACGAGAGGGACGGCGACGGTACCGGCCCGCGCGCCCGCTACGACATGTGCCTGCTGCGCAACCACTCCCCGCGGGACTTCATCGACGGGGCGGGCGACCGGGTGAGGTTCGTCGACTGTCTGGGGTCCTGACGGGCGGGGAGGGCGTTGCGTGGGATGCCGGACGCTGTGGCGGCGGACTCCAGGGACGGGCGCGGGGAGAACCGGAGGGACGGGCTCGTGGTGTACGCGTCCGTCCCTCCGGTCCTCGGGTCAGTTCACCTGGAGGGCGGCGTCATCGAGGACGAAGCTGGTCTGGAGACCGGAGTCCTCGGTGGCGGTGAAGGTCAGGGCGATGCGCTGTCCGATGTAGGGGGTCAGGTCAAGGGTGCGCTGGACGTAGCCGCTTGCGGCGTCGGTGTTGGACAGGGTGGTCAGCGTGGTGCTGCCCGCCTTGACCTTGAAGGTGTCGTACGCGACGCGGTCCGTCTCGTCCGTGTCGATGTGCAGCCAGTAGGTCAAGGTGGCCTTGGCGCAGCCGGCGGGCACGGTCACGGTCTGGGCGATCGAGTCGGTGGCGGAGTAGCCGTAGCCGCCGAGCCAGGCGAATCGGCTGCCGCTGTGCGCCGACTGGCCGGCATGGGAGCCGATGGCGCCGGTGTCGCCCGTCCAGGGCGAGGTGCCGGTCTCGAAACCGCCGTTGGTGAGCAGTTGCTGACCGCTGCAGCTGCCGGTACCCCGGACCGTCAGGGTGTAGGTGGCGGTGTGGGTGACGGAGCCGGTGCCCGTCACGGTGAGCGGGTAGCTGCCGGGGGCCGTGCCCGCGGCGGTGGCGACCGTCATGGTCGAGCTGTTGCCGGAGGTCACCGAGCCGGGGCTGAAGGAGACCGTCACGCCCGCCGGGGCGCCCGACGCCGACAGCTGCACGGTCTGGGCGGACCCGCTGGTGGTGGCCGTGGCGATCGTGGTGGTGGCCGAGGTGCCCGGGTCGACGGTGCCGCCGGCGGGACTGGCGCTCAGCGAGAAGTCGTTGGCCGGTGTGGAGTCGGTGACGGCGAGCTTCCACAGGGTGGAGGCGATGCCGTCGACGCTGCGGTTGAGGCCGGTGCTGTTGATGTTGCTGGTGGTGTCACAGGACTGGTGGTAGCAGGAGTCGTACGCACGGTTCGCGGTGCCGCCCCACTTCGCCGCCTGCGCCGCGGTCTTCCGGGCACTGGCGCCCATGGCGTATCCGGAGGTCGGGATCCCGGCCTGCTCGAAGGAGTAGTCGTCCGAGCGGCCGGCGCCCTCGGTGTTCTCCTCCGGCTGGAGGCCGAGCGAATCCCAGTACGCCTTCATGGGCTGGGCGGCGGCGGAGGTGAGGTGGTTGATGAAGTAGCCGCCGTTGGTCGAGGCGATCATGTCGAAGTTGTAGTACGCCTTGATCCTCGTACGCTCGGCGGACGACAGGGAGTTGACGTAGAAGTCCGAGCCGTTGAGGCCCTGTTCCTCGTCCGTCCACCAGCCGAAACGCACCCGGGCCGCCATGGCGGGGTGGTGCTCGGCGAGGGTGAGTGCCGTCTCCAGCAGGGCGGCCGAGCCGGAGCCGTTGTCGTTGATGCCCGGGCCGGCCGCGACGCTGTCGAGGTGCGAGCCGAACATGTAGACCTTGGCGGTGTCGCCCTGCGGCCACTCGGCGATCAGGTTCGGTCCGGCCCCGGTGGCGCAGCCGCTGGTGCAGGGCTGCTCGGTGACGGTGTATCCGGCTGCCTGAAGCTTGTTCTTGACGTAGGCGACGGAGTCCCGGTAGCCCTGTCCGCTGGATTTGCGGGTGCCTCCGTTGCGGCTTGCTACGGCGTTCAGTTCGGTCAGATGCGCCTGGACCTTGGTCACATCGACGTCCGGGGCGTCGGCGGCGGGCGCCGATATCGCGCGTACGAGCGGGCCGGGTGCCGGGGCCGCCTGGGGCGCGGCCGAGGCTGTGGGGGCTGCGGTCAGTCCTGCTGCTCCGAGGGTGGCGACCAGGGATATGCCGGCCACCATGAGTCTTCGTAACACCATGGCTCCTTGAGGGGGTGGCGAATGCTGCCGGTGGAGGTTCTGGTGGAACGCCGGGCCGTGACGGCGTCTTGTGAACGACATGTTCATGACCCGAGCGGCCGTACCCTCACACCCTGATGACCCTGACGTCAACGGATGTCCCTGCATGGCGCGGTGTTTGTCGTAAAGCAGCAGATGGTGCCCGATATCCGGGCACTCGGCCGGCAGCGGGCGGGCCCCCGAGCCGGTGGACGGCTCGGGGGCCCGCGAACTGCCGGCCGGTCAGATCAGTGCTTGCGGCAGACCAGGTGCGCCCGGTGCAGGACCCTGGTCCAGTAACCGGGGTGCCGCTTGCCGTGCCGGTCCTTCCAGGCCGGGTGCCACACGCGGGTCCAGTGCCGGTGCAGCACATGGCACCGCTCTCCCCGGTCAATCTGCTGGGTCGCCACGTTTTCGCCGTCGGGCCGCGGTGCGGCCGAGGTCGTGGCCGCCGCGGAGAAGAGGACACCTCCGGCGAGGGCGACGGCAGCCGCGCCCATCGCCAGGGCGCGGCGGAGTCCGCCAGTGGACGACGCTCCGGTCATCGAGGACTCAGCCATCGACGATGCAGTCATCGAGGTCCTGCCTTTCTGCCTTGTCATTCCCGTCCGGCTCTGAGCCGAACGAAACCGACAATGCACCCCAAAGCGCTGCAAAATCCGCCGACATGAACGGCTTTGCCTCATCCGGACGAACCGGTGAACCATCCATAACCCTGAGGTCACCGGGCGACAGGCGCTGCGACTCAGGAAGAGAGTTCCGACAGGCGGAAGGGGCCGGCGGCGCCGGGGCCGAACATGACGGGGAGGTTGCGTCCCAGCGGAACGACGACGATCGGTTCCTCGCGGTACTCGCGCAGGAAGTTCTCCAGCGGCTCCCAGATGAGGCTCCGGTACCCGGATTCGGTCCGCTGGCGTTCAAAGGAGAGGGTCAGCGCCGACCCCGTCAGGGCCACACTTACCGCGCCCACCTCAAGCCACTCCCCGCCGATCCACGCTTCGAGCCTCACATGTGACATGGCGCAAGGGTGCCCGGTCCGGGGTGGTGGCCGCAATTCGCCACGGGACAGACCGGGCAACAAGGACCAGCCGCCGGCGGGCCGGCGCCGCATCGAACCGCATAGCGGATGAACCGATCCGTTCGGTTCATAAACGGACATCGATGGTTGTTTTCGGTCAGGATGCGGACCGTGACGCTGCGTGCGGTCCGGGGGGATCGTGAGCGGAGACGGGCGGCGGACCTGCCACGCACCGGGGCGCAGCGGGGGTACGTCATCCGGTGGTTGCCAGGATCTGACGGAAAATTTCCGGTCTGTGTGCGCAAATGGTGAAGAAAACCGACCGAAAGTGCCCTCTGGCTTTTGACTGCCGATCGGCCGGTACCGGAATGTCATCGCCATGCCCGTCAGACCCCGCGCCGCGACCAGCGGCCCGCTGCGCATGCGCGATTTCCGCCTCCTGCTCGCCGGAGCCGCCGCCGGACAGCTCGGCGCCCAGGTGACCCTGGTCGCCCTGCCCCTCGTAGCGGTCCTCCAGCTCCACGCCCCCGCCTTTCAGGTGGGGCTGCTCACCGCCGCCGAGACCGCCGCGTTCCTGCTGGTCGGGCTGCCCGCGGGGGCCTGGGTCGACCGCATGCGCAAGCTGCCGCTGCTGATCCGGGCCGATGTGGTGCGGGCCGTGGCGATGGCGAGCATCCCGCTGGCCGCCGTCGCGGACGTTCTGACGATGGCCCAGCTGTACGTCGTCGCCCTGATCACCGGCGTGGCCACGGTCTTCTTCGACGTGGCCCACCAGAGCTTCCTGCCGCAGCTGCTGCCGAAGGAGCAACTGGTCGCCGGAAACGGCGCACTGGAGACGATCCGCTCCTCGGCGCAGGTCGCGGGCCCCGGTATCGGCGGCGGGCTGGTGCAGCTGCTGGGGGCTCCGCTGGCCATCGTGGCGGACGCGACCGGCTATGCCGTCTCCGCGCTGTTCCTGTGGCGGATCAAACGTCCCGAGCCCCGCCCGCAGCCCGTACCGGGCGCCTCGCTGCGCCAGGAGGTCGGCGAGGGCCTGCGCTTCGTGTTCGGCCACCCCCTGCTGCGGGTGATCGCCACAGCGACGGGGCTGGCGAACCTCTTCAGCGCCGTCCTGATGGCCACTCAGGCCGTCTTCCTGGTACGGGTGCTCGGGCTGGCTCCCGGCGCGGTCGGCCTGGTGCTGTCCGCCGCCGCGATCGGCGGACTGGCGGGCGCGCTGTGCGCCGGCCCGCTCGCCGCACGGCTCGGCGGGGCGCGGCTCATCTGGCTGTCCGCGCTGGTCACGGGCCCCTTCGCGCTGCTGTGGCCGCTGTCCGGGCCCGGCGCGGGCGCGCTGCTGTTCGCGCTCGGCTCCGGGGTGGTCTTCTTCGGGGCGGTCGTCTACAACGTCGCCCAGGTGAGCTTCCGCCAGACCCTGTGCCCGCCCCGGCTGCTGGGCCGGATGAACGCCACCCTGCGGTTCGTGATGTGGGGCACCCTGCCCCTCGGAGCACTCGCCGGCGGCGCGCTGGCCGACGCGTTCGGGGCCCGGGTGGCGCTGGTGTGGTGCGCGGCCGGGTTCCTCGCCGTACCCCTGCCGCTGCTGCTCTCCCCCCTGCGCAGGATGCGTGAACTGCCCGATGCCCCTTACGACTCGGGGACCGGCACGGACCATGACGCGGGCGCCGGTACGGACCCGGAGAAGGGCCCGGAAGCCCCTGCGGACGAGACGGCGCCCTCCGGTGAGGCGCATCCCGACGGGGACGCCGCGCTGCCGGTGGCGGGCCGGTGACCCGCCCGCGCCGGTCCTGACGCCGCCCGGAACGCGCCACCCGCCGGGCCGGCACGGGCCGTCCCGCCTGCCGCCCGTCCTCCGCCGGCAGTCCTGCACTCCCCCACTCCTGCCCGCCGCCGACTCCGCCCCGGGCCTCCCGAGGGCGCGGTGCGCAACCGACAGAGCGGTCGGCTCCTCCCGGTCAGCTCCTACAGAGAGGTCTCCGTGCTCAGCATCACGAGCCAGTACCTGGCCCGTTTCCGCCGGCTCCACGACGACGGCGGCACGCCGGACGTGCTGCCCGTCACCGGAGCTCAGCGTCGCTTCGTGCTGGTGCGGTCCATGGACCCGGCCGGCCGGCCGGACCTCGTGCCGATGTTCTTCTCCTTCCCACGCGGGACGGTGGACCTCCGGCGTCTCGCCTCGGCCGCCCGCCGTCTCGCGGCACTCCACCCCGTCCTGCGCGCCCGGCCCGACGTGCTGCGGGGCACGCCGGTGCTCCGTCTGACCCGGCCGGACGTACCGGTGGTGCGGGTCGCGCCGGCGCCCGGGGAGAGCGCGGCCACGGCCGTACGGCGGGTGCTGCACGACTGGAGCCCCGAGGGCGCGCCGCTCCGGCTGTTCCTGGTCCCCGACGGGCCGGACCGGGCACCGGACGGACCTGGCACCGCGCCGGGCGGGCCCGACGGCCCGCAGGAGGTGCTCGCCGTCGTACTGGAGCACACCGCGTGCGACGGCCAGTCGCTGGCCCGGATCGTGGAGGAGCTGGGCGCCGCCTACGCCTCCGCGGGGCACGTGGCTGACGAACCGTCACCCACCGACGTCGCCGCCGAACTGGACGCCTACCGGGAGGCCGTGCTGCTCCAGCTGGACGCGGAGGACCGCGCGGGCTCACCGGCGGCCCTGGCGTACTGGGGCGACCGGCTCCGCGCGGTCCGGGAACGGGCCGCCGTGCCCCCGCAGCAGCCGGCACGGCCGGCGGCCGCCGCCTCCGACGCGCTGCCGAGCGGCTCGGCCGAGCGGCGGATCCCCGCACCGGACACCGGGACGTCCTTCCCCCAGCTGCTCGACGCCTGCCGCGCCGCAGCGACCGTGCTCTACGGGAAGGCCCATGTGCTGCCGCTCGGTTATCCGTGGGGCGGCCGCCCGCCCGGCGCCGCGCCGGTCCTGGGCTGCTTCCTGAACACCGTGGTCTTCCCCACCGCCACGGGGGCGGCCCCCGCGGCGCCCGAGGAGACGGCCGGCGCCTGGTGGGACGACCTGGACCACGCGGCCGCGCCCTTCGACACGGTGGTGCACGCGGCGCGGACCGCGGGCTCCGCCTGGACCGGCCGGCTCGACGGACTGCTGACCGTGGACGACGCCCGGCGACGTCCCGCGCTCCGCCTGGGCGGCGTGCCGGGCCGGGAGTTCCACATCGACGGCAGGCCGGTGCGCGGCCCGTTCGCGGTGTCCGTCACCCAGGGGCCCGAACTGGCGCTGCGCATGGTGTGGGACCGCGCGGTGCACTCTGACGGCGCCGCCGAGGACGCCTTCGCCGCGCTCACCGACGCCCTGCGCGCCCCGGCCCTCACCACCGGCTGACGCCCCGGCCGCCGGCCCGCACCGAAGCCCAACCCACTGCCGCCGGCTCCCACCGGGCCGGCCCGGCACAGCACCACCCCGTACACCGCACCCCGCCGACCCGCCGCGCGATCCGCGGCCGGTCCGCAACCCGCGGCCGGGCCCGACCGGGCCCGGCCGTCCACCCCGATCCGACCACCTCATCAGGGACCGCCCATGCTTCCGCTCTCCTCCTCGCAGGAGATCGTCTGGCTGCACGAACAGGTGCAACCGGGCAGCCGCGCCTACAACTTCACCGCCGCACTCGACCTGTGGGGCACCCTCGACACCGAGGCCCTGCGCCACGGGCTCGCCGCCGCCCTCGACCGGCACCCCGGTCTGCGGCTCGAGCTCGTGGCCGTCCCCGGAGCGGTGCCCGGCCAGCGCGTCGCCGAAGGCTGCGCGCCGCGGCTGCACACGGTCGACCTGAGCGGTGCGACCGACCCCGACGGCGCCTTCGAGGAACTGCTGCGCACCGAGGCCGAGACCCCGCTCGACACCTACGAGGCGCCGCTGCTGCGCTGGACCCTGGTCCGGCTGGGACCGGACCGGCACCGGCTCATCCACGTCGAGCACCATCTGATCCACGACGGCCACTCCTTCGCGATCCTGCTGCGCGACGTCTTCACCGTCTACCGGGGCCACGTCCTGGGCGCACCCGTCGAGCTGCCCGCGGCGTCCTCGTACGCCGATCACGTCCGCGCCGCGGACGCCCCCGCCGCCGAGGAGGAGCGCCGGGCCGGCCTCGCGTTCTGGGCCGATGAACTGCGGGAGATGTCCTACGACATGCCGCTGCCCGGGCTGGCCCGGCCCGGCTCGCGGCGCCGGCATCACGGCGGGCAGCTGCGCCAGTCGATCGGCGCGGACCTGGCCGTACGGCTGCGGGAGCACGCCGCCGACCGCGGTCTGACCCCGTTCGCCACGCTCCTCGGGCTGTTCGCCGAGCTGCTGCGCCGGCACAGCGGCCGCGAGCGGATGGTCATCGGCACCGCGGTCGGCAACCGCCCGCGCGGGTTCGAGGACGCGGTCGGCATGTTCGTGAACACCATTCCGCTCGCGCTGCGGCTGGATCCGACCGCACCGGCCGAGGAGTCCATGGACGAGGTCACCGACACCCTGATCCGTGCGCTGCCGCACCAAGAAGTGCCGGTCCAGGAGCTGACCCGGGCGCTCGGCATGCACACCTCCGGCGCGGACAACCCGCTGTTCAGCGTGATGTTCAGCGCACACGACGCCGAGCTGCCCGAGATCGAGGTGCCGGGGCTGGACATCACCCTGTTCGAGGGGTTCAACACCGGCACCACCCGTTTCGACCTGGACGTGGTGCTGCTGCCCGACGACCGGCGCGGCGTCGGCCCCCGGCACGGTGCGGCCGGCATGACGCTGGTGTGGGACTACGACGCGGACATGTTCGGCGAGGACGTGGCGACGCTGCTCGCCGAGCGGTTCCTGGATCTGCTGCGGGCGTATCTCGACGCGCCGGACCGCGCCCTCGCCGACCTGGCGCTGCCGCCGGTGCCCGCCGTCGCCGCTCCCGAGCCCCGGACGCAGGACCGCGACCCGCTCGACCCCGCCGCCGCCCACGACCCCGCGCTCCCGGCGCTCCTGGTCGGCGCCCGCAGGATCACCTACGGCGACCTCGACGCGCAGGTGGCCTCGCTCGCGGAGCGGATGCGTGCGGCGGGGGTGACGGCCGGCCTGCCGGTGGCCGCGGTGCTGCCCCGCGGGGCCGACTCCGTCGTGACGCTGCTGGCGTGTCTGCGGACCGGAGCGGTGTACTGCCCGCTGTCGCCGTCGGACCCGCCGGCCCGCCTCGCGCTGCTGCTGGAGCGGCTGGCCCCGGCGCTCGTGCTGACCTCCGCGGACGCCGCCCCGTCCGTCCCCGCCGGTCTCCCCACCGCCCCGGTCGACGCCCCGGCGTTCCCGCCGGCCCGGGACGCCGCCGTGGTGCCCGGAGCCGCGTACCTCATCCACACGTCGGGCTCGACGGGCATACCCAAGCCGGTCGCCGTCGGGCGCGGGGCGCTGGAGAACCATCTGACCGGCGCGGCCGAGCGGTTCGGTCTGGCGCCGGGCGACCGGGTGCTGCTGTTCGCCCAGCCGTCGTTCGACGTGGCCCTGGAAGAGGTCCTGCCGTCGCTGTACGCCGGGGCGTGCCTGGTCGTTCCCGAGCACGAGGTGCCCACCGGCGCGGAGTTGACCACACTGCTGGCCGCCTCCCGGGTCACCGTGGCGAACCTGCCCACCAGTTACTTCCTCGCCACCCGTGAGGACATGTCCCCGGCGCTGCGCGACGGCCGGTGGACGCCGCGGCTGCTGGTGCTCGGCGGGGAGCGCCTCCCGGCCGAGGTGATGCGCGCGTTCCTCGCCGACACCGAGGCCACCGTGCTCAACGTCTACGGGGTGACGGAGGCCGCCGTCAGCTCCACCGTCCACGAGATCAGCCGCGAGGGGCTCGCCGAGGGCGCGGAGATCCCGCTCGGCACCGAGCTGCCCGGCGAGCGGGTCCATGTGCTGGACGCCGCGCACCGGCCGCTGCCGGACGGCGCGGTCGGCGAGCTGGCCATCGCCGGTGCCGGACTCGCCGAGGGGTACGTCGGCAATCCCGACGCGACCGCCGCGCGGTTCGTCACGGTCGACGCGCTCGGCGGTGAGCGGGTCTACCTGACCGGTGACGTCGGCTACCGGGGCCTGGACGGGCTGCTGTACTTCCTGGGGCGCCGGGACAACCAGGTCAAGCTGCGCGGCTACCGCATCGAGCTGGAGGAGGTGGAGGCCGCCGCCTCGGCCGTGCTGGACGGCCGCTCCTGCGCCGTCGTACTGGACCGCGAGGGTCCCGGCGGGCCCCGGCTGGTCGGCTTCCTGGAGGGCTCGGAGCGCGACGCGGAGTGGGACGAACCGGCGCTGCACGCGGAGTTGAGCCGCCGGCTGCCGAGCGCCCTGGTACCGGGGCAGTGGGTGCGGCTGGAGGTGCTGCCGCGGCTGGCCGGCGGCAAGCCCGACCGGGTGGCGCTGTCCAAGCGGACCCCGGCGCCGGCACCGTCCGCGCCGCTGGTCCCGGCCGGACCTGCCGAGGGTGCGGGCCCGCTGCCGGACGGTCCGCTGGCCGCGCTGCTCGCCGACGGGTGGCACGAGGTGCTGGGCCACCGCCGCTTCGACGCGGCCTCGCACTTCTTCCGGGTCGGCGGTCATTCGCTGCTCGCCGCGCAGCTGGCCGCCTGGCTGGAGCCGGCGCTGGGCGCGCGCCCGCCGCTGCGGCTGCTCTTCAGCAACCCGGTGTTCGCCGACCAGGCCGTCGCGCTCGCCGCCGTCGCCGCCGTGCCCGCCCCCGCCGCTACGACCACTGTGACGGAGTCCTGATGTCCCCGACCGAGACCGCCCCCGCTCCCGCGGCGGGCACCACCACCCGCCCCGCACCGCAGGCCGGCCCGCTCAGCATCGCGCTCGGCGCCGACCCCGGCCCGGCCGGCGGGGTACTCGCCCGCCTCACGGAGTGGACCGCCCGCTCGCCCGAGGCCCCCGCGGTGCTCGACGGGGACCGCACCTGGACGTACCGGCAACTCGCCGCCGCCGCCGACGAGATGGCGGACGTGCTGCGCGACCGGGTCCGGCCCGGGGACCTGGTCGGCGTGTGCCTGGACCGTTCGGCCGCGCTCGTGGTGACCGCGGTGGCGCTGGCCAGGCTCGGCGCGGTCTATCTGCCGCTCGGCCCGCAGCCCGGTGAGCGCCGCGTGGACGCCGTCGCGGAGGACCTGGCCGTGGTCTGTCTGATCGGCGAGCCGGGGCGGCTGCCCACCCGGTACCGGACGGCGGACCAGGTGGAGCTGCCGCTGCCCACGGCGGGCGTCAACGCTCCCGCCGCGGCCGTCGCGGCGTTCGCCGGGCGGGGTGCCGAGGACCGCCGGACCGCGCCCGCCGGCGCGTTCTACGCGGTGCTGACCTCCGGCTCGACCGGCCGACCCAAGGCCGTCGCGGTCGCCGAGGACGCGCTCGGCACGCTGCTCGACTGGTACCGCGGCGAGACCGGGCTGGCCCCCGGGGACCGGCACTCCCTGCTCATCGGGGTGGCGTTCGACCCGCACGTGCTGGAGCTGTGGGCCGGGCTGACGTCCGGGGCGGCGCTGGTGCCGGCTCCGGACGCGGTCCGCTGGGACGCCGAGGTGCTCACCGAGTGGTGGCGCGAGGCCGCCGTGTCGGTGGCGGTCGCGGCGACACCGATGGTCGAACCGCTGCTGGACCGGCCCTGGTCGAGCGGGCTGACGCTCCGTCACCTGACGGTCGGCGGCGACCGGATGCGCCGCCGCCCCGGCCCGGACGTCACCGCCACCGTCCACAACGCGTACGGGCCGGCCGAGGCCACCGTCCTCGTCACCTCGTACGCCATGCGCGGCACGGACCCCGAGGCGGGCGGGGAGGGCGCGCCGCCCATCGGCACGCCGGTGCCCGGTGTGGCCGTCGTCGTCACCGGCGCGGACGGCCGCCCGGTCGCCCGCGGCGAGGAGGGCGAGCTGTGCCTCGGCGGGCGCTGCCTGGCGCTCGGCTACCTGGATCCCGAGCTGACCGCGCGCCGCTTCACCGCGCCGCCCGAGGGCGTCGCGCTGCCGGGCGTGGACCGCCTGTACCGCACCGGGGACCGGGTGCGGATGCGCGCGGACAGCCGGCTGGAGTTCCTGGGCCGGCTCGACGACCAGGTGAAGGTCAGCGGGGTGCGGATCGAACCGGCGGAGGTGGAGGCCGCGTTCGAGCAGGACCCGGCGGTGCGCAGCGCCGTCGTGGTGGCGCCCCGTGGCCAGGAGGGTCACACCCACCTGGTGGCGTACGTGCGGCCGGCCGCCGGCGCCGCTCCGGCCGCGGACGCCCTGTTGTCGGTGGCGCGGGCCTGGCTGCCCGAGCAGGCGGTGCCCTCGGCCGTACGGATCGTCGACGGCTTCCCGCTGGACGCCAACGGCAAGGTGGACCGCGCGGAGCTGCTCCGCCGGGAGTCCGCACAGGACATCGGCTCCGGTGCCGCCGCCACGGACGGGGCCGGGAGCGACGAGGCCACCGCCGGGGAGCGGCTGGTGCTCGGCACGGTGCGTGACCTGCTGGCCCGTCCGCAGACCACGCTGGCGGACAACTTCACCGCGGTGGGCGGCACCTCACTGGCCGCCGCCCGGCTGCTGGCCGCCATCCAGCGGGAGAGCGGGGTGCGGCTGCGCGCCCCCGAACTGCTGCGCCAGGCCGACCTGCGGGCGGTGGCGGCCCTGGTCGACGCCCGGCGCGCGGCCCCGACGTCCGGGGGCGCCTGAGATGACCACCGTTTCCGCCCCGCACGACGCCACCTGGAAGGAAAGCCCCGTGCCCACCGAACGCACCCTGTCGAGCGAGCCCGCCCCGTCCCTCGCGGAGGGCGGGCGCCCCGGGCCCGCGGCCGGCCTGCCGGCGCTGGTGGCGTGGCATGCCGAACGGGCCCCGCACGCCCTGGCGGTGGCGGACGGCGACGCCACGCTGACCTACGGGCAGCTGGTCGGTGCCGCCCGCGCCCTCGCCGGGCATCTGCACCGGCAGGGCGTCCGCCCGGGTGACGCGGTGGCGCTGCTGATGCCCCGCTCGGCCCGTACCGTCGTCGCCCAACTCGCGCTGTGGTGGGCGGGCGCGGTGTGCGTACCGCTCGATCCGGCGCATCCGCGCGCCCGTACCGAGGCGCTGATCGAGGACGCCGGGGTGACGCTGACCGTCGGGGACGGCAAGCTCCTGGACGCGGTCGCGCCGGCCGGGGCGACCCTCGTGCTGCCCGACGCGCCGCTCTCCGAGGCATGGCAGGACGACGAGCCGGGGGCCCCGGCCGGCCGGTTGCTTCCGGACGCCGTCCCGGCACCGGTGCCGGCCGCCGAACCCGCCCCGGACGCCGCGGCGTTCATCATGTTCACTTCCGGCTCCACCGGGCGGCCCAAGGGCGTGGCCCTCGCCCACCGCGGGATCGCCGAGCTGGTCACCGACCCCGGCTACCTCACCCTGACCTCCCGCGACCGGGTGCTGTTCCACTCGCCGATGACCTTCGACGCCTCGACGTTCGAGGTGTGGGCCGCGCTCGCCAACGGCGCCGCGGTGGTGGTGTGCACCGTGGAGCGGCCCTCGTTCGAGGACCTGGCGCAGCAGGCGGAGCGGCACGGCGTCACCGTGGCCTTCTTCACCACCGCGCTCTTCCACCAGCTGGCGGTGCGCCGCTCCCGGATCTTCGCGCCGCTGCGCACCGTGGTGGTGGGTGGGGAGGCCCTGGCCGCCCACCACGCCGGCGAGGTGCTGCGGGCGTTCCCCTGGCTGGAACTGGTCAACGGGTACGGCCCGACGGAGACGACGACCTTCGCCACCGCCCACCGGGTCACCCCGGCGGACTGTGCGGGACAGGTGCCCATCGGCCGGCCGATCGCCGGGGCGACGGCGCACGTCCTGGACGAGGACGGCCGGCCCGTCCCGGACGGCGAGCGCGGCGAACTGTGGGTCGGCGGCAGCCGGCTGGCGCTGGGCTACGCCGGACGGCCGGAGCTGACCGCCGAGCGCTTCACCACGCATCCCGCGTGGGGCCGCCTGTACCGGACCGGCGATGTCGTCTCGCGACGCCCGGACGGGATCCTCGACTTCCACGGGCGTACCGACGACCAGGTGAAGGTGCGGGGCTTCCGGATCGAGCCCGGTGAGGTCGAGCACGCGCTGCGGGAGCAGCCCGAGGTGGCCGACGCGGCGGTGACCGTGCACCGCCCCTCCCCCGACGACGCCCGTCTGATCGCCTTCGTCGTCGCCGCGCCCGGCCCGGTGCCCCGGGCGGAGGTGCTGCGTGACCGGCTGGCCGCGGTCCTGCCCGGCCCGCTGGTGCCGGACGAGCTGACGGTGGTCGACGACCTGCCGCTCACCGCGTCCGGCAAGGTCGACCGCCGCGCACTGACCGATCTGCTCGCCGCGGACACCGCCGACGCGCCGGCCGGTCCGCTGACGCCGCTGGAGCAGGCCGTCGCCGACCTGTGGAGCCGGTCGCTGGGCCGCGAGGTGACCCGCGCGGACGCCGACTTCCTCTCCCTGGGCGGCCACTCCCTGCTGGCGCTGGTCGTCACCGACGACCTCCGCGAGGAACTCGGTGTCGAACTGTCCCTCGCCGACTTCTTCACCGCCCCCACCGTGGCGGACCAGGCCGCACTGGTCGAGCGGGCGCTGCTCGCCGCGCACCCCGAACCGCGCCCGTACGCACCGGAGAACACCGATGACCACTGACCGCTTCACCGCTCCCGCCCGCCAGGAGGAGCTGCTGCGCCGGGCGCGCGCCCGCGCCGCCCGACCCGCGCCCCGCACCGACGCCGGGCAGCACGGTCCCGTTCCGCTCTCCCACGCCCAGCGCCGGATGTGGCTGATGGACCGGCTCGGCCACGGTGGCGCCTCGTACAGCGTGCCGTTCGCCACCCGGCTGCGCGGTCCGCTCGACGTGGACGCGCTGTCCGCCGCGCTGACCTCGCTCGTACGCCGCCACGAGATCCTGCGCACCCGTTACGGGCAGCGCGACGGCGAGCCGTACCAGGAGGTACTGGCCGCGCCCGGGGCCATCGCGGTGCGCGTGGTGGCGGCCGACGCGGCGGACGCCGGGGATCTGCTGGTGGCCGAGGCCCGTCGCCCGTTCGACCTGACCGCCGGGACGCTGCCCCGCGCCCTGGTCGTACGGCATGCGCCGCAGGACCACACCGTAATGCTGACGTTCCATCACATCGCGCTGGACGGACCGTCGTTGGAGACGGTGGCTGAGGAGCTCGGCACGCTCTACGCGGCGGCGGCCGATCCGGGCAGCTCCTCCGGGCCGCAGCTGCCGGAGCCGCCGCAGTACGCCGACTTCGCGCGGCGCGAGCACCGGGCCGGCGACGCGCCCGAGGGGCTGCGCCACTGGGCCGACCGCCTCGACGGCGCCGTTCCGCCGCGGCTTCCGGCCCCCGTCCGCCCGCCCGCCGACGCCGACGCCCGGCCCGCCGGGACGCACACCGCGCCGCTCGACCGCGCCGTGCCGGACGCCCTGCGCGAGCTGGGCCGGCGCCACCGCGCGACGGTGTTCACCGTGGCGCTCGCCGCGGCGTTCGCCAGCCTGAACCGCTGCACCGGCCAGGACGACCTGGTGATCGGCGTGGCCGGTACGCACCGCCGGGGCACGGCCATGCGTGGCCTGGTCGGGCTGTGCGTGAACACCCTTCCGCTGCGCGTCGACGCCTCCGGCGACCCGGCCTTCAGCACGCTCCTGGAACGGGTGCGGGACGCCATGCTCGACGCCCAGCGCCACCGCGAGGTGCCGTTCGACCGCATCCTGGAGCGCCTCGGCGCCACCGCGCGCGGCGCGGACGGGACGGCGCTGGTGCGGGTGACCGCGGACGTCCTCGGGGCGCCGACGGCACTGCGGCTGCCGGGGACCGAGGGCGAACACGTCGAGGTCGGCCTCGGGGAGGCCAAGTTCGACCTGTCCTTCGCCTTGATGGACACCGACCGGCCGGCCGCGCTGGTGCAGTACCGCCGCGCCGCCCTCGACGAGGAGGCGGCCACCGCCCTCGGCGCGGCCCACGCCGCGCTGCTCACCGCGGTCGCGGGCGATCCGGCCCTGCGCCTGTCCCAACTTCCGGGCGCGGCACCGGCCCCCCGCACCGACCCGGGCACGCACCCGGCCGAGGCGCTGCTGTGCGCCCACCCCCAGGTCGCCGACGCAGCGGTGGCGACACCGGCCGGCGGACCGCTGCTCGCGTACGCGGTGCTGCGGGCGACCGGCGGCCCCTCCCCCGCCGCATTGCGCGCCCATCTGCGGGACCGGCTGGCCCCGGACCTGGTGCCGGCCGCGGTGACCCTGCTCGACACCCTGCCGCGCGACGCCGACGGCGCGGTCGACCCGGCGCGGCTGCCCGGCATGCCGTCCCGGTCCGTGCCGGAGGGGCCGTATGCCGAGGCGGTGCGGACGGGCTTCGCGGCGCTCCTGGGCCGGACGCCCGCCCCGGACGACGACTTCTTCGCCCTCGGCGGCCATTCGCTCGTCGCCGTCCAGCTCGCCGAACGGCTGCGCCGGGCGCTGACCCTGCCGCTGACCGGCCTGGACATCCTCCAGGCGCGCACTCCCCGTGCGGTCACCGCCCTGCTGGACGAGCGGGCGGCCCAGCGCGCCGCGGCGCCCGCCAAGACGGCCGCCCGGCCCGTACGGGCGCGGGCCGGCACGGTGCTGGTCACCGGGGCCACCGGCGGCGTCGGCGCTTTCGTGCTGCGCGAACTCGCCGCCCAGGGCCGTCCCGTTCTGGCGCTGGCCCGCCCCGAGTCCGCCCATCTGGTCGCGGCGGAGGGCGTGGACGTCGTCGAGGGCGACCTCTCCGACCTGGACGGGCTGCGGGCGGCCGTGCGACGCGCCGACGCCGTCATCCACGCCGCCTGTACCTTCACCCGGCCCGAGGTCGATGTGGCGGCGATGGCAGCGATGGTCGACGCCTGGTCCAACGGCCCCTTCACCTTCGTCAGCAGCGTGGACGCCTACGGGCACCCCGAGGCCGGGACGGTGGCGGAGGAGTCCGCCTCGCGCGAGCCGCTCAGCCCGTACGGCCGGGCCAAGCTCGACTGCGAGGCGCTGCTGCTGCGGGCGGCCGGCACCGGCGGCCGGGGCGGCGCGAGCGCGGTCCGCTCGCCACTGGTGTGGGGTCCGCACGACCGGCTGCGTGACCAGCTGCGCTGGGGTGCCACCGGTCTGCTCTACCAGGCCGCGCGCGAGGGCCGGCCGCTCGTCCTGCCCCGGCCCGGCGCCCGCGGCCACGACTGGTACGGCGCGGCCTGGGTGCACGCCGCGGCACTGGCGCGGGCGGTGGTCTCGTGCCTGGAGGCGCCGGTGCACGGGGTGGCCAACGCCGTGAGCGGGCACGTCGCCTGGCAGGACCTCGCCACGGACCTGACCGAACTCCTCGGCAGCAGCAGCGAGATCCACGAGTCGGACGAGGTCCACCCGGATCTCGACCACCACTGGCACTACCGCGCCGACCGGCTGGCCCGGCCGCTGCGCCCCGGGCCGGGCGAGGACCGGCGCGCCGTCCTGACGGCCATGACCGGCGCCTCGCCGGAGCGCTGACGTCCCCTCGGGCTCACCGCGTGGCTGCGATTCCGGTGGGATCGCAGCCACGCTCAGCGCGTCGCGACGACGGAGCCCCGGCGCGTGCGCAGCGCGCCGTAGACGGCCCAGAGCACCGAGACCAGCGGTACGGCGACGATCGCGCCGAGCACCCCCGCGGTGACCCCGCCGCACACCACCGCCAGCGCCACCACCACCGGATGCAGACTGACCGCCCGGCTCATCACCAGCGGGTGCAGCACATGCCCTTCGAACTGGCCGATGACCACGATCAGCAGCACCACGACCGCCGCCACCACCGGCCCCTTCGCCGCCAGCGCCACCACGGCCGCCACCGCCAGCGCGACGGGCGAGCCGACCAGCGGGATGAACGCGGCGAAGAACTCCAGCACGGCCAGCGGGACGGCGAGCGGCACCCCCAGGACGAAGAGCGCCACACCGACGAGGACGGCGTTGGTCGCGGCCACCACCACGATGCCGCGGGTGTACCCGGTGAAGGTCGTCCACGCGGTACGTCCGGCGAGATGCACCGAGGGCCGCCCGGCCGATGGCAGCTGTCCGCCGAACCACTGCCACATCCGGTCGCCCGAGTGCAGGAAGAACACCGCGCAGAACAGCGCCAGCGCCACCACCGTCAGCACCTCCACCAGGCGGTCCACCCCGCTGAGCGCGGTGCTGATCACCGTCCCGCGGTGGCTCGACACGAACCGCGAGACCCACTCCTGCAGATGCGCCAGGGTCCCGTCCCGCAGATGGAACGGCGGCCCTTGGAGCCACCGCTCGATCCTGGCCACGCCGCCACTGAATTCCCGGCGCAGCCCTTGCCACTCGCCGGCGACGGTCGCCCCGATCAGGCTCAGCACCCCGAAGAGGAATACCACACTGCCCACCAGCGCCACGGCGACCGCCGCCGGGCGCGGCATCAGGCGCTGGAGCAGGTTGATCGGCGGCCCCAGCAGGGCCGTCAGCACCAGGGCCACGAACAGCGCGAGCGTCACCAGGTGGAACCGCCCGAGCGCGACGAAGACCGCGTAGACGGCCACGCCGACGACGATCAGGCGCCATCCGTACGCCGCCGCCACCCGCAGTGCCGGTACGACCACGTCGCCCCCGCTCGCCGGCCTCCGCGTCCCCGCCCGGCCCGCCGGGCGACGCCCGCCCGCGGCGCGCCGCCCGCCGTACCTGCGCAGCGCGCCGTGCGTGTTCCGCGAGGCCCCGGCCCGGTGAGCGCCGGACGAAGGACCCCGCTGCCTGCCGGACCGATTTCGCATACCAAGACGAGGTATCCCCCACGGGCGGCCTTCGAACGCGGCAGCGCACGCATTCCCCCGAAGGCACGCGGCCATGGACCGCCCCCCGCCACGGGATTGACGCAGTGTGACAGGGGTAGAAAGGCACTGCGACCGGGCGAGATCACTCCGCAGGTCAGCGCGTCGGCCAGACGCTGCATGGCAGTCAGTCGACAGAAGGACATCACACTGCGTGAACAGCATCCGGCCCCATCCCGCCGGCGTCGCCCGGCGGACCCTCCGGCCCTCGACGGGCCCGACCGCCCGCGCTCACGCCGCCGGGCGCGCCCGGGCACCACCCGGCGCACCGGCCCGGCCGCCCGGACGTGGTGGCCGAACACCTGAATGTGGCTCTTCGGGGCGAGCGTGTCGCTGCCCGCCGGTTCCTCACCCGGCGTTGACTCGTCGCCCGTGTCCGACACGAACGAGGTGAAGCGGATGAGCAGTATGACGGGCAGTACCCGCGCCGGGACGACGGATCTGCGGCCGGGCACGACACCGCCGGCGGACCTGCTGACGCTGGACTGCCGCCCCCAGGCGGCGGCCATGGCACGGGACGCCGCCAACCGGTTCCTGACGCGCTTTCATCCCCCGGTGGAGCAGAGCGCCGCGGACGCCGTGGTCCTCGTCGTCTGCGAACTCGTCACCAACTCGGTACGGCACGCGCGCGGCCCCTCGTGCTCGGTGCGCCTGGCCGTCTGCGGCGACGCCATCGCGGTGGCCGTGAGCGACTCCAGTACCTCCCCGCCCGTGGGACGCGTCCCGGACGTCGACGGCGACAGCGGCGGCTTCGGCTGGCCGATGGTCCAGCAACTCGCCCTCGCCACCTCCGTATGCCTCACGCCGCACGGCAAGACCGTGCATGCGCTGCTGCCGTGCCGCCGGCACCCCGTAGGCTGACCGCGTCCGCTCGTCGACGCGGCCCGAACGGCCGGCTCGCCCCGGGAGCTGCTGTGCTCACCCCACCCTCGCCCCGAGTCGTCATCACCTCGTACGGTGCCCGCTGGAACGACCCTCCGCGGCACCCCGCCGCCACGCTGCTCCTGGACGTCTCGGACCGGCTGTGGGACCCGGCGGCGTTCGCGGAGACCGGTGATCTGGTGCCGTTGACCGGCCTGGACGCCGCCGTGCGCGACCATGTGCTCGGCAGCCCCGAGGCCGCCCGGATCGTCGAGGAGACCGGGCACGACGTGCTCGCTCTCCTCGCGGCCCGGGTCCCGGAGCTGCCCGTGCACCTGCACGTCCACTGCTGGTACGGACGGCACCGTGCCGTCGCCGTCTCCGAGGCCGTCGGCGACTGGCTCGCCGCGCGGGACGTCCCGGCCGATGTCCGCCACCGGCACCTGGCGCGGCCGTTCATCCACCGCGACCCGTCGGTCAGCGAGACCTGTGGCTTCTGCCTGATCGTGGCGGGCCGCGCCCCGGCGACCCTGGTCCGCGCATGGGACGACGCCGTCGCGGTGGAGCCGCCGCAGCCCGCCACTGCGGGGCACGTCCTCGTCATCCCGCGCCGTCACGTGGCCAACGCCACCGACGACCCCGTCATCACGGCCGCCACGATGGGCCGCGCCGCGGAACTCGCCGCGGAGGCGCAGCACGGCCTGAGCCTCTCCACGTCCCAGGACGCCCCGGCCACCCACACCACGACACCGCGGCACCTGCACATCGCACTGATCCCGCACGGAACCGCAAGGGCCGGCACGACACGCGTCCATGACGGCACGTCAAACATGGCAGGGGTGACAGGAGTCGAACCTGCGGCATCCGGTTTTGGAGACCGGCGCTCTGGCCTCTGAGCTACACCCCTTCGGCTCCGTCAGCCTCGCACACCCGTCCGCCGCGCTCCACCGATATTGGCTCCGCGTCAGGCCCGGCCGAGGACGCAGAACTCGTGGCCCTCCGGGTCGGCCAGGCACGTCCACGGGACGTCACCCTGGCCGAGGTCGAGGTCGGTGGCACCGAGGGCCCGCAGCCGGGCCACCTCCGCCGCCTTGTCGTCACCGGGGTACGGCAGCAGGTCAAGATGGACGCGGTCCGGCACGGTCTTCACGCCGTTACGGAGAAACTCGAGATACGGGCCGACCCCCTTGGCGGAGCGCAACACCGCGCGCTCGTCGGTCACCTCGTGCAGGGTCCAGTCGATCGCCTCACCCCAGAACCGGGCCATGGCCCGCGGGTCCGCGCAGTCGACCACCACCGCGGCGATCGGCCCGGTGTCCCGGTAGATCTCCCGAGGCTCCAGCACGCAGAACTCGTTGCCCTCCGGGTCGGCGAGCACCGTCCACGGCACGTCGCCCTGGCCCACCTGGGCGGGCGTCGCACCGAGAGCCTGGAGGCGCGCGACCAACTCCGCCTGATGGGCCGCAGAAGTGGTGGCGAGATCGAGGTGCACCCGGTTCTTGGTCGTCGTCTTGGGCTCCGGGACGGCAACGACGTCGATGCAGACGGCGACCGCGTCCGGCCACACGAAGCCGCCGGTGGGTTCAACGTTGGTCACGCCGGGCCCCTCGCTGGAAACACCCCAGCCGAGCGCCTCCGCCCAGAACCGGCCGACCGCCGAGTCGTCAAGAGCCTTGATGTTCACCTGAACAGGTCGCAGTGCCATGCCGGCGATCCTATGCACCCCGCTCCGCAACGACGTCCCCATCGTCGCCAAACAGTGTGACTGAGCGCTTCAGTTGGCCAGTTGAGCGAGAGCGGGCAGGTTAACAGTCAGCCGCTCGCCGGACGCTCACCGCGCGGGGCGAGCGTTTCGATCTGGCATCCTTCCGGCATGGGCGTTGCGTCTCTTGCAGGCCCGCATCTCTGTGAGGAGTGAGTCTGATGGCGAAGCGGGGCACCGATCACTGGAGTGAAACCTACTGTGACCGGCGCTTTCACCCGCCCCACCTGACGGGCCTGCCCTACTGGTTCTTCTGCCGACTTGAACCCGGCCACGACGGAGACTGCGACTGCGAAGCAGCCCACGAAGCAACGAACACGAAGGACTCAGCGCTATGAGCGGCCAACTCATGCGCTCACCGGCCAATTGAAGCGCTCAGTCACAAACAGAGATCAACGCGCTCCTCCGAATGCCGGGTCAGTAGTCGAGTTCCACGTACTCGATGTCGGTGAACTCGACCTGGAGGCCGTCCGCGCGGCGGCCGCGGTCCTTGAAGTAGATCTCCTGAAGACCTTCGGCCGCGATGTCCCGCAGCTGCTGCTCGGTGGCTCCGGCCCTCTCGGCGTCGAAGAGCCGGGCCGCGTAACGGGGCGGCAGGGCCTGGGTGATGAGGCGGATGCGGCCGTCGTCGGTGCTGCCCGGTGCGGCCGTGAAGCCGAAGCGGGCGCGGGTCTCGATGACGATGCCGCCGGTGGTCGCCGCCCGCTTCCGCGCCCGCTCCCGCACCCGGGGCTGCCAGCGCCTGCGCACCTCGCGCTCCATACGGGCGGCCAGCTCCGGGCGGGGCCGCTTGAGCTGTGCCTTGACGTACCGCTCGACCGTACGCTGGGAGACGCCCAGCAGCTCGGCCACCGCTCGGGTGGAGCCCTTCTCCGTCTTGACCAGGAACCGCATCTGCGCCGGTCCGGATCGGGGGGCGGGGCGCGTGACGGTGTGCTCCGCGGCCTTGTCGAGGCTGTCCTGGATGATGCCCATCGCGGCGCCTACTCTCCGTCAGCCACGGCGTCGGTGCCCTTGATGTGCCGGGCGGGATTGAGCTGCTCGTCCTCGATCATCGAGGCGAGCCACAGGAAGTCCTGGGTTCCCTCGTGCTTGACCATCCCGGGATTGACGCCGAGCCGGAACCCGCCGGGCAGCGGTTTGCCCTCGGGGGTGTACGGCAGGAAATCGAGCGGCGACGGGCCACGGGAGACGTACACGGCGCAGTCCGACAGCACGGCGACGGGGTACCGCCCCACGGACGCGAGCTTGGTCATCTTGCGGTGCATGTTGGTGCGGGCCTTGCCGATGAGCTCCGCCCTGATGTGCGGGCTCCAGGTCGGCCGCTGCAGTGCCGGCCAGCCCTCGCCGTAGGTGTGCCGCGCGCTCTGCGGTCGCTCGCGCAGCTTGCCGATCCCGCCCTTGACCGTGGACTTGACCGCCGACAGCACCGCGGCCCGACCCGGGTCGGCGTCCTTGTGGTGTGCCATGGCGGCGAGGAACTCCTCGTCGCTCATGCCGGTGGTGACGCCGAGGTCGGCCATCGTCTCCAGGTAGGCGTCGCGCAGACGCGCGTACCAGGGGTCGAGGTAGGCGCCGTGCTCATGGCGGACGTATGCCTCGACCGGCCGCACCCGGGCCCCGAGCTCCAGCGCGTACGCGACCGTCGACGTGGCGTACCAGCCCGGTCCTTCGGGACGGTCGCCCCGCGGCGTGAAGGGGCTGGGCAGACGCGGGTCCAGGTCGAGGTGGGAGAGGTCGACCAGCCAGGAGCCGGGCAGCTTGGGGTCGAAGGCCGGGGCCCGCACGTGGGTGGCCGGTCCGAGGCCGACGTTGAGGCGGTTGGCGGCCGCGGCGAAGGCCATGTTGACGTCGATACCGACGGCGTGGGTGTAGCCCTGGGTGCACTCCTCGTCGGTCAGCGGCCGGAACCAGTCGTATGCCTCCTCGTCGAGGGCCTCCTCCGGGGTGCGCTCGTGGAAGCGCGGGTAGCGCGCGGCGACGACCGGGTGTTCCATCGGCGCCTCCGGCGGCGCCGGGTCGACCGGCTCGGTCAGCGAACCCGGCAGCGGCCCGGACACCCACGAGCCGGTGGTCTCGTCCCGGACGGCCCGGGTCGGAGGCCGTAGCGCGGACATCAGCTCCAGACCGCACACGGCGGTCGAACCGCGGGGCGTGAGGACCCGGGTCGCGTACGTGCCCAGGACGGCGGCGACCTCGGCCGGCGGCAGCTGCCCGGTGTCGCCCCACGAACGGGCATCGAGCGCGCCCCACGGCAGCACGGCGAGCTGTACGCACCGGCGCCGGCCGCCGTCGGCGGAGCGGTAGATCCGTGCCCACGGGCCGAAGCCGCGCCGGGTCAGCTTCCAGTCCGCCTTCGTCAGCTGCTTGACCGCCTTGTGGTCCTCCGGCAGCCGCAGTCCCCGCCGGTCCTCCAACGTGTCGGGGAGTCCGAGGAGTTCGGCGGCCCCGGCGGTGAGCACGATCAGCGGGTCGGAGTCCTTGCCGCTCTTGTGCAGCCTCGGCGCACCGAGCTTCGCCTCCGCCAGCGTCCACTCCACCAGGGCCGGCAGCGTCGTGGCGGGGCAGTCGAGAACCAACCCGCCGACGCAGTACAGCGACCCGTCACCGTCCAGTACGCCCAACGGCCCGTTGCCGAACCGCGGATCCACATCGGTCGGTACGGGAGCCGGCCGCTTGGGCGCGGCCTTCTTCGCCACCGCCGTCGTCCGGGGCGCCTGCGACGGCTCCACCGCGCGCCGGGGGCGTGATGGTGCGACGGGAGCGGCCACGCCCTCAGCCGGCGCAGCGGCCATTGCCGACGAGGGCGCGGCACTCGGCGCGGTGCGGGCCTCCGACGCCGGCGGCGGGGCCGGGGCGGCGGTGGGCTCGGGTACCGGATGACGCGCGGCGAGCCCCTCCAGGAGCCGGATGTAGGCGGCGCGCTTGGGTGGCCGCGGCTCCTTCCGGGCGGCCTCCCAGTCGGCGACGGTCTCCCGCCGCACCCTGAGCGCCTTGGCGACCTGTGCCTGCGTCAGACTCCCCGCCTCGCGGAGCCGCACCCGCTCCCCCGGTAGGGGCTGTCGTTTGGATCAGGCCGGATCAGGGAGCGGGGTCTGGTGCCGTGCATCGCAAGGCGGAGGAGGGAGTCAGGGCGGAGCCCTGGCGACCGACAACAACGCGGCGAGGTGCGGTGCCAGACCCCGCGAGCCCGGCATGATCCAAACGACAGCCCCTAGGTCGGCCGAGTCGTGTCGCAGGCCCGGTCCGCCGGGCCGGTGTCGACGCCCTGCCGGACCGGCACGCGGACGGCCAGCGCGTCCACCACATCCTCAAGTCGTTCCGTGCGCCGGTACACGGCGCGTTGCCGCGCCGCGCCCGTCCCGTGCCGCTGCAGCCGCACCAGCCACCGCCGTACCGTCTCGAAATCGCCGGCCGCCCGCAGATGCCCCTGCACCCGCCTCATCAGGGCCGCGGTCAGGTCCCAGGCCGGGACGACGCGGAGCGGCCCGGGCAACGCCAGGGTCAGTGCCTCACCTGACATGCCGTCACAAGCCGCGCGCCACACTGCCGCACGCAGGACCGCGTCCTCCACCGGCGGGGCCGGCCGCCCCTTGCGCACCTCGACCAGCGCCGCGGCGACCAGGGCGCGGACGAGCAGCGCATAGGCGACGGTGTCCCCGGCACCGGGGAGCACGTCGGCGATCCTGACCTCCACGGTGGGCACATGCCGCGAGGGCCGGACGGACCAGTACAGCATGCCCGGATCCAGCGCGGCCCCGCTGTCAATGAGCGCCGAGACGACCTGCTCGTAGTGGTCCACCGAGTGGAAGTACGGCGGCGGGGCGGCGGTCGGCCAACGGCCCCACAGCACCGACCGCCAGCTGGCGTGGCCGGTGTCGCGGCCGCTCCAGAAAGGGGAGTTGGCGGTCAGGGAGAGCAACAGCGGTGTCCACGGCCGCAGGTGGTTGACCACCTGCACGGCCTCCTCCGGATCCGGCACCCCTACGTGCACATGGCAGGCGTTGGCGCACTGCTGCTCCACGAGCATCCCGAACCGGGCGGCGATCGCATGATCGCGCGGCTTGTCCAGGATCGGGGGTGGCCCCGTGGTTCCCAGCGGTGCCGTACCGCCGGCCACCAGCAGGCAGCCGGCCTCCCACGCGGCGCGCGCCGCACACCGGCGCAGCCGGGTGACCTCCGCGTACAGCTGCCGGGCGTCGGCACAGACGGCGCTGACGGTCTCCAGCTGGCACAGCGCCATCTCGCCCACTACCTGCCGGGGGTCCTCCGCCAGCCGCCCGGCCACCCCCACCACGGCATCCGCCGCGAGCGCCACCTCGCGCGTCGCCGCATCCGCGAGAACGAACTCCTCCTCCACCCCCAGCGTCAGTTCCGCTCGCCCCGCCCGGACCGCCGCACCCACCGCGTAGGGTTCCCGCACGCCGCCTCCAGCCTCCGCGCCACGCAGCACGACAAAGCGGCTCCCACAGTAGGGAAGACCAGGGCAAGGGGGTGGACGCGAATGAGGCATTCTCGATCACCCGCCCCACCTTGTCCGGAACCATCCGGTCGATCCCGAAGCCTTGGGCATCCCCGGGCACGAGTAAGCGAGAGACCGGAGTGCACGGCCGTCCGGCACACCTGCCGCGGGGGCTACGGGGGAGGTTCTCGGAAGGCCGCCGTACGCGGCGCGCCGCCACTTCGCGGAAGGAATTGTCCCGCCGCAGCGGACGAAAAAGAGAAAGGCAAAGAGCGCACCTGCTCCTTGCCACTCTTAACGTATAGCGCATGGGGGGCCTTGCGGCAAGGCCCTGGTCCTGCCGCAGAATCACCGGCCGAAGCCAGAATCTGCGGAAATGGAAATTGCCCATGATCGACGTGATCGTTGCCGGCGGCGGACCGACCGGCTTGATGCTGGCCTGCGAATTGCGGCTGCACGGCGTGCACGTGCTCGTGCTGGAGAAGGAGGCGGAGCCGACCGTGCAGGCCCGTGCGCGCGGCCTGCACGTACGCAGCATCGAGGTGATGGACCAGCGCGGTCTGGCGGACCGGTTCCTCCCGCTCGGCGAGCAGTTCAGGGTCGGCGGTTTCTTCGCCGGCCTCGGCAAGACGTGGCCCGAGCTGGACACCACGCATTCGTACGTCCTCGCCATCCCGCAGACGGTCACCGAGCGGCTGCTGACCGAGCGTGCCACCGAGCTCGGCGTCGAGATCCGGCGCGGCTGCGAACTGGTCGGGCTGAGCCAGGACGAGGACGGGGTGACCGTCGAGCTGGCCAACGGGGGTGCCGCCAGTGCTGGCGGCACACAGCTGCGCTCGCGCTACGTCGTCGGCTGCGACGGCGGCCGCAGCACGGTGCGCAAGCTGCTCGGCGTCGGCTTCCCCGGTGAGCCTTCCACGGTCGAGACGCTGCTGGGCCAGATGGAGTTGACCGCGTCGCCGGAGGAGCTGGCGGCTGTGATGGCCGAGGTCCGCAAGACCCACCAGCGGTTCGGCGCCACCCCCGAGGGCGACGGGCTGTACCGCGTCGTCGTACCCGCCGAGGGGGTGGCCGAGGACCGTACGACCGCGCCGACGCTTGAGGAGTTCAAGCAACAGCTGCGGACGTACGCCGGCACCGACTTCGGCGTGCACTCACCGCGCTGGCTCTCCCGCTTCGGCAACGCCACCCGGCAGGCCGAGCGCTACCGGGTCGGCCGGGTGCTGCTGGCCGGCGACGCGGCGCACATCCACCCGCCGGCCGGTGGGCAGGGGCTCAACCTCGGCGTGCAGGACGCGTTCAACCTCGGCTGGAAACTGGCCGCCGAGGTGAGCGGCTGGGCACCGCAGGGGCTCCTTGACAGCTACCACGCCGAACGGCACCCGGTGGCCGCCGCCGTGCTGGACAACACCCGCGCGCAGATGGAGCTGATGTCCACCGAGCCGGGCCCGCAGGCGGTGCGCCGGCTGATGGCGGAACTGCTGGACTTCGAGGAGGTGAACCGGTACCTGATCGAGAAGATCACCGCGATCGGGATCCGATACGACTTCGGCGAGGGCCACGCCCTGCTCGGCCGGCGGATGCGGGATGTGCAGCTGAAGCAGGGGCGCCTCTACGAGCGGATGCACGGCGGCCGCGGACTGCTGCTCGACCGGACCGGCCGGCTCTCGGTGGCGGGCTGGGCGGATCGGATCGACCACGTCGCCGACGTCAGCGAGGAACTGGACGTGCCCGCCGTGCTGTTGCGGCCGGACGGACATGTGGCGTGGGTCGGTGAGGATCAGCAGGATCTGCTCAGCCAGCTGCCCACGTGGTTCGGCACCGCCGCCGGCTGAGCGCGCGGCCGGGGCCCCGGACCGGCTGTCGGATGACCGCCGCCGCCGACGCGTCGTCGGCGGCGGTTGCGGTGGCGGTGGCGGTGGCGCCGTTCCCGGTGCGAAAGAGATTGCCTCGGGGCCGGGGTTCACGTTGGCTGGGCAACATGGCCGAACTGCGTACCGATCGCCTCACCCTCCGCCGATGGCAGGACTCCGACCTTGAACCGTGGGCGGCGATGAATGCCGATCCCGAGGTTCGGGAGCACTTGGGCGACCTGCTCACCCGCGAACAGAGCGACGCCTCCGTGGCGCAGTTCCAGGCCGAGTTCGACCAGCGCGGCTACGGGTGGTGGGCGGTTGAGGTGCGGGCCACGGGTGAGTTCATCGGCTTCGCGGGGTTGGATCAAGTAGATGACGACATGCCCTTCACAGGAGTGGAGATCGGCTGGCGGCTCGCCCGCTCGGCCTGGGGCCAGGGCTACGCCACCGAGGCCGCGCGGACACTCCTGGCCCACGGCTTCGACACTCTTGAACTGCCCGAGATCCTTGCCGTGACCACGGCCACCAACCTCCGTTCACAGGCAGTGATGCGTCGGCTCGGGATGACCCCGGGACCCGGCCGACGACTTCGAGGACCCCACAGCACCCGAAGGCCCACTGCGTCCGAACGTGCTGTACCGCATCGCCGGCCGCACCACCCCGCGTCGGTGATCTGTCCCCCGGCGGCCGGGCATCTGTCGGCGTTCTGTCGGTTCTTGCTGCGACCTTGATCAGGGTCGGCGGTCGGCGCACGACCACGGACCCAGCGGTCCGGCCACCCCCACCGACAGCCCCCGCAGCCCCGAGCGCAAGGAGCCTCCCGTGCCTACCGCAATCCAGACCCCGCCCTGGGACGTTCACCGGCTCCCACCGGCCGAGGGCAAGAACTTCCTCGTCACCGGCGGCAACGCGGGTATCGGCTACTTCGTCGCCGAGCAACTCGCCGGCACCGGCGCCACCGTCGTCCTCGGCAGCCGGGACCCGGCGAAAGCCGAGGCGGCCATGGCCTCGATCCGTTCCCGCGTCCCCGGTGCCCGGGTACGCCATCTTCGGCTGGATCTCGCCGACCTGTCCTCGCTGAAGCCCTCCGTGGACAGCCTGGAGCTGGACCGTCTCGACGCGGTGGTGCACAACGCCGGGGTGCTGCTCGACCAGCCGGAGCGCAGGGAAACCAAGGACGGTCACGAGATGACGTTCGGGACCAACCACCTCGGGCACTTCGCGCTGACCCACTGGCTGGCCCCCTTGCTCTCGGCCGCGCCCGCCGGCCGCGTCGTCACCACCGGAAGCTTCGCGGCCAAGTCCGCGCAGCTGGATCTGGACGACCTGCAGACCACCCGCGACTACCGGCCGAAACGCGCCTACGAACGGTCAAAGCTGGCGCAGATGCTCTTCGGCTTCGAACTCGACCGCCGCCTGCGCGCCAGCGGCAGCACGGTGCTGAGCGTCGTCGCCCACCCGGGCGGCGCGCTCGACTCCCTCACCCCCGCACGCCCGCCCGTCCACGCCCGCAGCACCGGCCAACGGTTGCGCGGCCTCCCCCTCGCCCTCGTCGTCCAGGGCAAGCAAGCCGGCGCCTGGCCCGCCGTCCGCGCAGTCCTCGACCCGACCGTGACCGACGGCCACATGTGGGGCCCCCGAGTGGCCGGCCTGCGCGGCGCCCCACGGCTCGAACCCGTACGGGGCCCCCTGGCCGACCCCACCACCGCAGCCCACCTCTGGACCGCCAGCTGCGCCCTGACCGGCGTCAACCCCACCTTCCACCCCGCCTGACCACGCCACGCACCCAGCGCTTTCAGTTTTTCGTGAAGCCCTGGGCACCCGCGCCGCGTTAGACCGCAAAGACTTCTTCGCGAACAAGTCTTTGCGAAGAACTCTTTGCGGTCTACTGTGCACGACATGAGTGACTCGGAAGAGAGGGCGACGACCGACCTGCCCGGTGAGGCAGACGCGGTCGTCCTGGACGCGAAGGGCCTGCGGGCGCTGGCCCATCCGGTACGCGTGCAACTGGTCGGGTTGCTGCGGAAGCACGGACCGTCAACGGCCACCCGGCTCGCCGAGCGGCTGGGCGTCAACTCCGGTACGGCCAGCTACCACTTGCGCCAGCTCGGCGCGGCAGGCTTCGTCGAGGAGGACGCCGAGCGCGGTAACGGACGGGAGCGTTGGTGGCGTTCGGTGCATCAGACCACGTGGTTCAACGACCCGGATCTCGCCGTGCGAGAGCCCGAGGCCGCGATGGCGTATCTGCGGTCCGTCGCCGCCACCTACAATCTGCGCACGCAACGGGCGCTCAACGAGCTGCAGACGATGCCCCGTTCGTGGCGCGACACCTTCGATATGAGCGACTGGCCCCTGCGCCTCACTCCTGAGGAGGCCGTGGCCCTCCAAGAAGAGTTGAGGGCAGTCATCAGCCGGTACCGGCCCGATGTTCCGGAGGAGGCGGCCAAAGCTCCCGAAGGTGCCCAACGGGTCTCCGTGATCACACACCTCCTGCCCGAACTGGACGCGCCCGGAGCGTCGACTGCCACCTCCGCGCCCGAAACGGAGAAGGGGCCGGAGCGGTCGTGACCGATGTCGTGACAGAAGGAGCCCCTGATACGGACGGCGCCTCCAGCCGGCGTTCCTTACGACCTTTGGGTGGGGTACTCGCAGCCATAGCGGTCTCGTTGACCGGCACCAGGATCTCGGCCATCGCCCTGCCCTGGTTCGTACTGGTCACGACCGGCAGTGCCACCCAGACCGGCCTGGTGGCCTGCTGCGAGATGACGCCTTACGTGGTGGTCAAGGCGTTGGCCGGCCCGTTGGTGGACCGGACCGGACCGCGCGGCGTCTCCTGGACCACCGACCTGCTCAGTGCGGCCGCCGCCTGCTCCGTTCCTCTCCTCCATGCCGTGGACCTGCTCTCGCTTCCCCTGCTGCTGGTCCTGGTCGCGCTGATCGGTGCGGCACGCGGTCCCGGTGACCTGGCCAAGGAGGTGATGGTCCCGGAAGCGGCCGAGCGCAGTCGCGTACCGCTGGAGCGAGCAACGGGGCTGGCCGGCGTCACCGAACGGCTCGCCTCCACCATCGGCCCGGCGGCCGGCGGTTCCTTGGTGGCGCTGCTCGGTCCCTTGACAGGACTTCTCGTCAACGCGGGGTGCTTCGCCCTCGGCTCGGTGATCGTCGCGCTGGTCCTGCCACGCGGCATCGGAACGGCAGCTGCGGAAGGCGCTCCACCCGATGACGGGGCGCAGCCGGGCTACTGGCGGCGGTTCGGCGAGGGCTTCGTCTTCCTGCGCGGCGAACCGCTGCTGCTCACCCTCATCGTCATGGTCGGAATCACCAACCTGCTGGATGCGGCGTTCAACACGGTGCTCATGCCCGTATGGGCGAAAGAGTCCGGCCACGGGCCGACCGACATCGGCCTGAACAGCAGTACAGGGGGATTGGCAGCCGTGGCCGGCAGCCTGGCGGCCGCGGCCGCCGCACACCGAATGCGGCGCCGCGTGGTGTTCTTCGCCGGGTTCCTGCTGGCCGGTGCGCCGAGATTCTTGATTCTCGCCTCTGATGCGCCGAGGTGGGCGGTGCTCACCGTATTTGCTGTCGGCGGGTTCGGCGCGGGTTTCCTCAACCCCATCCTGGGTGCGATGTCCTTCGAGCGGGTACCGCGCCGGCTGCTCGGCCGGGTCAACGCGCTGGGTGACGCACTGGCATGGGCCGGGATTCCCCTCGGCGGATTGCTCGGCGGAGCGATGGTGGCCTCCTTCGGACTGGTGCCGGTACTGCTGACCGGTGCAGCGCTCTACTTCCTCACGACAAGCCTGACCGGACTACGGCCGGAGTGGCGCGCAATGGATCGAGGGCGCGGCAGAGGGGAGGGCCGAACTGCTCGCTGTGAAACGGATTCTGACGTTCCATGAAGCGCACGACGGTCGTGGTAAGTGTGCACGGCCGCGGGTCCGGGTGGGTTCGGTCAGTGGAGGGTGGGTGGGGTCAGGCCGGGGGTGGTGGTGTTCTGGGGCTTCGGGTGCATGGGGCCCGACCAGACGCGGCGGGGAGGGCGGCCGACCAGTTTGCCGAAGAGCAGGGCGGCGGTGGTGGCGACGAGCACGCCGGGAACCATCTCGTAGATGCCCGAGTGGAGGGGGCCGAGGAGCGGGTCGATGTGCTTCCAGAGCAGGACGGTTGCCGCTCCGGTGATGATGCCGGCGAGCGCTCCGGCGCGGGTCATGCGCGGCCAGTACAGCGACAGCAGGATGACGGGGCCGAAGGCGGCGCCGAAGCCGGCCCAGGCGTAGGAGACGATGTCGAGGACGCCGCCTCCGCTCAGGGCGATGGCGTAGGCCACCAGGGCGACGACGACGACCGTCGCGCGGGCGGCGAGGACCTTCGAGGCGTCCGAGGCGCGGCGCTTGAGGAACGCGCCGTAGAAGTCTTCGGTGAGGGCCATCGCGGAGACCAGGAGCTGGCTGTCGGCGGTGGATTTGATCGCGGCGAGTACGGCGACGAGCAGGATGCCCGCGATCCACGGATTGACCAGTTGGGCGCACAGGGCGATGAAGACGGTCTCGGGGTTGTCCAGCGGTTGGTCGAGGGCGGCGATCCCGACGAGCCCGATCAGGGAGGCACCTGCCAGGCAGAGCACCACCCAGCTCACGCCGATGCGGCGGGCCCGGGGGATCTCACGGGCGCTGCGGATGCTCATGAAGCGCACCAGGATGTGGGGCTGACCGAAGTAACCCAGTCCCCAGGCGAGCAGCGAGATGACCGCCACCGCGGTGAGGGAATGGCCGGGCGTCCAATGGATGCCGTCGAAGCCCGCCTTGGCGCCGATGTCGAGGAGGGCGTGGCTCTTGCGGGTGAGACCGTCGTGCAGCGCGCCGAAGCCGCCGAGAATGCCGATGGCGATCGCGGGGAGGGCCAGGGCCGCGCAGAGCATCAGGGTGGCCTGCACGGTGTGCGTCACGCTGACGGCGCGGAAGCCACCCAGGACGGTGTAGACGACGATGACGACGGCGAAGACGGTGAGGGCGAATTCGAAACCGCCGCCGAAGATGCCCTCGAACAGCACTCCCCCGGCCAGCAGGCCACTGGCGACGTAGACGGTGAAGAAGACGACGATGACGGTGGCCGAGACCAGGCGCAGAAGTCTGCTGGAGTCCTCGAAGCGTTCTTCCAGGTATGCCGACAGGGTCATGGCGTCGCCGGCGCGTTCGGTGTAGGTGCGCAGGCGTGGTGCGACCAGACGCCAGTTGAGATACGTGCCCACGGCCAGCCCGACGGCGATCCAGGCGGCCCCGAGGCCGGCGGCGTAGACGGCTCCCGGCAGCCCGAGGAAGAGCCAGCCGGACATGTCGCTGGCTCCGGCGGACAGCGCGGCGACCGGCGCGCTCAGCCGGCGGCCACCGAGGGCGAAGTCGGAGAAGGTGAGAGTCTCCTGATACGTCCAGAAGCCCACCGCCACCATGGCGAGCAGGAAGACCCCGAAAGTGATCATGACGGGGACGATCAGGTGCGTCATCGCTGCTCCTCGGTACAGGCGCTGCTGGGGGGGGTGGCGGGGACGGCCCGGCTCCGGGCGAGGCCCGCGGGGTCCTGTGAGGCTTCGGTGTCTGACGCGTCGCGCTGATGCTTCGGTCAGAGGCATCGGGCTGACGCATCGAGCTGACGCATTCGTCTGCGGCATCGGGCTTCTGAGGATCCTGGTGGGACGGCTCAGGCGCGTGAGGATACGGATCCGCGATCGTCCGCGTCACCCCTTTGGCCAGATGTCCCTACCACCGATTTCCGCGTGCCGCCAGCGACTCGACGCACCACGAGTCTTTCAACTCGGTGTGTGCGGTGGAGGTTTGGCCCTGGTGGCGCTCGGCGTTCCGTCGGTGTCCGTCCGGTCACCCCGGACGCGGGTCGGTCGGGCGGGAGGGGAGGAAGCCCTGTCGGGTGGCGGCCTCGGCGGGTGCATACGGGCTGGTGGCGGCCGGGCTCAGGGCGGGCGGATGCGGCGCGTGATGCGGCTGACGCCGGCGGGCGAGGCGGCTTTGCAGGAGTGGCTCGCCGACCCGGCGTTCGTGCCGCGGACGTCGACTGGGCCCCGGGTCCCGGCCTGTCCCTGATCACGATGGTCGGCGGCCTGCTGCTGGCCGGCCTCGTCGGACGCCGGCTCCTGTCCCGGCACCCGCTCCCCAGCCCTGACCCGGCGGACAGCTCTGCCTCGGCGGGCAGTCCTGCGCTCCTGCGACGGCGGGCGCGAGGCGGGGCTGCCCGCCCGTCTCGCCGCGCCCGCGCCGCGCGCGGCGGTCAGCCGCGCTGTGCCTGCTCGTACACCGCCTTTGCCGCGGAGCCCAGCACGGGGCCGTACATGTGGGTGCCGGACTCCGGTCCGTCGCCGTGGCTGTTCACCGAGACCAGCACGCCCTTGCCCGTGGTGGCGTCGAAGTCGGTGAGCCACGGGCCGCCGCTGGCCCCGCCGCCCATGTCACAGGGCAGGGCCTGCTCGCCGGCGGGCGCCGGCTCGGCGGTACCGGTGCAGTGCAGGAGTTCCTCGCCGAGCTGGGGACGGGTCGCCGGATAGCCGAAGGCGACCGTCATCCCGCCCACCCGGCGGTTGAAGGCGACGGGCTGTCCCCCCACCACGTCGACGAGCTTGCGGCCCTTGGAATCGGCGTCCACCACCAGCGCCGCCACGTCGTTGACGGCGTCCTCCGCCCAGGTGCGCGGGGTCACGGCGGCTCGGACCGCGAAGGCGCCGTACGGCTGCCGGCCCTTGCCGTAGCCGGGGACGAAGACCATGTCGAGGTAGGTGTTGACGGGCGAGGCGGGACGCCGCACACAGTGGCCGGCGGCCATCACGACGGAGTGGTTGGCGCTGTTCACGGCGGTCGCCGTGCACCAGGTGTCGGCGCCCGAGGCGTTGACGAAGAAGAGCCGGCCGACGGTCTTCATCGCGGTGCCCCGCCACGGCTGGGACCGGGGGCCGGTCGGGCCCAGGTCCACGGACCTGCCCACGGCCTTGATACGGGCGGGGGTCCAGTAGGCGAGCGCGTCGCGGCGCTCCTTGGCGGTGAAGGTCATGGTGGAGACCGACGGATCGGGCGCCTTGGAGGCGGTGCCCTTCGGAGCGGCGGCTGCTTCCGACACCGGCACGACGCAGACGAGCAGCATGCCGGCGGTGGCAAGAACGGTGCTGCGCCTGCGGCGGGATCGGGATACGCGGGCGGGGATCGCGGACGTCGGCTCCGGTATGCCGGGAGGCGTGGCGGCGGGCATGAGGACGGGCTCCTTGCGACGAGGCGGACACCGGCGACGGTGAGCCCGCCGCAGCGCGGACCGGCGAGCGGGTCCACCATCGATGACGGGCTTTCACCTGATCAGGTTTCCCCCGGAGAAGGACAGATGTCCGAGCTGGGGGCCGGCCCCGGCCCCTACCAGGACGCCCGCTTCCGCGACGGCCCCTGACGCGAAAGCCCCTGACGCGACGGCCTCTGACGCGGGCACGGCGACCCGCGCACGTACGATGCCCCGTCGAGAGTCGAGAGGTGCAGAGCGGATGACGGCGCCCGTGCCCCTTGCCGGGCCACGGCTCCCCTCCCCCGGGCGCCGCCGAATCGAGAAGGGCTGAGTCGATGAGGACGCGCACGCTGAGGTTCGGTTTGTACGCCGACGAGCAGGGGCTGGCGTGGGTCAGGGAACTCGTCGAGGAGGCCGTGGCAGGCTCGGGGAGCGTCCGGATCGTCGCCGCGGGCGTCGCCCGCACCTTTCACGGGAGCGAGCTGTCGACCGCTGATGTGTACGACATTCTCGCGGATCAGTGGGCCTGGGAACATCCCGGTCAGAGCAGCGGCGCGCGGGAATCGGTCGAGCTGCGGGTCCGGTTGGCGTGTTCCCTGCGGGCCTGGCGACGGATCCGCAAGACGGTGATCAGGACGCTGTGTCCGGAGGGCATGGCGCCGCACGCCTGCCGGGTCCCGTGGTTCGCCTCCTGAGCCGGTGCACGGCGCCCGAGCGGTGAGGGAGCACCGTCACCGGCACCGTCAGCGGTAGCACTTCCGCGCCCTCGGCATCAGCTGGCTCAAACGTTGCGGGCAAGGGGGAATTTCGGCAGCGGGACCGGGAACGCGACCCAGTACAACCACAAAGCCGGGGACAGGAATTGACGGGCGGGCGTGCGCACAGTCGTCCGGGTGGCCGGTCTCGTGAGCCGCCCAGGCCCCTCGTACTCGTCGTGAGCCGCCCCGGGCCCCTGGTACGCGGAGTGCCAGGGCTGTCCGGCCGGTCCGGGTCCGTCCGTCCCTGCCGCAGCAGTGATACCGACCGCGTACCGCCGCGGAGAACGGAGCGCACCATGAACTGGCGCAACGAAGCCGCATGCCTCTACGAGGACCCCGAACTCTTCTTCCCCGTCGGCACCAACGGTCCTGCGGTCATGCAGGCGGAGAAGGCCAAGGAGGTCTGCCACCGCTGCCCGGTGATGGGGCAGTGCCTGCAGTGGTCCCTCGAACACGGCCAGGACGCCGGTATCTGGGGTGGCATGGACGAGGAGGAGCGGCGCGCCATGCGTCGCCGGGCCGCACGCAAGCGGGCACGGACCGGCTCCTCGTAGCCGACCCGGCCGGGCGCACGGCGCGCCGCCGAGAGTGGGTCACGCCAGCCGGATCTCCTCCCCGACCGACTGCTTCCGGGCGGCCGCGACGACGAGGGCCGCCGCGGCGGCGTCCTGGGCCGCCACACCGACCGACTTGTACAGCGTGATCTGCTCACGTGACGTACGGCCGGGCCGGCTGCCGGCAAGGAGTTCGCCCAGCTCGGCATGGACGTGATCTTGCGTGATGACGCCGTCGCGGACCGGCTCCAGCAGGTCGTTGCTGCCCGCGGGGAAGGGCGCCAGCGCCGCCTGCCGCGACTCCACGCACACGAGCGCGTCCGCGATCGTGGCATCGTCGATCTCCCGGCCGGCCGGATTGAAGCCCACCGACGTCACATGCACCCCCGGGGTCAGCCAGGCCCGGCGCACCACGGGGTCGACGGCATGTGTGGTGGCCGCCGCGATGTCCGCACCCGCGAGCGCCTCGGCGTACGTGGCCACCGCCTCGACGGGCAGCCGCAGTTCGGCCGACAGGTCGGCCGCGAGAGCCGCGGCTCTGCCCCGGTCGCGGCCCGCCACCCGGATCTCACGTACCGGCCTGACCCTGCACATCGCCTCGGCATGGGAGCGCGCCTGGACGCCGGTTCCCAGCACCGCCAGCACCGAGGCGTCCTCACGGGCCAGCAGTCGCGCGGAGAGCGCCGAAGCGGCAGCCGTCCGCGCGGCCGTGAGCGCCGTACCGTCCAACAGCGCGGTGGGCTCACCGGTGTCCGGGTCGAAGACGACGATCAGCGCCTGGTGAGTCGGCAACGACGTCCCGGCATTCCCCGGGAACACCGACACCAGCTTGCTCGCCAGCGCCCCGGCCGACGGCACGAAGCCCGGCATCGCGGCCACGAAGCCCTCCCGGTCCGGCACGGTGGCGGCGACGCGGTCCGGGGAGGACGCCCGGCCCGCGCTGAGGTCCGCCATCGCCGACGCCAGGGCGTCGATCAGGGCATCCATGTCGAGCAGCGCCGCCACCTGCGCGCGCCCCAGAACCAGCATTCGCCTGCACCTTCCGATCGAAGCCCCACGGCCGGCCGGGAAACGGAGCGCGGAGCCGCACGACCACGGCCCCGCTTCCGCCTCCCGGTCCGTCGCTGGTCCTGTCCCAGCTCACACCGGCCGACGCCCAGCATGCCCCTACCCGCTCTCCGGTCCACCCCACGCACCTCGCTCGTCCCGGCGGGCCCATCCACCCCACGCGCACCCGGCCTCATGGCGCGGCGTACCCGGCGAGGGCCGGGAGCCGGGCCAGACTGGTGCCCGTGCCGCCTCCTGGAGGGCGGACGTCCCTGTGAGGCGGAAGACGGAAGGACGTGACCCGACCGCCATGCCCACCGATGCCCACCCCGAACCGCTGCGCCTGCTCGTCCTGGGCGCCTCGCTGCGCACCGGATCGACCAACGCCCGCCTGGCCTCGCTCGTCGCGCGCATGCTGTCCGACGCCGGGGCCGACGTGGATCTCGCCACCATGCGGGAATTCGACATGCCCCTGTACGACGGCGACATGGAGACCGCGCACGGCCTGCCGGACGGCGCACTCGCCCTGCGGGAACGGCTCGAACGGTGCGACGCCTTCGTGCTCTCCTCGCCGGAGTACAACGCCTCCGTACCGGGAGTGGTCAAGAACGCCATCGACTGGGTCTCGCGCGTCCGGCCTCAGCCGTTCAAGTCCAAGCACGCCCTGCTCGTCTCCGCCTCCCCTTCCCTGGTCGGCGGCAATCGGGGGCTCTGGGCCCTCAGGGTCCCGTTGGAACACCTCGGTACGCGCGTCTACCCCGACATGTTCAGCCTCCCCGCGGCGCACAAGGGCTTCACCGACGATGGGCAGTTGAGCGACGCGGGGCTGCAGGAGCGCCTCGGGGAAACCGTCACGGCGTTCCTCAGCCTCGTCGAGGCCGACGTCCGCTACGTCTGCCTCCAGCGCCGCTGGTACGAATTCCCCGGCGATCGCACCGAGGCTCCCGTGACGCAGCGGGCAGAGGACTGAGCCGTCGCACGGAGGGGGTCGCTCGGCCCGGTCAGCTCTGGGCGGTCGGCCGGACGACGATCTCGTTCACGTCGACCGTGGAGGGCTGCTCGATCGCGAACGCGATGGCCCGGGCGATCGCCTCGGGCGGGATCGCGAGCCGGTCCCGCAGCTCCGTGATCTGCGCTCGGACCTGCTCGTTCGTTGACGCCTCGGCGAAGTCGGTGGCCACGGCGCCGGGAGAGACCGTGGTCACCCGCAGGGACGCGCCGGCCTCCTGCCGCAGGCCCTCGCAGAGGGCGCGGACCGCGAACTTGGTAGCGGCGTAGACCGCCATGTTCGGCACGATGCGGAACGCGGCCGTGGACGCGGTGGTGACGAAGTGACCGGAGCCCTGCGCACGGAAGACCGGCAGTGCGGCGCCGATCCCGTGCAACACACCCTTGATGTTGACGTCGACCATCCGGTCCCACTCGTCGACGCGCAGATCGTCCAGGGGTGAGATCGTGCCGACCCCGGCGTTGCCGACCAGCACGTCGAGCCGGCCGAACCGCTCGCCGGCCAGGGCGACCAGGGCGTGCAGGTCCTCCCGCCGGGTCACGTCCGTGCGGATCTGTACGGCCGCGCCACCCGCCTGCTGGATCCGGGCCACCACCTCGGCCAGGCGCTCGCTGCGGCGCGCGCCCAGGACGAGCCGTGCGCCTCGCTCGGCGAGCAGCAAGGCGGTCGCCTCGCCGATGCCGCTGCTGGCTCCCGTGATCGCCACTACCTTGCCGTCGATTCCCGCCATGGCTGCCTCTTCCTTCGTGCTCGCGTGCCGTATGCCGGCGCCGGGGGCGGCGAGCCGGTGGCCGGTGACTGCGGCATGTCCCGCGCACCGGCCAAGGCCCGAACTCCCGCCCGGGGGCACCAGTGTGCGCAGGATTCAGCCTGGTATACAGAACGTACTTATTCTGGAATCAGGGATGCCATCCACCATGCCGAAACCGCCGGACCAACGCCGTGAGCTGAGTGTTTTCCTGCGCAGCCGCAGGGAGCGGACAACCCCCGACCAGGTGGGCCTGCCAGTGACCGGGCGGCGCCGGACGCCGGGCCTGCGTCGGGAGGAACTGGCGCTGCTCGCCGGGATCAGCGCCACCTGGTACACATACCTCGAACAGGGCCGGGACATCCGGGTCTCGGAACAGGTGCTCGACGCGCTGGCCACGGCCTTGCGACTCGACCGGCACGAGCGCGGGCATCTCTTCCAGCTCGCCGGCCACGCGCCCGCGGCCGATGCCGCGCAGCCCGCGCCGCTCGCCGCCGAGGTGGCTGCCGTCCCGCTCCTGCTCCAGCCGAACCCCGCGTACATCATCGACGGCACCTACGACGTGCTCAGCCACAACCGGGCGGCCGAGGAGCTGTTCCCGCGCCTCACCGCGGCCGCCGACCGGCCGGCGAACTTCGCCCGCTGGGTATTCCTGGAGCCGGTGGCCCGGGAGGTGCTGGTCGACTGGGAGCCCGAGGCGCGGGGTCTGCTCGCCCGCCTGCGGACGCTGGCCGGCCGCCACCCCGGCGATCCCCGCTGCACCCGGCTGATCGAGGAGCTCACGGCGGGCAGCCCGGAGGTGCGTGCGTGGTGGCCGCAGTACGACGTACAGGTCCGGCGCGGCGGACGGAAGCGGCTGCGGCGCCCGGGCCGGGGAGCGATCGATATCGCGTACACCGCGTTCCACCTCGCCGAGCAGCCGGACCGGACACTGGTGGTCTACTCCGACGAACGGGAATCGGCCAACTGACCACGTAAGGCCGGGACCTGGACCCTGGAGCGGCAGCGGCTTCGCGCTCGTGTCGCGGTCCGGCGATATCGGCCGCCCGTGCGGAAGGTTCTGGGTCAGAATGCAGCCATGACCGAACAATTGCCCACGCCCGCCCGCCCGTTGCTGCGCAGCCCCGAGGACGGCGAACTCGTCGACGTCGCCGGTGTCGCGCATTTCTTCCGGCTCACCGCCGAGCACACCGACGGGCACTTCGCCTTCGAGGAGTTCAGCCTCGCGCCCGGTGTCATAGGCGCCAGACCCCACGTGCACGACGGCCACGACGAGTATTTCTACGTGCTGGAGGGCGAATTGACGCTGCACTCCGGGGACGGCGAGGTGACCGCGGGCCCCGGACATCTGCTCGCCGCCACCCGCGGCACCCCGCACGGCTTCCGGAATGCCGGCCCGACCACCGCGCGGGCCCTGTGCCTCTACACCCCGGCGGGCTACGAGAACTACTTCCGTGAGGTCCACGCCGCCGTCAGCGCGGGCGCGGAGGCGACGGATGAGCTGCTGGCCGAATTCCGTAGCCGTTACCGGACGAGGTCCTACCAGGAGGCGACGGACCCGGTGAGCTGATGAGCTGACGGGCGCCTCGCAGGCTCGGCGCCGGTTCTCCACCCAGGGGAATTGCTGAGAGATTCCCACGGGTTCTCGCCCTCCCGGACGCCGCATTCCGTCCGGCGAAGGTGTGCTCCGGTTATGCGTTGCACAACGACGTGTCAGGGGGCGGTGCGCGGCGTGCGCACCGGTGCGTGCGCCCGCCACGCTCCAAGGGCCGGGGAACGGCGGAGAATTACCCTGAGTGGGATCTTGGAAGCGACCCATACTGGTGGCGCTTCGAGACCGGCCGCAGGGTGGCCGCGTGGGCGTTCAAGGCTTTTGCGCTTGCGTGCGTTCCCGTTCGGCGGCCGGCTCTTGGAGCGGCAAATTCGCCGACCGACAACGGAGAACGGGAGTTCCGCCATGCGCCGCTTCCCCTCATACGCCATTGCCGCAGCCGCCCTGGTCACTGCGCTCGGGGTCACCCCGACCGCGAGTGCGGCGCCCGCAGCGCCCGCCCGCGCGGCCGCTTATCGCTGCAGCCCCGGCTACTTCTGCATCTACAGCGACTGGAACGGCGGCGGAACCCGCTGTCAGTGGTCGCAGTCCAGCAAGGCCAATACGGCCGACGATTGTTCCTTCATCCAGCGCGGGCAGAACGTGCGCTCCGTGTGGAACAACACCGGCCACCGCGTGCAGTACTACACCCAGACCAATTACCACGCGCGCGTCGGCTCCACCCCCTCCGGCGCCGGGGGCAACCTCCAGGGCAGCTACCAGATCCGGTCCTTCAAGCCGCAGTAGAGCGATTCCGGGACGGGAGGCACCGTGCGGCCTAGGCTGGCGCCATGCCGTCACGTAACCCGTCGTCGTTCACAGTGTCCCCCGACGTCGAACTGCCCGTGCCCGCGCCCGGCGAAATCTGGGCGGTCGGTGCCGTCATCCTCAATGCGGACGGGGCGGCATTCGCCCAGAAAAGAAGTCCGAGCCGGCGTCTGTTTCCCGACGCCTGGGACATCGTGGGCGGCCATGTCGAGGCCGGGGAGACGCTGCTGGCGGCTCTCGCCCGGGAGATCGAGGAAGAGACCGGCTGGCACCTCCGCCATGTGCGCCGATGCCTGGGCACCAGCACCTGGACCGGAGATGACGGCGCCGGCCTCCGGCACGAGGCCGACTATCTCGTCGAGGTCGACGGTGACTTGGACCGTCCCGCTCTGGAATGGTCCAAGCACACCGCATACGGCTGGTTCGGCCTCGACAACCTTTCCCGCCTCAAGGAGCATCGCGCGCCGGGGGATTTCTTCATCCATGATCTGCTCGCGGAAGCGATGTCGCAGCGCCCCTGAGCAGCCCGAATACCGTTTTGTGGGCGACCCTGATCGACTGGAGAGGGCCGTCACTGCGTGTTAGCGTGAAGGTATGCGTGACGATTGTTGCGACGGATTTCTGAGGGGGTTCCCGAGGAAATTCGTCAAAGCGTCAACGTAACGACGGAACGCATCAACGTAACGCTGACTCTCAAAGCAGCGACGTCACGCTCATTCACTCATCACTCATTTACGCAAAGGCGCTCACCCGCTTTCCTCAGCGGGTGCGGAGGAGATGGTGGCCATGGCGCGGGCCCCGTTGTTCCACGCGTCGAGGGAAGCACCGCCGGCCGTCGGCCCCTTCAAAGCCAAGGTGGACTGGGACGGTCTGCGTCACCGACTGCACGGTGCGCTGCTGCGGCCGGGAGATCCCGGGTTCGAGGACGCCAGGAAGCTCTTCAATCCGCTCAACGACGATCACATCCCCGCGGCCGTGGCGCAGTGCGAGTCCGCCGAGGACGTGCGCGAAGGAGTGCTGGCGGCCGCGAACCGGGTGCCGCTCGCCGCCCGCAGCGGCGGGCACTCCTACGTGGGCTACTCGGCGCCGCAGCGCGGCCTGGTTCTCGACCTGCGCCGCATGGCGGCGGTGACGGTCCAGGCGGACGGCACCGCGAGCGTCGGGGCGGGCGCCTGTCTGCGGGACGTCTACAGCGGGCTCGGCCAGGCGAACCGGTGTCTGCCCGGCGGCTCCTGCTTCACCGTCGGCATTTCCGGCGTGGCGCTGGGCGGCGGAATCGGCGTACTGCAAAGGAAGTTCGGGCTGACCTGTGATCACCTGGTGTCCGCCGACGTCGTCACCGCGGACGGACGGCTGCTCACGGTGTCCGCCGCGCGTACCCCCGATCTGTTCTGGGCGCTGCGCGGCGGCGGGGGCGGAAATTTCGGCATCGTCACGCGGTTCACCTTCGCAACCGATCCGGCCCCGACGCTGACCGTGTTCGTGATCATCTTCCCGGCAGGTTCGGCGGTCAAGGTGCTGGGCGCGTGGCAGCCCTGGATCAGTGCCGCACCCAACGAGCTGTGGGCCAACTTCAACATGTCGGGCGGCGACCCGCCGAGCTGCCGGGTGGCCGGCTGCTTCGTCGGGCCGAGCAGTACCTGTCACCCCCTGCTGGACGATCTGATCTCGCGCTCCGGGGTCATGCCCGACCGGCGCACGGTCGACGAGCGGGACTACTTCAGGGCCATGCGCTTCTTCTCCGGCAAACCGGACCGTGAGTCGTTCGTCGCGTCGTCGCGGGTGCTGAGCAAACCCGCTCCCGACCCGGGTGCGGTGGTCGCCGTGCTCACCGGCCGCACGGGCATGTCGCTCATCGTCGACGCGCTCGGCGGCGCGGTGGCCGACGTCGGCGTGCAGCAGACGGCCTTTCCACACCGCACCGCCTTTGCCACCGCACAGATCTACGCGACCGCGTCGGCTGCGTCCGAGGCCGAAGTGACGCACAGCGTCGCCGAGGTCGTGGCCGGGCTGGCGAAGCTGGGCATGGGCGGCGGCTACGTGAACTACATCGATCCGGCCCTGCCCGACTGGCCCCGGTCCTACTACGGCCCGAATCTGGAACGGCTGCGTTCGGTCGCGCACGACTACGACCCGGACCGGGTCTTCGACTTCGCGCAGAGCCTGTCGAGGGCGTAGGGGCCCGTTTCGGCCCCTCGTCAGCCCGCCGTAGCGCCGTCGTGAGCACCGGCGGCCTCAACGGTCGTGACTTCTGCGGACATTCACCTCCCCACGGCTTGTGGCCTGAGTCACTCCATGGCTAAGCTCCGGCACGTTTCGGGCACATTTCCTCCGCAAGTTGACTTATTTGGTGAGCCGATCTTCACGATCTGCCCACATCGACGTGAGGTGGCTCGCATGGAACGGCGATCAGCGGCGTCCCCGGCGGACGACTTACCGTCCGGCTTACCCTCCGGCCCGGTGGCCGGTATGCCCTCGGCCCTTGGTCGTATCCGGTGACGCCGTCCGCCGCCGCGGGGGCCGCAGCGTCCGCCGTACCGCTGCCGCACGCCCGCCGTGACGTCCGGCTGTTCTGGTGGGCGGGCACCTGCGACGCGCTGGGCAGTCAGGTGTCCGGGCTCGTACTGCCGTTGCTGCTGCTGAGTCTGGGCTGGTCCCCGGCCGAGGTGGGTGTGGTCGCCGGGCTGTCCGCGGCCGCCACGCTGCTGTTGGGGCCGCTCGCCGCGGTACCCGCCGACCGCGGTGCGCGCAAGAGCGTGATGGTGGGTGCCGCGGTGGTGTCCGCGGCCGCGATGGCCTGCGTCGCGGTGACCGTGGGGCGGGGAACGGTGCTGCCGGCCGTGCTGCTGACCACCGTCCTCGTCGAGCGGTGTGCGACCTCGTGCTACGAGGCGGCCTCGCTCGGGACAGTCGCCCTGGTGAGTCCGCCCGGCGAACACCGGCGCGTGCTGTCCCGATTACAGGCGGGAGAGCGCGGCGCCCTCGTTCTCGGGCCGGCGCTGGGCGGGCTGCTCTTCCACACCGGCCGGTCGCTGCCGTTCCTCGCGGACGCGCTCTCCTACGCCGTCGCGGCGGGCTGCATCCGTGCCATGCACGCGGATCTCGCCCCGGCCGGGCAGCTCAGGCCACCGGACGGCGCCCCGCGCCGCGGACCGCGAGCGCTGGCGGCCGAGGCGGGGGCGGGCGTCGCCGTGATCCGCCGCGATCCCTTCCTGCGGCTGGCGTTCGTCTGGCTGACGGCCGTCAACGCCCTGCTCGTCGCGCTGTATTACACGACGGTCTTCGCGTTGCAGGGCGGTGGCCGGGGCGCGGCGGCGCTGGGGCTGGTGCTCGCGCTTGCCGGCGCGGCCGGCCTCGGTGGCGCGCTGCTCGCGCCCAAGCTGGCCGGCCGGCACGCCGCGGGACGGGTACTGGTGCCGGTGTCGTGGCTGCTGGTGCCGCCCGCCGCCGCCCTGGCGACGGCCCGCGAGGGCTGGCAGTTCGGGCTGCTCTTCGGCCTTCTGTGCGTGCTGACGCCGCTGGCCACCGTGGCCCTGCAGGCCCGGATCATCCAGGTCGTCCCGCCGGCGCTGCAGGCCCGCACCGGCACCGTGCTGGCCACGGCGGCGGGGACCGGTGCGGCTCTGGCGCCGGCCCTCGCCGGGCTGGCCGCCGACCGGGCCGGGGCCGCCGTCACCTTCACCGGCTGCACCCTGCTGCTGGCGGTGCTCGCCCTGTACGCGACCTGCGCGGCGCCGGGTCTCCCCCGCGCCGACGCCGAGGGGGACGCATGACCGCCGGCGACTTCCGGGTCTACCAGCCGGCGCTGCCCGAGGTCTGCCCGCGCGACCCGCAGCGGATGGTCCTGGCCGCGGACGCGGACGGCCGCTGCGAGATCTTCACGTGGCAGGCCGCCACCGGCACCGCACGCCAGGTCACCGACAGCCGCGACGGAACGCTGCACTGCGCCATCGACGCCGACGCCCGGGTGTGGTGGTTCGCGGAGGACCGCAACGGTCGCGGGCTGTGGTACTTCGAGGAGTTCGAGGGCGGCGGGCCCCGGCGCCCCGGCCTGACCGGTCTGCGCCCGGGCCTCCCGCACGGGCTCGCCGTCAGCGACGCCGGGACGGTGGCCATCGGCCTCGGTGACGGCCACGGCACGACCGTCCACATCGGGACGCCGGGCGGCCCGGCGCGGCCGGTGGCGACCGTCGACGGTCCTGCGCTGCTGGCGGGCATCTCGCCCTCGGGCGGGCTGCTGGCGCTGTCCGGGCCGGCCGGTTCCGAGCGCGCAGTCACCCTGCTGACTTGCGCAGGGGCACCCCTCGACCGGCTCTCCGGGCGGCACGGCCGGTTGTGGGCGCTGGGCTTCGCACCGTCGACGGCGGGCACGGAACTGCTGCTCGTACAGGAATGCGGACCGGAGTCCGCGACGCCTCACGAGCAGCAGGACGTGCAGCAGCGCACGGCCGACGACACATTCAACGGCCGCTATCGACTGGCCAGTTGGCGTCCCGGAAGCGGCCTTCAGCCGTACGACTGGTGCTGCTTCGACACCGAGATCACCGGTCGCTGGTATCCCGAGGGGCGTCGGGTCCTCATCCGTCAGGACCGGCACGGGCGCTCCACGCTCGTCGTCGCCGACCTCGACCGGCGCACCCTGACCCCGGTGCCCACGCCGCCGGGCACCGTGCTCGACGCCGCCCCGCATCCGGGCGACGACGTGCACTACCTCTGGACCGACACCGCCACCCCGCCCCGGATGCGCTCCACCGCCGGCACCCGGCTGCCGGCCCTCGCCACGCTGCCCGGTCGCGCGCCCGGCCGGCACGGCGAGCTGTGGACCGACGGCCCGGACGGGCCCGTCCACACCCTGCTCAGCCGGCCGGACCCCGGACCCGGCGGGTGCCCCCCGCTGGTGTTCCTCGTCCACGGCGGACCCGCCGACCACGCCCGCGACGCCTACGACCCGGAGGTGCACTCCCTGGTCGCGTCGGGATTCGCGGTCGCGCGGGTCAACTACCGCGGTTCGACCGGGTACAGCCCCCGCTGGCGGGCCGCTTTCGGCGAGGGCGTCGGGCTGACCCAGGTCGCCGACCTCGTCGCGGTCCGCGCCGATCTGCTGCGCCGCGGCCTGGCCCGCGAGGACGCCATCGGGCTGTGGGGCACCTCCTGGGGCGGCTACCTGGCCCTGCTGGCGCTCGGCACCCGGCCCGGTCTGTGGCAGGCGGGCGTCGCCGTCAAACCGGTCGCGGACTGCGCGGCGGCGCACCGCAGCGGTACCCCCGCGCTGCGCGCCCTGGACGAGCGGCTGTTCGGCGGCACCCCCGACACGGTGCCCGCACGCTACGCGCGGAGCTCGCCGCTCCACTACGCCGCCGAGGTGCGCGCTCCGCTGCTGGTCGTCGCCGCCACGCTGGACGCCAAATGCCCGCCGGGTCAGGTGCGCGGCTATCTCACCGCGCTGCGGGAGGCCGGCGTCGCGCACGAGTCCCTGTGGCTGGAGACCGGCCACGACGGCTACACCGGCGCCCACCACATGACCGTACTGAGCCGCGCCGTGCGGTTCCTGGACCGGCACCTGCGCCGCTCCGGCACGGCCCACCGAGCTCCCCGCCCCTCCGTGGGCGGGGTCTCCGGGGAAACCGGCGCGTCCGGTGTCCCCGGATTGCGAGGCCCGATTCCCGATGCCGTACACCGGCAGAACAGGAGAAGCAGCCATGCAGAAGGACATCATCCACAACGACCCGCTCGCGGGTGACGAGGAGAACCGCAAGCCGGGCATCGGCATCACGGTGACCGTGCCGTTCCGCACCGCGGAGGACACCGAGGAGGAGTGACCTCCCCGGCCGGCCCGGTACGCCACCGGGCCGGCCGGCCGCCCGCCGTCACCCGCCCGACGCCGGCCGGTGACGCGTGGTGGCCGCCCCTTGCCCATCCGCCGCCGTACGAGGAGCCGCCATGCGCGTTCTGCTGGTCAACATGCCCTGGTCCCCGATCGATCTGCCGTCCCTCGCGCTCGGCATCCTCCGGCGGAGCGTCGACGAGCGCACCTCCGGCCACGCCGACGTACTGCACGCCAATCTGGAGTTCACCGACTGGATCACCCGGCGCACCGCGTTCACCGGTGACGACTACCAGTTCTACGCGCTGTCCTCGTACTTCATGGGGTGCGGCGACTGGGTCTTCTCCTCCGCCCTCTACGACAATCCCGAGTGGCGCGTACCGGAGTTCAGCGCGTCGATGCGCGGCAAGCTGAAGGACGCGCGGCTGCGGATGTCGCACGAACTGCACCGGGTGGTACCGGAGTTCGTGCAGGAGATCGCCGAGCGGATCGTCGCGGCCGGTCCCGACGTCGTCGGCTTCACCTCCACCTTCCAGCAGAACACCGCCGCGCTCGCCGCCGCCAAGTACGTCAAACGCCTCGCCCCGCACATCCGGACGGTCATGGGCGGGGCGAACTGCGACGCCGAGCAGGGCGCCGCCGCGCACCGCAACTTCCCGTTCGTGGACTTCGTGGTCCGCGGCGAGGGCGAGGCCGCTTTCCCGCAGCTGCTGACCGCGCTCGACGAGGGCACGGAGCTGTCCGCCGTACCCGGCCTGTGCCACCGCGGCGCCGACGGCTCCAGCATCGCCAACCCGATGAGCACCAGCCCGCTGCCGCCCGTCGCCATCCTGCCGCCCGACTACAGCGGCTACTTCGAGCGGCTGGCGTCGTCCGTCGCCCGCAACTGGGTGGAGCCCAAGCTCGTCGTCGAGGGGGCGCGCGGCTGCTGGTGGGGCGAGAAACACCACTGCACGTTCTGCGGCCTCAACGGCTCCTTCATGCAGTTCCGCAGCAAGAGCCCCGACACCTTCTACAAGGAGATCATGGACCTGGCACGCCGCCACCGGGTGCTGGACATGTACGTCGTCGACAACATCCTCGACATGGGCTACCTCCACACCGTGCTGCCCCGCATCATCGACAGCGGCTACGACCTGCGGATGCACATCGAGATCAAGGCGAACATGCGCCGGCCCCAGCTGCGCACCCTCGCCGAGGCCGGGATGATCTACGTGCAGCCGGGCATCGAGAGCCTGAACAGCCGGGTGCTCGACCTGATGGACAAGGGCGTCAGCGGCTGCCAGAACGTCCGCATGCTCAGGGACGGAGCCGAGACCGGGCTGTCCGTCTCCTGGAACTACCTCCACGGCTTCCCCGGGGAGACCGCCGCCGACTACGAGCCGGTCATCGCGCAGATACCGGCTCTGGAGCACCTCAACCCGCCGGTCGACCTGTCGGCCCGGATCGCGATCGAGCGGTTCAGTCCGTACTTCAACCGGCCCGAGCTGGGGTTCACCGGCCTGCGGCCCGAGGAGCACTACCGCTTCACCTACGACCTGCCGGAGTCCGAACTGCTCGATCTGGCCTACGTCTTCGAGGCTCCCGAGCGCGGCATCGGCGAGCCCACCGTCACCGCCCTCAACGACGCGCTCGGCGCGTGGAAGAAACGCCACGTGGACAGCAGGCTCACGCACGCCGACCTCGGCGACCGCATCGTCCTGGTCAGCCGGCGGCACGCCTTCGACTGGGACATCATGGAACTCAGCCGCCCCACCGACATCGAGACCTTCCGGCTTCTCGACCAGCCGCACACCCCCGCCGCGCTCACCCGCAAGCTCGCGGCGCGCCTGCCGGAGCACGCCCTCGACGCCGCCGCCGTCCACGTCCTCCTCCAGCACTGGGTGACGCTCGGCCTGGTCTTCACCGACAACGGCCAGTACGTCCATCTGGCCCCCGCCGCCGTCAACGAGGATCTGCTGCGCCTCGACTTCATGCGCCACACCCACGCCGCGGCGGCCCCGGCGGACCAGCCGGACGCGGCGGCCCGCCCCGTCGTCGCCCACGCCTGAGCGCCCACCCGGCCCGGAGAGGAGACCCCCATGCCCCCTACCACCACCGCCCCCGCCCGAGGCGCGCTGACACTCAGCGCATGGCGCGACTACGACGAGGACGCCTGCGCACTGCCCGGCATGAGCCTGGGCGCAGTCGAACTGACCGGCCCGCCGGAGAAGTACGCCACCCGGCTGTGGGAGCTCGGGGCGCGCCGCGTCCGGCTCGCCGACCCGGTCGACCTCACCGCGGTGGGCGACCCGGACACCGCCGCGCACGCCGTCCGGCAGCTGTGCCTGGTACGCGATCTGACCGCCCGCGCCGTTCTGGTGGAGTGGCACCTGCGGCTGCCGCCGGAGCCCGACGACGGCTGGCGCGACCTCAGCCACCTGCAGCCGCCCCTCACCCTGACCGGCCCCGCCGACCCGGCGGCCGTCCTGACGCGGTGGCGCGACGAGCACTACCTCTGCAAGTGCCTGTGGCGCCAGGGCCCCGGCTTCGTGCAGATCCGCGACCGCCGCTGGGGCGATCTGCGCCGCTTCACCGCGGACGAGCCCGCCTACCACGAGGCGATCGGCCAACTGGCGTACGGCGCCCCGCCGTCGGCCGTACCGGAGGCGATCGCCGCCGACTTCCTGGAGGAGCGGCTGATCGCCCGCACCGGCCCGCTGCTGTGGTGGCTGCCGTACCGGGTCCATCGCTGGATCCAGGAGGCGATGGCCATCTGAACGGCCGTCAGGAAAGCAACACCGAAGCCGATCGGCCCGGCAGCCGGCGGCTAGCCCCGGCGGTTGTGGGTGCCGGGCGTGTAGCCGTACGCGCGGCGGAAGACGTCGATGAAGGCGCTGGTGGAGGACCAGCCGCAGCGGTGGGCGACGGCGGTGACGGAGAGGTCGTCGGCCAGCATCTTCAGGGCATGGTAGAGGCGCAGTTGGGTGCGCCATTGCGGAAACGTCATGCCGAATTCGGAGCGGAAGAGGCGGCTGAGGGTGCGCTCCCCGGTGTGCGTGCGGGCGCCGAACTCGGCGAGCGTGCCGGGGTCGGCGGGGTCGGTGTGCAGGAGCGCGCAGACGGCGGCGAGGCGCGGGTCGGTGGGCGTGGGCAGCTGCACGGGCTCGTGCGGAGACGCGCGGAGCTGGTCCAGGAGCACCGCGCGCAGCCGGCGGCGCGCGGGGCCCGTGTCCGTGGGGTCGCGGGTGTAGGCGAGGATCAGCTCGCGCAGCAGGGGGCTGACGGCGAGGACGGTGGGCGCGTCGAGGCGCAGCGGGTTGTCGCCGACGGGCAGGCCGAGGGTGTGCAGGTCGAGGTGGCCGTAGGCGCGGTGGGCGTGGACGGTTCCGGCGGGCACCCAGATGGCTCGGGTACCCGGCGCGAACCACGTCCCGGCGTCGGTGGTGACGGCCAGCACGCCGGAACCCGCGTAGACGATCTGGTGGTTGTCGTGGCGGTGCGCGTCGATGCGTTCTCCGGCCGCCAGCGCGAGGGTGTGGGTCGGTGCCGCGGGGGTGTGGCGGATGTTCGGCATACCTTGGCATTTTATCGGAAGCACGACAGCCGGGCGGCCGTGACGATCGAGACATGCCAACGACTCCCCCGCCCGGCCGGGCCGCTCCGCCCGGCCGATCCGACCCGTCCCAGCGAATCCACCAGTCCCGCCGGTCCCACCGGTCTCGCCGGTCCGAGGCGTCCGGTGCACCACGTCCGTCCGGAAGCCCTCTCCTGCTGCTGGCCCTGGGGCACGCCTGTGTGGACGTCTATCAGGGCGCGGTGGCCGCCCTCGTGCCGTTCTTCCTCGCCGAGCGGGCCTACACCTACGCCGCGGCGTCCGGCATCGTCCTCGCCGCCTCGTTGCTCTCCTCGGTGGCCCAGCCGCTGTTCGGCGCGCTCACCGACAAGTGGCCGATGCCGTGGTTGCTGCCGGTGAGCACGCTGGCCGGAGGCGTCGGTGTCGCGCTCAGCGGCGTCAGTGGCTCGTACGCGCTGACGCTGACGGTGGTCGCGGTGTCCGGGATCGGGGTGGCGGCGTACCATCCCGAGTCCGCCCGGATGGCCCGCGTCGCGAGCCGGGGCAGTCACACCGCGATGGGCTGGTTCTCCCTCGGGGGCAATCTCGGCTTCGCCACCGCCCCGCTCGCCGTCTCCGCCGTCGTCGCCACCGGTGGCCTGCACGCCTCACCGCTGCTGATCGTTCCGGCCCTGGTGGGCGCAGCGCTGTGCCTGGCCGCCCTGCGTACGGTCAACGCGCCCACTACGACCGGACGTTCCGCCTCCGCCGCCACCCGCCCGGCGGGCAAGGACGACTGGCCGGCGTTCCTCAGGATGTCCGGGGCCATCGTGTGCCGCTCGATCGTCTTCGTCGGCCTGAGCGCCTTCATCTCCCTCTACGCGCGGCAGCGCACCGGAGGAGGCGAAATCGCCGGCACCGCGGCCCTGTTCGTGCTCTACCTCGGCGGCGCGATCGGCACCGTCGCGGGCGGCCGGCTCGCGACGCGTTACGGCCGCGTCCGGGTGGTGCGCTGGTCGTACGCGCTGACCGTGCCCGCCGTCGCCGGCATCGTGCTGGTCCCCGGGCCGCTGCTGTACCTGTTCGTCGCGCTGACCTCCGCCGGTCTGTACGTACCCTTCTCCCTGCACGTCACCCTCGGACAGGATTACCTGCCCCGGCGCGTCGGCACCGCCAGCGGCGTCACCCTGGGCCTGACGGTCAGCGTCGGCGGCATCGCCAGCCCCCTCATCGGCGCCGCGGCCGACGCGACGTCCCTGCAGACCGCCCTCGCCCCGCTCATCGCGCTGCCCGCCCTGGGCTGGCTGCTGTTGCGCACCCTGCACGAGCCCGCCATGCCCGAGGCCGCGACGTCCGAGGTCTCGATGTCCGAGGCGGCCACGCCGGCAGCTGACCCGGCCGAAGCCGCCGCGTCCGAAGCCGCTGCTCCGGACCCCGCGAGGGCCGTCGCCCGCGCGCCGCACCGCGACACCGCGCGCACCACCGGCACCTGACGTCCCAGCCCTCGGTGCCACCGGCCGGAAGGCCCGAGGGCAGCGGGACCCCCCGGGGCGCTCCGGCAGGGGCACGTCAGCGCGTTGCACGGCTCAACAGGGCCCCGGCGATGGCGACCTGCGCAGGTTCGAGGTGCGTCTTGCCGTCTTCGATGTCCCACAGCGCGTTCTGCAGCACACGGCCGAGCGTCCAGCCGGTGGCCCGCCGCCGGTCCAGGCCGAGGGCCTCGGTCAGCAGGTCGAAGCGGCGCAGCACCGCACGTTCGACGTCGCCCGTCGCCACCACCTCCGCCCACCGGTTGTGCAGTGCCGGCAGAAGCTCGAACCCGGGATCCCCGGCCAGCGGCTCGGGGTCGATGGCCAGCCAGGGTTCCCGCTCGCCCGCGAGGACGTTGTCGTAGTGCAGGTCCCAGTGCAGCAGCCGGTCGCCGGGTTCACCGACCAGCTCGGCGACGGCGGACGCGCAGGTGCGCACCAGCCGCTGTTCGGCGGGATCGCGCAGCGCCGGCACGGCCCGCGGGACCTGGTCGAGCATGGCGGCGGCGAGGCCGGACAGCGTGCGCAGGCCCTCGGGGGCGGGCACCGACGACAGCCGGGCCAGCAGCTCGGCGAGGATCTGCAGGGCCCGGGCGTCGTCGGCGACCGAGGACAGCGTGCGGGTGGCGTCGAGCCTTTCCAGCAGCTGGCTGCTGGACTCCTCGTCGTGGTCGAGGAGGCGGACGATGCCGTTGCCCCGCCACGTCCGCAGACCGGTGGCCGCGCCGGCGGTCTCCTCCCGGAGCTGCTGGAGCTTGAGGGCGGCGGGAGTGCCGTCGGCGCGGAGCACGGGCAGGACGAGCGAGGCCATGCCGTGTGCGGCGGGGCCGTCGGGCCGCAGGTCCCAGCGCTCCAGGAGGTCAGCGCCGAGGCGGGGCAGCCCGGCGAGCCAGGCCCGCGCGTCGGCACCCTGCCCGCCGTAGGACGCGGCGAACGCCTCGGGAACGTCGATGGAGGTCGGCGAGTGCATACGAGCAGTCTCCGTCACCGCCCGTACCGGCGCCCGAACTCTCGGACATCCGACCGGACATCCGATCTGGAAGTCGCTCGGCTCCTTACGGACCTTATGAGCAGCATCAACCGCAAAGGTCGCATATGACCCATCTACCGTATGCGGACGCGGATATCACTCTCCGAGGTCACGGCGTCCACATAGCGTTCAGCTCCCGGGCCCACCCGCGTCGGTTTGTATTCTCGGCAGGCGCCCCCCTTCGACGCGGCACCTGTGAGAGGAAGCACCATGACCACCGAGCTGAGCCCCGACGCCCTGACCGAGGCCCTTGCGCGGGCCCGCCGGGACTACCAGGACCTCACGGCCCGCGGGCTCTCCCTCAACCTCACCCGGGGCAAGCCGGCACCGGAGCAGCTCGACCTCTCCGAGGAACTGCTGAGCCTGCCCCGCGGAGTGCACACCTCCGCCGACGGCACGGACGTACGCAACTACGGCGGCCTGCAGGGACTGCCCGAGCTGCGGGAGATCTTCGCCGAGGTGCTCCAGGTGCCGGCCGGACAGCTGCTCGCCGCAGGGAACTCCAGCCTTGAGCTGATGCACGACTGCCTGGTGCACGCCCTGCTCGGCGTACTGCCCGGTGCCACCTCGCGCTGGGTGGAGCAGGAGCGGATCGCGTTCCTGTGTCCGGTGCCCGGTTACGACCGGCACTTCGCGCTCTGCGAGCGGTTCGGGATCGACATGATCCCGGTGCCGATGACCGCCGAGGGCCCGGACATGGACGTCGTGGAGCAGCTCGTCGCCGAGGACCCGACGGTCAAGGGCATCTGGTGCGTCCCGAAGTACAGCAACCCGGACGGCACCTGCTACAGCGACGCGACGGTGGCGCGGCTCGCCTCGATGAACACCGCGGCCCCCGACTTCCGGATCTTCTGGGACAACGCCTACGCCGCCCACCACCTCACCGAAGAGCCCGTCGAGATCGCCGACCTGCTCGCCGCCTGCGACGAGGCGGGGAACCCGGACCGGGCGTTCGTGTTCGGCTCCTCCTCGAAGATCACGATGGCCGGCGCGGGTGTCGCCTTCTTCGGCTCCTCGCCCGCGAACCTGAAGTGGCTGCTCGGCCACAACGCCAAGCGCTCGATCGGCCCCGACAAGGTCAACCAGCTGCGGCACGTCCAGTTCCTGCGCGACGCCGACGGCGTGCGGGGGCACATGGAGCGCCAACGCGCCCTGCTGCAGCCGAAGTTCGAGGCGGTGGCGCGGATCCTGGACGCCGAGCTCGGCGGGACCGGACTCGCGACCTGGACCGCGCCCAAGGGCGGCTACTTCGTGACGCTGGAGGTGCCGGACGGCTGCGCCAAGGAGGTCGTACGCCGTGCCACCGAGGCGGGCATCGCGCTGACCCCGGCCGGCGCCACCCACCCCTACGGCAACGACCCGCGCGACGCGGTGATCCGGATCGCGCCCAGCTACCCGAGCCTGGCCGAGCTGGAGCTCGCGCTCGAAGGTCTCGCCGTCTGCGTCCGACTCGTGGGGTACGAGCAGCAGGCCCGCTAGGTTCCGCCCGTCCGACGCGAAGCATGCGAGGGACGGGGCACGAGCTGTGGGGGGCGCTCCCGGAGCCGGCGTGACCACGGCACCGCGTCATCAGCGGGGCGGTGTGGTCAGCGGTTCCGGGGGCGCCCCCGCAGCACCGGTGCAGGGCATGGCCGGGCGCCTCAGTCCAGGGTCTGGGTGAGTGCGCTGCGGGTGGCGGTGTGCACGACGTGGCCCCGCGCTCCGTTGACGATCGGCAGGTGCGGCGGGACGTGTCCGCACTCGACGTCGGCGATGATCGGCACGTTGAGGGAGCCGAGGGCGTCCAGCACGGCCCGGTGCTGGGTGAGGGAAGCGCTGTCCGGTGCCGAGGTCCGGCCGACGAGGACTCTCCTTCCCAGGAATTCACCACAGCTCCAGCAGTTGAGGGGAGTTCACAGCAGGGCGAGCAACCGCTCTGCTTGCCTCTCGGCGGTGCCGGGCGGGTTGCGACGGGGCGTGCCGTTGTCGCTCAGCAGGTTGCCCAGCCACAACAGGGCGTTGAGCCGGCGCAGATGCTCGATCCGGGCGGACTCGGCCTCGGTGAGCGGGAACAGGCCGAGGAAGAAGTCCACGTCGAAGGTGCTGTCCACCCAGGTGGAGAGGTGGCTGCTGATCTCCGCCAGCTCGAAGGCGCGGTCGCTGCGGCCGGCGTCCTCGAAATCGAGGAGGCGTACCCGGGCCCCGTCATAGAGGTAGTTGGCGATATTGCCGTCCGTCAGCCCGAAAACCGGGTGGACGGCGTCCGCGCCGGACACCGTCTCCAGACGTGCTCCGGCCAGCCACCGCTCCCCCGCCGCGAGCGCCTCCCTGACCACCGGCTCCCAGGGCCCGTCCGGCCGGCGGGCCAGCCGGCTGCGGACATGGGTGTCGACCCGGCGGGCGTGCCAGGCACCGGTGGGGATCGCGGCGAGCGCCTGACCGGGAACCGCACGGTGCACGGCGGACAGCGTCCGGGCGAGCGCGCGGAGGGTCGGCCGCGACACGACCGTTCCGCGCAGCGGCGTACCGTCGATCCTGGACATGGTCACCTCCGGCGGTTCCGCGTCGAGGGCCGCCGCGAGCGGGGCCGGGGCGATGCCGGGCGCGAAGCGGTGCAGCAGGGTGAGTCCGCGCCACTCACGGAGCGCCTCACCGCGCCCCCAAGAAGTGAAGCGCTTGGTCACCACGTCGTCCGCAAGGTGGAGTTGGTGCGTGCTGCGCAGTACGGTCATCGGCCCCGTCCGCTGGTTACTGTGGGGTAGTGCGCCGGCCGTGGCAGCCGGCGGAGGGGCGATCCGCTGCCCGCGGGCCCCCCGGGAACTCCATGAAAGGTGCTACATGACCGCAGTGCACGGTGAATACCTGGATCTCGCCACCCCGGACGGCGTGGCCGACGCCTTCCTCGCCCACCCCGACGACGGCCGGCCACACCCCGGCGTCCTGCTGTACATGGACGCCTTCGGGCTGCGCCCCTCGCTGGAGGAGATGGCCAAGCGCCTGGCCGGGCACGGCTACACGGTGCTGACGCCCAACGTCCTGTACCGCGCCGGGCGCGCCCCGCTGGTGGACCTGCCGGACTTCATCGACGGCCCCCAGGCGGCGGAGATCTTCGAGCGGCTCTTCCCCCTGATCCGGGCGCTCACACCCGAGTTGGCCATGCGGGACGCGGGCGCCTACCTCGACTGGCTGGCCGCCTCTCCCCTGGTCGCAGAAGGCCCGGTGGGCACCACCGGCTACTGCATGGGCGGCGTCCTGGCGATCCGTACGGCCGCGGCCCACCCCGACCGGATCGCGGCCGCGGCCGCCTTCCACGCCGGCCGCCTGGCGACCGACGCCGAGGACAGCCCGCACCGCCTGGCCGGCCGCATCACCGCGGAGCTGTACTTCGGCCACGCCGACCAGGACGCGTCGCTTCCGGCCGAGCAGATCGAGGCCCTGGAAACGGCCCTGGACAGCGCGGGCGTGCGCCACCGCACCGAGGTCTACGAGGGCGCCCACCACGGCTACACCCAGGCCGGCACCTCCGCCTACAACGCGGAGGCCAGCGAACGCCATTGGCAGGCCCTGCTCGACCTCCTCGGACGCAACCTGCCCTGACCACCGCCTGCCACCCGACGCCGGCGGACAGCCGGCAGCCACCGGCCCCGGTAACGGCCGGCCGGGCCCGCGGCCGAGGCGAAGGCCGCGGCCGAGGCGAAGGCCGCGGCCGCCCGGCCGGCCGCCCGGCACCGGGGCCCGGTCAGGTACGGGAGAGCGCGGGAGCGCCGCTCCGTAAACTGATCATGGTGCGAGCACGAGGGGGACGAATGAGCACGACGGTGTGGATCCACGACCCGGGCCGGAAGAGCGGGAAGGCGGAGAGGCCGAAGGACGGGCGCGTGTGGCGGGAGATACGCGCCGCCGGTCCCAGGGGACGTGAAGGCGGCGGCTCGGAGGAGGCGACGCTCGGGTACCTGGAGCGTGACCTTCCGTCCGGGGGCCCGGATGCCTACCTCGCCGCTCGTAAGGAGGGCGCCCGCACGTTCCTGTTGTGGGCCGATGCCTACCGGCAGCACCTGCTGGCCCGGGTCGTCACCAGGTCCGCGACGAAGGGCGGCACCGCCGTGTTCGAGGTGCTCGGGGCCCGCGGCGAGACGCTGGCCGTCGTCTCGCGGAACCCTGCGCTGCACGGTGGGCACGGGCGCTCCCGCTGGACGGTCGAGCAAGCGGGCCGCCCGGCGGCCGTCGGCGTCAAGGGCCACCTCTTCTGGTGGTGGGTGTGGTGGCTCCTCCTCCCCCTGTGGGTGGCCATCGCGGTGGGCAGCTTCGTGGCGGGCGGTGACATCGCGCGGATGCCCCGCAGCATCCGCTGGAAGACGTCCCAGGAGGAGGTCCTCGTCTGGCACTCCGGTACGGACGACTTCGCGCTGACCGCCCTGGCCGACTGGTGGGACCCTCGCGTCACCGCCGCCCTCGCCGCGTTGGTCAAAAGTTACGACGGCTGGCTCGGCACGCCCTGGGACGAGGGGAGGTAGGACGGCGGCCGGGCGAGGTCGCTGCGGGAGTTCCGGCTGCCGATCGACCTGCGAAACGGCGCCCGGACCTGGTCCCCGGAAATGCTCACCACTTTTCGACAGCGGGATGCATGCTCGGATCCGCCCCGATGACCAGGACGCCGAGGTGGCTCGTCTGGTGGCCCATGGCGCACAGCGTGTTGACATCGGCCAGGGTTGAACCGTCGTGGGTTGCCTGGGACTGCGCGGGGGCGGAGCCCGTTAGCGGGTCCGGTACGAGGTTCCCCGCGCAGTCCTCGGGCGGTGGGCGGACGGGCGGGCGCCGGTCCGGCCGGTTTGCTCAGTGGTCGGCGGCCGCGTCGGATTCGGCGGCGGCCGCTGCGCTCTCCGCGCCGTCGACCAGCTTGCGCATGCCCGCCAGGTCGGTGGGCGCCGGCGAGGCGGCCGACGGTGGCGCGGTAGGTGTGGCGGTGGCGCGCGAGGCGTCGCCCTCGGCGCGTACGCCGTTGCCGCACCCCGTGACCAGCAGGCCGCAGACCAGGGTGGTCGCCGCGAAGACGGCGGCCTGGGCGGTGCGGGTCACGACGCGGCGTTGGTCTGCGTCCGGCACCAGGTGGCCACCTTGGCGAGGTCCTTCTCCCGCTGCTGAAGCGTGGGGACGAGGGACTTGCGGTGGGCCAGCTTGTGGTTGAGGAAGGTGGCGATCTCGGTGTGACCGGCCGCCTTCGCCTTCTCGACGCGCTTTTCCAGGCGGGCGATCGAACCGCGCACCGTGGCCTTGCCCTGGAGACGGGCGAGCGCCCGGTGGAGACGCTTTTCGATCTTCGGGGCGCGCTTGCACAGGGCGCGCGCACCGTCGCCGGTGTGGGTCTTGGCGGTGGCGGACGGCTTCGGGGTCGCGGCGGGAGTGTTGTCCGCGGCCACGGCGGTGCCGGCGATGCCGAGCAGGGCGGTGCCGGCGGCCACCGAAGCGATGGCGATGTTCCGGGTTCGGGTGGGCATGGGCTTCTCCTCGTGCGGTTCGTTGCGTGACGTACGGCGCGCTGCGTGACGTAGGGCCCGTTGCGTGTACAGCCCGTCGCGCGTGTGGTGCGTTGCGCTGCGTGCGGTTCTTGCGTGCGTACGGGCGCCGCGTCCGTGCGTATGAGCGCTGCGTTCGTACGGTCGGCGGGCTCGTCGCCCGTCCACGGGGAGAAGTTAGAGAAGCTCTTTGTGGAAACCTTGTGGTCGTTCGACAGGGTCGGCCAGCCAGTCCCGGTGGGCGGGCAGTTGCGCGGGCCGCGGCCCGTCGGGGGTCGCGGCGGGGAAGGCGACCTCGAAGCGGGCGCCCCGGCCGCCCGGGCCGTCCAGGACGCGCAGCCGCGCCCGGTGCAGGGCGGCCTGCTGGGCGACGAGGGTGAGGCCCAGGCCGGATCCGGGACTGTCCTGGCCGCGGTGGAATCGCTGGAAGACCACCTCCCGGCGCTCCGGCGGGATGCCGGGGCCACGGTCGTCGACGCACAGGACGACGTGGCGGGCAGCCGTCGGCGTCCGTGACTCCCCGGGGGCCGTCGGCCCGGCGGCGTGCAGCGAGATCCGCACCTGGCCGGCCCCTCCCGCCGCGGGCCGGCCGTGGACCAGGGCGTTCGTCACGAGGTTGTCCATCAGGGAGCGCAGACCGGGGCGCCAGCCGTGGATCGTCAGGCCGGGGCTGCTGTCGACGGTCACCTCGGCCGCGGGGTTCCTGCGGCGGGCGTCGGCGGCGGCCTCGTCGGCGAGTTCGGCGAGGTCGATCAGTTCGAACGCGTCCGCCTCGACGAGGTCGCCCTGGCCGAGCGCCCTCAGCATCACCAACAGGCCCAGCAGCCGGGCGTGTTCGCGACGCAGATCGTCCACCGTCTCGGCCCGGTCGGTGGGGTCGAGATCCTGGAACGCGTCGAGGATGTCGAGGTTGGTCTGCATGCTCATCAGGGGCGTGCGCAGTTCGTGGGACGCGGCGGCGGAGAAGGAGCGTGCGGCGGCCAGGGCCTCGGCGGTCCGGGTGGCCTGTTCGTCGTAACGGGCCAGGAAGGTCTGCAGCGTCCGGGCGAGGTCGTCGACCTCCGTGATCCGGGTGGGGAGGTGGTCCAGGCGGGCCACGCTGGTGTGCGGGTCGAGTCCGCTGGTGGCCTGCTGGAGCCGCCGCAGCGGCCGGGCGGCACGCGCGGCGAGCAGCCAGGCCGCGGCGCCGGCCGGCACGGCGGCGAGCAGGGCGACGGTGAGGACCCTGCGGCGCACCAGTCCGATCTGCGCCTCGCGCGCGGTGTCCGCGGAGAACAGCCACAGCATTCCGCGCGCACCGGCTCCGCCGCCGGTGACCGGAACGGCCAGCACCCGCCAGCTGTCGCCGTGCGCGCGGACGGTTGCCGGGCGGCCGGAGCGGGCCGGCAGCGGTACCGACACATCGGGTTGCGGGCCGTCGAGGACGGTGCCGCCGGGGCCGGTCAGGCGGACCCCGACATCGAGGGCGGCGGTGAACAGCTTCTGCCGCCGGGCTTGTTCGGCGCGCGGGCGACCGTGCGAGGAGGCCCTCAGCACGCCGCGCGCGGCGACCGCGACACTCTGTGCGCGTTCGGTGAGACGCTGGTCGGCCTGGGTGCGCAGGTCCTTGGCCACCAGTGTCACCAGAAGCCAGCCGGAGGCAGCCACCAGCAGGGGCACCACGAGTCCGACGACGAGCGCGATGCGGGTGGAGAGTCTCATCTCGTCGCGCCCCCCGCCCCGGCCGCGGAGTCCCCGTCGTCGCGCAGGACGAAGCCCACGCCGCGCACGGTGTGGACGATGCGGCCGCGGCCGCCGGCTTCCAGCTTGCGTCGCAGATAGCTGACGAAGGTGTCGACGGCGTCGGTCCGTACGTCGAAGTCGTAGCCCCAGACCCGTTCCAGGAGCTGGTCGCGGGTCAGGACCTGACCGGCGTTGCGGGCCAGCACCTCCAGCAGCGCGAACTCGCGCCGGGTGAGGGACAGCTCCCGGTCGTCGAGGCGCGCGCGGTGGGCTGCCGCGTCGAGCAGCAGGCCGCCGACGCGCACCGTGTCGGTGGCGGCGGGCGGGCGGCGGCGCAGCAGTGCGTGCAGACGCAGTACCAGCTCGTCGAGGGCGAACGGCTTGACGAGGTAGTCGTCGCCGCCCGCCTGGAGGCCGGCGACGCGGTCGGCGACCTCGTCGAGTGCGGAGAGCATGAGGACCGGTATGTCGTTGCCGTCCTCGCGCAGCCGCCGGCACACCGTGATGCCGTCGAGGTCGGGCATCGAGATGTCGAGGACCATGACGTCCGGGGGCGTGTGCGTCAGCCGTTCCAGCGCGTCCCGGCCGCCGTCGGCCAGGCTCACCGTGAAGCCGTTGAGCCGCAGTCCGCGCCCCAGCGACCGCCGGATCGCCGCGTCGTCGTCCACCAGGAGAACCCGGCCGGTACTGAGCGGTCCCGTCATTCTTCTCTGCCTCCGTGCCTCGCCGTCGCCGAAGCATCATGCGTCATGGGGGCGGCGGGCCGGTGGGCGCGGGTGGCAGAACGGGTCTCCCCGGATCCTGGGCGTGCGGAGCGGAACGCACTTCGTCCGTTTTATGTCTTGTCGGGTGGGCGCCTGCCCCGCACTGTCGATGCCGACAGTCTTGATCACCATCACGGAGGCCCGTACACCGCCATGAACACCGAACGTGAGACCACCGTCCGCGCCCAGCTCGAGGACTTCATCCAGACCCGGGAATTCAGCTGCCTGGGGGCGCGCGCCGCGCTGAAACGCGACAGCATCACGCACCGGCATTACCGAAGAATGGGCGAGGCGTCATCGGCCGCCGAGAATCACCGTGATCTCGTGGAGTACGTCCGCACCGTACGGCCGCTGCTCTCGGACCGGAGTTTCCGTACCTTCGTCGCGACGTTCGACGAGCCCGGAACGGTGGACGAACTCGCCTACGAGGGGCTGATATGGCAGCACCTCCAGCTCATGCATGACCTCGACAGCCGCAGCTTCGGGCTGGACAAGGGGGCGACGTCGGACCCCGCACTGCCCAATTTCGGGTTTCACACCGGCGGGCATGCGTTCTTCGTCGTGGGGATGCACCCCGGCGCGTCCCGGGCGAGCCGCCGCTTCTCGGCGTCGGCGATCGCTTTCAATTCGCTGGCGCAGTTCGTGCTGCTCGGGGAGAAGTTCTACTCGATGCAGGGCGCGATCCGCCGGCGTGAGAGCAAGAACAACGGGTCGGTGAATCCGAGTTTCACGGTGTACGAGTACGAGCAGCCGGCGCGGCACTTCTCCGGGCGGTTCACGGAGGAGGACTGGCAGTGCCCGTACACCTCGCGGCACGAGCCGGCCACCGAGGACTTCACGGCGGGGCTGATGCAGCACGGGCGGTAGGCAGGTGGCCGAAGCCGGGCTCAGAGCACGGCCGACGCCGAGTCCGCCAGCCGGCGGCGGGCGGCGCGGGCGGCCGGAAGGGCCGAGGCCGCGGCGGAGACCGTCACCGCGAGGGCGATGACCAGCGCCAGGACGCCGAAGGCCGGGCGCTGTGCGATGCCGGTGCCCCAGCCGCTCGCGGCGCCCTGGAGGTCGATGAGCCACCGGGAGGCGAGGACGCCCAGCACGGTACCGGCCAGCGCGGCGGCCAGGGTGACGAAGGCGGTGGCCGAGACGATGACGGCGGTGATCTGGCGCGGGGTGAGGCCGACCGCCCGGAGCGCGAGCAGGTCGCGGCCGCGGTCGCGGACCGTGGCGCCGACGGTCGTGGCCAGCTCCGCGAGTCCGATCAGCGTGAGCACGGCGATCAGGCCGGCGGCGACGGCGCGGACCGTCGAGAGCTGGTCGGCGGGGTTGGGGACCTGGCGCACTTCGAGCCGGCCGCCGGACGCCTTGGTGAGGGCGTCGCGTACGGCGGCGGGGTCGGTGCCGTGGTGCAGCACCAGGTTGTAGAAGTCGGGGCGGGGCGGCTGCGGCGTCGGGGTGGCGGTGTCGCCGTCGCGCAGGGTGTCCAGGGTGGTGGAGATGACCCGGCCGGCGTCGGCGGTTTCGATGCTGCGGCCGACGATGTGCAGGACGTGCGGCCGGCCGGCGACGGTCATCCGTACCCAGTCGCCGACGTGCGCGTCGAGGAGTTCCAGCAGGCCCTGCCCGGCGACCGCCTCGTCGGGGCCGCGCGCGGCGTGGCCCTCGGCGACGGCGAGGGGGTAGGGGCGGGCCAGGGTGCCGAGCCCGCGCAGGGTGATGGTGCCGGTCTGGCCCGGGACGAGGGCCTGCACCTCGGCACCCGGGTAGGCGGTCAACCGGTGCTGCCCGGCGAGGAGTTGGCGGACGGCAGGGTCGTCGAGGGTGTCGGAGCGGGCGGTGAGGGCCGCGGCCAGGCCGACGCTTTCGGGGCGGGCGGTGAAGCGGTCCACGGTGGTCCAGGCGCCCAGGGCGATGGTGATGAGCAGCAGGGGGACGGCGAGGCGGGCCACGGCCGCCGAGGAGCGCAGCGGGCGGTGGAAGGCGCCGCGCCAGCCGAGGACGAGGGCCGGGGGGATCTTGAGGCCGAGGGCGCGCCGCGTGAGGGCGGAGGGCCGGCCGGCGGTGGGGGCGGCGGCGCGGGCGACCGGGACCGGTGGCACCCGTCCGGCGCGCCAGGCGGTCAGGCAGGTCGCCGAGCCGATGAAGGCCACCACGCCACCGCAGATGGCCAGGGGCAGCCAGGTGTGTTCGGGGAGTTGCCGCCACACGGCCGTCGCGTCGCCGATCCGGCCGGGCGCCAGGGGGCCGAGGAACTGGGTGACGAGTGCGCCGAGGGTGACGCCCAGCAGCGCGAAGCCGAGGTGCAGGGCGAGGAACATGCGGACGACCTGGCCGGGGGTGAAGCCGATGGCCTTGAGGACGGAGATGTCGCGGAGGTGGCCGCGGATCCTGCTGCTGATGGCGCCGCCCACCGCCAGCGCCGCGGCGAACAGCGCGCCGAGCCCGAAGAGGCCGAGAAGGCGGGCGAGCAGGCTGTTGTCGCCGGCGGCATCGGCGCGGGCCTGGCGCCAGGTGGAGACGTCGGTGATCTGGTCGGCGCCGAGCCGGGTGACGGCCCGCTGGACGACGTAGTCGGTGTCCGCGGGGTTGCCGAGCCGGAGGCCGATGGTGCGGCCGTGCTGGTCCTGACCGGCATCGGAGGCGGCAAGGGTCCGGGGCAGCACCCAGCCGACACCGGGGGTCTCGCCCGCGCGGAAGGGGACTTCGGCGGAGTCCGCGATGCCGACGACCCGCAGGGGGGCGGTGAAGCCGCTCAGCGCCAGCGAATCGCCCGGTTTCGCCCAGATCGCGTGGGCCACCGAGGCGTCGAGGACGATGCCCCGGGTGGAGCCGGCGTCGGCCCGTTCATCGAGCCAGCGGCCGGCGACGACCTGCGGGGCGGCGGTGGCCGGGCGACGGGAGGTGCCCCGCAGTTCGAGGGTGGCCCGGGCGCCGCCGGGCTGGAGGCTCGCGGTGGCGCGGACCGTGGGGAACGGGCCGGAGGCGGCGCGGACCTCGTCCAGTGCGGCGAGTGAGCCGGCCGGTGTGCCGGCCTGGGTGTGGATCCAGACGTGGGCGCCGGAGGACTGGGTGAAGACCCGCTGCCAGGGGTCGGTGGCGTACGCGAAGAGGGCGGTGGCCAGCAGCAGGGAGATGGTGATGCCGGCCGTGGCCAGCACGATGAGCACCGCCGCGGGGCGGTGTGCGCGCAGGTGTGCCCGGGTCCAGCGGGCTGCGGCTCGCACCGGTCAGCCCTTGAGCTTGAGGACGTCGGAGACGCCGGCCGCGGGGCGGTCGGGTGCGCTGCCGAGGTGGGCGTCGTCGCGGACCCGGCCGTCGAAGAAGCTGATCACGCGGTCCGCGGCGCTGGCGATCCGGGCGTCGTGGGTGACCAGGAGGATGGTCTGGCCGCGCCGGTGGAAGCGGGCGAGCAGCCGCAGCACCTCGCGGGTGCCCTTGCTGTCCAGGCTGCCGGCGGGTTCGTCGGCGAGCAGCAGGCTGGGGCTGTTGACCAGGGCGCGGGCCAGGGCCACACGCTGCTGTTCGCCGCCGGAGAGCTCGCCGGGGGTGCAGTTCTCCTTGCCGGTCAGGCCCAGCTCGTCGAGCAGTTCGGTGCGGTCGGTGCGGGCCTGCCGGGGGGACCGGCCGGCCAGCAGCGCGGGGAGTTCGACGTTGTCGGCGACGGAGAGGTTGGAGACCAGGTTGAAGAACTGGAAGACGATGCCGATGTGGTGCCGGCGCAGCTCCGCCCAGCGGGCCTCGCTGTAGGTGTCGACCTGGCGGCCGTCGACCCAGAGGGCGCCGCTGTCGGGGCGGTCGAGGCCGCCGAGGAGGTGCAGGAGGGTGGACTTGCCGGCTCCGGAGGGGCCGGTGACCGCGACGAACTCGCCGCGTGCGACCGTCAGGTCGACGCCGCGTACGGCGTGGACGGGGGCGGCGCCCTCGGGCCGGTGGGTCTTGACCAGGCCGGCTGCCCGCAGTATCGGGCCGGACGGCTCGTCCCGGTTCATTCCAATTCCTCCTGACAGCGCTCCAGCCAGTCGAGATCCGCCTGCAGGTGCAGCATCGCGCCCTCGATCAGCAGCTGCGCGACGCGGTTGTCCCGGTCCTCGCTCGCGGCGAGTTTGGACAGGTCGCGCATGGTGTTGAGGTACTGGCGGCGCTGCTTGTTGATCAGGGTGATCTGGTCCGCGGTCCCGGTGTGGGGGGCGAGGGCGAGCTTCATGAAGAATTCGTCCCGTACCCGAGGTTCGGCGGTGGTCTCCTCGAACCACGCGTCCACGGTCTCCCGTCCCGCGTCGGTGATCCGGTAGATGCGCTTGTTGGGCCGGTCCGACTGCTCGACGTCCTCGCCCTCGATCAGGGCCGCCTTCTCCAGCCTGTTCAGGGTGACGTAGATCTGGCCGACGTTCGGCTGAGGGTATGCCGCGCCGAGGAGGTTCTCAAGGGCCTGTTTGAGTTCGTAACCGTGCGCGGGTCCGCCGACCAGCAGGGCCAGGAGTGGCAGCCGCACGCGTGTCCTCTCCCTCCCCGCCGTACTTGCCGGTTATCCGGACCCGTCCGAGTGTGAGCCGGGTCGCCGTCGCATCTTCCTGCGGCATCTAGTATCCCGCATGGCTAACAGGTATACATGGGGCGGGCTGTCGGTCCGCACGTCCCGTCGACGCCTGGTTCAAGGAGGAGCCCATGCGGTGGAAGCGTGCCGCGGGAAGGGCTCTGCTGGTCCTGTCGCTGCTGTTCGCGGGCAGCGCGGGCGCCCAGGCCGGGGAGCCGGCCAACGGCTCGGACGACCGGGGGCCGATCACGCTCGTCACGGGCGGCGACCTCACCGGCTATCTGCGCGGCGTCCTCGACGGCTGGAACGTCCGGCACCCGCGCGAGAAGGTCACGCTGGTCGAGCTGCCGGACGCGGCCGACGAGGTGCGGGCCCAGATGGTCACCGAGCTGCGCGCGCACAGCGACCGCTTCGACGTGCTGAACATCGATGTGGCCTGGACGTCGGAGTTCGCGGCGGCGGGCTGGATCCGGCCGGTGGACGGCCGGCAGTTCCCGCTGAACCGTTTCCTGCCTCCCGTGGTGGACACCGCCACCTTCCGGGGGCGGCTGTACGCGGTCCCGTACGTCACCAATGCCGGGCTGCTCTACTACCGCAAGGACGTGCTCGACCGGGAGGGTGTGCGCCCGCCGCGCACCTGGGCAGAGTTGCGGCACCTGGCGAAGACGGTCGCACCCAAGTACGGACTGGACGGCTACGCGGGTCAGTTCCTGCCGTACGAGGGGCTGACCGCCAATGTCGTCGAGGCCGTGCAGTCGGCGGGCGGTTCGGTGCTCGCCGGTGAGGGCGCGCGGGTGACGGTGGACTCCCCGGCCGCCCGCCGGGGCCTGTCCTTCCTTCTCGACGGGGTGCGCGAGGGCTGGATTCCCGCGCGGGCCCTGTCCTACAAGGAGGAGGAGTCCCGGAAGTCCTTCCAGGACGGCCGGCTGCTGTTCCTGCGCAACTGGCCCTACGCGTACGCGCTGGCCGGCTCGCGTGCGTCGAAGGTGGCGGGGAAGTTCGGGGCGGTGCCGCTGCCGGGGCCGGACGGGCCGGGTTCCAGCGCGCTGGGCGGTTCCAATCTGGCGGTCAACGCGCACTCCCGGCACCCGCGGACGGCCGCCGAGCTGATCTCCTACCTGACGTCCGAGCCGGTGCAGCGCCGGGTGCTCACCGAGGGGGCGCTGCCTCCGGTGTGGGCCGGGGTGTACACCGATCCGCAGCTGGTGCGGCGGTTCCCGTACCTGCCGACGCTCAAGCGTGCGGTGCTGACGGCCCGGCCGCGTCTGAAGAGCCCGCGGTACGACCAGGTGAGCCTCGCGGTGCAGGCGGTCATGCATGACGCGCTGCTCCACCGGCGGAGCACGGACGCCACCGTGGCGCGGCTGAAGCGCGAGCTGAGCGCCCTCGTCGGCCGCGGCTGACGCACGCTTCACCCCCTCATCTAGTTACTTGTTAAGTACAGCCTCGCCTGGGCGCGCTTCATAATTCTGCACAAATACGGGCATCCAAAAGGGATCTTGAGTCTTTTCGTTGACACCCGAATGACATCCCTACTTAACATGCATGCACAACAGCGACCCCCGCCGCAGGCCGCACGGCATGCCCATGCAAGAACGGGATCACGGCAGATGCTCATCGCCACCGCAGACAACGGCTCCCCGGCCGACTCCGCGCCCTCCCTCTCCCTCCCCGGCCCGGCCGCCCCCGCGCCGGCCACCGGGACCACGTCCCACGACACGGCGCAGCGCTGGTGGCGCGACGCGGTGATCTACCAGGTCTACGTCCGCAGCTTCCTCGACAGCACCGGCGACGGGATCGGCGATCTGGCCGGCGTCCGCACGGGGTTGCCGTACCTCAAGAAGCTGGGCGTGGACGGCATCTGGCTCAGCCCCTTCTACCCGTCGCCGCAGCACGACCACGGCTACGACGTGGCCGACTACCGCGAGGTGGATCCCGTATACGGCGACCTCGCCGAGTTCGACCTCCTGGTGGCCGACGCCCACCGGCTCGGCCTGAAGGTGCTCCTGGACATCGTCCCCAACCACTGCTCCAGCGAGCACGCCTGGTTCCGCGCCGCCCTGGCGGACGGCCCGGACAGCCCCGCACGGGCGCTCTTCCACTTCGCCGACGGGCGCGGCACCGACGGCGAACTGCCGCCCAACAACTGGCGGGCGATGTTCGGCGGCCCCGCCTGGTCGCGCGTCACGGAGGCGGACGGCAACCCGGGCCAGTGGTACCTGCACATGTTCACGCCCGAGCAGCCCGACCTGAACTGGCGCAACCCCTCGGTGGGCGCCGACTTCGACAAGGTGCTGCGCTTCTGGCTGGACCGCGGGGTCGACGGCTTCCGCATCGACGTGGCCGCCGGGCTGTTCAAGCACCCCGAACTGCCCGACTCCCCCGACCCGTCGGCCGACGAGCGCACCCGCGACTCGGTCAACCCGCTGGCCTGGAACCAGCCCGAGGTGCACCAGGTGTGGCGCGACTGGCGCGCCCTGTGCGAGGAGTACACGGCCCGCGACGGCCGCGACCGGCTGCTGGTCGGCGAGGTCTCCGTACGGACACCGAGCGAGCAGGCCGCGTATGTGCGCCCCGACGAGCTGCACCAGGCGTTCTTCTTCCACCTGCTCACCGCGCGCTGGGACGTCGGCACCTTCCGCACGGTGATATCCGAGGCGCTCACCGACATCGCGGGCACCGGTTCCACGGTCACCTGGGTGCTCAACAACCACGACCAGGTCCGCACCGTCACCCGGTACGCCGGCGAGCCCGGGGACGGGCCCGCGGGAACGTGCGGACCGGCCAGGGCGCGCGCCGCCGCCCTGCTGATGCTGGCGCTGCCCGGCGCCGCGTACATCTACCAGGGCGAGGAGCTGGGCCTGCCGGAGGTCGTGGACCTGCCGGACGAGGTCCTCACCGACCCGATCTTCCACCGTACGGGCAGCCGGCAGCACATCCGCGACGGCTGCCGGGTGCCGCTCCCCTGGTCCGGGCACGCCTCCCCGTTCGGCTTCACGACGGGCACCGGCGCGGCGCAGCCCTGGCTGCCGCAGCCCGCGTGGTTCGCCGAACACGCCACGGAGCGGGCGCTGGCCGACACCCGGTCGTTCTGGCACCTGTACCGGGAGGGGCTGCAGCTGCGCCGCAGCCTCCCCCAGCTCGGCGAGGGCACCCTGCGCTGGCTCCCCTCCCCGCCCCAGGTCCTGGCGTTCGAACGGGGCGACGGCCTGGTCTGCGCCATCAACTTCGGTACCGAGCCGGTGCCGGCGCCCGCGCCCGGTCTCCCGCTCCTCGCGAGCGGCGACTGCCCGCCGGGGACCCTGCCGGGTTCCACCGCCGCCTGGTGGATGCACGCTCCCGCCGGCCGCTAGCCCGCCCCGCCCCCTGACCCACCACCCCGCTTGTCCTCCCGAAGGGAAACCCACGATGAGACGACCCGCAGTACGACACACCCGAGCCGCCCTCTCCGGCGCGGCCGTGCTCGGCCTGGCGCTGAGTGCCACCGCCTGCGGCGGCGGAGCCTCGGCCGGCGGCGGCAAGCAGGAACTCAGCGGTCAGACGGTGACCGTGGCCGGTGTGTGGACCGGTGTGGAGCAGCAGAACTTCAAGAAGGTGCTGGACGCGTTCTCCGAGAAGACCGGCGCCAAGGTCGTCTTCTCGTCCACCGGCGACAACGTCTCGACGGTCGTCGGCAGCCAGATCGAGGGCGGCAACGCGCCCGACGTGGTGATGGTCCCGCAGGTCGGCGTGTTGCAGCAGTTCGCCAGGAAGGGGTGGCTGGCGCCCCTCTCGGGAGAGGTCGGCGCCGAGGCCAAGCGCAACTTCGCGCAGGTGTGGCAGGACTACGGCACGGTCGACAAGACCTTCTACGGCCTGTACTTCAAGGCGTCCCACAAGTCGACGGTGTGGTACAGCCCGGAGGCGTTCTCGCAGGCCGGGGTGAAGCCCGCGAGCACGTACCAGGAGATGCTGAAGTCCGGCCGCACCCTGTCCGACTCGGGCCTGCCGGCCTTCTCGGTCGCCGGTGAGGCCGGCTGGCCGCTCACCGACTGGTTCGAGAACATCTACCTCTCGCAGGCCGGAGCGGACAACTACGACAAGCTCGCCGCCCACAAGATCCCGTGGAGCGACCCGTCCGTGGTGAAGGCGCTGACCACCCTCGGCAAGCTCTTCGGGGACAAGAACCTGGTGGCGGGCGGCGGTTCGGGGGCGCTGCGCACCGACTTCCCCGAGTCCGTCCAGCAGGTCTTCGGCCCCGAGCAGAAGGCGGCCATGGTCTACGAGGGCGACTTCGTCAGCGCCCTGGTCACCGACGAACTGCACAAGCAGGTCGGCAAGGACGCCAAGTTCTTCCCGTTCCCGTCCGTCGACGGGGGCAAGGCGCCGGTGGTCAGCGGCGGTGACGCCGCCGTGGTGCTCAAGGCCGGGAAGAACAAGAAGGCCGCGATGGACCTGGTCAAGTACCTGGCCACGCCCGAGGCGGCGTCCATCTGGGCCAAGGCCGGCGGCTACATCTCCCCCAACAAGAAGGTGCCCGCGGGCGACTACCACGACGCGGTGACCCGCAACGCCGCCAAGTCGCTTACCGGAGCCGGGAATTCCGTCCGCTTCGACATGTCCGACCAGGCGCCCGCGGCGTTCGGCGGCACCCAGGGCGCCGGTGAGTGGAAGCTGCTGCAGGACTTCCTGCGCGACCCCTCCGACCCCCGGGGCACGGCCCACAAGCTCGAGGCCGCCGCGGCCAAGGCGTACGGAAAGTAAGGACCAGGGGCCCGATCCCATGTCTGCCACCACTTCTGCGGTGCCGCCCGCCACCACGCGCGGCGGCCCGCCCCGCCCGCCGGGCGACACCCCCGGACGGCCCGGCGCCCCCGCGCGCCGCGCCGTCCGGCGCCGCCGGCGCATCGCCGCGGTGTTCCTCTTCCCCGCGCTGCTGCTGCTGGGCGCGCTGGTCGCGTACCCCATCGTGTTCTCGGTCATCCGCAGCATGTACGACGCCTCCGGCGACACCTTCGTCGGCGTCGGCAACTACACCACGATGTTCCAGGACCCGGCCACGCTCCGGGCCATCCGCAACAGCGCGGTCTGGGTCGTCTTCGCCCCCGCGCTGCTGACCGGACTCGGCCTGGTCCTGGCCGTGCTGACCGAGAAGATCCGCTGGAAGACCGCGTTCAAGCTGCTGATGTTCATGCCGATGGCGATCTCGTTCCTCGCCGCCGGCATCATCTTCCGCCTCGCCTACGAGCAGGACCCGCAGCGCGGCGTGCTCAACGCGGTCACCGTCGGCATCCACGACAGCGTCCAGGGCGAGTCCGTCTCCTTCCCGACCGCCAAGGCGCGGCTGGGCGACAAGCGGCTCACCAAGCGTCCGGACGGTGGTTACCGCACGGCCCGCAGCGCCGCGCCCGGCCACACCGTCAACCTCGGTCTGGTCGGCGTGGCCCCCAAGGACATGCCGCACGCGGCGCGGCCCGCCGCCGCGGCCGCCGCGTCCCCGGCCGGCCACGGTGAGCTGCGGGGTGTGGTCTACCTCGACTTCACCCCCGGCGGTGGCGGGAAGCCCGGCGTCGTCGACCGCGGCGAACGCGGGCTGCCGAAGCTCGCCGTCGAGGCGGTCGACTCCCACGGCAAGGTGGCGGCCACGGCCACCACCGGTGCGGACGGCTCCTACCGGCTGACCGGTCTGGCGCCGGGCCCGTACGCGGTCCAGTTGCCGGCGAAGGACTTCGCCCCGCCGTACGAGGGCATCGCCTGGCTCGGCCCCACCCTCATCACGCCCGCCATCATCGGCGCCTACATGTGGATCTGGACCGGCTTCGCCCTGGTCCTCATCGGCGCGGGTCTGTCCTCCATGCCGCGGGACGTCCTGGAGGCCGCCCGGATGGACGGCGCGAACGAGTGGCAGGTCTTCCACCGGATCACCGTGCCGCTGCTCGGGCCCGTCCTGGGCGTGGTGTTCGTGACGATGGTGATCAACGTGATGAAGGTCTTCGACCTCGTCTACATCATCGCCCCCGGCCCCGTGCAGCAGGACGCCAACGTCCTGGCGCTGCAGATGTGGCTGGTCTCCTTCGGCGGCGGCAACAACCAGGGACTGGGCAGCGCCCTCGGCGTACTGCTGCTGCTCCTGGTGGTGCCGGCCATGGCCCTCAACATCCGACGCTTCCGCAGGAGCCAGAAATGACCACCGTCCAGGGATCCGCCGTGCGGCGCAGGCGGGCGGCAGCGCGGCCGGCGAAGCGGCTCAGCCGTACCGTGATCCAGCTGTTCCTGCTCGTCGTCGGCCTGATCTGGCTCACCCCGGCCGCCGGTCTGTTCCTGTCCTCGCTCCGTACGGAGGAGGCCAACGCGAGCAGCGGATGGTGGACCGCGCTGAGTGCGCCGAGCCGGCTGTCGCTCGACAACTACGCGGCGCTGCTGAAGGATTCGGGCATCGTCCAGGCGTTCTGGAACACGGTGCTGATCTCCGTGCCGACCACCCTCGCCGTCGTGGTGATCGCCGCGCTGGCCGGATACGCCTTCGCCTGGATGGATTTCCCCGGCCGGGACTGGGTGTTCCTGGTGGTGGTCGCGATGCTGGTGGTGCCGGTGCAGATCGGACTGCTGCCGGTGGCCAAGCTGTTCGGCGCGCTCGGCCTGTTCGGCTCCATCCCCGGTGTGATCCTCTTCCACACCGCGTACGGTTTGCCGTTCGCCATCTTCCTGCTGCGCAACTACTTCGCGGAGATCCCCAAGGAGATGCTGGAGGCGGCCCGCATGGACGGCGGCGGGGAGTGGCGGATCTTCTCCCAGCTGATCCTGCCGCTGGGCCGCCCCGCCATCGCCAGCCTGGCCATCTTCCAGTTCCTGTGGGTATGGAACGACATGCTGGTCGCCCTGCTCTTCGCGGACAACGAGTCGCAGCCGCTGACGGTCGCCCTGCAGTCGCAGATGCGGCAGTTCGGCAGCAACATCGGCGTGCTGGCGCCCGGCGCCTTCCTGTCCCTGATCGTGCCGCTGATCGTGTTCTTCGCGTTCCAACGGCACTTCGTCCAGGGCATCATGGCCGGTTCGGTGAAGTGACGCGGGCGGGCCTGACGCCCCGGACGCCGGGATCCGCTGCTCCGCGCAGCGGGTTCCGGCGTCCGGGGCGTTGCCGCGCCTCGCGTCAGGAGGTGGTGCGCAGCGGCGGTACCGCGGGAACCTCGATGGCGGCCGCGAGGTCGTCGGCGGTGAGCTTGAAGACGTCCGGGTAGGCGTCGCGGCGGGTGCGGCGGGCCGGCTCGGTGGTGCGCCAGGTGTAGAGGCAGCGGCGGCACTGGAGGACGTCCCAGACACCGGGGACCGGGGAGGTGGCGAGCCGGCCGACGACGTCGTGGGCGCAGCGGGGGCAGAGGGTCATGGGGTGCTCCTTGCGGGAGGTGGCGGCGGATTCAGCCCTGGGCGGCGAGGAGTTGACGGAGCCGGGCGGCCCATTCCTCGGCCTCCGGCAGGTCCTGGACCGGGGTGGAGAAGTTGCCACGGGCGTCGGCGCCGACGGGGGTGGTGGCATCGATGATCATCTTGCTGGTGAGGCCGGCCGGCTGGGCCGCCGGCGCCAGTTCCACGACCGAGAGGTTGGGGAGCACCACGACGTCGTCCTTGGGGTTGACCTTGGCGGACATCGCCCACATGACCTGGGGCAGATTGAACGGGTCGATGTCCTCGTCGACGACGATGACCTGGCTGACGTAGCCGAGGCCGTGCGGGGTGGTCATGGCGCGCATGCCGACCGCCTTGGCGAAGCCGCCGTAGCGCTTCTTGGTGGAGATGATGACGAGCAGGCCGTGCGTGTACATGGCGTTGACGGCCTGCACTTCGGGGTATTCGGCGCGCAGCTGCTTCAGGAGGGGAACGCAGGTGTTGGGCCCGACGAGGTAGTCGACCTCGGTCCACGGCATGCCGAGGTAGAGGGATTCGAAGACGGGGTCGGTGCGGTACGAGACCCGGTCGACGCGGATCACCGGCATCCGCCGGCCGCCCGAGTAGTGGCCGGTGAACTCCCCGAAGGGGCCCTCGATCTGGCGCTTGCGGGACTCGATGACGCCCTCGATGACGACCTCCGAGCCCCAGGGGACGTCGAAGCCGGTGAGCGGCGCGGTGGCGATCGGGGCGGGCGCCTGGCGGAGTGCGCCGGCCATCTCGTATTCGCTCTGGTCGTACGCCATCGGCATGCCGGCCACGAGGGTGAGGACCGGGTCGTTGCCGAGGGTGAGGGCGATGGGCAGGTCCTCGCCCCGCTCCTCGGCCTTGCGCAGGTGGAGCGCCACGTCGTGCACCGGCACGGGCTGCATGGCGAGGCGGTTGTTGCCGATGACCTGGAGGCGGTACGTGCCGACGTTCTGCTTGCCGAAGTCGTCCGGGTCCTCCGGGTCGCGGGAGACGACCGCGGCCTTGTCGAGGTAGAAGCCGCCGTCGCCGTCGTTGAGGCGGAAGAGCGGCAGGACGGAGAAGAGGTCGATGTCGTCGCCCTGTTGGGTGTTCTCCCGCCAGGGGGCGTCCTCGCGGCGTTCGGGGGCGACGGGGAAGGCGTCCCAGCGGGCGGCGAAGGTCTCCACCTGGTCCTTGACCGGGGTGTCCTTGGGCAGGCCGAGGGCGAGCGCGTGGTTGGCCCAGGAGCCGTGCACGTTCATCGCGATGCGGGCGTCGGTGAAGCCCTTCACGTTGTCGAACCACAGGGCGGGGGCGCCTTCGCCGATGCGGCCCGCGGCGTTGGCGGCGGCGGCCAGATCGGGCTCGGGGAGGACCTCGTCGGTGATGCGGAGGAGCTGGCCCTCCTCTTCGAGGGCGGCGAGGAAGCCGCGGAGATCGTCGTACGCCATGGGTGACTGCCCTTCGTGCGGGGGGAGTTGGGGAGGTGGCCGCCGGGGGGCCGGGCGGCGGTCAGGCCGCCGTGCCGGGGCCGGCGGTGCGGGCCGCGCGCATGCCCGCCCAGCGCCGGGCGGCGGGGGCGGGCAGCTCGAACTGGTCGAGGATGCGCGCGGTGAGGTGGTCGACGATGTCGTCGACGGAGGCCGGGTGGTTGTAGAACGCCGGCACCGGCGGCACCATCTGGACGCCCATGCGGGCCAGGGCGAGCATGTTCTCCAGGTGGATCTCGCTGAGCGGCGTCTCGCGCGGGACGAGCACGAGCTTGCGGCGTTCCTTGAGGACGACGTCGGCGGCGCGGGCGATCAGACCGTCGGCGTAGCCGGCGCGGATCCCGGCGAGGGTCTTCATCGAGCACGGGACGATCACCATGCCGTCGGTCCGGAAGGAGCCGGAGGAGAGGGTGGCGCCCTGGTCCTCGGGGTGGTGCACCTCGTCGGCGAGGGCGCTGACGTCGCGCACCGAGCGGCCGGTCTCCAGCTCGATCGTGGTGCGTGCCCAGCGGGAGAGGATGAGATGGGTCCGGACGTCCGGCAGCTCCCGCAGGTTCTCCAGCAGGCGCACCCCGAGGGGCGCACCGGTCGCTCCGGTCATTGCCACGATCAGCCGCACCGTTCCGCTCCTCTACCTCATTGACCTGCGTGTTCCCGCCGTCTGCGGGAGAGGCGGCGATGACTCCACGCTAGGAGGCGCAGGGTGCCGGACGGCGGTACGCTCAGGACACGCGATGGGAAAAAGTGGACACCCGGACGTCCGGGACCTGGCGTACACGGCGACGGCCGGCGCGGCTGCCGGGGTCGAGGTGGTGGAACTGGGCGGCCTGTTCGAGCGGGCCCGGCGCCACGGCAACGACCCGTGCGCGCCGCTGCGGCCCGCCTTCCACCAGCTGATCACGGTGCGCGGCCGGCCGATGCGGATATCCGTCGACTTCGTGGAGCACGAGCTGCCGGCCGGCGCGTGGCTGTGGATCCGGCCGGGGCAGGTGCAGCAGTTCGGTCCGGACCTGGTCGGGGCGGACGGCACGATCGTGGTGTTCCAGCCGGGGTTCCTCCCGCCGTCGACGGTCGCCGTGGCACACATGGATCCGCCGTACATGCAGCGGCCGTTGCGGCCCGACGGCGCGGCCGCGGAAGGGCTGCGCCGGGCGCTCGACCACCTGGTCTTCGAGTACGCCGCGCTGGCGTCGCTGCCGCTGGAGTCGTATGTCGAGGTGATGCGGCATCTGGTGTCCGTGCTGGTGCTGCGGCTGGCGTCGGCGCAGGAGGGGGAGCATCCGCGGTCGGCCGCGGTGGCGGAGACGTTCCGGCGGTTCCACGAGGCGGTGGAGCGGGACCATGCCGTGACCCGGCGGGTCGAGGACTACGCGGCGGCGCTGGGCTACAGCCAGCGCACCCTGTCCCGCGCGACGCTGGCGGCCGTCGGCACGACGGCGAAGAAGTACATCGACGAGCGTGTCCTGCTGGAGGCCAAGCGGCTTCTCCAGCACAGCAGGCTGCCGGCGAAGGCGGTGGCCGACCGGCTCGGTTTCGCGGACGCGAGTGACTTCAACAAGTTCTTCCGGCGGCGGGCGGGCACGACGCCGGCCGCGTTCCGCGCGCAGGCCCGCGGACGTCGTGCCGCTTCCCCGCCGTCGGGGGACGCGCCGTGACCGGACCGTGGGCCCGGCCGGTGCGCTCGTCGAGCTGCCCGGGGCTCCCGAGCGACCGGTGAAGAGCGGTGCGAGCGGGCGGCGTTCGCGTGCACGGCGAGGACTGCGGGCCCCGAGCCCCGGTCGGCGCGATGCGCCCCATTCCCCGCCGCGGGATCCCGGGCGGAGTCCGGTGCGCGGACCGGCGCGGTGTCCGGTGAGCTGCCGTGCGATGCTGAGACATCCCTGCTCAGAGCGAGGATCGGGAGTGTAGAACGGCGTGAAGGCAGCGATACGACGGGCTGTGACCGGCACCTGGGACCGCTTCGCGGCATCCGACCCCGGGTTGCTGCGGCTGATGGCGGGGCTGCGGACGGTGGGCGCGATCGTGCTCACCCTCGTCGCCCTCGCGCTGCTGCACACCGGCGTCACCTTGATGGTGGCGGGCGCCATGGCGGCCATGGTCTCGACCTTCGCGATCCGGGAGAAGGAGGTGCGCGGCCAGGCGATCACCCTCGCGCTGGGTCTGCCCGTCGCGCTCGCCGCCATGGCGCTGGGCGCGGTGCTGCACTCCGGCATCATCGCCGGTGACCTGTTCTTCGTCGCCCTGATCTTCGGCGCCGTGTACTCCCGCCGCTTCGGTGACCGGGGCACCGCGCTCGGCCTGATCGGCTTTCAGGTCTACTTCGTGTCGCTGTTCGTGCGGGCCACCGTCCCGGCCCTGCCCGAGCTGGCGCTGACCCTGGCCGTCGCGTTCGCCTGCAGCGCCGCCGTACGGTTCACCGTCGTGCGCGACACACCCCAGCGCACCCTCGCCCGGCTGCGCGCCGCCTTCCGGGCCCGCCTCGCGCAACTGGTGGCCACCCATGTCGCGCTGATGGACGCCGGCCCCGAGCAGTTCGACGACGTCCTCGACGATCTGCGCCGGCACACCGCCCGGCTGCACGAGGCGGCCCTGATGATCCAGGGCCGGCTGGAGGAGGGCACCCCCGACGCGGCCACGGCGGGGCTGCTGCAACGCCGCATCGCGGACGCCGAGATCGCCGCCGAACGGCTGGGGATGCTGGTGCTCAACGCCCGCAGCGCCGAACGCGCGGACACCCTGACCCTGCATCTGCCCCACGCACCGCTGTCCGCGGCGGCGAGCCGGCTGCAGACCGGCAGCGAGGTGCACAACCGGCTGCGCAAGGACCTCGAAGCGCTGAACCTGCTGGTGGCCAGGCGGGCGCCGGACGACCGCGGCACGGCCCTGGCCCACGTACGCAACCGGCTGCTGGGCTACCGCGACGAGGACAATCTGCCGCAGGCGTCGCCGGCCGTGCAGGACGCCTTCCGCGGAGTCGGTGAGACCGCGCGCGCCGTTCTGGGTCTGCGGCTCGCGCTGGACGGGCCGCAGGACGAGTCCGACGACTCCCCGGCCACCACCCGCTCGCGGGAGGAGTTCGACGCCGAGGACCTCGCGATCGTCGGGGCGGGCAAGGACGAGGAGGACGCGGAGGCCGAGGACGAGCGCACCGGTCTCCAGCGGCCCACCACCCGGGCCGCCTTCCAGGTCGCGGTCGGCTCCACGCTGGCCATCATCGGCGGGGAGTTCCTGTCGAGCCAGCGCTGGTACTGGGCGGTGCTGACGTGCTGGGTGGTCTTCCTCAACACGTCGTCGACGGGCGAGATCCTGGTCAAGGGCTATCGCCGGCTGCTGGGCACGGTGTTCGGCGTGATCGCCGGTGTGGCGCTGGCCGGGCTGGTCGGCAACCACACCTGGACCGCGTTCGCGCTCGTCCTTGTCTGCATCTTCGGCATGTTCTTCACCGCCCCGCTGTCGTACGCGCTGATGTCCTTCTTCGTCACGGCGATGCTGGGCCTGCTGTACACCGTGCTCAACACCTACAGCCTGTCCGTGCTGGTGCTGCGCATCGAGGAGACGGCGCTGGGTGCCGCCTGCGGCATCATCGCCGCGGTGCTGGTGCTGCCGGTGCACACCGACCGCCGTACGGACGACGCCCTGGGCACGGTGCTGGACCGGCTGCGGGAGGTCGTGGCCGCGGCGGTGGAGCAGCTCAGCGGCGGCCCGGCCGTCGACCTGCTGGGCATGGCGCGCGATCTGGACACCGCGCTGGACGATCTGCGCGCCTCCACCGGGCCGTTGACGCATCCGATCACCCCGCTGCGGGTGCGGCGGCAGACCGCGCAGTATCTGGTGGCGCTCCTGGAGACCTGCGCCTACCACGCCCGGTCGCTGGCGGCGACGGCCGAACTCGTGCCGTACAGCAGGACCGTGGCGGCCGATCCGCGGCTGGCGCACGCCGGGCTCCGCATCGCGCGCAACATCGATCTGATCGTCGCGCGGGTGCGGGACGAGTCCGTGGAGGGCGAGGTCGAAGCGGGCGCCAGCATCGCCGCGATGCTGGAGGCGAGCGACTCCCCGGCACTGCGGTCGGGGACGGTCACCTTCCGCGTGCTGCGGCACCTCCAGCGTCTGGACGACGGCGTGGTGGGTCTCGCCCGGCCGCTCGATGTGCCGGTGGCGGGGCGCAGCGGCGGCACCAGGGCCTGAGCCCGCGGCGGGCCGGCCGGGCGGCCGGCCCACTCGCCCGGCGTCACTCGGCCGGTGCCGGAAGGGGCACGGCCGCGCCCGTCACCCGGATCCGGTCGTCGTCGGGGCGGATGTCGACGTACAGGTCGCTGGGACGGCCCATGTCCTCGCCCTGCCGGAGGTGGACCCGTACGGGCTCGGTGACGAGTCCGAGGGTGCGGAGGTAGCCGCCGAAGGCCGCGGCGGCGGCGCCGGTCGCCGGGTCCTCCACGACGCCGCCGACCGGGAAGGGGTCCCGGGCGTGGAAGTCGAGGCGGTCGGGCGCGGCGCGGTGCACGAGGTGGACGGTGGTCCAGCCGTGGGCCCGCATGACGTCGTGCAAGGCGTCGAAGTCGTAGTCGAGGGCGGCGAGTTGTTCCCGGCTGCGGACGGCCAGGACGAGGTGGTCGTTGCCGGCGAAGGCGACCTGCGGCGGGAGTGCCGGGTCCAGGTCGGCCGCGCTCCAGCGCAGCGCCCGCAGCGTCGGCGTGACCTGGGTGGCCTCGTCGGCCGGGCGGGAGTGGGCCGGGACGCTGGTGAGGGTGGCGCGGAGCTGCCCGCCGTCCTCGGTGGTGTCCACCCGGATCTCGCCGGCCGGGGTGTCGAAGACCAGCTCGCCGGTGCCGGTCCGGGTGGCGAGGGCGACCGCGGTGGCGACGGTGGCGTGTCCGCAGAAGGCGACCTCGGCGAGGGGGCTGAAGTAGCGCAGCCGGTAGCGGCGGGCGGCGGTGTCGTGTGCGGTGACGAACGCGGTCTCGGAGTAGCCGACTTCGGCGGCGAGGGCGAGCATCCGTGCGTCGTCGAGGGCTGCGGCGTCGAGCACCACGCCGGCCGGGTTGCCGCCGGCGGGGTCGGTGGTGAAGGCGGAGTAGCGCAGAACCTCGACGCCGGCCGCGTCGGCGGTGTCCGCGTCGGTGGCGGTGGCGGTGAGGGCGGGGCTCTGGTGTGTGGTCATGGGTTTACCGTGACAGGTTCACTCCATCGCGTCCAACGATTGTTTCCGCTCAAGCCCATCGAGGTTCGCGATAGCCTGCGGTCGTGGACACCAGACTTCTGCGGACCTTCGTCACGCTCGCGCACGCGGGGAGCTTCACCGCCGCGGCCCGCGCGCTCCATCTCGCGCAGTCCACGGTGACCGTCCAGATCCGCACGCTGGAGCGGGAGTTGGGGACCGTGCTGTTCGACCGGCTGCCGGCGGGGACGGTGCCGACCCGGGCCGGCCGCGCGCTGGTGGAGGAGGCCGAGGCGGTGCTCGACGCGGTGGCCGGGCTGCGTGCGGCGGCCGCTGCCGGGCAGGGCGACACGGAGGCCGGGGCGGTGGCGGGCGAGGTGGTCGTCGGGGCGGGCGATTCACTGTGCTCCTCCCGGCTGCCCGAGGTGATCGCCGCGCTGCGGCGCGACCACCCCCGGCTGGATGTCCATCTGCACGCGGCGGACACCGTGGGGGCGGTGGACGGGCTGCGCACCGGCCGGCTCGATCTCGCGCTGCTGCTGGAGCCGGAGGTCGACGAGCGGGACCTGCTGGCCCGGCGGATCACGAGCGAGCCGCTGGTGTACGTCGCGGCGGCCGATCATCGGCTCGCCGGGCGGTCGGCGGACTGGGACGAGCTGGCCCGGGAGAGCTTCTTCGTGCACGAGGAGGGCTGCTCGTACAGCGACCGGCTGGTCCGTGCGTTGCAGGAGGTGCCCGGCGTCAGGCCCAGGATCACCCGTTTCGGGAGCATCGACGCGGCCCGGTCGTGCGTCGCCGCCGGGCTGGGGCTGACCCTGCTCCCCCGCGTCACGGTCGAACGGCAGCTGGCCGAGGGCCGGTTGGCCGTGGTGGACGGCCCGTCGGCCGAGCCGGTGCCGGTGCAGCTCGCACGGCACCGCAGGCGGTGGGTCTCGCCGGGCGCGCGGGTGGTGGCAGAGGAGCTGGCGCGGGTGTTCGCCGCGGGGACCTGAGAGCCGCACTCCGAGCGCCTGTGACATCCGTCATAGCCACCTCGCCTCTCAACTATGCCGAATAGTAGATCTTTCCCCAGTCGACATAGGGGATTTGTCCGTCTTGATAGCGCAATAGGCCGCACAGCACCAACCGGCATTCGATGCACTCGGCATTTTCCCCCGCATATTCGCCGCGCAGGGCTTTCTGACGGGCCGACAGCATTTCCTGAGTGATCGAGAATACGGCCAGCATGCCGGAATCCCTCTGACAAGCATCGGCCGCCGCTACTAAACGCATTAGTAGACGGCCTTTCTTGCCTGCCGCACAGCGGTCCCATTGAATGACGAGCCCATGGCATCTCCGCAGTTCAGGGGCGGGGTTCGAGAAACCCGGCAGTCCAGGGAACGCGCCGCGCACACCGAATGAGGTCACCGATGACAAAGCATCGCCGGACGACGCACTACCGGAAGATAACCGTCGCCGCACTCGCGATAGGCGCGGTGGCCGTGCCCTCCGCAGCCATGGCATGTCTGAACGGACAGCAGCACCAGGAATACCGGGGATACGGCCACCACCGGCACGGCCACTGGGAGAACGGCCACTGGACGAAGGCGGCGCACGCCCACCACCCGGGGCGGACCGCGTCGAGCGCCAAGCCCGCCACCAGCACGTCCACGGCCCCCAAGGCCCCCGCCGCGTCCCCGAGCGCGTCGAAGGCCGCCGCTCCGGCTTCCGGCACCGCGGCCCGGATCCTGGAACTCGTCAACAACGAGCGCGCCAAGGCCGGATGCTCACCGCTGGCCCTGAATGCGAAACTCACGAAGGCCGCACAGGACCACAGCAAGGACATGGCCGCCCACCGGAACATGTCCCACACGGGCTCCGACGGATCCGACCCCGGCGCCCGGATCACGCGGGCCGGTTACCACTGGAGCGCGTACGGCGAGAACGTCGCCTATGGATACTCCTCCCCCGAGAGCGTGATGAAGGGCTGGATGTCCAGCCCCGGCCACAAGCGCAATATTCTCGACTGCTCCTTCAAGGAGATGGGCGTGGGCCTGGCACAGCCCGGCGATTACTGGACGCAGGACTTCGGAACCGCCGGATAACCGCCTTCCGGCACAGCGGACCGCATCACCCTCCGGCCCTCCCGGACCTCGTCAGGCACCCGCCCGGTCCCGCTCGACCAGCAGATGGCGCGGCCCTCGCAGGACCGGGCTGCTCCGGTACGGCGGCGGATCCTCGACCAGGCGGGGCCCGTCGAGGTGCCGGAGCAGTCCGGTCAGGGCGATCTGGGCCTCCAGACGAGCCAGCGGGGCGCCGAAGCAGCTGTGGATGCCGCTGCCGAAGCCGAGGTGCTGGTTGTCCTCGCGGGCCGAGTCGAAGCGGTCGGGGTCGTCGAACCGCTTCGGATCGCGGTTGCCGGAGGCGAGCACCAGGATGAGGGGTGAACCCTTGGGGACGGTGACGCCCGAGACCTCGATGTCGGTGAGCGGGGTGCGCTGCGGCAGCATCTGCACGGGAGGCTCGTAGCGCAGCAGTTCCTCCACCGCCCGCGGCATCAGGGCGGGATCGTCGCGCAACCGCGCCAACTGGCCGGGGTGGCGCAGCAGGGTGAGCACCCCGTTGGTGATCAGGTTGACGGTGGTCTCGTGCCCGGCGATGAGCAGCAGTACCGAGGTGGTCATGATCTCCAGCGGGGTCAGGCCCGCACCGGCCTCGGCGCCGCCGGTGACGAACGCCGAGAGCATGTCGTCGGACGGGTGGCCGCGGCGCCGCTCGGCGAGCTCCCCCAGGTACAGGCCCATCGCCTTGCGGGCCTCGGAGGCCGCGCGGGCGCGCTCGGCGGGATCCTCACCGGGGGTGGGGTCGAAGCCGGAGACGATGGCGTCCGACCAGCCGCGGAACTGCGGCTCGTCCTCGGTCGGCACGCCCAGCAGCCGGCAGATCACGGTGACCGGGAGCGGGTAGGCGAAGTCGTCGACGATGTCGATCCGGTCCTTGTCCCGGAATCCGTCGAGCAGATCCGCCACGATACGGGCCATTTCGCCCTGCAGGGAGTCGATCCGGCCCGGGGTGTGGGGCGGGCCGAAGGAGCGCATCGCGAGGCCGCGGAGCCGGTGGTGTTCGGGGTCGTCGAGCCCGATGAAGGACGGCGGCAGGTCTTCGCCGGTGCCGGTGCCGTCCGGTGTGACGCGGTTGCGGCGGTCGGAACTGATCCGCGGGTCGTGCAGCAGCGCGGCGATGTCGTGGTAGTTCCCGACCAGGTAGCTCCCGTCGCCCTGCCGCGCCACGCCTGCCTCGCGCAGCTCGGCGTAGAGGGGGTAGGGATCGGCGCGGTGGGCGTAGTCGGTGATCCTTCGGAACAGGGTGTCCGCGGACATGGGCGGGGCTCCTCCTCGCTCTGTTTCGCCGGGTGACGGGCCTCAGCGGGCCGGTTGCACGACGGTCAGCCGCCGGTCCGGCAGATGGCCGGAGGGCGACGGTCGCACTGCGCATATCCCTGACAGTGGTTGAGGTCGACCACCCTGTTCATCCCGCGTACCTGCTTCTCCCGCCGCCACACCCGTCAGCTCCGTCCTACTCCTGATCGGGGCGCGCGGCTGGCGGTGCTGGGCCGTTGGAGGGCTCACGGCGAGTGAGGACCACCGTCACGGTCCTGCCTCCACCCGTAAGCCCGGTGGCAGCAAGCACTGTTCACACGATGTTGAAGCCTCTACTGGCGTCGTAGATGTCGACGTCGACAACGACCAGGTCGTAGGGGGTCACGAGGTAGTGCACCATGAGACCGTCGGCCCAGGTTGATCGGGTGGCGTCATCGTCTCTGTAGGCGAGGTGTGTGGCCGGACCTTGCGGGTCGTCGGCGATCTTGTCGACGAGGTGCAGGAGCGCCTTCCGGTCGTCGACCGGGATGTAGTCGCGGAATCGCCCCGCCTGCTCGGTGAAATGAACACGTCGCTTCATCGTGGTGGGAGTGTACGTGGTGTCAGCGGTGTGGAGCCTTGTCACAGACGTTCGTTGAGGACCTGATCAGTCACGCCCGAGATCCCCTTTCACAGCAGGCCCTGGCGCGGCGCCCGCACGCCCCCGGGTGACTCCGCTCGTTCCAGGGAGTTACAGGCGTCCAGGAAAGCGGCCAGCCGGCGGGACGGCGGGCCGGGGCGTACGGCCAGATTGGTCTGGAGGGCGGGGGCGGGGTCGGTGAAGGGGCGGAAGGCGATGCGGGGCGCGGGCTGGATCGCGGCCTGGGACGCGAAGTAGACCGTCCAGCTCGGCCGGCCGGCGGCGATGGCGGCCAGGGTGTCCTGGTCGGTGGTGAACGCGGCGCCCATGACCGGGTCGAAGCCCGCCGCGCGGCAGGCGTGCACGACGGCGTCGACCAGCTGGGGGTGGGCCTCCCGGGGCGCGATGCGCAGCGGCAGTCCGGCCAGGTCGGCGAGGGCGACGCACGGCCCGGCGGCCAGCGGGTGCCCGGCGGGCAGGGCGGCGACCAGGACGTCGGTCCAGAGGGGCAGGAGTTCCAGGCCGGGGCTGTGGTCGGGGCCCCGGATGAACGCGGCGTCCAGCTCACCGTCGCGGACCTGCTGGAGCCGGGTGGCCCGGTCCGCGCTGACCAGCTCGACCATCAGCTGCGGGGCGCGTTCGGTCAGCGCGGTCAACAGCGCGTCCAGGCGGAGTCCGAGTCCGACAGTGGTGCCCACCCTCAGGGTCGATTCCTGCTCGGCCTGAAGAGCGGCCATCGCCTCGGTCGCCGCGCGCTCGGCCCGCAGCAGGGCCTGCGCATGTGTCAGGAAGGTCTGGCCCGCTGCGGTCAGCGTCACCGTGCGGGTGGTGCGGTCGAACAGCTCCAGGCCGAATTCCCGCTCCAGGCGCCGGATCTGCTGGCTGACCGTCGGCTGCACGATGTGCAGCCGCGCGGCGGCACGTCCGAAGTGCAGCTCCTCGGCCACCGCCACGAAGTAGCGCACCTGACGCAACTCCACGTCACCCTCCCCCGATTCATCACGATCCGTGATCAGTCTAAGAACGGACCGCTCCTTGGACGGCACCGGCCCACCCGCTGGAATGGGCACGTCCGCGCGGCGAGGCGGCTCCACCGGTCCGTCGGCGGGCCCGCGAGAAGAGGAGAGAACGACGATGGCGCACGCGACCGTCAACGGCACCACACTTCACTACCAGGACCTCGGCTCCGGCCGCCCCCTGGTGTTCCTGCACGGCTGGGGCACCAGCGGCCGGGTGTGGGACGCCCAGGCGGCCGACCTGATGACCGACCACCGTGTGATCACCGTCGACTGGCGGGGCTGCGGCAGGTCGGACCGGCCCGCCACCGGCTACAGCATCGCCGGCCTCACCCGCGACGTCCTGGAGTTCCTCGACGTCCTGGAGCTGGACCGGCCGGTGCTGATCGGCTCGTCGATCGCGGGGGCGTTCACCCTGGAGGCCGCGCTCGCCGCCCCGGACCGGATCGGCGCGATCGTCCCGGTGGACGCGGGCTTCCACCACTTCTCCGGGATGCGGGCGGCGATGGACAAGCTGCTGGCGGACCTGCGCGCCGACCGGGCGGGCACACTGGCCGACTTCGTCCCGCACTGGTACCGCCCGGGGGCGAGCGCCGCCATGATCGACTGGACGGTCCGGCAGCTGCTGGACGCCACGTTCCTCATCGACCAACTCGTCCTCGACCAGGCGGACTACGACCCGCGCGACCGGCTGGGCGACGTGCGGGTGCCCACCCACTTCCTGCACGGCGAGCTGGACACCGAGGTCCCGCTGTCGGTCGCCCGGGAGTGCGCCGCCCTGATCCCCGGTGCCCGGCTGACGGTCATCGAGGGCGCCGGCCACATGTCCCAGCAGGACCGGGCCGAGCGCTTCAACCAGGCGCTCCGGGCGGCCCTGCGCCAGGCGGCCCCCCGGAACTGACCGGGCCCGCGGCCCGTCCGCCGCACCCTGCCCTGTTCCCACCCCTCCCTGAAGGAGAGCACCGTGCCCGTGGTCGACGTTCCCGTATCCGGCGGTACCAGCAAGGCCCACTACCTCGTCACCGGCAGCGGTCCCGGCCTGGTGCTGGTGCACGGCACCGGCGCCACCGGCGAGGGCAACTGGGGGCCACTCATCAAGGCCCTCGGCGACCAGTACACGATCGTGGCCCCGGATCTGCCCGGTTCCGGCGGCACCCGCGACCCCGGCGGGCCCTTCACCCTCCACGACCTGGTCGCGCACGTCGTGGCGGCGGCCCGGGACGCCGGCCTGGACCGGTTCCACGTCGTCGGGCACTCGCTCGGTGCCGTCGTGGCCACGGCCACCGCGGCCCTGCACCCCGACCTCGTCAACTCCCTGACGGCGCACGCCGGATGGGTCCGGTCCGACCCGCAGATGGTGTTCCAGTTCGAACTGTGGCAGCACCTGGCGCGCACCGACCCGGCGGCGATGGCGCGCATGATGCTGCTCACCGCCATGGGCAAGGAGACCCTGCGCGCCTGGGACCGGACCACGTTCGAGCAGGTCGCTGCCACCGTCACCGAGCTGCTGGACGGCGCCCGGGACGGCCTCGCCCGGCAGTCCGCGGCCAACGCGGGCGTCGACCTCACCGGCCTGCTCCCGCACGTCACCGCCCCGACGCTGGTCATCTCCAGTGCCGACGACCGCATCGTCCCCCCGCACCACCAGCACGAACTGGTAGACCGGATCCCGCACGCCCGGCTGCTGCGGGTACCCGGCGGACACGGCCTCCCGGCGGAGAACCCGGAGTTGCTCCTCACGAAGGTCGCCGAACACCTCGAACGGCTCGACCGATCGCGTACATGTGCATGACAAATGAGCGATTGTTCGCGAAGGCGCGGAGAGCGGAACCAACCGTGAGAAACAAGGCCGGACCCCCCTTCCGCTTTCCGGGGTGACCGGCGAACCTCGTGATCACGGGGCCGGCACACCGGCCCCCGCCGTGCACAAGGAGGCCCACCGTGAACCATGCGCACACCCCCCACCCCGACCCGGCGGCCGGGACCGGCACCGCCGGCTGGTACGTCGACGAGCGCTGCACCAACTGCGACGTCGCGCGGCAGCTCGCACCGGACCTGATCGGTGAGGCCGACGGCCGGTCCCACATCCTGCGCCAGCCGCGCGACGAAGCGGAGGAACGCATGCTGTCAGCGGCCGCGTTCGCCTGCCCCACCCGCTCCGTCCGCCCCGCCTCCCGTCGGCTGGACGTGACGCGTGACCCCTTCCCGCTGCCGCTGGACGACGACGGCACCGTCCACCTCTGCGGGCACAACTCCCCCGAGAACGCCGGCGCCAACTCCTATCTCGTACGGCGCCCTTCGGGGTCCTTGATGATGGTGGACACCCCCCGCTTCAGTGCCGCGCTCGCCACGCGGTACGAGCAGCTCGGCCCCGTCACCGATGTTCTGCTGACCCACCGGGACCACGCCGCGCACGGCCGTCGCTACGCCGACCGGTTCGGTGCGCGGCTGTGGATCCACGAGGGCGATCTCGACGCCGCCCCGGATGCCGACCGGGTGCTGCGTGGGACGGAGACCGTCGAGATCGCCGCGGGAATGCTCGCCCACCCCCTCCCCGGCCACACCGAGGGAAGCGTGCTCTACGTCGCCGACGAGCGGTACTGCTTCAGCGGCGACAGCTTCTACTGGTCGCGCGGCCTGGGCGACCTGGCGGTGGCGGAGAGCGTCACCTGGTACTCCATCGAGGTGCTGGCCGCGTCGTTGGCCCGGACCGCCGACCAGCTGCGCTTCGAGTGGCTGCTGCCCGGCCACGGCGACCGCAAGCGGCTGCCCGCGGAGGAAATGGCGCGGCGGATGCGGGAGTTGACCGCCCGGGTGGGGCAGCTGCGGCCGCGGCCGATCGACTTCACCGCGGTGCGCTGGTGACGCCGGGCGGTCCACCGCCGCCCGGAGTCACCGCCCCGATGACCTACGCCGTCCCGCCGTGCTCCGCGGGGCTCTCGCGGGCGAGAAGCCGGGCGAGGACGCGCTCCAGCTCGCCGGCCGGATCCTCGGACGGGGCGCCCGCCCGCCAGGCGACGAACTGATCGGGGCGTACCAGCAGGGCGCCGGCCGCGTCGAGCCCGGCGAGCCGTGGCCAGTCCCTTTCCGGGTCGGCCACCTCGGCACCGGGGCCGATCCGGTGCGCGGCGACCGCAACGCCCAGCCGCTCCCCCGCCTCCCGTGCCGCGCGGATCCAGCGGTCGCCGTCGGCGCCGGTCAGCAGGGTGAACCGGGACTCGACCAGGTCGAGCGTGGAGATCCGGCGGCCGTGCCGCTCGACCCACAGGTGCGGGAGGCGGGAGCCGGGGGCCCCGTCGAGGGTGCGGGCGACGTCCTCGTGGGAGGGCAGGTCCGGCTGCGGGTCGATCACCGCGTCGGAGTCATAGCGGTAACCCAGGTGCACGACGGGCGCGTTGACGACCCCGGCGGCGGCGCGCGCGGCCGCCGTCCGCGGGCTCTGGTCCCAGTGCAGCCGGGGGTCGGCCAGCCGCCGCAGGGACTGCTCCAGGGCGAGCGCCGCCACCGGACGCCGTTCGGCCGGGTAGCTGTCGAGCAGCGCGGGGCCGGCGTCGCCACGCAGGACGGCGGCCAGCTTCCAGGCCAGGTTGTGCGCGTCGGCGATCCCGGTGTTCAGGCCGAAGGCGCCCAGCGGCGGGTTGGTGTGCGCGGCGTCGCCGGCCAGGAACACCCGGCCGGCGCGGAAGCGGTCGGCGAGCAGTCCCCGCGGTCGCCACGGCAGCGTGCTGACCACCTCCACCTCCAGATCGGGGGCGCCGATGGCCGCCCGGATCAGCGCGCGGCAACGGGCGGGAGTGAAGTCGTCCGCGCCGCGGCCCGCGCCCGGGGCGTAGGCGGCGTGGAAGATCCACTCCTTTTCGCCGTCGACGGTCACCAGCAGGCCGGGCGCGTCGGGATGGGTGATGTCGCAGGTGACGAAGGAGTGTCCGTGCGTGTAGGCGGTGAGGTCGGCGCGGAAGAGGATGTTCACCATGGGGCTGCCGAGTTCACCGGGGCCCGAGGTGGCGATGCCGAGTGCGTCCCGTACGCCGCTGCGCACCCCGTCGGCGGCCACCAGGTAGTCGGCCCGTACGGTCTCACGTCCGCCGGGGGCGTCCCCGGTGTCGAGGAGCGCGGTGATGCCGTCGTCGTCCTGCTCGAAGGACACCAGCCGGGTCGCGTACCGGACGGTGGCGCCGCGCTCGCGTGCGGCCGGGAGGAGTACGGCGTCCAGCCGGTTCTGCGGGCAGGTGCCGCGCAGCACGCCCGGGCTGACCCGGCCGGTGAGCCGGGGCCCCAGCTGCGGGTGAGCGGGCCCGGCCGCCGCCACGGCGGGCAGGTCGGCCTCGGCGAGCGTGCCGGCCGAGATCTTGCCGAGGTTGCCCGCGGACATGTCGATGGCCACCGCGTCGACCGCCTCGTCGAGGCCGGCCTGACGCAGGAACTCGACGGTCCGCGGCCCGAGTCCGGTGGCGCGTGGGTGGACGCTCGGCCCGGGCTGCCGCTCCACGACCAGGGACGCCACACCGTGGTGGGCCAGGAACAGAGCGGTGGCCAGACCGACCGTGCCGCCGCCGGCGATCAGGACCGGAATGCGGGTCTCGGGCATGCTTCTCCCCCGTTGCGATTGCTGAGTACAGCTTATGGCTACAGTGTTCTCACTACGGCAACACCGTAGCCACTGCGCTATGTTGGCCGCAATGGCCCACAGAAGGAGAACCGCGATGACCGACCCGGCACCGCAGCCGACCCCCGCCCTGGTGTGGCGGAAGGAGCGGCGCGTCCCGCGCCGGCAGGCCCCGGGCGTGGACCGGATCGTGCAGCAGGCCCTGGCGATCGCCGACACGGAGGGGCTGTCCGCGCTGTCGATGCGCCGGGTCGCGACGGATCTGCGCTCGGGTACGGCCTCGCTCTACCGCTATGTGGCGAGCCGGGACGAGCTGTTGGACCTGATGGTCGACGAGGTGCACGGCGAGACCGAGCCACCCGCGCTCACCGGCGACTGGCGCGCCGACCTCGACGCCGTCGCACGGGACGTACGCGCCCGTCTGCTCCGCCATCCCTGGCTCGGCTCCGAACTCACCGGCCGTCCCGCCCTCGGCGCCAACTCGCTGCGGCGGTACGACCTCGCGCTCACGGCTGCCGCCGCACTCACCCCGGACATCACCTTCGCCTCCCACGCCGTCGACACCGTCATGGCCTACGTCTTCGGCTCGACCGCCCAGGAACTCGCCGAACTCCAGGCACAGCGCCGCTCCGGGCTGACCGAGGACCAGTGGCGGGCCGGCGTCGGCCCGTACATCCGCGAGGTCATCGCCAGCGGCGACTACCCGCAGTTCGCCCGGCGGGTGACCGACGCCGAGGACGCCGGCCCGGACGAACAGTTCGCGTTCGGCCTGGCGTGCGTCCTCGACGGCCTCGCGGTCCGGGCCCGCAGCACCGGCGCCGCGCGCGACGGCGGCTCAGCGCAGTGACGCGGCCGGCGGGCGTTCCCGCAGCGCGCCGTAGGCGAGGAAGTACGCCGGCACCCGGTTCAGCCACCGCGAGGTGGTGAGCAGTTCGGCGGCCCGCTGCGCCCGCCGGGGATTGCCGAAGGGCGGGTCGCCGGCCAGCACGGGCCCGATGACCCGCCGGTGGGCGAACCGCTGAAGCGCCTGGGTCAACGCCGTGGTCGGCCACCGGCGCCGCTGGACACCGCGTACGTCGCCCGGCCCCACCGTGCCCGCGGACAGCGGCCCGACGAGGTACCGGGCGGCGGCCACCGCGTCCTCGACGGCGAGGTTGATGCCGATGCCGAAGACCGGCGACATCGCATGTGCCGCGTCGCCGATGCACAGCAGCCCCGGGCGGTGCCACCTGCTGAGCCGGTCGAGCCGTACGTCGAGCAGCTTGACGTCGTCCCAGGAGCGCAGTGCGGACACCCGGTCGGCGAGCCAGGGGGCGGCCGCGGTGAAATTGTCCATGAAGGGCGCGAGACCGGCGGCGCGGCGCTCGGCGTCGGTGCCCTTCGGGATCAGCGCGGCGCACTGCCAGTAGTCCCCGCGGTCGATCATGGCTGCCAGAAGCCGGTCGCCGACGCCGCCGACGAGCCCGTGCGGATCGCCGTCGCACCGCGGCAGCCGGAACCACCAGGCGTCCATCGGGCAGGCGAAGCTCCGCAGCCCCAGTTCGGGAAGCGACCGCGCCAGCGAACCCCGGCCGTCGCAGGCCACCGTGAGGGTGGCAGCCAGCTCACCGGTACGGCCGTCGGACGTGCGGTAGCGGACCCCCGCGACCCGGCCGCGCTCCATGAGGAACGAGGTCGCCTCGGTGCTCATCCGCACGGAGAAGGACGGCTCGCGCCGGGCCTCGTCCGCGAGGAGGTCGAGGAGGTCCCACTGCGGCACCATGGCGATGTAGTTGAACGGTCCCGGCAGCGCGCCGATGTTGCCGACGGTGACCAGGGAACGGTCCGGCCCCAGCGGCAGCTGAACGGTCGTCACCCGCCGCTGCGGCAGCCGGGCGAACCGCTGCGCCAGCCCCAGGTCGTCCAGCAGCGCGAGCGTGGAGGGGTGCACGGTGTCACCACGGAAGTCGCGGAGGAAGTCTCCGTGCTTCTCCAGCACGGTGACCTCGACACCCGCCCGTGCCAGCAGCAGCCCGAGCACCATGCCCGCCGGGCCGCCGCCCACCACGCAGCACGTGGTCCGCTCCCTCACCACCGCTCTCACCGCCGCTCGCCTCGGGTCCCGTGTTCCCGCACACCCGGTATACCCGCGCGGCGGCCCGCGCTCTCACCACGCAGGGCCGAGCGGAGGGTGAACGGGCGGGCGGCGGCGTTCAGCGTCCCCGCTCGGTCACCAGGTGTGGGCGACGTCCACGATCAAGGTGTCACCGGACTGCAGTACCCGGAACGGGAGCTTGGCCCGCACCCCCAGGCCGACCTGGGTCTGCCCCTCGAAGCTCGCCCCGAACTTGGTGTCCTTGAACGTCCGGTAGCCGCTGAGGTTCACGCCGGGCAGCGACTTGCCGGCCTCGGCCGCGTAGGTCTGCCGACCGGTCGCGGGGTCATGGCTCGGCGCGGACACGAAGATCTCCAGGATGGCGCCGCCCTTGACCGGTATCCGCTCACCGGAGCCGTCCTGATGGAACGCGTCGACGTAACCGACGTGGTAGCCGAGCTTGCCGCGCGCGCCGCTGATGTCGAAGACCATGCGGTCGTAGCACGCGTTCCCGCTGGTCGTGATGTTCTTCAGCCGAGCGGAGGTGGCGTTCATGGCCGACTTCGCCTTGCTGCCCCAGGTCACCGAGCAGTTCGTGGCCGAGCCGGACATGGCTGCCGTGCCGGTGGCGGCGCCGGCCGTGCCGGCCGTCCCCAGCAACCCGGCGGCCGCCAGAACGACCACCGCGGCTGCTGCTCCTGAGCGTCGCATGAGAAACCCCTCCAGATGAGTGCGTACAGGTACGTGCGGTAGGACGGCCGACGGCGCCTGCTCGTTCAGCCCGGGTCGGGATCCAGCCGCGGCCCGGACGAAGTTGTCGCGAAAGCGGGCCTGTTGATCATCGGGGGGGCTCAATCGGCTCGTCACGGAACCCCGGCTCCCGCCTCGCCGCTCCCGCCGCTCCGGCTCTTTCGCGCCCTGTCGGGTCAGCGCACGCCGTGCGGCCGGAACTGGATGCTGATCCGGGGCCCCGCCGCCCGGGTGCTCTTGGGTATCGCGTGCTCCCAGGTCCGCTGGCAGGAGCCGCCCATCACGATCAGGTCCCCGTGCCCGAGCGGCCGCCGTACGGTGCTGCCGCCGCGTCGCGGGCGCAGCAGCAGGTCACGGGGCGCCCCCACGGACAGGATGGCGACCATCGTGTCCTCGTGCCTGCCGCGGCCGATCCGGTCCCCGTGCCAGGCCACGCTGTCCCGGCCGTCGCGGTAGTAGCACAGGCCGGCGGTGGTGAACGGTTCGCCGAGCTCGGCGCGGTAGTGGGCGGACAGGGCCGCTCGGGCCTCGTCCAGCACGGGGTGCGGCAGTGCCTCGCCCTCGCCGTAGTGGGCGAGCAGCCGCGGTACGTCGACCATGTGCTCGTACATCTGACGGCGCTCGGCCTGCCAGGGAACCTCGGCGGCAAGCCGCAGGAACAGGGCATCGGCCCCGGTCAGCCAGTCGGGCAGCAGATCGATCCAGGCGCCGTCGCCGAGCGTGGTCCTGCGCAGCCCCCGCAGCGGACCGAGGCGGATGTCCTCGGTCTGGTCGAAGAGCGAGCCTTGGAGATGCGTGCTCATACACACAGGATACCCGGCTATTCGAATATATGTTCTGTCGGCATGGTCGGGCCCCCGCCGTGGCCGGGCCCTGCGCCCCGACCCCGCATCCCCGCGGGAAAATCCCTTGCGCACCTCGCGATCATGGAAGGAGCCGGCACCGGTCCGTGTCGGACCATCCAGCAGACGAGGAAGCCGATCCGCCATGGCATCAGTCCCCGCCGATCCCCATGTGCTGCACCCGATGCCCGAACAGCCGCGCGTGGTGCTGTTGAAGCCGCTGGTCACCTCGCCGCTGATCGAGGTCGGCGAGTTCACCTACTACGACGATCCGGACGACCCGACCGCGTTCGAGACCCGCAACGTGCTCTACCACTACGGTCCGGAAAAGCTGGTCATCGGCAAGTTCTGCGCCCTGGGCGAGGGCGTCCGGTTCCTCATGAACGGCGCCAATCACCGCATGGACGGCCCCTCCACCTTTCCGTTCCCGATCATGGGCGGGTCATGGTCGGAGCACTTCGACCTGATCACCGGCCTGCCCGGCCGCGGCGACACCGTGGTCGGGCACGACGTCTGGTTCGGCTACCGCGCCACGGTGATGCCGGGCGTGCGCATCGGCCACGGCGCGGTCATCGCCTCCGGGTCGGTGGTCGTCGACGACGTACCGGACTACGGCATCGTCGGCGGCAACCCGGCGCGCCTCATCCGCCGCCGCTACAGCGACGAGGACATCGCCCGCCTGCTGGCCGTCGCCTGGTGGGACTGGCCGGCCGAGCACCTCACCGAACACCTCCGGACGGTGATGTCCGGCAGCATCGACGACCTGGAGGCCGCCGCCCCGGCACGGCACTGAGCCGGCACCGCCACTTCAGGACGCCGACTGGGCCGCCGCGCGTGCGCGGGCGGCGGCCGCCCGGTCCGGGGCGCCGAGCTGGTCCTCCAGGCGGGCCTTGGCGGACCAGTTGTACGGGCAGACGGGCCGGAGCTGACTGCGTTCGCTCAGCAGCGTGCGGGCCAGATCCGTGCGCCCCGAGCGCAGGGCCGCCTCGACGAGGGTCCGCTGGATCGCGTCGCGCTGGGCGTGGCTGCCGCCGAAGGTGTGCAGGCGGTGGCGGACGGGGAGCAGCAGGTCGACGGCCGCGGCGTGGTCCTGCCGGCCGTAGGCGATCAGTGCGCGGCACACCGGCAGGCCGATGTCCGCGGTCATCGCGCGGTTGCTGACGCGGGGCTGTCCGGCCAGCCACTTCTCCCGGTCCCCGACCAGGCGCTCGGCCTGCGCGAGGCGGCCGGCGCCGACGTACGCCATGACCGCGTGGGCGTCGTTGAAGGCGTAGTGCGGACCGTCCTGGCGGCGCTCCCAGGCGTCCGCGAGCCGGGCCCAGCGAGCGGTCTGGATGTCCTCCGCCAGGTACAGCCGCCACAACAGGGCGGCGGCGTCGAGGAGTTCCATCGCCACACCGGCGGAGCGGTCGTGGTGCAGTGCCGCGTCGTAGATGCCGAGGACGCGGGCGGTGTCGCCGGTCTCCAGGGTGAAGAGGGCGTAGTGCCACCAGTTGTGGACGGTGAGCAGGGTGCCGCTCGACCAGTCGTCGGTACGGGCGTCGAGGAACCGGATCCCGTCGGCGAACCGTCCGCGCATCTCGTAGGTGTGCACCACGCCGTGGATCCCCCACACATCGCGCGGGTGCCGCGCCAGGGCCGCCATTCCGACCTCCTCGGCGCGCTCGTAGTGACCCGACTCCTCCAGGCCGAACGCGTACATGCCCAGCAGCGGCCCGTGGTGCGGGTCCGCCTCGTCCCAGGCGTCCAGCGCCCCGCCGATGCGGTCGCGCAGGCGCTGGGCGTCGCCGGTGAGGAAGTCGTGCTGATGCCCGGCGAAGAGCGCCAGCGCGTCGCGCGGGAAGGCGACGGAGAGCTCGCCGAGGATGCTGCCGGCGCCGTGCAGGTCACCGTCCAGCCACGCCGTCGCGGCGGCGAGGTGCATCCGCTCCCGGGACGTCAGCTTCCCGGTGTCCAGGCCGGCGCGGAAGCCGGCGAAGGCGTCGCGGGCGGCCGCCGCGTCCTTCTCCTCGGTCCCCAGGACGCCCAGGTAGGCGGCCAGCGTCTGGACGGCCGCCGAGCGCGGCGCGGCGGCGAGCGCCGCCCGCGTCGTCTCCATCACTTGCGGGCGGAAGAAGAGCAGGTCGTCCAGGGCCTGTTCGTAGTGGGCGAGGGCCTCGGCGCCGGTGTCGGTCATCGGGTGTCCGTGCCGGTCAGTTGTCATGGGTACCTCCGGTGGGGCGGGCGGCGCATGCGCACGTCCAGCCATGGTCCCCGGCCGGGCAGCCGCCCGTGCGGCCCTTTCACACGACTGGCCGAACACCTTCCGCGACGCGGCCCGGCGCGGAGCCGAGGCACCCGTGGCGGGCCCGTCCGACGGGGGCCCGGGCCCGGGTGGCCCGGATACGGACCGCGCTCCCCCGCCCCGGCGGCGGCCCGGCTCGTACGGCGTTCCGGGCCTGCCCCGCCCTACTCCCCGGCGCCCCCGCCCGCACCGGCACCCGCTCCGGAGCGGCAGTCCGGGTGGCCCCAGCCGTCCGGGTTCTTGGCGATCGGCTCGCCCGCGCCGTAGGAGCGCCCGCAGCGGCAGCGGCCGGGGAACTTGGCCTTGAGGGTGCGTGTGGAGCCGTTCGCCGAGCCGGCGGTCCGCGAGGTGCCCTTCGCGGTGCGCCGCCGCGGCGAGGACGCGGAGTCCGCGCTCGCGCCGGTGGCGCCGCGACGGCTGCCGGCGGGCCGGGCGGTGTCCGGCGCGGCCGGCGGCTCCGGGGAACCGAGCGCGGTGCCGGCGGCCTCCTGCAGCAGCGCCGCCTGGCTCGCGGCCCGGTCGGCGAGGTCGTTGAGCCGGTCGCCGTCCACCTGGTGCGCGGGGACGTAGCGGAACTCCACCTCCCGGCCCGTGAGCAGCTCGTCGATGCGCATGACCAGGTCCTGGTTGGCGACCGGCTTGCCCGCGGCCGTCTTCCAGCCCTTGCGCTTCCAGCCGGGCAGCCAGGTCGTGACGGCCTTCATCGCGTACTGGGAGTCCATCCGGATCTCGATCGGCACGACCGGGTCGGTGGCCGCCAGCAGCCGCTCCAGTGCGGTGAGCTCGGCGACGTTGTTCGTCGCGGTGCCGAGCGGGCCGGCCTCCCAGCGGAGGACCGTCTCCCCGGCGTCGGCGAGCACCCATCCCCAGCCCGCGGGACCGGGGTTTCCCTTCGATGCACCGTCACATGCGGCGATCACGCGTTCAGCCATGGGCGGGATCATGCCAGGCGGCGCGGTGCCGGTCGAAGTCGCGTCGGTGGGCGGTAGGTGCTAGGAGCGTTTTCCCGTGGCGCGCACCCGGGCGCCCCTACGGCAAGGCCCGGCGCGGGCGGCGTCCGGCGTGCGCCGTCCCCGCGGCAGCTCCTACGCTGGAACGGAAGGCCCCGGCCTTTCTCCCCTCCGGCCGGGGCTGAGAGACGTCGGCCCGGCCGCGTCCGTACGGCGCGGGCCAGGAGGCGCCCACATGTACCGTTTCGTGGAGAACGACCAGTTCAACTACGAGATCCTGCTCGCGCTGGGTTCCGCCTGGCGGCAGGGCGCGGACGTGGGTGAGGTGCTGGCCGCCGCGTCCGCCGTGGCCCGGGCCCCCTCGCCGGACAGCGCATCGGACGGGGCAGCCGCACTCTGGGTGTCGACCTGGACCGCACTGGCGCGCACGGCGCATGCACAGGCCGAGAAGTGCGCGGCCGACGGGCACCCGGTGAGTGCCCGGCAGGCGTTCCTGCGGGCGGCCGGGTATTTCGGTACGGCTCTGGTGGCCGTCGACGGGGTCCCCGACACCGAGGCGCGGCTGCGGGAGCTCTTCACGGCACACCGCGACTGCTTCGACCGGTTCGCCGCCGTGGCGGACCCGCCCGCCGAGCGGGTCACGGTCCCGTACGAGGACCGCACGCTGCCCGGCTACCTCTTCGGTCCGCCCGGCGGCCCGGAACGGCTGCCGACCGTGATCGTCAACAACGGCAGCGACGGCCCGGTGTCCGCCGCCTGGACGCTGCTCGGCGCGCCGGCCGTGGCGCGGGGCTACCGCGCGCTGCTCTTCGACGGGCCCGGCCAGCAGTCGATGCTCTTCGAGCACGGGGTCACCTTCCGTCCCGACTGGGAGAACGTGATCACTCCGGTCGTGGACTTCCTGGTCGCGCGCCCGGACGTCGACGCCGAACGCCTGGTGCTGGCCGGTATCAGCCAGGCCGGCTACTGGGTTCCGCGCGCGCTCGCCTTCGAGCACCGCCTCGCCGCCGCCGTCGCCGATCCGGGCGTCGTCGAGGTCGCGGAGAGCTGGTGGCACCAGCTCGGCCCGGACCTGCGCGCGCTGTGGGAATCCGGCGACCGGGACACCTTCGACCGCGTCATGAACGAGGCCCTGGAGGAGTCGCCCGCGCTGGCCGCCACCTGGCGCTGGCGGGCCACGCCGTACGGGGTCGACTCGCCCTTCGACCTGCTCACCGAGGTGGCCGAGTACACCGTGGCACCCGTGGCACACCGGATCACCACCCCGCTGCTGATCACGGACCCCGAGGGCGAGCACTTCTGGCCCGGTGCCTCGCAGCGCCTGTACGACGCCCTGCCGGGCCCCAAGGAACTGGTGCGGTTCACCGAGGCCGAAGGCGCCGCCCTGCACTGCGAGCCGCTGGGCCGCGCGGTGTTCGAGCAGCGGGTCTTCGACTGGCTGGACGCGCGCCTGGGCCTGGGGGCGGACGGCTGACGCGGGGCGGCCCCCGGCGCCACGGTCAGTTGCCGGCGGCCTTCTCCGGGCGCAGCTCACTCGGCCGTACGATCACGAAACCCTCGCCGTCGAGGCGGAGTTGGACGGCCTCTCCGGAGCCGCCCCGCAGCATCGAACCGACGCTCTGCGAACGGTGCAGCGCGGTCTGCAGGCTGCTGCTCCAGCCGACCACGGCGTCGGTGTCGACGAAGACCGGCGCCTGCGGGGACACGGGTATGACGATGGGGGTGCCCTCGCACACGATGCCCAGCTTGCCCTGTCCGCTGAAGACGGAGTTGAAGAGCCCGCCGCCGACCATGCCGGCGCCCTTGACGACCTTGATCTCGTAGCTCAGGGACGGGTCGAAGCACAGCACGTTGCGGCCGTTGACGGAGAGGCCGTCGCCCGGCTCGATGTCCACGATGAAGCAGTTGGCCGCCTCGTGCGCGAACCACACCTCGCCGCGCCCCCGTACGGCCATCAGCGCCAGCCCCTCGCCGGTGACCGCGCGCTTGAGGAACTTGCCGACACCCTGCCCCTGCTTCTCGAACCGAAGCTCACCGCGGAAGGCGACCATCGAGCCCTGCCGGGCGTAACACTCCCCGTCCAGCGCGTACTTGATCGACTTGGCGTTCTGCTGCGTCATGCCGGGGGCGGCGGCCTGTGTGGCCATGTTCTCGGAGGCGAAAAGCTCACTCTTCATGGCCGGAATACTAGGCCGCCGCCCCCGGAACCACGGGCCGGGTCACGCCCGGGCCACCGGCCCCTCGGCAGAGGAATCAGTAGAAGAAGAGGTGCAGGTCCTCAAGCGATCCGGGACCGGTGAAGAAGGCTTCCGCGTCGGCCAAGTCCCGCTCGAATCCCGGATGCAGGTCGTTGAGTCTCTCCTCCAGGCTCTGCTCCGGGAGGGACCCGCCGGCCCGGTCGGCGGCGTGCCGCTGCTGCACGGCGGTGCGTATCAGCGCCTTCCACCGTTCGCCCTGTTCGGCGAGGGCGTAGATCCCCGACAGCAGGTCAGCCATGCCGACGGGCCCGGTGGCGGCCGAGGCGTCCGTGCCGGCAACGGGAAACAGCTCCCACCCGCCGGCCCGCGCGGCCAGCCGGCACACCCCGGCCCAGTTGGCGAGGCGACCCACCCTTACGTGCACGGGCTCGCGGGTGTGTGGCGGCAGGTGCCCGCCGTGCAGGGCATTGGTCGCTGCCCGTACGTCGGCCAGCACCTGCCACTCCACCTCGTCGAGCACCCACGCGCCGTCCTGCTGGGCGTCGATGGCCCTGGACAGCCAGTTCCAGGCGGCGGCCGAGCGGGACGCGTAGGCGGCGGGATCGTGGGTCTGCGGCTGAGCGGTTTCGGACATGTGCTTCCTGGTCGGGCCGCCCGGCCGGTGTGCGGGGCGGAAGTGAGGGGGTGTGACGCATGGGGCCACGGCTGCGGCCGATTCGTACGGCAGACCGTCAACTCCGCATGCACTATCACCTAGAAGTCTGATCTTCGCGTCGTACGGAGCTGGAGCGGCGGTCGGCGGGGAAGCAACTTCCCCGTACACAAAGGCGGCTCGGACGGCTCGCAGCCGTCCAGTGCGTTCCCGCGGACCTGAGGCTGCCCCGGGCCGCTTCCACCACCAGTAAGGAGACCGACCGATGGCTCACCGGATCAAGAGTGTTCTCGTGACCGCCGGCGCCTGCGCTGCCCTCCTCGGCGGTGCCGGTCTGGCCACCGCCGACAGCGGGGCACAGGGCGCAGCAGTCAACTCGCCCGGTGTCGTGTCCGGCAACGTCGTGCAGATCCCCGTCCAGGTGCCGGTCAACGTCTGCGGCAACTCCATCAACATCGTCGGGCTGCTCAACCCCACGTTCGGCAACACCTGCGTCAACGACTGACACCCCTCCCGCACAGCGCGCCGGGCCACCGGCCCGCTCGCGTGGTGCCGGCCCGGGCGGGCCTCCGGAATGCTCATTCCGGAGGCCCGCCCTCGTTGCTGGGGTCCGGACCGGCATCCTTCCCGTCCCCTACCGCTCTGTTTCACCCGTGAATTTTTGCCCCGGGCAGCCCGGACCCGGGCAGGCATCGTGCATCGACGCAACCCGCGGTCGCCCCCGCCCCCTACGGTGCCACCCGTCCGCACGGCGGCACCGGACCCGTTCGACCCCCTAGGCAAGAGCGCTCTCAAGTAGCACGATCGACTGTAAGGCGCAAGCCTCGTCCCGACGTGGTGGGTCCCGGGATGCCCCCGCCGCGCGGGTACGGCCCGCACACCACGAGATCTCTCCACCCTGAGCGCACCGGCGCCGGTGATTCGACACCGCGGCCACCCGACGCGCCGGTGCGGGAAGCGACATCGTCATGAAACTGCTCGCCGAGCGGCGGTCGGAGGCAGACACCCGGCCCCACGACCTCCGCTCTCCCCCACTCGCCACCGACCTCGGCCTGCTTCTCCTACGGCTGTCCGTAGGACTGCTCCTGGCCGGCCACGGCGCCCAGAAACTCTTCGGCCTCTTCGGCGGCTCAGGGCTCGCCGCCACCGGCAAGGGATTCGCCGCCCTCGGCTACCGGCCCGGTGAGGTCTACGCCGGCGTCGCCGGAGCCTCCGAGCTCCTCGGCGGTCTCGGCCTCGCCCTCGGATTCCTCACCCCCCTCGCGGCTGCCGCACTGATCGGCGTGATGATCAACGCAATGGTCCTGGCCGTCCCCAAGGGCGTCTGGGTGGTCACCGGCGGTCTGGAATATCCGCTCTGCATCGCCGCCGTGGCCCTCTCGATCGCCGCCATCGGGCCCGGCCGCTTCGCTCTCGACCGGTTCTTCCGCTGGCGGGACGGCGGACTGATCTGCGCGGCCGTCGCCCTCGGGGCCGGGGGCCTCGGCGCGGCGATCGTGCTGCTCGCGACCTGACCGCGCATGGCCGCACACTGCGCTCACACGGGGCGCACTGCCCGCCAGGGCCCTGCCGCCGCCCGAAATCCCGGTGCGGTGCGGCGGGCGCCGGACTATCGTCGGCGCCCATGACGCCTTCTCGTAATCGCCCGCCTTTCGATGCGGATGAACGGACGCAGCTCGTGGGTTGGCTCGACATGCAGCGCGCGATCATTCAGTGGAAATGCGAGGGGCTGTCGGAAGCGGACGCCCACCGTGCCGTGCTGCCGTCCTCGCCCCGTATGACGATGGCGGGCCTGGTCTCCCACATGAGGTGGGTCGAACACCTCTGGTTCGAGGTGCTGTTTCTCGGCCGCCCGGCCGTCGGCCCGCTGCTCGACGACGTGACCGAGGACGCCGAGATGGACGTCGACGGGATCCCGCTTCCGCGGCTCCTCGACGAGTACGCGGCGCAGTGTGCGGTATCGAACGAGATCATCGCGGCGCATGCGCTGGAGGACGCGGGCAAGCACCCGGAGTACCGTTCCGCCGCCGCGTCACTGCGGTGGATGCTGCTCCACATGATCGAGGAAACCGCCCGGCACGCCGGGCACATGGACAGCATCCGGGAACTGCTCGACGGGGAAAAGGGCTACTACTGACACTGCCGCAGGAACGTCGCGTTGTCCGGCGTGCGCCGCATCTTCTCCAGCAACGCTTCCAGGTTGGCCGAGCTGTCCCCGCCGTGCAGAGCGCGCCGCAGCCGGCGCGTGGCGGTCAACTCGGCCGGTGAGCAGAGCAGTTCCTCGCGGCGGGTGCCGGACGTCGTGACATGGACCGCCGGGTAGAGCCGCTTGCCCGCGAGCCCGCGGTCGAGGCGCAGCTCCATGTTGCCGGTGCTCTTCAATTCCTCGAAGAAGTAGTCGTCGGCCCGGGAGCCGGTCTCCACCAGGGCCGTGGCGAGGATGGTCAGCGAGCCGCCCTCCTCCGCGAGACGCGCCGCGCCGAACAGCCGCTTGGGGCCGTACAGCGCGGCGGCGTCGACACCGCCGCTCAGGGTCCGGCCGCGGCCGTCCGAGCCGGCGGCGTTGTTGTGCGCCCGGCACAGCCGGGTCAGGGAGTCGAGCAGAATGACCACGTCCTGGCCCTGCTCGACGAGCCGTTTCGCCCGTTCCACGGCCAGGTCGGCCAGCGCGATGTGTTCCTTCGCCGGCCGGTCGAAGGTGGCGGCCAGCACCTCACCGCGTACGCGACGGCGCATGTCCGTGACTTCTTCCGGGCGTTCGTCGATCAGCACCACCATCAGCAGGCATTCCGGGTGGTTCTCGGCGATGGCCGCGGCGAGTTGCTGCAGCAACACCGTCTTTCCGGTCTTGGGCGGGGCGACGATCAGTCCGCGCTGCCCCTTGCCGACGGGCGCGACCAGGTCGACGAGTCGCGGCGTCAGCCCGCCCGTCGGGGTTTCCATGCGCAGACGCTCGCGCGGGTGCAGCGGCGTGAGGTCACGGAAATGCGGTCGGCCGCGGGCTGCTTCCGGCGCACGGCCGTTGACCGATGCGATGCGGGTGAGGGTACGGGGCCGTTCGTACTCGCCGACGACGAAATCGCCTTTGCGCAGGCCGTTCTGGCGGATCAGCGCGGCGGACACCCGGACGTCTCCGGATGCGGCGGGGCACTCCTGCGTCCGCAGCACGCCCCCGCCCTGGCCGGCGTTCGCGACATCCAGCACACCGGAGACGGTGCGGGAGGACGCCGGCGCGGCAACGGGATCCGGGGCCACGGCCGTTGCGGTCGAGCGGTCCTTTTCGATGGTCATGGTGGTCATGGGTGGTTTCCGTGTCCTTTCAGGACGTGGGTTCCTGGAACGTCAGGTGAGGGAAGGAAGCCGGCGGAGAGAAGCCGGGGCGGTGAATGCACGCCCCGCAGGCGGGCAAGGAAGGCCCGCGGCCGGCGAGAGTGGTGAGCGAATTGCGCGGCATGCCCTGCACGGGCCTTGCCTGCGTCATGAAGGAGCGCGAAAGAGAAACGCGCGAAGGGGAGCCAGACAGTAGTGGCGCGCCAGTTACGGCGAACGTACGTACGCTCCACTCGCACTGTACCACTACCACGGCCGGCGAGCTTCGGTCCTATGCTGAGGCGCCATGTTCACACCTCAGGGCCCCACGTTCCGTGAACTCGCCGTCCAGGCGCTGTCCTCCGTCGAGCACGGCTACGACCTGCTCGCGCCGAAATTCGACCACACCCCGTTCCGGACGCCGGACTCGGTACTGGGCCCCGTCGCGCGGGTGCTGCGCGGGCTCGGGCCGTTCGACAGCGGCCTCGACCTGTGCTGCGGCACCGGCGCGGGCATGGACGTGCTGCGGCAGGTGTGCCGGGAGCGGGTCACCGGTGTCGACATCAGCGCGGGGATGCTGACCGTGGGCCGCGCCCGCGCCGAGGCCCGTGAGCGTGGCGGTGACCGCACCGGTGGACCTGTGCCCACCGCCCACGAGGCGCCCGGACGGGCGGCCACGCCGCCGCGCGAGGAGTGGGTGCGGGCCGATGCCCGGGCGCTCCCCTTCGGGCCGGCCTTCGACCTCGCGGTGAGCTTCGGCGCGTTCGGGCACTTCCTGCCCCGTGAGCGGCCGGGGCTGTTCGCGCAGGTCCATTCGGCGCTGCGCCCCGGCGGCCGGTTCGTCTTCCCGATCGCGGCGCCTTCCCGGCCGGGCTCACTCGCGTACGGGACCCTGCTGGCCTTCGACGTGGCGATGCGGGTCCGCAACGCACTGTGGCGTCCACCCTTCGTCATGTACTACCGCGTGTTCCGTCTGGGCGACGTACGGGCGGAGCTGGTGCGAGCCGGGTTCGAGGTGGAGCTGTACGCGCTGCCGGAGCTCGGCCGCCGACCGGACGGGAGCCCCCGCTGCCGCTTGGTGGCGGCCACCAAGGCCCGGTGAGCCGGGTCGCTCGGGGAAAGAAGCCCGTGCGACGGAACCAAGGGCAACGGCCCCTGGACCGGAACTCGTGGCCAGGGGCTCGTGCGGAGCGGCGTGGTACGGGCCGGCAGCTCAGTCGGCCGCCTCGCAGGCCGCGGCCAGGCGTCGCAGGGTCAGCCGCATGCCGGCACGGTTGCGCGCGGCGCGCTGCACGGCCGGCGTGCCGGTGAACACCAGGCCCAGCAGCTCGGCGAGGTGACGGCGCCAGCCGTGGCGCCGGTGGTCGATCCAGTATTCGGTGACCTGCGTGCCGTGCCGGGTCGGCGTCAGCCGGTATCCCCAACGCGCCACGGGCAGGCCGAACGTGGTGACGTCGAAGGCGAACTCCCGGCCGGGGTCGGCGGCGACGACGTGGCAGACGGTGAACCAGACCCACAGGGCTCTGCGGTTGAAGCCCACGAAGCGGTCGCCGCGGGACCACACCCGCCAGACCTCGGGGCTCCACTCGGCCATCCGCCGGCTGTCGGCGAGCGCCGCGTACACGGCGTCCGGCGGGCAGCGCATCTCCAGGGATTCCGTCACGTCCCACTCCCGTGCACGTACGGTCATCGTGTCCCCTCCGGTGACGTGGTGTGGTGCGTGGGCACCGAAGTGCCGCCGGTCCGGGCCGCGGTGACGACCGCCGCGGCATCCCGCACCTGCCGGGCGAGTGCCTCGGTATCGGCGAGGCTGCTGACGTGTCCGCAGCCGGGCCGGACGATGAGGCGGCCGTCGCGGCAGGCGCGGAGGAAGCGCCGCTCGTCGCGGCGGAAGTGGTCGCGTTCGCCGTTCACCAGCCATACGGGGCCCGGGTACGCCGCGAGCGCGGCGAGCGGGTCCATCGCGCTGACGGCCCTGACGATGTCGGGCACGGCCCCGCAGGTCAGGCCGCCGGACACCATGGCGCGGGCCTGGCGTCCCGGGAGGGCGCGGCGGAATGCGAACGCGCTGAGGCGGTTGGCCTCGTGCGGATACCGGGCCGAGGCGCGCGCCGCTCCCCGGTAGACGGCGCCGAGCAGTCCGCGGGGTGTGGCGGTGCAGCCCATCGCGACCAGGCCGAGCACCCGGTCCGGATGGCTGCCGGCCGTCGCCACGGCGACGTAGCCGCCCAGCGACAGGCCGACGACCAGTGCACGGCCGCCGAGCGCGTCGATGGCATCGGTGACGGCCGCCACCGCGCCGGGCAGGGTGAACGGCTCGCCGCGCCGGCTTCCGTGGCCCGGCAGGTCGGGCGCCGCCGTGGGATGGCGCGTTCCGAGGGTGTCGATGACGGGTTGCCACATCGTGCCGCTGACGCGCATGCCGTGCACGAAAACGAGGGGCAGCCCTGTTGTGTCGGTCTTCATGGCCGGCACGCTACCTCAAATGCAACGCAACGTTGCGTTGTTTTTCGATGCTAGTCTCTCCGCATGAACGAGGAGCGAGGGCAGGACGGGACGCGGCGCAGCGGCGGGCCACGGAAGGCGCAGGAGATCTTCGATGCCACGTTGGACCTGCTCGCGACGAAGGGCTACGAGGGCCTGACGATCGAGGGCGTCGCCCAGCGGTCCGGGGTCAACAAGACGACGCTCTACCGGTGGTGGCCCTCCAAGGGGGCGCTGCTGGGGGCCGCGCTCATCGGGACGCGGCGGCTCGGCCTCGAACCGCCCGACACCGGGAGCCTCCAGGGCGACCTGGAGGCGCTGCTGCGGACCGTGGTGACCCTGCTGACCGTCCCGCCCGGTTCAGGAATCGCCGTCGCCACCTTGGGCGCCGTCACCCAGAGCCCCGAACTCGCGGTGCACGTAAGGGAGTTCTTCACCGATCGACTCGCCCGGGAGCGACCCCTCTTCGATCGCGCCGTGGCGCGCGGCGAACTCCCTGCGGACACCGATCCGATGCTCCTGGTGGACCTGCTGGCCGGGGCGGCCTGGCTCCGCGTCGTACTCCGGCAGCTGCCCGTGGAGGGGGACTTCGTTTCCCGCGCGGTGCGCACGGTCCTCAAGGGGGCTTCCACGGGCGCGTGATGCCCTCTTCCCCCTTACACCGGCGCGGAGTTACCGCTTCCCGCCCGGCACCCCCTACCTGACGCCGCCTCCGTTTCGATTGCCCTTAAAGGGACTGTTTCACCATCAACTACAACTTTACCGAATCTTGGTGTAGTTGAATCAGATTTCACTCCAGTCTCAAACGCAACAGCGGCGAATGCAACATTCCGGCGCCCGCCGCGGCACCGCCACGCGCCGCGGGCACCGCCATGCCGTGCGAACGAATCTGGGCGAAGGCACGAGAGGCAACGCAAGATGGCAAAGAGGAAGAACAGCAGAGTGATCCGGCAGGGAAGCCGGCTGATGGCGCTGTCCGCGGCGTCGTTGGGGCTGGTCGCCGCGATGGCCGTACCGGCCGCCGCGGAGGACGGGCCCACGCGGGCGCAGCTGATAGCCGACTGCGCTTCCGGCGAGGGGAAGTGCAGCTTCAACGAGCCGACGCTCGGCAAGGCGTACCTGGGAGACTTCCACCAGGTCTCCGACTCGCTCTACAACTGCAGCACTTCGGACGCCACGCAGTCCATGGGCTGGTCGGACACGGTGGGCTCGACGGACTCCGCGGGCGTGTCGGTCACCGCCGGCGGAAAGATCGCCGGCCTCATCGACCTGAGCGTGACCGCGACGTACAGCCACACATGGTCGAGCTCGCACACCGAGAACAGCTCGCTGGGCATGACGGTGAAGCCCGGCGAGGTGGGCTGGATCTCCCGCGCCCAGGTCATGCAGACCGTCTCGGGCACCTGGCAGACGCATTACGACAGCCCGAAGTGGGGGCACTACTTCTGGTTCGTTCCGGACACCGTCACCGGCCCCGCGCCCAACGGTACGGACGGACGGAGCAATGCGGTGACGGTCAAGTCCCGCAAGATGACGGCCTCGGAGAAGGCTTCCTGCTCATCCGGCGCCAAGAAGGGCCGGTCGTTCGTGGTGCAGCACTGACCTCCGGTGCCGTGACCGGCTGACGAGGCCGGTGGCGCCGAGTCGCCGAGTCGCCGCGAGCGTGTTTCCTGGCCGGTCCCGGGTCCCGGGGCGGGCCGGGAAGCACCCGGCGGGTGAGTACGGGGGTACTCCCGTACGGGGGCCCGCCTCTGCTATTTGACCAGCACCTCCACCGTACGGCCGTCCGGGTCGGTCACGATCTGCCGGCCCGCCGGCCGCGCGGGCCGCGCCGCGGCGGCGTCCTTCGCGCTCACCACGAGCCCCAGCCTGAGGGAGCCCGTCGCGAGACGTGCCGAGGACGCCGGGTACAGCTCAAGGACCACGCCCTCGCCCAGGACGGCTGCGTAGTGCTCGGGCCCCTCGCCGTGCCGCTCCCGTTGGAAGGTGAGGCCGAGGCCGGCGTAGAAGTCACGGCACGCCTCCAGGCGTTCGGTGTAGAGGACGACAAGGCCGATGCACACGAGAAGCTCCTTGGAGGTGGGCCGGGTCCCTTATCTTCGGGCACCGGCGAGGACTTTCGGGGACGGCCGGGAAGGTGGCCACCCGGGGGCGCGCCCGGGGCCGGCCGAGGAGCCCGGGGCCGGGGCTTCCGGGGCTGACGTTTCCGGGGCCGACGGCAGCGCCACATTTGGCCGTCCGTGGCGTTACGGAGACCTGAAGGGCCGTCATTTCGGCCATCTCGCCCGGTTGCCGCTCCGCGTCGACGGGTGCTGTCCCTACAGTCCCGCCATGACGCATGGGCATGACACGACCGGCGGCCGGTGCCGGGGCGTACTCGGTCGATCTCGTGCTCCGGGAGTGCGTGCGTTTCTCCCGGACGGGGCCGGGACGGGAGCGCCCGGACGGCGGAACGCTCGCCGCACGAGGGGGACGGGACCATGACGACCATGGCGGCGCGGGTACCGGGCGAGCAGGGCGCGTCGAAGCCTACGGACGCGGGAGCGGGCGGTGCCGCCGGCGCCGGCGGCACCGTCAAAGTGCTGGTCACCGACCTGGACGGCACCCTGCTCGGCGGTGACGACACGGACCGACGGCGGCTGCGGGCGGCGCTCGACCGCCATCCGGAGGTGACGGTGGTGTTCGCCACCGGCCGCTCACTGCCGTCGGTCGAGCAGATCCTGCGCACCGATCCGCTGGTGCCCCGCCCCCGGTGGATCATCGCGGACGTCGGCGCGAGCGTGATCGACGGGGCCGACCGGAGCCGGGTCACCGCACTGGAGAACCGGCTGCGCCGCGGCTGGCCCGGACAGCGGCGCGTACGGGCCCGGTTGGCGCGCTTTTCCGAGCTCGTCCACCAGGACGGGATCGTGCAGGAGGGCCGCTGCTCGTTCTTCCTCCGTCCCGAGCGGTTCTCCGACGAGATCACCGACGCGGTGCGGGAGCTGGGCTGCGGCTGGACGTATTCGGCGGACCGCTACTTCGACGTCCTGCCGGAGGCGGCGAGCAAGGGCCACGCGCTCGCCCTGCTCGCCCGGGAGCACCAATGGCCCCTGGCATCGGTGCTGGTGGCCGGGGACTCGCTCAACGACCTGTCGCTGTTCGAGCTGGGGGCGCACGGCGTCGTCATGAGCGATGCGGAGCCCGCGCTGCGGGAGCGGGTCGCCGACCGCGACGGCGTCCACCTGGCCGACCGTCCGGGGACGGCCGGCATCCTGGCCGCTTTGGAAAGCCTGGGCTGGGTCGAACGTCCGCGCCCGGTCGTCGTGGGGTACCATCGTCCGCCGGTCCGCTGGGCCGACGGGCAGTGGCGCCAGCCGCTCAGTCCGAACGGCGTACTGCCCACCCTGCAGTGCCTGTTCCGCCCCGGCGGGCCGGACGCGGTCTGGGCCACCGCGCTGGTCGAGGACGGCGATACGCCCCACGAGGGAGCGGCGCGCCCGCTGCACCCGACCGGCTTCCCGCTGGCGTTCCTCCCGGTGGCCGCCGCCGACTGGACCGCGTACTTCCACCGCGCCTGCAAGGAGACGCTGTGGCCGGCGCTGATGTCCCAGCCCGAGCGGATGCGGTTCAGCCCCTCGGCCTGGCGCCACTACGAACGCTTCAACGCCCGGTTCGCCGATCACCTCAGCGCTCACGCGGCGCGCGGCGCCACCGTCTGGCTGCACGACTACAACCTCTGGCTGGTGCCCGGCTTCCTGCGCGCCGCGCGGCCGGATCTGCACCTGGGGCTGTTCCACCACACGCCGTTCCCGCCCCCGGACGCCTTCGCCCGTATCCCCACCGCCGGGCAGTTGAGGGCCTCTCTGCGCTGCCTGGACTGGGCCGGTTTCCACACCGCCGCGTTCGCCGGCCACTTCCGGCAGGTGCTCGGCGGCGACCGTGGGACGCCCCGTACGGGAGTACACCCCCTGGGCATCGACCGGCCGGCCGTCGAGGAGCTGGCCCGCGCGCGGCCCGCCCGGCCCGCGGCGCCGCCGTACCGGCCCGGGTCGTCCCGGCCCGCGCTGGTCCTGTCAGTGGAACGCCTCGACTACGCCAAGGCCCCGCTCCAGAAGGTCCGTGCGGTGGCGGCTCTGCTGGCCCAACGGCCCGAACTGCGGGGGACGTTCACCTTCCGTCTCGTCTGTCCGCCGCCCGAGCCGGGAATCCGCGTCCATGACACCACCCGCGCGGCCCTCGAACGCGCCGTGGCGGAGGTCAACGGCCGCTGGAGCACCGGCGGCTGGGAGCCCGTCGTGCACCTTCCCCGGGCGCTGTCCTTCGGCGAGGTGGTCGACCACTATCTCGCGGCGGACGTGTTCTGGGTGACGTCCTTGCAGGACGGGATGAACCTCACCGCCAAGGAGTTCATCGCCAGTCACGCCGCCACCGGACGGTCCGGGGTGCTGATCCTCTCCCGGCACACCGGAGCGGCCTGCCAACTCGGCGCCGCGGCCCTGCTCACCGACCCGCGTTCCGCCCAGGACCTCGTCGACACCCTGCGCCGTGCGCTGGCGATGTCGCCCGGGGAACGCGCCGCGCACCTGGCCCACTTGGCCAGGCTCCTCGACGACCCACCACCGCTCCGGTGGGCCCAGGAGATCATCGCCGCCATCCGGCGGCCGGCGGTGACGACGCAACCGGAGGAGGCCGGGGCCGTGGTCCACTGATCCGCTCCCGACATTCCGCCGGGACAGACTCCCCGCTCCACGGTGCGCAGGCGTCAACAGCGGGTATCACCACCGGGAATCCGCATTTTGCGCTCCCGGGAGCTGCTCATGAAGCACACCCATCCCCTGCCCGGCGACATCGGACTCACACAAATCTCAGGCGTCTCCGGCCGGTTGATCCGCTTCGGACAGTGGATCAACGGTGACGGTTTCGCCGACTACGAACACGCCTTCCTGGTACTGCCCGACGACCAGATACTGGAGGCCGAACCCGGCGGTGCCCGTATCCGCCCGCTCACCGACTACGGCGGCGCCAACGTGCTCTACGTGTGCCCGGAAGGGCTCACGGAGCGGCAACGCGCCGGCATCTGCACGGCGGCGACCCGCTACGTCGGGGTGCCCTACAGCTTCCTCGACTACGGCGCGATCGCCACGCACCGCTTCCACATCCCCGTGCCGGGGCTGCGGCGCTACATCGCCAACACCCGGCACATGATCTGCTCCCAGCTCGTCGACCAGTGCTATCTGGACGCGGGTGTCCATCTGTTCGCGGACGGCCGCTGGCCGGGCTATGTGACGCCGATGGCGCTGTACCAGCTGCTGGCCCGCTGACACCGGCCGGCAGGCACCACGGCACGTGCCACGACAGTCACCGGCGCGCTCCGGAAGGCCCTCGCTGTGCGTGGGGCCCCAACGGGGCGCGCCATCTGATGTCGCCGTCCTGGCGGTGCCCGGTGGGAGCGAGTCCGGCGGCGGTGGCGACGGCCGCGGACGCGTGATGCCCGGGGTGGATGTGGGCGATGACGTCGTCCACGGGCCGCTTCCGGAGCCAGCCGACCAGTGCGCGGGCGGCTTCCCCGGCGATGCCGCGCCGCTGCCACGGGGACCCCACCACCCAGGCGAGTTCCGCGACCGTTCGCCGGCCTTCGGTGGTCACCGTCGCCTGGACCGTGCCCACGAGGCAGTCCGGGCCGCGGAGTTGGATCACCCAGTTGCACCAGGAGACGGCGGGGTCGGGCGCTCCGGCGACCAGGCGGGTGTAGCGGGAGCGCAGGGCGTCCGGCGTGGCCGGGGTGCCTCCGATGAAGGTGTGCAGGGCGGGGTCGGACAGCACCGCGGCCATCTCGTCGGCGTGCCCGGTCCGCAGCGGGAGCAGGGTCAGCCGGTCGGTGTGGATGATCTCGGCTTCGGTCGTCATGCGGTGCGGTGTCCCCGGTCGTGCGGAAAGCGGAGAGCGGCGCGGGGTGCCGCGGAGGACGCCGGAGCCGCGGGCTTCCGGCCGCTGCTCCGGCGTTCCCGCCCCGGTGGCCGGGTCAGGTTCCGGCCTTGCGGCCGTAGACGTACACGTCGTCGCCGGTCTTCAGCAGGGACCAGTACTTCTTGGCGTCGCCGCTGCGCATGTTGACGCAGCCGTGCGAGCCGGGGGCCGACCAGACGCTGCCGCTGATGGAGTGGAACGCCTGTCCCCCGTCGAAGAACTGGCTGTACGGCATGGCCACGTTGTACAGGTTCGACACGTGGTGCAGATGGCGCCAGTAGATCTTCTTGGCGCCGGTACGGGTCTCGTAGCCGTCCCGGCCGCTGCGGATCGGCACCGGGCCGAAGACGAGCCGCGAACCGTCCTGGATCCAGCTGAGCTGGCGGGTCAGATCGACGCAGGCGATGCGCCCCTTGTTCGTGGGGCACTTGTGGGCCTTGTTCGGGTTGTTGCCTGCGGCCTTCTGCTGTGCGACGAGGCTCATCACGCCCCAGGTGACCGGGCCGGCATAGCCGATGTTGGGGGTGATGCCGTGGCTGGTCTGGAAGGCGCGGATGGCCCGGCAGTCGGACGCCGACTGCCGACCGTCCACCGGCAGACCGAGGAACTTCTCGGCCTGCTTCTGGTACGGGCCGCGGGCCGCCGTGCAGGAGGACGTGGTGGCGGCCTCGGCGGTGGAGCCGAGGGCCACCGTCAGCGGCACGGTCAGCGCCGTGAGGGCGAGTGCCGCGCCCGCTCGGCGGCCGGCGCGGGTCCGCCGCCCTATTCGCAGGTTCAGTCGTCGTTTCATGCACCGTATGACTGTTTGCCCGACCCGTCGGTTGCAGGCGTGACCGACCCGATATCTCTCGTTCGCGGCAGCCGGTGGCGCCGCCGGAGCCGCCTCCCACCATTCGCCACCGGGGCTTGCGACCATGGGCGGGCCGCCGGGGGCTGCCGCGCCCTCCCGCCGCCGTTAAGGAGCCCTGATGACCGCCAGCACGGACCTGCTCGTCGACGCCTTCGGCCGTATCCGGGAGGCCGTGGAGGAGGCCGTGGACGGACTCGACCCCGACGAGATCGCCAGCCGGCCGGCCGAGGAAGCCAACTCCGTGGGCTGGCTGGTCTGGCATCTGACCAGGATCCAGGACGACCACGTCGCGGGGGTGGCCGGAACCGAGCAGGTGTGGACGGCGGACGGCTGGTACGAACGCTTCGGGCTGCCGTTCGCGGCCGACGACACCGGGTACGGCCACTCCCCGGAAGAGGTCGCGGCGGTGCGGGACCTGAGCGCCGAGCTGTTGACCGACTACCACGAGGCCGTCCACGACGCCACGGTGCAGTACCTCGCCGGGGTCGAGGACAAGGACTACAAGCGCGTCGTCGACCGCGCCTGGTCCCCGCCCGTCACCCTGGGCGTCCGGCTTGTCAGCGTCATCGCCGACGATCTTCAGCACGCCGGACAGGCCGCCTACGTGCGCGGGCTGCTCGGCCGCTGAGACGCCGGCCGCCGCCCTCTCATGTCGCGCGCGGCAGGCGGTGCAGGTCGACCGCGGCCAGCCGGCCCCCGCGCACCTCGGCGGTCATGTAGGTGCAGTACGGCTGGCGACGGCGGTCGGTCGGCGAACCGGGGTTGAGCAGGCGCAGCCGGTCGTCGGCCAGGGAGTCCCAGGGGATGTGGCTGTGGCCGAAGACCAGCACGTCCAGCTCGGGGAACCGTTCGGCGCACCGGCGCTCCCGCCCCTGTGCGGGGCCGGTCTCGTGCACCACGCCGAGCCGTACGCCGTCCAGTTCCGCGTACGCCACCTCCGGCAGCCGCGCCCGCAGTTCCGGGCCGTCGTTGTTGCCGTACACCCCGATGAGCCGCTGGACACGGGCCTCCAGCAGGTCGAGGGTGGCGGTGTCGACCCAGTCGCCGGCGTGGACGACGACGTCGGCGCGCGGCAGGTCGTCGAGCAGCTGCGGGGGCAGCGCCTTGGCGCGCTTGGGGAGATGGGTGTCGGAGAGGAGCAGGAGGCGCACAGGGCCGACGGTAGCCGTCCGGGGGGGGCGGGGTGCCACGGCGCGCGGTCAGCGTTCCTGCGCGGTCGGCCGCACGGCGATCTCGTTGATCGCCGCGTGCGCGGGCCGAGTGACCATGAAGATGACGCAGCGGGCGACGTCCTCGGCGCGCAGCCAGGCGTCCTGCGGCAGTCCGTGCGCCGAGGCGGCCTGGCTGCCGCCGACGGTCAGCTCGGTCGCCGTCATGCCCGGTTCGACCAGCCCGACCCGCACGCCCCGGGCGGTCACCTCCTGGCGCAGCGCTTCGCTGAAGGAGCACACCGCGTGCTTGGTGGCCGAGTAGACGCTGTTGTCCTTCCGGGGTACCCGGCCGGCCACCGAGCTGACGTTCACCAGATCGGCGACGCCGCGGGAGCCCTCGCGCGCGGCGCGCAGCAGATGCGGCAGCGCGGCGTGCGACATCCGCAGCACCGCCTTGAGGTTGAGGTCCACCATCCGGTCCCAGTCCGCCGGGTCGCTGTCCAGCGCGGAACCGCGGACGCCGAAGCCCGCGTTGTTCACCAGGACGTCGAGCCGCCCGTAGCGGTCCACGGTCTTCTCGACCACGCGGAGCGGCTGCTCGGTGTCGCTCAGGTCGGCGGGTACCGCGAAGGGCGTGCCGCTCCCCTGCTCGGCGAGCGTCGCCGTGAGGTCCGCGAGCCGGTCGGCGCGCCGGGCCACCAGGGCGACCGAGCAGCCCTCCCGGGCGAGCGCGAGGGCGGTGGCGGCGCCGATGCCGCTGGAGGCGCCGGTGACCAGCGCCACGCTGCCGGCGAGCGGTGCCGCGCCGCCGGCCGGGTCCGCCGGGCGGTCGGGTGCGCCGGGTTCGGTGGCCATCCGGTCACTCCTCACGATCGGCGTCCGGTCAGCCTGCGCCGCACGCCGGGTGCCACCGTGGCGTGCGCTTCTCCCAATGCACCACGGGAGGGTCGGCCTGTCCATTTCGTCCGGAAGCGCCACGGCCACGCGGCCGCCCGCCGCCGCGCGGCGGGATGCCGTGCGACGGCGGGCGGCGCGCCCGGTCGTGCCCCGGGCGGTACGCCGGTCATTGCCCCGGGCGGGGCGGCCGGTCACTGCGTGGCGAGCTCCCTCGGCAGGTGGTGGTGCTGGAGGAAGCTCTGCAGGCTCCGGTCCCAGGTGCGGGCGAAGCCCTGGGCCAGTTCCGAGGTTCCGCGGACCGGAACGGGCAGGTGGAGTTCCGGGGCGAAGCCCATCATGCGGGCAACGGTCCGCCAGAGCCGGGCATCGGTCGTGCGGCCGACGGCGGCGTGGTGCACGGCGAGCAGATGCGCGGCGAGTTCGTCGCCGGCGCCGGCCGCGAAGCGCCACCAGAACAGGGCGCTGTCCCACCTGTCGAGGGTGTAGAGGAGGCAGGCGAAGGTGCGTGCGCCGGCTGCGTCGTAGTCGGCGGCGAAGGCGCCCAGGGTGTCGATGTCCTCGGACCGGAGCACGACGTTGCACAGCCTCCGGGCCTCCGCGAGGACGGCCGCGGCCGGGATCGCGGGGGCGAGGATGGGGGTGGGGCGGCGGCGCCGGCGGCCGCGGGCGGGCGCGGGGCGTACGGGCAGGGGGCGGATGTCGCCCACCGCACCGCGGGTGACAGGTTCGGGGTCCTTTCCCGTCCCGTCGGCGATGCGGGCGGCCAGGCGCCGGGTGAAGGCCACCGGGTCGTGATCGGCGAACTCCCGGTGGAACGCCTCGGCTTGGCGTCGTAGCAGGTCTTCGAGCATCACGCGTCCTCTCCGGTTCCGCAGGAACCGTTCGTCATGATCTCTTTGAGCCGTTGCAGTCCGATGCTGGTGCTGGCCTTCGCGGCACCGGGCGTGGTGCCCAGCCGCTCGGCGATCTGGTCGTACGACAGGCCCGCCAGGTGGCGCAGGCGTACGGAGTTGGCCTGCAGGGGCGCGGTGGACTCCAGCGCGTCCAGCGCGAGGTCGAGTGCTTCGCAACTGCGCAGCTCCTGGAGGTAGGCGGTGTCGGGCGGGTCGGCGTAGGGCTGCACGCGGCTGTTGCGGATCTCGCGGCGGTAGAAGTCGGAGACGACGCCGTTGAGGATGGTGTACGTCATGGCCTTCGGATTGACGTGGGCGAGGATGCGCTCCCACTTGGCGTACATGCGCCGGCCGGCCTCCAGGGTGGCCTCTTCCGCGTCCCGGCGATCGCGGAGGCGGGAGGCGGCGACGGCGAGCAGGGCTTTCTGTTCCCGCTGGAAGAAGACCTCGAAGTCCAGCGGCAGGTCGGTCGGACTGGCCAGGGGGGACTGCTCGTTCACCGGCCCTCCTCGCAGCCACGGCCCGTCGTCGGCGCCGTTGGCGAGGACGGAACGGCGGCGTCCGGAAAGTCGGCACGGCGGGCGCCGGCCTGGAGGACGGCGCCGCGCGGCAGCGGTACGACGGCGAGACGGGCGGTGGCACGGTGCTCGGCACGGGCCTGCGAGGCGGTGCGCACCACGCGCCGGACAAGGGCGTCGAGTCCTGTGGCGGTCAACCGGTAGACGCCGACCAGTGCCAGCGCGTACCAGGGCCATGAATGCCGCAAGTGCTCCACGAGCCCTCCCTTCTTGAGAGTTGCTGCCCCCGCGTCGTTGCGGAGGCCGGAACGCGGACGGCGTTCCTGCCCCTCTCACCGATGGGAGGGGCCCTCAGGGTTAATCAGGCTGCATACATAATCAGCACAAAGTGATCGATCAATTGCACACTGTGCTTCCGACCTGCACTTTCCTTTTCAGAGAGTGATCAACGCCACATTGACGGACGGTTTAATCACCGGTAACTCCCGTTCGAAAAACGGGGGTTCGCCCTCGCAACGAAGGCGACGGGGTGTCAGCAGCGCACGGTGCGCGGTCACGGCACGGACGACCGGCCACGGCCGGGAACGCCCCCGGCCCGGACGAACCGTTGCACTGCCCGGAGGCCCGTGCGCGGTGCATGCGGACCTGCGCAGCGCATGCATCAAGCGCCCCGGATGCGCTCGGCGGACACCCCCGCCACGGGTGAGTGATCGCCCCGCACCGGGCCGGCATGCACCCGCGGGGTGCCGGGTGCGCCCCCGCCGGTCGCAGCGGGCGCGCCACCGGCAGGCATGCCCGCGCTCCGGGAACAAGGGGGCAGGCCGGGCCGCGGCGGCGCTCCCGCGCGCTCTGCCGATGCGATCTCGGTGCGTGGTTGTCTCGTCCCGGTCGATTTCATGACGTCACCCGGAAATCGCGGTAGGGCACTGCTCGAACGCGATTTCCGAGAGGGCGTCACGTTTCCTGAATAGCCGCCAGGGAACTGCGCGGCGAGCGACGGGAGCACACGCATGGAATTTCCTCAGGTATCGGAATCGAGTGCCCGCAGCGAATTCCGGGGGTACGGGGTCCGGGGCCTCACGGCGGCCGCCGTACTGCTGGCGGCCGGCGCGCTGAACGTGGCCGCCGAGCAGCCGGCCGAGGCCGTGACGAGCGGCACCTGGGACCGGCTGGCCGGATGCGAGAGCGGAGGGAACTGGCGGATCGATACCGGGAACGGCTTCTCCGGGGGACTGCAGCTGGCCCACTCCACCTGGCACTCGTTCGGCGGCCGGGCGTACGGGGCGCGAGCCGCGCACGCCAGCCGGTCACAGCAGATCCGCGTGGCGGAGCGGGTGTTGGCACGGCAGGGCTGGCACGCGTGGCCGGCCTGCTCGGCCCGGCTCGGGCTCAACGGCATCCCCCGGCACACCGCCCCCCGGGCCGCCGCTCCGCGTCCGGCCCCGCACCGGCACTCCCCCGCACCGGACCGTGAGCGGCTGCGGCACCCGCAGTTCCACGAGAAGCGGTACAAGGCACCCCGCCACCGGAGCGCCGGCGGCACGATCGTCGTGAACGCCGGGGACACCGTGAGCGGAATCGCCAGCGCCCACGGATTCCGCTGGCAGGATTTCTACCGGGCCAACCGCAAGTTGATCGGCGGAAATCCTGACCTGATTTTCCCCGGCACGCGACTGGCCGTACCACGCACCGACGGAAACTGAATGCCGGAGTGACGCCGGCCGCGCATCCGAGGGAATTCCCGGGCATTGCGTGAACGAGGGGTAGCAGGCCGTCCGTGGCGCCGCGGACGGCCTGCCCGCATGCCTCACGCGGGGGCGCGGCGCCTAGGCCGTCGCGTACACGCGGGTCGCGAACTCCGCGATCTGCCGGTCGCTCAGGTTCTTGGCAAGGTTGGCCTCGGTGATCATGCCGACCAGGCGGTGGCCGTTCTTCACGTCGATCACCGGCAGGCGCTTGATGTGGTGGTTCTCCATCGTTTCCAGAACATCCGCGGCGTCCGCCTCGGCGTCGATCCAGTGCAGTTCCCCGCCCAGGGAACCGGCCTGGACGGTCGCCGGATCCACACCTTCGGCACAGCAGGTGATGACGATGTCGCGATCGGTGATCAGCCCCATGAGCTTGTTGTTGTCACCGCAAATGGGGAGGGCTCCCACATCGAGATCGCGCATCATCCTGGCCGCGTCCTGAAGCGATTCATGGGCACCCACGCAGCGCACTCCGCCGGTCATGATGTCGCGGGCTTGCAGTTTGCCGGCCATGGTTCCTCCCATATCAGGAGCGTTGTTGCCTCGCCTTCGATGACATCACGAATGGGTCCACGACGCTTCCCGAGACCCACCCGGACCAGCCATGTTCGACGACCGCCGGACCCGGCGCGGCCCGCGGGCGTAGGGTCGGCCACCGTGATGGCGAATCCCTTCTTCGAGCCGAGCGATCTGCCCTACGCGCTGCCGCCCTTCGCACGGATCCGGCACGAGCACTATCTGCCGGCTTTCGAGCGCGGGATGGCCGAGCAGCGGGAGGAGATCGCGGCGATCGGCAGCCGTACCGCGCCCCCCACGTTCGAGAACACCGTGGAGGCGCTGGAGCGCAGCGGCGCGGTGCTGGGCCGGGTGAGCCGGGTGTTCTTCAACAAGGCCGGGTCGGACACCGACGACGCGCTCCAGGCGCTGGAGGCGGAACTCGCTCCCCGGCTGGCCGCGCACGACGACGCGCTGCTGCTCGACCCGGCGCTGTTCGCCCGGCTCGACGCGCTGTACGAGGCGCGCGAGGACCTCGCCCTCGACCCGGAGCAGGTACGGGTGCTGGAACGGCACCACACCTTGCGGGTGCGGGCCGGGGCCCGGCTCGCACCCGACCAGCAGCGGCGGCTGCGCGAGCTGAACGCCGAGATCGCCGCGCGGTGCGCCGAGTTCCGGCGGAACCTGCGCGCCGCCACGGCGGAGGCCGCGCTGGTGCTGGAGCGCGCCGAGGAACTGGCCGGACTGCCGAGCGACCAGGTGGCGGCGGCCGCCGAGAACGCGCGGGCGCTCGGCCGCCCCGACGGGTTCGTGCTGAGTCTGAAGAACTTCACCAGCCAGACCGAGCTCGCCACGCTCGACGATCCCGCGCTGCGCGAGCGGCTGCTCGCCGCGTCGCTCGGGCGGGGCACGGAGTGCAACGGCCCGGTCGCCGTCGCGCTGGCGCGGCTGCGCGCCGAGCGTGCCGCGCTGCTCGGGTACCCCAGCCATGCCGCCTGGGAGGTCGCCGACCGCACCGCGGGCACGACCGAGGCCGTGGAGGAGATGTTCGGCCGGCTGGCCGGCCCCGCCGTCGCCAACGCCGTGCGCGAGGGAGCGGTTCTGTCGAAGGCGGCGGGCGTCGCGGAGATCGGCGCGGCCGACTGGCAGTACTACGCCGAGCGGGTCCGCAAGGAGCGCTTCGACCTCGACGCGGCCGCGCTGCGGCCGTACCTGGAGCTGGAGACCGTCCTGCGCGACGGGGTCTTCCACGCCGCCAACCTCGTCTACGGGCTCACCTTCACCGAGCGGCCCGACCTGGTGGCGTACCACCCGGACGCCCGGGTCTTCGAGGTGTGCGAGGAGGACGGCAGCGCGCTCGGCCTCTATATCGGCGACTTCCACGCCCGGCCGTCCAAGCGCGGCGGCGCCTGGGAGAACGAGCTGGTGCAGCAGTCGCATCTGCTCGGCCACCGGCCGGTGGTGGTCAACAACCTGAACGTCGCCCGGCCGCCTGCGGGCGAGCCGGTCCTGCTGACCTGGCGCGAGGTCGGCACGCTGTTCCACGAGTTCGGGCATGCGCTGCACGCCCTGTTCTCGGACGTCCGCTATCCGCTGCTGGCCGGCACCCAGGTGCCGCGCGATTTCGTGGAATTCCCCTCCCAGGTCAACGAGATGTGGGCGGAGCAGCCCGAGATCCTCGCGCACTACGCGCGGCACCACGTCACCGGTGAGCCGATGCCCCCGGACCTGCCGGGCAGGCTGCGCGAGGCGGAGAGCTTCGGGGCCGGCTTCCGGGTGGTGGAGCACCAGGCCGCCGCCGTACTGGACTGGTCCTGGCACTCGCTGCCCGCGGACGGCGACCTGCCGGACGAGGGGGACGCCGAGGCGTTCGAGGCCGCCGCGCTGGAGCGGTGGGGCCTCGCCCTGCCCGCGATCCCGCCGCGCTACCGCACCGGCTACTTCGCCCACGTCTTCGGCGGCGGCTACGCGGCCGGGTACTACGGCTACCGGTGGGCGGAGGTCCTGGACGCCGACACCGTGCGGTGGTTCCGCGAGAACGGCCGGACGGTCCGCGAGAGCGGGGAGATCTTCCGCCGGGAGCTGCTCGGCCGGGGCGGCAGCGTCGACCCCATGGCGGCGTTCCGCGCGGTGGTGGGCCACGATCCGGAGCTCGGTCCGCTGCTCGCCCGGCACGGCCTCGACGGCTGAGGCCGGGCGGCCGCCCCCCCTGGCTAGCAGGCGACGAACCGGTCCTGCGGCTCGCCGTGGAGGCGCCCGGCCGGCAGCTTGCGGCCGAAGGCGACCAGCAGCAGGTCCGCTCCGGCGCCGGTCAGCGGGGTGCCGGTGCCGAAGGACCAGTCGAGGTCGGTGGCACGGAGCTGGATGCCGGCGAGGTCGGCGCCGAAGAAGCGGGCGGACCTGGCGGTGACGTGGTCCAGGAGGACGCGCAGCCGGTCCTCGGGGACGCGGCGGTCGTGGCCGAGCGCCACGGTGATGTCGAGGCCGTGGACCACGTCGTGGCCGAGCGCGGAGGCGAGCCCGCCGACCGGTGGCGTCCACGGGTGGTGGGCGTTGTCCCGGAGGAAAGCGGCGAGTTGGCGCGGTGACGCGGCGGCGGCGTCCCTGCGGGCGAGCCGGTCGGTCATCCTGTGCAGGCTGCCGCCCGCCCGGACGAGTTCGGCGGCCACCTTGGGGAACGAGTAGCGGAAGCCCATCGACATATGGGCCGCCACCTCCCGCACCCGCCAGCCCGCGCAGAGCGTCGGGGCGTCCCACTGCTCGTCGGGGAGGCCGTCCAACAGGTCGGCCAGTTCCCGGCGTTCGGCCGCGATCACCGTTGTGAGGTCCATGGCTCCCATGATCTTGTCCCCGTTGCCATAAGTCCAAGAGCGGGTTGTTCTCCTCCCCAGAAGCCATGGTTATGGGCGCGTCTAGAATCCCCGTCATGGAACTCCGGCAACTGCGGTACTTCGTCACGGTGGTGGAGGAGGCGAGCTTCACCCGTGCCGCGGCCCGGCTGCATCTGGCCCAGCCGGGGGTGAGCGCCCAGATCCGGCAGCTGGAACGGGAGCTCGGCCAGTCGTTGCTGGACCGCTCCGGCCGCTCGGTGACGGTGACGGAGGTGGGCGAGGCCGTGCTCGCGTACGCCCGGACCGCGCTCGCCGCCGTCGAGGGAATCCGGCAGACCGTGGACGAGTTCACCGGACTGCTCCGCGGCCGGGTCGCGCTCGGGCTGGTCTCGGGGGCGTCCATCGGGGCCTTCGACGTGCCCGCCCTGCTGGCCGATTTCCACGACGACCACCCCCGGGTGGAGATCTCGCTCACCGAGGACACCTCGGAGCGGATGCTCGCCGCGCTGTGCGACGGCGCGCTCGACATCGCCGTGATCGGTCTGGCGGAGGAGGAGCCCCTGCCGGGCGTCTCACTGCAGATCCTGATCGACGTACCGCTCGTCGCCGCGGTCGCACCGGATGATCCCCTGCTCGCTCCCCCGGGCCGCACGAGCGTTCCGCTGGCCGCGCTCGGCGACCGCCCGCTGATCAGCCTGCCGCGCGGGACCGGCCTGCGCGGGGTGCTCGAACGCGCCTGTGCCCAGGCCGGCATCCGGCCCCGGATCGCCTTCGAGGCGGCCGCCCCGCCGGTCCTCGCGCAGCTCGCCGCGCGCGGTCTGGGCGTCGCGGTGCTACCGGCGCTTCCGGAGGAGGCGGCGGCCGGCCTCGGGCTGCGGACGCTGACGCTCACCGGGCCGGAGCCGCGCGGCCGGATCGCGCTGGCGTGGCGGACGGAGGGGCCGGCCGGCCCGGCGGCCAGGGCGCTGCTCGACCGGCTGCGGGCCGCGCTTCCCGCGCCGGGTGGCCGCGGGCCGCGGGGTCACCAGGCCGCGGGGGCGTAGTCCTTCAGGAAGCAGCCGTGGAGGTCCTCGCCGAGTTCGCCGCGGACGATCGGGTCGTAGACCCGGGCGGCGCCGTCGACCAGGTCGAGCGGGGCGTGGAAGCCGTCCTCGGCCAGCCGCATCTTCTCGGGGTGCGGGCGCTCGTCGGTGATCCAGCCGGTGTCCACGGCGGTCATCAGGATGCCGTCCGTCTCCAGCATCTCGCGGGCGCTGGTGCGGGTCAGCATGTTGAGGGCGGCCTTGGCCATGTTGGTGTGCGGGTGGCCGGCGCCCTTGTAGCCGCGGCTGAACTGGCCCTCCATCGCGGAGACGTTCACCACGTACTTACGGCGCGCTGCGGACGCGGCCATGGCCGGGCGCAACTTGCTGACCAGCAGGAACGGCGCGGTCATATTGCACAGCTGGACCTCCAGGAGCTCGACCGGGTCGACCTCGTCGACCTTCTGGATCCAGCTGTTGGTCGCGTGCAGGTCCGGGACCAGCCCGCCGGCGTCGATCGCGGTACCCGCCTCGATCCGGGCCGGCGAGGCGGACCCCGTGGTCAGGGCGAGCGCGGTGACATCCTCGGCGCTGAGCGCCCCGCCGGCGGCGGTCGTGGCGGCGGGCAGGGCCGGGGCTCCGCTGCCGAAGTGGCCGAGGACGAGGGAGGCGGGCAGTTCGCCGGCGGGCAGCGGCGCGGACTCGGCGGCCAGCAGCTGGCCGTACGCCTCGGGTGAGCGACGGACGGTCTGCGCGGCGTTGTTGATCAGGATGTCGAGCGGGCCTTCCGCGCTCACCGAGTCGGCGAGGGCGAGGACCTGGGCCGGGTCCCGCAGGTCGATTCCGACGATCTTCAGCCGGTGCAGCCACTCCGGGCTGTCCGGCATCGCCGTGAAGCGGCGGATCGCGTCGTGGGGGAAGCGGGTGGTGATGGTGGTGTGCGCGCCGTCGCGCAGCAGCCGGAGCGCGATATACATGCCGATCTTCGCCCGGCCGCCGGTGAGCAGCGCCCGCCTCCCCGTGAGGTCGGTGCGGGCGTCGCGGCGGGCCCGGTTCTCCTTGGCGCAGGTCCGGCACAGCTGGTGGTAGAAGGCGTCGACCTCGGTGTAGCGGCTCTTGCAGACGTAGCAGGACCGGGGGCGCTGGAGGATCCCGGCGATCTCGGAGGTCGCGGAGCTGGTGAGGGCCCGGCCCTGGGTCTCGTCGTCGATCCGGTCGGCCGCCCCGGTGGCAGTCGCCTCGGTCACGGCCTTGTCGTTGGCGGTCTTCGCGGCCCGGCGTTCGTGCCGCCTGCGCGCCTTGACCTTGCGGTAGATGCCGGCGGTGGCGCGCCGTATGGTGACCGCGTCGGGGTGGTCGAGCGGCAGCGCGTCCAGCTCTTCGAGCACGCTCAGGCAGACCGCCATCCGCTCCGAGTCGATACCCGTGCCCTCGGCCCGGCCTGTTTCGGTCACCGTCATCGCCGCTGCCGCTTTCCTGGTTTCGTGCCCGTCGCACTGTCGTACGAGCTTCGGCGGAACTGTACGTAAACGGTGGCGGGTCAGCCAAACCGGGGCGGGGCCCGGTGCTCTCCGCACCGGGCCCCGCCGCCTGCTGTGGCAACCGCCGTCAGTCCACCGCGTCGTGGCGGAGTTCGAGGTCGAACTCGGTCCGCCCCTCGGCGCCGAGGTGCAGCGGGGTGGCCACCGGCGGGTAGCCGCTGGCGATCAGCGTGTACGCGCCGCTGTCGAGGTCGGTGAAGACGTACGCGCCGTCCTGGCCGCTGGTGGCGGTGCCGACCACGTTGCCCGCCGGGTCCAGCAGGGTCACCCGGGCGTCGTCCACCGGCCCGCCGTCCGTGGTGCGGACGGTGCCCTGCACCTGGGCGCCGAACGTCAGCCGGACCTCGTACCAGTTCCGGCTGCCGGACGTGACCTCCACCTGGAGGGCGGAGGGGCGGTGCTGCGCGGCGCTGACGGCCAGGGTGTAGCTGCCCGGGGTCAGTTCCGCGAAGGCGAAGCTGCCGTCCTGGCCCGCCACGCCGGACGCGACGACCTCGCCGCGGATGTCGGTGGCCACGACGAGCGCGCCGGGCACCGGATCGTCGCCCTTCTCCTCACGGACCTCACCGGCCAGGCCGGCCGCGCCGCTGAGGGTCAGGTTGTGGGTGAGCGGCTCCTCGCCCACGACGACGGTCATCGCCTGCGGCTGCCGGGCCCCGGCGGAGCCGATCAGCACGTAGGTGCCGGGTCCGGTGGTGGGCAGGGCGAAAGCGCCGTCGGCCGTGGTCGAGGTCCGGCCGAGCTGCCGGCCGCCGACGCTGATCAGGGTGACGGCGGCGTCCGCGACGGGCCGGCCGGAGCCGTCCCGGACGGTGCCCCGGACGGCGGGGCCGGTCGCCGCGGCCGGCGCGCTCGCCGGGGTCTTGGTGAGGTCGGGTGCCGGGTCGGTGGCCGGCGCAGCGGCCGGTGCGTCCTGCGCCGCGGGGGTCCGTTCGCCGTCGGCGGCGCCGGCCGTGCCGTCCGCCTCGGCCTCCGCCTGCGCGCGGGCCTGGAGCCCGGAGATCTGCCGCAGCGGCACCTCCTTGATGAACCACATCAGCAGGAAGGCCAGGGCGACGACGATCGCGCCCATCAGGAAGACGGTGTGCATCGAGTCGGCGAAGCCGCGCTTGAACGGCTCGGCGAGCCGCGGGTCGAGGTGCTGGATGAACGAGGAGTCGCTGAGCACGCCGGAGGAACTGCCGTTTCCGGTGTGCTTGAGCATGTCCAGTACGGGCTTGTTGGCCGGGTCGCGCAGGACCGCGGGGTCGTGCAGCGCGGCCTGGAAGCGCTCGGTGGACGCCGCGCTCCGGAACGCCGAGGAGATCTTGTCCCCGACGGTGCTGAAGAGCACGGACAGGAAGATGGCGGTGCCGGCGGTGGCGCCCATCTGCCGGAAGAAGGTGGAGGAGGCGGTGGCCACGCCCATGTCCCGCGGCGGCACGGCGTTCTGCACGGCCAGCACCAGGGTCTGCATACAGCCGCCCAGGCCGAGGCCGAAGACCAGCATGTAGACCATGGTCTGCCACAGCGGGGTGTCCCACTGCACGCGGAAGTGGAAGAGCAGCATCGCCGCGATCATCAGTGCGGTGCCGATGATCGGGAAGATCTTGTAGCGGCCGGTCTTGGCGGTGATCTGGCCCGACGCGATCGAGGCGATCATCATGCCCGCCATCAGCGGGAGCATCTCCAGGCCCGACTTGGTGGGGCTGGCGCCCTTCACGATCTGGAGGTACTGCGGGATCATCAGCATCCCGCCGAACATGCCCATGCCGATCAGCACGGACAGCAGGCTGGTCTTGCTGAAGGTGCCGTTGCGGAACAGCCGCATCGGAATCAGCGCGTCGTCGCCGATCCACCGCTCGACGAAGATCCAGGCGATGATGCCGACGGCGCCGATCGCGTAACAGGCGATCGAACGGGAGGAGTCCCAGCCCCACTCCCGGCCCTGCTCGGCGACGAGCAGCAGCGGTACGACGCCGAGCGAGATGGTCAGCGCGCCCCACCAGTCGATGCGGTGGTCGCGCCGGGTGTGCGGGATGTTGAGGACCTTGGCGACGACGAACAGCGCGATGATGCCGATCGGGACGTTGACCAGGAACACCCAGCGCCAGCCGGTGATGCCCAGCAGGTGGGCCTGTCCGGCCAGGGCCCCGCCGATCAGCGGCCCGGCCACGCTGGAGGTGGCGAAGGTGCCCAGCATGTAGCCCTGGTAGCGGGCGCGTTCGCGGGGCGGGACGATGTCACCGATGATCGCCAGCGCGAGGGACATCAGACCGCCGGCGCCCAGGCCCTGGACCGCGCGGAACGCGGCGAGTTCGGTCATCGAGGTGGAGAAGGTGCACAGCACCGAGCCCGCGACGAAGATGCTGATCGCGGCGAGGTAGTAGGGCTTGCGGCCGTGCAGGTCGGACAGCTTGCCGTACAGCGGGGTGGCGATCGTCGAGGTGATCAGGTAGGCGGTGGTCGCCCACGCCTGCTGGCTGAGGCCGTGCAGGTCGTCGGCGATGGTCCGGATCGAGGTGCTGACGATGGTCTGGTCGAGCGCGGCCAGGAACATGCCCAGCATCAGGCCGCTGAGGATGGTGAGGATCTGACGGTGGCTCAGGGTTCCTGGTGCGGGTATCGCCTTGGCTTCCGCCCCGGGCGGAGAGGTGGCGGTGCTCATGTACGTGACTCTCCCTGCTCCACGGCGGCACCCTGGTCTCCCCCGGGACCCAGCCGTGTGTGTTGTCGTTCTGCCATGTCCTCGTTGAGGCGGCCCAGCAATCGGATCAGGTCGGCCCGGTCCTGGGGCGACCACGGTTCGAGGAGGGCGGCCAGTTCGGTGTCGCGCTGGCGGCGGTAGTGCTCGAAGGCGGCACGGCCGGCCTCGGTCGCGGTCAGCAGCGACCCGCGACGGTCCTCCGGGTCGGGGCGGCGCGCGACCAGGCCCCGTTCGACCAGCGAACGCACCTGCCGGCTGACGGTGGACAGGTCGAGGAACGCGTCGGCCGCCAGATCGGTGGCCCGCTTGTCCCCGCCGACCACCAGCCGGGCCAGCAGCACCCGGTCGGCGGCGCCTCCGTCGGTCTTGGCGCGCTGTTTCCACGCCGCGATCAGCCGGGAGAAGCGGACGATCTCCGTCCCCAGCCCGGCGGCCGCCTCCTGAAGCCCGGACGAGGCGGTGACCTGCGGGACCGCCCGGCCACAGTCCGGGGCCGTGCCCATACTCATCGTGATGATCCTTCGCGGTGCGGTCTCGTCCGCCGAATACCTTGCTTGCTTGTACCTAGCAAGCTTAGCGGCCGCGGTGGAGTGCCGCGCACCCGGCCGGGGCGCGGGGCGCCCGGCGGGGGGTGCGCGGCGGGCGTTTATGCTCCGGAGTGAACCGACGGCCAGGAGACCGCTGTGCACCTTCCCCCCGAACTCCTCGCGCTGCTGCGCGGGGCGAGTACCTGCTACCTGGCCACGTCCATGCCCGACGGCTCGCCGCAGCTGACCCAGACCTGGGTCGACACCGACGGCGAGCACGTGCTGGTCAACAGCGTCCGTACGCACGTGAAGACCAGGAACATCGAGCGGGACGCCCGCGTGGCGGTCGCCGTCTCCGACCCCGCCGATCCCTCCCGGTACTTCCAGGTCCGGGGCAGGGTCGTCAGGGTGACCACCGACGGCGCGGTCGACCACATCGAGAAGCTGTCGCAGAAGTACCTCGGCCGCCCCTACCCGTGGTTCGGGGGCCGGGACGAGGAGCGAGTGCTCTTCGTCATCGCCCCGGAGCGGATCAGCGGGACGGCGTAGGGCGTCGCTCCCCGGCCGGGGAGGGCGGACTCAGGTCTCGGGGAAGGTGCCGGGCACGCCGAGCGTCCCCGCGACGGCCCGTCAGATGGCCGCCTGGGCGGACGCCAGGTCGATCCGGGGATCGTCCGGCATCAGCCGGATGCCGAAGCCGTCGCTCAGCGCCATCAGCAGCGTGGCGACCTCGTCGGCCTCGCAGTCGGTGAACTCGCCCGCGTCGATGCCCCGTCGGATCGCCCCGCCGATCCAGCTGTGCAGCTGGTCGTAGAGGTCGACGGCGAGCCGCTGTGTGAGCCGGGTCAGGAGGACGGCGTCCCGGGCTCCACGCCGGCGCCGTCCCCGGCCACGGCCGGCCGTTGCTCGAGGCCGGCCAGGTCCCGGGTGAGGGCGACCCGGGAGAGCAGTTCGGCACCCCACAGGACCAGTCCGATGCCCAGCGCCTCGGGGACCAGCCACCAGCCGGTCCGGACCCGTTCGTCGAACAGGGTGACCCCCAGCGACAGGCTCACCAGCGCGTCGCCGAGGGTGAGCACCGGCTGGGAGGCGGTCAGCGGGCCGGACTGCATGGCGTTCTCGAAGAGGAACAGCGCCAGTACGCCGACCAGCGCGAAGCCGTAGGTCGGCCAGGACGCGAAGAACACGGCGGCGCCGCCGGTCTGCCAGGCGTGGGTGGCGTCCTTCATCAGGGCCGCGGTGAGGGCGTAGGCGACGGCCGCGGACGCGGCAAAGCACGCGGCACGTACCCCGCCCGCCCCGTGGCGCAGCGCGCCGCCGACCGCCGTGGCGATCACCCCGGCGCACACCGCGAGGGCCAGGATCCAGCGGCTGAAGGGTGCGTGGTCGGTGCCGATGGTGGGCGCGGCGGCCGCCAGGGCGGAGCCGAGCCCGACGACGATCAGCGTCACGCCCACCCAGCCGCCGCGCGGGATCCGGCCGCCGAGGACCAGCCGGCCGATGAGCAGGGCCAGCGGGAGTTCCAGGACGAAGAGGGGCTGGACCACCGACAGCGCGCCCTGGGAGAGCGCCAGCGCCTGGAAGCAGGCGGCGGCGATGACCGCGAGCATCCCGCCGAGCCAGGCGACGCGGTGCAGCAGATCGACCAACAGGCCCAGCCGCAGGCCGGGGGCGAGCGGGACGGTGCGTGCCGCACGCCGCTGCAGCACCGTGGCCAGTGCGTTGCTGGCCGCCGCGAGCAGTGCGAACAGCACGGCCGGCCATGTGGCCATGCCTCCACCTCCTGCGCTGGTGTCCGCCGCCGACGCTATCCGGAGCGGGCCGCGACCGGTGGGCGACACGGGCGCCGACGGGCCGCAATCGCTGCACCGGAGGGCGTTGCCGGGTGCGTACGGTGACCGCGCGCAAGTGGCAGATCTTCCTCCCGGGACGCGCAGAACCCCAGGTCACCGCCGCTGTGGGCGTGGCCGCAAGTGGCGCAATGTTGCGGCAACACCACGGGTCGGAACCCGTCGGTATGGTCCACCGCATGCAAGCCGAACGCACCCGCCAGCACACGACCCCGGTAGCGGCCGCGCGCCGCCGCCGGCTCCGCGCTGACCGCGCCCGGCAGCTCGCCGACCTGCTGCGCCACCAGATCCTCGGCGGGCGCTTCCCGGACGGCGTACTGCCGCACGAGGAGGTGATCGGCGCCGACTACGGAGCCACCCGCAACACCGTCCGCCAGGCCCTCGGCCTGCTGCGCGCCGAGCAGATCGTGGAACGGCAGCCGGGGGTGGGCACGGTGGTGGTGTGTCAGAAGTTCCCGCACGGGCTGGACCGGCTGATGGGGCTGGCCGAGACGCTGCTCCCGCACGGCCGGGTCACCAACGAGGTCCGCACCATCAGCCCGGTGACCGCCCCGGCCCCGGTGGCGGACCGGCTGAGGATCCCGCCGCGCAGCGAGGTGCTCTACATCGAGCGGCTGCGCCGGCTGGACGGCGCGCCGCTGTCGCTGGACCTCACCTACCTCCCGATGCACCTCGGGCCGGCGCTGCTCGACGCCGATCTGGAGAACAACGACGTGTTCCGGCTGATCGAGGAGGCCGCCGGGCAGCCGCTGGGCACCGCCGAGATCACCCTTGAGGCCGTCAACGCCGACGCGCACTCGGCCGCCGTGCTGGAGGCGCCGCGCGGAACGGCGGTGCTGATGCTCGAACGGCTCACCCATCTCGCCGACGGCACGCCCGTCGACCTGGAGTTCATCCGCTTCCGCGGCGACCGGATCACCATGCGGGGCCTGCTGCACCGCACGGTCTGAGCCCCGCGCCGCCCTCCCCGCCTACCCCCGCTCCCCCTTGCCTTTCCCCTGTCCTGGAGACCGCCATGCCTCTCACCCCCCAACGGGCGGACGTGCCCGTGACCATCGACGAGTCCAAGTGCATCGACGGCTGCACGCTCTGCGTCGACATGTGCCCGCTGGACTCCCTCGCCATCGATCCGGTCGGCAACAAGGCGTACATGCACGTCGACGAGTGCTGGTACTGCGGCCCGTGCGCCGCCCGCTGTCCCACCGGAGCGGTCACGGTCAACATGCCCTACTTGTTGCGATGAGAGGCACCACCCCATGCCACGCACTCCGATCCGACGCACCGCACCGCCGGCGGCCGCGGTCCTGCTCCTCCCCCTCGCCCTGACCGGCTGCGGCGGCGACGCGCAGGCCGGCGACGGCAAGCACGTCACCGTGACCGTCGGCTACCAGTCCAAGACCATCAACACCGTCACCGCCGGGACCCTGCTGCGCTCCCTCGGCTACTTCGAACGGGAGTTGCGGGCGCAGGGCCGGCGCGACGGCACGACGTACAAGGTGGCCTGGCAGGACTACGCGACCGGGGCGCCGATCACCGCGCAGATGGTCGCCGGGAAGGTCGACATCGGCTCGATGGGCGACTTCCCGCTGCTCCTCAACGCCGCCCGCGGCAAGCAGCTGCGGGCCCCGACCCGGCTGGTCTCGGTCACCGGCTACAACCTGCGCGGGGCGCTCAACACCATCGTCACCAAGCCCGGTTCCGGGCTGCGCTCGCTGCCCGACCTGCGGGGCAAGAACGTCTCCAGCAGTGTCGGCTCGGCCTCCGACGGCACGCTCGTCCGGGCCCTGCGCGGGGCCGGGATCGATCCGGAACACGGCATCCACAAGCTCAACCAGCAGCCGGCCGTGGGGGCTTCGGCGCTGCAGTCGGGCAGCGCGGACGCGCTCTCGCAATTCGTGGCCTGGCCGGGCCTGCTCGCCTTCCAGGGCAAGGCGCAGGCGCTCTACGACGGCGGTGCGCTGAACCTGCCCACCTTCCACGGCGTGACCGTGCGGGACGCCTTCGCCGGGCGACGTCCCGGTGTGGTCAAGGCGTTCCTCGCCGCGCAGCGGGACGCGACCCGCTATCTCCAGGCTCATCCGGTCGCCGCCGCCCAGCAGGTCGCCCGGGCGACCGGGCTGCCGCCCGAGGTGGTCTACCTCTACAACGGCGCCGGCGGTGTCGCCACCTTCGACCCCACCCTCAAGCCGCAGCTGATCGCCGCGCTGAAGAAGGACGTACCGGTGCTGCGGGCGGCACGGCTGACCGGGCCGGTCGACGTCGACTCCTTTGTCAACGACCGCTATCTCAAGGCGAGTTACGGCCGCACGTACGCCGCGGCGGTGCGCTCCACGGCACATCCGGCGGCCGACGAGGTGTGGCTGCGCGGCGAGGACCACACGCACTCCTTCACCGGCCCGGCCGGCGTGCTGCGGTTCGTCGCCGCGCACCGCGGCACGGTACGGGCCGCGTATGTGGCCGACGCGACGACCGGCAGCCGCTGGTTCGCCGACAAGTCGATCTGGGTGCGCGACGGCGCGCGGCTGCTGCCCTTCCTCACCCGGGCGACCGCCGACGCCTGGCTCCGGCGGCACCCGGGCGCCCGCCCCGTCAGCTACGCCGCCGCGCTGGAGCGGGCCCGGTGAGCGCGCCCTGGACGCGGCGCGCCCGGCGCGCCGCGGCGGTCCTCGGGGCGCTCGCCCTGTGGCAGGTGCTCGCCCAGTTCCACGTGGACCTGTGGCTGCGGTTCGCGCAGTTCCCGACGGTCACCGAAACGGCCCGCGCGTTCGCCCGGCGGCTCGGCACGGCCACGTACTGGCAGGACGTCACCGAGAGCCTGACCCGGATCGTCACCGGCTTCGCGCTCGCGGCCGTGCTGGGCGTGGCGGTCGGCACCGCCGTCGCCCGCTCGCCCCTGGTGTCCGACCTGTGCGGACCGCTGCTCGAAGTGCTCCGGCCGATCCCGGCGATCGCGCTGGTGCCGGTGGCGATCCTGCTGTTCCCGAGCAATGAGCAGGGCATCGTCTTCATCACCTTCGCCGCGGCGTTCTTCCCCGTCACGGTCGCCACCCGGCACGCGGTGCGGGCGGTGACGCCGGTCTGGGAGGAGGCGGTGCTGACGATGGGCGGCGGCCGGTGGCGCGTCCTGCGGTCGGTGGTGCTGCCGGGCGCGCTGCCCGGGATCCTCGGCGGGCTGTCGGTCGGCATCGGGGTCTCGTGGATCTGTGTGATCTCCGCCGAGATGATCTCCGGTGAGTACGGCGTCGGCTACCGCACCTGGCAGGACTACACGGTGGTCGACTACCCGGGCGTCTTCGTCGGGATGGCCACCATCGGCCTCCTCGGTCGGCTCACCGCGACGGCGGTGGAGCTGACCGGGCGGCGGCTGACGCACTGGGTGCCGCGTACCGCGCACGGTCCCGGCCCGGCTCCGGCCGGCCGGCTGCGGACGCCGGCGGGCCGGGCGACGAGTGGCGGGCCGTCATGACCGGCACCGGGCTCACCACGGCGGCGCCCGCCGGGGCGCCCGCGCAGGGGCTGCGGCTGACGGTGGCCGGCGCCGTGCTCGGCCGGCCCGGCGCCCCCGTCCTGCACGGCCTGGACCTCGAAGTGGCCCCGGGCGAGATCCTCACCGTCGTCGGGCCCTCCGGCTGCGGCAAATCCACCCTGCTGCGCACCCTGGCCGGTCTGCTGCCCCCGCTCGGTGGCCGGCTGAGCCAGGACGGCGCGCCGCTCGGCGGGCCGTCCGCCGACCGTGCGCTGGTCTTCCAGGAGGACGCCCTGCTGCCCTGGCGCAGCCTCCGCGCGAACATCGAACTCCCCCTCGCCATACGGGGGTTGCCGCGCGCGGAGCGCCGGGCGCGGGCCGACGGCTGGCTGGCCCGGGTCGGACTCACCGAGCACGCCGGCCGGCTGCCGCACCGGGTGTCCGGCGGCCAGCGGCAACGCACCCAGCTGGCGCGTGCGCTGGCCGGGCGGCCGCGCGCGGTCCTGATGGACGAGCCGTTCGGCTCGCTCGACGCGCGGACCCGGGCCGGGATGCAGGAGTTGCTGGTCGAGGCGTTGCGCGGCACCCGGGCCACCGTCGTCTTCGTCACCCATGACGTCGACGAGGCGGTGTTCCTGGGCGACCGGGTCGCGCTGCTGGGCACCGGCCGGGTGCTGGACGTACCGCACCCGCGCGAGCGGTCCGCGCACGACGCGCCGGCGACGGTCGCGCTGCGGCACGAGGTCCTCGCGTCGCTCGCCGACGCCCCCACCCCCGAAATCCTCTGAAAGGCCAAGGCATGGAGATCCCCGCACTCGCCGATGCCGAGGAGCGCTCCTGCGACGTCCTCGTCATCGGCGGCGGCACCGCCGGCACCATGGCGGCGCTCACCGCAGCCGAACGCGGCGCGTCCGTCCTGCTGTTGGAGAAGGCGCACGTCCGCCACTCCGGCGCGCTGGCGATGGGCATGGACGGCGTCAACAACGCCGTCGTGCCCGGGCGGGCGGAGCCGGACGACTACGTCGCCGAGATCACCCGCGCCAACGACGGCATCGTCGACCAGTCCACCGTCCGCCAGACCGCGACCCGCGGCTTCGCGATGGTGCAGCGGCTGGAGTCGTACGGCGTGAAGTTCGAGAAGGACGAGCACGGCGCGTACGCGGTACGGCAGGTGCACCGGTCCGGGTCGTACGTGCTGCCGATGCCGGAGGGCAAGGACGTCAAGAAGGTCCTCTACCGGCAGCTGCGGCGCCGCGAGATGCGCGAGCGGATCCGGATCGAGAACCGGGTGATGCCGGTGCGGGTGCTGACCGGCCCGGACGGCCGGGCGGTCGGGGCGGCCGGCTTCCACACCCGCACCGGCCGCTTCGTGACCGTCCGGGCGGGGGCGGTGATCCTCGCCACCGGGGCCTGCGGCCGGCTCGGCCTGCCCGCCTCCGGCTACCTCTACGGCACGTACGAGAACCCCACCAACGCGGGCGACGGCTACGCCATGGCGTATCACGCGGGCGCCGAGCTGACCGGTATCGAGTGCTTCCAGATCAACCCGCTGATCAAGGACTACAACGGCCCGGCCTGCGCCTACGTCGCCAACCCGTTCGGCGGTTACCAGGTCAACCGGCACGGCGAGCGGTTCGTGGAGTCGGACTACTGGTCGGGGCAGATGATGGCCGAGTTCGCGGCCGAGGTCGCGTCCGAGCGCGGACCGGTCTACCTGAAGCTCAGTCACCTGCCCGAGGAGTCCGTCGCCGCGCTGGAGACGATCCTGCACACCACCGAGCGCCCCACCCGCGGCACCTTCCACGCCGGGCGCGGGCACGACTACCGCACCCACGACGTGGAGATGCACATCTCCGAGATCGGGCTGTGCGGCGGCCACTCGGCGTCCGGCGTCCGGGTGGACGAGCACGCCCGGACGACCGTGCCGCGGCTGTACGCGGCCGGCGACCTGGCCTGCGTCCCGCACAACTACATGATCGGCGCGTTCGTCTTCGGTGACCTGGCGGGCGCCGACGCCGCTCAATTCACCGCGTACGAGGGCGAGTTGCCGGCAGATCAACTGCGGGCGGCCCATGAGCTGGTCTACCGGCCGCTGCGCCGGCCCGACGGCCCGCCCCAGCCGCAGGTCGAGTACAAACTGCGGCGCTTCGTCAACGACTACGTCGCCCCGCCCAAGAGCGGCGCCCGGCTGTCGCTGGCCGTCGAGCACTTCGAGCGGATGCGCGCCGACCTCGACGGCATGGGCGCCCGCACCCCGCACGAGCTGATGCGCTGCGCCGAGGTCAGCTTCATCCGCGACTGCGCCGAGATGGCCGCCCGGTCGTCGCTGGCCCGGACCGAGTCCCGCTGGGGCCTGTACCACCAGCGCACCGACCATCCGCAGACCGACGACGACACCTGGCTGCACCATCTGGACCTGCGCAAATCCGCCGAGGGGAGGATGGAGTTCACCGCCCGCCCGGTGGCGCCGTACCTGGTACCGGTCGCGGAGTACACCCCGGTGGGTGGCGCTTCCCGGTTCCTCGGTGAGGTGCATCCCGAGCAGGTCGCGACGGCGGGGCGGCGGGACACCCCTCCGGTGGGCTCGGCGGCGTCCGGGGCGCGGCCCGGAGCCGCGGCGGCGTCCCGTACCGAGGCGCCCGGCGCCCCCTCGCCGCGCCTCCTCGGGCTCCTCGCCCTCGCCGAGGACCAGCCGGACCTCACCGCGCTGCGTCCGTACCTCACCGACGCCGACCCCGCCGTACGCCGCGCCGCCGTCGACGCGCTCACCGAGAGCGTGCCGGCCGGCACCGGCCCGGCGCTGGCCGCCGCGCTCGCCGATCCCGATCCCGCCGTGCGGGCGGCGGCCGGGGCCTCGCTGCGGGAACTGGTCGAGGTGCTCACCCCGGAGCCGGCGTTGCGCGAACCCCTGGCCGCCGCCGTGCACGGCCCCGACCCCGTCGTCCGTGCCGCGGCCCTGGACGTCCTGCGGGCCCTCCGTCTCGGCGACCCGGCCCTGTTCGGCGAGGCGCTCGCCGACCCGGTCGTGGAGGTCCGCATCCAGGCCGTCCGGGCCCTGGTCTCCGTGGACGCCGCCGACGCGCTGCGGCGGGCCGCGCAGGACCCCTCGCGGGAGGTCCGGGTGGCCGCGGCCCACGGCCTGGGCACGGCCGGCGGCCCGGACGGGCCGGCGGCGCTGGTGCACGACGCGGACCCCCTCGTACGGGCCGCGGCCCTCGGCGCGCTGGCCACCACCGGCTGCCCGCCGCCGTACGACGCGCAGGCCGTCACGGCGCTGGGCGACCCGGCCTGGCAGGTCCGGGCCGGCGCCGCCAGGGCCCTGGCCGCCGCCGACCCCGGGCTCGCGGTCCCCGCGCTGCGCGCCGCCCTGTCCGACGCGCACGCGGACGTCCGCAAGGCGGGGGTGCTGGCGCTGCGCGCCCACGCGGGGCACGAGGCCGCCGCCCGGGCGCTGGCCTCGGTCGCCGACGACCCGGACGCCGACGTCCGCGCCTACGCCCGGCTTCCGGCAAAGGGGTGACACACGTTCGGGCCGTACGGGTGGCGTCCGGGGCGGGGCGGTCGGAGGCTGGGGCCGAGGGTGCGTCCGTACCGCGCGAGGAGTTCCCGATGGCCCCCAGCTACCGCAACGACGACCTGAGCGCCCCGCTCGCCGGCGGCGTACTCGGGCGGTCCCCGGGGACGCACGGCACCGAGGGCCGCTGAGCGCCCGGCACGGGCCGCCGGGCAGCACGATGACCGCTCCCTCGTCCGCCTACCCCGCCAGGTGGCCCCGGTACGTCGAGGTCGCTCCGGGGGTCCTGGTGACCGCCGGCCTCATCTGGAACGCACTGTCGCCGCAGGACTATTGGGGCGATCCGATGCTGACCGCGGCCAGCGTGACGGCCGGTGCGCTGCTCACCCTGCGGCACACCCTCGTGATCGGCATCGTCATCGTCGTCGGAGTCTTCGCGCTGACCGTGAAGGACGGTACCGCGCACGACGTCGTGGGCCATCTGGAGCTCCTCAACACCGTGTTCGCCGCGCTCATGGGCCTAGGCGTCAACCGGGTGATCGCCTACCACGGACGGCATCTGGACGTCGTACGGATGGTCGCGGAGGCGGCGCAGCTCGCCGTGCTGCCCGAGCCGCCGCGGCGCATCGGTCCGCTGGCCGTCGCGGCCCGCTACCAGGCCGCGCAGAGCCAGGCCCGGATCGGCGGCGACGCCTACGCCGTGCAGCGGACGGCCTTCGGGGTGCGGCTGCTGATCGCGGACGTCCGCGGGAAGGGAATGGGCGCGGTGAGCGCGGTGTCGGTGCTGCTGGGCGCCTTCCGCGAGGCGGCCGAGGAGGAGGCGGAGCTGCCCGCGCTGGCCGGACGGATGGAGCGCGCGCTGCTGCGGGAGAGCGAGCAGATTCCCCCCCCGGGCGCCACCCTGCTGCTGGTCACCGACGGCGTGACCGAGGCCCGCGACCACACCGGGACGTTCTTCGACCCCTCGGCGCGGCTCGCGGGACACGGCCCCTTCGGGGACCCGCAGGAGGTCATCGACCTCCTGGTGCGGGAGGTCGAGGAGTGGACGGGCGGGCCGCGCGACGACGACATGGCGGTGCTCGCGGTCACCCGCCGGCCGGCCGCCTGAGCGGGGTCGATCCGCGAAACTCCTCGTGGGTTACCGGCTGTAGGGGCCCGGGGATGAGATGATCGGCCAGAGCATCAGCATCCGCCCCGAGCGATCCTCGCTCCCGCGCAGATCGGAGTTGATGTGTCCGAGAACAGATCAGCACTGCTGAGCCAGCGCGCCGCCGTCATCCTTCTCCTCGGCGCCCTCACCGCCCTCGGCGCCGGCGTGCTCACCTGCGTCAACGGCGGCACCCTGGCGTCCGCGACCCTCGTCGGCGGCGCCGCCTTCGGCGCCGGTGTCACCTTCTTCCATACCGTCATCGACTGATTCCACGGTCAACGACCGTGTGCTGTCGGGGCGTTGCGTCCTACAGGAACGCCCCGGTCCGCGAGGTGGCCGCCTGCGCGATCTCCTTGGGCGTGCCCTCGGCCACCACCGTGCCGCCCGCCGCGCCGCCCACGGGGCCGAGGTCGACGACCCAGTCGGCGGCGCGGATGACGTCGAGGTTGTGCTCGATGGTGACCACGGTGTGGCCGGCGTCGACCAGCCGCTGCAGCACGCCGAGCAGACGGGCGGTGTCGGCGGCGTGCAGTCCGGTGGTCGGCTCGTCGAGGAGGTAGAGGGTGCGGCCGGCGATCCGGCGCCCGAGTTCCCTGGCGAGCTTGATGCGTTGGGCCTCGCCGCCGGACAGCGTGGTGGCGGGCTGGCCCAGTTGCAGATAGCCCAGGCCCACATCGGCCAGCCGCTGCAGCCGGTTCGCGACCGCGGGCAGGTCCGCGAAGAGGGCCAGCGCCTCGTCGACGGTCGCGTTCAGCACCTGGGCGATGTCGTGCCCGCCGTAGCGCACCTCGCACACCTCGGGCCGGAAGCGGCGGCCCCGGCAGGCGGGGCAGCGGACCTCGACGGCGGGCAGGAAGTGCATCGGTACGGCCAGCACGCCCGCGCCCTCGCAGCGCTCGCAGCGGCCGCCGGGGACGTTCGCGGAGAAGTGGCCCGGGGTCAGGCCGCGTTCGCGGGCGGCCGCGGTGCGGGCGAACGCGTCGCGGATCGGGGTGAAGGCGTCCGAGTAGGTCGCCGCGTTCGAGCGGGGCAGCCGGCTGATCGGCTGCTGATCGATCGTCACGACCTTGTCCAGGTGCTCCCAGCCGTCGATCCCGTCGTGCTCCGCGGGCGGTTCACTCGCGCCGTGGAAGCGCCGGCGGGCCGCGCGGCCCAGGATGTCGAGCAGCAGTGACGACTTTCCGGAGCCCGAGGGGCCGGTCACCGCGACGAGTTGGCCGAGCGGCAGCCGGACGGTCAGGTCCTTGAGGTGGTGCGCCCGCGCCCCGCGGATGACCAGAGCCCGGCCGTCGCCGGGCCGGGGCGTCTCGGGGACGGGCACGGCCAGCCGGCCGGCGAGGTAGGCGCCGGTGACCGACGCCGGGTTCGCGGCGACCTCGGCGGGGGTGCCCTGTGCCACGATGCGGCCGCCGTCGCGGCCCGCGCCCGGGCCGACGTCCACGACGTGGTCGGCCGCGCGCAGCACGTCGAGGTCGTGCTCGATGACGAGCACCGTGTTGCCCAAGTCCCGTAGCCGGCACAGTACTTCGATCAGTCGGGCGGAGTCGGCGGGGTGCAGGCCGATGGTGGGTTCGTCGAGGACGTAGAGCACTCCGGTGAGCCCGGAGCCGAGCAGCGCGGCGAGCCGCAGCCGCTGGGCCTCACCGGCCGAGAGGCTCGGCGTCGGCTGTTCCGCGGTCAGGTACCCGACCCCGACGTCCACCAGGCGGCGCACCCGCTCGTGCAGGTCGGCGACGACGGGTTCGGTGAGCAGCCACTCCTCGGCGGTGACCCGCCCGCGGAGCGCGTCGAGCCAGCCGGCGAGCGCGACGAGCGGCAGCCGTGCGGCGTCGACGAGGGTCACCCCGGCGACGGTGACGCCCCGGCTCTCGGGGCGCAGCCGGGTGCCCCGGCAGTCCTGGCAGGTCTCCTGGAGCAGCGACCGTTCGGCCTTCTCCCGGTAGGTGGCGTCGTCGATGCGCTGGGCGTAGCGCCGCATCGCGGCCGTGACCACGCCCTCGAAGCGACCGCGGGCGACCGTGACGGGTGGTGCGGTGTCGGGGAAGTGGCGGCGGAACTGCGGACTGTCGGCGCCGTACAGCAGCAGAGCGCGCGGGGCGTCGGGGAGGTCGCGGACCGGCTGCCGGACGTCGAAGGTGAAGCCGTAGTGCCGGGCGGCGGCGTGCAGGGTGGGCAGGGCGCGTTCGGTGAGGGCGGGGTGCCAGCCGAGGACGGCGCCGTCGGCGACACCGCGGTCGTGGTCGACCAGCCGGTGCACATCGGCCCGGACGGTGACGCCGAGGCCGGTGCAGGCCGGGCAGGCGCCGGCGGGTTTGTTGAAGGAGAAGTCGCCCATCACCAGCTCGGGCACGGGCGTCGCGCAGTGCGGACAGGGCAGGGCGGGGCCGGTGGCGTCGGCGTCGTCGTCCTGGATCTGCTCCCCGTCGACGCGGTACGAGGGCGGCAGGAGGTGGCCGCAGCCGGGGCACGGCCGGTGGCCGATCCGCGCCCACAGCACCCGGAGGTAGGTGAAGACCTCGGTGGCCGTGCCGACGGTCGAGCGGGGGCTGCGGTTGGTCAGGTGCTGGTCCACGCTGATCGACGGCGAGAGGCCGGTGATCACGTCGACGGCGGGCTTGCTGACGTAGCCGGTGACCATGCCGAGCGATTCGAGGTACTGCCGCTGGCCCTCCCTGTGGAGGGTGTCGAGGGCGAGCGTGGACTTGCCCGAGCCGGAGAGGCCGGTGATCACGACGAGCTTGTTCTTGGGGAGGTCGAGGGTGACGTTCTTGAGGTTGTGCAGACGTGCGCCCTTGATGTGGATCGAAGCAACCATGGCTTCAAGCGTGTCATTGAACCGTCCATTGAAGGTTCTGAGCCGCTCGCATCGAGGGAGGGGCGCCACGATGTGGCATGAACAGGCAATTCGGTGCGGGGCGCGTGCGTTGTGGCCGGCCAACCTTCAAACCGGGGCGGAGGCCCCATGAGCGCGGGACGCACCGGGGGCAGTCCCGCGCGCCCGTGCGGGTCCGTGAGGCCCGTCGGCCTGCTGACTCCGCAGGGTGACCGAAACACCCGTTTCCGCAGCCGCGGCTGCGGCGACGCCCTGCGGCCCGGCCTGGTGCGGGGCGATCCCGGGTCGGGCGGAATTCCCGGCGCCGCATGCGGTGCGCCGCCGCACCGGTGGTGCCAGACTTGAGACAGCGCGCCCGGCCGCCGGCCGGAGCCCTTGTCGCCGAGGGGAACATCATGACCTGGGCATCTTGGACCACCGTCGGGATCCACTCGCTGCCCAACGCGGTGCGCACCGAAGAGATCGGCGTGATCAACGGTGACCTGACCATCCATACGACCTGGTCGGAAGATCTTGCGCACGTCGCCGTGCAGCACACCGGGTCCTCGGACTGGTACACCATGGCCGGCAGTCCCGTCCCCTGCCCCTCCGAGGAAGCCAGCCGTTCCTTCCACCAAGCGGTCGTCGAAGCCGTACGGGGCGGGGAACGGGCCGAGGCGTCCCTGGAGGAACTGCTCGGCCCGCAGAGCACGGCCGCGTCGGCGGACCGGCCGGCGCCCCAGCACCGTGACTCCTAGCGGCACCTCCCCCCAGCACCCGTGCGTCCCTGCTCCGTGGGCGGTGTCGGCCCACTCCGGGTGAGCACCGGTGGGGGCCGGGCCGGGATGACCACCGGGTAGGCGCCGGATTCCCGGCGCATGCGGTGCCGGAGTCCGGAATGGCACCCGCGGATATCTTCCTGCCGTGAACCGCCACCGCGTGGTCGCCCTGCTCAATCCGCCGCAGTCGCTCAATCCGCCGCAGTCGCCCTTCGAACTCGCCTGTGCCTCCGAGGTCTTCGGCACCGTCCGGCCCGGCCTCGCGATGCCCCATGCGTTCCGCGTCTGTGCCGCGCACCCCGGGCCGCTGCCCACCACCGTCGGCTACTCGATGCTCGTCGACTGCCGGTGGATGCCGTCGCCACCCGGGTCGGGCTCTCCTCCGCGGTCAATCTGCGCCGCCACTTCCGTGCCGCCCTCGGCGCCACGCCGGGCACCTACCGCCGGACCTTCGGTACCGGGCGAACAGACCGGACGAACTCCCCCTTTTAGGGCGTCTCCTGCCCTGACACGCGAAGGCCGGGGCGGGATCCGGTAGCCGCCGGCATTTCTTTCCGGCGCCGAGCAACCATTTCGCGCCGTCCCATGTCTCCTGGGGCAGAGCACTTTTGGTCACCTTGCGGCTACCCAAAGGTGACCAATTGTCAAATTTGAACCACGAATTTTTAATTCCGATCATTTCGCTTTACATGCTCATGCCAGGCCATAGAGGGTTTGCGCGGGGCCACCCGGTCCCCGCGGTGCACAACAGCTCCGCGTGTACGGGCGGTTGGCCAGTCGACCGCCCCCGCAGCGCTAAGGACCCTCAGTAGTGCGTAGACCCCACATACGCAGGCACCGCCTGGCGATAGCCGTCGCGGTGACGACGGCGGCGACCCTCACGGCCGGCGTGGCCACCGCCGCCTCCGCCCCCACCTCGGTGGCTCCGGCCGCCGCACCCGCCGCCGCGCCCTCCCTCTCCAAGGTCGTCGACGCCGCCCGCACCGCCGCGTTCGCCCACGCCTCGGCCACCGGGGTCGGCAAGAAGGACACCCTCAAGGCCGTCGACACGATGGTGGACCGGGACGGCCGCAAGCACGTCCGTTTCGTCCGTACGCACCGTGGGCTGCCGGTGCTCGGCGGCGACCTCGTCGTCCACCTGACCGCCAAGTCCGCCTACGAGGGCGTGACCCGCGCATACCGCCACCAGCTCGACATGTCCGCCACCGACCCGAAGCTGTCGGCAGGTCAGGCCCGCTCCAAGGCCGCCGCGGTGGCCGAGGGCCAGGCCGGCGAGGCCGAGCTGGTCGTGGACGCCCGGGACGACCGGACCACCCTGGCCTACCAGGTGCAGGTCAGCGACAGCCGTACCGACGAGGCCGGCGGTATCCGTACCGTCGTCCTCGACGCGTTCACCGGAGCGGTGCTCAGCAACACCCCGGCCAACGACTCGTTCCTGTCGCCGGCTCTCCAGAAGAAGCTGCGCAAGCGCGGGGAGCGGCTCAACCCCGCCACCCGGCTGCTCGCCCCCGAGCCGCCCGCCACCGGCACGGCCGCGGCGACCGCCGGCTACCCCGCCGCGGCCAAGGGCTCCGGCGCGTCCTTCTTCGTCGGCAGCGTGCCGCTGACCACCACCCGGACCGCGGCGAAGTCCTACACCCTCAAGGACCCCACGCGCGGCAACACCGAGACGCGGGACGCCGGCGACAAGGAGCTGGAGAAGTTCACCAGCGGCAAGGCGTTCACCAGCACCACCAACCGCTGGGGCAACGGCACCACCAGCAGCCGGACCACCGCCGCGGTCGACGCCCAGTACGGCATCACCAGCACCCTGGACTTCTACAAGAAGACCTTCGGCCGCAAGGGCATCAAGAACGACGGCCGCGGGGCGCACGCCCTGGTGCACTTCGGCAAGAAGATAGGCAACGCCTTCTGGTCCTCGGAGTGCGGCTGCATGCTCTACGGCGACGGCGACGGCCAGACGTTCGCCAAGCCGCTGGTCGTCCTGGACGTCACCGGCCATGAGCTGACCCACGGCGTCGTCGACGCGACCGCCAACCTCCAGCCCACGCGCGTCGACGAGGAGGGCAACCAGTTCGGTGAGCCCGGCTCCCTCAACGAGTCGCTGGCGGACATCTTCGGCAGCGCGGTGGAGTTCTCCACCAACAACCCGAAGAACCCGCCGAACTACCTGATGGGCGAGAAGCTCGGCCTGGCGCAGAAGTTCCTGCGCCGGCTGGACAAGCCGTCCCTCGACAAGCTGGAGGGCACCGTCGACTACTGGTCGAAGGCGTCCTACGACACCGAGGTGCACGCCGGCTCCGGCGTCTCCTCGCACGCCTTCTACCTGCTCGCCGAGGGCAGCGGGAAGAAGACGATCGGCGGCGTCGCCTACGACTCCCCCACCTACGACAGCTCGACGGTCACCGGCATCGGCCGGAGCAAGGCGACCGCGATCTTCTACCAGGCACTCACCCGGTACATGGTCTCCACGACCGACTTCCACGACGCCCGGAGCGCGACGCTGCGTGCGGCGAAGGACCTGTACGGCGCCGGGAGCGCCGAGTACAAGGCGGTCGACAAGTCCTGGGCCGCGGTGAACGTGACGGCGGCCAACAAGCCGTCGGCCAAGCACTGAGCGGGCTTCGCCCCCAGTGGTGCCCCCGCCTCCGGGCGGGGGCACCGTGCGTTCCCGCCCCGCCGGTCCGTCCGGTGAACCTCGACGGCACGGCCGCCCCCGCCTACGTTTGACGCCATGATCACCGATCGCGACGACGGACATCCCCTCGAGACCGGCGCGGGCCGCGGCGGACGGCGTCCCGGCTACCCCGTGGCGGCGGGCGTGTTCGCCATCGGCATGGCCGGTACGACGCTGCCCACTCCGCTCTACGGGCTCTACCGCGAGCAGCTCGGGTTCTCCGAACTGATGGTGACCGTGGTCTTCGCGGTCTACGCGCTCGGCGTGATCACCGTGCTGCTCCTCGCGGGCAACGTCTCCGACACGGTGGGCCGGCGCCCGGTGCTGTTCTGCGCCCTGGGGCTGTCCGCGGCGAGCGCGCTGTGCTTCCTCTTCGAGGGCGGGCTGCCGATGCTGCTGCTCGGGCGGGTGCTGTCCGGCTTCGCGGCCGGGCTGTTCAGCGGGGCCGCCACCGCGGCCGTGCTGGAGCTGGCGAAGCCGGGCCAGGAGGCGCACGCCGGGTTCGCCGCGACCGCCGCGAACATGGGCGGCCTCGGCTGCGGTCCGCTGCTGTCCGGCCTGCTGGCGCAGTACGCGCCGTGGCCGCTGAAACTGCCGTTCCTGGTGCACCTGGGCCTGGTGGCGCTCGCGACCGGGGCGACCTGGCTGCTGCCGGAGACCGTCCGCCGTCCGCGCCGCCCCCGCTCGCTCCGGCCGCAGCGTCTGCACCTGCCGCACGAGGTGCGGGGCGTCTTCGCCCCCTCCGCCATCGCCGCGTTCGCCGGCTTCGCGCTCCTGGGCCTGTTCACCGCCATCGCGCCGAGCTTCGTCGGCCAGACCCTGGGCGTGCACAACCTGGCGGTCGCCGGTGCGGTCGTCTTCACGGTGTTCCTGGGCTCGACCGTCGGGCAGTCGCTGTCCGGCCGGATCGGCGTCCGCACAGCGCTGCCGGCCGGCTGCCTGGTGCTGGTGGCCGGACTCGTGCTGGTGGCCACGTCGCTGGCCGTGACCTCGCTGCCCGTGCTGGTCACCGGGGCGGTCTGCGGCGGCATCGGCCAGGGGCTGGCCTTCCGCGCCGGTCTGACCGCCGTGGGCCACGCCGCGCCGCCCGAGCACCGCGGCGGCACCATCTCCGCCTTCTTCCTCGTCGCCTACCTCGGCATCTCGCTGCCGGTCGTCGGCGTCGGGGCGCTCACCATGGAACTCGGCCTGCGCGGCGCCGGCCTGACCTTCTCCGCCTGCGTGATCGCGGTGGCCGTCGCCGTCGGCCTGTACGTGCTGCGCCGGCCGCCGACGGACGACGACTGACGGCCCGGCCACGACGCCGGCGCCGGTGGCACGGGCCGCGCCCGCGGGCTCAGACCGCCCCCGCGGCCCCCGACCGCGCCACGTCCCGCCCGAGGCGTAGCCGCAGGGCTCGCGGACCACGGGTGAAGACCCCGTCATCGCCCGGCGCCGTACCGTCCGCGAACTCCATGACCGGGAAGGCGTCGAGGAGTTGGCCGACGCCGGTCTCCACCTCGGTCCGGGCCAGCAGCGCGCCCACGCAGAAGTGCCGGCCGAGGCCGAAGGCGACGTGCTCGGCCGCGGCGGAGTAGGCGCCCACCGGGTTGAGGTCGGTGCGGAAGATGTCGAAGCTGTCGGGCCGGGCGTACTGGCTGTCGTCGCGGTTGGCGGCGCCGATCAGGCAGATGACCGTGGCGCCCGCGGGGACGGTGCCGCCGCTGAGCGTGACGTCCGCCGCGGGCTGACGCATGATCATCTGGACCGGCGGGGTGTACCGCAACGTCTCGGCGAAGGCCGCGGGGATCAGCGACCGGTCGGCGCGCACCGCGGCGAGCTGGTCGGGGTGCGCCAGCAGGTTGCGGAAGAGCAGGGCGAGGGCCTTGTCCGTGGTCTCGCCGCCCGCGGACAACAGCAGGCTGACGAACGCGGTGATGTCCTGATCGTCCATCCGGACCCCGTCGACCTCCGCGGTGCACAGCCTGGAGAGCAGATCGTCGCCGGGCGCCGCGCGCCGTGCCCGGAGGACCGGGCGCAGATACGCGGCGAGTTCCTCGCCCGCGCGCCGGCCCGCCGCCGCGACGCCGGGATCCTGGGCGAGGTTCGACAGGAAGGCGACGACCGCGCCGTACCAGCCGTGGAAGCGGTCGTGGTCGGCCCGGTCCAGGCCCAGCATGTCGACGATCACGTTGATCGGGAAGCGGGTCGCGAACTGCTCGACCAGGTCGGCCTCCTCGGCGTCCCGGAAGGCGTCGATCAGCTCGCGGGCGTTGCGCTCGATGACCGGCAGGAACGTTTCGCGCAGCTCCCGGCCGCGGAAGGCGGGGGCCACCAGGGCGCGTCGTACGGCGTGTTCGCGGCCGCTCATCTGCGGCAGGGTGCGGCCGCCGTGTGCCGGTTCCATCTGCCAGGCGTAGTTGTCGGTGGTGAACACCGGGTCGCGGAAGGCCCGTGCTACGTCCTCGTACCGGGAGAGCAGATAGCTGTCGGTGCCCTTGTGGTGGAGCAGCGGGTGGTGCTCGCGCAGGATGCGGTATGCGGGGTAGGGGTCCGCCGCGAACTCGGGTGACAGGATGTCCGGAGCCTCAGGGATGGTGGTCACACCGCGCGACGCTAGGGACCGGTGCGCGACCGGTACAGGGTGCACGGCCGGTGTGCCGGGGCGCCGGGGGCGCACCGCCGCGCTGCCGGCGCAGCCCGCGCGGCCGTGGACATGTGCCCTGCCCGCCCGCCTCACCCGGTCGGTGGACCCTCTTCACTCTCCTGCCCTCCCCGGCACGCCCCTTCGGCGGAGGCCGGAAACGCTGGAGCCGGCGGCCGTCCGATCCGGCCGCCCCGCACACGATGCCGCGCCGGCCGCCGCGCCCGGCCGGCCTCCTCCTGGCGAACGGAAAGAGTGAGATGCGCATGGCCACACCGGCTTCAACTGCCCGGCCGAGCCGCCTCGGCCGCGGGTGCGTCCTCGTGGCGGCGCTCCTCACGGTGTGGTGCACCGTCGCCGTACCCGCCGTCGCCGCGCCGGCCGCGAAGCCCGACCGGGCTGCGGTGACCAAGCCCCTGGTGTTCATGGGCGTCGGCACCCTCGCCGGACTGACGGTGCTCGCGGGCGCGGGCCTGGTCGCCGGCGCCCGCAGACGACGGGGCACCGCCCCGCCGTCGGACCCCTGCTGACGAAAGGACCCGACGCCCCATGGCCACGTTCACCACCACCGACGGCACCGAGATCTTCTACAAGGACTGGGGCTCCGGCCGGCCCGTCGTGTTCAGCCACGGCTGGCCGCTCAACGCGGATGCCTGGGACGACCAGATGAAGCTGGTCGCCGCCGCCGGGTTCCGCGCCGTCGCCCACGACCGCCGCGGCCACGGGCGTTCCGGCCAGCCCTGGCAGGGCAACGACATGGACACCTACGCGGACGATCTCGCGCAGCTGATGACGTTCCTGGACCTGCGGGACGCGGCCCTGGTAGGGCACTCCACGGGCGGGGGCGAGGTGACCCGCTACATCGGCCGCCACGGCACGGACCGGGTCGCCAAGGTCCTCCTGCTCGGGGCCGTCCCGCCGCTGATGCTCAAGACGGACGCCAACCCGGAGGGGCTGCCGATCGACGTGTTCGACGGTATCCGCGCCGGCGTCGCCGCCGACCGCTCGCAGTTCTACAAGGACCTCAGCGAGACCTTCTACGGCGCCAACCGGGCCGGCTCCACCGTCTCGCAGGGGATCCGTGACGCGTTCTGGTTCTGGAGCATGCAGGTCGGCCTGAAGGGTGCCTTCGACTGCGTCAAGCAGTTCTCCGAGACCGACTTCACCGAGGACCTCAAGCGGTTCGACGTCCCGACCTTGATCATCCACGGCGACGACGACCAGATCGTGCCGTTCGTCGCCGCCGGGAAGAAGTCCGCGAAGCTGGTGCGGGACTCCACGCTGCGGGTCTATCCGGGCGCGCCGCACGGCCTGTTCGCGGTCGCCCCGTACAAGGACGAATTCCACGCCGATCTGCTGGCGTTCCTCAACGGCTGAACGGTGCTCAGCCGTTGTCGGCCTTCCGCAGCCGGGCAGCCTCCCGGGGGGAGTTCTCGTTGAGCTGCCCGGCGCGCGAACCGGCCAGCTTTTCCGCGAGGTGCCGGCCGACCGTGGTGGGCGGGTACCGCGGCTCGGTGCCCACCGGGACGCAGCCGGGCAGCGCGGTGATCTCGGCGTCCCAGTTGCCGTCGTGGAAGTACGCGGCGGAGCGGCGCCGGACGAGCCGCCCCTCGCCGTCGATCGGGGGCAGCACCCGGTGCAGGGTGGACCGCCAGCGGTCGTTGGTCCAGCGGGCCAGCAGGTCACCGAGGTTGACCAGCAGGCAGCCGGGTTCCGGCACCACGTCGTGCCAGCCGCCGCGGTCGTCGAGGATCTGCAGCCCCGCCACGCGGTCGGCCCACAGCACGGTCACGATGCCGTAGTCGGTGTGCGCGCCCATGCCCATCCGGCCGCGGTCGGGGACGTGGTCCGCTTCCGGCGGCGGGTAGTGGTTCATCCGCAGGACGTCGAGGGAGTGATCGGTGAACGGGACGAAGTAGTGCTCCGCCAGCCCCAGCGCGCAGGCGAAGATCCCGGTCAGCCGCCGGGCGAGGGCGCCGGCCCGGCCGCACCACTCCTCCACCGCCCGCCGGAAGCCCGGCACCGGTGGCCAGATGTTGGCCGGGTAGTGCGCCTCGGGGAGTCGCAGGCCGGGGAAGGAGGTCGCCTCGGAGCCGACGTTGAAGGCTTCGAAGAGGTCCTCGGCGGCCGCCGCCACGCCCAGGCTCAGGCTGAGTTGCTCGGTGCGCGGCGGGGTGTATCCGCGGTTGACGCCGGGGGACGGCGGACGCAGCCGCTTCTTCTCCTCCAGGGGAAGCGCGAAGAACGCGTCCAGTGCGGCCGCGAAGTCCCGCACCACGCCGTCGGGGATCCCGTGCCCGCGGACCTGAAAGAAGCCGACGGTGCTCGCCGCCCGGTCGACGTCTGCCGCGATCAGCGCGCGTCCGGCCGCGGTGCCTCCGCTCCAGCCGGAGATGTCGACGACGGGCACGGCGAACCGTCCGCCGACGGCGGCGCCTGTGGTCCCGCTCATCGCATGAGGTCCTTCCTCGCCGGCACCCGCTCCGGGGCGTCGTGCAGCATTGTCCTGCCGGGCCGCGGCCGCCGGAAGACGGCCGGGGCCGTCACGGCAGGGGTGTGGGCCAGTCCGGGGAGCGGCCGAGGGCGGTCAGGATCTGTTCCAGGGGCGCCGCGTGGGCGGCGGCAGCCAGGGCGGGCCGGAAGGCGCTGCCCGGGGTGCGGCGGGAGTCGTCGTCCGGGACGGCGTACGCGATCGGGAGGGCGGCCTCCACAAGTGCCGGGCCGGGTGCGTAATCGAGGCCCAGGGTCCGGGCGACGTCCCAGCTGTGCACCAGGTAGTCGATGAGGTGGAAGCCGATCGCCCGGTGGGCGGGGAAGGTCCGCGCGGTGGTGAACTCGGGGAGGGTGAAGGGCTGGTCGGGAGTGCCGACGGCGGCAAAGGCGGCCATGACCTCGTCGGCCGCCGCGGCGTACCGCGCGACGGGGTCGGCACCGAGGGGGTGGACCGCCCAGTGGGCCGGATCCCGGCCGTCGCCGCGCGCCGCCGCCGCGAACCCGTGGTGCTGGGCCGTCATATGGGCGAGCAGACCGGCCAGCGTCCACGCCGAGCAGGGCGTGGGCCGGGGCAGGTCGTCGGGGGTCACCCGGCGGACGAGGGTGACGCTGTCCCGGACCGCGCGGGCGTGCAGCGAGGTGAGGTGCGCGAGGTCCGGGCGGGGTGCGGTGGCGGGCGGCGCGGTGGCGTCGACGGCGCCCGCGTCCGGAGCGGCACGCGGAGTCGACGGCGCGGCAGAATTCATAGGCATGCGCTTACGATCTGCTCCAGCACATCAATTGTCAACGGGTATTTTCTTGGCCATGGCCGAGAACGCAGCCGACGACGGCGCCACCTCCGAAGGACGGCCGGCCCGTCCCGACCTGGCAGCGATGATCGTGCCGTTGGGGCGCGCGCTGATGGCCGCCGAGCAGCCGGTCCTGGACGCCCACGGGCTGACGATGTGGGCGTACACGGTGCTGCTGCACCTGGAGGAGACCCCGATCCGCACCCAGGCCGCGCTGGCCGGCGCCATCCGCGCGGACAAGACCCGCATCATCGCCGTCCTCGACGACCTGGAGGCCCGGGGGCTGATCCACCGCCAGCCCGACCCCGAGGACCGCCGGGCCCGGCTGCTGTCGCTCACCACCGAGGGCCGGCGGCTGCGGGACGCCGCGCAGTCGGCGATCCAGCAGGGCGAGGAACGGCTGCTCGCCCGGCTCCCGGCCGCGGACCGGTCCGGTTTCCTCAGGTCCCTGGAGACACTGTCCGCCCTGCCGGAACTGGCGCCGGGAAAGCCGGAACGCACCACGGGCCGGAAGGGCCCGCACTGACCCGCTCACACAGCTGCCGGTGCCGGCCGGCGACCCGTGGTCGTCCGGCCGGCACCGGCGGGATGGCTGCGCGACTTACTTGTAGTCGCGGTCGCCCCAACCCATGCCGCCGCGCTCGCAGCCCTCGCTGAAGGCCGGGCCGACGTGCTCGTAGACGCCCGCGGACAGCCAGCACGCGCCGTAGTGGCCGTGGCCGTGGCCGCGGTGGTGGTTGTAGTGCTTGTGGTGGCCGTGGTGGCGGTCCTTGCCGTTCGCCAGGGCGGCGCTCGCACCGCCCATGACGATGGTGGTGGCCAGGGCGCTGGCGGCGATCGCGGCGCGGATGCGCATGTTTGCTCCTCAGGAGACTCAAAGGGGTATATCGACCTTTTCAGGGATCACCTTCACAGAATCGTCTAAAACCTGACTCATCATTAATTGCGCGACTCGGAGTAACGCACCGTCGGTTTGTCCTTCGGGCCCCGGCCGGTCAGGCGGACAGCGAGCGGGCCCGAGGGTCGGCGCGGCCGCCCGCAGCAGGGCAGCCGCACGCCCAACGCGTAGCGGCGGAGGGCCTGTTCACCGCTGGTGCGGTCGTCCGGGGCGAGGGACCGCAACCTCACCGTCCCGGCCGCTCTGCGATGCTCCTCGCATGGCAGCGGACAGCAGGGACGACAGCGGCAGGGACGACGCCGGGGAGGGCTACCTCCTCGACAACCGGCAGACGGAGGCGGGTGAGCGGTTCGACGCCCTGGCCGAGCTGTTCGACCCGGTGACCTTCCGGCACATCGACGCGCTGGGCATCGGCCCGGGCATGCGGTGCTGGGAGGTCGGCGCCGGCGGCCCGTCCGTACCCGCCGGACTCGCCGAGCGGGTCGGTCCGTCCGGGAAGGTGGTGGCCACGGACCTCGACGTGTCCTGGACCCGGGGGCTCGCCAGTGACGTGATCGAGGTCCGGCAGCACGACGTGGCCGCCGATCCCCCGCCGCCCGACGGCTTCGACCTCGTGCACGCCCGGCTGGTCCTGGTCCACGTCAGCGACCGGGCCGAGGCGCTGCGCCGGATGGTGCGGGCGCTGCGCCCCGGCGGCCGGCTGCTGCTGGAGGACGCCGACCCCGGTCTGCAGCCGCTGCTGTGCCCGGACGAATCGGGCCCCGCGCAACGGCTCGCCAACCGGCTGCGGTCCGGCTTCCGGCAGTTGATGGCGGAGCGCGGCGCGGACCTCGCCTACGGGCGGACGCTGCCCCGGCTGCTGCGCGAGGCGGGTCTGGCGGACGTCCGGGCCGATGCGTACTTCCCGATCACCTCGCCGGCCTGCACCGTCCTCGAATCGGCCACCGTTCGGCAGATCCGGGGCCGGCTGGTGGCGGCCGGCCTCGCCACGGACGAGGAGATCGAGCGCCATCTGGCGAATGTCGCCAGTGGGACGCTCGATCTGACCACCGCGCCGATGGTCTCGGCGTGGGGACGCCGCCCGTGACGGGCCGGGCCGCCGGCTGACGCAACAACCTGAGTCGACGGGACGGGCCGCCGGCTGACGGTGCGTGAGCCGACGGCCCCGCTCAGGCCCCTTCCTCCGCCGTCAGCACGGCCGGCCGGCGTTCCGTACGGGTGACCGGCCGCAGTCCGAGGGCCACCAGGACGACGGCCACTGCGAGGAAGGCGGACAGCACGGCGAAGCCGGTCACGCTGGAGCCGGTGGCGTCGGTCAGCCAGCCGACCAGGTAGGGCCCGGCGAAGCCGCCGAGATTGCCGAGGGCGTTGATCAGGCCCATGGCGACGGCCACCACCTCGAAGCGGAGCAGTTCGCCGGGGATCGCCCAGAAGGGCCCGTAGGGCGCGTAGAGCGCGGCGGCCGTCAGGCACAGCAGCAGCATCCGGGGCAGCGCGCCGTCCACGGCCTGGCCCAGCAGCAGGGCGGCGATGCCCACGACGAGCGGCACGGCCACCGCCTGCCGCCGCCTGCCGGTCCGGTCGGACCAGACGGCGTTGGCGATCATGACGATCAGCGCGACGGTGAAGGGGAGGGCGGTGAGCAGCCCCACCTCAGTGGCGGATCCGTCGTGGGTCAGCTCCTTGATTACCGACGGCAGCCACAGGTTGAAGCCGTAGAAACCGGTGATCCAGAAGAAGTAGACGCCGATCAGCACCAGGACCGGCCGCTGCTTGACCGCGTCCAGGTAGGAGCCGCTGCCCGACGGCGGCTTGGCGGCCTCGTCGGCGGCGAGGGCGCGCTCCAGGTGGCCGGCCTCGGTGCGGGAGATCCACCGGGCCTGCGCCGGCCGGTCGGCGACCGTGAACCACCAGACCACCGCCCACAGCAGGGGCGGCAGGCCCTGGAACACCAGGACCCACCGCCAGCTCGCGTGGTCGAGCATCCAGCCGGACAGCGGTGCCATCAGTACGGAGGACAGCGGCAGGCAGGCCATCCACAGGGCGTTGGCGCGGGCGCGCTCGCGCAGCGGGAACCAGGAGGCGAGCAGGATGAGCACGGCGGGCCAGACGCCGCCCTCGAAGAGCCCCAGGACGAAGCGGGCCACGTAGAACTGCGACTTGGTCTGGACGAGCCCGGACAGCGAGGCCGCCAGCCCCCACGCGAGCATGAGGATCAGCACGGTCTTCCGGGCGCTCCAGCGCTGGGCGAGGATCGCGGCCGGGATCTGCAGGAAGACGTAGCCGATGAAGAAGACGCCGCCGACCAGCCCCTTGTCGGCGTTGGACAGCGCCAGATCGCCGTGCATGTAGGGGAGGATGACGGAGACGTTGTTCCGGTCGAGGTACGCCAGCATGTACATGATGGCGGCGACGGGGATGACGTACGCCCAGCGCTTGGCGGGGACGGGGTGCGGGAGGGCGTCCGTCATCGGGCGGCTGCCGTTCCGTAGGCGGCCCGGATCCGGTCGGTGAAACGGCTGAAGCCAGCGGCGGCGCGGAAGGCGGCGGCCATCGTGCCGTGCGAGGCGCGGCCGCTGCCCGCGATGTCGAACGCGGTGCCGTGGTCGACGGAGGTGCGCAGGATCGGCAGGCCCACGGTGACCGAGACGGTGCCGTCGAAGTCGACGGTCTTGGCGGGGATGTGGCCCTGGTCGTGGAAGTGGGACAGCACCCCGTCGAAGCGGCCTTCGAGGCCCTGGTGGAAGACCGAGTCGGCGGGGAGGGGGCCCACGACGCCCAGCCCCTCTGCTGCGGCCTTCTCCACGGCGGGCCGCAGCACGGTGATCTCCTCGTCGCCGAAGTGGCCGCCCTCGCCGCCGTGCGGGTTGATCGCGGCGACCGCGAGGCGGGGCGTGTCATGGCCGAAGACGCGCAGGGCGGTGACGGCGTGCCGGATGCTCGCGGCGACCCGCTCCTCGGTGATCTGGTCGAGGGCCTTGCGCAGGGCGAGGTGGCGGGTGGTGAAGAAGATCTTCAGGCCGCGGACCACGAACATGGTGTCGAAGTGGGCGGCGCCGGTCAGTTCGCCGAGCATCTCGGTGTGGCCGAGGTGCTGCGAACCGGCCGCCCAGATGGCCTCCTTGTTGATCGGTGAGGTGACGATGCCGTCGACCTCGCCCGCCAGCGCGGCGCGGGTGGCGGCCTCGATCGCGGCCACCGCGGAGCGGCCGGCGACCGCGTCGACGGTGCCCCAGGGGAGGTCGGCGGGGGCGACACCGAGGTCGAGCACATCGATGGTGCCGGGCTCGAACCGCGCCTCACCGGGCGCGCCGACCGCGCGGACCTCGACGTCGAGCCCGCAGACGTCGACGGCGCGGCGCAGTACGGCGGCGTCGCCGACGGCGAGTCCGCGGCCGAGCGCGGTGCTCGCCGGGTCCGCGAGCGTGCGGGCGGTGATCTCGGGGCCGATGCCGACGGGGTCGCCGAGGGTCACGGCGAGGACCGGCAACGGGCGGTCGGGGGCCGGCTGAGGGGCAGTCATGACGTCGCCTTTCGGGGTGCGGTGGCTACGGTGCGCTCGGGGACGGGGAGGGCGGGCCCGCGCGTACGGCGGGCGGACGAGGCGCGGGCGTGCGGCGTACGGGGCGAGGGTTCCGTGCGCGTGCGTACGGTGGGCGGTGGGGCGCCGGGGCGGTTCATCGGCTGCTCACGGTGGTGCGGAGGGTGTGCCGGGTGCAGGCCGCGCGCAGGTGCTCCAGGCAGTCGCGGGTGGCGTCGGGCCCGCCGATCAGGCCGCCCTTGGTGGCGAAGAGCAGTCCGTCGTGCGGGCCGCCCACCAGGTGGCCGGCGATGGCGAGCGGCAGCACCTCGGCCTCGATGGCGAAGCCGTCGGCGCCCAGCGCCGACGTGACGGCCGCCGCGACATCGCCGCCGGACGCGTACAGCCCGCCGGGGCTCAGCTCGGCGACCGCGCGGCGGGTCACCTCGGCGAGGCAGCGCAGGAGGCGCGCGGCGGTGTCGGGATCGGGTGCGGGGAGCGGTCCGCCGGGCGCCGTCGGTGGCGGCGGGGCCACCCGGACGCCGAGCACCGTGGCGCCCTCCCCCGCCGCCTGGCGCAGCGCCGCGAGCACCCGGTCGGCGTCCGGGGCGGCGGGGTCGAGGTCGGCCCACCGGGCGCCGAGCGTGGTTTCCGTACGGGCGAGTTGGGTGCGGGTGCGGTCGGTGACGCTGCCGACGACGGCCAGGAGCCGGGCGGGAGCGCCGTCTTGGGGCCGCAGGCCCAGCTCGGCGGCGAGCGCGGCGCCGAACGGGCCGGAGTCCAGGGCGACCCAGCGGACGGCGTCCTCGGCGGTGAGGCGGGCGGCGGCCACCGCGAGGGTGTGCAGATGGTCGTTCTCGGTGGCGTCGCAGACCACGATCTCGGCCGGGTCCGCCCGGAGCGCCGCGGCCACCGCATCCGAGCCGCGTTCGACCACGTCCAGGGTCAGCTCACCCGTGGTCCGCCGGGTCTGCGTGCCCAGCACGGTGGCCACCCGCGAGTGCCGTACGGGGTCGAAGGGGTCGCGGGCGACGGCCGTACGGGTCAGCGGTACGCCGTCGACGAGGTGCAGGCCGCCGACCGTGCTGCGGCCGGCGTCGGGGAAGGCTGGGACGGCCAGTGTGCGGATCCGGGCCGAGGGGTCTCGGGTGGCTGCGAGGTCGAGCACCGCGTCGAGCTCGCTGCCGGGGTTGCCGCGCAGGGTGGTGTCGACGCGTTTGACGATCAGGGGTGCCCGGCCCGCCGTCTCGGCGACGGCGCGGACGGCGGCGTAGGCGCGGGCGGAAGGCCAGTGGCGGGAGGCGGTGTTGACGACGAGCACGTCCACCCGGTCCACCCAGCGCTCGACTTGGGGAAGTGCGCTGACGGTGACGGCCCGCAGGCCGAGCCGCGCGTAGAGCGCGCCGGTCGCGTTGGCGCCGGTGAGGTCGTCTCCGATGACGAGCACCTGGGCCACGAGGGCTCCTCCCGTCGGCTCGGTGCCGGCACGGCCCCGATATCCTTGATGAGTGAACCGCGCATTTTTGATTGCGCGATCCACGCAACTCGTGGCCTCAGACTGGCTACTCGCCGAGCGGGCTGTCAAGAGGTGTGCGGGGCCCGGCTCCGGCGGCGCGGACCGACCACCCCGCGTCCGCGAACGCGCCCAGCCGCCGGTCGTCGCCACCGGAGATCAGGCCGGTGCCGGCCGGCATCGCCGCCCAGTGGGGAAAGCCTCCGTCCCCGCCGAGCTTGGAGTGGTCGGCGAGCACCCAGGCCGCCCGGGCGCAGCCGGCCATCGTCTCCTTGAGAGCGGCCTGGTCGGCGTCCGGGCAGTTGATGCCTCTGCGGGGGTCGAGCCCGTCGACCCCCAGGAAGGCGAGGTCCGGGGTGAGCCGGCGCAGCGCCTGTTCGGTGCGGATGCCCAGCAGCGACTCGTTCGGGCGCCGCAGCCTGCCGCCCAGCACCACGACCTCCACCCGCGCGTCGGCCAACTCGACGAGTGTGGAGAGCCCGTTGGTGACGACGGTGATGTCGGTGCGGTCGCGCAGCTCGTGCGCCAGCCGGGCGACCGTGGTGCCCGCGTCCAGGAGCACCACGTCGCCGCTGCGGACCAGCGCGGCGGCGGCGCGGGCGATGGCGTCCTTCGCGGTGCGCTGCTCGCGCTCCTTGTCGTGCCAGGAGCGCTCCACCGCGCGGTGGTCGACCGCGCCGCCGTACGTGCGGGTGATCCGCCCGTCGGCGGCCAGCGTCGCCAGGTCGCGGCGCACGGTGGACAGCGAGACATCGAACTCGGCCGCCAGGTCGTGCACGCTGATGTCGCCCGCGCCCAGCAGCTCCACCATCCGCTCACGCCGGCGCCGGGTGGCCGAACGCTCCCCATTGGTCACGACTGTCCACCTCTCAAGTTGCGCGATTCACGCAACTTGAGACTAACAAGTCGACGGCTCCCCCGAGCGGTGACCCGTTACGGCGGTGGACCGTCAGGCGAGCACCTTGGCCTTGGCCTTCTGGAACTCCTCCTCGGTGATGTCCCCGTGTGACTTCAGATCGGCGAGCTTGGCCAGCGCCTCCGCGTGCCGGGCGGCCGCGTCGTCGGTCCCGGCGGTCTCCCGGAGGTAGCTCCGCAGTTGTTTCTGCTGCTGCTCGGCCCGGGCGACCTCGCGTTCGGTCATGCTGCGGCCCCGCGCGAGCACGTAGATGAAGACGCCGAGGAACGGCAGCACGAGCACCATGACCAGCCACCCCGTCTTGGCCCAGTTGTTGAGGTCCGAGCTGCGGAAGATGTCCCCGATGATCCTGAACAGCAGGAAGAACCACATCACCCAGAGGAAGACCAGGCACATCGTCCAGAACGCGTTGAGCAGCGGGTAGTCCATCACGGCCTCCTTCGGTCCGCGCCGTCACCCTCAAGCATCCTCGACGTCGGCCCCTCCCGCGACCACATCACGGTCGGGCAGCGTCTGCTCGGTCCAGATGACCTTGCCGCCGGAGGTGTACCGGGTGCCCCAGCGCTCGGCGAGCTGCGCGATCAGGAAGAGACCGCGTCCGCCCTCGTCCGTGGTGGCGGCCTGCCGCAGATGCGGCGAGGTGCTGCTGCGGTCGGACACCTCGCAGATCAGCGCGGTGTCGCGGATCAGCCGTACGCGGATCGGCCCGGAGGCGTAGCGGATGGAGTTGGTGACCAGCTCGCTGAGGATCAGCTCGGTGGTGAACGCCTCGTCCGCCAGGCCCCACTCGATCAGCTTGCGGACCGCGGCGGCCCGGACCTGGGCCACCGCGGAGGGGTCGGGCGGCACGTCCCAGTCGGCGACGTGCGCGGCGTCCAGCACCCGCGTACGGGCGACCAGCAGCGCGATGTCGTCGCTGGGGCGCTCCGGCAGCAGCGCGCCGAGCGCGGCCTCGCAGATCTCCTCCGGGGACTGTTCGGCGTGGCCGGAAAGGGTGCGGGTCAGCAGCGCCAGGCCCTCGTCGATGTCCCGGTCGCGGTCCTCGACGAGCCCGTCGGTGAAGAGGACCAGCCGGCTGTCCTCGGGCAGCGGCTGCTGCCAGGTCTCGAAGGGCAGCCCGCCGAGCCCGAGCGGTGGCCCGCCCGGTACGTCCGCCAGCTCGGCGGTGCCGTCCGGCCGCACGACCAGCGGCTGGACGTGCCCGGCGCGCGCCATGGTGCAGGTACCGGTCGCCGGGTCGTAGATGGCGTAGAGGCAGGTCGCGCCGGTGACCGGGGCCTCCGCCCCCTCGGCCCCCTCGTCCTGGTCGATGCGGGTGACGAGCTCGTCGAGGTGCCAGAGGATCTCGTCGGGCGGCAGGTCCAGGTTGGCGAAGTTGTGCACCGCGGTGCGCAGCCGGCCCATGGTGGCGGCGGCGTGCAGACCGTGCCCCACGACGTCCCCGACGACCAGCGCCACCCGCGCGCCGGGCAGCGGGATGATGTCGAACCAGTCACCACCGACGCCGCCGAGCCCGCCGCGCCCGGCCTGCGCGGGCAGGTAGCGGTAGGCGGCCTCGACGGCGTTCTGCTCCGGCAGGCCGCGCGGCAGCAGGCTGCGCTGCAGGGTGACCGCCATGTTGTGCTCGCGCGTGTAGCGGCGGGCGTTGTCGAGGCTCACCGCGGCGCGGGCGACCAGCTCCTCGGCGAGGGAAAGGTCCTCCTCCTCGAACGGCTGGGGGTTCTGCGAACGCCAGAAGAGGACCACGCCCAGGATGGCGCCGCGGGCCCGCAGCGGTACGGCGATCATGGAGTGGATCCCGCGCGAGACGATCTTCCTGGCGCGCTGGGGATGCTGCAGGTGCCAGCCCCGGAAGGCGGCCAGATCCGGTTCGAGCACCGGCTCGCCGCTGGTGAGCCCGGCACCGAGCGAGGTCGACAGATCAAAACGGATCAGTTCACCGACCGGATAGAGCCCGGTGTCCGGCGGCGCGCCGGACACCGCGGTACGCCGCATCGTGATGTCCGTGCCGGTGACGCGCGACGGCTCCTCGCCGGTCAGCACGTCCTCCACCAGGTCGACGGTGACGATGTCGGCGAACCGGGAGGAGGCGAACTCCGCCAGTTCCTCACAGGTACGGACGACATCGAGGGTCGTGCCGATCTCGGTACCGGCGTCGTAGAGCAGCTTCAGCCGCCCACGGGCGACGTCGGCCCGGCCGGTGAGCGCCCGCAGCTCGGTGGTGTCGCGCAGGGTCGTCACGCTGCCCGGCGGCCCGCCGGCCTCGTCCGTCGAGCGCTGGTTGACGGCCAGCAGCCGTTCGCCGACCGGGTGCACCTCGTCGGTGACCGCACGGCCGGAGGCGAGCAGCTGGGCGGTGGCGGGATCGAGGCCGAGCTCGGTGGCCTGGCGCCCTTCGACGTCCGCGGGCAGGTCGAGCAGCCGGCGCGCCTCGTCGTTGGCGAGCAGCACCCGGCCGTCGCCACCGACGATGATCACGCCTTCCCGTACGGCGTGCAGCACCGCGTCGTGGTGCTCGTACATCCGGGTCATCTCGGCCGGGCCGAGGCCGTGGGTCTGCCGGCGCAGCCGCCGGCCGACCAGGGCGGTACCGCCGAGGGCAAGCACGAGGACGCCCGCCGCGGCCCCGAAGAGCAGCGGGAACTGGTCGTCAACGACGCCACTGACCTTCTTGATGGTGATGCCGGCCGAGACCAGCCCGATGACCTTGCCGTCGCTGCCGAAGACCGGCACCACGGCCTGAACGAGGGGCCCGATGGTGCCGACGATCTTCTCGGTGACCACCCCGCCGGACAGCGCCGGCTGCAGGGTGCCGACGAACTTCTTGCCGATCCGGTTCTTCATCGGATGCGTGTAGCGGATCCCCTGCGTGTTCATCACGACGATGAAGTCGACGCCGGTGCTCTTACGGGCGGCCTCCGCGCGCGGCTGCAGCACCGCGGTCGGGTCGGGACTCTGCAACGCCGCCTGCATGCCCGGCGCGTTCGCGAACGACTGGGCGACCGCGAGCGAGCGGTGGCGGGCCTCGCGTTCCGAGTCGGACCGGGACTGCAGCACGAGCGCCGCCATGGCGGCGGCGACCAGCACCACCACGATCGCCACCTGCAGGAGAAAGACCTGACCTGCGACAGTTCGCATCCTGAGAACCGAACGCGGGCGGCCGTAGCGTCCGGCCATGTCCTCTTTCTACACCTCCCGCATACGGTGGGCGAGCCGCGCACTGCGGAGCGCAGCCTCCACTGGAGCCCGTGCCGTGCCGGACGGCCTCACGGGCTGTTCGAGGATCGTCCCGTGATCCGGGGCCGGACGCCAGAGGGCGGGAAGACCCCTGGGTAGGTTTTACTGCCGCACATATGCGAAGGTCTTCGACGAAGGGGACATAAGCGCCGGTCAACGGAGCGGTTCGGGCGGCCCGACCCCGCCCGGTTTCTGGACTGTGCATGTAACTCTCCCCACAGGTTTGAAGCCGTACAGGGCAGGGGAAAGGCCGCCGCGTGACCCGCGCTTCGGCACAACGTGCCTGGTCAGCGCGGCCCGGCGAGGCCCGGAAGCGGGCCGGGGGACGACGTGGGGGCCGATCTTGGCGTCGTGTACGCCGGTCCGGCGGTATGAGACGTTCGTGGGCATGCATGTTCCAGAGGAGATCCGTGCCGAGGCGGCCGCGCTCATCGACCACCACGCGCTCGGACTGTGGAAGCCCAACGACGCCGACCGGCGAGCCGCCGTGGCGCTGTTCCGCTTCCTCGAAACCGGGCAGCCCCTCACGGGCGAGCAGGTCCGGTCCGTCCTGGCACACGCAGAACCGGCCGACGGCGCCACCGAGCGGCTGCTGCAGCTGCTCCGGATGACCGCCGCGCTGCTCGACGACGCCCCGGCAGCCGAATCCCCGGTCGGCCGCGACGCCGTCGACCACGTATGCCTCCTGCTGGACGCCCTGGCACTCTCCCGGCCCGCGGAGCACTGAGGGCCCCGGAGACCACTGACGAAGCGGGGACGCCCGCCCACGGAGCGCGGAGGCCGCCAGCGGGCGGCGGGGGCGCCCGGCGAGCGCGGCCCCCTTCCCGCCCGCGGAGCGTCAGCGGCAAGACGCCGCAGCGCACCTCCGTGGCCCTTCCGACCCCTGGCTCTTGGCGACGGGCAGCCTCGCGCCTCTCTGCCGCCTCTCCCCAGGCCCTGGCTCGTCACTTGGCAGGCTCTCGCACTTCTGCCGCACCACAGCCACCAACTCGTCCCCGGGCCCGCCCACGCACCTCTGCCGCCCTCCCCCAGCCGTAGCTCGTCACCGGGCAGGCCCTCGTACCGCTGGCGCCCTCCCTCCCCCAGCCCCTGGCTCGCCACCGGGCAGACTCGGGCGCACTGCCGTCCTCCCGGCCGCAAGTCCTCAGCGGGCGGGCCCTCGTACCGCTGGCGCCCTCCAAGGCTCGGCCACGGGCGAGTGTGCCCGTACGGCCGCGCTTTCCCGGCCGCAGGCCAACCTCCCCGTCGACTCACATGGCCGCGGCTTCCAGCGCAGGCCCACCTCCGGACCGACGCAGCCGGCTGCCCTCCCTCGGTCTCCCGCGCCTCCTCCCCGCCCCGTTGCCCCCGCCTCCCCCACCCCGCCAGGGGTGGGCACCCGCGTCACTACACCCGCCCACCCCCCGAAGGGGGGTGGGCGGCGGGGAAAAACAGGAGCGGCAGGAATGCAGGAAACCAGGCAACCACCAACCGGTAGCCGCCACCCAACCGCCAACCGGAAGCCACACAGCGCCGACAAGGCTCCACGCAACCGCCAAGCCCGCCCGGCGCGTACGCACCGGGCGGGCTTGGTACTTCTCGGTGGGAGCCGCTGCCGCAAGGAACTCGGCAGGCATCTTCAGGCCCCTGCAAGGCCGGCGGCGGCACCCGCCCTCCGGCCAGGAGGGGCCGCGAGCCGGCCGGCGCTCCAGTCGCCGGCCGGTCGCGGCGCGGCCCTACGCGGGGGTGGACGCCGCAAGCGGCGCCTCGACCGGTGCCTGCTCGTCCTCGGGGACCGAGATCACCCAGTGCGTCTCCTGGCGGGGGCGGAGGTAGAAGGCCCAGTACAGCGCGGCGACGGCGACGATGACGCCGGTGATGACGAGGCTCTTGACGCTCTGCTGGTAGAGCACCCAGGCCAGCACCACGATCAGCAGCGCCGGGATCGTCGGCCACAGCGGCATCCGCCAGGCCATCCGGTGCTTGTGGTCGCCGCGGCGCGAGACCAGGGCGCCCAGGGCGACGAAGACGTACATCGCGGCGACCGCCACCCCGGTGACCTCACTGAGGGTGTCCAGGTTGACGAAGCACAGCGCCGCTCCGGGGACACCGACCGCGAGGGTGGCCGCCCACGGGGAGCCGAAGCGCCGTCCGACGTGCGAGAAGACGCGGTTGACCGGGGTCGGCCAGGCGGCGTCGCGGGCCGAGGAGAAGACCACCCGGGAGTTCTGGATCACCATCACGATGGCGGCATTGATGATCGCCAGGGCGATGCAGAGGCTGACGAAGGTACCGACACCGGAGTTGCTCCACTGCACCACCATCCCGGCCACGTCACCGGCGCCGAGGGTCTTCAGGTCGGGCGCGCCGAGAGTGATGGCGATCACCGGGATCAGTACGACGGCCGCGCCGATACCGAGGGTCCACAGCACGGTGCGGGAGACGTTGCGGCGCGGGTTCTCCATCTCCTCGGCGAGGTACACCGCGGTGGAGAAGCCCTGAAGGATGAAGAGCGCGGTGGCGAGTCCGGTCACGATCAGACCGGCGGTGACGGCCGTGGTGTGCCCGTGACCGGCGTCGATGACGGGGTGGACGAGCACGGAGGCCGAGCGATGGGTGTGGGTGAAGCCGAGGAAGGCGACGACCGCGCAGGCCACGACCTCGAGTACGAGGAAGATGCCGGTGATCCAGGCGTTGGCGCGCAGGTCGAGCAGGCCCATGGCGGTGGCCAGCAGCATCACGGCGGCGGCCGTCAACTGCGGATCGAGATGGATGATCGGTGCCAGATAGTCGGCCGTGCCCAGCGCGATGATGGGCGGCACGATCATGACGACGATCAGCGAGAGGATGAAAACCAGCCATCCGGCGAGGCGACCCATGAGGGTGCCGACCATGGCGTACTCGCCGCCGGAGCTGGGGATCAGCGTGCCGAGTTCGGAGTAGGTGAAGGCCACCCCGATACACAGCAGGCCCGCGATGGCGATGGTGAGCGCGGTGCCCGTGCCCAGGCTGGCGAACGAGTCCGGCACGATCACGAAGAGCGAGGACGCCGGCGTCAGGCACGAGAGCGTGAGCAGGGTTCCGCCCACCACGCCGATCGAGCGGGTGAGTTTGGGGGCGTTGGCAGCGTCCCCTTCCGCTGCACTACGGGTGTCCCGCGGCGATGCTGCGGTGGCAACAGGCGTGTAGGGCATATCGGTCATCCGTATCCCATCGGTGCTGGCGGCAGGAGGGCACTTACGGGGAAGTGCGCGGTGAAGCGGCGTGAACCCGGCTGCTCACAGGCGCCGCTTTGGTGACCGAATAAAACCCCCGCCGTCGACCGACGTCAAGGTCTTGTTAACAGGGTGAGACAACGAAATCCGTAGCTGTTGAGCAGGCAAATACCCGTATCCATGTCATGGACGCGGTGTGGAAGCGGATTTCGCGGCCGAGGTAAGCGCGTAAGGGATCCGGCCACCGTGTCCGGAAAGGCACCGTCGAATCCGTTGCGGTACAGCCGTACCGGGAGCGAACTTCAGGAAGGAAGGTGCGGTCCGAAGCCCAGGAGCGCACCGGGCCGTACTCCAGGAGTGCACCGGGCCGGGCTTCCGGAGCAGACCTCCGGTGGCGCGCTCATTCCTCCGGGCCGTGGACCCGGGCGATGAGCAGGGCGACGTCGTCGTGGCCGTGCTCGTCGCGCAGGTCGCCCAGCAGGCGGTCGCACAGCCGCTCCAGATCTTCCTCGGGCTCGGCGAGCAGGGTCAGCAGCTTCTCGAGGCGGACGTCGATGGCCTGCTCGCGGGTCTCGATCAGCCCGTCCGTATAGAGCACCAGCTGGTCGCCCTCGCGCAACGGGACCGTGATCTGTTCGAACGGGACGCCGCCGACGCCGAGCGGGGCGCCGGTGGGCAGATCGAGCAGCTCGGGCGGCCGGCCGGGACGTACCAGGACGGGCGGCAGGTGCCCGGCGACCGCGATCCGGCACAGGCTGCGGCGCGGGTCGTAGACGGCGTACAGGCAGGTGGCGAAGGCCGGGTCGAGGCCCCCCGCGATGTGGTCGAGATGGCTGAGCACCTCGGCGGGGTCGAGGTCGAGGTCGGCCAGCGCACGGGTGGTGGTGCGCAGCTGGCCCATGGTGGCGGCGGCGTTGATCCCGCTGCCCATCACATCGCCGACCACCAGGGCGGTCTTGTCGCCCGCCACCGGGATGGCGTCGAACCAGTCGCCGCCGACCTCGCTGGCGGCCTGGGCGGGCTGGTAGCGGTAGGCGATCTGCATCGCCTTGGGCTGCGGCGGCCGGTGGTTCATCAGGTGGCGCTGCAGGGTGAGCGCGGTGCGGCGTTCGCTCTGGTACGAGCGGGCGTTGTCGATGCAGACCGCGGCCCGCGCCGCCAGCTCGACGGCGAGCACCGCATCGTCCTCGTCGAACGGCTCGGCGTTGCGTGCGCGGTAGAGCGAGAGCGCGCCGAGCACCTCCCCGCGGGCGATCAGCGGCACCGCCAGATAGGAGTGGACTCCGGCCTCCGCCAGCAGGACGGCTCCCGCCTGGTCCGCGGCGATGCGTGACAGGTCCTTCTCGTCCACCTGGGCGACGCGGACCGGGCGGGCCTCGGTCACACAGCGGGTGATCAGCCGGTCGGCCTCGTAGGAGGCGATCTGGCCGGTGGGGTCGGCGGCACGTATCGCGTCGGTCTCGTACGCGGTGGCGACCGCGAGCGCACGGAAGCGGGCGGGGCCCCCGCGGGACAGCGCGGTGGGGCGCCGGCCGTCCAGGACGGCGTCGAGGACGTCGACCGCGGCCATGTCGGCCAGTTCGGGCACGATGACATCGGCCAGCTCGTGGGCCGTCTGGTCGACGTCGAGGGTGGTGCCGACGGTGGCCGAGGCGTCGGCGATCATGGCCAGCCGCCGGCGGGCGCGGGCGGCTTCGGTGGCGGACCGGTGCTGCTCGCTGACATCGACGACGGAGGTGGCCAGGCCCAGCACCCGGCCGTGGGCGTCCTCCAGCCGGTAGTAGGACACCGACCATGCCTGATCGGCCTGGGGGTCGACGGCGGTACAGCCGACGGTGTACTGGTCGAGCAGCGGCCGCCCGGTGGCGAGGACCTCCTCCATCCGGGAGACGATGACCTCGGCGTCGAGGAAGGACAGCGCGTCGCGGACATGGCGGCCGATGTGCTGTTCGGCGGGCAGGTCGTTGATGCGCTCCAGCGCCGGGTTGACCATGACGAAGCGCAGCGCGGTGTCCAGGACGGCCAGGCCGATCGGTGACTGGGCCACCAGCCGTACGGACAGCGCCAGGTCCCGTTCGACGCGGCGCAGCACGGCCTGGTCGGTGGCGATGCCCAACGCGTAGGACTTGCCGTGCTCGTCCGTCAGGCGCATGTTGCGAAATTCGACGAGCCGGGTGCTGCCGTCCTTGTGCCGGATCGGGAAGACCCCGGCCCAGCTCCCGCCCCCGGCCATGACCTCGGCGAACAGTCGCAGAACGAGCTCGAAGTGCTCGGGCTGGACGAGGAGCTGGGCGGCCGGTCGGCCGAGTGCTTCCGCCGCGGTCCAGCCGAAGAGCGCCTCGGCCTGCGGGCTCCACAGGGCGATCCGTCCCTCTGCGTCCAGCATCACGGCGGCGACGCCCAGCACGTCGAGCAGGCCGCCGGGCTGTCCCGGTGTGGCCCCGACCGGGGTGGCACCCTCGGGGAACGCGTCGGTCGCACCCATCCAGGCACTCCTTCCGCCGGTCACCGCTGACCGACAGCCGTGGCGCTCTCCGTACATCGGCCGATTCTCGCCGTACTCGTGTTGCCCTCCATCATCTCCCGACACGGGACGGCCCCGCAGGGAGAGCGAGAGCCGCAGGGCAAGGGCATCCCGTGCGCGAGGGAGCATTATCCGCCGCGGTCCGCAGGTCGGCGACCTTGTTGACGATATTCGGGGCGACGATTCCGGCCGGGCTGCGGGCGCGGGTGGAGCGGCCGGCGGCCTTGTGGGGCAAGGGCCGTGGCCGGGCACGGCCGGCAGGCGAGGTCCCCGCGGCAGCCTCCGACTTGGGAATGTTGATCTCCAGCGACTACGCTAGCTTTGTTGCCTCTAGCAACTAAATATCGTCATTGCGCTCCGGCGGCAGGGACCGCGTCCGCCGGTGTCAGGAGGAAGCCCGCCATCATGTCCATCACCGATCGGACGTTCCGTACCTACGTGGAGGAGAATCTCGATGCACTTAGCGCAGACCCGGCGCGTGAGGCCCTGGTCCACCAGGGACGCCGGGTAACGGCCGGCGAGTTCCGCTCCCTGGTCCACCGCCTGGCGCGGGCACTCAGCGCCCGCGGCGTCGGCCGCGCGGACACCGTCACCCTGCTCAGCGGCAACCTCCCGGAGACGCTCGCCGCCCGCTACGCGGCCAACCTCGTGGGCGCCCGGGTCAACCACCTCTACAACAAGCTCTCCGCCGAGTCCCAGGCCCACATCGTCCGCGATGTCGAGACCCGCGCGCTGATCGTCGACCCGCGGCTGAGCGAACGGGCGGCCGAGCTCATCGAGCTGGCGCCGGTGCCGGAGGTCCTGGTGCTCGGCCCCGCCAAGGTGGGCGCCGATCTGCTGGAGCTGGCGGCCGGCCAGTCCGACGAGCCGTTCGCCGGCCGGGCCGAGCCCGAGGACGTGTGCACCATCCGCCACACCGGCGGTACCACCGGCCACCCGAAGGGCATCTGCACCACCTTCGAGCAGACCCGCTGGTTCCACGGAGTGCTGCCGGAACAACCGGAGTTCGAGCGCCGCCAGCTGGTCTGCACGACCCTGGCGCACGCCGCCGGGCTGATGGCCGACAGCACGCTGCAATCGGGCGGGACGATCGTGCTGCTGGACGACTTCGAGCCCGGCACCGTGCTCGCCACCATCGCCCGCGAGCGCATCACCGACATGTTCCTGCTGCCGCCGCTGCTCTACCAGCTGATGGACCACCCGGACGCACCGCACACCGACACCTCCAGCCTGCGGATGCTGACGTACGGCGGCTGCCAGGCGTCGCCGGCCCGCATAGCCGACGCGGTGCGGGCGTTCGGCCCGGTCCTGCTCCAGGGGTACGGGCAGAACGAGGCCGGCGGCATCAGCGTTCTCACCCAGGAGGATCACGACGTCGACCGCCCCGACCGGCTGCGCTCCGCGGGGAAGGTGCTGCCCGACGTGGAGGTGGCGATCCGCGACGAGTCGGGCCGCGATCTGCCGCCCGGCGAGCACGGCGAGGTATGCGTGCGCTCGGCCATGATCATGAAGGGGTACTGGAAGCAGCCGGAGCTGACCGCCGAGGTGCTGCGGGACGGCTGGCTGCACACCGGCGACGTCGGATTCCTCGACGACGAGGGCTACTTGACCATCGTCGACCGGATCAAGGACATGATCGTCGTGGTCGGCGGCCATGTGTACACGACCGAGCTGGAGGACCTGCTGAACTCGCACCCGCAGGTACTCCAGAGCGCGGTCTTCGGTGTCCGTGACGCCGACCGCATGGAGCTGGTGCACGCCGCCGTCGTCCGGCGTCCGGGCAGCTCCGTCGACGCGCAGCAGCTGCGCGAGATGGTCTGCGCCGCGCGCGGGGCGATGTACGAGCCGGCCCGGATCACCTTCGTCGACGCGCTGCCGCTGACCGATGCCGGGAAGCCGGACAAGAAGGAACTGCGCCGGCGGGCCGAGCAGGAGGCCGCTGCCGCCGGCTGACGCAGTGGGGCCGCCGCAGCTGAACGCTGCGGCGGCCTCGCTGGACTGCTCCTGATCAGATCAGGCCGAACAGGCCACCGAACCCGAAGGGGCCGAAGCCGTTGCCGAAACCGTTGCCGTAGCCGAAGCCGTTGCCGTAGCCGCCGAAGCCGCCGTAGCCGAAACGGTCGTAGCCGAAGTGGTGGTGGTGGCAGCCGTGGTGGTGCCGGTGGTGGTTGCGACCGTGGTGGTCGTAGCTGGCCGACTGAGCGACCGGCTTCTCGGGGGCGGCCGAAGCCACACCGGCGAGCGGGACGACGGTGGCGGCGGCGATGGCCGCGGCGGCCACGGAACGGCCTATGATCTTGCGCATTTGCGTTCTCCTGTTTGGCAGGAAATCTGACATTGCGATGAATACCGCGCCGGGACGCAAACCCCGCAGACACGACGAACAGCCACTCCAACAGCCCCAAGAATTGCTCCAACCGAGGCAATGAAAAGGCAAAGTGATTCCGCGTTCGCCATGTTCAGAGCCGGATGACGACGAGCGCGGTGTCATCGGTGGCTCCGCCGGGCGGAAGCAGCTCGGCCAGCAGCGCGTCGGCCAGCGTCTCGGCATCGGCGCCCCGGTGCCGGGCCAGCGAACCGGCCAGCCGGGCCAGACCGACGTCGATGTCCTCGCGGCGGCGCTCGATCAGCCCGTCCGTGTACAGCACCAGCACCGCGTCGTCGGTGAAGGGGACCCGCGCCTCGGGGCGGTCCACATGCTCCGGCCGCGCCCCCAGCGGCGGGTCGGTCGCCCCGTCCAGCAGCTCGACGGTGCCGTCCGGGTGCAGCAGGGCCGGCGGCGGGTGCCCGGCGCTGCTGTACGCGATGGTGTGGGTGGTCCAGTCGATGATCGCCTGAGCCACCGTGGTCGATTCCGCGCCCTCCACGGAGCGCGCGTAGATGCCCAGCACCTCCAGCGCCCGGGCCGGGCCGTCGGCGACCTGGGTAGCGGCGCTCAGCGCGCTGCGGAGCTGCCCCATCACACAGGCGGCGTCCAGCCCGTGCCCGACGACGTCGCCGACCGCCACCGCCATCCGGTCGCCGGGCAGTTCGGCCAGGTCGTACCAATCACCGCAGACGTTCAGCGCGCCGATGGCCGGCCGGTAGCGGACCGCCGCCCGGTGGTGCCCCACCGGGCGCGGCCTGGGCAGCATCGCCTCCTGGAGGGCCAGCACCACCTGGCGCTCCCGGGCGTGCGAGGCCCGCAGCCGGTCGTTGACCTCCTGGAGCTCCTGGGCCCGGGCGTAGAGTTCGGCCGCCATCCGCTCCCGGTCGCCGTGTGCCCTGGCACCGGCCCGGACGATCTCGGTGACGTCCTCGACCCGGTGCACGACCAGCTGGACCCGGCCGGCGGCGTCGAGGACGGGCGAGTTGACCGGGCTCCAGTACCGCTCCGCGAACACCCCCGGCCGGCCGGGCGCCTCGATGTCGTACCGCTGCAACGCCATGGTGTCGCGCTCGCCGGTGGCCACCACGCGCTCCAGTGACGCCAGCAGATTGCGCATGCCGGACGCGTCGGGGTCGGCGGGGTTGTCGGGGAAGACGTCGAAGAGGTAGCGGCCGATCACCTGGCGGCGGTCCCGCCCGGCCCGGTGCAGCAGGGTCTCGTTGACGTCGAGGATGACGAACTCCGGGCTGAGCAGCAGCAATCCGCCCGGGAGCACCCGGAACACCGCCTCGTAGTCGATCGGTGTCCCGTTCACGTGCGGTCCGTGTCCGCCGGGGCGGCCCGCCGGGCCGGCGCGGGCCCGCCGCTCGCCGCCGGTGCGTTCCTGTCCTTCGCCACGTGCGAATGTTCCCGTCCGGACCCCGGACGCGCATGCCGGGCCGGGGCGGCCGCGCGCCGGCCGGCGGGCGAACGGCCAGGCCGGCCCGGGCGTGCGGCGATCACTGCCGGTGCCGCCGTTCGGGTCCGCCGGCACCGGACGCGCCGGCCGGCCTCAGCGCTTGCGGGCCCGGCTGGGCTGTACCCGGGCCGGCTCGCCGGGCATCTTCGGGTGGTCCGGCGGGTAGGGCAGATCGCCCAGGCCCTCGTCCGCCGCGTGCCGGTCCGCGAGCTCCAGGACGGAGTCCAGCCCGAAGGCGTGCTCCGCCATGTCCGCGTGCACATCGCCGAGTTCGGCGAAGCGCGGCGGTACGGTCCGCAGGTCGAAGTCCTCGGGCGCGGCGTCGGACAGCTCCTCCCAGCGCAGCGGGGTGGAGACGGTGGCGCGGGGCCGGGCGCGCAGCGAGTAGGCCGAGGCGATGGTGCGGTCCCTGGCCATCTGGTTGTAGTCGACGAAGACCTTCTCGCCGCGTTCCTCCTTCCACCAGGCCGAGGTCACCAGCTCCGGCATCCGGCGCTCCATCTCCCGGGCCAGGGTGATCGCGGCCCGTCTGACCTCGGTGAACGTCCAGCGGGGGCGGATCGGCACATAGACGTGCACGCCTCGGCCGCCGGAGGTCTTGGGCCAGCCGCGCAGCCCGTGTTCCGTCAGCAGGCCGCGCAGCTCGTGGGCGACCCGGACGGCGTCCGCGAAGTCCGTACCGGGCTGCGGGTCGAGGTCGATCCGCAGTTCGTCGGGGTGCTCGGTGTCGCCGCGCCGCACCGGCCACGGGTGGAAGGTCAGACAGCCCAGGTTGGCCGCCCAGACCACGGCGGCGGGCTCGGTGGGGCACATCTCGTCGGCGAACCGCCCGCTGGGGAAGGCGATGCGGGCGGTGGGCAGCCAGTCCGGCAGGCCCTTGGGCGCCCGCTTCTGGTAGAAGAACTCGCCCTGCACGCCGTCGGGGAAGCGCTGCATGGTGGTGGGCCGGTCGCGCAGGCCCCGCAGCACCCCGTCCGCGACGGCGAGGTAGTACTGCGCGACGTCCAGCTTGGTGAAGCCGCGCTCCGGGTAATACGTCTTGTCCGGGTTCGACACGCGCACCGTGCGTCCCGCGACGTCCAGCTCGACAGCTCCGCCTCCGGCCATGCCTCCACGCTAGGTTGCGGCTGTCGGTGGCGCGCGCCAGGAGCGTCCGCCCCCGGCCGGGTACGGCCGCCCGGCGCGCGGGACCCGGCCGCAGCCCTCAGGATCGGGACCATGCACCTGCCTGTCATGCCCCCGGTCTCCCCGATGCTCGCGAAGCTGGTGACGGACATCCCCGCCGGCATGCAGTACGAGGCCAAATGGGACGGCTTCCGGGTAATCGTCTTCCGGGACGGCGACGAGGTCGAGATCACCAGCCGGACCACGAAACCGCTCACCCGGTACTTCCCCGAGGTGGTCGCCGCGGCGCGGGAACAGCTGCCGTCGCGCTGTGTCGTCGACGGGGAGATCGTCATCGCCCATGACGGGCGGCTGCACTTCGAGGAACTGCTGGAGCGCATCCACCCCGCGGACTCCCGGGTCCGTACCCTCGCCGAACGCACCCCCGCCTCCCTCGTCGCCTTCGACCTGCTGGCCCTGGACACCCGGGCGCTGACCGCCGAACCGCAATCGGCGCGCCGGGAGGCGCTGGTCGAGGCGTTGCGGCCGGCCCGGCCGCCGGTGTACACGGCGCCCGCGACGACGGACCAGGAGCTGGCGCGCCGCTGGTTCACCCAGTTCGAGGGAGCGGGGCTGGACGGGGTGGTGGCCAAGCCGCTCCATCTGCCGTACCGGCCCGGCGACCGCGCCCTGTACAAGATCAAGCATGCCCGCACCGCGGACTGTGTCGTCGCCGGCTACCGGCTGCACAAGAGCGGGCCGGTGGTCGGCTCGCTGCTGCTGGGCCTGCACGACGCCGAGGGGCAGCTCCAGCACGTCGGGGTGTGCGCCTCCTTTCCGATGGCCAGGCGCCGCGCGCTCGTCGAGGAGCTGGAGCCGCTGCGGCTGGACGACGTCACGGAGCACCCGTGGGGGGCGTGGGCGGACGAGGCGGCGCACGCGTCGCGGCGGATGCCGGGCGGGCCCAGCCGGTGGAGCGGCGGCAAGGACCTGTCGTGGGTGCCGCTGCGCCCGGAGCGGGTGTGCGAGGTCGCCTACGACCACATGGAGGGCGACCGGTTCCGGCACACCGCGCAGTTCCGGCACTGGCGGCCCGACCGTACGCCGGAGAGCTGCACCTACGACCAGTTGGAGGAGCCGGTGGGCTACGACCTGGGGGAACTACTGCACGCCGACCGGTGAGGGCCGCGGCTCAGCGCGGGCCGTTCTCCGGCGGCCAGCGGCGCCGGCTCTCCCCCGGCGCGAGCCGGTCGACCACCTCGGCCAGCTCCCGGCAGGCCAGTTCGATCTTGCGCCGGATGGCGTTCTGCTCGGTGACGATCGCCGACAGCAGCAGCGCGGTGAGCGCGGCGGACGCGTTGAGCGCCTGGAGGTTGATCATCGCCGCCAGCAGGCTCCGGCCCTGGAACGGCCCGTTGCGGCCGATCGCCGACGAGATCGCCAGCACGGACACGATCAGCACGCACGGGGCCGCGCCGGCCAGCTGGAAGCGCAGCGCCGCCCACACGATCAGCGGAAAGACCAGGAAGAGCAGCGAGATGTCGCTCCTGACCACCACCAGGGAGACCACGACGGTGGCGGCCAGCAGTGCCGCCGCCTCCGCCCAGCGCACCGTGAGGACGTACCGGGGCCAGCGGATCCTCCGCAGGGCGAGCACCAGCGGGGTGATCACGAGGATGCCCATCGCGTCGCCCACCCACCACGCCGCCCAGGCCCGCCAGAAGTCCCCGGGTGGCAGCTGGCCGGCCAGCACCTGGGTGCCGCTGCCCAGCGTCGCGCTGATCACCATCCCGGCGAAGGCTCCGAGGGCGACCAGCGCCACCCCGTCGCGCAGCCGGTCAAGTTCGACGCGGAAACCGACGCTGCGCAGCATCAGGCAGGAGCAGACGGGGGCGAGCGTGTTGCCCGCGATGACGCCGAGGGCGGCGATGTCGGGGCGGGTGAGGGTGGCGATGACCAGGACGGTGCCGAGGGCGATGCCGGGCCAGGTCCACAGCCCCAGCAGGAGCAGGCTGCTCAGCGCGATGCCGGTGGGGGGCCACAACGGCGTGACCACGGTACCGGCGATCACCACCTGGTCGAGCAGGCCGATCCGTGCGGACGCCCAGTAGACGGCGGCGAGCGCGAGGATCGTCAGGATTGCCGGTGCGGGACGACGGAGTACCTCGGGGCGCACCACATCAGCCATCAGACAACGCGGGCGGCCGGGCGCCGGCCACGACACGCGCGCCCGCTCCGCGCTTCACCCGGTCCTGGCCGTCGCCGCCGTCGAAGCGCAGCACGATCACCGCCGCGTCGTCGGTGTGCCCGGTGAACTCCGCCACGCTCATCACCGCCCCGGCCACCGTGGCCGGGCTTTCCCCGGCATTGGCGCTGACCAGCCGGGTCACCTGGTTCAGCCCCGCTTCTATCGGGAACGACGGCCCCTCCACGACCCCGTCGGTGAGCAGGACCAGGGCGCCGGCGGTGGAGAGCCGGCGGTGGGCGACGGGGTAGCTCTCCCCCGGCACGATGCCCAGCGGCAGGCCGCCGGGGTCGTCGGCGAGGCCGAAGCGGCCGTCGGTGGTGGCCCAGACGCCGGGCACATGCCCGGCCCGGGCGCTGGAGAGCGTCCAGGCGACCGGGTCGAAGCGGACGAAGGTGCAGGTCGCGAAGAGCCCGCAGTCCACCGAGAGCAGCAGGTCGTTGGCCCGGCTCAGCACCTCTCCGGGGTCGGCGGCGTGCGCGGCGACCGCACGGAGGGCGAGCCGGATCTGTCCCATGAAGGCGGCCGCCTCCACGTCGTGGCCCTGGACGTCACCGATGGAGAAGGCGAGCGAGCCGTCGGGCAGCGGGAAGCCGTCGTACCAGTCCCCTCCGATGTCGAGCCCGTGGCGGGCGGGCGCGTAGGTGGCGGCGGTACGCAGCCCGGGCAGTTCCGGGAGCCGCTTCGGCAGCATCTCGCGCTGCAGGGCCTCGGCCAGTTCGACGCGGGCGCGCTGCTTCTCGGCGCCCTCCCGTGCCTGCGCGGTCAGCCGGCCGAGCGTCGTCAGCAGATCGTCGGCGCTCGCGGGCGGCGGGGGACGACGCCGAAGCATGGATCGCTCCCAGGTGCATCGGGACATGGGCCTCTGCGGGGGCGCGCCGTGCGGCAGTCCGCGTTGGCTTCCTGACCTGGCCTCATGGGGCTCTCGGGGGGAGAGCCCGCCTTTCCCGATTCATCATATTTGCGCGGTTTGGCTTCCGCTTGACGGCCGACGGGCCCGCCCCCCGGCTCACGCCGCCGCGGGGCGCTTCGCGAGCAGGTGACGGACGCCGGAGCGGACGGCCCAGAAGAAGACCGCGAGCGCCAGGACGGCCACCGTCAGCGAGTCGTACGGGGCGGGGAGCCGGCCGGAACCCTCGAAGGTGCCGAGCCAGGACAGCAGCGTCAGGGCGACGAGGTAGACCACGAGCCAGGCGCCGGTGCGCAGTTCGGCGGCCAGCGGGCGGCTGGGGCCGGCGCCGTCACTCTCGACGGCCGCGGTGCCGCCGCGGGCGCCGGGACGGCGCATGACCAGGAAGATCAGCACGCCGACGAGGACGAGCGGCAGGGCGAGGCGCAGGTCGTGCCAGCCGGACCAGTAGACGAACTCGCTCGCCACGACGAAGCTCAGCGGGGCGATCCAGCGCAGCCCGGGCACCCAGCCGGCGGTCTCGCCGCCCGGTTCGGCACGGAAGACCGCGACGGCGACGGCGGAGGCGGCGTAGATCAGCAGGTACATGTCGCCCATGACGCTCACGATGTCCTGCCAGCCGCCGAACGGCAGCAGGAAGACCACGATGACCAGCAGGTTGATGACCAGTGCCCGGCGCGGGATGCCGTAGCGCTCGTTGACCTTCATGAAGTAGCGGGGGATGGTGCCGTTCTTGGCGAGCGCGTAGGTGTGCCGCGCGTCGATGGCCACGCCCACATATGCCGAGCCGCCGGGCGAGATCACCGCGTCCGCGTAGAGCAGGCTGGACAGCCAGTGCAGGTTGAGGATGAGGGCGAGCTGGCCGAACGGCGAGTCGAAGGAGACGCCCTGCCAGCCGTGGCCGAGGAGGTTCTCGGGGACGGTGAAGAGGAAGGCCAGTTGCAGGGCGAGGTACATGGCCACGGCCAGGCCGATGCCGGTGAGGACGGCGCCCGGGATGGTGCGGCGGGGGTTGCGGGTCTCGCCGGAGAAGTCGAGCGGGGCCTGGAAGCCGTTGACGGAGTAGACGATGCCGCCGCCGGCCAGCGCGGTCAGACAGGCGACGTAGCCGTACGGGGCGAAGCCACCGTGGTCCGTCAGCCGGCCGGTGTGCCAGCCGGAGGCAATCAGCGCGCACACGGTGATCACCGGGACGGCGATCTTGAACACCGAGATCAGGTTGTTGAGCTTGGCGAACATCCGCACCGCGAACCAGTTCAGCACCGTCAGCAGCACGCTGAGCCCGGTGGCCAGGGCCAGTCCGGAGACGGTCAGGGTGTGGCCGTTGTAGATGCCGGGGATGTAGTGCGCGGCGTACTGCATGATCGCGCTGATCTCGGCCGCGGTACCGCCCACCGAGAGCAGCGTCGACCAGCCGATCACGGTGCCCACGAGCCGTCCGCTGGCGAACAGCGGCCAGCGGACCGTGCCGCCGCCCTCCGGCCGGGAGGCCCCCAGCTCGATCAGGACCAGGGCGATCAGACCGCACAGCAGGCCCGCCCCGACCCAGGACAGCAGCGCCGCCGGCCCGGCCACCTGCGCCGCGTACATCGCGGCGAACAGCCATCCGGAGCCGACGATGTTGGAGAAGCCGATGCCGGTCAGCCCCCAGAACCCCAGGTCCCGGTGCAATCGGCGCTCCTGCGCCTGCACTTCCGGTGCGCCGGCCCCGTCGGCCCCGTCTGATACCTGACGCTCTGACACGAAAACGTTCTCCTTGGATTCACTGTTCCGGCCCGCCGGACCCTACTCGACGATCACCGGACGGGAATCCAGCGTCCACGAACGCCCTCAGAAGATCTGGCCGACATCCACCCCGAAGGTCGTCGCGAGGCCCTCCCGGCCCCCGTCGGTGAGGTGTACGACCCGGCGGTACCGGCCGTGCCGGAGCCATTCCAGGGCGAACATCCGGGCGGTGAGCGCAGCGCCGAGCGCGCCCGCCAGGTGGTGGCGCTGTTCGGCCCAGTCGACGCAGTAGCGGACGCCGGTACGGCGGCGGGGCAGCCGGTCCGGGTCGACGCCGAAGGCGCTCAGTTCCTGGTGGCCGTGCGGGGTGACGGCGTAGGCGACGGCGGTGGCGCCGGCCGTACCGGTGTGCTCGGCGGTCAGGATGTCGTTCTCCTGGAGGGCGTCCATCACGGCGACGCCGAGCCGGCCGGCGAGGTGGTCGTAGCACAGGCGGGCCCGTAGCAGCGCCTTGGCGCGGGTGTCCGCGTTCAGGGAGCGCACCGGCAGCGGGCGGGCGATCAGGGCGAGCTGCTCCAGGGCGCGGGCGACGTCCGTGGTGGCCAGCCGGTAGTAGCGGTGTCTGCCGTCGTGCTCGACGGTGAGCAGCCGGGCGTCGAGGAGTTTGGCGAGATGGCCACTGATCGTGGAGTTGCTGACGCCGGCCTCGGCCGCGAGGGCGCTGGCCGGCAGCGCACCGCCCCCGGCGAGGGCCAGCAGCACCTTGGCGCGCGAGGGGTCCCCGATCGCTGCCGCGACATGGGCGACGTCCGTTTCGGTCCGGGCATCCATGAGGTCACGGTACGCCGCCCACGCTTCGGCAGACAGCGAATCGTCCTGGCTCGACGGCACCGCCGCCCGACCAGGACGTTTCGGCATTTGCCGAACCGATGCGGCCGGACACTGACCGTATGAGCCGTCTGCCAGCCCTCCACGCACCGACCGCGCCACCCGGGACCACGGACCGGTACTCAGCGCTGCCGCTGCTCGCCGTGTGTCTGGGCTACTTCATGGTCATCCTGGACGTCACCGTCGTCACGGTGGCCCTCCCGGTCATCGGGACCGGGCTGCACGCCGGGGTGACCGGCCTCCAGTGGGTGGTGGACGGCTACACCCTGGTGTTCGCGGGGCTGCTGCTCTTCTGCGGCGGGCTCGGCGACCGGCTGGGCGGTAAGACGGTGTTCCTGGGCGGCCTGGGCGTCTTCACGCTCGCCTCCGCCGGCTGCGCCCTGGCCCCGGCCGTGACCGTGCTGGTCCTGGCGCGGCTGGTGCAGGGCCTCGGGGCGGCGCTGATGGTGCCGTCCTCGCTGGCGCTGCTGCGGTCGGCGTACCCGGACCGGACGGCCCGCGCCCGGGCGTTCGGCGTCTGGGGCACGGTCGCCGGTCTCGCCGCGGGCACCGGGCCGGTGCTCGGCGGCCTCCTGGTCGCCGGGCCGGGCTGGCGGTCGGTCTTCTTCCTGAACCTGCCGGTCGGTGCGGCCGCGCTGCTGCTGACCGTGCGGCACGTGCCCCGCCCGGCCGCCGACCGCAGCCACCCCGGCCTGGACCTCCCGGCGCAGCTCGCGGCGGCCGGCTCGCTGGCCGGCCTGGCCGGCGGCTGCATCGAGGCCGGGGCGCTGGGCTGGACGCATCCGGCGGTCCTCGGCGCCTTCGCGCTCTGTGCCGCCGGCCTCGTCGCGTTCGTGTGGCTGGAGCGGCGCTCGCCGGCGCCGATGCTGCCGCCCGGCCTGTTCCGCGCACCGGCCTTCTCGGCGTCCGCGGTCATCGGCGTCCTGCTCAACGCCGGCTTCTACGGCCTGCTGTTCCTCGCCCCGCTGTACTTCCAGCGGCTCCACCACTACAGCGCGCTGCGCACGGGGTTCGCGCTGCTGCCGGCCGTCGGTGTGGTAGCCGTCGGCTCCGCGCTGGCCGGCCGGCTCACGGCCCGTACGGGGCCGCGGCTGCCGATGGTGGTGGGTCTGGTCGTGGGCGCGGCGGGGCTGTTCGGCTGGCTGCCGGCCGGCCCGGCCACACCGTACGCCGTGCTGGTGGCTCCGATGGCGGCCGCAGGCTTCGGTACGGCGCTGACCATGCCGGCCTCCACCGCGGCGGTGATGGAGGCCGCGCCCGGCGCGCGCAGCGGTGCCGCGGCCGCGGTGTTCAACGCCGGCCGGCAGATCGGCAGCGCCCTCGGTGTCGCGCTCTTCGGCACCCTGGTCGCCGGCGGGCTCGTCCCGGGTCTGCACGCCGCGGTGGTCCTCGGCGGTACGGGCTTCCTGCTCGCCGCCGTCCTCGCCGCCCGGTACATCCCGCGTGCCGGCAAACCCACCTGACGCCACGTCACCCGGATTCCGCCGGTTTTCCCTCCCTCCCCGGCATGCTTCGGCGGGAGCGGGTAGGGGACGGTGAGGAAGCCGCATCGTTCCGACGGGGATGCCGGCGCCGCCCCGCGGGGCGGATCGAGGCAAGGAGCAGGCCATGACACTGCCGTGGCGACAGGACGAGGGGTGGCGCCGCCGCTACCCGCAGCCCGGGCCCGACTGGACCCGAGGCATGCCGCAGGGGCCGACGGAGCCGCTGACGCCCATGGGGCGCGTCGACCAGTACGGCCGGATGGGGAGCGCGCTGCGCGGTGGGTATCTCGCGCCCTGGCAGCGGAAGGTGATCCTCGGCTTCGTCATCGGTGCCGTCGTGGTCACCGTGGCGGCGGTCCTGCTGGTGCTGTTCGGTTGATCGTCCGCCGAGCGGAGACGCCCGGCGTGCGACACCCGAGGTGAGACGTCCGGCGTCAACTACAGGTCCAGCACCCCGACCAGCAGGCCGACCGGCCGGCGCGGTGCCCCGGGGCGGGGCGCCGCGCGGCCGGGCGCTCCTCGCCCTGGCCACCGTCGGCGGGGGCGCGCGCCCCCGCGAGCTGGGCGCACAGGACGACGGTGAGCGCGGCGAGTTCCTCGGGCTCGGCGTGGCCCTTCTCGATCCGTAGGGAGAAGGCGGACAGGGCGACGGTGGGCTGACCCGCCTCGGCGCGGGCGGCCGCGTCGGCCGGGAGGTCCGCGCGGTCCGCGGTCTCCTCGCTCGGCGCGGTCTCCTCGGCCCGGGCGCTCTGCCCGGTGGCGCCGCTCTCGTCGGTGAATGCGTTCATGGCTGCGGGGTCCGTGGGCTCGGTGGCGGTGCAGGGCACGTGACGCGCCGCCCCGGCGGTGCACCGTCCAGGGTCGGGGTCGTGTTCGTGCAGGTCACAGGGGCGACGCTAAGAGCGTGCCGGGGCGCTGTCGCGCCGAGGGCGGCCCTGCTGCGCCATTCGGGCGGCCGGCCGGCGTCGCTCGCGTGATATCCGGCGCCAGGACCGTGTTGCTCCCCGTCCGCCGCGCCCCGGGCGGCGAGCATCCCGGACAGGTACGGGCAGGCACGCGGCTGCCGGAGGCCGCAGTCAGATGGGCGGGACGATGAGATGTGAACAGGCCGACAGCGGGCGTGCCCTGGCGCAGGACGACGGGCGCCGGGACTTCCTCAGGTGTGCGGCAGGGGTCGCCGGGGTGGCGGCCACCACGGGGCTGAGCGGGGAGGCAGCCGCTGCGGAGCGGCCGCACCTCCAGCGGCGCGACGGTGAACGGCCGCTGCCCGACAAGGTGCCCTTCCACGGCCGGCACCAGGCCGGTGTCGTGACCCCCCAGCAGCTCTTCGCCGGTTTCGTCGGCTTCGACGTGCTGGCCGAGGACCGCGACGGCCTGGTGAAACTCTTCCGGAAGATCACCCACCGGACGCGGGTGCTGACGGCCGGCGTGAAGCCCCGGGACGAGCAGGTCGCCGCTGAGCGGCCGACCCCCGACTCCCTCAGCATCACGGTCGGCGTGGGCGCTTCGCTCTTCGACGACCGGTTCGGCCTGTCCGGGCACAAGCCCCGGCACCTCAAGGCGATGCCGGCGTTCCCCGACGACCGGCTGGAGCCGTCCCGCTGCCACGGTGACCTCTCGCTGCAGATCTGCGCGGAGCACCCGGACGCCATCGTGCACGTGCTGCGGGATCTGGCGCGGGAGACGGACGGCCTGCTGCGGCCCCGCTGGCGCACGGACGCCTTCCTCAATCCGTCCCGGCCCTCGGGGGCGCGGCGCAATTTCCTGGGCTTCAAGGACGGGATCGTCAACCCGGACACCGAATCGTCCCGGGAGATGAACCGGCTGATGTGGGTGACCCCGTCGTGCGGTGAGCCGGACTGGGCGCTGGGCGGCTGCTACCAGGTGCTGCGGCTGATCCGGTTCCACGTCGAGAAGTGGGACAAGGTCCCGCTGGGGCGCCAGGAGCGGATCTTCGGCCGGCACAAGGCGAGCGGCGCGCCGCTGGACGGCCGGCACGAAACGGACGCGCCGCACTACCGCGACGATCCGCACGGCCGGCACATCGCCCTCAACTCCCACATCCGGCTGGCCAACCCCCGGACCGCCAAGACCGACGAGTCCCGTTTCCTGCGGCGGAGTTACAACTACAACGACGGCTTCGACAAGCAGGGCCGGATGAATCTCGGACTGGTCTTCTGCGGCTACCAGCAGGACCCTGAGCGGCAGTTCGCGACCGTGCAGCGGCGCCTCGAACACGAGCCGCTGGCGCACTTCATCACCCCCATCGGCGGCGGCTACTTCTTCGTCCTGCCAGGGGTGCGGGACTCCGACGACTGGTTCGGGTCGCGGCTGCTGAGGAAGCTCTGAGCGCCGGAGCCGGCTGATCGAGAGAAGCGAAGGGAGCGCGCGGCGGACCGATGTCCGCCGCGCGCTCCGTCGTACGGGGCGCCGCTCAGCCGCAGTTGCGGGTCGCCGGCGGGCGCTGAGCCCGGGTTCGTGTCGAGGACGCGCGGATGCGGCGTCGGCCCGCTCAGGGGCCGACGCCGTGTGTCCCGCCCGCCCGGCCGGGGCCGGGCGGGGTGTGACGTCTCCTCAGCAGATCCGCGGCAGCTGCTCGCCGAGCGGCAGGTCCACCACCCGGGTGCCGCCGAGCGGGGTGCGGGCGACGACCATTCCGGGGTGGGTTTCGACGGCCTCGCCGATGACGGCCGCGCCGGCGCCGAGCGGGTGGCTGCGCATCGCGGCGAGGACCGCGTCGGCGTGCTCCCGGGGGACGAACGCCACGAGCTTGCCCTCGTTGGCGACGTACATCGGGTCCAGGCCGAGGATGGCGCAGGCGTTGGCGACGGCCGGCGGGACGGGGATGGCGCGCTCCTGGATGACCACGCCGGTGCAGGAGGCGGTGGCGATCTCGCACAGGGCGGCGGCCAGCCCGCCACGGGTGGGGTCGCGCAGGACGTGCAGGTCGGGGGTGACGGCGAGCATGGTCTCGACGAGACCGCCGAGGGCCGCGCAGTCGCTCTCGATCTCGACGCCGAACTCCAGGCCCTCGCGTACGGACATGATCGCCACGCCGTGCACGCCGATGTCCCCGCTGATGATCACCACATCGCCGGGTACGACGCGCTGCGGGCGGAGGTCGACGCCGGCCGGGATGAGGCCGAGGCCCGCGGTGTTGATGTAGACGCCGTCGCCGTGGCCGGCCTCGACGACCTTGGTGTCGCCGGTGGCCACCTCGACGCCGGCGGCCCGCGCCGCCGCGCCCATGGCGTCCGCGACGCCGGCGACCACCGGCATCTCGACGCCCTCCTCCAGGATGAAGCCGCAGGAGAGGTAGGCGGCGCGGGCCCCGCTCATGGCGAGGTCGTTGACGGTGCCGTTGACGGCGAGGTCGCCGATGCTGCCGCCGGGGAAGAACAGCGGCCGGACCACGAAGGAGTCGGTGGAGAAGGCCAGGCGCGCGCCGCCGAGGGAGACCGCGGCGGAGTCGCCGAGCTGGGCGAGGACCTCGCCGCCGAAGGCCGGGACGAAGATCTGCTGGACGAGTTCGGCGGAGAGCGCGCCGCCCCCGCCGTGCCCCATGACCACGCGGGGCTGGTCGCGCAGCGGGGCGGGGCAGGTCCAGCCGGAGATGTCGACGGTGGGCAGACCGCGCTCGGCCGGGGTGGGGGCGCCGGACGCCGACGCCGTGCGGGGGGCCTGGGAGGTGTGCGGGGTGTCAGGCAACGGGGCTCGCCTCCTGCGGGGTGGGCGTGGTGCCGAGTCGGCGGTAGAGGTAGTAGGCGGCGCAGGCGCCCTCGCTGGAGACCATGGTGGCGCCGAGCGGGGTGCGGGGGGTGCAGGTGGTGCCGAACGCCTCGCATTCGTGCGGCTTGATGAGTCCTTGCAGGACCTCGCCGCTGCGGCAGGCGGCCGGTTCGCGGGTGGTGATGTTCTCGACCGAGAACCGGTGCTCGGCGTCGTACTCGCGGTAGCGCTCGGAGAGCCGCCAGCCGCTGGCGGGGATGACGCCGATGCCGCGCCAGGAGCGGTCGGTGACCTCGAAGACGTCGGCGAGCATGGCCTGCGCCGCCGGGTTGCCCTCGGCGCGTACGGCGCGCGGGTAGGCGTTCTCCACGGTGTGTTCGCCGCGCTCCAGCTGGCGTACCGTGCGGCGGATGCCCTCCAGGATGTCCAGGGGCTCGAAGCCGGTGACGACGATCGGGACCTGGAAGCGCTCGGCGAGGGCCGGGTACTCGGCCGTGCCCATCACGCTGCAGACGTGGCCGGCGGCGAGGAACGCCTGGACCCGGCAGCTGGGCGAGGTCATGATCGCCTCGATGGCGGGCGGCACCCGGACGTGCGAGACCAGCAGACTGAAGTTGCGAATGCCCAGCTTCCTTGCCTGATACACCGTCATGGCGTTGGGCGGCGCGGTGGTTTCGAAGCCGATGCCGAAGAACACCACCTCGCGGTCGGGGTTCTGCTGGGCGATCTTCAGGGCGTCGAGCGGGGAGTAGACGACCCGTACGTCGCCGCCCTCGCTGCGCACCCGGAACAGGTCGCGGTCGGTGCCGGGGACCCGGAGCATGTCGCCGAAGGAGCAGAAGATCACGCCCGGGCGGGCGGCGATCTCCAGCGCCTTGTCGATGACCTCCAGCGGCGTCACACAGACCGGACAGCCCGGTCCGTGGATCAACTCGACCTCATCCGGGAGGAGTTGGTCGATGCCGTGCCGGATGATGGTGTGGGTCTGGCCGCCGCAGACCTCCATCAGCGCCCAGGGCCGGGTCGCCGTGGCGTGGATGTCGTCCAGCAGCCGGCGGGCCAGCTCGGGGTCCTGGAACTCGTCGATGTACTTCACTGCCGCGCCTCCCGCGCCGTGGTGCCGACGGCGGCCGCCGGGGCGCCGTCCGCGCCGGGGACCGCTTGCTGACCGCCCTGGGCCGCGGCCGCTTCCCAGGGGTCGCCGAACTCCTCCTGGAGCAGCCCGAGTTCCTCGAAGAGGGCGAGGGTCTGCCGGGCGGACTCCTCGTCCAGGCGCTGCAGCGCGAAGCCGACGTGGACGATGGCGTACTCGCCGACCTTCAGGTCGGGGACGTACTCCAGGCACACCTCCTTGACCACGCCGCCGAAATCGACGGTGGCCATCCGGGTGCCGTCCCGTTCCTCGATGTCCAATACCTTGCCGGGTACCGCCAGGCACATGGGCCTCTCCTCGTCATGGATGCGTTGGGGCCGCCTCGGCCGTGATGCCGATGCCGGTCAGGGCAGCCCCACCCCGCCGTACAGGGGTGTGGTGCGCGCCGCCACGACGATCTGGCCGAGTGCCAGTCCCCCGTCGTTGGGCGGGACGCGGCGGTGGCGCAGGACGGTGAAGCCGTCCTGCCGCAGCAGGCGGGCGGTGGCCTCGGCCAGCAGGGTGTTGGCGAAGACCCCGCCGGTCAGTGCGACGGTGTCCAGCGCGGTGCGCTCCCGGGCCAGCGCGCAGCTGCGCCGTACGAGGTCGGCGACCGCGGTGTGGAAGCGGGCCGCGATCAGCGCCGGGGCGGTGCCGCGCCGCAGGTCGGCGATGACGGCGGCGAGCAGCGGCGCCGGGTCCGCGACGGTTTCGGCGGCCGCCGGGCGCCGCGGGTCCGCCGCCACCCGCAGGTCGAAGGGGTAGCTGCCGGCGTCCTCGCCGGCGGTCAGGGCCGCGGCTTCGAGCGCGACGGCGGCCTGGGCCTCGAATCCGGCGTGGTGGCAGATCCCGGCGAGCGAGGAGACCGCGTCGAAGAGGCGGCCCATGCTGGAGGTGGGCACGCAGTTGAGGTCGCGTTCCAGCTGCCGGGCCAGCAGCCGCCGTTCGTCGGGCGGGCAGGCCGCGACGCAGGGCAGGTCCTCGGCCCAGTCGAGGCCGGCGGCGCGCAGGTGGGACAGCGCCATCCGGTAGGGGCGCCGTACGGTGGTGTCGCCACCGGGGAGCGGGACGTAGGCGAGCTGCCCGAAGCGGTGGTAGCGGTCGTAGTCGGCGAGCAGGATCTCCCCGCCCCAGACGGCATGGTCGTCGCCGTATCCGGTGCCGTCGAAGGCGACGCCGATGACCGGCCGGCTGCCGTCGAGGCCGTGCTCGGCCATGGCGGCGGCGATGTGCGCGTGGTGGTGCTGGACGCGGACCAGCGGGCGGCCGTCGGTGTGGCGCTCGGCCCACCGGCCGGAGCGGTAGCCGGGATGCCGGTCGGCGGCGAGGAGCTGGGGCCGCACCCCGGTCACCTGCTCCAGGTGTGCCTCGGCCCGCTCGAAGGCGACCTGGGTGGCGAAGTCGTCCATGTCGCCGATGTGGGCGGACAGCCAGGCGCGCCGCCCCTCGGCCAGGCACAGCACGTTCTTCAGGTCGCCACCGGTCGCGAGCGCGGGCCGTACCGGCACCGGCAGCGGGACGGGGAGCGGCGCATGGCCGCGGGAGCGGCGGATGAAGAGTGGCTCCCCGTCGCTGAGCCGGACCACCGAGTCGTCGCACGGGATGCGGATCGGCCGGTCGTGGGTCAGCCAGGCGTCGGCGAGCCGGGCCAGCCGCCGCAGGGCCTCCTCGTCGTCGGTGACGATCGGTTCGCCAGCGAGATTGCCGCTGGTCATCACCAGCAGCCGGGGCCCATCGGGGTCCCCGGGCAGGCCGAGCAGCAGGTGGTGCAGCGGGGTGTAGGGGAGCATCACGCCGAGGTCGGGGCTGCCCGGCGCGACCGCCTCGGACAGCGCCGGTGCGCCCGGGGCCGGGGCGGGGTCGGGGATGCGGCGCAGCAGGACGATCGGGCGCTGCGGCCCGGTCAGCAGGGCGCGTTCACCGGCCCGTACGCGGACCAGGTGCTCGATGTCCGCGAGATGACGGGCCATCAGGGCGAACGGCTTGTCGCCGCGGGCCTTGCGGCGGCGCAGCAGGGTGACGGCGGCGTCGTCGGAGGCGTCGCAGACCAGGTGGTAGCCGCCGAGGCCCTTGACGGCGACGATCGCGCCGTCGACGAGCAGCCGGCGGGTGGCGGCGACCGGGTCGGGGCCGGGCGCGGGCCGTGGCGGCAGGCCGCGGTCGCCGGGATCGGCGGTCAGCAGGCGCAGCCGGGGGCCGCAGTCGTGGCAGGCGATGGGCTGGGCGTGGAACCGCCGGTCGGCCGGGTCCGCGTACTCCCGTGCGCACCGCCGGCACATCGGGAAGCGGTCCATGGTCGTCAGGGCACGGTCGTAAGGGAGCGCGTTGACGATGGTGAAGCGCGGGCCGCAGTGCGTACAGGACACGAAGGGGTGGCGGTGGCGACGGTCGGCCGGGTCGGCCAGCTCGGCGAGGCAGGCGTCGCAGGTGGCGGCGTCCGGCGAGACCAGGGTGCGGGACGGACCGTGGCCGTGGGAGGGGAGGATACGGAATCCGGGCTCGCCGACGACGGCGATGTCCTCGCCCTCGACGCCCTCCACGACGGCCAGCGGGGGCGCCTCGCCGCTGATCCGTTCGCCGAACCGGGCGAGTGCCTCGGGCCCGCCCTCGACCTCGGCGACCACGCCCTCGCCGGTGTTGGTGACGTGGCCGGTCAGGCCCAGCCCGGTGGCGAGGGTGTGCACGAACGGGCGGAAGCCGACGCCCTGGACGACACCGCGCACGGTGATCCGGCGGCGCGCGGTGGTCGCGGGGGCCGGCGCGGGGGTGCGGTCGACCTGCCCGGTGGTCATGAGCGGCTCGGCGCCACGGGACCCGGGTCGGCCCGGTGGGAGTGGCCGCCCGCCAACCGGGGGGCATGGGTGTGGTTCACGTCGCGCGGCTGGATCTCCTCGGCGTCGTGGGGGTGGTGGGACTTGCGGGTCATGACCGGGATGTGCACCGGCGCTCCGTCGCGCGCCGCCAGCGCCCGGTCCAGCAGCGCTCCGTCACCCTCGCCGTGCCGCGCCGAGGTGAGGACGACCTCGACGCCGGGGTTGATCCGTTCGACGTTGGCGCGGAACTCCTTCTCGTCGAAGGAGACCGCGTCGGCGATGTCGGTCTTGGTGACCACGACCAGATGGGCGAGCCCGAACGCGGTGGGGTACTTCAGCGGCTTGTCCTCGCCCTCGGTCACCGACGCCAGCACGACCCGCAGCGTCTCCCCCAGGTCGTAGGAGGCGGGGCAGACGAGGTTGCCGACGTTCTCGATGAACAGCAGCCGGGTCTCGGCGGGCAGCCAGCCGTGCAGGTGCCCGCCGAGCATCTCGGCCTCCAGGTGGCACAGCCCGTCGGTGAGGATCTGCTTGACGGGGACGCCGGAGCGGGCCAGCCGTACCGCGTCGTTCTCGGTGGCGAGGTCGGCGGTGAGGGCGGCGACGGGGATGTCGCGGCGGCGGGCGAGGGTGAGTTCGCGCTCCAGCAAGGCGGTCTTGCCGCTGCCGGGGCTGGAGAGCAGATTGATGACCGCGGTGCCTCGGGTCGCGAGGTCCTCGCGCAGGGTGTGGGCGCAGGCGTCGTTCTTGGCGAGGACCGCCTGCTGCAGGTCGACGACTCGGCACATGGTTTCAGCGCTCCTGGTGAATCGGTCGGTGTGCCGGGGCGTCGTCCCAGCACACGCTGGAGATCTGCAGTTCACGGCCGGACAGCAGCTCGGCCGTCGCGCCGCCGCAGGCCGGGCAGCTCAGCCGTGGCGGCATGCCCGTGGACCAGGTGCGGTCGCACGGGCCGCAGCGGGCGCGGGCCGGCACCGGGTCCAGCACGAGTTCCGCGCCCTCCAAGGCCGTTCCGGCGCAGGCGAGTTCGAAGGAGAAGGCCAGCGCGTCGGGGACCACTCCGGCCAGTTCGCCGACCTGGAGCCGGACGCTGTGCACCGCGCCGGCCCCGGCGGGCCGCGCTGCGCCTTCGACCTGCTCCACGACCGCGAGCGCGATGGACATCTCGTGCATGTGTCCCTCTCTGGTGCGGGGACGAACGGGTGCCGCTCGGCTTCATTAGACGGCGGCGCCGCGGGCCGGCCGGGGTGCCTCGCCGGGGCGGCGGGGTGCTGTACGTCGTTCGGTGCAGCGCGGTGGGGTCACATGGACCGCATGCGCAGGTACCGCTTGATGTCGGGGAGCATGGTCTTGAGGATGAGGGCGAACGCGGCGGCGGCCGCGCCGCTCAGCACGAACTTCAGCATGGCGTGGTGTTCCTCTCGGTGGGGTGGGATCCGGCGACGGCCGGGGCCGGCTCGTCGGCGGCTTCCGCTGCGGGGTCCTCGGCGGGTTCCTCGGAGGGTTCCTCGAAGGCGGCCGGTACGTCCGGGTCGGCGCCGACGAGTTGCCGGATCATGCGTACGGCCTCGTCGACCGCGGCCTCGACCGGCCGGCTGAGCCCGATGCCTTCGGCGAGGTCGGCGGGTTCGCAGCCGAGGACCATGACGCGCCGCGGGCGGCGGCCGCCGGTGCCCGCGCTGAGCGTGTCGAGCAGCGCGAGCACCGCGTCGGGGGTCATGTGGTGGCCGTCCAGCGCGGTGTCCCGGGGACGGGTGGCGGCCGGATCGGTGGCGTCGAGCAGGTGCAGGGTGCCGGGCTCGGTGCCGCGCGCGGTGGCGTCCACGAGCAGGACGGTGTGGTAGCCGTCCAGCATCTGGTAGGCGAGGTGGATGCCCCGTACGCCGGCGTCGACCACCTCGACGCCCTCGGGCAGGGGGTGTTCGCCGAGCCGGCGGACGGCCTCGACGCCGAACCCGTCGTCCCCGAGGAAGATGTTGCCGACCCCGGCGATCAGGGTCCTGCCGGGCGGCGCGGCGAAGGGTGCGGCGGCGTTCACGCGTCCTCCAGGGGGGCGATCTCATCGGGTTGGAAGTACAGGAACCGGCCCTGCTCCCGCCGGATGTCGGCACCCGGGTCGCCGTCGACCGTCACCGCGAGGTGCACCCCGCCGTCGACGTCGTGCAGGACCGCCTCGACCTGTGCCGTACGGCCCTGGAGGAAGAGGTCCTGGGCGTCGGTGCGGCGCAGGCCCGGCTTCAGCAGGACTCGGCTGCCGGCGCCGACCGACCGGCCGTCGACGGTGATCCGGTCGCGGACGGGGTCGACGCTGCGGTCGCTCTCCGGGTCCCACCAAGGGGTGCCCGGGCGGACGCCGGGGACGCCGGGGGCGGCCAACTCGTCCGGGGCGGCCGGGCCGGGGCCGGTGACCTCCCGCAGCGCCCGTACGGCGCCGTGCAGGCGTTCCAGCACCTCGGGCGGCATGGTGTCCGCGAGGTCGATGACCTCGGCGGCCCGCGGGTCGGTGCCGCGTGCCTCGCGCTTCTCCTCGTCGGTCAGGGCCGCGGTGCGCAGGGTGAGGATCTCATCGATCTCCAGCGCGTCGTAGAGCGCACCGGGGCTTTCGGGGGCGATGGCCGGGTGGTCCTCCAGGATGATCGGCGAGGAGAGCACCACATCGGCCCGGCCCGACTCCCCGGCCAGCACCGGCCAGGTGTGCTCGTTGCGGCAGGCGGCGACGGCGGCCCCGGCCCATTCGGGCGGGTCGGTCATGGACAGGAACGCGCCGGCGCTCAGGCCCAGGAAGAGGTGCGCGCCGACCAGGGAGTACGGCAGCGCCGCGTCCCGGTCGGTGCCGGCGGCGCCCGGCGTCCAGTCGCTGGTGTTCTCCACGGTCGCGGTCAGCCGCAACGTCCCGTAGGGCCCGTCGAGCTGACGCGCGGTCAGCCGCACCCGGCCGTCGATCCGGGCGCGGGTGCGCACCAGTCGGCCGACGGTCCGGCCGTCCGCGTCGAGCACCGGCTCGGTCTCCTCGCCCGCCGGCCGGGTGAAGGGGACGGTCAGGCCCTCGGTGGTCAGCTCGGCGACCTCGGCGTCCAGCGTGACGCGCTCCTCGGTGCCCTCGTCCCAGGGGACCAGCACCCGGTCGGGCAGTTCGAGCCGGTCGACGGGGTGGAACGCGCCGTCCGCGCCGAGGCGTTGGACGGTACGGCGCTGGGCGTGCAGGAACCGCACCTCGGCCGAGAGCCGGGCGCCGGGCCGGGGCTCCATGAGGCATTCGGTGCGCTGGAGGGAGTGCTCGGCGCTCGCGGCGCCCCAGTGCGGCGGTACGAGCACGCCGAACTGCCAGCGCAGCCGGTTCTTGGCCGCGGAAGCCCGGTACGGGTAGAGCACATAGCCCTCGAACAGCACCGCGTCCGCCACATGGCGGGCGGCGGCGAAGCGGTCCGCCGTCTCGTCGGGCAGGACGCTGGTCGTCACGGCACGGTCCTCTCGGTGACGGGGCGGGCGGCGGCGCCGGACAGCAGGCGGGCGTGCGGGGCGGGCGGTGGCTCGGGGTCCTCGGCGTCGGCGAGCAGCGCCTCGACGGCCGCCTGCCAGGAGGGCAGGGCGCGCCGGGAGCGGTAGGCGAGCAGCGCGTCGAGGGTTTCCCGGGGCAGCCGCAGCCAGCCGCAGCCGGGGAAGTGCGTCTCGGTCATCTCCTGCCAGACCGCCACCGGCATCCGTACGGACGCCTCCTTGCTCCAGGACACCGGCTGGACCTGGAAGCCGCCGGCGCCGGCGAAGACCGTGCCGGAGAAGAGCAGCAGCAGCGGGACCTCGCCGTCGCGCAGGGCGTGGAAATAGCGGCCGGCGGCGACGTCCAGGTCGTAGCTGCAGGGGACGGGGAGGTCGATCTCGGTCTCGCCGGTGAAGCCGGGGACGACGAGGGAGACCTGGGCGAACTGCAGGGCGTGCAGGGTGCCGCCCCAGCGGGACCGTTCGCCGAAGAGGTCGGCGAGCGCCGCGGCCTCGTCGTCCCGGTAGCCGCGCCGGGCCGGTTCGATGCGGAGCTGGCAGCGCAGGGCGATGGCGTGCACCCGGGTCGCGGGGTCGGGGGCGGTGATGCGGAGCCGGAAGAGGAGGGTGGGGGCGGCGGCGTAGCGGTCGGCGCGGACGCCGGTGCAGGCGAAGGAGACCTCGGTCACAGCGAGTCGTCCTCCTTCGGCGCGCGGGCCCGGCGGGCGACCGTGGTGAAGAAGTCGTTGAGTGCGGCGCGGGCCTCGGCGCCGCCGTCGAAGCCGTGCCACAGCAGCCGCATCCGGCCGACGAGTTCGTAGCAGGCGTCCACCGGCACCAGGTAGCAGTCGATGCGGCCTTCGGCGCGGCGCAGCAGCAGCGCCTCCACGTCCGGCCGGAGCAGGGCCGGCAGCCGGCTGCCGTCGAGCACGGTCTGCCAGGTGGCCGGGTCGAGTTCGCTCTCGGTGGCACCGGCCGGGCTGGGGTAGAGCGCGACCAGCCGGTCGAGTGCGGAGTTACGCAGGAAGAAGGCGACGCCGACCGGGATCTGCAGCAGGTCCCAGGCCGCCTCGTCGAGGCTGTGGCCGGCATCGACGAGGTAGCGGTCGGGGACCGTGCGGAACTGCCCGGTGCCGGCGCCGGGCCGGTCGAAGAGCAGCGCGCAGGGCGTGCAGGCGCAGGCCAGGGCACGGTTCCTGGTGTCGACGAGGTGGCGGTGGTTGTGTTCGGCGAGCACCACGCCGCACAGTTCGCAGCGCTCGGGGGTGGGCGGCTTCGGCGCGCGGAAGCGGCGCAGGCCGCGGTGGGCGGCGGACGGTCCCAGGCGGGTGTGCGCCGTCAGCGGGGCGGTCACGAGGCGGTGGCGGCGGTCGGTGGCCGGCGGGAGATCTGCAGCAGTGCCGGCTCGGGCCCGGTCGTGGCCGTCTCCCACCCCACCTCGGTCACCTCGGGGGCGAAGCAGCACACGGCGGCCTCCACGGCCTGCTGGGCGGCCTGGTCGGTGCTCGGACAGCCGCAGCCGCCGGAGTCCGCCGTCCGCAGGCGCAGCACTCCGGTGTCCGCGTCGAACCGGGCCACTTCGGCGGGGTGTTGGCGGCGGACGCTGTCGAGGGCACGGTCGATGCGGGCCGCGGTGCTCTCGGGGTGCAGGTCGTGCAGGACCAGCAGGCCGGTCACCAGCTCGTCGCCCAGCAGCGCCGCCCGCAGGGCGCCGTGGTCCGCGCCGCGCTCCAGGTGGTGCGCGATGCGGGCCAGTCCGGCGCCGTAGTAGTCCATCAGGACGCGGACGAGTTCCTCGGCGGCGGCGCTGACCTCGGGATCGTCGCGCCGGGCCAGCCGGTCGAGGACGTCCTCGACGCGGCGGCCGGCCTCCTCGGCGTGCGGCGCGGCGGCCGCTTCGCGCACGGTGCCGGCGCTCATCCGGCCAGTCCGCTCAGGCCGGTGGGCACGTGCATCTTCTGGACGGACCTGCCGTCGCCGACGTACATGTGGACGCCGCAGGGCAGACACGGGTCGAAGCTGCGCACGGCGCGCATGATGTCGATGCCCTTGAAGTTCTCCGGGGTGTTCTCCTCGAAGATGGGGGTGTTCTGGACGGCGTCCTCGTACGGGCCGGGGGTGCCGTAGCTGTCGCGGGTGCTGGCGTTCCAGGGCGTCGGCGGATACGGGTGGTAGTTGGCGATCTTGCCGTCCCGGATGACCATGTGGTGCGAGAGGACACCGCGGACCGCCTCGGTGAAGCCGACGCTGATGGACTCGTCGGGCACCTCGAACTTCTCCCAGGTGCGGGTGTTGCCGGCGCGCACCTCCTCCAGGCCCTGTTCGGCGAAGTGCAGGGCCATGGCGGCCGAGTACGCCTGGAAGTAGGTGCGGGCGCGGTTGCGCTCCAGGGCGTTGCTCCACTTCGGGATCTTCCACTCGAAGCGGGTCGCGGGCCGGGTCACCCCGCGCGGCAGGTCGATGACCACGCTCTGGCCGGTGGCCTTGACGTAGGGGGTGTCGACGAGGCCGGACAGCGCAGTGGACCACAGGCGGGCGAGCGGGCCGCCGCCGGTGTCCAGCGCCAGGTTCTCCTTGCCGTCGAACCAGCGCGGCGACATCACCCAGCTGTACTTGTCGTCGAAGTCCCGCTTCTGCGGGGCGGGGATGGTGTGCTGGTTCCAGGGGTGGCGCGGGTCGACGGGGTTGCCGAGCGGGTCGTGGGAGACGAACAGCTCCTGGTCCACCCAGTCCTGGTAGTAGGAGCTGCCCAGCAGGATGCGGATGCCGAGGTTGATCTCGGTGAGGTCGTTGGTGACCAGTTTGCCGTCGACGATGACGCCCGGGGTGACGAACATCTTCCGTCCCCAGTCCGTCATGTTGCGGTAGGTGAAGTCGCAGTACTCCGGGTCGTTGAAGGCACCCCAGCAGCCCAGCAGGACGCGGCGGCGGCCGACCTCCTCGTAGCCGGGCAGCGCCTCGTAGAAGAAGTCGAAGAGGTCGTCGTGCAGCGGCACGACGCGCTTCATGAACTCGACGTAGCGCATCAGCCGGCTCATGTAGTCGGTGAAGAGCTGAACGCTGGCGACGGTGCCCACGCCGCCCGGGTAGAGCGTGGAGGGGTGCACATGGCGACCCTCCATGAGGCAGAACATCTCCCGGGTGTAGCGGCTGACGTGCAGCGCCTCGCGGTAGAACTCGCCCTCCAGGGGGTTGAGGGCGGTCATGATGTCGGCGATGGTGCGGTAGCCGTGGTCGCCGGCGTGCGGCGCCTCGGTGCGCTGCGCGAGTTCCCACACCCCGGGGTTGGTCTCGCGGACCATCTTCTCGCAGTAGTCGACCCCGACCAGGTTCTCCTGGAAGATGTTGTGGTCGAACATGAACTCCGCGGACTCGCCGAGGTTGATGATCCACTCGCCGAGGTGCGGGGGCTTGACCCCGTAGGCCATGTTCTGGGCGTAGACCGAGCACGTGGCGTGGTTGTCGCCGCAGATGCCGCAGATCCGGCTGGTGATGAAGTGGGCGTCGCGGGGGTCCTTACCGCGCATGAAGACGCTGTACCCGCGGAAGACGGACGAGGTGCTGTAGCACTCCGCGACCCGCTTCTGCTTGAAGTCGATCTTCGTGTGGATGCCGAGGCTGCCCACGATCCGGGTGATCGGATCCCAGGCCATCTCCGTCAGACCGCTGCCGTCACCGGCCGTCTTCGTCGTGGGTGCCATCGTGTGTGCCGTTGCCCTTCTGTACGCGCGGGAAGTGGGGGTCGGACGGAGAGTCCGAGCGGTGCCGGGTCGCTGCGCGGTGTGCGGTCACCACGGTTTCCGGTAGCCGGTGGTCAGTTGGTCGCCGCGGTGCCGCCACTTGGGTTCCTGGTCGACGGTCTTGGCCGTGATGGTGCGCAGCCGGCGGATCACGCTGCCGTACGCGGCGCTGGCGGTGCTGGAGACCCTGCCGCCGGGCGGCTCGTCCATGAACGGCATGAACTTGTCGGGGAAGCCGGGCATGGTGCAGGCGATGCAGATGCCGCCGACGTTCGGGCAGCCGCCGATGCCGTCCATCCAGCCCCGCTTGGGGACATTGCATTTGACCACGGGGCCCCAGCATCCGAGCTTCACGGAGCACTTGGGCGAGTCGTACGTGGTGGCGAACTCCCCCTGTTCGTAGTAACCGGCCCGGTCACAGCCCTCGTGGACGGTGTGTCCGAAGAGCCAGGTCGGCCGCAGCTGGTCGTCCAGCGGGATCATCGGCGCGGCGCCGGCGGCCTGGTAGAGCAGATACGTCAGCGTCTCGGCGAAGTTGTCCGGCTTGATCGGGCAGCCGGGTACGCAGACGATCGGGATCCCGGCCTTGGAGGTCCAGTCCCAGCCCAGGTAGTCGGGCACGCCCATGGCGCCGGTGGGGTTACCCGCCATGGCGTGGATACCGCCGTACGTGGCACAGGTGCCGATGGCGACGACGGCCAGCGCGTGGGGGGCGAGGCGGTCGAGCCACTCACTGGTCGTGATCGGCTGGCCGGTCTCCGGGTCGTTGCCGAAACCGCACCAGTAGCCCTCCGGCTTGATCGCCTCATTGGGGATGGAGCCCTCGATGACCAGCACGAACGGGTCGATCTCGCCGCGCTCGCCCTTGAAGAACCACTCGATGAAGGTGTCCGCACCCTGTTCCGGGCCGCTCTCGAAGTCGATCAGCGGCCAGTGGATTGCGACCTTCGGCAGCCCCGGCAGGGCGCTGAGTGCGATCTCCTCGATGCTGGGCTGGGTGGCGGCGGTGAGCGCCACCGAGTCACCGTCGCAGCTCAGACCGGCATTGATCCAGAGGACGTGGATCGGGGACTCGTCCTCGGCGGACGGCTTTCCGTTCACCGCGGCCTCGGGGGCCGCGCTCGATGCTGCGGACATAGGCGTCTCCTCGGTGGATATGCAACGAAAGCGCACATTTCGAGGCTTCCGTCATCCTTGGTAACACCCGCGTCCGCGGCGGGCCCTTCGGTGAGGGCCGTTGCAGTGACGCGCCCCCTTCCGCGCCCAGCACGAAGGGCGCCCGAATCCTCGGGCGCCCTTCGTCGCGGTCCTGCTGCCGTCAGCCCAGTGCCCCGGCCTCCACCGCGGTCACGTCGAACCGGCCGCCGCAGACCCGCAGCCCACGGCTGCCGGTCGTCATCGACTCCTTGGAGCCGGGCGGGTAGACGTAGACGATCTGCGAACCGGCCCAGCACGGGGTGTCCGACACGCCTTCGTTGACGGTGTGCAGCACGGCGTGGGCGCTCTGCCCCGGCTGGAGCCGGACGAGGCCGCCGGGGCCGCCCTCACGGGTGGCCGGCTTGCCGACCGGCGAACCGTCACGCAGGATCAGCGAGACTCCGGGGAAGCCGCGCAGCGTGCAGGCTTTCTTGCCCTTGTTGGTGAAGACGAGGGGGTAGTGGATGTTGCCCGCGCCGATGTCGGAGGCGCCCAGACGCAGCGACATGTTGGCGGCGGTGCAGCGGTCCGACGCCGTCATGGCCGAGGCGTGCGACTCCGCGGCGTGCCCGCCGCCGGACGCCTTGCCGCCGGCGGAGGCCGCCGCGTGCGCCGACGGGCGCGCGGCGCCGGCCGAGGACGGCTGCTTGGCGGCGGTCGGCTTCGCACCGCTGCCGCTCTCCTGCTGCGTGGCGGATGCGGCGGCCGACGAGGGACGGGATGCGGCGCCGGTTCCGTCCTGGCATGCGGTGAGCGCGAGCGCCGCAACGGCGATCAGCGACCCGGCGGCGACACGACGTCCGCGGCCGACCGTCTTGATGGTGAGCGACATGAGTGTCCCCCTCGTCTGGTAGGTGCGAGCTCTCGTTTGGGTGCGTGCGGTCCGTCCGTTGCTCTTCCAGCGTGACTCCGGGTACTGCCGGACCGCTAACGAGGCACTAACACACCACTAACGAGCCGGCGCACCCGGCACGCCGGTCACCCCGGCACCTGTGGTGACCAGCCGGGATTCCGGGTGCGCCGCTCAGGCTCGCAGATAATTCCCGAGTTGCGGACGCGGCACCACGAGGTTCGGCCTACTTCCCCCGTCCTTGGTCGGCGCCGAGGTTCGGCGGGTCGGGCACGGGATTGCCGTAGAAGTCCCGGTCGCCGCCGCCCGGGACCGGTACGCCGGCGCCCAGGGCGGGCGATCCGGCCCGCAGCCGCACGTCGTACGGGGCGAGGAATCGCGGGTCACCGCGCACCGTGCCGGCGTCGGTGGCGGGCACCGGGGAGATCCGGGCGTAGAGGTTGTGGTCGTAGGTGTTGCGTGCATCGGCAAGCGGTGAGCCGGCCGCGGCGCCGGCGAAGATGTTGTCACGGAAGGTGACGCCCCCGGGGCCGTTGCTGCTGACCACGGCCGTGCCGGGGGCGTTCGTGGTGACGGTGTTGTGGTGCACCAGGGTGCGGGTGGCGGGCGCACAGACGACCGAAATGACGCCGTAGGGCGCGGTGGTGTTGCGATCGTTGACGCTGACGTTGTAGCGGACGCTGTTGCGGTCCGAGATCATGCCGGCGCCGTTGCAGATCAGCAGGAAGCCGCCCTCGTTGTCCGCGTTCTGCACGACGGTCCCGTCTCCCCCGGCGTCGCGCACGGTGTTGTGGTGCACCGACAGCCCGGTGATCGGTGCGAAGGAGGTGCCCGGCCCGTTCGGGTGCGCGGGCCGCCGGCCCCAGGTCGGGGAGGTCCCGATGCCGGTGCGGTCGGTGTGCGCCACGCTGGAGTTCCGGATCGTGACCCCGTCGAAGCGGGTGGGCTTCGCCGACCCCTGTACGGCGAAGAGGATGCTGCCCGACGGGTCCGGGTCCTTGAAGTCGGCGCCGTTGACGTCGTGCACCGACACGCCGTCCACCAGGTAGTGCCGGCCGGTTCCGGCGTCGTGCAGCCGCACGAGGATCCCGGCGCGCCGCTCGGTGGTGGTGGCCGGCCCGGTGTTGGTCACGTCGAGGTCGCGCAGCTCCCAGTACTGGGCGTTGTCGAGGAGGATCGCCGCCCGGGCTCCACCGCCCGCGAGGCGCGGCTCGGCGCCGCCGCCGTAGGCGCCCGCGGCGAGCGGCGCGCCCGCGGCACCGGACGCGGTGGGCGCGAAGGTACCTGTGCACGTGGTGCCGCGCCGGAAGAGGACCCGGTCACCGGGCCGGTAGGCGGCGCCGCTCGCCTGAGTGAGCGTGCGCCAGGCGGTCGCCGGGCCGGTACCCGACGCACTGTCCGAGCCGGCGGCGCAATCGACGTAGTACGTGGTCACGGAGAGCGGGGGCCGCGGAGGCCGGAGGCCGGGGCCGCCCGGTCCGGTGCTGCGGCCAGAGCCGCGGTCGCCGCCAGGGCGGCGGCGAGTCGAGGGACAGCGCTCATCTCTCCCCTTTCGGTACACCGGCGTGTCGCAGGACCGGACGCCGGACCGTACGACACGCCGGTGACGAGGTGCCGGTGGCGGCCACATCGTTGAGCACCCGCCGACGGGAGGCAAGGCACGCTGGACGAAAGTGCAAGCGTTGCCTCGGAAAGTGCAACGCATGGCGGGGCGGCTGGTGGGTGGGGCTGCCGGGGCGCCGTCCGAGGCTGGCCGGGGGGCGGGCGCCGTCCGGGGGAAGCCGTACGGGGTCTGGCCGGCGCGGGGCTGGGGTGCAGCCGCGCCGGCCAGGGCGCCGGGGTCTTCGTGAGCGCCGCCGAGCCGGCCGAGGAGCGGCCAACCCGCCTGCGGCGCACGGCCGCCGCCCATGCCGACGACGCGACGGTCGTGGACGCCGCCCCGATGCGTGCCGCGATGATCGACGCCACCCACCGCCCTGAACTCACCGACCGTGTCCCGGAGTTCACCTCGGTGCCTGCGCCTCCTGCGCCCGGGCCTGCTCGACGAGATGTTGGGGCAGTGGACGGAGGGGCGACGGGCGGGCGGGCCGCCGGGCGTGTCAGCCGGGCACGCCGCTCGGCTGTTCGAGGTCCAGGTCGAGGGTCTCGGCGGCGCCCGCGGTGAGGGATATCGGGGTGGCGTGCGGCGGATAACCGGCCGCGGTGAGCGTGTAGTGGCTGCCGCCCAGGTCGTCGAAGGCGAAGGCGCCGTCCTGACCGGTGAGCGTGTGCCCGGCCACCGTGCCGTCCTCGACCAGGGTCACGGCGGCGTCGGCCAACGGCCTCCCCTTCGGGTCCCGGACGGTGCCGCGGACGGCGGCGGTGGGCCGCAGCCGGGCATCGTGCCGGGCGGGCTCACCGCCGGACAGTTCGACGGCTTGGGCGTGCGGCCGGTGGCCGGGGGCGCTGAGGACCAGGGTGTACTCGCCGGGCGGCAGCGTGGTGAGTTCCCAGTGCCCGTGCGCGTCCGTGGCCGTACGGGCCACCACGTCGCCGCCGGCGTCGGTGACGACGACGCTCCCGTCGGCCAGCGGTGCGTCCCCCGCACCTGCACCGCGCAGGGTGCCGCCCAGGCGGCCTCCGCCGCCAAGTATCAGGTCCACCTCGACCGGGGTTCCCTCGCCGCGGTAGGTGGCGGAGGCCGCGTGCGGGGTGTGGCCGGGCGCGACGGCCGTGAGGAGGTAGCTGCCGGCGGTCGGGGCGGCCACCGCGTAACTGCCGTCGGGGCCGGCCGTGGTGATGCCCGCCTGCCGTCCCTGCCGGTCGATCAGCGTCACGCTCGCGCCCGCGACCGGCGCGCCCGAGGCGTACCGTACGCGGCCCCGGAATCCGGTGGCGCGACCTTGCGCGAGGGACCCGGCGACGGGGTCCACGTCAGCCGGGGTCGCGGCGGCGGCCTGGGGCCCCGCGGTCGGCGCCGGAGCAGCCGGGGCAGGGGTGGAGGACGCCTGGAGGCGCTCCCCCTCGGGCACCGCTCCCGCGTCCTCCGTGCTCTGCGCGACCAGGGTCGGCCGGGAGACCTTGCGCTGCGACGGCAGGAACGACGCCAGGACGACGCCGGCCAGGACCGCGGCGGCGGCGATCAGGAAGGCGACCCGGAAGCCGGCCAGCGTGGGGACCGTGACCGGTCCCATGCTCTGCGACATATGGGCCAGCACCATGCCGATCACCGCGCTGGAGACGGAGGTGCCGATCGAGCGCATGAGGGTGTTGAGGCCGTTGGCCGCGCCGGTCTCGGAGGGGTCGACAGCGCCGATGATCAGTGCGGGCAGCGAGGAGTACGCGAGGCCGATGCCGGCGCCGACGACCACCGCGATGATGACGGTCTGCCAGGGGGCGTTCATCAGGCCGATGCCCGCGCCGTAGCCGATCCCTATGACGAGCATGCCGAGCAGCAGTGAGACCTTGGGGCCGCGCCGCGCGGCGATCCGCGCGTACAGCGGGGCGACGAACATCATCGTCAGGCCGAGCGGTGCCACGCACAGACCGGCCGTCACCATCGACTGGCCGAGACCGTAGCCGGTCGACTTCGGCAGCTGCAGCAGCTGCGGAAGCACCAGCGAGATGGCGTAGAACGCCACCCCGACCGTGATCGAGGCGAGGTTGGTCAGCAGCACCTCGCGGCGGGCGGTGGTCCGCAGATCGACCAGCGGGTCGCGGATGCGCAGCTCCATGACGCCCCACAGCACCAGGATGAGGGCCGCGATGCCGAAGAGGCCGAGCGTGGTGGGCGAACTCCACCCCCAGTCACTGCCCTTGGTGATGGGCAGCAGCAGGGCCACCAGCCCGGCGGACAGTCCCAGGGCCCCGGCCACGTCGAAGCGCCCCACGGCGCGTACGGAGGTCTCGGGGACGACGAGGAGGGTGAGCAGGATCGACAGCACACCGAGACCGGCGGCGCCGAAGAACAGGGCGTGCCAGTCGGCGTGTTGGGCCACCAGCGCCGCGGCCGGCAGGGCGAGACCGCCACCGACGCCGATCGACGAGCTCATCAGGCCCATGGCCGAGCCGAGCCGCTCACGCGGCAGCTCGTCACGCATGATGCCGATGCCGAGCGGGATGGCACCCATGGCGAAGCCCTGCAGCGCCCGGCCCACGATCATGACGATCAGATCGCTGGTGACTCCGCAGATCAGCGAGCCGACGACCATGATCGCGAGGCTCGTCAGCAGCATCCGCCGCTTGCCGTAGAGGTCGCCGAGCCGCCCCATGATGGGCGTCGAGACGGCCCCCGCGAGCAGGGTGGCCGTCATGACCCAGGTGGCGTTGCTGGGGGCGGTGTTGAGCAGCACCGGCAGGTCCTTGATGACCGGCACGAGCAGCGTCTGCATGACCGCGACGACGATGCCGGAGAAGGCCAGGACCGGGACGATGCCCCCGCGGGCTCTGCGGTGGCCGCCCGCACCCGGGTCGGGCACGGGGGGCGCTGCGGCGGTGCTCGCCGTCCTTCCGGGCAGCTGGTCCGTCGTCGTCTGTGTCATACGTGCGGCCTCCAGGGCGGCAGGAGTGGGTGCGGCAGGCGCCATTGATACGTGCATGGCGAACGTGTTTTCCCGGCGCCCTATTCCGCGGTTCGGTAGGCGCCGCACGCCCTTGACGGTGATCTGCCTCACGCCGCCCCCGGCCCCGGCTTCCGAGCCGCCCCTCGTCGGACCGGCCAACTCCAGTGAAGCGCAGGCCACTGACAATCCGGCCGGCACCGGCGGCCCCACAAACAGGAGGGGCGCCGCGGTCCACCGCGGCGCCCTCACCCCCTGGCCGAGCCGTCTCGTACGAGCCGCTCGCCTCTGCCCTGCTCAGCGATCAACACCGCGTGCGCGGTATGTTTACCGCCCCCAAAACCCCCTGAACCACGCAAATCCCCCGGGTCCCCTCAGGTCCGTACAGTCCGGCACTCAGCCGACAGCGACGCTCTCCCCGGCCTCGGCTGCCACCGACATCTTCCGCTGGAGCGCGGCCTCCAATTTCTCCCCGCGCTCGGGATCCAGATTGAGTTTGGCGAGCACCGCGGGCACCGCGATGCTGGGGAGGGTGTGCTCGAAGAAGACCGTCAACCGGTGACTCAGGTCGGCCTGGTTGCTCATCGCGTGCGACATCATCTGGAGCCCGGCGAACGCGCCGACGAACAGCTCGGCGGTGTCGCGTACGACAATGCTCTCCAGGATTTCGCCGCGGGCCCGCGCCTCGTTCAGCAGCCCCTCGACGAACCGCGTCCACGAGATCATCGACTGCTTGCGGTCAAGGTGGTTCGACCCCTGCTCGACCGCCAACCGGGCCGCCCCACGCTGGATCGGGTCCCGTCGCAGGCGATAGGCCAGCACCTGCCCGGCGTCGACGAACTCCTGCAACTTGATCTTCTGCGGCTCGACGGCGATGTCGACGACCTGCTCTTCGAGTACGGCGAGCGCGAGCTGCTCCTTGGAGGCGAAGTGGAAGTACAGGGCGCCCTTCGTCACCCCGGCGCGTTCCAGGACTTCGGCGATCGTCGCGCGGTCGTAGCCCTGCTCGTCGAAAACCGACGCGGCCGCCTCCAAGATCACTCGGCGGGTCCGGATCGCGCGGTCCTGTTGTGCCACAGGACGCCTCCTGTCTCTCGAATCTTCAAGTTCCGCAACTGTTCGCTACAGCTCAAGTCGCCGCTCGACCAGCCTATTTCCCCTTTCCCCCGGCCCGGCATTGAAAATAAAACCGGATGGTACGTATCTTAACAGCGATGGACCTCATTCCGTAGAGATGCCTGGGGGCAGTCATGAGCGAAACGATGCACGTCAGCGGCACAGTTCAGCCCAAGGCACCGCATCGGACGCGCCTGATCGAAAAGCCCTGCGGCACCCCACAGGTCCCCCGCGAATTTGTGCACCGGCCGATTGTCGATGACATTCTGGTCACATCTTGGCGCCGACAGGACGACTCCCACTTCTCCGTGACCGCCCAGTGGCCCGAGGAGCACGGGTACTTCGCCTCCCAGGACGGCCGGCACCACCTCATCCTCACCGGCGAGACCATCCGCCAGGCCGGGTTGCTGCTGTCGCACACCGAACTCGGCGTCCCGGTCGGCCACCACTTCATCCTCGGGGACCTCGACTACACCACGTATCCCGAACACCTCGACGCCGGCAGCGGGCCCATCGGGCTCTCGATCGACGTCGCCTGCAGCAAGATGCGGATGCGGGCCGGCACGCTGGCGGGTGCCCGCTTCGACATGACGCTGCGCGCCGCGGACCGGATCGTGGCCACGGGCCACTCCCACGTCACCGTCGCCTCGCCGGCCGTCTACCGCCGGATCCGCGGCGAACAGCTCACCGCCCGCCGCACCCTCGGCCCGCTGCCGACCTGCGTCCCGCCCCGGCTGACCGGCAGCACCAGCGAGCACGACGTACTGCTCTCCCCCACCGACCGGCCCGACAGCTGGCTGCTGCGCATCGCGCCCGGACACGCCGCGGTCGTGAACCCGGCCAACGACCACGTCCCCGGCATGGTGCTGCTCGACGCGGCACAGCAGGCCGCGCACGCCCTGACCGCACCCGGCACGTTCGTGCCGTACGCCTTCGGCACCACGTTCCACCGCTACGCCGAGCACGGCACCCCGTGCGCGATCGAGGCCCGCCGGGTCCCGTCCCCCCTGCCCCGCACCACAGCGGTCCGGGTCACCGGCTCGCAGGACGGCCACCCGGTGTTCGTGTCGACGCTGACGGCCCGGGATTCCCGCGGCTGACCGGACACCTCGCCCGCGGCGCCGCAGACCTGGCGCGCCGCCCGCGTCACGCAACCTTTCCGTTGCTTCGGCACGCGCGTGCCGCCCTTCGCACCGCAATCGACAACCAACGCGGCAGCATGCCGCGACAGTTCACGGAAGGCCGGAAATAAATATGGGTGACCTCAACGGAAAGACCGCGCTGGTGACCGGGTCCAGCCGGGGCATCGGCCGGGGCATCGCCCAACGCCTCGCCCAGGACGGCGCGCTGGTCGCCGTCCACTACGGCAACAACGACGCGGCAGCCAAGGAGACGGCGGAGACCATCATCGGCGCCGGTGGGCGGGCCTTCATAATCGGCGCGGAGCTTGGGGTGCCGGGCGACGCCGAGACTCTCTTCGCCGCCTTCGACGACGGGCTCGCGGCCTGCGGCGCGGAGCCGGGCCTCGACATCCTCGTCAACAACGCCGCCATCAGTCTGCCGGGACACATCAACGAGGTGACGCCGGAGGAGTTCGACCGCACCCTCGCGGTCAACACCAAGGCGCCGTTCTTCCTCATCCAGCACGGTCTGCGCCGGATGCGCGACGGCGGCCGCATCATCAACATCTCGTCGGCGGTGACGACCACGGCGTTCCCGTCGACCATCGCGTACGGCGTCTCCAAGGGCGCGGTCGACACCCTCACCCTCACCCTCGCCAAGGACCTCGGCGCGCGCGGAATCACCGTGAACACCATCGCGCCGGGCTTCGTCGCCACCGACATGAACGCCGCGATGCGGGCGACGCCGGAGGCCGAGGCCGCGCTGGCCTCCATCTCCGTGTTCAACCGCATGGGCCGGCCCGCGGACATCGCCGATGTCGCCGCGTTCCTCGCCTCGGACGACTCCCGCTGGATCACCGGCCAGCGCTTCGACGTCACCGGCGGCTCGATGCTCTGAGCGCCACGCATCCCTGGGCCCGGCGTGGGCGGAGTCGTCAGGCATCGCGCAGACCTCGTCAGGCGTCGTGGAAGACCAGGCCCAGGGAGTGCCGCCGGCCCGCGCGGACGGTGCTCACGCCGTGGCGTACGGCGCCTGCCGACCAGCCCCATGCGGAGCGCACGGGGCGGTCGCGGGTGGTGAAGACCAGGCCGTGCCCCTGGGGCAGGACGGTGGTGGTGCCGCGGGACTGGGCGCGCGGCCGCTGTTCGACGAGCAGGAACTCCCCGCCCTCGTAATCGGTGCCCTGCTCGTCCAGGCCGATGACGACCTGGAGCGGGAAGACTCGCTCGCCGAAGAGGTCACGGTGCAGCGCGTTCCAGTCGCCCGCCCCGTAACGCAGCAGGATCTGCGCGGACTTGGTCTGCCCGGCCGCGTGGCACATCCGGAGCCACTCCTCCAGGGTGTCCGGCCAGGGCGCCGACCTGCCGAGCTTGTCCGCCCAGGCCCGGGCGACGGTCAGCAGGCGCGGGTAGAACGCCTCGCGCAGGGCCCGGACCGGTTCGGGCAGCGGCTCGGCGAAGTAGCGGTACTGGCCCGAACCGAAGCGGTGGCGCGCCATGTCGATGGTCGACCGGAAGCGCTCTGCCTCGTCGTAGAGGGCGATCAGCGCGCGACAGTCGGCCGGGGTGAGCAGACGCGGGGTCAACGCGCAGCCCACCGCGTCGAGTTCCTCGCTCAGCGCCGCCCAGTCGGTGGCCGCGACGCGTGCCGCCAGCGCGGCGGAGCGGCCGGCCGGGCCGGGGGCCGTGCGCGTCCCGGCGCGGTTCTTCGCGGTGGTGGCGGTCATGGCGTGCTCCCGTTCGGTACGACCCCCTCCAGGCCGAGGAGCTGCCGCTTGCGCGCCGGTCCGCCCGCGTAGCCCGAGAGCGCCCCGTTAGCGGCGATCACCCGGTGGCAGGGCCTGACGACGAGCAGCGGATTGGCGCCGATCGCCGTTCCGACCGCACGGACCGCACCGCGCGCCGCCCCGATGTCGGCGGCGATCCGCCCGTAGGTGGTGGTCGTCCCGTACGGAATCGACTCCAGCGCCTGCCACACGCGCTGCTGGAAGCCGGTGCCCCGGGTGCGCACGGTGTTCGCGTACTCGATGCTGAAGCGGGTCAGCGTCCCGTCGAAGTAGGACCGCAGCTGGCGGGTGATCTCGGTGAACGCCCCGGGGGCGTGCTGCCAGCCGTCCTGGACGGTGACCCCGCCCTTCTGGTCCGGCACGGAGAGCGAGACGAGTGCCGTGCCGCCCGGCGCGGTGGCCGATTCCTCACCCACCAGGAGGAGTTCGCCCAGCGGGCTGTCGAGTGGGGTGTAGAGCGTCATGGTCGTGTTCTTTCCGTGGTGTCGGGGCCGGGTGCCTGTGGGGGCGGGGGCTGTACCTGCTGCGGTTCAGCAGGCGTCCCCTGCGGCGCACGGCCTCGTACCTGCCTTTTCTCGTCCTTCACACGTCCACTCTGCGGCAGGCCGAAGAGCCACGCTGGCGGAAATCGGACGGCGCGCTGACGGCCGTGCACACCCGGGACGGGCGGGGCTGCGAAACGTCCGCCCGGCACTGGGCAATTACCGCGACTTGCGCCCGTGCCCTTGGCAAGACCCCAAGACCCACGGAGGGGGATCGGCGTCGGAGCAGCCCACGGGCCTACGGGCCTGCGGCCCTTCCGAGCCGCCGAGCCGTCCCTGCCGTCCGGTCCGGGGTGCTGGTGGTGCGGCGGCCTCCCGGCGTCAGGAGGCCAGCGCCGCGAGCACCACCAGAAACACCAGCAAGGCCAGGGTCTCCCAGCGCATCGCCCTGCACAGCACGTCCCAGCTCGGGGACCCGCTTCCCCTGCTGTGCCCCGCGCTGGCGTCGTTGTAGTCGCCGCTGTCGCCGCTGTCGCCGCTGTTGCCGCTGTCGCCGTCGCTCATGCCCGTCCCTCGGTCTCCGGCATCCTGCCCCTCCCACGTGTCGGCTCACCGCCGTCGCTCTTACCCCTCCATTGATACCTGCTGCCACTGACATCGCGTTCGGCGCCCCTGTGCGCAACCCGTGCCGCCCCGCGCCGGGCCCCGTCACCCCTGTGGCACCACCGTTCGCCGCCCCGGCGCTACCGGGGTATCGGTCTCACCAGTCATGCCGGCGGCACCGGTCGCGTTCCTCACGCCGGCGGCATCGGCCAGTCGTCCAGCGAACCGCCCCGCCATTCGACGAGGCGCGGGTCGTCCAGGCGGATGTCCTCCGCCGGCCCGGCGACTCCCGCGCGGCGCAGGAATTCGGCCACATCGCCGCGGCCGTGGGCCAGCCCGACGATCTGCCCACGCACGGTCACCCGTCGGCCACCGGAGGGGGTCGGCGGGTGCACGATGACAGGCGGATGCTCGGTCATGCCTCCAGCCTGCGCCGCGCTCCGCGCTCGCGCACCTCGACAGCCGCCACCAGCGCGATCCTTGCGCCCGCAACCACTCGCTACGCTGGCCGGATGGCACCCAACCCCCTGGAATCGGCCGGGTTCTCCCGGGACCCGTATCCGCTGCTCGCCGCCCTGCGGTCGCAGGGCCCCGTCCAGCGGATGCCGACCGGTAACGGCCGTACGACATGGGTCGTCACGGGGTGGGCCGAGGCGCGGACCGCGCTGGCCGACGCGCGGCTGTCGAAGGACACCGCACGCTACTTCGCCGACCGGCCGAGCAACCGCCGGCTGGCCCCCGCGGTCAGCCGGTCCATGCTCGCCACCGACCCGCCACACCACGGAAGACTGCGGAAGCTGGCGATGACGGCGTTCACCCCGGCGGCCGTTGCGCGGCTCGCGCCCCGTATCCGCGCGCTCGCCGAGGAACTGGCCGACGCGCTGGCCGCGCGCGGGTCCGGGGACCTCATCGAGGAGTTCGCGGTGCCGCTGCCGATCGCGGTGATCAGCGAGCTGCTCGGGGTGCCGGAGGCCGAGCGCGCGGCGGTACGCACGTGGTCCAACGACCTGTTCGCCGCGGCGGCCCCGGAAACCGTCGACCGCGCCTCGCACGCGCTCAGCGACTACATGACGAGGCTGATCGCGTCCCGGCGCGCGGCCCCGGGCGACGATGTGCTGAGCGGTCTGATCGCCGCCCGCGACGAGGCCGACCAGCTGTCCGAGGCCGAACTGGTGTCGCTGGCCGTGCTGTTGGTCGTCGCGGGCCACGAGACGACCACCCACCTCATCGGCAACGGCATGCTGGCCCTGCTCAAGGACGACGCGCTGCGCGCCCGGCTGCGGGCCGAGCCCGCGCTGCTGCCCGCCGCGGTCGAGGAGTTCCTGCGCCACGACGCGCCCCTCACCCTCGCGACGTTCCGCTACGCCACCGAGCCGGTCGAGCTGGGCGGGGCGCGGATCGCGGCGGGCGAGGTGGTCCTGGTCTCCCCCGGCGCGGCCAACCGCGATCCGGCGCGTTTCGCGGCGCCCGACGAGGTACGGCTGGACCGCCCCGACCAGGCCGGCCGGCACCTCTCCTTCGGGCACGGCCCCCATCACTGCCTCGGCGCACCCCTGGCCCGTCTGGAGGCCCGGATCGCGTTCGAGGTGCTGCTGACACGTTTCGCCGACGTCCGGCCGGCGTCCGCGGGTTGGGGCGAGCTGGAGTGGCGGCGGACGCGCCTGATGCGGGGGCTGGTGCGCCTGCCGGTGCACATCGACCGGTGATCCGTCGTGCGCGACAATCAAGGCCATGACGATGGATGATCTTGTGATGCCGGAGACCCGGGTCTGCCGCGCCGCGCTGGAGGTGGCGAGCGCCTACTGCTCCCCCGCACTGCTCAACCACTCCGTACGGGCCTACCTGTGGGCGGCGGCCTACGCGTCGCTGCACGACATCGCCTTCGACCCGGAGCTGCTGTACGTGTCGGCGATGCTGCACGACGTCGGGCTGGTCAAGGAGTTCGACAGCCACACCGTGCCGTTCGAGGAGGCGGGCGGCCATGTGGCGTGGGTGTTCGGTGCGGGCGCCGGGTGGCCCGTGGAGCGGCGGGTGCGGGCGTCCGAGGTGATCGTCCGGCACATGTGGGACGACGTACCGGTGGATCGGGATCCGGAGGCCCATCTGCTGGTGTTCTCCACCTCGTTTGACATCTCCGGGCGGCGTCCCGACGCGCTGCCGGCTGACCTGCGCGCCGAGGTGCTGGAACGGTATCCGCGGCTCGGCCTCGGCGAGGAGTTCCTCGCCTGCTTCCGGGACCAGGCGGAACGCAAGCCGGACAGCTCCGCCGCGGGCGCGGTACGCAGCGGCATCGCCACGCGCATCGGCGCCAATCCGCTGGATGCGCAAGGGGCTTAGCGCGGGATGCGGGACGCCAGGCGGCCGGGGGCCGGTGGGCCAGCCCGGGGGCCGGTGGGCCAAGAGGAAGCCCCGGCCAGACGGGGGGAACCGGCCGGGGCAGCTTGGGGCGGGACGCGTCAGCGATGCCCCGCACTCCTTTGAACGGTAAACAGCACATGGCCGTTCCGTGAAGAGAACGTGACGACCGTCACGTCGGCCGCCGCCCCCGGGGCCGTTGACGGAACACGAAACCGGCGTCGCGACCGCAGTGCGGCAGTCGCGACGCCGGCCGTACGAGGACGCTCGCGGGGCGCAGCCGCGAGCGTCCTCAGCCTTCGGTGGCGAGGAGTGATCCTCAGTTTTCGGTGGTGTGTCCCGAGAGGCGTTCGACGCCGCGCAGGAGGGCGGAGTGGTCCAGGCCGCCGTCGCCTTGTGCGCGCAGGGAGGCGACGAGGGAGGCGACGAGGGTGCCCACG
>NZ_JNZA01000011.1 GCF_000717345.1 Streptomyces lydicus | reverse complement strand
GAAACGCCCGGTTACATTTCGAACCCGGAAGCTAAGCCTTTCAGCGCCGATGGTACTGCAGGGGGGACCCTGTGGGAGAGTAGGACGCCGCCGAACAATTCTTCAGCTCCGGTCCCTGAACCTTCGTGGTTCAGGGACCGGAGCTTTTTTGTTCTGATTTTCGGGTGGTGGGCGTAACTCGACGTTCACTTCGTCTGAGCAGGATCCGCTGCATGGGGACAGTGGAGACTCTCAGGTCAGCCGGTGTGCGTTCTGGTGACGAGGTCGTGGTGCCGGCGTACGGCAACGCCGAAGTGTCCCGTGCCGTGGTGGAGTTGGGCGCGGTGCCGGTGTTCGCCGATGTCGATGCCGACAGTTACTGCCTGGATCCGGCCGCGGTCGCGGATGTGGTGTCCGCCCGGACCGCCGCGGTGGTGGCGGTGCACCGGTTCGGGCGGCAGGCGGACGTCGGCTGGATCCGTGAAGTGGGGCAGCGGCACGGGCTGTTGGTGCTGGTGGAGGACGAGCCCGGGGCGGACCCGCAGGACGCCGAGCTGCGGCGGACGCACGCGGCCTACCTGGACGGCAGGCTGAACGGGGTCTGGACGCCGAAGCCGACCGCCGGGCACACGTACGAGCAGTACGTGGTGCGCGTCCCGGGGAACGGGCGGCCGGACCGGGACGCCTTCGCACGGACGCTGCGCGGCAAGGGAGTTGCCTGCCGGGTGCCTGTACTGGCGCCGGTCTACCGGATGCCGGGGCTGCGGCGGGATGTGTTCCTGCCGGAGACCGAGCGGGCGGTGGACGAAACGCTGGCGCTGCCCGTGCACGCGGGGATGTCGCGGCGGGAGCTCCAGAAGATGGTCAGTGCGTGCAATGCGCTGGGCGGATTGCTGCAGCCGGCCCTTTAGCCCGTGGGTGAGGTCCGGTTAGAAGTCGCCGCGGAGTTGGGGTAATATTCTTTCTGTTGCCGCGCCCCAATAGCTCAGTCGGCAGAGCGTCTCCATGGTAAGGAGAAGGTCTACGGTTCGATTCCGTATTGGGGCTCAGAAGACGAAGGCCCCCGCCAATTCGGCGGGGGCCTTCGTCGTATTCGGGCGCGGGGTGGGCCAGTTGTGCGCGGCGGCGGTGTACCGGGGGAGCGGGCCACAGGGTTTGTGGTTGCCGCTGCCCCGGTGTGGTGGTCAGCCGGCCTGCGGCTCGGGGACGCGCATGGCGAGGATGGCCATGTCGTCGGAGGCCGGTTCGGCGGCGAAGCGTTCCACGGCGCGGAGCACGCGCGCCGCGACCGCGCCGGCCGTCAGGCCCGTACACGTCGTCAGCACGTCGGTGAGGCCGTCGTCGCCGAGCATGCGGGTGCCCTCGCGGCGCTCGGTGACGCCGTCGGTGACGCAGAGCAGGACGTCGCCGGGGTCGAGGGTGACGGTCTGCTCGTAGAGTTCGAGGTCGTCCATGACGCCGAGGAGCGGCTGGGGTTCGGCGGCGGGCTCGACGGTGCCGTCCTGGCGCAGACGCAGCGGCAGGGGGTGTCCCGCGCAGACGACCTTGAGGACGGCACTGCCGTCGTCTTGCGGCCACAGCTCGCCGTAGAGGAGCGTCAGGAAGCGGCTGCGGGCGCCCTCGTCGAGGATGGCGGCGTTGAGCCGCTCCAGGACGGCGGGGCCGCCGAAGCCCTCGCGGGCGAGGAGGCGGAGGGCGTGGCGGGCCAGGCCGGTGACGGCGGCGGCTTCCGGGCCGGTACCGCAGACGTCGCCGATGGCGAAGCCGTACGCGCCGTCGCGGATGGGGAAGAGGTCGTAGAAGTCGCCGCCGACCTCGTTGCCCTCGCCGGCCGCGCGGTAGATGACCTCGACCTCGACACCGGCGATGTCGGGCAGCTCCGGGGGGAGCAGGCTGCGCTGGAGGGACTGGCTGATGGCCGTGCGCTCGGAGTAGAGACGGGCGTTGTCGAGTGCGAGGGCGGCGCGTCGGGAGAGGTCCTCGGCGAGTTCGAGGATCTCCTGGCGGAAGTGCTCCTCGGCGGGCTTGCCGAGGGTGAGCATGCCGATGACGCGGTTGCGGGCGACGAGGGGGAGAACCACGGTCTCGCCGCCGACGGCGGAGGCGGTGGCGAGGGAGGCGCCGGGGCCCGTGGAGGGGCGGGCGGCGTTGCCGAGTCCCAGGCTGCGCATGGAGGTGCGCAGGGCGGCGTCGTGGGCGGCGTCGCTGGGCGCGGTCCAGACGCGGGCGCCGGGGGTGGGGACCGGCTCGGGCGGGTCCACCTTCAGCAGGAGGGTCTTGAGGCCGTCGATGCGGTCCTCGTCCTCGTGCAGGACGTAGGAGAGCTCGGGGGCGGACGCCTGGTCGGCGACGGTGTAGACGGCGCACCACGTGGCGAGCGTGGGGACGGTCATCTGGGCCATCAGGGCCAGGGTCTGGTCGCGGTCGAGGGTGCCGGCCAGCAGGTCGGACGCCTCGACGAGGAAGGACAGCGAGCCCCGTCGGAGCTTCTCCAGCTCGGTCAGGCGGGCGCGTTCGACGGCCAGGGCGATCCGGTCGGCGGCGAACTGGAGGCGCAGCGCCTCCTCGTTCGTGTAGCGGCCGGCTCCTTCCGCGGCGACGCCGAGGGAGCCGGTCAGCCGTCCCTCGACCTTCAGCGGGACGGTGACGACCGAGCGCATGCCCGTGCCGCTGAGGAGAGGCACGGCGCCGGGGACGGCGGTGAGGTCTTCGTGGACGGCGGGCATCCGGGCGGAGCCGTAGCGTCCGGAACCGGCTTCCACGGGGACGCGGGCGAAGCGCTGGCGGGCGGAGGGCAGGCCCGTCGAGGCGCGTACCTCCAGCTCGGTCTCGTCGTCGGTGGCCAGCAGGAGGTAGGCGGCGTCGCCGTCGAGCATGTCGCGGGCGCGCTCGACCGTGCGCTGGAGCAGCCCGTCGAGATCGTCGGGGGCCGGCGAGCCGATGAAGACCTCGAACGGGTCGGAGGGCCGGCCCTCGGACGCGGCCTGTGTGGCGGCGTCCGGCGCGGGGGTGCGCTGGGGGCTCTGCAGGATGGCGCGTTCGTGGTCGCGCACCAGGAGGCAGACCGTGGAAGCCTCGCCGTCGGCGTCGCGGACGCGGAGGTGGGAGGCGTAGACGGGGACGACCCGGCCGTCGGCGCCCCTTATGCCGTAGGAGCCTTCCCAGCGGGAGAGCTGGAGGGCCTCGGCGATGCCGGTGCCGGTGCCGGGGGTGTGCGGCCAGGCGGCGAAGTCGGTGAGGGGTTTGCCGATGACCTGCTCGGGGTCGTAGTCGAAGAGGTCCTGGGCGTCGTCGTTCCAGAAGCTGATGCAGCCGCCGCGGTCGATCTGGATCACCGCGACGCGGACCCGGGCGTCGGTCACCGGGAGGGCGTCGACGGGGAGGGCGGGGCCGGCGGAGCGGGTGCCGGCGGGGCGCTCGGGGAGGTCGAGCTGGAACCACACGTGCTTCTGGGCGGCGGTGTACTCGACGCCCCAGCGGGTGGCCAGCGCGCCGCACAGCAGCAGCCCGCGGCCGCCCTCGCGGTCCGGGTGGACGACGACCTGGCCGGCGTTCTGGAGCGGGATCTCACGTTCGGGGTAGCGGTCGGCGACGGAGATCCGCACGCCTTCGTCACTGCGCTGACACAGCACGTCCGCGGCGGTGCCGGCGTGCACCACGGCGTTGGTGACCAGCTCGCTGGTCAGGACGACCGCGTCATCGACGATGTCGGCGCAGCCCCAGCCCTGGAGGGTGTCGCGGACGAACGCGCGGGCGGTGGCGACCGAGCGCCCCACCGGTTCGAATGTTGCGGCGGCCCGCGCGGTGATCACTGGTCTCCTCATGCGTGTGTCGGTGATCTGCTCCCCCATGGTCGCGGCGCCCCTCCGAATACCTGTCGTGCTCGTACCACTGCCGCCCGTGTTCGCGACGGGGCGGGTGGACAGCCGTATGCCAGGTTACTTACCTTCGCCGCGGCCGAGGATGCCGGTCACGTGTGTTTCCGCCCCAATCGTGACGGGGACGGTGTGCGATGCTGCCGAACTGTTATGGCCTGGTTGGGCCATGGTGAAACACTGGGCAAGTATCAAGAGAAAGCCCGGGTAGAACGGTCGACCCTTGCGGGAGGGACACGGTGGAGTCTGGCGCAGCGGCGCGGGGCGCAAGCACGCGCGCGAAAGGCGGACGATCCCGGAACAACGGGACGACCGAAGTGGATACGGCTGCGCTGAATCGGCTGTTGGTCGCTCTGGTCGCCATGCGGGACGGGAACTTCCGCAAGCGGCTCACGGTTTCCGGCGACGGCGTCATGTCGGAGATCGCGGCGGTCTTCAACGAGGTTGCGGACCGCAATTTGCATCTGACCGGCGAGCTGGCGCGGGTGCGCCGGGTGGTCGGGCGTGAGGGAAAACTCACGGAACGGCTGGAGGTCGGCGCCGCCGAGGGCTCCTGGGCCGCGGCCATCGACGCCTCGAACGCGCTGGTCGACGACCTCGTACGGCCGGTGTCCGAAGTCGGACGGGTGCTCTCGGCGGTCTCCGAGGGTGACCTGGAACAGCGGATGGACCTGCGGTCGCGCAGCTCGGACAGCTCGTCGGAGCATCCGCTGCGCGGGGAGTTCCTCAAGGTCGGGCGTACGGTCAACGGGCTGGTGGACCAGCTCTCGGCGTTCACCGACGAGGTCACCAGAGTGGCCAGCGAGGTCGGTACGGAGGGCAAGCTCGGCGGTCAGGCGCGGGTGCGCGGAATGTCGGGTTCGTGGAAGGACCTGACGGAATCCGTCAACACCATGGCGTCCCGGCTGACGGCTCAGGTCCGCGACATCGCCCTGGTCACCACCGCGGTCGCCAAGGGTGATCTGTCGCGCAAGGTGACCGTGCATGTCGCCGGCGAGATGCTGGAGCTGAAGAACACCGTCAACACGATGGTGGACCAGCTGTCTTCCTTCGCCTCCGAGGTGACGCGCGTCGCTCGCGAGGTCGGTACGGAGGGTGAGCTCGGCGGTCAGGCGCAGGTCCCGGGCGTCGCGGGCGTGTGGAAGGACCTGACCGATTCGGTCAACCTCATGGCCGGCAACCTGACCGCGCAGGTGCGGGGGATCGCCCAGGTCACCACGGCGGTCGCGAACGGCGACCTGTCGCAGAAGGTGACGGTCAGCGCACGCGGCGAGGTCGCGCAGCTCGCCGACACCATCAACACCATGACCGAGACGCTGCGGACCTTCGCGGACGAAGTGACGCGGGTGGCGAACGAGGTCGGGGCCGAGGGACAGCTCGGCGGCCAGGCGCAGGTGCCGGGCGCGGCCGGTACGTGGAAGGACCTCACCGACTCGGTGAACAACGCCTTCCGCAACCTGACCGGGCAGGTGCGGGACATCGCCCAGGTGACGACGGCGGTTGCCAACGGTGACCTGTCGCAGAAGGTCACCGTCGATGTCGCCGGTGAAATGCTGGAGTTGAAGAACACCGTCAACACGATGGTGGACCAGCTCTCCTCGTTCGGTGCCGAAGTGACCCGGGTGGCACGGGAGATCGGCGTCGAGGGTGAGCTGGGCGGCCAGGCGGCGGTGCCCGGGGCCGCGGGGACGTGGAAGGACCTGACGGACTCCGTCAACACCGCGTTCCGGAACCTGACCGGGCAGGTCCGCAACATCGCGCAGGTGACGACGGCGGTCGCGAACGGCGACCTGTCGCAGAAGGTCACCGTCGACGTCTCCGGCGAGATGCTCCAGCTGAAGAACACCGTGAACACCATGGTGGACCAGCTGTCCTCGTTCGCCGACCAGGTCACGCGGATGGCCAGGGACGTGGGCACGGAGGGCCGGCTGGGCGGTCAGGCCCGGGTGGACGGCGTCAGCGGCACCTGGAAGGAGCTGACCGACTCCGTCAACTTCATGGCGGGGAACCTCACCTCTCAGGTGCGGCAGATCGCGCAGGTGACCACGGCGGTGGCGCGCGGCGACCTGTCGCAGAAGATCGACGTGGACGCGCGCGGCGAGATCCTGGAGCTGAAGAGCACCATCAACACGATGGTCGACCAGCTCTCCGCGTTCGCCGAGCAGGTGACCCGGGTCGCCCGGGAGGTCGGTACGGACGGCCGGCTGGGCGGCCAGGCGCAGGTGCCGGGCGTCGCGGGCGTCTGGCGCGATCTGACCGATTCGGTGAACGGCATGGCCGGGAACCTGACGGCCCAGGTGCGCAACATCGCCCAGGTCGCCACAGCGGTGGCGCGCGGCGACCTGTCGCAGAAGATCGATGTGGACGCCCGGGGCGAGATCCTGGAGCTCAAGAACACCCTGAACACCATGGTCGACCAGCTCTCGTCCTTCGCGGAGCAGGTCACCCGGGTCGCCCGGGAGGTGGGCACCGAGGGCATCCTGGGCGGCCAGGCCGAGGTGCAGGGCGTCAGCGGTACGTGGAAGGACCTCACCCAGTCCGTCAACTTCATGGCGAACAACCTGACGTCGCAGGTGCGGAACATCGGCGAGGTGACGACCGCGGTGGCGCGCGGTGACCTGTCGAAGAAGATCACCGTCGACGCCAAGGGCGAGATCCTCGAACTGGTCACCACCGTCAACACGATGGTCGACCAGCTGTCGCTGTTCGCCGAGCAGGTGACGCGGGTCGCCCGCGAGGTCGGTACGGAAGGCCAACTGGGCGGCCAGGCACGGGTTCCGGGCGTCACCGGCATCTGGAAGGACCTCAGCGACAACGTCAACCTGATGGCCAACAACCTGACCATCCAGGTGCGCAACATCTCCCAGGTCTCGGCGGCGGTCGCCAACGGAGACCTCACGAAGAAGGTGACGGTCGAGGCGCGCGGCGAGGTCGCACAGCTCGCCGACACGGTCAACACGATGGTCACCACGCTGTCGTCGTTCGCCGACGAGGTCACGCGAGTGGCCCGCGAGGTGGGCACCGACGGCATCCTGGGCGGTCAGGCCCGCGTCCCCGGCGTCGCCGGTACGTGGAAGGACCTCACGGAGTCGGTGAACTCCATGGCCAACAACCTCACCGGCCAGGTCCGCAACATCGCCATGGTCACCACCGCCATCGCCAAGGGTGATCTCACCAAGAAGATCGACATCGACGCGCGCGGCGAGATCCTCGCGCTGAAGACCACCATCAACACCATGGTCGACCAGCTGTCGTCGTTCGCCGAGCAGGTCACCAGGGTGGCCCGCGAGGTGGGTACGGAAGGCCAGCTGGGCGGTCAGGCGCAGGTGCGGGGCGTGGCCGGCACCTGGCGGGACCTGACCGAGTCGGTGAACGAGATGGCCGGCAACCTGACCCGTCAGGTGCGCGCCATCGCCGCGGTCGCCGCGGCGGTCACCCTCGGCGATCACAACGTCCGGATCGACGTGGACGCGGCCGGCGAGATCCTGGAGCTCCAGGACAACGTCAACACCATGATCTCCACGCTCCGCGAGACCACCCTCGCCAACGAGGAACAGGACTGGCTGAAGGGCAACTTGGCCCGGATCTCCGGTCTGATGCAGGGCCGGCGCGACCTCAAGGACGTCGCCACGCTCATCATGAGCGAGCTGTCGCCGGCGGTCTCCGCGCAGCACGGCGCGTTCTTCCTCGCGGCCCAGCCCGACAGCCAGGAGATCGGCGCGGACGGCGGCGAGCCGGGCGCGTACGAGCTGCGGCTGATGGGCTCGTACGGCTACTCCATGGGCGCGATGCCGACGACGTTCAAGCCGGGCGAGACGCTGATCGGCACGGCGGCGGAGGAGGGCCGCACGATCCTGGTGGAGAACGTGCCCTCCGGCTACCTCAAGATCGCATCCGGGCTGGGCGAGGCGCCGCCGGCGAACGTCATCGTGCTGCCGGTGCTCTTCGAGGACAAGGTGCTCGGCGTGATCGAGCTGGCGTCCTTCCAGCCGTTCACCCAGATCCAGAAGGACTTCCTCAGCCAGATCGCCGAGATGATCGCGACCAGCGTCAACACCATCTCGGTCAACACCAAGACCGAGGTGCTGCTCAAGCAGTCGCAGGAGCTGACCGAGCAGCTGCGTGAGCGTTCCGCGGAGCTGGAGAGCAGGCAGCGGGCGCTGGAGCTGTCCAACACGGAGCTGGAGGAGAAGGCCGAGCAGCTGCGGGCGCAGAACCGCGACATCGAGGTGAAGAACACCGAGATCGAGGAGGCGCGGCAGGTCCTGGAGGAGCGCGCCGAGCAGCTCGCGGTCTCGATGCGCTACAAGTCGGAGTTCCTGGCGAACATGTCGCACGAGCTGCGCACGCCGCTGAACTCGCTGCTGATTCTGGCCAAGTTGCTGGCGGACAACGCCGAGGGGAACCTCTCCCCGAAGCAGGTCGAGTTCGCCGAGACGATCCACGGGGCGGGCAGCGACCTGCTCCAGCTGATCAACGACATCCTGGACCTGTCGAAGGTCGAGGCCGGCAAGATGGACGTCAGCCCGACGCGGATCGCGCTGGTCCAGCTCGTCGACTACGTGGAGGCCACGTTCCGGCCGCTGACCGCGGAGAAGGGTCTCGACTTCTCCGTACGGGTCTCACCGGAGCTGCCCGCCACGCTGCACACCGACGAGCAGCGGCTGCTCCAGGTGCTGCGCAACCTGCTGTCCAACGCCGTGAAGTTCACCGACACCGGCGCCGTGGAGCTGGTCATCCGGCCGGCCGGCGCGGACGTCCCGGTGGCCATCCGTGAGCAGCTGCTGGAGCACGGCTCGCTGCGCGACCCGGACGCCGACATGATCGCCTTCTCGGTGACCGACACGGGTATCGGCATCGCGTCCAGCAAGATGCGGGTCATCTTCGAGGCGTTCAAGCAGGCGGACGGGACCACCAGCCGCAAGTACGGCGGTACGGGCCTGGGCCTGTCCATCAGCCGGGAGATCGCCCGGCTGCTGGGCGGTGAGATCCACGCCCAGAGCGAGCCCAACCGCGGCTCCACCTTCACGCTCTACCTGCCGCACAACCCCGGCGGGCTGCCCCCGCAGGGCTACCCGCAGCTGGTGGCCGGCGGGCTGGCGATGGACGCGGAGGCGCGTGAGACGGAGGCCGTACGGCTGGAGATCGAAGAGGCGCAGGGCCGGGACACCGGTGGCAGCCTCAGCCGGCGTCGCCGTCGCGCGGTGGCCGGTTCCCAGCGCCGCTTCGCGCTCCCGGGCCAGCCGGCGGCGGCACCCCAGCCGCAACAGCCGCAGCCGCAACCCCAGCCGCAGCCTCAGCAGCCGGCTCAGCCGCCCGCGCCCCCGCAGTCGGCCGAGGAGCCCTGGCTGGGCACCGGCCAGGACCTGGTGGCGGACCCGAGCTTCGGCGGCGGCTTCCACGGCGAGAAGGTGCTGATCGTCGACGACGACATCCGCAACGTCTTCGCGCTCACCAGCGTCCTGGAGCAGCACGGCCTGTCGGTGCTGTACGCCGAGAACGGCCGGGAGGGCATCGAGGTGCTCGAACAGCACGACGACATCGTGCTGGTGCTGATGGACATCATGATGCCGGAGATGGACGGTTACGCGACCACCGCCGCGATCCGTCGGATGCCGCAGTTCGCCGGGCTGCCGATCATCGCGCTCACCGCGAAGGCGATGAAGGGCGACCGGGAGAAGAGCATCGACGCGGGAGCCTCCGACTACGTGACCAAGCCGGTGGATACCGATCATCTGTTGTCGGTCATGGAGCAATGGATGCGAGCCGAGTGACGGGACGACAGTATGGGAGCCGAAAGAGGATCACCGCGTGCTGACTGAGTGTTGCCGCGGACGTGTGGAAGTGCAGGATCCGGGGAACCTTCTCGTCTCTGTCTGCGTTTCTGCTACGTGCGCAGTGACATCGCGGTGACAGGGTGTGGCGACAGGCGGGGTGCAGCTACCATGACCGGCACAAGGACGGGCGGCGTTACGGAGTCGTCCCCTGGGGCGGCGTCCGGTTCGATGCCGGGGCGAGGAGGACGGGCCATGGTGCAGAAGGCCAAGATCCTCCTGGTCGATGACCGGCCGGAGAATCTGCTGGCGCTGGAGGCGATCCTCTCCGCGCTCGATCAGACACTGGTGCGGGCATCGTCCGGGGAGGAAGCGCTCAAAGCACTGCTCACGGACGATTTCGCGGTGATTCTGCTCGATGTGCAGATGCCGGGTATGGACGGTTTCGAGACCGCCGCGCACATCAAGCGGCGGGAGCGCACCCGCGACATCCCGATCATCTTCCTCACGGCCATCAACCACGGCCCGCACCACACCTTCCGCGGGTACGCGGCCGGCGCGGTGGACTACATCTCCAAGCCGTTCGACCCGTGGGTGCTGCGCGCGAAGGTCTCGGTCTTCGTCGAGCTGTACATGAAGAACTGCCAACTGCGGGAGCAGGCTTCGCTGCTGCGGCTCCAGCTGGAGGGCGGCCGGCCGAGCGCCGACGAGGCGAAGGAGTCCGCGGGGCTGCTCGCCGAGCTCTCCGCGCGACTGGCCGCCGTCGAGGAGCAGGCCGAGGCGCTCTCCAAACAGCTGGACGAGTCGGCGGACGCGGCCGCGGTGGCGACCGCGGCCCATCTGGAGCGCAAGCTGACCGGCCTGCGCCGGGCTCTGGACGCCCTGGAGCCGGGGACGGCGGGGAACACCGGCGGGGTCCCCGCGAGCTGACTGACGCCCCCTCATGAGACGGGCGTGCGACACGTTTGGGTGAAGGGCCGTGCGCTCGTGTCATGCCCGCGTTCGCCTGTAATCTCGTCGCCATGGCCTCACGTACGTCCGGCAAGGGAACCCAGAGCACGGCGGGCCCCTCGAAGCAGCGCGCCGGACGGTCCGGGGGCGCGGCCAAGAAGACCGCTGCGAAGAAGGCGCCCGCGAAGCCACCGGTCAAGAAGACGGCGGCGAAGCGGGCCCCGGCCAAGAAGGTGGCCGCCAAGAAGGCCGCGCCGCGACCGGCACCGTCCCCGACCGGCGGCGTCTACCGCCTCGCCCGCGCCTGCTGGCTGGGTCTCGCCCACGCCATCGGCGCGATGTTCCGCGGGATGGGCCAGGGCGCGAAGAACCTCGACCCGGCGCACCGCAAGGACGGGCTGGCGCTGGGGCTGCTCGGGCTGGCGCTGGTCATCGCCGCCGGTACCTGGTCCAACCTCTCCGGGCCGGTCGGTGACCTCGTCGAGCTCCTGGTGACCGGCGCGTTCGGGCGGCTGGACCTGGTCGTACCGATACTGCTGGGCGGCATCGCGCTGCGGCTCATCCGGCATCCCGAGAAGCCGGAGGCCAACGGCCGGATCGTCATCGGGCTCTCCGCGCTGGTGATCGGCATCCTCGGGCAGGTCGCGATGGCTTGCGGCTCGCCGGGCCGGGGCGACGGACTCGCCGCCATACAGGACGCCGGCGGCTATGTCGGGTGGGTCGCCTCCAAGCCGCTGATCTTCACCGTCGGCATGACCCTGGCGGTGGCGCTGCTGGCGCTGCTCACCCTGTTCGGCCTGCTGGTGGTCACCGCGACACCGGTGAACGCCATTCCGCAGCGGCTGCGGGCGCTCGGCGTCCGGCTCGGCGTGCTGCACCCCCTGGAACCCGAGGCGGACTTCGACGAGGTCGAGGAGTACGCCGAGGAGTGGCGCGAGCAGCCGGCGCGCAAGCCCCGGCGCAGCGCCGCGGCGGCGCCCGCGGCGAACGACCCGGACGCCATAGAAGAGGCGGCGCTGGCCAAGCGGCGGCGTCCGCGCCGGGCCGACCGGCCTGCCGCGGACCGGCCGATGGACGCGGTGGACGTCGCCGCCGCGGCCGCCGCCGCGCTGGACGGCGCGGTGCTGCACGGCGTCCAGCCCTCTCCGCTCGTCGCGGGACTGAGCAGCAGCGTCTCCGGCGAGCGCCGGGACCAGGACCAGGAGGACGACGCCACGCACTCCGGGACGGTCCCGCCGGCCCGCGGTGCCGAGCCCGAGCCGCCGAAGGGGGAGCGAACCCCGGCCGTACCGGACTTCACCAAGGCGCCGCCCGAGCCGTCCGGCGAGCTGCCGGCGCGTGCCGAGCAGCTTCAGCTGTCCGGTGACATCACCTACTCGCTGCCCTCGCTGGACCTGCTCGCGCGGGGCGGCCCCGGCAAGACCCGCAGCGCCGCGAACGACGCCATAGTGACCGCGCTGACCACGGTCTTCCAGGAATTCAAGGTCGACGCCGCGGTCACCGGCTTCACCCGCGGCCCGACGGTGACCCGCTACGAGGTCGAGCTGGGCCCGGCCGTCAAGGTCGAGAAGATCACCGCGCTGGCGAAGAACATCGCCTACGCCGTGGCCAGCCCCGACGTCCGCATCATCAGCCCGATCCCCGGCAAGTCGGCGGTCGGCATCGAGATCCCCAACACCGACCGCGAGATGGTCAACCTCGGCGACGTGCTGCGGCTGGCGGACGCGGCGGGTGACGAGCATCCGATGCTGGTGGCGCTGGGCAAGGACGTCGAGGGCGGCTACGTCATGGCCAACATGACGAAGATGCCGCACGTGCTCGTCGCCGGCGCCACCGGATCCGGCAAGTCGTCCTGCATCAATTGCCTGATCACCTCGGTCATGGTGCGGGCCACGCCGGAGGACGTCCGGATGGTGCTGGTCGACCCCAAGCGGGTCGAGCTGACCGCGTACGAGGGCATCCCGCACCTGATCACGCCGATCATCACCAATCCCAAGCGGGCCGCCGAGGCGCTGCAGTGGGTGGTGCGCGAGATGGACCTGCGCTACGACGACCTCGCGGCCTACGGCTTCCGGCACATCGACGATTTCAACGCCGCGGTCCGCAGCGGCAAGGTCAGCTCGCCCGAGGGCAGCGAGCGGGAGCTGGCGCCCTACCCGTATCTGCTGGTGATCGTGGACGAGCTGGCGGACCTGATGATGGTGGCGCCGCGCGACGTGGAGGACTCCATCGTCCGGATCACCCAGCTCGCCCGGGCGGCCGGTATCCACCTGGTGCTCGCCACCCAGCGGCCCTCCGTCGACGTCGTCACGGGCCTGATCAAGGCCAATGTGCCCTCCCGGCTCGCGTTCGCCACCTCGTCGCTGGCCGACAGCCGGGTCATCCTCGACCAGCCGGGCGCCGAGAAGCTGATCGGCAAGGGCGACGGGCTGTTCCTGCCGATGGGCGCCAACAAGCCGGTCCGTATGCAGGGCGCCTTCGTGACGGAGGCCGAGGTGGCGGCCGTCGTCCAGCACTGCAAGGACCAGATGGCGCCGGTCTTCCGCGACGACGTCACGGTCGGCACGGCGAAGAAGAAGGAGATCGACGAGGACATCGGCGATGACCTCGATCTGCTGTGTCAGGCCGCTGAGCTGGTGGTTTCCACCCAGTTCGGGTCGACCTCGATGCTCCAGCGCAAGCTGCGGGTGGGGTTCGCCAAGGCCGGGCGGCTGATGGATCTGATGGAGTCACGCAACATCGTCGGGCCGAGCGAGGGTTCCAAGGCACGTGACGTTCTGGTGAAGCCTGATGAATTGGACGGAGTCCTGGCGGTGATCCGGGGGCAGGCTAGCGAGTAGCACGCACATCCGGGTCACCCGTACGAGAGAAGAAAGCAACCGTTTCTCCTGCCGAAACGTCAAGTTGAGGGAGGCGAGGGAACGATGCCGCAACATCAACCCGCTTGGCACCCCGCGGGCGTTCCGATGGCGTACAAACAGCGCTCTCCCGCTTGCCCGACCCTTTCGCTCCACCCCTAGACTGAACTTCCAGCAGGTGGCTACACGCTCGAAAGGCGCCCCCGTGTCCATCGGCAACTCCCCCGAAGCAGACCGGCCTTCCGTCGGTCGTGCCATTCAGCAGGCCCGTATCGGAGCGGGACTGACCGTCGAAGAGGTCAGTACGACGACGCGGGTGCGCATTCCCATCGTTCAGGCGATCGAGCAGGACGACTTCTCGCGCTGCGGCGGCGACGTCTACGCCCGCGGACACATCAGAACGCTCGCCCGCGCCGTCTCCCTCGACCCCCGCCCGCTGATCGACCAGTTCGACGCCGAGCACGGCGGGCGGCCGACCCCGACCGAGCTCGCCGCCCCGATCTTCGAGGCCGAGCGGATCCGCTCCGAGCCGCGCCGCCCGAACTGGACGGCCGCCATGATCGCCGCGATCGTCGCGGTGGTGGGCTTCGCCGGCTTCACGCTCTTCACCGGCGGGGACAAGAGCAACAACGGTCCCATCGCGGCCGGCGACGCCCATGCCAAGGCGCCGGCCCCCACCCGCCACCCCTCGACGATCAAGCCGCCGCTTCCCGAGCCGTCCGACAGCGCGGTCGCCGGCCTGCCCAAGGACAAGGTGACGATCAAGGTCACCGCCCGCGACGGGCAGAGCTGGGTCTCGGCCAAGGACGCCAACGGCAAGCTGCTGGAGGACAGCCTGCTGAAGAAGGGCGAGTCCAAGACGATCACGGACAAGAAGCGGATCGACCTGGTCCTCGGCAACGCCCCGGCCGTACAGCTGTACGTCAACGGCAAGGAAGTCAAGCAGATCGGCGAGAAGGGCCCGGTGGAGCGGCTCAGCTACACGCCGGGAGACCCGCAGGCGGGCTGAGCGCCGCCGCTTCGGAGGGAGTCCGCCGCCCGGCCCGGGACGCCCGGTGCGGGCGGCGGAGACCTGCGCGCCGAGGGTGTCTCCGGGACGAAGTAGGCTGAGCCCCATGCCCGAACGCCGCACTGTCGCCCTTGTCACCCTTGGCTGCGCCCGTAACGAGGTGGACTCGGAGGAGCTCGCAGGCCGCCTGGCGGCGGACGGCTGGGAGCTGGTCGAGGAAGCCGCCGATGCCGATGTCGCCGTCGTCAACACCTGCGGCTTCGTCGAGGCCGCCAAGAAGGACTCCGTCGATGCCCTGCTGGAAGCCAACGATCTGAAGGCCGCGGCTCGTGAGGGGGGCGGCAGAACCCAGGCCGTGGTGGCCGTCGGCTGCATGGCCGAGCGCTACGGCAAGGAGCTCGCCGAGGCGCTGCCCGAGGCCGACGGCGTGCTCGGCTTCGACGACTACAGCGACATCTCCGATCGGCTGCAGACCATCCTGAGCGGCGGCATCCACGCGGCGCACACCCCGCGCGACCGCCGCAAGCTGCTGCCGATCAGCCCGGCCGAGCGCCAGGCCGCCGAGGTCGCACTGCCCGGCCACGCCCAGGACACCCCGCCCGAGGACCTGCCGGAGGGCATCGCGCCCGCCTCCGGCCCGCGCGCGCCGCTGCGCCGCCGGCTCGACTCCAGCCCGGTGGCCTCGGTGAAGCTGGCCTCCGGCTGCGACCGGCGCTGCTCGTTCTGCGCCATCCCGTCCTTCCGGGGCTCCTTCATCTCCCGCCGCCCCTCCGACGTGCTCGGGGAGACCCGCTGGCTGGCGGAGCAGGGCGTCAAGGAGATCATGCTGGTCTCCGAGAACAACACCTCCTACGGCAAGGACCTCGGCGACATCCGCCTGCTGGAGACGCTGCTGCCGGAGCTGGCCGCCGTCGACGGCATCGAGCGGATCCGCGTCAGCTACCTCCAGCCGGCCGAGATGCGACCGGGTCTGATCGATGTGCTGACCGGTACCGACAAGGTCGCGCCGTACTTCGACCTGTCCTTCCAGCACTCGGCGCCCGGTGTGCTGCGTTCCATGCGGCGCTTCGGCGGCACCGACAGCTTCCTGGAGCTGCTGGAGACGATCCGGACGAAGGCGCCGCAGGCCGGCGCCCGCTCCAACTTCATCGTCGGCTTCCCCGGGGAGAGCGAGAGCGACCTGGCGGAGCTGGAGCGCTTCATCACCGCGGCCCGGCTCGATGCCATCGGCGTCTTCGGCTACTCCGACGAGGACGGCACCGAGGCCGCCTCGTACGAGGACAAGGTCGACCCGGACGAGGTCGCCGAGCGGCTGGCCCGGGTGTCGCGGCTGGCCGAGGAGCTGACCGCGCAGCGCGCCGAGGAGCGGGTCGGGGAGACCGTGCGGGTGCTGGTCGACCGGATCGACGACGAGGACGGCATCGTCGGGCGGGCCGCGCACCAGGCACCGGAGACGGACGGCGTCACCCTGCTCTCGACCGACCAGGAGCTTTCGCCCGGTCGTATGGTCGAAGCAAAGGTCGTGTCGAGCGAGGGTGTGGACCTCGTGGCCGAGGTGCTGTCGGTGGACGGCGCGGAGTGTACCGAGGAGGCGGGCAGATGACCGGAGTCCCGGCTTCCGCAGCTGGTGGCCCGCGCACGGCGCCGGCCGTCCGGCAGGCCGGGCTGTGGAACATCGCCAACATCCTGACGATGCTGCGGCTGGTGCTGGTCCCGGCCTTCGTCGTGCTGCTGATGCACGACAACGGGACCGACCCGGTCTGGCGCGTCTTCGCCTGGGCGGCCTTCGCCGTCGCCATGATCACCGACATCTTCGACGGGCATCTGGCGCGCACGTACAACCTGGTCACCGACTTCGGCAAGATCGCCGACCCGATCGCGGACAAGGCGATCATGGGCGCCGCGCTGGTCTGCCTGTCGGTGCTGGGTGATCTGCCCTGGTGGGTGACGGGCGTGATCCTCTTCCGTGAGCTCGGCATCACGCTGATGCGGTTCTGGGTGATCAAGCACGGGGTCATTCCGGCCAGTCGTGGGGGCAAGATCAAGACATTGGCGCAGGGCACCGCGGTCGGGATGTACGTCCTGGTACTGACCGGTCCGCTGGCGACCTTCCGCTGGTGGGTGATGGCGGTGGCCGTGCTGCTGACTGTCGCCACCGGCCTGGACTACGTCCGCCAGGCCGTGGTGCTGCGCCGGGCCGGTCTGGCCAGGGAGCGCGCGGAGCGGGCCGGGCAGGCGGCGGAACCGACCGAACGGGACGCCGGCCGGTGAGCGCGCCGGGTTCTGTGGCCGCCGGGGCGCTGGAGCTGCTCGCCGGGCGCGGGCAGAGCCTGGCGGTGGCCGAGTCCCTGACCGGTGGCCTGGTGGCGGGCGCGCTGACCGCCGTCCCCGGGGCCTCGCGGGTGCTGCGCGGCTCGGTCACGGCGTACGCCACCGATCTCAAGCGGGAGCTGCTGGGTGTCGACGGCGCCCTGCTGGCCGCGCACGGAGCGGTGGACGCCGAGGTCGCGCGACAGATGGCGGAGGGTGTCCGGCGGGTGCTGGGCGCCGACTGGGGCATCGCCACGACCGGGGTGGCCGGCCCCGAGCCGCAGGACGGGCAGCCCGTGGGCACCGTCTTCGTGGCGGTGCGCGGCCCGGGCGGCGCCGGAGAGGTGCGCCGGCTGGCGCTGGCCGGGGATCGCGACCGGATCCGCCGCGACACCATCGACGCGGTGCTCGCACTGTTGTTGAGCGAACTGACAGAAAATGCGCGGGCACAGGATACGGAACAACACGGGGGGAATGGATGTTTGCAGCCATGAGTGAACACGTACTCGCTCCCGGCACGGCCGCGGCCCGAGGCGGTACGGTGGGGCGAGAAGGATCCGGATCCGAGGTCCGAGGAGGGAGCCAGCGATGATTCTGCTTCGTCGCCTGCTGGGTGACGTGCTGCGCCGACAGCGTCAGCGCCAGGGCCGAACCCTGCGCGAGGTCTCTTCCTCCGCCCGGGTATCGCTCGGCTATTTGTCCGAGGTCGAGAGGGGCCAGAAGGAAGCGTCCTCCGAGCTGCTCTCGGCGATCTGTGACGCGTTGGACGTGCGCATGTCCGAGCTCATGCGGGAGGTCAGCGACGAGCTGGCGCTCGCGGAGCTGGCAGCGTCCGCGGCCGCGAGCGACCCGGTGCCGGCACCGGTGCGGCCGAAGCTCAATTCGGTGTCCGTCACGTCCCTGGCCGGTGTGCCGGAGGAGCGCGTGACCATCAAGTCCCCGGCCGACGTCGTGGATGTCGTCGCGGCCTGACACCCCTGTTCGTACGCATCGAGCCCCGGTGGGCAGCAGCCCGCCGGGGCTCTGTGCTGCCCGGCCCCTGAGCGGCGGCGTGGTGCGGGGGGAGTGCTCGGCCGGTCCGCGGCCGCCCAGAACAGACGATTCATTTGTACGATGGCGAAATCGGACAAATCCCCCGATCGGCATCGATCGATCGCCCCTTGCCCGTCCGAGCACTCGCCCGAACAGGAGTCACCGGATGTCTGTCGTCAAGAGCACGCTGTCCGACGAGGACCGCAGCGTTGTCGGGAACGCGCTGCAAGGAGCCCTCGTCGACCTCATCGATCTCTCGCTGGTCGCCAAGCAGGTGCACTGGAACGTCATCGGCCCCCGCTTCCGCTCCGTACACCTCCAGCTGGACGAGGTGGTGGCCAGCGCCCGCACGCACACCGACACGGTGGCCGAGCGGGCGTCCGCGATCGGCGTGTCCCCGGACGGCCGGGCCGGCACCGTTGCCAAGACCAGCGGGATCACCGAGGTGCAGGACGGCTGGATCAAGGACGGTGAGGTGGTGCGGGCGATGGTGAGTGCGCTGGGCGCGGTCATCGGCCGGATGCGCGAGCGGATCATCGCCACCGACAAGCCCGACCCGGTCAGCCAGGACATCCTCATCGGCCTCACCGCCGACCTGGAGAAGCACCACTGGATGTTCCAGGCGGAGGCCCATCACTGACCGGAGCTCGTGGTGGCGCCCGCGCGCCGGAAGTACGCCGGTGCGCCCTCCCCGCCGACGGCGGGCCCGTCTAGCGTCGGCCGGAGGAGGCATCCATGGCGTGGCGTGGAGCGGCGGCCCGCGGGCCGGACCGGCCCCCGGCCTGTGAGCCGGGCGGCCGGCGTCCGCGGGCCGTGCCGGGCCGCTGGATATCCGCCGTCCTCGTCGGAGGGGTGTGGTGGTGGGCCGCGGTCCGGCTGGTGGTGTGGCCGCAGTCGGCGGGTGTGGTCGAGGGGGCCGTGGTGGTGGGCGGCTGGGGGCTCAGTCTGCTGCCGGTGCACTGCGTGCCGTGCACGGGGCGGAGCGACGGTGTCTGGCGGCGCGTGGCCGTCCGGGGGGTGCGGGGGGTACGGCGGGTCCGCGGGGCGCTCACCAGGGCATGGCGACGCCGCCGTTCGGGCGCAGGATCTGGCCCGTCGTGAACGACGAGGCGTCCGAGGCCAGGTGGAGCACGGCGTGTGCGATGTCCTCCGGCTCTCCCACCCGCCCCAGCGGTGACCTCCGGATCATCAGCCGCTCCGCCTGCTGGCGCGCCTCGGCGGAGTGCCGCTCGGTCATCGCCGTACGCACCCAGCCTGGGGCGACGGCGTTGACGCGGATGCCGTGCCGTCCGGCCTCCGTGGCCAGGGTCCGGGTGAGCTGGACGACGGCGGCCTTGGTGACGCCGTAGCAGAGCAGGCCGGGGGCGCCGGTGTCGATCGCGCCGGAGGCCATGGTCACGATGGAACCGCCGCTCCCGGCGGCGATCATGGCGCGGGCGGCCTCCTGGCAGCCGTACAGCACGCCCTTGAAGTTGGTGTTCCAGACCCGGTCCAGGTCCGCGTCCTCGGTCTCCAGTACGGGGGAGGAGTGCATGATCCCGGCGATGTTCGCCATCACGTCGAGGCGGCCGGAGCCACGGCGGGCCGTTTCGACGACGGCGGCGACCTGATCGCGCCGGGTGACGTCGAGGGGATGGGCGAACGCGGTGCCGCCGGAGGCGGTGAGCGCCGCGGCGGTCGCCTCGGCGCCCGTGGCGTCCAGGTCGGCGCAGTGGACGGTGGCGCCGGCCGCCGCGAGGAGGGCGGCAGTGGCGCGGCCGATCCCTCCCCCACTGCCTGAAGGGCGTGGGAGGTGCCCCCAGCCGCGCCGGTGACGAGCGCGGTGCGGCCCGTGAGGTCGTACGCCGTGACAGGCGGCATGGCGCCAGGGCAGGGAGGGATCTGACGGGGCGTCAATAAGTGGGCGGCCGGTCTCCGGGCGTGGGCCGGCCCGGCTGGCAGGCCGGGCACCAGTAGGTGACCCGTTCCTCCGCGGTGGGGTCCTGGTCGGCGGCGCACACCGTCGTACCGCAGCGCAGGCAGGGGCGGCCGGCCCGGCCGTAGACCCACAGCCGGCGGTCGGGGCGGGCGCTGGGCGTGGTGGTACGGGCGGGGCGCCGCTTGTTGGCCTCCAGCAGCTTCTTGGCGAGCGCGGGCGCCCGCGCCGGTTCCGGGAGCTCCCCCAGGGGGAGCCAGGGGGAGGCGCGCAGCAGGAAGCACAGCTCGGACTTGAAGACGTTGCCGATCCCGGCGAGATTGCGCTGGTCGAGGAGGGCCTCGCCGAGGGGCCGGGCGGGGTCGGCGAGCAGCCGGCGCAGCGCCTCCTCGGGGTCCCAGTCGGGGCCGAGGAGGTCGGGCCCGAGGTGGCCGACCACCCGGGGCTCGTCGTCGGTGCGCAGCAGGTCGAGGACGGGCAGGCGGTAGCCGACCGCGGTGTGCCCGGCGGTGCCGAGGACCGCCCTGATCTGGTGGGCCGGGCCGCCGCGCCAGCGCTCGTCGGGGCGGTAGATCTTCCAGGCGCCGTCCATCCGCAGGTGGGAGTGGAGGGTCAGGCCACCCTCGAAGCGGGTGAGGAGGTGCTTGCCCCGGGAGGTCACCTCCAGCACGCCGCGGCCGACGAGATCCACCGTCGCGAGCCGCGGCACCCGCAGATCGCAGCGGGTCAGCGGGTGGCCGGCCAGCGCTTCGTTGAGCCGCTGGGCCAAGCGCCAGACGGTGTCACCTTCGGGCATGCCACCATCATGCCGGGAGCCGGGAGCCGGGAGCCGGGAGCCGGGAGCCGGGAGCCGGGAGCCGGGAGCCGGGAGCCGGGAGCCGCGCGCGGGGCGAGCTAGGGGGCCGGCGAGGGTTAGCCGCGCAGGCGCAGCCCCCGGGGGGTCGGGTGGAAGCCGGCGGACTCCAGGGTGGCGGCGAAGGGGGACGTCAGGGCGGCTGTGCCGTTGATGCGCTCGGTGGTGATGGTGCCGAGAGCACCGGCGCGGGCGGCATCGGTGAGGGCCTCGACGGCCAGCTGGACGCGGGGGTCGGTGGGCGCCTGATCATGGCCGAGGGGCCAGACGAGCAGGGTCTTGCCGCCGCGCTCCATGTAGAGCGTCAGCTCGCCGTCCACCAGGACGACCAGGGAGCCGGCCTTGCGGCCCGGCTTGTGGGTCGAGCCCTCGGGCGGGTCGGGCCAGGACAGGGCGGCACCGTAGGCGTTGGCCGGGTCGGCGGCGGCCAGCACGACCGCGCGCTGCGGACCGCCGCGCCGCGCCTGCCCCGGGTCGCCGTCCGGCCGGGCGTCGCCGGCGGTGCGCTCCCGTTGGGTGCTGACCGCGCGCAGCCGGTCCACCGCACCGTCCATGGCGAACTGGGCGGCGCCCAGCCCCTCGACGACATAGCCGCGGCGGGCCTGCCCGGACTCCTCGAACGCCGCGAGCACCCGGTACGCGGCGGAGAACCCGCCCTCGACGCCCTCGGCGGACACCGCGCCGCGGGTGACGATGCCGTGCCGGTCGAGGAGGGCGCGGGCCAGGGCATGGGCGCGGTGCGTGGCGTCGGTTTCGGGGTGCGGCAGCAGCGCCCAGCGACCGCCGACGGTCGGCGGGCCGGAGCGGGAGGCGGTCGGGCGGCCGCCACGTCCCGCGGCCCCCAGTGAGCCTCCGCCGAACTCCGGCCGGGGGTGCGCCCATCTGCCGCGCGGGACCGCACGCCGGGCGCGGTGCGCGGTCGAGCCCGCCGTACGGCCCGAGCCGAGGAGGGCGCGCAGCGGGGCGAGGGTGTCGTTGGTCAGTCGCCCCGACCAGGCCAGGTCCCACAGCGCGTCGGCCAGTTGGACGTCGGTGGCCTCGGGGTGGGTGGTGGCGCGGACCTGGTCGGCGAGCTGGCGGAAGAACAGGCCGTACCCGGGGGAGAGCGCGGCCAGCAGCGATTCGTGCAGGGCGGACAGTTCCAGCGGGAGCGGTGGGGGGAGCAGCAGCGGGGCGGTGTCGGCGAGGTGCAGGGAGAGCCAGCCGTCCTTGCCGGGGAGGGCGCCCGCGCCGGCCCACAACACCTCGCCGGTGGCGGTCAGTTCGTCCAGCAGGGCGGGGGTGTAGCCGCCGACGCGGGACGGCAGCACCAGCTTCTCCAGCGCGGAGGCCGGCACCGGCGCGCCCTGCAACTGCTCGATGGCGCGCACCAGTCCGTCGATACCGCGCAGGCTGTGCGAGGCCCCGCCGAGCGGCGCCGGTGTCCCGCTCACGGTTGCCGGACGCGGCGGGCCGACGTGCTGCCACTGGGGGAGGAAGGCGGCGAGCGAGGCCGGCGGCACCGGCTCCAGCTCCTCGCGCAGCGCGGCCAGCGAACGCCGCCGCAGCCTGCGCAGCACCTGGGCGTCGCACCACTCCTGGCCGATGCCCGCGGGGTGGAACTCGCCCTGGACGACCCGGCCGGCCGCCGCGAGGCGGTGCAGCGCGCCGTCCGTGACGGCCGTGCCGAGGCCGAAGCGGGCGGCCGCCTGCTCGGAGGTGAACGGACCGTGCGTACGGGCATACCGGGACAGCAGGTCACCCAGCGGATCCTTGACCGGCTCCGTGAAGGACTCCGGGACGCCCACCGGCAGCGCCGTGCCCAGCGCGTCGCGGAGCCGGCCGGCGTCCTCGATCGCGGCCCAGTGCTCGGCGCCGGCGATCCGCACCGCAATGGCGCGGCGGGCGGCGGCCAGCTCCCCGGCCCAGGCCGGATCCGCGCCGCGCTCGACCAGCTCGGCGTCGGTCAGCGGTCCCAGCAGCCGCAGGACGTCCGCGACGCCCTCGACGTCCTTGACCCGCCGGTCGTCCGTGCGCCACTGGAGCTCGCGCTCCAGCTCCGCGAGCACCTCGGCGTCCAGCAGCTCGCGCAGCTCCGCCTGGCCCAGCAGCTCGGCGAGCAGCCGGGAATCCAGGGACAGTGCGGCCGCGCGGCGCTCGGCGAGCGGGGAGTCGCCCTCGTAGAGGAACTGGGCGACGTAGCCGAACAGCAGGGAGCGTGCGAACGGCGACGGTTCGGGGGTGGTTACCTCCACCAGGCGCACCCGGCGGGCCGCGATGTCGCCCATCAGCTCCGTCAGGCCCGGTACGTCGAAGACGTCCTGGAGGCACTCGCGGACGGCCTCCAGCACGATCGGGAAGGAGCCGAACTCACTGGCCACCTGGAGGAGCTGGGCGGCGCGCTGCCGCTGCTGCCACAGCGGTGTGCGCTTGCCGGGGTTGCGCCGCGGCAGCAGCAGGGCGCGTGCCGCGCACTCCCGGAACCGGGAGGCGAACAGCGCGGACCCGCCCACCTGGTCCGTGACGATCTGGTCGATCTCGCCCTGGTCGAAGGCCACATCGGCGGCCCCCACGGGGGACTGCTCGGGGTCGTACTCCGTGCCGCGGGCGGCGAGGCCCGGGTCGGTGGACGGGTCGAACCCGCCGTCCCCGTCCAGCAGATCGAGCCCCATGAGGTCGGCGTCCGGCAGCCGCAGCACGATGCCGTCGTCGGCGTGCATCACCTGGGCGTCCATGCCGTAGCGCTCGGCGAGCCGGGCACCGAGGGCCAGTGCCCAGGGGGCGTGGACCTGCGCCCCGAAGGGGGAGTGGATGACCACCCGCCAGTCGCCCAGCTCGTCGCGGAACCGCTCGACGACGATCGTGCGGTCGTCGGGGACGTGGCCGCAGGACTGCTTCTGCTCGGCGAGGTAGCTCAGGACGTTGGACACCGCCCAGTCGTCCAGCCCGGCGGCGGCCAGCCGGGCCCCGGCGTCCTCGGGGGCCAGCGAGCCGATCTCGCGGAGGAACGCGCCCAGCGCACGGCCCAGTTCGAGGGGGCGGCCGAGCTGGTCGCCCTTCCAGAAGGGCAGCCGGCCCGGTACCCCGGGGGCGGGCGTGACCAGGACCCGGTCACGGGTGATGTCCTCGATGCGCCAGGACGTCGTGCCGAGCGTGAAGACATCGCCGACGCGGGACTCGTAGACCATCTCCTCGTCGAGCTCGCCCACCCGGCGGCCGCCGCCCCTGCCGTCGCCGCCCGCCAGGAACACCCCGAACAGGCCGCGGTCGGGGATCGTGCCCCCGGAGGTGACGGCCAGCCGCTGCGCCCCAGGGCGGCCCGTGACGGTCTGCGCGACGCGGTCCCACACCAGGCGCGGCCGCAGCTCGGCGAAGGCGTCCGACGGATAGCGGCCGGCGAGCATGTCCAGCACGGCCGTGTACGCCGACTCGGGGAGCGCGGCGAACGGAGCGGCCCGCCGCACGACGGTCAGCAGTTCCTCCACGTCCCAGGTGTCCATCGCGGTCATGGCGACGAGCTGCTGGGCGAGGACGTCCAGCGGATTGGCGGGCACCCGCAGCGCCTCGATGGCGCCCGAGCGCATCCGCTCGGTGACCACGGCCGCCTGCACCAGATCCCCGCGGTACTTGGGGAAGACGATGCCCGTCGAGACCGCGCCGACCTGATGCCCGGCCCGGCCCACCCGCTGCAGACCGGAGGCGACCGACGGGGGCGACTCCACCTGGACGACCAGATCCACCGCGCCCATGTCGATGCCCAGCTCCAGACTGGAGGTGGCGACCACCGCCGGCAGCCGGCCCGCCTTCAGGTCCTCCTCGACCTGGGCGCGCTGCTCCTTGGACACCGAGCCGTGGTGCGCACGGGCCAGCAGTGGCGGCGCCCCCTTGGCGGCACCGGCCTCGGCCATCAGCTCCGCGGGGGAGTGGTGCTCGGGCAGGGCCTCACCCGTCGCCCGCTCGTAGGCGATTTCGTTGAGACGGTTGCACAACCGCTCCGCCAACCGGCGGGAGTTGGCGAAGACGATCGTGGAGCGATGGGCCTGCACGAGATCGGCGATCCGCTCCTCGACCTGGGGCCAGATGGACGGCTTCTCGCCGCCCTCGCCCTCCTGGGTCGGTGCGCCGCCCAGCTCGCCCATGTCCTCCACCGGGACGACCACCGAGAGGTCGAAGCGCTTCCCCGACGGCGGCTGCACGATCTCCACCCGGCGCCGCGGCGACAGATAGCGGGCCACCTCCTCCACCGGGCGCACCGTCGCCGACAGCCCGATCCGGCGCGCCGGGCGGTCCAGCAGCTCGTCGAGCCGTTCCAGGGACAGCGCCAGATGGGCCCCGCGCTTCGTGCCGGCGACGGCATGAACCTCGTCCAGGATCACCGTCTCGACGCCGGCCAGCGCCTCCCGGGCCGACGACGTCAGCATCAGGAACAGCGACTCGGGGGTCGTGATGAGGATGTCCGGCGGGCGGTTGGCGATCGCCCGGCGCTCGGCGGGCGGGGTGTCGCCGGAACGGATGCCGACCGTGATCTCCGGCTCCGGCAGCCCCCGACGGACCGCCTCCTGGCGGATGCCCGTCAGCGGACTGCGCAGATTGCGTTCCACATCGACGGCCAGCGCCTTCAGCGGTGAGACGTACAGCACACGGCAGCGCTTCTTCGGCTCCGCGGGCGGCGGAGTGCTCGCCAGCGCGTCCAGCGACGCGAGGAACGCGGCGAGGGTCTTCCCGGAGCCCGTCGGCGCCACCACCAGGACGTCCGAACCCGCCCCGATCGCCTGCCAGGCGCCCTCCTGCGCCGCGGTGGGCGCGCTGAACGCCCCGGCGAACCATCCGCGGGTCGCGGGGGAGAACGAGTCGAGCGCTGCCTTGGCCATGTTCCCCATCGTGCACCGGACCACTGACAACGCGGCCCCGCGCGGCCCGCCGGCCGGGCCCCGCGCGGGCCGTCCACACCCCGGACGCGCTGGTCGCGGGGCCCCTGGGCGGGCGCAGAATGGGCGCATGACCACGGGCGCGGGAAGGGGAACGGCGGACGGGGACGCGGCGGCCGCCGAGGCCCTGCCCGCCCCGACGGCGGACGCCACCCCGCGGGCGCGCGGAGAGTGGGCGCGGCACTGGCGGTACGCCGGGCTGCCCGGCCTCGACCTGCTGCGCGCCCGCTACGTCCGGCACTCCTTCCCCCGCCACGCCCACGACGGCTACGTCGTCTGCGCGGTCACCTCCGGCATCGAGGAGGTGGGCCTCCAGAAGGGCACCGTCCGGGCCGGCCACGGCGGCATCATCATGATCAACCCGGAGGTCGCCCACACCGCGCGGGCCGGCGCCCCCGAAGGCTGGGCGTACGCCACTCTCTACCCGTCGGCCGAGGTCGTCGCGGAGATCGCCGAGGAGACCACCGCCCTGCGCGGCACCGCGGGCTTCACCGAGACCGTCGCCGAGAACCCGCAGCTCGCCCGGATGATCACCGAGGTCCACCGGGCCGCCGAGGGCGGCAACGCCCTCGCTGCCGACAGCCTGCTGCGGATCGCCGTCGCCCGGCTGCTGCGCCACTACGGGGGCCCGCTCCCGTCGCGTACGCCCCGCAGCGCCGGCGCACGGACCGCCGCCCGCGCCCGGGCCGTCCTGGAGGAGCGGATGGCCACCCCGCCGTCCCTGGAAGCGCTGGCTCAGGAGCTGGGCACCAGCCCCTTCGCGCTGCTGCGGGCCTTCAAGGCCGCCTACGGCATGCCCCCGCACACCTGGCTGACCGACGCCCGGGTCCGCCGGGCCCGCAGGCTCCTGGAGGCCGGCACCTCTCCCGTCGACACCGCCCTGGCGGTGGGTTTCAGCGACCAGCCCCACCTGAACCGCCACTTCACCCGGATCGTGGGCGTACCACCGGGCGCCTATCGGCGGGAGCGTTCGGCGTAGGAGGGGGCGCGCGGGCGTCGGACGGCGCGGTGGCGTGGCGACGCGTGGGCCCGGTGGGGCGGTGGCGCAAGAACGTACAAGACCGTGACGGGCCCGCGCTCCTAGGGTCCGAGGCGTGTCAGAACAGACAGAGATACGCAGCACGGAGCGGCCGGTTCCACCGGAGCCGGCCGCCCCCGCGAAGCCCGACTCCGCCGTGATCAGGGACGCCCTCGGCGTCGGCGTCGCCGTCGGCCTCTCCGGCTTCGCCTTCGGCGTGACCTCGGCCGGCGCCGGCCTCAGCCTCCTGCAGACCTGCGCCCTCAGCCTCCTGGTGTTCACCGGGGCCTCGCAGTTCGCCCTGGTGGGCGCCCTCGCGGCCGGCGGCAACCCGCTGACCGCCGCGGCCGGGGCCTTCTTCCTGGGAGTCCGCAACGCGTTCTACGGGCTGCGGCTCTCCGCCGTCCTCGGCTACCGGGCCACCGTCAAGCCCCTGGCGGCCCACTGGGTCATCGACGAAACCACCGCCGTCACCCTGGCCCAGCCCGACCGCCGCAGTGCCCGGCTGGGCTTCACCGTCACCGGGCTGACCCTCTACGCCCTGTGGAACCTCACCACCTTCGTCGGCGCCCTGGGGGCCGGGGCCCTCGGCGACACCGACGCCTGGGGCCTGGACGCGGCCAGCCCCGCGGTCTTCCTGGCGCTGCTCGCGCCGATGCTGCGGACCGCCGTCGAGCGCGTGGCGGCAGGTCTGGCCGTCGTCCTGGTCATGGTGACGCTGCCGCTGCTGCCCACCGGCGTACCCGTGCTGCTCTCGGCGCTCGCCGCGCCCGCCGTCCTCGTCGTCCAGGGACGCCGCGAACGGGCCACGAAGAACCGCACCGCCACCGGGGAGGACCGGTCATGAACGTCTGGATCGCGATCGCCGTCACCGCCGTCGGCTGCTACCTGGTCAAGTACCTGGGCCTGTCGGCCCCCTCCGGCGTACTGGAGCGCCCGCTCGTCAAACGGCTGGCGGCGCTGCTCCCGGTGGCCCTGCTCGCCGCCCTCACCGCCCAGCAGACCTTCAGCGACGGCGGGCAGATCATGCTCGACGCCAAGGCCGCCGGGGTCGCCGCCGCGGCCGTGGCGCTGGTGCTGCGCGCACCGTTCCTGCTCGTCGTCGGGGTCGCGGTGGTCGTCACCGCGGGGGTGCGGGCACTGGGCGGGTGACCGCACCCGGGCCGGCCCGGTGGTCAGTCGAGCGGCCGCCCGTACGCCCGCAGGGTGAGCAGCGCCTTGAGCGTCACCATCGGGCGGCTCTCCAGTGCCGTCCCCGGTGCCCACGCGCGCCAGTTGATCGGCCAGCCGCCGTCCTCCTCCTGGAGCGCCGACAGATGGTCCAGCGCCCGGGCCATCTCCTCGTCGGTGAACCAGCCGCGGGCCAGCGAGCCGGGCGCGGGCGCGAAGTCGTACGCCAGGTGGTGCTCTCCGGGGGCGTACCCCTGCGCCACCGGGACGTCGGCGGCGCGGTCCGGGTCCAGCAGGACCAGCCCCTGCTCCCGTACGAGCCGGCCCAGCCGCTCGGCCGCCGCGGCGGCCCGCGGCCGGTCCGGGGCGCCGTCCAGGAAGGCCACCGCCGCCTCGACCTCGTACGGGTGGGTCTCCTTCAGGGACTCCACGGTCGCCCAGCAGTAGTCCGTGGCGCGGAACAGCCAGGCGTGCCAGACCTCGTTGCGGTGCAGCAGCCCCACCACCGGGCCGGTGGCCAGCAGCGCGCTGGGCGGATTGTCGACCACCGGGATCCACGGCGCGGCCGGATAGCCGCGCAGGGAGGGGTGCAGCGCCGGCAGCGCGCCCTCCGGGGTCGAGATCTTCGTCAGATAGCGGCAGATGCGCTCCACCTGGCGGCCGTCGCAGCGCCCGATCAGATCGAGGACCTTCAGGGCGTGCGCGGTGTGCAGCGGCTGGCTGACCGGGCCGCGCAGATCGGGCTCCAGGGCGTGGCCGTAGCCGTCGTCGTCGTTGCGGTACGCGCTCAGCGCGGTCTCGACCGGGTCCGCCCCGCCGCCGAGGAAGTGGTACTCGAAGAGCCGCTGCTCGAGCACCCTGGCGGTCAGCCAGACGAAGCGCTCGGCGCGCGCCAGAGGGGTCGAAGAGGGGCTTACGTTTTCGGCCATGGCCCGACCGTAGGGCGGAAATCTCCCGGTGGCACCGGCTCGTGCCCCGCTGCCCTCCCAGGGCGGGATACTGGAGGCATGCGGTTGACGGTCTTCTGGGAGCGGATGGCGGATCACTTCGGTGCGGCCTACGCCGACTCCTTCGCGCGCGATCATGTGATGTCCGAGCTGGGCGGCCGGACCGTCAACGAGGCGCTGGACGCGGGCTGGGGCGCCAAAGAGGTGTGGCGGGTGGTCTGCTCCGTGATGAACGTGCCGTCCGACAAGCGCTGAGCGGGGCGCCCGCGGCGCGGGGCGGAGCGGACGGGGAGACCGGGGCCGGAGCGGACGGAGGAGCCGGAGCGGACGACGGAGGAGATCGTCCGTGGGCACCGTGGCGGTCCGCCCGGCAGACGGGTCGGCACGGCTCGTGACCGGGACTGTCGGCGCGGTGCGCGACACTGGGCAGCGTGCCCGTTTCTGATGAGATCACCAGCAACGACGTCCCACGGCCCGAGGAGCGGCCCGCGGACCGGCCGGAGCGCCGGTCCGATGCGCCGATGCCGCGCTGGCTGCCGCGCGCCATGGTGCTCGCGCTTTCCCTGGTGGCCTGCTACCAGCTCGCCATCTGGGGATTCCACCAGCTGATCACCCTGTTGCTGAACGTCCTGATCGCGTTCTTCCTGGCGCTGGCCGTCGAGCCGGCCGTCGACTGGATGGCGGCCCGTGGCATGCGGCGCGGGCTGGCCACGGGCCTGGTCTTCCTGGGCATCCTCGTCGCCGCGGCGGGCTTCTTCGCGTTGCTGGGCTCCATGCTCGCCGGGCAGATCGCCACGATGGTCGAGGAGTTTCCGCAGTATCTCGACTCCGTGATCAGCTGGATCAACAGCACGCTGCACACCCACCTCTCCCGGGTGGAGGTGCAGAACAACCTGCTCCGCTCCGACTGGCTGCAGAAGTACGTGCAGGACAGCGCCAACAACGTCCTGGCCGTCTCCGCGACGGTGCTGGGCAGCCTGTTCAACCTCCTGACGGTGGCCCTGTTCTCGTTCTACTTCGCCGCCGACGGCCCCCGGCTGCGCCGCGCGCTGTGCTCGGTCCTGCCGCCCCACCGCCAGGCCGAGGTGCTGCGCGCCTGGGAGATCGCGGTCGCCAAGACGGGCGGCTACCTCTACTCCCGCGGCCTGATGGCGCTGATCTCCGGCGTCTCGCACTACATCCTGCTGGAGCTGATGGGTGTCCCGTACGCGCCCGCGCTGGGCATGTGGGTCGGCCTGGTCTCCCAGTTCATCCCGACCATCGGCACCTATCTGGCGGGCGCCCTGCCCATCCTGATCGCGTTCACCGTCGACCCGTGGCACGCGCTGTGGGTCTTCGCCTTCGTCGTGATCTACCAGCAGTTCGAGAACTATTTGCTGCAGCCGCGGATCACCGCCAAGACGGTGGACATCCACCCCGCCGTCGCCTTCGGGTCGGTCGTCGCGGGCACGGCCCTGATGGGCGCGGTGGGCGCACTCATCGCCATCCCGGCCACGGCGACGCTGCAGGCGTTCCTCGGCGCGTACGTCAAGCGCTACGAGGTCCCCGGCGACCTGCGGGTCAACGGCCGGGGCCGGCGGCGCGTCGCCGGTCTGCTGACCCGCGCCCGCCGGGCCCTGCGCACCGAACCGCCGGCGGCCCCGCTGAGGGACCGCACGCCGGACGTCGCCCGGAGCGCGGACGTGGCCGGGAGCGCGGACGACGGCGGCGAAGGCCGCGAGGGCGACCGCTGAGTCCTCGGCCGGGGGCCCGGTGAAGCGTTCCGGAGCCCGCTCGCCCGCGCCGCGCCACCGCCGGACACGGGCGGGCGGGTCGCTTGACAGCAAAATCGAACATCCATTCTCATGGGAGATCCGGCCTGTGTTCTCGGGGTTTTCCCGAAGTTATCCACAGGCTGGAGCCGGGTCCGGGCGCATTGTCAGTGGCAGGCGTTAGCGTCATGGACGTGAAGCGATCGACTCAAGCAAATCGGGTGGAACCCATGGCAGGCACTGACCGCGAGAAGGCGCTGGACGCCGCGCTCGCACAGATTGAACGGCAATTCGGCAAGGGCGCCGTAATGCGCATGGGGGAGAGGTCGAAGGAGCCCATCGAGGTCATCCCCACCGGATCCACCGCGCTCGACGTGGCCCTCGGCGTCGGCGGCCTCCCCCGCGGCCGCGTCATCGAGGTCTACGGCCCGGAATCCTCCGGTAAGACGACCCTGACGCTGCACGCCGTCGCGAACGCGCAGAAGGCCGGTGGCTCGGTCGCGTTCATCGACGCGGAGCACGCCCTCGACCCCGAGTACGCCAAGAAGCTCGGTGTGGACACCGACTCCCTGATCCTGTCCCAGCCGGACAACGGCGAGCAGGCCCTGGAGATCGTGGACATGCTGGTCCGCTCCGGTGCGCTCGACCTCATCGTGATCGACTCCGTCGCCGCCCTGGTGCCGCGGGCCGAGATCGAGGGTGAGATGGGCGACTCGCACGTCGGCCTCCAGGCCCGGCTGATGAGCCAGGCGCTCCGTAAGATCACCAGCGCGCTCAACCAGTCCAAGACCACCGCGATCTTCATCAACCAGCTCCGCGAGAAGATCGGCGTGATGTTCGGCTCGCCGGAGACCACGACCGGTGGCCGCGCGCTGAAGTTCTACGCCTCGGTGCGTCTCGACATCCGCCGCATCGAGACCCTCAAGGACGGCACGGACGCGGTCGGCAACCGCACCCGCGTGAAGGTCGTCAAGAACAAGGTCTCGCCGCCCTTCAAGCAGGCCGAGTTCGACATCCTCTACGGCCAGGGCATCAGCCGTGAGGGCGGACTGATCGACATGGGCGTGGAGCACGGCTTCATCCGCAAGTCCGGCGCTTGGTACACGTACGAGGGCGACCAGCTCGGCCAGGGCAAGGAGAACGCCCGCAACTTCCTCAAGGACAACCCGGATCTCGCCAACGAGATCGAGAAGAAGATCAAGGAGAAGCTCGGCATCGGCGTGAAGCCGCAGGAGACCGCCGCGGAGCCCGGTGCGGACGCCGCGGGTGCCGCAGCCGACCCGGCGACCGCCACCGCGGCCGCGGCTCCGGCACCGGCGGCCAAGGGCGCCAAGGCTTCCAAGGCCACCGCGGCCAAGAGCTAGTCCGCCATGACACGGCGAACGGAATGGCCGGCCAGCGAGGGCGAGTTCAGGCACGCTGCCGGTGACGCCGAGACCCGTAGGGGCCGCGGGGGCCGTGAGGGCCGCCGGGGCGGCCATGAGGACAGCGGTGGTCCCTCCTCGTCGAGGGCCGAGTCGGGATCACCGCGTACGCCCGAGGAGCAGGCGCGGGCCATCTGCCTGCGCCTGCTCACCGGGAATCCGCGTACGCGCAAGCAACTCGAGGACGCCCTGCGCCGGCGGGGCATCCCCGACGAGGCCGCACAGGAAGTCCTGTCCCGTTTCGAGGACGTCGGGCTGATCGACGACGCGGCCTTCGCCGACGCCTGGGTGGAGTCCCGCCACCACGGGCGTGGCCTCGCCCGGCGGGCCCTGGCCAGGGAACTGCGTACCAAGGGAGTGGACTCCGCCCTGATCGACGTGGCGGTCAGCCGCCTCGACTCCGAGCAGGAGGAGTCCACCGCCCGCGAATTGGTCGACCGCAAGCTGCGCGTCACGAGAGGGCTGGACCGCGAAAAGCGCCTCCGCCGGCTGGCCGGGATGCTGGCCCGCAAGGGCTACCCGGAGGGCCTGGCCCTCCGCGTCGTCAAACAGGCCCTGGCGGAGGAAGGCGAGGACCCGGAGCTGCTGGACCACCACCTGCCGGACGACTGACCGGCCGCCGACGCACCCCACGGCCAGGGCGGTCGGCCTCAACTCGGCGCGGGCGGACGGATGTCGCTCGCGAGCGGGACGGTGGTGGCGTGGACATGGGGGCATGGGCGGGTGTGGCTGTGGGGCAGGGGGACCACGGGCGCCGTGTGAGGTGAGCGCAGCCATGGCGCTGAGCGGCTGACGGCCGGGCGGCTGCGTGTGGCCAGCGCCCAGGGCTGGGGGCTAGGTCCAATGCCAGCTGGTCGATGGCCGGTAGCTGGTGCCCGGTGGTCAATGCCTGGTGGCCACTTGGGCGTGGACGCGGTCGGTCCGAGCCGGTGTGGGCAGTTGCGCGCTCAGGGGCTGGGTGACTGACTGGAGAGCTGCGGCACCGAGCACGAAGCTGCTGCTCAGGGCCATGGCTGCTGAGTGTTGTGGGGCGGCTGGGGGTGGGTGGGGGAGGGGGAGGCCGGAGGTCAGGTAAGTACGGGGAGTCCCGCTGTTCGCCATGCCTGGAAGCCGCCGGTGAGGTCGGTTGCCCGGTGGAGGCCCAGCTGGCGGAGGGAGAGGGCGGCCAGGGTGGAGGCGTAGCCCTCGTTGCAGATGATGACCACCGGCAGATCGTGATGGGTCGCCTCGGGGGCGCGGTGTGCGCCCGTGGGGTCGAGGCGCCATTCGAGTTCGTTGCGTTCCACGATCAGGGCGCCGGGGATGGTGCCGTCGCGCTCGCGCAGTTGCGCGTACCGGATGTCGACCAGCAGGCCGCCGGCCTCCTGTACGGCGGCGGCCTCCTGGGGAGTCACCCGGGGGCCCAGCTCCTGCCGGGCCCGGGCGAGCAGTTCGTCGATGGCGCTCACGTCCACTCCTCCGGACGCTCGACCTCTTCGAGGCGCAGCAGTGGGCCGGTGCGGCTGTAGCGGCGCATCAGCGGCAGGGGCGGATAGTAGGCGTGCACCGAGACCGCATGGGTGTCCTGCGAGGTGTTGAGCACCTCATGGACGTGGTGCGGACCGAACGCCCGGCCGCGGCCGTCGCTGAGCTTGCGCTGCCGGTCCACGCCGTCGGCGAGTTCCAGCGTTTTCCAGCCCTCGGTGGGCAGTTGGACGGCGAGCGACTGTTCCGTCAGCTCGCCGCTGGCCGCCGCGAAGGCGCCGCGCGAGCCACCGTGGTCGTGCCAGCCGGTGCCGGTGCCGGGCGGCCAGCTGATCAGCCATGCCTCGCTGCCGCCCGGTCCGTTCAGCCGGATCCAGGTGCGGCCTTCGGGGTCGAGCGGGAGTGAGGCGATGAGCGCCGCGTCCGCGGCGGTGCGGCGGGCGAAGTCGAGGAGATCGGCGGCGCTGGGCCCGCCGTCAGTGCCGGTCGCCTGCGGGCGCGCGGCGGTACGTACGTCTGGCACGGAAACCGTCCTGAGTGATCGCGAAGAGGCGCGGCTGCCGGACAAGGGCAGGCGGCCGCGCGGGGAAGAAGATGCGGATCAACAGAACGGACGACACATGCAGCCCGCATAGCGGACCAGGTCCAGATGGACCCTCCGCCAGAACCGCGAGCTGTGATCAGTCACTCTCGGAGTGAAGCATGGACGTTCCCACAGGGTCAACCGGGGAAGGCGCACCCGCCGTCCCGGCCGAGCCGGTCGTTCCGCCTCCCTCTGCCCCTCCGTTACGGCCTTCCGCCGCCCACCTCGCTCCCGTGGCTCCGCCAGCTCCCGTGGCTCCGCCCGCGTCCGTTGCCCCGTCCGCCCCCGTCGTCCCCTCTCCGGACCCGCCGCGCTCCGCTCCATCGGACGCACCGGATGCACCGGATGCGCCGGACGCACCGGACGCACCGAATGCACCGGACGCATCAGAGCTATCGAGCACATCGGATGAATCAGACCTGCCAATCTCCGGCGCCGCACCAGACGTACCGGACGTACCCGGTCCCGCAGGCCCACCGATCCCTGCAGGCCCACCGGCCCCCGCAGGCCGTACCGGAGCGCCCTCGGAGCCGGCCCGGCGGGCCGCGCCCGCTCCCCGGCCGTGGGCGCCGCCCCGTACGGCCTCCGCGCACGCCGTCATCTCCTCCGGGCGGACGCCGGCCAGTGCCGTGACCAGATGGCCGTCGGGGCGTACGAGCAGAACGGTGTGCGCGGCCGCGCCCGGGTAGGACTCGGTGACCAGGAGCTCGGCCGACATCGGCAGGGCGGCGACCGCGCTGGTCAGGCGGGGCATCAGGCCCGCCGACTGCCAGTGCCGGCGGTCCCAGACGGTGGTGCCGGGAGCCACCAGGAGCACCAGCAGGCCCTGCCCGAGACGGTCGTGCAGCCGGACCACCGAGCCGTCGGACGCGGTCACCGCCACATCCACGACCGGCGCCCCGGGCACCGTCTCGACGAGCGGGCCGTCCGCAGGTCCGGCGGGCGGCGCCAGCGGCGTGCGGGCATACACCGGGGGCGCGCCCAGCGGGCCGCGGCCCAGGTGGCCGTCGGTCAGCAGGGTGCTGCGGCCGCGCGCGGCACCGGGGAGCACCGTGCGCCAGCGGACCGAGCGGCCGTCCCGCAGCAGCGGCAGTGCCTGGTCGGCCGCGCGCAGCCGGGCCGCGACGGCGCCGCGGCGTTCGGCCTGGTAGCTGTCGAGCAACAGCTCCGAGGCGCCATGGTGCCAGGCCAGTCCCAGCTTCCAGGCGAGGTTCTCGGCGTCCCGCAGCCCCTCGTCCAGCCCTTGGGTGCCGAGGGCGCCCAGCAGATGCGCGGCGTCCCCGGCGAGAAAGGCGCGGCCCTGCCGCCAGTGGCGGGCGAGCCGGTGGTGGACGGTGTGCACCCCGGTGTCGAGGAGCTCGTACGGGGGGACCAGCCGGCCCGGGCCGTGCCACCGGTTGCCGTCCCCGTCCGGGCCGGTCCCGGTGCTTCCGGTGCCCGGTTCGGCCGGGGACGTGCCGCTCCAGCCGGCCAGCGAGTCGCGGATCCGCGCCACCAGCGCGTCCGGCGTGACCAGTTCGCGCCCGGGTGGCAGCAGCCAGTCCAGCCGCCAGAGGCCGTCGGCCAGCGGCCGGGCGGAGACCTCGCTGCCCGGCCCGCCGCCCTGCCGCGGCGGCGAACGGTGCAGCAGGGCCTCGCCGGGCCAGGGAAGTTCGCAGCGCAGCGCGGCGACCGCGTGCCGTTCGACGGCCGTCCGGCCCGGGAAGCGGATGTCCAGCAGCTTGCGGACGGTCGACCGGGGGCCGTCGCAGCCGATGAGGTAACTCCCGCGCCACCACGTCCCGTTGGGGCCGCGGGTGTGGGCGCTGATGCCGTGCTCGTCCTGTTCGAGGTCGGCGAGCCGGCTGCCGATGACGACCTCGGCGAGCTTCTCGCGGGCCAGTGCGGTGCGCAGGGCGCGGGTGAGCGCGTGCTGGGGGAGGTGGACCGGAGAGGCGGGGGCGGGGCCGGCCGCGTCGTCCGGGGTGCGCGGGGCGAAGGCGACGCGCTCGACCAGGCGCCGGCGGCGCATGATGCGCCAGGCCGTCCAGCGGGTGCCGGCGCTCTCCAGGGCGTCGGCGCAGCCGAGCCGGCCGACGAAGGCTGCGGTGTCCGGACGGAGCACGGCGGTACGGGCGGGGCGGGTCTCCTCCTGGCCGGGGGTCTCGTCGAGGACGACGGAGGGGACGCCGAGCCGGGCGAGGGCGAGGGCGAGCGAGAGGCCGACCGGGCCGGCCCCGACCACGATCACCGGGTCCACGGCGCCGCTCCCTGGGGCCGCTGGTGCGTACGGGACGTGCGGAAACTGGCAGTTGGAGCCCGGTGCGTGATCACACAGCGTATGCAACCCACTGCGGCCGCTCGCGTCAAGTGACGGAGGCGGTGGCGCCGTTGCCACCGCCTCCGGACGGTCCGGTATCAGCCGCGCGGGGCGGCCACCGTACGACGGGAGCCGCCCGGCCGTGCGCAGAGCCGCGTCAGGTCTTGTTCCTGAATGGTCCCCTCAGCCCAAGCTCTCAGCGCGTCAAAGATGGTGCGGTGGAGTCGGCCTCGGGCCCGCACTCCGACCTGGTTCCACAGGTGGAGCACACGCACACGGGCAGTGCGCAATGAGGCAATCGCTTGAGGCGCACTCAAGCAGCCAAGCGGGCCGTCAAACCCGCTGCGGACTGTCCTCGGTGGTCAGGATTTGACGTACGCCGTGCCCGCCCAGTGGATGGCGCCCTTGCCGTTCAGGAGGCCGGTGATCTCGAGCTGTTGGCCCTCGGGGTAGTCGAAGTGGCACGTCTTCGTCTGGCCGTAGCCCGAGGTGTCGCAGCTCCTCATGTGTGAACCCGAGGTGTCGTGCACGGATATGGACACCTCGAACGCGTAGCCGTCAGCCTTGGTGTCGCGGACCGTTACCGTGTCGCCGTTCGCGTACCACTGCACCGTGCCGCCCTTGAAGCCGGGTACAGGCGCGGCTTGCGCCGGCGCTGCAGTGACCATGCCGAGGGCGACACTGGCGGTGAGCCCCAGCACGGCCGCCGTGCTGAACTTGCGCTTCATTCGAAGAATCTCTTTCGCTCATCACTTACCCAGAACGTGTGTTCGCTCAGGCTCCCGCACACGATATGGCCGACCGCAGAGGGCTGGTTGTCCCCTTACGCGCCGGTGACGGTCCCGTGACGGGAACCGCACAGTCCGGAACGCCGAAGATGTCTTCCGAGAGATTCATCCGCTCCGACCACCTCATGCAGTACAAAGCAAGTGAGTCGGCAATCACCTTGAGGCGGCCTGGCCGCCGCTACGACACAGCGCGACTGGAAATCCTCGGCCGGGTGCTCGCAACGAAGGTAAAGCCGTTGGCAGTTGCCCCGCGCTGGTCCACGGGGCCATGGGGGAAGCCCGATGGGGCTCGTTCATGAGAGCACGCCCGCCGCCGACGGACGCTTCACGTCCGTCGGCGGCTCCCCAGGCATAACTCATCCGGCACGCGTCGCAGCAGGAGGACCGTTATGCGCCGGGCACTGACAAGTCCCCTTCATGAGAAGGGACCTCTTAACCCTTCTGGTCCGCCGGGCCGCCGGGCGCCGCGTCGGCAACCTCCAGCGCGTCGGTGGCCGCCACCGGCTCACCGGCCGCGGTGACCCCGATGCCGGTCTTGGCCCGTCGGCCGCGCGCCTCGATCCAGTTGGCGAGGGCGGACAGCACCAGGCACATGGCGACGTAGATGGTGCCGGTGACGATGATGACCGGGACGTAGGTGTCGTTGCCGTTGACGATGATGTTGGTGCTCATCAGGCGAGCGGTGAAGAGCAGTTCCTCGAAGGTGATGATGTAGCCGAGGGAGGTGTCCTTCAGGGTCACCACGAGCTGGCTGATGATCGTCGGCAGCATCGCCCGGACGGCCTGCGGAATGAGCACCGTCGTCATGACCTGGGTCTTGCTCATGCCCAGCGCGTAGGCAGCCTCGCGCTGGCCCTTCGGCACGGAGTCGATGCCGGCCCGCAGCACCTCGGCCTGGACCGAACCGTTGTAGACCGTCAGCCCGATGACCAGCGCCCAGAACTGCGGCTGGCTCTCGGTCAGGCCGAGGCTCTCGCGGTTGCTGAGCAGGATCACCCACAGCGCGTAGATCGTGATCAGCAGCGGTACGGCGCGGAAGAGCTCGATGAATCCGGTCGCGAACCAGCGGACCGGCTTGTGGTCCGACAGCCTGGCCACCGCGAGCAGCACGCCCAGAGTCAGGGACAGCACGGCTGCGACCGCGAAGACCTGCAGTGTCGTCAGCACGCCGTCGCGGATATTGGTGCGCACACCGGCGTTGTTGAAGATGTTCCACACCTCGGGCTCCAACTGGCCCTTGGCGCTCAGCCGCAGCACGACGAAGGCGATCAGCCCCAGCACCGCGAGCGAGCCGATGACCGTGTAGAGGCGGTTGCGCGCCTTCGCCTTCGGTCCCGGTACGTCGTAGAGAACGCTGGCCCCACTCATGCCACTACCTCGCTTCGTTCCGTCCCGCCTGCGCGCGGCGTCCCCGTCATGCTGTTCCTGCCCCAGCCGTCGGCCGTGGGGACCTCCACGTCGCGTTCGCTCATCGGGCGACCCCCATCCGGCGCTCCAGCAGCCGGAAGAGACCGCTGATGGTGAAGGTGATGATGAGGTAGGCGAGGGCGACCCACAGGAAGATCCAGGCGATCGCGTAGCCCTTGTCGTTGAGCAGCTTGGAGACGTTGAACAGCTCGCTGTAACTGAAGGCGCCGGCGATCGCGGAGTTCTTCGTCAGCGCGATGAAGATGCTGCTCAGCGGCGGGAGTACGGTGCGCGTGGCCTGCGGCAGCACGATCATGCGCAGCGTCTGGGAGAACGTCATGCCGAGGCTGCGCGCGGCCTCCGCCTGCCCCATCGGCACGGTGTTGATGCCGGACCGCACCGCCTCGCAGACGAAGGAGGAGGTGTAGAAGCCGAGCGCGAGCGTGGCGAGCACGAACGGGCTCGCGCCCTGGAAGAGGATCTGCGGCACGACGAAGAACGCGACCAGGAAGAGCAGCGTCAGCGGCGTGTTGCGCAGCACCGTGACCCAGGCCGTCCCGAAGGCGCGCAGCGGCGGGATCGGGGAGACCCGGAAACCGGCTATGAGCACGCCGAGCACCAGCGCGAGCAGGGCGCTGGACACGGTGATCGCCAGCGTGCCGAGGAATCCGTCCCGGAACTCGGGCAGATAATCGAGGAGTACGTTCATGGGGTCTCCGCAGTAGCGGTCATCAGGTCGACGGCAGGTGGGGCAGCCGGGCGGGGGAAGACAGCGCGCCCCGCACACCCGCCGCGGCGGGCGTACGGGGCGGCGCGGTCCGGTTGGTGCGCGATGCCTCAGTACGTCGGCAGCGGCGTCTCCGGGGCGACGTACTTCGACCCGGACTTGCCGAGCGTGCCTTCGTACGCCTTCTTGTAGTCGTTGTTCTTGATGTGGTTCTCCAGCGCCTTGGTGATCGCGTCACGCAGCGCCTTGTCGTCCTTGTTCATGCCGACGCCGTAGGGCTCCTTGGTGAAGGGCTTCTCCACCACCCGCAGCTTCTCGGGACGCTGGGCGGCGTAGCCCTTGAGGATCGCGTCGTCGGTGGTGACGGCGTCGACCTGGCCGTCGAGGAGGTACTTCACACAGTCCGAGTACTTGGAGAGCTCGGTGGTCTGGGCGCCGTACTTCGGCTTCTTGATCTCCTGCAGCGGCGTGGAGCCGGCGATCGAGCAGACCTTCTTGCCCTTGAGGGTCTCCGGTCCGGTGATGGCCTTGTCGTCCTTGCGCACCAGGAGGTCCGCGCCGGCCGTGTAGTACGGGCCCGCGAAGCCGACCTGCTTCTTGCGCTCGTCGTTGATGGTGTACGTACCGACGTAAAAGTCGACATCGCCCTTGGAGATCTTGGTCTCACGGACGTTGGAGTCAACGGTCTGGAACTCGATCTGCTTCTCGGAGAAGCCCAGGTCGGCCGCGACCATCTTGGCGATCTCGATGTCGAACCCGGAGTACTTGCCGGTGGCCGGGTCCTTGAAGCCCAGGAACGGCTGGTCGGCCTTGACACCGATGACGATCTTCTTGGCCTTCTGCGCCTTCTTCAGCACAGCGGAGTCGACCTTGACGTTCGTGGCGACCTTGTACGTGCCGCTGTAGACATCGCCGCCGGCCGGCTTGTCGCCCGCCGTACCCGAATCGCCGCCGCACGCGGTGGCCGTAGCCGCCAGCGCGAGCACCACCGCACCGGCCGCAGCCGTCTTGAGCATCCTCATGGTGAACATCCTTTGGTTCAACAAGTGTTGGCAATCATCGTGGCCCAACTGCGGCCTCAGTGGTGAAGGATCTTCGACAGGAAGTCCTTGGCGCGGTCGCTGCGCGGGTTGTTGAAGAACTGGTTCGGCTCGGCCTCTTCGATGATGCGTCCGTCCGCCATGAAGACGACCCGGTTCGCCGCGGAGCGCGCGAAGCCCATCTCGTGGGTGACCACGACCATCGTCATGCCGTCCCGGGCGAGCTGCTGCATCGTGTCCAGCACCTCGTTGATCATCTCCGGGTCCAGCGCGGAGGTCGGCTCGTCGAACAGCATCACCTTCGGGTCCATCGCCAGGGCGCGGGCGATCGCCACGCGCTGCTGCTGGCCTCCGGAGAGCTGTGCGGGGTACTTGTCCGCCTGGGTGCCGACGCCGACCCGGTCGAGCAGGGCGCGGGCCTTCTGCTCGGCGGCCGCCTTGTCCGTCTTGCGGACCTTGGTCTGCCCCAGCATCACGTTCTCGAGCACCGTCTTGTGCGCGAAGAGGTTGAAGGACTGGAAGACCATGCCCACATCGGCGCGGAGCTTGGCGAGCTCGCGGCCTTCCTGCGGCAGCGGCTTGCCGTCGATGGTGATGGTGCCGGAGTCGATGGTCTCCAGGCGGTTGATCGTGCGGCAGAGCGTCGACTTGCCGGAACCCGAGGGCCCGATCACGACGACGACCTCACCCCGGTTGATCGTCAGGTCGATGTCCTGGAGCACGTGCAGCGCGCCGAAGTGCTTGTTCACGTTGTCCAGCACGACCAGCTGGTCCCCGGCGTGCGCGGGGCCCTCGGCGTTCTTGGTCACCGATACTTCGCTCATCGGCGTACAGCTCCGTCCTCCTCGGTTGGGGAGGACCCTAGTGAGACGCTTCGACCAGCGTCATTACATCTGAGGGGAAATTGAGCATAACGATCTGGTCGCAGCGGAAAACTCTGCGTGACCCGCGGTGGGGGACGGGGGCGCGGGGCGGCGGAGCGGTGCCGTCGGCGTACCGGCTGGGTAACGGATGGCGGCCCGGAGGTGGCCGCCTCTTGACGCGCACGCCTCCCATCGCCGTAGATGCCCTGTGGCCCGTACGCACGCACCCAGGGAGGAGGGCCGATGAGACTGCTGCTCGTCGAGGACGACGATCATGTCGCCGCGGCCCTGTCCGCGGTGCTCGCCCGGCACGGCCTGGCCGTGGTCCACGCCCGCAGCGGCGAGGAGGCGCTCAAGGCGCTGCTGCCCGATGACGCCGAGCCCTTCTCGGTGGTGCTGCTCGACCTCGGGCTGCCCGACCAGGACGGTTTCGAGGTGTGCGGCCGGATACGCAAGCTCTGCGCCACCCCGGTGATCATGGTGACGGCGCGGTCCGACGTGCGCTCCCGCATCCACGGCCTCAATCTGGGCGCGGACGACTACGTCGTCAAGCCGTACGACACCGGCGAACTGCTGGCCCGTATCCACGCGGTGAGCCGGCGCACGGTGTCCCCGGCGGACCGCGGCGGCGATCAGCCGGACGAGGAGAGCGGCGCCGACGACGCGCTGCGGCTGGGCGCGGTGACCGTCGAACTCCCCACGCGCCAGGTGTCCGTGGACGGCGCCACCGTCCCGCTCACCCGCAAGGAGTTCGATCTGCTGGCGCTGCTCGCCCAGCGCCCCGGGGTGGTCTTCCGCCGGGAGCAGATCATCAGCGAGGTGTGGCGGACGAGCTGGGAGGGCACCGGCCGGACGCTGGAGGTGCACATCGCCTCGCTCCGGGCCAAACTGCGGATGCCCGCCCTGATCGAGACCGTGCGGGGCGTCGGCTACCGCCTGGTCGTCCCGGCGGCACCCGTCCGGCCCGCCGCCCCGGCCTCCTGAAGGCCGCCGCCGGCACGTGCGCACCCGACTCCTCCCGCTCCTCATCGTCCTCATGGCCGGTGTGCTGCTCGCCCTCGGCCTGCCGCTGGGCGTCATCACGGCCGGTGTGGAGCAGCAGAAGGTGGTCGTCGACCGGATCGACGACGCTGCCCGCTTCGCCTCCCTCGCCCAGTTCGTCACCGCGCGCCCCGCGGACGTCCACGACAAGACGCCCGAGGAGGACGAGCGGCGCGCCACCCTCGACGCCGAACTCGCCCGCTACTACGGCCTGTACGGCATCCGCGCGGGCGTCTTCTACCGTGACCACACTCCGATGGCCGCCGCCCCGCACGACCTGCCGGTGCCCCGGGACAGTGAGGGCGCGCGGGCCTTCAGTGAGGCGCTGGCCGGCCGCCGCAGCCATGATCCGCACCAGATCTGGCCCTGGGACGACGACGGCCGGATCCCGGTCGCCTCCCCGGTCATCCGCGACGGCGACGTGGTCGCCGTCGTGGTCACCGACTCGCCCACCGGGCAGATGCGTTCGCGCATCCTGCACGGCTGGCTGCTGATCGCGGCCGGCGAGTGCGCGGCGATGCTGGTCGCGGTGGCCGCCGCCATCCGCCTCACCGGCTGGGTGCTGCGGCCCGTACGGGTCCTGGACGCGGCCAGCCACGACATCGCCACCGGCCGGCTGAAGTCCCGGGTGGCCGGTACCGCGGGCCCGCCCGAACTGCGCCGGCTGGCCCGCTCGTTCAACGAGATGGCCGACAACGTCGAGGAGGTCCTGGAGCAGCAGCGCGCCTTCGTCGCGGACGCCTCCCACCAGCTGCGCAACCCGCTGTCCGCGCTGCTGCTGCGGATCGAGCTGCTGGCCCTCGAACTCCCCGAGGGCAACGAGGAGATCGCCTCGGTCCGCACCGAGGGCAAGCGGCTGGCCCGGGTCCTCGACGACCTGCTCGACCTCGCGCTCGCCGAGCACACCGCCGCCGACCTCCAGCTCACCGACGTCGCCGCGCTGGCCGCCGAACGCGTCGGCTCCTGGCGCCCGATGGCCGACGACAAGGGCGTCCGTCTCAGCTACGAGGGGCAGAGCGCGGTGACCGGCTGGGTCGATCCGGTCGCCCTCTCCAGCGCGCTGGACGCCGTCGTCGACAACGCCCTGAAGTTCACCCCGGCCGACCAGCCGGTCACGGTGGAGGTGGCGCCGCACGGCGAACACGTGGTGATCACCGTGGCGGACCGCGGCCCCGGCCTGACGGACGACGAACTCGCCCGCGTCGGCGACCGTTTCTGGCGCAGCGGCCGCCATCAGAACGTCTCCGGCTCGGGGCTGGGACTGTCGATCACCCGCGCGCTGCTCGCCGCGGGCGGTGCGACCATCGCCTACGCGCCGCACCCGCCGCACGGTCTGAAGGTCACCGTCACGGTGCCGCGCACCGCCCCATGAGCGGCCGCCCGACACCCGGACACCTGTGGTACCGTCGATGACGTTGCAGTTGTGGTACCCATGAACTTTGTGTGCGCCCGGAGGCTGGTAGCCCCGGGCGTTCCTTGTTTTTCCGGAATTTTCCGGTGTGGGGCAATCATCTCGGCGACATGGAGGCCACGCGGTGTGGTCTCCCGTTTGCCCCATGAAGGAGAAAATCATGGCTTCCGGCACCGTCAAGTGGTTCAACTCGGAAAAGGGCTTCGGCTTCATCGAGCAGGACGGCGGCGGCCCCGACGTCTTCGCCCACTACTCGAACATCCAGGCTCAGGGCTTCCGTGAGCTCCTCGAGGGCCAGAAGGTCACGTTCGACGTGACCCAGGGCCCGAAGGGCCCGCAGGCGGAGAACATCATCCCCGCCTGACGCCTTGCGTCCCGTGGACGGGGCCCGTACCGGCCAGCCGGTGCGGGCCCCGTCCCGTATGCACCGCCTCCCCGTCTCCCCGGCAAACCGGGTGTCGCCCTCGGGAGAGCGCGGAACCGCACCACCCCACCGCTCCCTCCCCTCGAAGGGCTTTCAGTGACCCGAGCGACCGCATCGCGACCGAGCGCCGCCCCGCGGACGTCCACCCCGACGTCCACCCCCACGCCCGCCGGCTCCTTCGACGAGCTGCCGCTGGCACCGGCCCTCCTGACCGCGCTGCGTGCGCAGGGTGTCACCCGGCCGTTCCCCATCCAGGCCGCGACCCTGCCGGAAACCCTCGCCGGCCGTGATGTGCTCGGCCGCGGGCAGACCGGCTCCGGCAAGACCCTCGCCTTCGGCCTCGCGCTGCTCAACCGCACGGCGGGCAAGCGGGCGGTGAGCAAGCGCCCGCTGGCGCTGGTGCTGGTGCCCACCCGCGAGCTGGCCGGCCAGGTCACCGACGCGCTGGCGCCCTACGCCACCGCGCTGGGGCTGCGGACCGCCACCGTCGTCGGCGGCACCTCGATCAACCGGCAGATCGAGACGCTGCGCAAGGGCACCGAGGTGCTCGTGGCCACGCCAGGCCGGCTCGCCGACCTGCTGGACCGGCGGGCCTGCAAGCTCGACGAGGTCGCCGTCACGGTCCTCGACGAGGCCGACCAGATGACCGACATGGGCTTCCTCCCGCAGGTCACCCGGCTGATGGAGAAGGTCGACCCGAACGGCCAGCGGATGCTGTTCTCGGCGACCCTCGACCGCAACGTCGACAAGCTCGTGCGCCGCTTCCTGACCGATCCGGTCACCCACTCCGTCGACCCGTCGGCCGGGGCCGTCACGACCATGGACCACCACGTCCTGTACGTCGACGACGCCGACAAGCGGGCCACCGTCACCGAGATCGCCGCCCGCGAGGGACGCGTGATCATGTTCGTGGACACCAAGCGCGGCGCGGACCGGCTCACCAAGCACCTGCTCGCCCAGGGCGTGCGCGCCGCGGCGCTGCACGGCGCCAAGAGCCAGCCGCAGCGCACCCGCACCCTGGAGCAGTTCCGCACCGGCCAGGCCGAGGCGCTGATCGCCACCAACGTCGCCGCGCGCGGCATCCACATCGACGGCCTCGACCTGGTCGTCAACGTCGATCCGCCGACCGAGGCCAAGGACTACCTGCACCGCGGCGGCCGCACCGCGCGGGCCGGTGAGTCCGGCACCGTCGTCACCCTGGTCACGCCGGGCGAACGCCGCGAGATGACCCGGCTGATGCGCCAGGCGAAGATCACTCCGGGTACCGCGAACGTGCGGCCGGGCGACGCCGAGCTGGTGCGGATCACCGGCGCGCGGACCCCGAGCGGGGTGCCGGTCGTGCTCGCCGCGCAGGCCCCGTCGCCCGCCTCGGACGCCCGGTCCGGCGCCGGCGGGGGAGGCGCCGCGGGCCGGCGCCGCCGTCCCCGCCGCAGCCGCCCGGCCCGCAGCGGCGCCGGGGCACCGCGCGCCTGACGCCGAGGCCCGGCCGGGCGCGGGAGCGCGAGGCCGGGCCAAGGCCCGCACGCACACGCGGCCCGGCCCAGGGATGGAGACACAGGGGTGCGGCCCGGTTCAGGGCTTCACCGACAGGTAGTAGCGCCGGGCGCCCTCGTGCAGCGGGAGCGGATCGGTGAACACCGCCGTCCGCAGGTCCACCTTCTGCGCGGCGTGCACCTGCCGCCCGATCCGGTCCCGGCTGTCGATCACGCTCCGGGTGATGCCCTGGGTCAGCGCGGCGTCCTCGCGGTCCGTCGTGACCAGCAGGTTCGCCACCGCGATCGTCTTCACCGCCTGGCCGTCCTGGGCCCGCGGATAGGCATCGGCGGGCATCACCGCGGCCCGGTAGTAGCGGGTGCGCTCGCCCTGCCGATGCAGACCCTCGGTCAGGTCACCGAGCTGGACCAGCCGCACCGGGAAGCGCTGCGCCAGCCGCTGCACCGCCGTCGTCGGCAGCCCGCCCGACCAGAAGAAGGCGTCGAGCTTGCCCTGCCGCAGCAGCGTCGGCATCCGGTCGATGCCGACCCGCACCGGCTCGATGTCCCTGTCGAAGTCCAGCCCGGCCGCCTCCAACAGCCGCCGGGTGATCAGCTGCACGCCGGAGCCGTCGGCCCCCACCCCGACCCGCAGCCGCCGCAGATCCTTCGTCGAGCGCACGTCGGAGCCCTTCGGCACCACCAGTTGCATGTAGTCGTCGTACAGCCGCGCGCAGGCCCGCAGCCGGTCCGCGCCCGGCTCGCCCCGGACCTTGTACGCGGCGACCGCGTCCGCCGTCGCGATGGTGAACTGGGCGCGCCCGGCGACCAGTTGGCGCAGGTTGTCGATGGACCCCTCGCTGCGGGTCAGCCGCAGGTCCACCGTCGGCAGGTCGTGCGCCAGGTCCTGCTTGAGCAGCTCCCCGTAGCGCGCGTACACCCCGGTCGGTACCCCGGTCGCCAGCGTCACCTGACCGCGCGGCGCGGGCTCGTTGCCCGTGGACAGCAGCCACCACAGGGCCGTCCCCAGGACGGCCAGTGCGGCGGTCGCCGCCCGGAGGGCCCGGCGGCCGGTGCGGGGGAGTGCTGTGACCATGGGCGGGATCCTGCCAGCACGGTGGCGCGGAGGGGAGGGGCGGGGGCACTTCTCCGTCGGGCGGCACCGCCCGGCGACCGCATCCCGCGGCCGGGCCCGCCGCCCAACGGCGCTGCCCCGCCCCGCCGGTCGCGCACCGTGTCCACCGCCCCCACACAGGGTGGCTCCCGCCCGCCCCCGCTCTCCCCGCCCTCGGACCGGACGCTCACACGGGGGCCGGAGCGTTCCCCGGAACCGCCTACCCTTGTCGTATGACCAGCAGCGACCGGAGCCAGGCAGTGGGCGTTCAGCAGAGCAAGACCTATGAGATCCGCACCTACGGGTGCCAGATGAACGTCCATGACTCCGAGCGGCTGTCCGGGCTGCTGGAGGAGGCCGGATACGTCCCCGCGCCCAAGGGAGGAGAGGGCGCCGACGTCGTCGTCTTCAACACCTGCGCGGTGCGCGAGAACGCCGACAACCGCCTCTACGGCAACCTCGGGCAGCTCGCCCCGAAGAAGGCCGCGCGCCCCGGCATGCAGATCGCGGTGGGCGGCTGCCTCGCCCAGAAGGACCGCGACACCATCGTCAAGAAGGCCCCCTGGGTCGACGTGGTCTTCGGTACGCACAACATCGGCAAGCTGCCGGTCCTCCTGGAGCGCGCCCGCGTCCAGGAGGAGGCGCAGGTCGAGATCGCCGAGTCGCTGGAGGCGTTCCCCTCGACGCTGCCCACCCGCCGCGAGAGCGCCTACGCGGCCTGGGTCTCCATCTCCGTGGGCTGCAACAACACCTGTACGTTCTGCATCGTCCCGGCGCTGCGCGGCAAGGAGAAGGACCGCCGGCCCGGCGACATCCTCGCCGAGGTCGAGGCGCTGGTCGCCGAGGGCGTCAGCGAGATCACCCTGCTCGGGCAGAACGTCAACGCCTACGGCTCCGACATCGGCGACCGTGAGGCGTTCAGCAAGCTGCTGCGCGCCTGCGGGAAGATCGAGGGCCTGGAGCGGGTCCGCTTCACCTCCCCGCACCCGCGCGACTTCACCGACGACGTCATCGCCGCCATGGCCGAGACCCCGAACGTGATGCACCAGCTGCACATGCCGCTGCAGTCCGGCTCCGACCGCGTCCTGAAGGCGATGCGCCGCTCTTACCGGCAGGAGCGCTTCCTCGGCATCATCGAGAAGGTGCGCGCCGCCATGCCGGACGCCGCCATCTCCACCGACATCATCGTCGGCTTCCCGGGCGAGACGGAGGAGGACTTCGAGCAGACCCTGCACACGGTCCGCGAGTCCCGCTTCGCCCAGGCATTCACCTTCCAGTACTCCAAGCGCCCCGGTACGCCGGCGGCCGAGATGGCCGACCAGATCCCCAAGGCGGTCGTGCAGGCCCGCTACGAGCGCCTGGTCGCCCTCCAGGAGGAGATCTCCTGGGAGGAGAACAAGAAGCAGGTCGGCCGCACGCTGGAGGTCCTGGTCGCCGAGGGCGAAGGCCGCAAGGACGACGCGACCCGGCGGCTGTCCGGCCGGGCGCCCGACAACCGCCTGGTGCACTTCACGCGCCCCGACGAGCCGGTCCGGCCCGGTGACGTGGTGACCGTCGAGGTCACCTACGCCGCCCCGCACCACCTCCTCGCCGAGGGCCCGGCCAAGGCCGTCCGCCGCACCCGCGCCGGCGACGCCTGGGAGAAGCGCAACGCCGCCCCGGCGGAGAAGCCCCAGGGCGTGCTGCTGGGCCTGCCCACCATCGGCGCCCCGGCGCCGACCCCGGCACCCGCGGCCGGCTGCGGCTGCGACTGACCCGCGGTGGCGCCTGACCTGCGGTCGCGACCGCACCCGTAGCAGGGTTACGGACCAGGGGCGTTACGCTGCGTGGCATGCTCGTAGCCGCCGCCCTCTGCCCCTGCCCGCCCCTGCTCGTACCGGAGGTGGCCGCCGGCGCCGCACCCGAGCTGGACGGGCTGCGCGCCGCATGCCTGGACGCGATCGGCGTGCTCGCCGCGGCCCGCCCCGACCGGCTGGTCGTCGTCGGCCCGGCCGACCGGGCCGGCCAGGGCCCGCACCCGCAGGGCGCCCCCGGCTCGTTCCGCGGCTTCGGTGTGGACCTCGACGTGTCCTTGGGCGCGGCCGAGGAGACGCCCGAGCGCGAGCTGCCTTCCTCGCTGGCCGTCGGCGCCTGGCTGCTGTCCCGCGCGGACTGGGACGACGCTCCGGTGGAGGGACTGGGCGTGGCGCAGCCGCTGCCCCTCGAACGGTGCCTGCCGCTCGGCCGGGAGCTGGCCGCGTCCGCACCGCGGGTGGCCCTGCTGGTGATGGGCGACGGGAGCGCCTGCCGAACGGTCAAGGCTCCCGGCTACTTCGACGAACGGGCCGAGGGCTTCGACGCCGCGGCCGCCCGCGCCCTGGGAACCGCCGACCTCCCCGCGCTGCGCGCACTCGACGCGACCCTGGCGGCTGATCTCCAGGCGTCCGGACGAGCCTGCTGGCAGGTCCTGACCGGCGCCGCCGAGGACGCGGACCTGACCGGCCGGCTGCTGCGCGACGAGGCCCCGTACGGCGTGGGCTACTTCGTGGCCACCTGGTCCTAGCGGAACCGGCCGCGGGCCCCCGGATGTGGCAGCGGCCGCGGGGTGAGCCACCCCGCGGCCGATCGCCACTCCTGCACGGTGCGCCGTACTACTGCCGCGCGCCCTCGCCGGACTCGCTGTCCGCCGCGGCCTGCGCCGACTGCTGCCGGGGGATGCCGGCGTTCTCCGCGGGGGGCTGCTCCGCGCGCGGCGCGCCGTCGGCGTCCGCCGCGGCCGGCTCGGCGGTGGTGTCCGCGGGCGCGTCACCGGATGCCTCAGGCGCCGCCGTCTCCCCCTCTTCGGCCGCCGCGGAAGCATCGCCCTCCTGCACCGAGCCGCTCTCCGGCGCCTTCTCGCCCTTCTCGCCCGTCTCAGCGCCCTCGGCCTGCTCGGCGCTCCCGGCGTCCGCCGCAGCGGCCGACTCCGCCGACTCCGGGGACTCCGCCGGCTTCTCCGCCTCGGCCGTCACCGTCGCAGCGGCACTCTCCTCTGTCGACGCTTCGTCCTTACGGCGACGAAAACGCGAAAACACGCCCATAACTGCTCCTACGCTCTTCATGTGGGCGAAATCCCAGGCCGTCCGGAGCGGACCGTTGCGCCGCCCACGGGCGCCGGTGATGCACCGGCTCTCTCGGGACCTCGCAACAGGCAACGACCTCATCGGTAGCCCGTCACGTCGCTCGTTCGAGATGGGCGCGTGATGTTTGCGAGACTGACGGGGTGAACACCGCTGTTCCCGCTCCGCGGGTCATCGCCGTCGTCGGCCCCACCGCGGCCGGAAAGTCCGATCTGGGCGTCGCGCTCGCACAACACCTGGGCGGCGAGGTCATCAACGCCGACTCCATGCAGCTCTACAGAGGCATGGACATCGGCACCGCCAAGCTCACCCCCGAGGAACAGCAGGGCGTACCGCACCGCCTCCTCGACATCTGGGACGTGACCCGCGCCGCCAGCGTCGCCGAGTACCAGCAGCTGGCCCGCGCCGAGATCGACCGGCTGCTCGCCGAGGGCCGCACCCCCGTCCTGGTCGGCGGCTCCGGCCTGTACGTGCGCGGTGCCATCGACGCCCTCGACTTCCCCGGCACCGACCCGGAGGTACGTGCTCGCCTGGAGGCCGAGCTGGCGGAACACGGCAGCGGCGCGCTGCACGCCCGGCTGGCCGCCGCCGACCCCGAGGCGGCCCGCGCGATCCTGACCGGCAACGGCCGCCGCATCGTGCGCGCCCTGGAGGTCATCGAGATCACCGGCCGCCCCTTCACCGCCAACCTCCCAGGCCACGAGGCGGTCTACGACACCCTGCAGATCGGCGTCGACGTGGAGCGCCCCGAGCTCGACGAGCGGATCGCGCGGCGGGTGGATCGGATGTGGGAGGCGGGCCTGGTCGATGAGGTGCGCCGTCTGGAGGCCGAGGGACTCCGCGAGGGCCGTACGGCCTCCCGGGCGCTCGGCTACCAGCAGGTGCTCGCCCAGCTGGCGGGGGAGTGCACCGAACAGGAGGCGCGGGACGAGACGGTACGCGCCACCAAGCGCTTCGCGCGCCGTCAGGATTCGTGGTTCCGCCGGGATCCGCGGGTCCACTGGCTCAGCGGCGCGGCCGACCGGCGGGCGGAACTTCCCAGGCAGGCGCTGGCGTTGCTCGAACGAGCGGTCACAGCCTGATCACGTCATGGCATCGGGACGCTCCGGCCGTCATCAGGGCCGCTGAGAGCGTGTCATCATCGACCTTCGATCGAGGCGTGCAGTCTGCAGTGGGGAGGGCGCGTGGCAATGGAGGCCGGCCCTCGCAACAGAGCCCAGCGACCGGACAACGGCGCTGACACGGCACCGCTGTCCGACGACGGCCCGGACACCCAGGACGGCCTGCCCGGCACCGGCGCGGACCGCCCCGGCCCGGGACCGCTCACCGCGCCGGACACCCTGGACGACTCCGACGCACCCGACCTCGTGACCGACGGCACCGTCGGACCTGTCGGGCCCGGTGAAGGCGGCGAGTCCTTCCGGGAGCTGCGCCCGCCGCGCCGGCTGAGGCTGTGGCAGCTCGCGCCGATCGTCGGCCTCGCCGCCGTCGGCTCGCTGATGTTCGCCTTCCCCCTCGCCTTCGAGTTCGGCGGCGACGGGGGCGCGGTGATCGCGATGCTCGGCCTGCTGCTGTGCTGCTGCGCCGCCGGCTGGGGCATGATGGCCGCCCGCCGCGTCGGCCACACCTGGCCCGGCCTCCCGGCCCGCGGTTCCGGCCGCCGCGCCAGCTGGCGCGTGGTCCTCGTGTACGCCCTGGTGGTCGCCGTCCCCGCCTCCCTCGCCATCTGGCGGGTGGCCCGCCTCCGCTGAGGCCGGGCCCGAGCGTCGCGGTGCGGCTGCGCTGGTCAGCCTGGGATGTCCGGGGCCGCCCGGGGCCGCCCGGGGCGTCCCCCACTGCGCGGCGCAGGCGTACCTGATACCTGCTGTTTTTTCCCCGCCGCCCACCCCCCTTCGGGGGGTGGGCGGGTACATGAGCGCACCCGGCGACGGCCGCGCCCCCGCCTACGGCCGCGCCCCCGCCTACGGCCGCGCATCCGACTACGGCCCCCCGCCTCCAAGGCCCGGGTCCCAGCCGGCCCCCCTTGTCGTCGGCCTTGTCCACAGCCCCGGCCCCGTCCCCGCGGCACGCTCGTGCTCCCCGTACGATGCAAGGGTGACCAGCACCGAGCGCATCGCCTTCCTCAAGGGCCACGGCACCGAGAACGACTTCGTGATCGTCCCGGACCCGGACGGTCGTCTCGACCTGTCCGCGGCCGCGGTCGCCAAGATCTGTGACCGGCGGGCCGGGCTCGGCGGTGACGGGTTGCTGCACGTCGTCCGGTCCGCCGCGCACCCGGAGGCGCGCGCCCAGGCCGACGAGGCCGAGTGGTTCATGGACTACCGCAACGGCGACGGCTCGATCGCCGAGATGTGCGGCAACGGCGTCCGGGTCTTCGCGCGCTACCTGCTGCACGCCGGACTGGTCGAGGCCGGCGACCTCGCCATCGCCACCCGCGCCGGCGTACGCCGCGTCCACGTCGCCAAGTCCGGTGACGTCACGGTGTCGATGGGCCGCGCGGCGCTCCCCGAGGAGGGCGTCGTGGTCACGCTCGGCGGCCGTAGCTGGCCGGCCCGCAACGTGAACATGGGCAATCCGCACGCGGTCGCGTTCGTCGAGGACCTGGCCCACGCCGGTGAGTTGCGGGCCGTACCGCCATTCAGCCCAGCGGCGGTTTATCCCGACGGCGTGAACATCGAGTTCGTCGTCGACCGCGGACCGCGGCACGTCGCGATGCGGGTGCACGAGCGCGGCTCGGGCGAGACCCGCTCCTGCGGCACCGGCGCCTGCGCGGTCGCGGTCGCCACCGCGCGCCGGGACGGCGCGGACCCGGCACGGACCGGTACGCCCGTCACGTACACGGTCGATGTGCTCGGCGGCAGCCTGTCGATCACCGAGCTGCCCGACGGCACCGTCGAGATGACCGGCCCGGCCGAGATCGTCGCCGAAGGCACCTTCGACCCCACCTGGCTGGCCGCCGCGCTCGCCTGACGAACCCGGCCGGATCCGCTCCAGCCGGTCCCCGTGAAAACGGGGGTTCCGGCCAAAAGATTCGCTCGAACGGGTGATCCGAGTCACTCTGAGCGAGAGCTGGACAGCGCTGCGTGATGGGCTCGATAGCATCAAGCACCGGCCCGGACGTCCGAACTGGCGCGTCCCACCGCCGGTCGACGCTGCCGGAGGTGCCCATGAGCGCAGAGGCCACTAACCCTGGTAATCCTGAAGCAGCGGGCCGCAGGCGCGGCCGCCGCCGACTGGAACTCAGAGGGCTGCGCCGCATCGGCCGCGCCGCGCTGCTCGGTCCGGCCCAGCGCGACGGCCTCCCGCACGCCCTCGAACACGTCGCGAAGGTGCACCGTCACCACCACCCCGACGCCGAACTGGACATCCTCACCAAGGCGTATCTGCTCGCCGAGACCTCGCACCGCGGCCAGCTGCGCAAGAGCGGCGAGCCGTACATCACCCACCCGTTGGCGGTCACCCTGATCCTCGCGGAACTGGGCGCGGAGACCACGACCTTGACCGCCTCGCTGCTCCACGACACCGTCGAGGACACGGAAGTGACGCTCGACCAGGTACGGGACCTGTTCGGTGCCGAGGTCAGCTATCTCGTCGACGGTGTCACCAAGCTGGAGAAGGTCGACTACGGCGCCGCCGCCGAGCCCGAGACGTTCCGCAAGATGCTGGTGGCGACCGGCAACGACGTCCGGGTGATGTCCATCAAGCTCGCCGACCGGCTGCACAACATGCGCACCCTCGGGGTGATGCGGCCGGAGAAACAGGCCCGGATCGCCAAGGTGACCCGCGACGTGCTGATCCCGCTCGCCGAACGCCTCGGTGTCCAGGCGCTCAAGGCCGAGCTGGAGGACCTGGTCTTCGCGATCCTGCACCCCGAGGAGTACGCCACGACCCGTGCCCTGGTCATGGAGTACGCCACCCGGCCCGACCCGCTCGCCGCGATCGCGGAGCGGGTGCGCACGGTCCTGGCCGAGGCCGGCATCGACGCCGAAGTCCTCGTCCGGCCACGGCACTTCGTCTCCGTGCACCGCGTCCGCCTCGCCCGCCGTGAGCTGACCGGATCCGACCTGGGGAGGCTGCTGGTCCTGGTGGCGGAGGACGCCGACTGCTACGCCGTCCTCGGCGAGCTGCACACCTGCTTCACCCCGGTGGTCTCCGAGTTCAAGGACTTCATCGCGGCGCCCAAGTTCAACCTCTACCAGTCGCTGCACACCGCCGTCGCCGGCGAGTCCGGGGAGATCGCCGAGACGCTGATCCGCACGCACCAGATGCACCGGGTCGCCGAGGCCGGAGTGATCGCGCTGGGCAATCCGTACGCCCCTACGGACGGCGCCGACGCCCCCGAGGGCGAGCGGGCCGACCCGACCCGCCCCGGGTGGCTCTCCCGGCTGCTGGAGTGGCAGCGCACCACCCCCGACCCGGACACGTTCTGGACCTCGCTGCGCGACGACCTCGCCCAGGACCGGGAGATCACGGTCTTCTGCGCCGTCGCCGCCCCGGACGGTTCCGACGGCTCCGAGGGCCCGCCCGGGGCCGCCGGCGGTGCCCTCGGACTGCCGGCCGGCGCGAGTTGCGTGGACGCGGCCTACGAGCGGTACGGCGAAGCGGCGCACTGCTGCATCGGGGCCCGCGTCAACGGCCGGCTGGCGACCCTCGCCACCGTCCTGCACGACGGCGACAGCCTGCAGCTGCTGATGGCTCCGGACTCCGCCACCGGCCCCTCGCCCGAGTGGCTCGAACACGCCCGTACGCCCGCGGCCCGGCTCGCCATCGCCCGCTGGCTGGCCGGCCCCCGGGAGGCCGGCGGGCGGCCGGGGAGCGCCGGTGAGCCGGTGGTGGTTCCTCCCGTCGGCCGCCCGGTCCCGTCCCCGGACCCCGACCACGACCGCTCGGCGGCCGCCTCGGTCACCCCCGGTTCGGTGCTCGCGGTGGCGGACCTGCCCGGCGCCGCGGTCCGGCTGGCCGGCTGTTGCACGCCGGTGCCGCCGGACTCGGTGACCGGCTTCGCCGTACGGGGCGGCACGGTCACCGTGCACCGCGCGCTGTGCCCCGTCGTGGCCCGTATGGCGGCGACCGGCCGCCAGCCCGTGGGGGTGCGCTGGCGGGGGGCCGGCCAGTCGGGCCACGGCTGCCGGGTCACCCTCCTGGCCGAGGCGTTCAGCCGGCCGCACCTCCTGGCCGACCTCACCGAGGTGATCGCCTCCCAGGGCGCCGCCGTGGTGTCGGCCGCCGTCGAACCCCCGCACGAACAGCGGGTCCGCCACACCTACACGCTGCATCTGCCGAACGCAGCCGGCCTGCCGTCCCTGATGCGCGCCATGCGTCAAGTACCCGGCGTCTTCGACGTGTTGCGGGCCGGCCGGGCCCGTCAGCCCGCCGCGCTGCGCCCCTGACCGGCGGTACGTCCCCCCCAGGTGACGCCCCGTCGGGAACCCGCACCGGTACGGACGCACGATCCGCCGCCCGTTCGGGTGCCGTTTGGCGGCTCGCCCACGGCGCAGGTGGCCGCGTTGGTAGCCGTAGTTCATGTCCCTTCCCTCGCGCCGCCTGTCCCCTGAAGCCGATCGCCCCGTCCCCGCCCTGCCCAGTGGTGCCCCGAGCGGCCGGCGCCGGCGGCCCGGCCGGCGGGCCGCCGCCCTCGGGCTGGCCGCCGTCGCGACCCTCGGCGTCGCCGCGCCGCAGCCCCTGGACGCGCAGGGCCTGGGCGACCGGCTCTTCCCCACCCTCGGCAACACCGGGTACGACGTCACGTCCTACGACGTCACGCTGGACTACTCCGGCCACAACGACCGGCCGATGAACGTCACGACCGTGATCACCGCGCAAGCCACCACCGAGCTCGACCACCTCAACCTCGACTTCGCCCGGGGCAGCGTGCGCGCGGCGACGATCGGCGGGCTGCCCGCCAAGTACGAGCAGCACGGGGAGGACCTGGTCCTCACCCCGTCGTTCCACGTCTCCCGGGGGCAGGAGCTGAAGATCTCCGTCCAGCACACCAGTGACCCGCGGGGCGCGAGCGACGGCGGGTGGATCCGTACCGCCGACGGGCTGGCGATGGCCAACCAGGCGGACGCCGCCCACCGGGTCTTCCCGTGCAACGACCACCCTTCCGACAAGGCGTTCTTCACCTTCCACCTGACCGCGCCCCAGCAGCTCACCGCCGTCGCCAACGGGCTGCCCGTGGGCGGGGCCCGGCGCGCCGCGACCCGCACCTGGACGTACCGGACCGCCCACCCGATGGCCACCGAGCTGGCACAGATCTCCATCGGGAAGTCCAGCGTGCTGTTTCAGCACGGACCGCACGGTCTGCCGGTCCGCGACGTCGTACCGTCCGCGGACCGCCGCGCCCTGGCGAAATGGCTGGCCAAGACCCCTGAGCAGATCGCCTGGATGGAGCGCAAGGTCGGCCCGTACCCGTTCGAGGCGTACGGCGTGCTGATCGCGAACGCCCGGACCGGTTTCGAGCTGGAGACCCAGACCCTCTCGCTCTTCGAGAAGGCCATGTTCACCAGCGAGCACCTGCCCGCCTGGTACGTGGAGTCGGTGATGGTGCACGAGCTGTCACACCAGTGGTTCGGCGACAGCGTCAGCCCCCGCCGCTGGTCCGACGTCTGGCTCAACGAGGCCCACGCGACCTGGTACGAAGCGCTCTACGCGCAGGAGAAGGGCGACAGCCGGGCCTCCCTGGACGCCCGGATGCGGCACGCGTACGAGCAGTCCGACGGCTGGCGTGCCGAGGGCGGGCCGCCCGCCGCCCCCAAGACCCCCAGCCCGGGCCAGAAGATCAGCATCTTCCGGCCGGTCGTCTACGACGGCAGCGCGCTGGTGCTGTACGCCCTGCGGCAGAAGATCGGCCCGGCGGCCTTCGACCGCCTCGAACGGGAGTGGGTGACCCACCACCGCGACGGCGTGGCCGACACCGCCGACTTCGTCGCCCTCGCCTCCAAGGCGTCCGGCCAGGACCTCACGGGCTTCTTCCAGGCATGGCTCTTCGGCCAGCGGACGCCCCCGATGCCGGGCCACCCGGAATGGCAGCACAAGGTCGCCGCCGACACCCCGGGGAGCCCGCCGCAGCCCGGTGGCGCCGTGCGACCCGCCAAACCCCTCCAGCCCGGAAAACCCGCACAGACGGGCCGGCAGCCGGCGAAACCGGTGCAGCCCGGAAAACCCGCGTGACGGCCCTCGCGGGCCGTGGGACCATCGTCGGGTCGACGGGGACCGGTCCGGGGAATGTCCGGGGCGGCTCGTTCGTTGACACCAGCGACAGTCCCGGTGGGGCCGCCCGGCTCCGTGAGGGCTTCCCAACGACGCAAAGGATCAAATGACCTCCTCTTCTTCCCTTCCGCAGGACCGGCAGCGCCTCCCCGAGAGCCTTCGGGCCGACGCCCTGATGGAAGAGGACGTCGCCTGGAGCCACGAGATCGACGGGGAGCGCGACGGCGACCAGTACGACCGCTCGGCGCGTGCCGCGCTGCGCCGCGTGGCGGGCCTTTCCACCGAGCTCGAGGACGTCACCGAGGTCGAGTACCGGCAGCTCCGTCTGGAGCGGGTGGTCCTCGTCGGTGTGTGGACCTCGGGGACGGTGCAGGACGCCGAGAACTCCCTCGCCGAGCTCGCCGCGCTGGCCGAGACCGCCGGCGCGCTGGTGCTCGACGGCGTCATCCAGCGGCGCGACAAGCCGGACCCGGCCACCTACATCGGTTCGGGCAAGGCCCTGGAGCTGCGTGACATCGTGCTCGAATCCGGGGCGGACACCGTGGTGTGTGACGGTGAGCTGTCGCCGGGCCAGCTGATCCACCTGGAGGACGTCGTCAAGGTCAAGGTGGTCGACCGGACCGCCCTGATCCTCGACATCTTCGCCCAGCACGCCAAGTCCCGTGAGGGCAAGGCGCAGGTCGCGCTGGCACAGATGCAGTACATGCTGCCCCGGCTGCGCGGCTGGGGTCAGTCGCTGTCCCGGCAGATGGGTGGCGGTGGCTCCGGTTCGGCGGGCGGCGGTATGGCCACCCGTGGTCCCGGTGAGACCAAGATCGAGACCGACCGGCGGCGGATCCGCGAGAAGATGGCGAAGATGCGCCGGGAGATCGCGGAGATGAAGACCGGCCGGGACATCAAGCGCCAGGAGCGCCGGCGCAACAAGGTCCCCTCGGTCGCCATCGCCGGCTACACCAACGCCGGCAAGTCCTCGCTGCTCAACCGCCTCACCGGCGCCGGCGTGCTGGTGGAGAACGCCCTGTTCGCCACCCTGGACCCGACCGTCCGGCGGGCCGAGACGCCCAGCGGGCGGCTCTACACCCTCGCCGACACCGTCGGCTTCGTCCGGCACCTCCCGCACCACCTCGTCGAGGCGTTCCGCTCCACGATGGAGGAGGTCGGCGACGCCGATCTCATCCTGCACGTGGTCGACGGCTCGCACCCGGTGCCCGAGGAGCAGCTGGCCGCCGTGCGCGAGGTGATCCGCGACGTCGGCGCGACGGACGTGCCCGAGATCGTGGTCGTCAACAAGGCCGACGCGGCCGATCCGCTGGTGCTGCAGCGCCTGCTGCGCCAGGAGAAGCACGCGCTCGCGGTCTCGGCCCGCACCGGCCAGGGCATGGACGAGCTGCTGGAGCTGCTCGACGAGGAGCTTCCGCGGCCGCAGGTCGAGATCGAGGTGCTGGTGCCCTACACCCAGGGCGCCCTGGTCTCGCGGGCGCACGCCGAGGGCGAGGTGCTCTCCGAGGAGCACACCGCCGAGGGCACGGTCCTCAAGGCACGGGTGCACGAGGAACTGGCCGCCGAATTCGAGCCGTTCGTGCCCGCCGCCTAGAGGCAGCTCCGGCGCCTGAGGCGACCGGCACGTACACACGACGAAGGCCCGCCCCCCGGGAGACCGGGAGCGGGCCTTTCGCGTGGAACTGCCGGGGTGACGGGGCGGTGCCGGACCGGGCACCGCCCTCACACCACTAGCCCTTGTTCGCCCACTTCTTGCTCATGGTGTCGAACATGGTCTTGGCCTCGGGGCCCAGGTGCGGGCCGGCCGACCAGCGGGCCGGACGCGGGCCCATCGACATGTTGGAGACCAGCACCGGATTGCCGTCGGCGCCCTTGATGAACCAGGGGCCACCGGAGGAGCCACCGGTCATGGTGCAGCCGATCCGGTACATGGTCGGCTTCTTGGCGTCCATCGACAGGCGGGTCGGCTTGTCGGTGCACTGCTGCTGCGCCGCGCCGTCGAACGGCGCCTCGGCCGGGTAGCCCTGCGCGGTCAGGCTCGGGATCTTGGCCATGGCCGGCGCGTTGAAGTCGACCGCGTACGCGCCGCCGGCGACCTCTTCCAGCGACTTGCCGCCGGTGGACTCCTCCGGCTTCACGTGCATCAGCGCGAAGTCGTACGGAGCCATCGGCACGCCCGGAACGGCGCCGCCGTCCTTGATCCACTCGTTGGACGTCGCCATGTCGTCCGCCCACCACTTGCCCGACGGGACGCGGTCCTCGAAGGGCTTGGTCTTCAGCTGGTCGGCGGTGCCGCCGGTCCTGTTGAAGTTCGGCACGAACATCATGTTGCGGTACCAGCCGCCGTCCTTGCCTGCGTGCACACAGTGCGCGGCGGTCCACACGAGGTTGGACTTACCGGGGTGCGCCGGGTCCTTGACGACGGTGGCGGAGCAACGCGACTCGCCGTGGGGGGTGCTGAAGAGCAGCAGACCCACGCCGGGAGCGGTGGAGGTGTAGGGGGTCTTGACGGGCTGAGCCGGGACGGCGGCCGGCTCAGGGTCGGTCTTGCCCTGGTCCTCCGAGATGTCCTCGGGCTTGCTGGGGTCCTTCGGCGGCTTGACCTTATCGATCTTGTCCGGGTTCCAGAAGTTCTTGATGATCGGGTTGATGAACTCCCCGGCTTCCCGGAGCCACTTGTCCTTGTCCCAGTTCTTCCACTCCCCGTTCTTCCACTTGTCCAGGTCGACGCCGTGTTCCTTGAGCTTGTCCTGGATGTCCTGGGGAATCTTGATCTCACCCCCACCCGAGGTGTCCGCCGCGGACTGGCTGGGCTTGGCGTCCGCGTTGTCACCCTCCGGTCCGCAGCCGGTCGCGGTGAGCGCCACGACAGCGGTGAGGGCGGCGGCGGTCAGGACCGACCGTCGTATGGGTCGCATGGGTGGGTTCCCCCTGTGTGAATCGAACTGAGCCGGTGTGGCTTTGAGCGAAGTCGCGCCGTTTTTGAACTTGTCATGAACCTCAAGATCTCGGCGCGGCACCCCACTATGCCGGTGACGATGGGGACGGCGGTACTCGGGTCCCCGGTTCCCGGCCGACAAGGATCTTGCCGAGAACCGTGATCCGGGGTGGCCGCCGTCGTTGGTACGTACGGGGGACGTCCGGGCTGCCCGCAGGGCTCGCGCGGTATCCAGCACCTCACCAAGCAGGAGGACACAACTGCCGTGGCGTTGACCGACACCGTGCCGGCGGCCGCTCCGCCGGCCCACGAGGGGATCCTGCGCCGGCAGTCCCTGCGTGAGTCCGCTGCCCGCACGTACGCGCGCTCGCTGCCCATCGTCCCGGTCCGGGCCCGGGGCCTGACCATCGAGGGCGCCGACGGCCGGCGCTACCTCGACTGCCTCTCCGGCGCCGGGACGCTGGCCCTCGGCCACAACCATCCCGTGGTGCTCGAAGCGATCCGCGCGGTCCTCGACTCCGGCGCACCGCTGCACGTCCTCGACCTGGCCACACCCGTCAAGGACGCCTTCACCACCGAGCTCTTCGCCACGCTGCCCGCGGAATTGGCCGAAAGCGCCCGCGTGCAGTTCTGTGGCCCGGCCGGTACGGACGCCGTCGAGGCCGCCTTCAAACTCGTCCGCACGGCGACCGGCCGGGACGGACTGATGGCCTTCTCCGGCGCCTACCACGGCATGACCGCCGACGCGCTCGCCGCCTCCGGGGGAGCGCAGCGCACCGGCGTGGTCCGGCTGCCCTACCCGTACGACTACCGCTGCCCGTTCGGCGTGGGCGGTGAGCGCGGTGCCGAACTCGCCGCGCGCTGGACCCGCAGCCTGCTCGACGACCACAAGAGCGGGGTGCCCCGGCCCGCCGGGATGATCCTGGAACCCGTCCAGGGGGAGGGCGGGGTGATCCCCGCCCCGGACAGCTGGCTGCGGCAGATGCGGGAGCTCACCGCGAGCCGGCAGATCCCGCTGATCGTGGACGAGGTGCAGACCGGCGTCGGCCGTACCGGCACCTTCTGGGCCATCGAGCGCAGCGGGATCGTGCCGGATGTGCTCGTGCTGTCGAAGGCGATCGGCGGCAGCCTGCCGCTCGCTGTGATCGTCTACCGCGAGGAGCTCGACGCCTGGCAGCCCGGTGCCCACGCCGGCACCTTCCGCGGCAACCAGCTCGCCATGGCCGCCGGCGCCGCCACCCTCGCGTATGTCCGCGCCAACGGCCTCGCCGAGCGCGCGGGCGAGCTCGGCGGACGGATGCTGGCCCGGCTGGAGGCCCTCGCCGCGTCCCACGACTGCATCGGTGACGTCCGCGGCCGCGGACTGATGCTCGGCATCGAACTCGTCGACCGGGACGCCGACGCCGACGCCACCGGCGCCCACCCCGCCGACCCCCGGCTCGCCGCCGCCGTCCAGCAGGCATGCCTGGACCGCGGCCTGATCGTCGAACTGGGCGGCCGGCACTCCGCCGTCGTCCGGCTGCTGCCACCCCTGACCATCACCGACGAACAGGCGGACGCCATCCTCGACCGCCTCGCCGACGCCGTCACGGCGGCGGTCCGCACCACCCCCGGGCCGACGGGCTCGTCCCCCACGACACTGCGAGGCACCACCCCATGAACGAACGCCCCGGCCCCGACAACGTCCCGCCCGGCGAGACCGTCCCCGACCGGCACCAGAGCGCCGCCACGATCGAGTCCGTACCGCGCCAGCAGCGGCGCGCCCCGGACGACGGCTGCCACCAGCAGACCCACGAGGACCCGGAACGGACCGCACCCCCCACGGCAGCCGGCCCCTACGACCACGACCCGCTCGACCACCCCGACCCGGCGGTCGCCGCCGACGCCGCGGGCATCGAGCATCTGCTGCGCTGCTGGCTGCGGGAGAGCGGCAGCGAGCGCCCGGCCGGCAGCCGGCTGCGCGTCCCGCTGCGGGCCGGTGCGAGCGCCCTGAACATCCCCGTCCGCTACTGGTCACCCACCGGCTGGCACCGCCTGGGCGCCCCCACCCTCGAAGGCGCCCCGGCCGGCGCCGCCCCGCTCGACGCCGTCACCCTCGCCGCGCTGCTGCGCCGGGAGGCCGCACACGACGGCGACCGGCGGGCCTCGGACGGCGGCGAACACCGGGTCGCGGACGCCGACGAGCGGAGCGGCCCGGACGGCGCGCAGCCACAGACACCGGACGGCGAGGGCGCCGAACTCGTCGGCCGGGTCGCCGACTCCGTACGCAACGTGGCCGCCTTCCTGGCCGACCGGCGCGCGCGGCCCGCCGATGACCACGCCGCCCTCTTCCTCGAAGCGGAACAGTCCCTCCTCTTCGGGCACCCGCTGCACCCCACGCCCAAGAGCCGCGAGGGCCTGTCCGACGCCGAGACCCGCGCCTATTCGCCCGAACTCCGCGGCGCCTTCCCGCTCCACTGGATGGCCGTGCACCGCTCCGCCGTCGCCGCCGACTCGGCCTGGACGGAGCGCGGCAAGGCCGTACCGGCCGAGCAGCTCGCCGCCCGGCTCGCCGGTGAACAGCTCCGACTCCCCGACGACACCGTGCCGTTGCCGGTGCACCCCTGGCAGGCCAGGGAGCTCGCCGACCGCCCCGACATCGTCGCGCTGCGCGACGCCGGCCTGTTGCACGACCTGGGACCGCACGGCCCCCGCTGGTGCCCCACCTCCTCCGTCCGCACCGTCTACCGCCCCGGGGCGGAGGCCATGCTCAAGCTCTCCCTCGGGCTGCGCATCACCAACTCCCGCCGGGAGAACCTCCGTAAGGAACTCGTGCGCGGAGTGGAGGTGCACCGGCTGCTGCGCACCGGCCTCGCCGAGCAGTGGCAGGCCGTCCACCCCCGCTTCGACATCGTCCGCGACCCGGCCTATCTCGCCGTCGACGGACCCGACGGCACCCCCGTCCAGGGCCTCGACGCCGTCATCCGGCACAACCCCTTCAGCACCACCGACGACGCCGTGTGCATCGCCGGCCTCACCTCGCCCCGTCCCTGGCCCGGGCACGCGGGTGTCCGCTCCCGCCTCGAAGACCTCGTCGGCACCCTCGGTGCCCGCACCGGCCGCCCCCTGGGCGCGGTGGCCACGGAGTGGTTCCTGCGCTACCTCGAAGCGGTCGTACGGCCCCTGCTGTGGCTCGACGGCACGGCCGGCATCGCCCTGGAGGCCCACCAGCAGAACACCCTCGTGCTGCTCGACCCCGACGGCTGGCCCGTCGGCGGCCGCTACCGCGACAACCAGGGCTACTACTTCCGCGCCTCCCACCGCGCCGAGCTGGAGCGGCGACTGCCCGGCATCGGCGTGGTCAGCGACACCTTCGTCGCCGACGAGGTCGTCGACGAGCGCTTCGCCTACTACCTGGGCATCAACAACGTCCTCGGCCTCATCGGGGCGTTCGGTGCCCAGCGCCTGGTCCGCGAGGAGATCCTGCTCGCCGCCTTCCGGAGGTTCCTCTCCGACGCCGCCGCGGCACCCCACCCGTACCGCTCGCCGCTTCCGGAACAGCTGCTCACCGCCCGCACGCTGCGCTGCAAGGCCAACCTCGCGACCCGGCTGCACGGCCTGGACGAGCTGGTCGGCCCCGTGGAGACGCAGTCCGTCTACGTCACCCTGCCCAACCCGCTCGCCCCGTGAGGCGTGGCGTGCGGACATCTCCGGGCCGGTCCCCACGCCACACCCCGCTCGCCCGCCCCGGCCCCCGACCACGGACAACGACCGCCCGACCCCCGACCCCCGCCGTCCGATCGCCGTTACCCGGCCCCCGTCCCCGGCACCGACGCCCCGCGACCCACAAGGCCACGCGGCGACCGGCCACGAGAGGAGAGCGTCGCCGTGCCATCCACCGACCCCGGCCTCAGCTCCAGCTCCGACGACACCCTCAACCGTCGGCTCCCGCCCCCACCCCGCGGCCTGCCGGCCGGCTTCCCGGGCCCCGGCCCGCTGCTCGGCGACCCGGGGGACTGGGGGACGGCCGACACCCCGGGCGGGCCGTTCGCCCTGGTCCCCGTCCGGCCGGAGCGCGACCTCGACCGGATCACCGGCTGGATGAACGACCCGGCCGTCGCGGCCTTCTGGGAGCTGGCGGGGCCGCCGGAAACCACCGCAGCCCACCTGCGCGGCCAGCTCGACGGCGACGGCCGCAGCGTGCCCTGCCTGGGCGTGCTGGACGGCGTCCCGATGAGCTACTGGGAGATCTACCGCGCCGATCTGGACCCCCTCGCGCGCCACTACGCGGCCCGCCCCCAGGACACCGGGATCCACCTCCTCATCGGCCGCGGCGCCGACCGCGGCCGCGGCCTGGGCAGTGCGCTGCTGCGCGCCGTCGCCGATCTCGTGCTCGACCACCGCCCGCGCTGCTCGCGCGTCCTCGCCGAGCCCGATCTGCGCAACACCGCGTCCGTCGCGGCGTTCCTGACCGCGGGCTTCCGCTTCGCCGAGGAGATCGAACTGCCGGAGAAGCGCGCCGCGTTGATGATCCGCGACCGCGCCCATCGCCATCTGCTCTGACCCGGCGGCCGTCCGTCGACGGCCCCGAACCGGTCCGCCGTCCACCCCGCCGCTCCGGTTGTCCCCCTTACGTGCCGGGGCGGCCTCGCTTCGAGGAGTCCCGCCTTGTCTCCTGAGCCCCAGCCTTCGCAGCACGCCTGGCAGCACGCCGCGCGCCGCCTGTTCGCCAAGATCCTCGCGGAGTTCGCCTACGAGGAGGTCCTCGCGCCCGAGCCCGACGGCACCGCCCCCGACGGCACCCCGCAGTACCGCCTGCCGGTCACCGACGAGCTGGTGTACCGCTTCCGGGCCCGCCGCGGCGCCTACGGCCACTGGCGCGTCGACCCCGACTCGATCACCCCCGACACCGACCCCTTCCACTTCCTCACGCACGCCCACGACACCGTCCTGGGCCTGTCCGGCGACACCACCGGTCACCTCATCCGCGAGCTGACCGCCACCCTCGCCGCCGACACCCGCCTCGACGCCACCGCGCTCAGCGCCGCCGACCTCGCCGACCTGGACTACGCCGCCCTCGAAGGCCACCAGACCGGCCACCCCTGGCTCGTGGCGAACAAGGGCCGGCTCGGCTTCTCAGCCGCCGATGCGGCGGCCTGGGCCCCCGAGGCCCGTACCCCCCGGCGCCTGCCCTGGCTCGCCGCGCACCACAGCATCGCCCACTACCGCGGTATCCCCACGCTGGCCACCCCCGACCGTCTCTACGGCGAGGAACTCGACCCCGCCACCCGTCAGACCTTCGCCCGCACCCTCACCGACCAGGGCCGCGACCCCGCCGACTACCTCTATCTCCCCGTGCACCCCTGGCAATGGGACGAGACCATCGCCCCGCTCTTCGCCCCGCAACTCGCCGACAGATCCATCATCGCGCTGCCCACTGACAACGACCTCCGCCTGCCGCAGCAGTCCATCCGCACGTTCCTCAACATCAGCCGGCCCAGGGCCCGTACGGTCAAACTGCCGCTGTCGATCCTCAACACCCTGGTCTGGCGCGGTCTGCCCACCGAGCGCACCCTCGCCGCACCCGCGGTGACCCGCTGGGTGCACGGCCTGCGCGACGCGGACCCGTTCCTGCGCGACGAGACCCGGGTGATCCTGCTGGGCGAGACCGCCTCGGTCACCGTCGAGCACCCCCTCTACGACCGGCTGCCCGGCGTCCCGTACCAGTTCAAGGAGCTGCTGGGCTGCATCTGGCGGGAGCCGATCAGCGGCTTCCTCGACCCCGGGGAACGCGCCCGCACCCTGGCCTCGCTGCTGCAGACCGACCCCGGGGGCCGCGCCCTGACCGCCGAGCTGGTGCACCGCTCCGGGCTGGCCCCACGCGACTGGCTGTCCCGGTTGTTCGCCGCCCTCCTGCCGCCCCTGCTGCACTTCCTCTACCAGTACGGCACGGTCTTCTCCCCGCACGGGGAGAACGCCATCGTGGTCTTCGACGAGCACGACGTCCCCACCCGGCTCGCGGTCAAGGACTTCGTTGACGACGTGAATACCACCTCCCAGCCGCTGCCCGAGCACGACTCCATGCCGGACGACGTGCGCACCGTGCTGCTCACCGAACCGCCCGCCTTTCTCACCCAGTTCATCCACTCCGGGCTGTTCGTCGGCGTCTTCCGCTATCTCGCACCGCTGTGCGCGGACCAACTGGACGTTCCCGAGGCGGAGTTCTGGTCACTCGTACGGGCGGAGATCCTCCGCCACCACGAACGCTTCCCCGCGCTCAAGGAACGGCACGAGACCTTCGACCTGCTCACCCCGCGGATCGAGCGGCTGTGCCTGAACCGCAACCGTCTGCATGTGGACGGCTACCGCGACCGCCGTGAGCGCCCGCACGCCGCCGTGCACGGGACCGTCCCCAATCCGCTGCACTCCCCGTGACCGGGCCGGCTGTCAGTGGTCCCGCGTAGGCTTGCAGAGCTATGACGAAGCCCTCCCTCCCCGATCTGCTGCACGCCGCCGTCACCGCCGTCGGCGGCACCGAGCGCCCCGGCCAGGTGGCCATGGCCGAGGCTGTCGCCGAGGCCGTGGGCGGCACCGCTACCGACGACTCGCCACCGAGCGAGGACGGAGCGAAGCGCGGCTATGCCCACCTGCTCGTCCAGGCCGGCACCGGCACCGGAAAGTCCCTCGGCTACCTGGTGCCGGCGCTGGCCCACGGCGAGCGGGTGGTGATTGCCACGGCCACTCTGGCGCTGCAGCGCCAGCTGGTGGAACGCGATCTTCCGCGGACCGTCGACGCACTGCATCCGCTGCTGCGCCGCCGCCCGGAATTCGCCATGCTCAAGGGCCGCTCCAATTACCTCTGCCTGCACCGCCTCCATGAGGGCGCCCCGCAGGACGAGGAGGACGGCCTCTTCGACGTGTTCGAGCAGGCGACGCCCACCAGCAAGCTCGGCAAGGACCTGATGCGGCTGCGGGACTGGGCGGACGAGACCGAGACCGGCGACCGCGACGCCCTGACCCCCGGGGTCTCCGACCGGGCCTGGGGGCAGGTATCGGTCTCCTCACGGGAGTGCCTGGGCGCCTCGAAGTGCGCCTACGGTGCGGAGTGCTTCGCCGAGGCGGCCAGGGAGCGCGCCAAGCTGGCCGAGGTCGTCATCACCAACCACGCGCTGCTGGCCATCGACGCGATCGAGGGCGCGCCGGTCCTCCCGCAGCACGAGGTCCTGATCATCGACGAGGCCCATGAGCTGGTCTCCCGGGTCACCGGCGTCGCCACCGGCGAGCTCACTCCTGGCCAGGTCAACCGCGCGGTGCGGCGGGCCGCCAAGCTCGTCAACGAAAAGGCCGCCGACCAGCTCCAGACCGCCTCCGAGACCTTCGAGCGCCTGATGGAGCTGGCCCTGCCCGGCCGTCTCGAGGAGATCCCCGAGGACCTCGGGTACTGCCTGATGGCGCTGCGGGACGCCGCCCGTACGGTCATCTCCGCCCTCGGCTCGACCCGCGACAAGTCGGTCCAGGACGAGGACGCGGTCCGCAAGCAGGCCCTCGCCTCGGTGGAGAACATCCACGCCGTCGCCGAGCGCATCGCCAACGGCTCCGAGTACGACGTCGTCTGGTACGAACGCCACGACCGCTTCGGCGCCTCCCTCCGGGTGGCCCCGCTCTCCGTCTCCGGCCTGCTGCGGGAGAAGCTCTTCGAGGACCGCTCCGTCGTCCTCACCTCCGCCACCCTCAAGCTGGGCGGCGACTTCAACGGCGTCGCGGCCTCGCTGGGCCTGGCCCCGGAGGGTACGGAAGGGGAGGACGTCCCCCCGTGGAAGGGGCTCGACGTCGGTTCCCCCTTCGACTACGGCAAGCAGGGCATCCTCTACGTTGCCAAGCACCTCGCCCAGCCGGGCCGCGAGGGCAGCCGTACGGACATGCTCGATGAGCTCGCCGAGCTGATCGAGGCCGCCGGCGGCCGCACCCTCGGCCTCTTCTCCTCCATGCGCGCTGCCCAGGCCGCCGCGGAGGAGCTGCGGGGCCGTCTGGACGTGCCGATCCTGCTCCAGGGGGAGGAGACTCTCGGCGAGCTGATCCGGACGTTCGCCGAGGACGCCCGTACGTGCCTGTTCGGCACCCTCTCCCTCTGGCAGGGCGTGGACGTACCGGGTCCGAACTGTCAGCTGGTGGTGATGGACCGGGTGCCGTTCCCCCGCCCGGACGACCCGCTGATGAGTGCCCGGCAGAAGGCCGTGGAGGAAGCCGGCGGCAATGGCTTCATGGCGGTGGCGGCGACCCATGCGGCCCTGCTGATGGCCCAGGGTGCCGGGCGTCTGGTCCGCGCCACCGGGGACCGCGGTGTGGTGGCCGTGCTGGATCCCCGGGTCGAGCGGGCCCGCTACGGCTCGTTCCTGCGGAAGTCGATGCCGCAGTTCTGGTACACCACCGACCGCAACCAGGTCCGCCGCTCGCTCGCGGCGATCGACGCGGCGGCGAAGGCGGACGAGAAGTAACGCGGCCGCGGGGCCGGGGAGGGCCCGCGGACACAGCAGGGCTCCGGGACCGGCGCAGTGGTCCCGGAGCCCGGTCGTGAGGGGTGGGTCAGACCCGCCGCAGCACCGCCACCACCTTGCCGAGGATGGTCGCCTCGTCACCGGGGATCGGCTGGTACGCGGAGTTGTGCGGCAGCAGCCACACATGACCGTCCTCGCGCTTGAAGCGCTTGACGGTGGCCTCGCCGTCCAGCATGGCGGCGACGATGTCACCGTTCTCGGCCACCGGCTGGCGGCGGACCGTGACCCAGTCACCGTCGCAGATGGCGGCCTCGATCATGGAGTCGCCGACGACCTTCAGCACGAACAGTTCACCGTCGCCGACGAGCTGGCGCGGGAGCGGGAAGACGTCCTCGACGGACTCCTCCGCGAGGATCGGGCCACCGGCGGCGATCCGGCCGACCAGCGGGACGTAGGACGCCGCGGGCTTGCCGGCGGTGTCGGTCGCCGCGGTCGTCGGCTGGTCGGAGCCGCGGACCTCGTACGCCCGGGGGCGATGCGGGTCGCGGCGCAGGAAGCCCTTGCGCTCCAGAGCCATGAGCTGATGGGCGACGGACGAGGTGCTGGACAGTCCGACCGCCTGGCCGATCTCCCGCATGGACGGCGGGTACCCGCGCCGCTGCACCGAATCCCTGATGACCTCGATCACCCTGCGCTGGCGGTCGGTGAGCCCCGAGCTGTCGGCCCGGATCCCTGGTGGCCGACCGGGGAGCGAGCGGGCGGGCTTCTGCTCTTCGGAGTCCGACGTGGCGTCGTCCATCGGCGGCCGCTGTGCCTTCTGCGGATGATCGAATCGGCTCTGGGAGTGGCTTTGTGCGGTGATGGTCGCGCTGTCTGCGGTGGTGGTCACGTCGGCCCCTCTCGAAATGTTCTCCCTAGTTAGCCAACGGTAGTTGCTTTCGAAAGGTTGCGCCAAACACACGTTCGAGTGAAAAATTCAGCGATTGGCAGACCTGGGTGAGCGGCTGGGTGTATGGCCGACCGTTGGACGGGTCTGTGGCGCGTGCCGGCGTTCCGGGGTCACCGGTCGCCTGCGGGTCCGGTCGTCGGTGCTGCGTGGTCACGGTGGCCGGGTGCCGTGACACCGCCGATTCTGTCATCCCCGCCCCGCCGCGCCCCCCGTCGGGTGTCTTCCCGTACGCTTCTGGGCGACCCCCCGGCCCGCCTCCACCGCGACACGCGGTAGGCGGATGTAAGCAGGCCGACACCACATCTAGTGGTTAGATGCGTGCGGTCGCCCAGAAGTTGTGGTGCTGGTCCTTCACGGGGCCGGGGATCGCCTATGCTGGTGGCTGCTCCGGAGGGCCCGTACGGACCCGTCGGGGTTATTCGCCGTACGCCGGGAGCGTTGGCGTACGTACGTCCGTATATCGAGGGTGAGGAGGGTGGAGCCATGCACTGCCCCTTCTGCAGGCACCCCGACAGCCGGGTCGTCGACAGCCGGACCACCGATGACGGGACGGCGATCCGCCGGCGCCGCCAGTGCCCCGACTGTTCCCGCCGTTTCACCACCATCGAGACGGCGTCATTGATGGTGATCAAGCGGAGCGGGGTCACCGAACCCTTCAGCCGTAACAAGGTCATCGCGGGAGTGCGCAAGGCGTGCCAGGGTCGCCCGGTCACCGAGGACGCCCTCGCCAAGCTCGGCCAGCGGGTCGAGGAGGCGGTGCGCGCCACCGGAAGCGCCGAGCTGTCCACCCATGACGTGGGGCTCGCCATACTGGGCCCGCTGCAGGAACTCGACCTCGTCGCGTACCTGCGCTTCGCGTCCGTTTACCGGGCGTTCGATTCGCTCGAAGACTTCGAGGCGGCCATCGCCGAGCTGCGTGAGCAGCGCGAGGAGCGGCCGCCCGGGCAGGACTGCGGGACCGACGGGGAGGCCGGCGGCCCGGCCGTCCCCGTGCCCGCCACCGCCGCCGACTGAGTTCGGCGCGCATCCAGGACCTGTACCGGGGCGAGAGCAGGGCGCCTCGGTAGCAGAAAGAACAAACACCGTGCCACGGAATGAGTGCGCACATATGGGCGTTTGCCCGTATACAGGGAGGCGGCATGACAGAGACGACGAGCGGCCCGGCACGAGGCTCCCGCGCCAAGGGCAGCAAGGTGAGCAAGGGTCTGCGTATCGAGCGCATTCACACCACGCCGGGCGTGCACCCGTACGACGAGGTGGAGTGGGCGCGTCGTGACGTCGTCATGACCAACTGGCGCGACGGCTCGGTCAACTTCGAGCAGCGTGGCGTCGAGTTCCCCGACTTCTGGTCGGTGAACGCGGTCAACATCGTCACGAGCAAGTACTTCCGTGGCGCGGTGGGCTCCCCGACTCGCGAGGCGAGCCTGCGGCAGCTGATCGACCGCGTGGTCAAGACGTACCGCAAGAGCGGCGAGGAGAACGGTTACTTCGCCTCCCCGGCGGACGCCGAGATCTTCGAGCACGAGCTGGCGTACGCCCTCCTGCACCAGGTCTTCAGCTTCAACTCGCCGGTGTGGTTCAACGTCGGCACGAAGCAGCCGCAGCAGGTCAGCGCCTGCTTCATCCTGTCCGTGGACGACTCGATGGAGTCGATCCTGGACTGGTACAAGGAAGAGGGGATGATCTTCAAGGGCGGCTCCGGCGCCGGCCTGAACCTTTCCCGCATCCGCTCCTCCAAGGAGCTGCTCTCCTCCGGCGGCAACGCCTCCGGTCCGGTCTCCTTCATGCGCGGCGCCGACGCGTCCGCCGGAACGATCAAGTCGGGCGGCGCCACCCGCCGCGCGGCCAAGATGGTCGTCCTGGACGTCGACCACCCGGACGTCGAAGCCTTCATCGAGACCAAGGTGAAGGAGGAGGAGAAGATCCGCGCGCTGCGCGACGCGGGCTACGACATGGACCTGGGCGGCGACGACATCACGTCGGTCCAGTACCAGAACGCCAACAACTCGGTCCGGGTCAACGACGAGTTCATGAAGGCCGTCGAGTCCGGCTCGAAGTTCGGGCTGCGCGGCCGCCTGAACGGTGAGGTCATCGAGGAGGTCGACGCCAAGGGGCTGTTCCGCAAGATGGCGGAGGCCGCCTGGGCGTGCGCCGACCCCGGCATCCAGTACGACGACACCATCAACCACTGGCACACCTCGCCGGAGACGGGCCGGATCACCGCGTCCAACCCGTGCAGCGAGTACATGCACCTGGACAACTCCTCGTGCAACCTCGCCTCGCTCAACCTTCTGAAGTTCCTGCGCGACGACGACCTGGGCAACCAGTCCTTCGACGCGGAGCGCTTCGCCAAGGTCGTCGAGCTGGTCATCACCGCGATGGACATCTCCATCTGCTTCGCCGATTTCCCCACCGAGAAGATCGGCGAGACCACTCGCGCCTACCGCCAGCTGGGCATCGGCTACGCCAACCTCGGCGCCCTGCTGATGGCCACCGGTCACGCCTACGACTCCGACGGCGGCCGCGCGCTGGCCGGTGCCATCACCTCCCTGATGACCGGCACCTCCTACAAGCGCTCCGCCGAACTGGCCGCGGTCGTCGGCCCGTACGACGGCTACGCCCGCAACGCCGACGCCCACAAGCGCGTCATGAAGCAGCACTCCGACGCCAACGGTGTCGCGGTGCGCATGGACGACCTGGACACCCCGGTCTGGGCCGCGGCCACCGAAGCCTGGCAGGACGTGCTGCGCCTCGGTGAGAAGAACGGCTTCCGCAACGCCCAGGCGTCGGTGCTCGCGCCGACCGGCACCATCGGCCTGATGATGGACTGCGACACCACGGGCGTCGAGCCGGACCTGGCCCTGGTCAAGTTCAAGAAGCTGGTCGGCGGCGGCTCCATGCAGATCGTGAACAACACGGTCCCCAAGGCGCTCAAGAGGCTCGGCTACCAGCCCGAGCAGGTCGAGGCGATCGTCGCCCACATCGCCGACCACGGCAATGTCGTCAACGCCCCCGGCCTGAAGCCCGCGCACTACGAGGTCTTCGACTGCGCCATGGGCGAGCGCTCCATCTCCCCGATGGGCCACGTCCGCATGATGGCGGCCGCCCAGCCGTTCCTCTCCGGCGCGATCTCCAAGACGGTCAACGTCCCGGAGACGGCCACCGTCGAGGAGATCGAGGACGTCTACTTCCAGGGCTGGAAGCTCGGCCTGAAGGCGCTGGCGATCTACCGCGACAACTGCAAGGTCGGCCAGCCGCTCTCCGCCAAGAAGAAGGAGGAGAAGAAGGCCGCGGTCGAGCCGGTCGCCGAGAAGAAGGTCGTCGAGTACCGCCCGGTGCGCAACCGCCTCCCCAAGGGCCGCCCCGGCATCACCACCTCCTTCACGGTCGGCGGCGCCGAGGGCTACATGACCGCCAACTCCTACCCGGACGACGGTCTCGGTGAGGTCTTCCTGAAGATGTCCAAGCAGGGTTCGACCCTCGCGGGCATGATGGACGCCTTCTCCATCGCGGTGTCCGTGGGCCTCCAGTACGGCGTCCCGCTGGAGACCTACGTCTCGAAGTTCACCAACATGCGCTTCGAGCCGGCCGGCATGACGGACGACCCGGACGTGCGGATGGCGCAGTCGATCGTCGACTACATCTTCCGCCGCCTGGCGCTGGACTTCCTGCCGTTCGAGACCCGCTCGGCGCTCGGCATTCACTCCGTCGAGGAGCGCCAGCGCCACCTGGAGACCGGCTCGTACGAGCCCTCCGAGGACGAGGTCGACGTCGAGGGCCTGGCGCAGTCGGCGCCGCGCCAGACGGAGTCGGTGAAGGAGTCCACCCCGGCGGTGAAGATCGTCGAGGAGGCCGCCGCCCCGGCTCCCAAGCAGGCGCACACCAACGCCGAACTGGTCGAGATGCAGCTGGGCATCAACGCCGACGCCCCGCTGTGCTTCTCCTGCGGGACGAAGATGCAGCGCGCCGGCAGCTGCTACCTGTGCGAGGGCTGCGGGTCGACCAGCGGCTGCAGCTGATGCGGGACGCCCGCTGGGCGTGAATTAGCAGGTCAGGGCGGTGGAGTCGGTACTCGGCTCCACCGCCCTCGGCGTGTTCCCGCCGTCGGTGTCGGCGCCGGTGACGCGTGGGCGGCGGTGCCACCGTCGCCCCGGGCCTCCGGGGCGGCCGGGGCGACGAGCGCGTGCCCGGAAGCACGGAACAATTACCGCTTCCCCGCGAAACGATCACCGGTTACGCTCCCCCAGCGCGCATCGGGCGCGAACCGGGGGGTGGGGGACATGGACGACAATTCCGCGAGATCCAAGAAGGGCATGGGCGCCGGTGCCCAGGCACTCGCGGCGGTGGTGATGGTGTCCGGCCTCGTGGGGGGCATGTGGGGTCTGCGGGATCTGGGGGACGTCTCCACGGACGAGACCAAGCCGGCCGCCTGTGACCGCGCTCATGACGCCCGGCCGTCGAAGCACGTATCGGGAGCGCAGCTCTGCACGGCGCTGAACCGCCGGGACCTGCCGACGCTTCTGGGCACGCCGGAAGAGCGTGCGGAGACCGCGGGCGGGAGCGAGAGCTGGATGAAGGGTGCCGGCGGCACCAAGATCGTCACTCCGGAAGCGACCGTCCAGCTGAAGACCTACGCCGTGAAGCTCTCGGCCTCGTACGACCGTCTCCGGGTTGCCCAGTCGGTCCGCTGGCTGGGCGAGACCGCGGAGGCGAAGAAGATTCTGGGGCGTCCGGCGGTCCTCTACTCGGACCGCACCATCGCCCTGTCGTTCAGCTTCGACGGTCACAAGATCGGCCAGTCCGACTCCCGGCCCGGTGGCATCGCGCGCAGCCTGGTGGTCGCCAAGGACGCGAAGGACGGCGGCGGTTCCTTCGAGATCGCCCTCTGGCGCCAGGACGAGGGAATGCCCGATGACGAGGCGTTGCTCCGCGTCGCCGAGAAGGTGCTGCCGACGATCCCGGGCTGGAAGGCCGGCTGACGAGGTATCTGCGGACCCTCGGCCGGGGGGAGGGGCGTGGCTCGCGGGTGCTCGGCTCGCGGGGCTCGGCGGCAGGGGACGTCACGGGCGTTCGGCCGGTGCCGGGCCGCTGACGGCCCCCCTCGTCGGGTCCGCACCCGCCGTGTCCGCGTGCGCGTCCCCGGGGCCCTTGCTGCGCCGGACGAGCGTGTGCAGAAGCGCGCCGCCCAGTTGGACGGCGGCGATGGCGAGCAGCAACAGGGGCGGCGGCAGCGCGGCGCCCGCTCCGACGGCGGCCGCCCCGCAGGCCGCCGCGGTGATCTTCAGGCCCGCGCCCAGGGTGAAGATCTGTGCCCCGGCGCGCGACGGGGCGTACACCGCCCGGATGCGGAAGGTCGCGGTCAGCAGTGGTCCGTCGCACGCGCCTGCCAGCACGAACAGTGCCCCGCAGACCGCCGGGGACGGCACTGGTGCGGCCGCGGCCAGCGCGACGCCGGTGCCGCACAGCGAGAGCGTGGCGAGCCGTGGATCGCTGAGAGGCGGCTGCCAACGGGCGAGCGCCAGTGAACCGCCGAGCGCTCCGGCGGCGAACGCGGTCATCAGGGCGCCGCCCGCTCCGGGGTGCCCGTGGTGGGCGGCGAGCAGCACCGCCGTGGTGGTCAGGCCGCCGATGCCGAGGAACGCCAGGCAGGTGCCCGCGGTGATCGCCCGTAGTTCCCGGACGCGCCAGACGGCGGCCAGTCCGGCGGCCAGGTCGGCGCGCAGGGTGGTGGCCGGCCGCGCGTCCGTGTGCTGCCGCGGAGGCCCGTACGGAAGTCCGGTGGCAGCTGCCACCGCGCCGGCCGCCACCGTGCCGAGGAGCAGCATGGCCGCGCCGGGTGACGCCACGGCGGCCGTCACGCCGACCACCGCAGGGCCGGCCACCGACGCGGCGTTGTACACCGCCGCGTCCAGCGCATACGCCCGGTCCCGCCGCGGGCCGGCCGGCACGAGTACGGCGATCAGGCTGGACAGCCCTCCGGAGACGACCGGTCCGCAGGCGCCACCGGCCACGGCGACGGCGAGCGTCACCGGGGCGGGCGCCCTCCCGATCAGCAGCGACAGCGTCACGACGGCGGCCGTGAAGCCACTCAGGGCCCCGAGGTAGCACAGTCGGGGACGCCGCATACGGGTGGCGAGTGCGCCCACCAGAGGAGCGGCGACGACATGGGGGGCCATCCAGGCGGTGAGCACGAACGCACCCTGGGCCGCGTCCCCGGCCCGCTGCAGTGCCAGGAGCGCGACGGCCACGGCCATGCCTTCCTCCGCCAGGCGGGCGCAGAAGGCGGTGGCCAGATAGAGCGGTAATCCTGATCGCGGTACAGGGGCGGTGGCACGGGGCCGGGGCATACGCGTCTCCAGGTGTGCCGGCAACTGGGCTGTGCCGTAACGGGTTTCGCGCTGCGGCTGCGGCTGCGGCTGCGGCTGCGGCTGCGGTGCGGGTCGTAACGTCTTTCTTTGGTAAGACGTTACGCTGGAGACGGGCGACGGGCCAGGGATATGCGCCAGTGGGCGCGGGAGCGGGGTGTGGAGTGAAGGGTGAGGAGTTGCCGAGGCGGGGCTTCCGGCCCGGCGAGCGATTGATCGACCTCGCCAACGCGGTCCGTGCGGATCCGGCGTTGTCCCGGGCCGCGCTGGCCGAGCTGCTGGCGCGCCATGGGGAGAGCCGGGAGGACCTCACCGGGCGGGCGTTTTCCAAGGGCGACGCCGAGGAGCTGAGAACGGCGGCCGCCCGCCTGGCCGCTCTGCTCGCCGAGTCCGACACCGACCGCGCCGCCCACGCCATCAACGGCCTGCTGGCGGAGTGCGGGGCCCGCCCGCACCTCTCGCGGCACGGCGGGCACACCTGGCACTTGCACATCGACCGGGGGGGCGACGCGAGCTGGGCGGAATGGTTCCTCGCCTCAAGTGCCCTGGCGCTGGCGCAGATCCTCACCGAATACGGGCGGGCTCCCTGGGGGGAGTGCGCGTCCTCGCGGTGCGGGAGGCTCTATCTGGGCACCGGCCCGGGGAGCGCGCGCCGTTACTGCTCCACTGCCTGCGCCTCACGGGAGCGGGTGGCGGCCCATCGCCGCCGTAAGAAGGCCGACGGGTAGTGGAAGGGAGGCGGTCCCTGCCTCTGCCTCCCTCCCGCTGTCCTGCCGTCCGCTTTGCTGCTGTTGGCTCCCGGACGTGCGGTGACTGCCTGGGGCGTCAGCGCCCCATCGACCGTGCGAACGCGTCCGGGTCGGCGTCGAAACCCCGGACCGTCGCGTGGAAGCGCCAGTTGCCGGTGTCGTCCCGGGTGAATTCGGCCACCGCGGCGGCCGTGGAGTCCGCCACCTCGGCGAAGTCGTTCATGGCCAGCTCGACGTACCCCTCGCGGATCCGTACGGCGGTGCTCTCGATGTCGCCGAAGACCTTGCGGCCCTCACCCTGCTGGATGGCCACTCCGACGACGACCCGGGTGTAGGCGTCGGAGAGCCGGTCCAGTTCCAGCGTCATGACCTCGTCGGAGCCGAACCCCTGGCCGGTCCGGCTGTCCCGGTTGAGGGTGATGGTCCCGTCGGGCGAACGGCTGTCGAAGTGCACCAGATAGGCCGGGTCGCCGTGCGGCGCGTCGGCCGTGTAGGTCGCCGCGATGATGTCCAGGTCATGGTCCGGGGCGCCCAGCGGGCTGGGGTCCCACTCGAGCGTTACCTCGACCTTCTCGATGCCTTTGTTGAGCGTGCTCACCGGGCTTCCCTTCGTCATCTCCCGGGGAGGGCGGCCCGACCCGTGCGGTCGGCGGGCAGCTCCCCAGACTTCCCGTTGGCTGCCATCGTGTCACGCCCGCTGCCCCCTGGGGTGGAAGGAACTGCCCCTGGTCAGCCCCACGTTGAGGGCCGCTACGGATGGCCGGAAAGCGCCCTACGGTCCAGGTGGAGAGCGTGGCGGACGGCTCAGGAGGCCCGCTCGTTCCAGAGCTGGTTGAGGTGCCCGTCGAGGACGCCCAGCGCCGCGGTGGGGGAGAGGTGGCCGATCAGGACGTGGGTGGTGAGGCCGTCGGCGAGGGCGAGGAGGGTGCGGGCCGCTCGTTCCGGGTCGGGGGTGTCACAGCCTTCGGTGATCAGCTGGGCGAACACCTTGTGCAGATCTGCATAGTTGCTGCGCAGGATTTCGGCCAGTGACGGGCTCACGGCGGCCTGTGCGGCGAAGGCCAGCCAGACCCGCGCCTCGGCGCGCCGCTCCTCCTGGACCAGCGAGACCTCGCTCGCCGCGTGCCCCAGTGCCGTGCGCGCGGACTGCGCGGGCGAGGCGGTGAGGCGGGCCGACAGCCGTCCGGCGACCTGTTCGCCGACGTGGCCGAGTGCGAAGACCAGCATTTCCTCCTTGGTGCCGAAGCAGCGCTGCACGGCCCCCATGGACACCTCTGCCCTGGCCGCGACGTCGCGGAGGGTGACGCCCTCCAGGCCGCTCTCGTCGGCGAGTTGGCACACCGCCTCGGCGATCTGCCGTCGTCGGCTCTCGTGGTCCACCTGCTTGGGCATGCGGTGCGCTCCGGTTTATTCGATGCGTACGTATCGGTACCAGGTTACGATGCCGAACCGATACGGGCGCATCGGAACGGTGCGCCCAGGGAAGGGGAGGTCATGCACAACGCACTGTGGAAGAGGGCGGCTCGCGCCCAGGCCATGGCGGTACGCGCCGGTGAGGTGTCGGCGCTGGACCTGGTCGACGCCCATCTGGACCGGATCGCCGAGGTCAATCCCGCCGTCAACGCCGTGACCCAACTGCTCGCCGAGCGCGCGCGGGCCGATGCGGCGGAGGTCGACCGCAGACGGGCGGCCGGTGCCGAGCTGGGGCCACTGGCCGGAGTGCCTTTCACGGTCAAGGAGACCACCGCCATCGAGGGCGTGCCGACGACGTACGGCGCGGAGCGCTTCCGTGACTTCGTCGCACGCTGCGATGCGCCCCCGGTGGCGCGGCTGCGGGCGGCCGGAGGCATCCCGATCGGACACAGCAACATGCCGACCCTCGTTCTGGCGGGCGTCCACAGCCGCAGCGAGCTGTTCGGGGACACCGTGAACCCGTGGTGCGCCGACGTCACGCCGGGCGGCTCCAGTGGTGGTGACGGTGCCGCCGTGGCCAGCGGGATGGCCGCGCTGGGCCTCGGCAACGACTCCGGAGGGTCCGTGCGTCTCCCGGCGTCCTTCTGTGGCGTCGCGGGGCTGAAGCCCACCTACGGGCGGTTCCCCGCCGACCACCGCATCGGACCGGACGACCCCGCCCTCGCGGCGCAAGTCCTCGTTGTCGACGGCCCGTTGGCCCGCACGGTCGACGATCTCCGGCTGGCGTACGAACTGCTGGCCGGGACCGACCCCCGCGACCCGAGGGCGGTACCGGTGCCCCTGTACGGCGAGCCGCTTCCGCGTCCCCTAAAGGTGGCCATGGTGACCGACCCCGGCGGGCACGGCGTCCACCCCGCCGTCCGCAAGGCCCTGGAAAGCGCCGCGGACGCGCTTCGGGACGCCGGGTACCGGGTGGACGAGGTGGCGGACGTTCCGCGGCTGGACGACGCCCTCGACGCGTACGGCCGGATGACCTGTACGGAGTTCGCCACGACCTGGCCCTCGGTCAAGCCGCTGCTCGGCGAGGGCGGCCACCGCTACATCGAGATGGGGATGCAGCGGACCCGTCCCGTCGAACTGACCGAGTACCTGCGGCTGATCGGGGTGCGGATGGGCATCCAGCGGGACTGGGCGGTGTTCCTGGAGGAGTATCCGCTGGTCCTGGGGCCGGTGTTCACCGACCCGCCGTTCGCACCGGGGGACGAGATGCGCGACACGGAGAGCCACCAGCGGGTGCAGAACGCCCTGCGACTGTGCACCGCGACGAGCTTCGTCGGCGTCCCCGCGGTGGCGGTGCCCACCGGGGTGGTGGACGGGCTCCCGTACGGCGTGCAGCTGATCGGGCGCCCCTATCGGGAGGACCTGTGCCTGGAGGCGGCTGGGGAGGTGGAGCGGCGACTGGGCGTCCTGACGCCGGTCGACCCGCGCCCGTAAGGAAGTTCGGGGTGGTCGGAATGTGACGCGCAGTGATCCAGCTTCGCTTCCGGGCCGTACGATGGCGCGGTGCTGGTCAAGTGGATTCGCCTCACCGTCGTGGACCGTCGAGGGTTCGAGCGGGGGCAGCGGAAATGGGCGGGGCTGCTGGGTGAGCCGGGGTTCCGAGGGCAGGGCGGGGGGTGGAGCCGGGGGCGGCCGGGCGTTGCGCATCTGGTCGCCTTCTGGGAGAGCCGGGCCTTCTACGACTCCTTCATGGCACGCTCCCACGACCGGCTGGCGACTTCCCAGGTCGGCACCTACAAGGACGCCCAAGTGCGGTTGTTCGAGCACGAGTTTGACGTGAAGGTCGGCTTCCGTCCGGTGTTCGGCGACGTGGACGTGCTGCGGCTGGCGCACTGCCAGGTGCGCCAGGACCGGGTGGATCACTTCATGCTGATGCAGGAGAAGGTCTGGAACCCCGCGATGGCGGGCTCACCGGGAATGCTGCGCGGGATGCTGGGGCGCGCTCCGGGGGAGGAGTTCCTGGTCCTCTCGATGTGGCAGTCGGCCGCGGAGCGGGGGAAGTACCGGCCCGAACGCGTGGAGCGGCTCGCCCTGCGGGCCCAGATAGCCGCGGACGTCCAGGCGATCGCCGGGGACGTGGTGCAGCTCGAACCGTCCTGGACGGTGTGACGGGCCGGGGCCACCGGCCCGGCACTGTCAGGTGACCTCGCCCCGCTGCGTGCCGGCCGTGCCGACGGTCGTGAACACCCCTGCGCGCGCGGCGGCCAGCGCTGCCGCCACGGCCTGGCCGGCCAGCGCGTCGTCGATCGGCTCGCGGGTGATGAACAGGCGGAAGAAGAGCGGCGCGGAGACGGCGCGGACGAGTGCGCCGGCGTCGACGCCGCCGGTCGCGGGCGCGGGCAGCTCGCCCCGTTGGAGCGCACGCTCGACGAACGGCTCACAGCGCGCGAACCGCTCCACGTAGTACGCGCGCAGCGCCGCGGCCGCGCGCTCCGACTGGAACCCGGCGGCGATCATCGCGGACCCCGAGGCCGCCACCGCCGGGTCGGTGAAGGAGGCGACGACCTCCTGGGCGAGGGCGCGCAGATCGCCCTCCAGCGAGCCGGTGTCGGGCGGAAGCCAGCTGTCCTCGCCCGCCAGGTCCAGCGCGTCCACCACCAGGCCCTCGACGTCCTTCCAGCGGCGGTAGAGCGTCGTCTTGTGCACGCCCGAGTGCTCGGCGACATATTCGACGGTCAGGCCCGGGTAGCCGTGCTCGGTGAGGCCGGCCAGCACGGCGTCGCGGACGGCGGCGCGCGTCCGGGCGGTGCGGCCGCCGGGCCGCCGGGTGCCGGGGGTGGAAGCGGCAGCCCCGTGCGCGTTCTCGTTCGCCTTCTCGCCGGTCAATTGCAACTCCAGTTGCGTTAATTGGGTGGCCTGTGTCATCATCATCGTAATGCAACAACGGTTGCATTTGCTCGGGGGAGGTCAGCTTGTCCACTCAGATCTCACTGCACGACCTCACCAAGTCGTGCGGCGACCGCCTGCTGTTCGACGATGTCTCACTGTCGATACGGCCCGGTGAGCGTGCCGGCATCGTGGGGGAGAACGGCGCCGGTAAGTCGACGTTGCTGCGCCTCATCGCGGGCGCCGAGCGGCCCGACGAAGGCCGCGTCGTGCTCCGCGCCGACGGCGGGGTCGGCTACCTCGGGCAGACCCCGGACCTCCCGCCGCACCACACCGTCCAGGACGCGATCGACACCGCCCTCGCCGACCTCAGGGGGATGGAGCGCCGGCTGCGGGCGCTGGAGCGCGAGCTGGGCGAGGCGACCCCCGGCCGCCTGGCGGAGTACGGCGATCTGCTCACGCTCTTCGAGCTGCGCGGCGGGTACGAGGCCGACGCCCGCGTGGAGAAGGCGCTGCATGCGCTCGGGCTCGAAGGGCTCGGCCGCGAACGGCTGCTCGGCAGCCTCTCCGGCGGCGAGCAGGCCCGGCTGGGGCTCGCCTGCCTCATCTCCGCGGCGCCCGAGGTCATGCTCCTCGACGAGCCCACCAACCACCTCGACGCGGCCGCCCTGGACTGGCTCGAAGAGGCCCTGCTCGCCCATCGCGGCACGGTCCTCGCCGTCTCGCACGACCGCCTCTTCCTTCAGCGGATCGCGACCTCGATCGTCGAGGTCGATGCCGACCGCCGCAGCATCGTCCGCTATGGCGAGGGGTACGGCACCTTCGTCGCCGCCAAGGCCGCCGCCCGCCGACGCTGGGAGCAGGAGTACGCCCAGTGGTGCGAGCAGATCGCGCAGCTCACCGACTTCGCGGACGGCGCCGCGCGCGGGGTGGCCCAGGGCCGGGTCATGAAGGACAACAACAAAATGGCGTACGACCGGGACAAGGGCCGGGTCCAGGCGTCCGTGTCCAGCAGGGTGCGCAACGCCCAGGAACGGCTCCGCCGCCTCAGGGAGAGCCCGGTTCCCAGACCGCCGGAGCCGTTGCGCTTCACGGCCGCGCCGGACCGGGGCGAGACCGACGGCACCCTGGTCCGGCTCGACGGGGTGCGGCTCGGGGACCGGCTCTCGGTGGACTCCCTCACCGTCACCGCCGGTGAACGCCTGCTGGTCCACGGGGCCAACGGCGCGGGCAAGACCACACTCCTGCGGGTCCTGGCCGGGCTCACCGCACCGGACAGCGGCACGGTCGTGCGCCGGGGCCGGATCGGCTTCCTCGCGCAGGAAATACCGGTCTCCCGTCCCGCCCAACCCCTCCTGGCCGCCTTCCGCCAGGGACTGGCCGGCGACACCGAGGAGCTCACCGCCCGGCTGCTCTCCTTCGGGCTCTTCCGTGAACGGGACCTCGAAGTACCCGTCGGGGCGCTCTCGGCCGGCCAGCGACGCCGGCTCGCCCTGGCCCGGCTGCTGGCCCGCCCCGCCGATCTCCTGCTGCTCGACGAACCGACCAACCATTTGGCGCTCGGCCTCGTCGAAGAGCTCGAAGCCGCTCTGGCGGCCTGGTCCGGTGCACTGGTTGTGGTCACCCACGACCGGCTGCTGCGCCGCCGCTTCGGTGGCCGCCCGTACGAGATACGCGACGGGCGCCCGGCCCTCGTCGCCCGGTGAGGCCCGGAACACGGTGAACGGGGCTGACCGGCCCCCAAGCAGGACTGGCCAGCCCTCAAACTGGGCAGCCGGCAGGGCCTGGAGGGCCGGGAGGGCCATTAGAGCCCGCACGGCCGACGGAAACCCGAGGGACGGACCGGCGGGACGGACCGACGGGACGGAAACGGCCGGGCTCGCGGAGGCGTGCGCCATGTACACGACCGCGTCCGCGGTCCGCCTGATGGGCCCGGCCACCCCTGATCTGCCGGACGGGCCTACGCTGGCGGCATGGCTCGGCCCCGACGCATCGTTCTCATCCGCCATGGCGAGTCGGAGGGGAACATCGACGACACCGTGTACGAGCGGGAACCCGATCACGCGCTCGCTCTCACGAAGGCGGGGCGCCTTCAGGCGGAGGAGGCCGGGGCCACAATGCGGGCGATCTTCGGCGACGAGCGGATCTCCGCCTACGTCTCCCCCTACCGCCGGACCCACCAGACCTTCCAGGAGCTGGGCCTCGACCCCGGCAAGGTCCGGGTGCGTGAGGAGCCCCGGCTGCGCGAGCAGGACTGGGGCAACTGGCAGGACCGTGACGACGTACGGCGGCAGAAGGCGTACCGCGACGCCTACGGCCACTTCTTCTACCGCTTCGCCCAGGGCGAGTCCGGCGCCGACGTCTACGACCGGGTGGGCGCCTTCCTGGAAAGCCTGTGGCGCAGCTTCGAGGACCCGCACCACCCGCAGAACGTCCTGCTCGTCACGCACGGCCTCACCATGCGGCTGTTCTGTATGCGCTGGTTCCACTGGTCGGTGGCCGAATTCGAGTCGCTTTCCAACCCCGGCAACGCGGAGTGGCGCGCCCTGCTGCTCGGCCCGGACGGCCGCTACACCCTCGACCGGCCCTTCGAGCGCTGGTGTGAACCCGAGCCTTATGGCATCACCGGTTAGAGTGCACACCGATGACCCCCGATCACCGTGACGCAGACCGCTGTGCGCGGGCTCTGGCGAGCCTGCGCGGACTGTCCGTGGGTGACGCCCTCGGATCCCAGTTCTTCGTCCCCGCCAATTACCCCGCTCTCAAGCGCCGCGGGCTGCCGCCCGGCCCCTGGCAGTGGACCGACGACACCGAGATGGCCTGCTCCGTCCTCGCCGTGCTCACCACCCACGGCCGGATCGACCAGGACGACCTCGCCCGGTCCTTCGCCGAGCACCACGACTTCGACCGCGGCTACGGTCCCGCCGTCAACCGCCTCCTCCGGCTGATCCGTGAGGGCGGCGACTGGCGTGAGCTGGCCTCCGCGCTCTTCAACGGCCAGGGCTCCTGGGGCAACGGTGCCGCCATGCGCATCGCTCCCCTCGGTGCCTGGTATGCCGACGACCCCGAGCAGGCCACCCACCAGGCGGAGATCTCCGCCTACACCACCCACCAGCACCGCGAAGCCGTCGTCGGCGCCATGGCGGTGGCCGCCGCGGCCGCCCTGGTGGCCGACCCGACCCGCGAAACCGGTCCCGAGCAGCTGCTCGACGGCGTACTGACACTGATTCCGCGCAGCGCCGTACAGGCCGGGCTGCGCCGCGCCCGCGACATGCTCGACTACGCCGACTCCGGCACCGTCGCCGCCGTGCTGGGCTGCGGTCGCCGCACCAGCGCCCACGACACCGTGCCGTTCGCCCTCTGGGCCGCTGCTCGGAACCTCGGCAACTACGAGCGCGCGTTCTGGACCACGGCGCAGGCCGGCGGAGATGTCGACACCACGTGCGCGATCGTCGGCGGCGTCGTCGCGGCCGGCCACGACGGCGCCCCGCCCCAGGAATGGCTGGAGGGCACCGAGTCCCTCCCGTCCTGGGCCCCCGTTCTCACCGACTGACCGGACCCGCCCACCCGGTCTCTCCTCACCCCGCCACCGGCTGATCGTCCGCCACCGTCCCGCGGTCACCCATGCCTGCAACGAGCCGTGCCCGACGGCCACTTCGACCCCGCACGGGTGAGCACGGGGCCGGTCGCGGGGGCCGCGGACGGGCGCCGCACGCCGTCTGCGCCGCGCCTCGCGTACCGGTCGGTAGCGGTGCCGGGCGGCCCCGCTCCCACCGGTGCTCCCCGCATTTGTCCCCAGGTGCGCATCCGATGCGGACGGCGGGGCCGAATAGGCGTAACCTTGCTGGCGCCATGCCGTACGTGCCCCCCACTCATTCCGTCGAGCGATCATTGCGCGCCACGACCGGTGCCAAGATCGTTGCAGGGATCGACGAGGTCGGACGCGGTGCCTGGGCCGGCCCGGTCAGCGTCTGCGCGGCCATCACCGGACTGCGCCGACCGCCCGACGGACTCACCGATTCCAAGCTGCTGACTCCCAAGCGCCGCACCGAACTGTGCGACGTGCTCGGTGCCTGGGTCACGTCGTACGGGCTGGGGCATGCCTCGCCGGAGGAGATCGACGCGCTCGGTATGACCGCGGCGCTGCGCCTCGCGGCCGTACGCGCCCTGGAGGCGCTGCCGGTCCGGCCGGACGCGGTCATCCTCGACGGCAAGCACGATTACCTGGGCACGCCCTGGCGGGTCCGCACAGTCATCAAGGGCGACCAGTCCTGCATCGCGGTCTCCGCCGCGTCCGTGATCGCCAAGGTGCGACGCGACGCGATGATGGCCGAACTGGGCCTGGAATACGCCGACTTCGACTTCGCGGCCAACGCCGGCTACCCCTCACCGACCCATCGCATCGCCCTGGAGGAGTACGGTCCCACGCCGCACCACCGAGTGTCGTGGTCCTATATGGACGCCCTGCCCCGGTGGCGGCATCTGAAGAAGGTGCGCATCACCCCCGAAGCAGCCGCTCTGGAAGCCGGTGGCCAACTCGGCTTCGACTTCTGAGCGGTGCGGGCATGAATTCGGTACCCGATGACATGTCCCGCACCTATGTTTGATAGACATCGTCTTATGCCTCTCATCCCCGAGGAGCCTCAGATTCACGAGAGTGTCCCGGGTCCCCGCGCAACTCCGGCCGCCGGCCGCACCGCGCCGACCCCCCGTCCTGTTCCTGGCCCCGGTCCTCGCCCCGCACCCCCGCGTGGCGCCCCCGCGGCCAGTGCCCGTCCGGGCAAGCCCGGACCTGCCGCCCCGCCGCGTGGGCCGGTCGCCGCTCCGCCGGCGCAGCGCACCGGTTCGTCGCAGCCCCCCGCGGGCAAGACCGGCACCGCAGGAGCGCAGCTCCAGCTGATCCCGGCCCCCGCCGACGGCGCCATTGACGCCGCCGACGAGGCCGTGGACCTGCTGCTGGACACCGGGCGCGCCCCGGGCGAGATCCTGGTGCTGACCACCGGCGACGCCCACCCGTGGGCCGCGCACGAACTGTCCTTCGGCGAGGCGTCCTACTGGGCCCAACACGACGCCGCGGACGATGTGTTCTACGCGGACGCCGCTGCCGAGCGCGCCACCGGCCGGCCCGTCGTGGTCGTCGCCGTCAACGGCGGCACGGACGAGACCGCCGCGGTGGCCCTGCCCGCCGCGATGGCCCGTGCCGGAGCGCTGCTGATCGTCTGCGGTGACCCGCAGCGGATCAACAGCGTCCTCGGCGCGAACGCCTGACCGCACCCGCCCGCAGCAGCCCGTCGGCCCCCGAGGCCGTCGGGCTCGCTCGCGCTCCCGAGAGCGAGCCGCCGCTCGGGCCGGTCAGCGTGCTGCCGTGTGCCGGTGGGCTTCCGGGGCGCCGCCCCCGGTGCTCCTCGGCGTCGCTCTCCCCTGAGGGAGAGCCGTGGCCGCACGCGGGGACTCGGGGCGCGGTGGCGTCGTACCGGGGGAGTCCGGGTGTGCTGCGCGCGCACGGTGTGCCGTCGTGCGAGCGGCCCCCGCACGGCGTCCTTCCGTGCCCTGTGGGCCGGTGACCGGTGAACCGGGGCGGCGGCCTCCGCGGCCCTCGCCGAGCACCTGCCACCGGTCGGGGGTCAGCGTGATGTACGCGCCGCAGCGCAGCCCGTGCAGGGTGCAGGCGTCGCGCAGCCCCCACATCCACGCGCCGTCGGCCTCCGTCCAACGGGCGTCGCCCTCACGGCAGTAGAGCAGCACCGCCGTCCGGACCGGGGCGCGCAGCCGCAGGTCGTGCGGGATCACCCGGCGCAGGTGGGTCAGCAGTGCATTGCGGAACTCCCAGCCGTCGGGAGCGGCCGCCGGCTCGGTGAACGAGGCGCTGGCCGTCACCCGTTCCTGAAGATCGAGCACCGCCACGACGGCCGTCGACGGCCCCGGGTGATGACGGTCGTGCAGGCCGGTGACGACCTCGCGGGGATTGCGCAGCAACGGGATACCGGCGGAGGCCCATTCGGCGGGCTCCAGCATCCGGCCCAGTCGGGCGGCGGGGTCGGTGGACGTGGGCGGGGACGTATGCGGGGGCGGGGCGAAGCCGAAGGTCACGTTCCTCCCTTCGTCGACGCGTCAGCGCAACGGGCATGCTCGGGTGCGCCGGTGCACCAGGACATGGCCCTGCCTGACCACGGACGGCCGGTTGGGGAAGCAACTCCAATTCTCGCGGTCGCACAGCGATGCGGGCAACGAGCAATTTCCGCACAGGCCCGTTAACGCCCCTTGCGCCGCAAATGTCGCCTCCCGTCGCACCGGCCGCGCGCCGTACCGCCGCCGCTACCCCTGTACGGCGAGGACCAGCGGAAACACCCCCTCCGCGCCGGCCTTGCGCAGCAGCCGGGCGGCCACCGCCAGGGTCCAGCCGGTGTCGGCGTAATCGTCCACCAGGAGCACCGGGCCGCCGGCGGACGCCAACGCCTCGGCCAGCTCCGGCGGTACGCCGAGCGAACTGTGCAGGGCCCGCAGGCGCTGGGCGCTGTTGCTGCGCGGAATCCGGCCCTCGACACCGTCGTCCGCCGAGGTCACCGTGCCCAGGAACGGCATCCGGCCGACCGCGGCGATCCGCTCGGCGAGCGACCGGATCAGCTGCGGGCGGCTGCGCGAGGAGAGACAGACCACGCCCACCGGGCGGTGCGGTGCGTCCGCCGCGCCCGAGGCCCAACCACCGGGCCCCTTGGCCCAGTCGGCGAGCACCGTGACCACCGCGGACGCCACATCGTCCGGAATCGGCCCATCAGGTGCCTGCGGTGCGAGCATCGGCCGCAGCCGATTGCCCCACCCGATGTCCGAGAGCCGCCCCAGGGCCCGGCCGGTCGCCGCCAGTTCGCCCGCCGGAATGCGCCCCTTGACGTCGATGCCGACGGTCGGCAGCCCCGTGGGCCACATCCGCCTCGGCTCCACCTCCACCCCCGGGCGCCCCAGCTCACCGCGCGCCGCGTCCAGCGACGCGGCGGAGACCTCGGTGCCGAACCGCGCACCGGCGCAGTTGTCGCAGCGACCGCACGCCACCGCCGCCTCGTCGTCGAGCTGGCGGCGCAGGAACTCCATCCGGCAGCCGGTCGTCGTGGCGTACTCCCGCATCGCCTGCTGCTCGGCCTCGCGCTGACGGGTCACCCAGGCATAGCGCTCGGCGTCGTACGTCCAGGGCCGGCCCGTCGCGATCCAGCCGCCCTTGACGCGCTGCACGGCGCCGTCCACATCGAGCACCTTGAGCATGATCTCCAGCCGGGACCGGCGCAGTTCGACCTGGGGCTCCAGGGCGGGCAGCGACACCGGCCGGCCGGCGGCCGCCAGGACGTCCAGGGTCTCCCGTACCTGCGCCTCGGGAGGGAACGCCAGCGAGGCGAAGTACTTCCAGATCGCCTCGTCCTCACGGCCGGGCAGCAGCAGCACCTCGGCGTGCTTGACGCCACGGCCCGCGCGGCCCACCTGCTGGTAGTACGCGATGGGGGAGGACGGCGAACCCAGGTGCACCACGAAGCCCAGGTCGGGCTTGTCGAAGCCCATGCCCAGCGCGGAGGTCGCCACCAGCGCCTTGACCCGGTTGGCGAGCAGATCGTCCTCGGCCTGCTGACGGTCGGCGTTCTCCGTCTTCCCCGTGTACGACGCCACCGTGTGACCCCGCTGGCGAAGGAACGCGGTGACCTCCTCGGCGGTGGCGACGGTGAGCGTGTAGATGATCCCGGAGCCCGGCAGCTCGTGCAGATGATCCGCGAGCCAGGCGAGACGGTGCGCGGCATCCGGCAGCGGCAGCACGCCCAGGCTGAGGCTCTCCCGGTCGAGCGCACCGCGCAGCACCAGCGTCTCGGCGGCACCCTCGCCCGTCCCCAGCTGCTCCGCCACATCGGCGGTCACCCGGGCGTTGGCCGTGGCGGTCGTGGCGAGCACGGGTACATCCGGCGGGAGGTCGGCGAGCATCGTGCGCAGCCGTCGGTAGTCGGGCCGGAAGTCATGGCCCCAGTCGGAGATGCAGTGTGCCTCGTCGACCACCAGCAGGCCGGTCGCCGCCGCGAGCTTGGGCAGCACCTGATCACGGAAATCGGGATTGTTCAGCCGCTCGGGGCTCACCAGCAGGACGTCCACCTCGCCCGCCGCCACCTCGGCCTGGACGGTGTCCCACTCCTCGGTGTTGGCGGAGTTGATCGTGCGCGCGCGGATCCCGGCCCGCGCGGCGGCGTCGACCTGGTTGCGCATGAGCGCGAGCAGCGGCGAGACGATCACCGTCGGTCCGCTGCCGCGCTCCCGCAGCAGCGCCGTCGCGACGAAATAGACCGCGGACTTGCCCCAGCCCGTGCGCTGCACGACCAGCGCGCGACGGTGCTCGGCGACCAGCGCCTCGATCGCCCGCCACTGGTCCTCGCGCAGCCGGGCTTCGCCGCCGGGATCACCGACGAGGCGCGACAGGACGGCATCGGCTGCGGCACGCAGCTCTTCGTTGCTCATGCCCCCATGCAACCTGATGCCACTGACAACGCGCGAACCCCCGCCCGAAACTGTGGATAACCGCGTCACCCGTGAGTTATCCACAGGGGTCGCGGCGCGGAGGCGAATCGCGGGATCTTCGAGCCATGAATCCGCACAGCGAACCGCGCAAGCACGGCACCGACATCAACTCCACGGAGAACGCGCCGCCGGCCTCCCCGACCGACCCGGCCTCCGCATCCGTGAATTCCACCGACTCCGACTCCGGCTCCAACTCCACGAATAACGACGCGAGCGCAAATAACGCCGAGCGCAAAGACCACGCCAACCTCACCGAGAACACCGCCCACGCAGCACCCGCAGGCCATTCCGACTCCGCGAAAAACTCCGAGCCTTTCTCCCAGCCCTTCACCGCCGCCCACGCGGCAGCCGCCCCTCCCGCGGAAACCCAGGTCACCCTGCGCGGCCCGGCCGAACTCGCCGACGCCCTGCCCTATCTCATGGGCTTCTATCCGGACGATTCGATCGTGATGGTGGCACTGCACGGTGAGCGTGGACGCTTCGGCGGCCGGGTCCGGCTCGGTATCCCCGCGGACACCGCTCAGTGGCCGGACGTCGCCGATCAACTCGCCGACTGTCTGATCTCGGCGGGCCCGGACGACGCGGCCCCACCCTCGGCGATCATCGTCTACCTCTGCCAGGAGCCCGCGGCCGGTGAGACCGGGCAGGACGTCAAGGACCGGCTCCGCCCGCTCGCCCAGCGGCTGCGCACCGCGTGCGGCGCGCTCGACGCGCCGGTCCTCGAAGCGCTGTGCCTGTCCAACGGCCGGTTCTGGTCCTACTGCTGCCCGGACTTCCGCTGCTGTCCCGCCGACGGCACCCCGATGGTCATGCCGGGTACGTCCGTGATGGCGGCCGCTGCCGCGTACGCGGGAATGCAGGTGCGCGGCTCGCTCAAGGAGATGGAGGCACGGCTGAGGCCCCGTACCGGACGGCGTGGCGCCGAGCAGGAGAAGGCGCTGGACACGGCAGCCGGCGCGCTGGTCCCGAGGATGCTCGGGGACGACGGCGCCCTGGCGGTCCGCCGGGCGACCCTCGACCTGGCGGGCGCGATGATCCACCGGTTCCGTCAGGACACCCCCTCGGGCAGCAACCGGGCCCGGGACGCCTGCGACGACGCACTGATCACCGACGCCGAGGCCGCCGATCTCATCCTGGGCCTCCAGGACCGCTGCACCCGTGACCGCGCCGCCGAGTGGATGGACGGTTCCGCCGCGGCCCCGGCCCTGCGGCTGTGGCGTGCCCTCGCCCGTCGCTGTGCCGGCGGCTACGCGGAACACGCGGTGGCGCCCCTCACCCTCGCCGCCTGGGTGTGCTGGTCCACCGATGACGGGCCCTCGGCACGGATCGCCCTCAGCTACGCCCTGTCCATGGACCCCGAGTACACCTTCGCCCAGCTGCTGCACCGCGCCATCAACGAGGGGCTCGACCCGGAGCCGCTGCGCCGCTGCCTGCGCGAACAGCGGCGGGAGGCGATGAGCGAGGAGACCGCGCCCGCCCCGGCCGCCGGGCCCGCACCCGCCGCCGAGCCCGGGGCCGGCGCGCAGCCCGCGCTCGCCGGCAACGAGACACCCCGCTCCCCGAAGCGGCCGGACCCGGCCCGCCCGGGAGCCGCCGCCCGCCCCCGCGGACCGCGCGGCGCCACCGGCCCCGGTGGCCGTACGACGGACCGGCGTGCCAGGCGCCGGGCCGGCCGGGACGACGACCGGAGCCGGCGGTGATCGCGCCAACCCTGTACGGCCGGCGTGACCTGCGCGCCGGCCGGACCGTTCACCTGAGTGGCGTAAGCCCTACGGAGCCCCGACCCCACCAGGGAGCGCACAGCGTGCCAGGCATCGTCCCCACCACCCAACCGGCCCGCCGGCCGGCCGAAGAGCGCCGCGCGGCGCCGTCCCGGGTGCCGCAGCCGCAGCCCGTTCACGCGTCGCTGGTCTGCGTGGCCCTGCCGGCCCTCGCGGTGTCACCTGCCTCCGGGCAGCTGACCGGCGACGGCCTGGACGGTTTCTACCGCGACGGCAGGCGGATCCTGTCCCACTGCGCGCTCCGGGTCGCGGGCAGCGAACCACTCATCGTCCAGGGGCGGTTGACGGGCACCGACCGTGCCCGCTTCATCGGCACGATCCGCAGGACCGGGGAGCGCGGCCCCGACCCGGAGATCCGCATGGAGCGGCTGCGCTACGCCGACGGCACCGAGGAGATCACCTTCCGCAGCAGCGCAGCACGCCCCGTGCGGCTACCGGTCGAGATCAGACTCGGCACGGATCTCGCCGAACTCGGGGCCGTCGCCGTGGGCCTGCCCGGCCCCGAGCTGCGGGCCGCCGTCCATGGCTCCGGGCTGCGCTGGTCCGGGCCGGGGGTGCACGCCGTGGTCTCCGCGACGCCCACGCCACAGGACGCCCTGGCCGCGGCCGGGTTGCTGCGCTGGGAACTGGAACTGCCGCCCGGCGGACGGCGCACCATCGAACTGCGCGCCGCACTGGAACACGCCCCCCAAGGCCCGGGCGGCGGCCCTTCTGCCGGCCCCGGACGTGCCGGGAGCCCCCGCATCCCCGGGCCGCGCAGCGGGATGTTCGCGCCGCGGGCCCGCGGCGACCGGCCCCCGCGCCCCTGGGCGGACGCCCGGCTGGAGTGTGACGACCATCGGGCCGGCGCCCTCATGGCGGCCGGGCTCGACGATCTGTACGGCCTCGCGACGCGTGACCCGGCCGCGCCCACGGACGTCTACGTCGCGGGCGGCTTCCCGTGGCGCTGCGGCCTCGCACCGGCCGAGGCGCTCTGGGCCGCCCGGATGCTGCTGCCGCTCGGCACCCGGCTCGCCGCGGGCACCCTGCGCGCGCTCGCCCGGAGTCAACACACCGCACCAGGAGCGGAATTCGGGCGTCTTCCCGGCGCGCTCCGGGACACCGGCCCGCACGCCCCGCCGAGCTGCACCGGCATCGAGGCGACGCTGCTCTTCCCCACCGTGCTCGCCGAAGCGCGCCGCTGGGGGCTGCCCGAGCAGGACGTGGAGCGGCTGCTGCCCGCCGCCGAGCGCTGCCTGAGATGGCTGCGGATCGCCGGCGAGCCCCAGGGACGAGGTCGCGGCCGCGGTGGCTACGTACCCGACCCCGCGCCCGGCGGGCCGTACCGCTGCGAGACGCAGGCCCACGCCCATCGCGCCGCCCTCCTGGGCGCTGACCTCCTGGAGGCGTACGGATCGTCCGACGCGGTGGTCCTGCGGGAGTGGGCCGCGGAGCTGCGCGCACGGTTCCGTACGGACTTCTGGATCGAGGACCGCTCGGGCGGCCGGCCGGCCGCCCTGCTCACCGCCGACGGCCGGCCGGTTTCCCCCCTCGGATCCGCCGCGGCCCACCTGCTGGACACCGGCCTGCTCGGCGGCGGCACCCTCGCCGCCGGTCTGCTGGACGCCGCACAGACCGATCAGCTCGCCAGGCTGCTGGGCAGCCCGGCGATGGACTCCGGGTGGGGTCTGCGGGGGCTCGGCGCCAAGGAGAGCGGATACAACCCCTTCGGCCACCGCAGCGGCGCGGTCCGCGTCCACGAGACGGCCGTGGCCGCCGCCGGGCTGGCCGCGGCCGGCCACGAGCGGGCGGCCGGCGCGCTGACGAAGGGCGTCCTCGACGCCGCGGAGAGCTTCGGGTACCGCCTCCCCGAGATGTACGCGGGGGAGCAGCGCACCGAGGACGGCGCCCCCGTTCCGCACCCTGCGGCCTGCCGTCCGGCGGCGGTGGCGGCGGCCGGCGCGGTACACCTCCTCGTCGCGCTCGCCGGTCTGCGCCCCGACGTCCCCGCCGGGACAGTGTCCCTGCGACCGCTCGGCACGACTCCGCTCGGCGCGATACAGCTCACCGGCCTGAGCGTCGCGGAGCAGCCGTTCGCCCTGCGGGTCAGCCGACTCGGCATGGGGATGGTGGAGGCGGCGGCGGAGGGTCTGCAACTGGGGGCGTGAGGTGTCCTGGCGGACCTGTTTATCGTCAGGCGGACGACTATGATCGCGCCATGCCTCCCTACGACCCGTCGGCCTTCCCGCCCTTCGCTGTCACCGTCGACCTGGTCGTGCTCACCGTGCGCCGCCATGCCCTGTGTGCGCTGGCGGTACGCCGGGGTGAGCCGCCGTTCCAGGGCCGCTGGGCGCTGCCCGGCGGGTTCGTCCGGGCCGACGAGGACCTCGGGGACGCGGCCGCCCGGGAACTCGCCGAGGAAACCGGCCTGCACGCGCAGTCCCCAGAGGGTCCGTCACCCACGTACGGCGCGCACCTCGAACAGCTCGCCACGTACGGCGACCCCAAGCGCGACCCCCGGATGCGGGTCGTCAGCGTCGCGCACCTGGTCCTTGCCCCCGACCTGCCCGCGCCGACGGCCGGCGGCGATGCCCACAGCGCGCGCTGGGCACCGGTGGAGACCCTGCTGGAGCAGGACGACTCCCGCGTCCGCGAGGGCGAGATGGGGGCGCCGCTCGCCTTCGACCACGCCAAGATCCTCAGCGACGGTGTCGAGCGGGCCCGCTCGAAGATCGAGTACTCCTCCCTCGCCACGGCCTTCTGCCCGCGCGAGTTCACCGTGGGCGAGCTGCGGCGGGTCTACGAGGCGGTCTGGGGCGTGGCGCTGGATCCCCGCAACTTCCACCGCAAGGTGACCGGCACCCCCGGATTCCTGGTCCCGACGGGCGGCACGACCACCCGGCAGGGCGGCCGGCCCGCACAACTGTTCAGGGCGGGTGGAGCGACGTTGCTCAACCCGCCGATGCTGCGCCCGGAGGTCTGAACCCGGCGCACGCCGCCGGGGGACAGTGGCGCCGGTGTGAGCCGGTGACGGGGCGCCCGCGGCCCGCGGGCGCCCGCGTCCGCCCGCGCCGCCCGTCGCTCCTCAACTGCCGTGAACCGCAACGCCGGTAGAACGGCGCAGGCGCCGGCCCGAGTCGTACTCAGTTCCGTCGCATGAGGGTTGGCCGCCGCGCCGCACAGCGCTCGAATCGAGGCTTCCGGTGCTTAGTGATCTCCGGTTGGCCCGTCAAGCGGCCCTCCGGAATCGACCGGGGCATTTCGGTCGTGAGCCGGCTCGTGAATCAATTCTCGGACTGCGCCCCCGTGTTGGCCGCTAACCGCTCTGGCCTGCGGCGATGTAACCATGGTGGCGGAGAGCTTCGTGTTCTGACCGAATAATGCGCCTGTTTTGACGCTGCGTTGTGATGGGCGATGTCCATAACTCGCCGCAGGGAGCGCATTTCTTTCCGATAAAGCGTCAATTCGGGGATGGGGGGCGATCACCCTTTCGTGTGCTTTTCACCAAAGACCTCAAGGGTGTTCAGGGTGTCGCCGACAAAGGATTCGTGAGTACCCTTGCGCACACCATGATGACCGCGGCTCGCCCCGGCGACACCGGCCTCGCAGGCCCGGGCGAGCTTGACCGCTACCCCTACGCGAACGCCGCCAACGCTGCGAACGCAAACAACGCAGCCGGCCCGGACCGTGCCGAGCGCGTTTCACACGTCTGGGACAGCCCGGAAGCAGACATCGGCAGGGTCGGTCGACGCGCGGCGGGCAGCCGCGGCCGTGGACTGCACGGACAACTCGTCCAGCAGCTGGGCCAGATGATCGTCTCCGGCGATCTCGGCGCCGACCGCCCGCTCGTCCCCGAGGAGATCGGCCAGCGGTTCGAGGTCTCCCGCACCGTCGTCCGTGAGTCGCTGCGCGTCCTGGAGGCCAAGGGCCTCGTCAGCGCGCGCCCCAACGTCGGCACCCGCGTACGCCCGGTCAGCGACTGGAACCTCCTCGACCCCGACATCATCGAATGGCGCGCCTACGGGCCGCAGCGCGACGACCAGCGCCGGGAGCTGTACGAGCTGCGCTGGACCATCGAGCCACTGGCCGCCCGGCTCGCCGCCGGGCACGGCCGCGAGGACATCCAGCAGCGGCTCGCGGACATGGTCGAGATCATGGGCCACTCCGCCGCCCAGGGCGACACGATGACCTTCGGCCGCGCCGACGCCGAGTTCCACTCGCTGCTGCTGCAGCTCGCCGGCAACCGCATGCTCGAGCACCTCTCGGGCATCGTCTCCGCTGCCCTGCACGTCTCGGGCGGCCCCGGAGGCGGCTGCGACCGGCCGGTCGACACGTCCGTGGGCCAGCACATGCGGGTCGTCGACGCCATCGGCGCCGCCGACGCCCCGGCGGCCGAATCGGCGATGCGCCAGCTCCTCGCCGCCCACAGCGAGGGCGCCGGCCAGGGCCCCGGGACGCCCGTGGATCACGTCGTCCCCGCGCCCCGCGAGCACTGAAGGCCCGTACCCGACCGCGTACGGACCGTAGGCGCCGCGGCCCCCGTGCCCCGTGTACTCCTCGGGCGGGGCACGCCGTACGCGGCGAAGGCGCACAGGATCGCCGGATCCGGGACTTCGACCGGATCCGGCGCAGGACCTTGGGAGGGTTGCATGTCATATGACTGGGAATGGGTCGTTATGGGGTGTGACTCGGGCCACGCAGATTGGGCGTAACGCTCTTCAGGGAAGCGCGATGACTTAAGAGGTGATAGCCGAGGAGGGAATACGAACGGCGTTCGTGACGCTGTTCAACTCCCCGGTTGCCCCTGCGCCGTCGGTCCATCCCCACCGGCGGTCGTCGGCTCCGATCCACAGTGGACGGGGTCGGAAGCCGTTTCCATCGTTCCGAGAGGTTGTTCGTGTCGGCCAGCACATCCCGTACGCTCCCGCCGGAGATCGCCGAGTCCGAGTCTGTGATGGCGCTCATCGAGCGGGGAAAGGCAGATGGGCAGATCGCCGGCGATGACGTGCGTCGGGCCTTCGAGGCTGACCAGATTCCGCCAACCCAGTGGAAGAACGTTCTGCGCAGCCTCAACCAGATCCTCGACGAGGAGGGTGTGACGCTGATGGTCAGTGCCGCAGAGGCGCCCAAGCGCACCCGCAAGAGCGTCGCAGCGAAGAGTCCGGCGAAGCGCACCGCCACCAAGACCGTCGCGGCCAAGACCGCCACGGTCAAGAAGACCACCGCCGCCGCCCCCGCCTCCGTGGCGGACCCGTCGGCCGGTGAGTCCGAGTCCGCGCCTGCGAAGAAGGCAGCGGCGAAGAAGACGACCGCCAAGAAGGCGGTCGCGAAGAAGACCACGGCCAAGAAGGCCACCGCCAAGAAGACCGCGGGCAAGAAGGACGTCGACGAGCTGCTCGACGAGGACGTGGTCGAGGAGACCCCGACTCCCGGCAAGGACGCTCCCGAGGCCGCCGAGGGCGCCGAGAGCGCCGGTTTCGTGCTGTCCGACGACGACGAGGACGACGCCCCCGCGCAGCAGGTCGCCGCGGCCGGCGCCACGGCCGACCCGGTCAAGGACTACCTCAAGCAGATCGGCAAGGTCCCGCTGCTCAACGCCGAGCAGGAGGTCGAGCTCGCCAAGCGCATCGAGGCGGGTCTGTTCGCCGAGGACAAGCTGGCGAACTCCGACAAGCTCGCCCCCAAGCTCAAGCGTGAGCTGGAGATCATCGCCGAGGACGGCCGGCGGGCCAAGAACCACCTGCTGGAGGCCAACCTCCGACTGGTCGTCTCCCTGGCCAAGCGCTACACCGGCCGCGGCATGCTGTTCCTGGACCTGATCCAGGAGGGCAACCTCGGTCTGATCCGTGCGGTCGAGAAGTTCGACTACACCAAGGGCTACAAGTTCTCGACCTACGCGACGTGGTGGATCCGCCAGGCCATCACCCGCGCCATGGCCGACCAGGCCCGTACGATCCGTATCCCCGTCCACATGGTCGAGGTCATCAACAAGCTGGCCCGCGTCCAGCGCCAGATGCTCCAGGACCTGGGCCGCGAGCCCACCCCGGAGGAGCTGGCCAAGGAACTCGACATGACCCCCGAGAAGGTCATCGAGGTCCAGAAGTACGGTCGCGAGCCGATTTCGCTGCACACCCCGCTGGGCGAGGACGGCGACAGCGAGTTCGGTGACCTCATCGAGGACTCCGAGGCGGTCGTCCCGGCCGACGCGGTCAGCTTCACGCTGCTCCAGGAGCAGCTGCACTCGGTGCTGGACACCCTCTCCGAGCGCGAGGCCGGCGTGGTCTCCATGCGCTTCGGCCTCACGGACGGCCAGCCGAAGACGCTGGACGAGATCGGCAAGGTCTACGGCGTCACGCGTGAGCGGATCCGTCAGATCGAGTCGAAGACGATGTCCAAGCTGCGTCACCCGTCCCGCTCCCAGGTGCTGCGCGACTACCTCGACTAGTCCAACCGGCCTGATTAACGCCACGAGCCCGGCTCTCCAGTGTGGAGTGGCCGGGCTCGTCGCGCGTCCGAGTGCGCGGCGAGGCCGATTCGGGTCACTCTGGGTGGGCGCACACTGTCCGAGAGTCAGGAGCCCGTATGCGTCGGAGCGCACGCGCCGCTTGTGGAGCCCTCGCGCTGGTCCTCGCGCTGCCGGCGTCGGCGGCCGCGGACGAATCGGTGATCGGCGGAAAGCCCGCCCAGCTGTCCCAGAGCCCCTGGGCGGTGGCCCTGGCCTCCCACGACCGCTTCGGGACCCAGCGGTCCGGACAGTTCTGCGGCGGGGTGCTCGTCGGGCACTCCACGGTGGTCACCGCCGCCCACTGCCTGAGCAAGGAGGTGCTGGGCGTCCCGTGGCAGCAGGTGAAGGATCTGCGGATCGTCGTCGGCCGGGACAACCTCACCGGTGGCGGGGGCCAGGAGCTGAAGCCGGCGAAGGTGTGGGTGAATCCGCGCTATGACAGGTGGACGAACGAGGGCGACATGGCCGTCCTCACGCTCGAGAGGCCCGTCCCGAACCGGCCCATCCCGATAGCGGGGCTCAGTGACCCCGCCTACCGCCCGGGCGGACGGGCCACGGTCTACGGCTGGGGGGACACCACCGGCGCGGGCCGCTACGCGTCACGACTACGGTCCGCGCACGTCAATGTGCTGCGGGACGCGATCTGCACCCGGGCGTACCCGGGCACCGCGGACGGCACCTACCGGTCCCGGTCGATGCTGTGCGCCGGGGAGCCGGCCGGGGGCCGGGACGCCTGCCAGGGGGACAGCGGCGGACCGCTGGTCGTACGCGGGCGTCTCGTGGGGCTGGTGTCCTGGGGGACCGGCTGCGGGCAGGCAGGCAATCCCGGGGTGTACACGCGGGCCTCGGCCCTGCTCCCGGCGGTGGCGGCACACGGGGCCGGCTGACGCGGGGAGCGGTGGGTGCGGGGCGAGTGGGCGCACGAGTGCGGGCGGCCTCCCCGGTGGTGCCGGGGATCCGCCCGCCGCACGGCCCTTGGCCGCTCTCGCTCGTCGTGGATGCGAAGTGTCAGCGTTCCTCGTCGGACGCAGACGCAGGAGGGGCGGTCAGCCGCTCCGTCTCGTCCTGTATTTCCGCGGCGATCTTCTTGAGTTCTGGCTCGAACTTGCGACCGTGGTGGGCGCAGAAGAGCAGTTCTCCGCCGGACATCAGGACGACGCGCAGGTATGCCTGGGCGCCGCAGCGGTCGCAGCGGTCAGCGGCCGTCAGCGGGCTCGCGGGTGTCAGAACAGTAGTCACGTCGCCTCTTCTCTAGCTCGACGAGCTGTCGTACCAGGGTCAACATCCAACCAGGCCGAAAACGTTCCCGCTCGTGCCTTTTCCTCGAAAAAATTCTTCGAGGGGGCCGGGTGCTGCCGGGTGGCGGCGAATGAGCCGTATTGCTTGGTGGTCTGATTCACGTTGGGTGCTGGGTCTGTCCCCCCGGCTGGCTTGCCGGTTGTTGATGAGGACGTGCCCGGAGCCTAAATGGTTCATGCCTCGAAGGGAACGTGATGTGCACGTCATCCGGACGTCACCCCAACGAGCGATCGAACGCACGAGCGAAATTCTACTACCATGAGCATGCGTACGGGTGGCGTCACATCGGCTCTACTGGGCCTCGGTACCCTCTCACCGGCGACACCGCCACAACCGAGTCTGCGGAATGCGGACTTCCAGAAATTCAGCGAGGAGCGAACCGCGTGACCGCCGAGATGTCCGTGCCGTCCACCGCAGTGCTGACCGGGGCAGACCGGGACGGGTCCAACTACACCGCGCGGCATCTGCTCGTCCTCGAGGGCCTCGAGGCCGTCCGGAAGCGCCCCGGCATGTACATCGGCTCGACGGACAGTCGCGGCCTGATGCACTGCCTGTGGGAAATCATCGACAACTCCGTCGACGAGGCCCTGGGCGGCTACTGCGATCACATCGAGGTGATCCTCCACGACGACGGGTCGGTGGAGGTCCGCGACAACGGCCGCGGCATCCCCGTCGATGTCGAGCCCAAGACCGGCCTGAGCGGCGTCGAGGTCGTGATGACCAAGCTGCACGCCGGCGGAAAGTTCGGCGGCGGCTCGTACGCGGCCTCCGGCGGTCTGCACGGTGTCGGCGCGTCCGTCGTCAACGCCCTCTCCGCCCGGCTCGACGTCGAGGTCGACCGCAGCAGCAAGACGCACGCGATCAGTTTCCGCCGCGGCGTCCCCGGCATCTTCACCGAATCGGGTCCCGACGCCCCGTTCGACCCGGGCAACGGCCTCATCAAGGGCAAGCGGATCCCGAAGACCAAGACCGGCACCCGGGTGCGCTACTGGGCCGACCGGCAGATCTTCCTCAAGGACGCCAAGCTCTCCCTGGAGACGCTGTACGCCCGCGCCCGGCAGACGGCCTTCCTCGTGCCGGGGCTGACCCTCGTGGTCCGCGACGAGCGCGGCATCGACGGCGCCGGCAAGTCCGAGGAGACCTTCCGCTACGACGGCGGCATCAGCGAGTTCTGCGAGTACCTGGCGCAGGACAAGGCCGTCTGCGACGTCCTGCGGCTGAGCGGCCAGGGCACCTTCAAGGAGACCGTCCCGGTCCTCGACGACCGTGGGCACATGACACCGACCGAGGTCACCCGGGAGCTGGGCGTCGACATCGCGCTGCGCTGGGGCACCGGCTACGACTCCACGGTCAGGTCGTTCGTCAACATCATCGCCACCCCCAAGGGCGGCACCCACGTCTCCGGCTTCGAGCGGGCGGTCGCCAAGACCGTCAACGAGGTCCTGCGGTCGAGCAAGCTGCTCAGGGTCGCCGAGGACGACGTCGTCAAGGACGACGCCATGGAGGGCCTCACGGCGGTGGTGACCGTCCGGCTCGCGGAGCCGCAGTTCGAGGGCCAGACCAAGGAGGTGCTCGGCACCTCCGCGGCCTCCAGGATCGTCGCCCAGGTGGTGAGCCGGGAGCTGAAGGCTTTCCTGACCTCGACGAAGCGGGACGACAAGCAGCAGGCGCGCGCTGTCCTGGAGAAGATCGTCGCCGCGGCCCGTACGCGCATCGCCGCCCGCCAGCACAAGGAGGCCCAGCGGCGGAAGACGGCGCTGGAGTCCTCCTCGCTGCCGGCCAAGCTCGCGGACTGCCGCAGCGACGACGTCGACCGCAGCGAACTCTTCATCGTCGAGGGCGACTCGGCGCTGGGCACCGCGAAGCTGGCGCGGAGTTCGGAATTCCAGGCGCTGCTGCCGATCCGCGGCAAGATTCTGAATGTCCAGAAGGCGTCGGTCTCGGACATGCTCAAGAACGCCGAGTGCGGCGCCATCATCCAGGTCATAGGGGCCGGATCCGGCCGCACCTTCGACATCGACGCCGCCCGCTACGGCAAGGTCATCTTCCTTGCCGACGCGGACGTCGACGGTGCCCACATCCGCATCCTGCTGCTGACCCTCTTCCAGCGCTACATGCGGCCGATGGTCGAGCAGGGCCGGGTCTTCTCCGCCGTCCCGCCGCTGCACCGCGTCGAACTGACCAATCCCAAAAAGGGCCAGGACAAGTACATCTACACCTACTCGGACAACGAGCTGCGCCAGACGCTGCTCGAACTCCAGGCCAAGAAGGTCCGCTACAAGGACAGCATCCAGCGCTACAAGGGCCTGGGTGAGATGGACGCCGACCAGCTCGCCGAGACGACGATGGACCCGCGCCACCGCACGCTGCGCCGGATCAACATCAGCGACCTCGACGCGGCCGAGAAGGCGTTCGACCTCCTGATGGGCAACGAGGTCGCGCCCCGTAAGGAGTTCATCACCAACTCCGCGTCCACCCTGGACCGTTCGCGCATCGACACCTGAGCGCACCGCGGCTCCCGACGGGCGCCTCTCCACCCCCGGGTGGAGAGGCGCCCGTCGTGTTTTCCACCCGGGCCCCACCCTGGCGCCGATCCGGGCGGCCGCGGCTCTCCGTAGCGTCGGGAAGGTCGAAAATCCCCGTCCCACGGAGGCTCAGGTCATGAGCGGGCTGCTCAACATCGTTGTGATCGTCGCGGCTGTCGCGTTCGTGTTCATCCGGCAGTTCCAGGCGCAGCGCCTCGCTGCCGAGGGCCGCAAGTGGTGGCTGATCCCCGCCGTTCTGACGTTCCTGGCGGTGCGGCAGCCCGGCCTTCTGGACGCCCACCACACCACGGCCTCCGCGGTCCTGCTCGGTGCCGAGCTCCTGACAGCCCTGGCCTGCGGCGCCGGGTGGGCCTGGACGACCCGGATCTGGACGGACCCGGACGGCGAGGTGTGGACCAAGGGCAGCTGGGCGGCCGCCGGCGTCTGGCTGTGCGCGATGGTGCTGCGGGCCGGCCTCATGGGGATCGGCGCGCTCATGGGTGTCCATCAGGGCAGCGCGGCCATCATGCTCGGTGTCGCGGCGATGCTGCTGACCCGGTCCGGTGTCACCACCTGGCGGGCCCAGGGCATGCGGCAGACGTACCGTGTTCCTGTCGCTGGATGAGGCCCTGCGGACCGTACCGTTCCGCACCGACGAAGGACCGTACGTGCCGCTGAACTCCTGGACGAGCTGGCCTTTGATGGAGGCACTGTCCCGGGCGGGCGTGAGCGGTGCCCGGCTGTGGATCGGCCGCTCGGTGCGCGTCCTGGTGGTCGTGGGACTGGTGTGGTCCACCCTGGCGGGGCCGGGTTTCCGCGGGTGGTCCCTGGTGGCCGCGCTCGCCGCAATGGCCCTCGCGCTGCTGGCGTTCCGCGGCTTCTTCCGGATGACGCTGGCACGCCGCCTGTGGCCGTCCGTCGCGCTGTTCGCCGTACTGGAGGCGGCGGCCTTCGGATTCCAGCACGCCGGGGCGCACGCGCCCGCGATCGTCCTGTGGTGCGCCTGCGCCATCACCGCCATGGAGCGGTTGCCGCTGAGCGCCGCCGTACCGTGCTCGGCCGCCGCCCTCGGCGCCTACGCCGTGGTGAACACCGACAACTGGCTGACGACGGTCGCCACCACCGGGGGGCTGGCGCTGGCGGGCTACGTCATCCGGCTGGACTCGGAGGCGCGCGGCAACGCCCAGCGGCTGCTGGCCCAGGAACGCGCGGCCCGTAAGGCCGAGGCGGAATCGGCGGCGCTCACCGAGCGGGGGCGGATCGCACGCGAGATCCACGATGTCCTCGCCCACAGCCTCAGCGCCCAGTTGGTGCACCTGGAGGCGGCGCGGTTGCTGATCCAGCGCAGCACCGACCTGGAGGCGGACCGCGCCCAGCTTCTGGAGCGGGTGGTCGCATGCCGTGGAATGGCCCGTGAAGGGCTTGACGGCACCCGTGAGGCCCTTTCGGCCCTGCGTGGGGAGATGATCCCGGTCGAGGACTTCCTGCGCCGTCTGACCGCCACTGAGGGCGTTCGGCTCGATGTCACCGGAGAGGCCCGCGCGCTCCCGGCCGAGGCGGGCCTCGCGGTCCGCAGGGTGGCGCAGGAGGCGCTGACCAACGTACGCAAGCACGCCCCGGGGGCCAGGGTGCACGTCCGGCTGGCGTACACGGCCGACGAGGTGGGCCTGGAGGTGCGCGACTCCGGCGGCCGCGAACCGGTCGGTGAGCTGGCCGGGAGCGGTTCCGGGTACGGTCTGCTCGGGATGAGGGAGCGCGCCGAACTCCTCGGTGGAACGCTGGAGTCCGGCCCCGATGAGGAGGGTTTCGTGGTGCGGTTGCGGGTGCCCGCATGACGGCGCGCACGACGGCGCGGGTCGTGGTGGCCGACGACCAGACGGTGGTGCGCGAGGGAATCGTGATGCTCCTGGGGCTGTTGCCGGACATCGAGGTCGTCGGATCGGCCGCGGACGGCGAGGAGGCGGTCCGTCTGGTGGCCGAATGCGCCCCCGACGTCGTCCTGATGGACCTGCGCATGCCGCGCTGCGACGGTGTGGAGGCCACCCGCCGGATCCGTGCCGACCATCCCGGCACCCAGGTCGTGGTGCTCACCACCTACGCCGACGACGACGACCTCTTCCCCGCCCTGCGGGCCGGTGCCCGTGGCTACCTGACCAAGGACGCGGACGGCGACGAGATCGCCCGTGCCATCACCGGCGTGCTCTCCGGGGAGGCCGGCCTCTCGCCGAAGATCCAGCGCAGGCTCCTGGAGCGCGTCACGGAACCCGTACGGACCGTGCCGCAACCGCCGGACGAGCCACCGGACGGGCTGACCGCCCGCGAGGTGGAGGTGCTGCGACTGGTCGCCGAGGGCCAGTCCAACCCGGAGATCGCCCGCACGCTGCACGTCTCCACCGCCACCGTGAAGACCCACATCAACAACCTCTTCGCCAAGGCGGGGCTGCGGGACCGCGCCCAGGCCATCCGCTACGCCTACCGCCACGGCCTCGCACAGCCACCCGGATAACTCATCACCTGATGGGGTGAAGGGTTCGGAATGAGACATCCGGGATCTTCCTTTCTGTCCACCCTTGCCCGCACGGATAACAAACCCGTGCAACAAGGAGAGTTCGGTGGACAAGCAGGACGGCCGCTCAGCCGGTGAGCCCGGGGCCGTACGGCTCGACGACCCCTGGTACGACACCCTCGCCCCCGGGTGGGACGAGGCGCGGGACACCGCGGAGACGGCGGGCGAGGGGCCCCGTACACCGGCGGCCCCCTCCTGGGCGCAACCACGGTCCGCGACCCACGGCGAGATCTATCTGGCGGTGCAGCGCAGCGGGGCCTTCCAGGAGGTGCGGCGGCGCTACCGGCGCTTCGTCGTGCCCGCCACGGCGGCCTTCCTGGCCTGGTACCTCGCCTACGTGGGCGCGGCGGTCGCCGCGCCGGGACTCATGGCCCGGCCGGTCGCGGGGGCCCTGAACGTGGCGATGCTCGCCGGACTCGGCCAGTTCGCCACAACGTTCCTGCTCACCTGGGCGTACGCCCGCCACGCGCGGCTGCGCCGGGACCGTGTGGCGCTCGACATCCGCTGGGAGACCCAGGAACTGACCGGAGGGAACGCCCGGTGACCGGCGACCACCAGACCCTCGCGCTGGTCCTGTTCAGCGTGTTCATCGCGGTCACGCTCGCGATCACCACCTGGGTGAGCCGCCGCAGGCGGGGCTCCGCCGAGGAGTTCTATGCCGGCGGCAGGCTCTTCTCGCCTCTGGAGAATGGTTTCGCCATCGCGGGGGACTACATGTCCGCCGCGTCCTTCCTCGGCATCTCCGGACTCATCGCCCTCTTCGGCTACGACGGCATGCTGTACCTGGTCGGCTTCCTCGTTGCCTGGCTCCTCGTGCTCTTCCTCGTCGCCGAACTGGTCCGCAACTGCGGGCGGTTCACCCTGGCCGATGTCGTCGCCGCACGAATGCGGGAACGCCCCGTCCGCCTCGCGGTGGGCGCGGCGTCGGTCACCGTGTCCGTGCTCTACCTGGTGGCCCAGATGGTCGGAGCCGGCAGTCTGGTGTCGCTGCTCCTCGGTGACGCGGGGGCGCAGGCCCGTACCTGGATGGTGATCGGGGTGGGCGCCTTGATGGTGTTCTACGTCGCCTTCGGCGGGATGCGGGCCACCACCTGGATCCAGATCGTGAAGGCCGTGCTCCTCCTGGGCGGGGCCCTCGCCCTGACGACTCTGGTGGTGCTCCGTTTCCACGGCGATGTCAACGCGCTGCTGAACACCGCCGCCGAACGCAGCGGCCACGGAAAGGACTTCCTGGCACCGGGCCTCAAATACGGCGGCGACTGGACCGCACGGCTCGACTTCATCAGCCTCGGGCTCGCGCTCGTCCTGGGGACCGGCGGGCTGCCGCACATCCTCTCCCGCTTCTACACCGTGCCCACGGCACGTGCCGCCCGCCGCTCCGCCGTCTGGGCCATCGGACTGATCGGCGGCTTCTACCTGATGACCGTCGTGCTCGGCTTCGGCGCGGCCGCCGTACTGGGCAGCGGCGCCGTCCGCGCGTCCAATACGGCCGGAAACACCGCCGTTCCGCTGCTCGCCCTCGACCTGGGGGGCGGCGCCGGTTCGACCGGCGGAACGGTTCTGTTCGCCGTCGTGGCCGCCGTCGCCTTCGCCACCATCCTGGCCGTGGTCGCCGGCCTCACGCTCGCCTCGTCGGCGTCCGTCGCCCACGATCTGCACGCCTCGCTGCGGCGCCGGCGCACCGGGGAGCGGGGCGCCCGGCGCAGCGAGGTGGCCGTGGCCCGCGTCGCCGCGGTGGCGGTCGGCGCGGTCGCCATCGGCCTGGCCCTGCTCGCCCGGAACCTGAACGTCGCCTTCCTGGTGGGCCTGGCCTTCGCCGTCGCCGCGTCGGCAAACCTCCCGGCCCTCCTGTACGCCCTGTTCTGGCGGCGCTTCACCACCCGGGGCGCGGTGTGGTCCGTGTACGGCGGTCTGATCCCGGCACTCACCCTGGTCGCCCTCTCACCGGTGGTCTCCGGCAGCCCGGATTCGCTCTTCCCGGGGCGGGACTTCGCGGTCTTCCCGCTCGCCAACCCCGGGGTGGTCTCGATTCCGCTGGGCTTCCTGATGGGCTGGCTGGGCACGCTGCTCTCCCCGGAGGCGGCCGACAAGGCGCGGCACGCGGAGACGGAGGTGCGGTCGCTGACCGGGGCCGGGGCGGCCTGAGACGTCCGGCCGGGCGCCGCGGCCCGTACGGTCCGCCGAACGGGCCTCAGACCCAGTCGTAACGGTGCTCGGGCCGGCCGGTCTCGCCGTACTTGAGGCTCAGACGCACCCGTCCCGCCCGCTCCAGGAGCTTGAGGTAGCGCTGGGCGGTCTGCCGGCTCAGCCCCGCCTGGAGGGCAACATCCTGGGCCGAGAGCGGGGCATCCGCGGAGCGCAGCACCGAGCGCACACGGTCGGCGGTGGCGGTGGAGTGCCCCTTGGGCAGCTCGGCCGGACCGGCGTTGGCCGCGCCCAACGCACCGAAGATCCGGTCCACTTCGGACTGCTCCGCCTGCCCGCCGTCGGCGAACGTACGGTGCAGCGCCGCATAGCTCTCCAACTTGGAGCGCAGGCCCGCGAAGGTGAACGGCTTGACCAGATACTGCAGCGCGCCGTGGCGCATCGCCGCCTGGACGGTCGCGACGTCGCGGGCCGCCGTGACCATGATCACGTCGGTGAGCAGTCCGCGCCGCCGCAGATCGGCGACCAGCTGGAGCCCCGTTCCGTCGGGCAGGTAGTGATCCAGGAGGATCAGGTCGACGGGGTGGGTCTCCAGGGCGGCGAGGGCCTCACCCGCGCTGTGCGCCACACAATTGACCCGGAAATCCCTGACCTTGGCGACGTACGCCGCGTTGATCCGCGCGACCTGTGCGTCGTCGTCCACCACCAGTACGTCGATCATCGCCCGGCCTCTCTGGACTCCGTGGGCTCCGCGACCTCCGTGGACGCCGTTGACTCCGGGGCATCTGTGGCGTCCGCGGCGCGGCCTGCGCCCCGGCTGGCCGCGGCCCGCCCGGTGGCGTGGGGAACCGCACCCTCGTCCTGCGGGGACGCGTCCTCCGGCCCGGGGAGCTCCTCGGCCAGCGCGTCGGGGACCGTCACCGTGAAAACCGCGCCGCCGCCGGGGCGTTCGCCGACCTCGGCGCCGCCGCCGTAGCGCTCGGCGAGCCGCCGTACGAGCGCCAGACCGATTCCGCGCTGCCCGTGGGCGGGCGGCTGCTTGGTCGTCCAGCCCTCGGTGAAGATCTCCGCGCGACGCGCCTCGGGGACGCCCGGGCCGTTGTCGCTGACGCGCACGACGGCGGTCCGGCCCTCGGCGCGGACCTCCACCTCCACCTGGGCGTCGCGCTCACCGGAGGTGGCGTCCAGGGCGTTGTCGACGAGATTGCCGAGCACGGTGACCAGGCTGTGCGGGTCGATCAGACGGTCGGGCAGCCGAGTGGCGGGCGCGATGCGCAGGGAGACGCCCCGTTCGGTGGCGACGGTGGCCTTCCCCACCAACAGGGCGGCCAGCAGCGGATCGTGGATCCGCTCGGTGACCTGCTCAGCGGTCGCCCGATGCGCACCCACGGCGTGGGTCACGAACTCCACGGCCTCCTCGTGCAGGCCCAGTTCCAGCAGGCCCAGCAGCGTGTGCAGCCGGTTGGCGTGCTCGTGGTCCTGGGCGCGCAGGGCGTCGATCAGGCCACGCGTGCCGTCCAGTTCGCGGCCCAGCCGCTCCAGTTCGGTGCGATCGCGCAAGGTGACCACGGCGCCCCCGTCGTCGGTCGGCATGCGATTCGCGACCAGGACCCGCTGTCCGCTGACCGCCAGCAGGTCCGCGCCCGAAACACGGCCGGCCAGCACATCGGTCGTACGGCCCGGAGGCAGGGCGGCCTCCAGGGGACGACCGGTGTCCTCGGGGCGCAGGTCGAGGAGGCGCTGGGCCTCGTCGTTCATGAGGCGGATCCGGCCGCGCCCGTCGAGCGCGAGGAAGCCCTCACGGATGCCGTGCAGCATCGCCTCGCGCTCGGTGAGCAGCGCGGAGATGTCGGAGAAGGCCAGGTCATGGGTTCGGCGCTGGAGGCGGCGGGAGACGAGGAAGGCGGCCAGCGCGCCCACGGCGAGCGCCCCGCCGGCGTAGGCGAGCAGCTGCGGAACGGTGGACAGCAGCCGTTGCTGCACGCTCTCGTAGGCGATGCCGACCGAGACGGCGCCGACGACCTTGCCGTTCTCGTCGCGCAGCGGCACCTTGCCGCGCGCCGACCGGCCGAGGGTGCCCTCGTCGATCTGCATGACCTGTTTGCCGGAGAGCGCGGCGCTCGGGTCGGTGGAGACGTGGTGGCCGATTTCGTCCGGGTCGGTGTGGGACCAGCGCACCCCGCGCTTGTCCATGATCACCACGTATTCGGCCCCGGTGGCGGCACGGATCCGCTCCGCCTCGTTCTGGACGGGGCCGTGGCGGGACGGGCGGGAGGTCTCCAGGGCGTCGTCGAGGCGCGACTCGGCAGCGGTGGTCTGGGCGATGGCGAGTGCCCTGCGCATCGCCTGGTCGTCGAGCTGCGCGCTGAGCGGGGCGAGGAACAGTCCGGTGGCCAGGGCGGTGACCCCGGTCGCGATGGCCAGCTGCACCAGCAGGACCTGGGAGAACACGCGGCGCGGCCAGCCCAGCCGGGGGCGCGTCAGGCGCAGTCCGGGGGACGTGCTGCCGGGGGCCGGCGCGGTGGCGGGAAACGGCGCGGGACCCGAGGACCTGGGGGTTCTCGGGCGCGGAACCGAAGCTTCCTTCTCGCCCATACGAACGAACAGTAAGCGCGGGGCCGGCCGGGCGGGTAATCCCCGCGGCCCCGAATTCGGAGGGTGTCCGGGTGACGACGCGTAGCGGGCACGGGTGTCGTGGCGAGGGCCATGGAGGAGTTATCCACAGCCCTTTCGGTTGCGGATCGTACGTACCTAGTCTCGCTGTGTGAGCGGAAGTCGTTCAGTCACCCGGTCGACCGGGTGGTCGTCGAGCGGGCTGTGGTCGAGGCGCAGCCGGAGACAACGGGGGTGGTGGCAGTGGAGCGGAAGCCGGTAGGGGTGGTGTTCGGTCAGCCGGACAGGGCGGTCGAATCCTCGGTGGCGGTGACGGCGGTGACCGCCATGCGGGCCGGCGGGTCGAGCGGGGCGCCGCAACTGGCGGGAGCCGGTACGCCGTCCGCCCGCTGTTCGACGGTCACGCGCCAGGCGCGGCCGTCGGAGTGCGCGACGGTGACCGTCCAGGCGGGGGCCTCTTCGCCAGTGACTGCGGTGTCGTGGCGCGCAGTGTCGCGGGACGTCGTGTCGTGGGGTGGCTTGGGGGTCTGGGGCGACGTGGAGCCGGGGGACGGGGCAGGGGTCTGGGGCCGGGTGGGGGCCTGGGGCGACGGGCCCTGGGACCGGGTGGGGGCCTGGGGCAGAAGTCGGTCGGTGTGTACGACGTCGAGGACGTCGGCGCGGTCCTCCCCGAGGAATTCACGGACCGCGAGGTCGGCGGCCTGGGCCGGTCGGTCCCATGTCGAGCGGCCGCGGCAGTGGTCGAGAGCGATACGGCCGTTGCGCGCCGCCGCCACCGCGTCCGCGGCCAGGGAGAGCGAGGTGCGCCCGTAGGCGTAGCCGTAGGGGAGGACGAAGAGTGTGGGGGCGAAGCGGTGGCCGCCGATGTGGGTGACTTCCCAGACCTCGGTTCCGGCGGCGGCGAGGTCGGCGGCCAGTGGACGGCCGAGGAGGGCACAGCAACGGTCCCGCTTGCCGTTGGTGCATACGAGAACCAGCGGCTCGCCGGTATAGGGCGCCCAGAGGTCGCCGTGCTCGCCCGCTCCGAGGGCGGCGAAGTCCAGCCCGAGGGCCGTCTGCGGATCGGCGACGGTGGTCGTACGGATCCAGGAGCGTCCCGGGGCGGTGTGGGCGAGGAACAGTCGGTGCCGGGTGGCGTCGTGGCGGTCGGCGTGACGTCCTGGCCTGCGGATGAGGGCGACGCGGACGCCCGTGCCCTTCGCGGCGGTCTCCAGGGCGCGCCCGAGGGCGGGGTCGAGGTGGCTGGCCGTCAGTGCCTTGGCTCCCCAGGGCCCGGTCTGCTCGACGAGTAGCCAGGTACGGGCGGTGGCCGCGGTTCCGGCGAGCGGTTCGGCCGCCTCACGGGAAGCGGTGGCGCAGAGACTCACGCAGGCGAGCCTAACTTCCTTCGGGGGAAGGCCGATGCCGGGGAGGGGGTGAGGGGGAAGGCGGGAACGGGGCGTCGCGCGGATGCGGCCGCGTCGAACGGCCAGGTCGAACGGGTGGCGGAGGGGAGGGAGGTGGGGGAGGTGGGAGGAGGAGGGCCCCCAGGAGGTCAGGTCTCGCTGCACGTCCGCCCACTAGCCGGCCGGGCCCACCCCGGACCCGCCCCAGCCCGACGCTGGGGCCACCCCACCTCAACCCGGCCACCCCACCCCACTCCACTCCGCCTCACCTCACTCCAACGCACTCCAACCCCGGCCCGCCCCAGCCCAACGCCGGGCCCGGCGGCCGCGGCGCCGCCCTCGTCCCTTCCGCCTGGCCCGACCCTTACGGCAGAGGTTGCGGCGGTCGGGGGCCGGAGTACTGGCCGCTGGGGCGCATGCGGAGTGGAGGTTCGTCGTACTCCTCCAGGGCGTGGGCGATCCAGCCGGCGGTGCGGGCGACGGCGAAGATGGTTTCGCCCGCCTCGGCAGGCATGCCTGTCGCGACCGTCAGGACGGCCAGGGCGAGGTCGACGTTGGCGCGCCATTCCTTGTGGCGGGCCGTGGTGGTGATGACGTCGCGTGCGGCCTGGAGGGCCGGGCGGGCCCGCGGTACGTCTTCCAGTAGCGCGAAGAGGGCGCGGGCCCGCGGGTCCTCGCCCGGGTAGAGGGGATGGCCCAGGCCGGGCACCCGGCGGCCGGCGCGCAGATGGTCGGCGACTACCGCCGCCGCGCTGCCGCGGTCCAGTACCTCCAGCAGCATGCGGTGGGCGAGCCCGCTGGCCGCGCCGTGCAGCGCGCCGTCGAGGGCCCCGAAGCCGGCCGAGACGATCGCGTACGGGTGGGCGCGGGCGGAGGCGGCCACCCGGACCGCGAGGGTCGACGCGGCGAGGTCGTGGTCGATGAGCAGGACGAGTGCGGCGTCCAGGACGCGGAGGGAGGGTGGGTCGGCCGGTTCGGAGGTCAGTCGTGACCACAGGCGAGGTGCGAGCGGGCCGTCCTCGGCGCCCAGTTCGGGAGCGGGTTTCTCCGCGGCCCCCAGCTCGGCGGCCCTCCGCCCACCAGCGCCCAGCTCGTCATCAGCCCGCCCGGCCGCGGCCTCCTCGGCCCCGGCCTGCGTCGGCGGTCGCCCGGCGGCGCGCCGTGGCAGGGCCGCGACGAGGGTGGGGATGAGGGTGCGGGCGGTGTCGAGGACGGCGCGTTCGGAGAGGTCGAAGCGCAGCGGGTCCGCGGCGGCCGCGGCGATCACCGCGACCTGCAGCCGGTCCATGGGGCCGGTGTGGGCCGGCAGCGCGTCCACGGCGCGGCGGGCAGCGGTGAGCGCGTCGTGCGGTGCGGTGAAGCGGATGCCGCGGCGCATCTCACCGGTCCACAGCCACTCGGCGACCTCCTCGTAGCTGTGGTGGGCGGCGAGCTCCGAGGTGTCGACGCCGCGGAAGTAGCAGTGGTCGCGGTCGATCAGCGTGATGCCGGTGCGGACGGCCAACTCGCTGCCGGCGCCTGACGGTTCGCGCCGGCCGCCGCGCCGGGCCAGCGCGTCGACCTCCTTCGCGTCGAAGGTGCTGCCCCGCCCGCCGGGCTCCCGCCGGCTGGTCAGCTGGCCGCGGCTGACGTACGCGTACACCGTCTCGGGCTTCACGCCGAGCCGGTCGGCCGCTTCCCGGGTGCTGAGCCGCCGCTCGTCAGGGTCCTGCGCCACGTCGTGATCCGTCATGAGGTCACCGTATCCAGTCGCATCCATATTGATTCAATCAATATTGACGAGTATTGAGTCAAGCATAGATAGTCGAATCAATATTCAGGGAGCAACAAGGAGACCCGCCATGCCGATCGCAGAGGCGAACGCACCCATCGAGGCGCCCCGCGGACTTGCCGGCGTCATCGTCACCGAGACCCGGCTGGGCGATGTCAGGGGCCGCGAGGGCTTCTACCACTACCGCCAGTACTCCGCCGTCGAGCTGGCCACCAGCCGCAGCTTCGAGGACGTCTGGTACCTGATGTTCCACGGTGAGCTGCCCGACGCGGCACAGCTGGCGGCCTTCCGCGCCGGGACCGCCGCGCTGCGCCCGTTGCCCGACGCCGTACGCGACGCCCTGCCCGCGCTCGCCGGCGCCGGTGCGCTCGCCGGCCCACTGGCCGGACTGCGTACCGCCCTCTCGCTGTTCGGTGCGTCGGTCGGCTTCCGCCCGCTGTACGACATCGACGCGGACCGGCGGCGGGCCGACGCGCTGGCCGTCTGCGCGGCCGTGCCGACCCTGCTCACCGCGCTGCACCGCCTCGGCCGCGGCCTGCAGCCGGTGGAGCCCCGCGCGGATCTCGGCCATGCCGCCAACTACCTCTACATGCTCACCGGCGAGGAACCGGAGCCTGCGCAGGTGCGCGCGATAGAGGCGTATCTGATCTCCACCATCGACCACGGTTTCAACGCCTCGACCTTCACCGCCCGCGTCATCACCTCCACCGGTGCCGACCTTGCGGCCTGCCTCGTGGGTGCCGTCGGCGCGCTCTCCGGACCGCTGCACGGCGGCGCGCCCAGCCGCGCGCTGGACATGCTCGACGCCATCGGCACCCCCGACCGCATCGACGGCTGGATCCGCGACCGCGTGCTGGGCGGCGACCGGATCATGGGCTTCGGCCACTCCGTCTACCGCACCGAGGACCCCCGCTCCCGGATGCTGCGCGGTATCGCCGAGGAGTTCGGGGGACCGCTGGTGGAGTTCGCCGTCCAGGTGGAGACCCGGGTCGAGGAGCTGCTGGCCGAACTCAAGCCGGGCCGTGAGCTGCACACGAACGTGGAGCTCTACGCGGGCGTCGTCATGGAGCTGTGCGGACTGCCGAGGGAGATGTTCACGCCCACCTTCTGCGCGGCCCGGGTCGTCGGCTGGAGCGCCAACGTCCTGGAGCAGGCCGAGGATTCGAAGATCATTCGCCCGGCGGCGCGGTACGTCGGACCGCCCCCGCCGCAGCCGCTGCCCGTCGTGGCGCCCCGCTAGCGGAGCGCCCGGCTCGCGCGCCCGGCGGTCCGTTACGATCGACAGCTCGTCCGCCGCCGGCCCGCGCGGCCCGCCACCCGCACCATGGAGGCGTCCCCTTGGCCCTGCAACAGATCCCGGTCGTCGTGCTCGCCGGCTTCCTCGGGTCGGGCAAGACCACCCTCCTCAACCACCTGCTCGGCGCCGGTGACGGCACCCGTATCGGCGCCGTCGTCAATGACTTCGGCAGCATCGAGATCGACGCGATGACCGTCGCCGGGCAGGTGGACTCGATGGTCTCGCTCGGCAACGGCTGTCTGTGCTGCGCGGTCGACACCAGCGAACTGGACACCTATCTGGAGCGGCTGGCCCGCCCCGCCGCCCGGATCGATGTGATCGTCATCGAGGCCAGCGGGCTCGCCGAGCCCCAGGAACTCATCCGGATGATCCTCGCCAGCGACAACGACCGGATCGTCTACGGCGGGCTGATCGAGGTCGTGGACGCCGCCGAGTTCGACGCGACCCGGGCGCGCCACCCCGAACTGGACCGCCACGTGGGCATCGCGGACATCGTGGTGCTCAACAAGACCGACCGGCTCGACGGTGCGGCGCTCCAGACGTTGCGGGACACCCTGGCGGAGCTGGCTCCCGGCCGGCCGGTGATCTGCACGGCATACGGGCGGGTGGATCCCGAGCTGTTCTTCGACCGCGGGGCGGGGGAGGACCGCGACGCGGCCGTACGGCAGCTGTCCTTCGAGGACCTGCTGCGCGAGGCCGCGGCGAACGGGGCCCCGGCGCTGCCCGCCGAGGAGCGGTGCGAGGGCGGCGACGGTCCCTGCGGCCATCCGGACCACGCGCACCACCCGGACCACGCGGGTCATCTCCACGCCGCCTACCAGAGCGTCGAGTTCACCTCGTCCGAGCCGATGCACCCGCGCCGGCTGATGGACTTCCTCGACAGCCGCCCCGCGGGTCTCTACCGGATCAAGGGCTTCGTCCACTTCGACGTCCCGGAGAACCGCCAGAAGTTCACCCTGCACGCCGTCGGCGACTTCCTGCGCTTCTACCCGGCGCCCTGGCCCAAGGGCGAGGAGCGCGGCACCCAGCTCGTCATGATCGGCAGCGGCGTCGACGCGCCGGCGCTGCGCAAGGAACTGGAGAACTGCCGGGACACCGTCCCGTCGGAGGCGGACGTGAACAGCATGTGGGGCGTCCTGCGGTACGTGGCCGCACGCGAGGACGAGCACTGACGCCGCCGGTCCGGCTCCCGGCCGGACCGGCGGCGTCAGTCACCGCTGTGGGGTCGCGCCGCGCCTACACCGGCCCGGCCAGGACGGCCACCGGCTTCGTCAGCGGCACTCCCGAACCGTCCCGCCGCGGGTCGGGCTCGGGCAGCGGCACCGGCGCGCCCTTGGCGTCCGCGGCCCGTACCGGCGCCGCCCCGGCCCAGGCCAGGGTCAGACAGTCCTCGCCCTTCAGGAACCGGTGGCAGCGCACGCCGCCGGTCGCCCGGCCCTTGCGCGGGTACTGGTCGAACGGGGTGAGCTTGGCCGTCGCCACCGAGTCGTCGAGCGTGCCGTGCGAACCGGCGACGGTGAACACCACGGCCTCGCCGGCCGGGTCGACCGCCGAGAAGGAGATCACCTTCGCGCCCTCGCCCAGCTTGATGCCCGCCATACCGCCCGCCGGCCGGCCCTGCGGCCGCACCTGCGACGCCGGGAAGCGCAGCAGCTGCGCCTCGTTGGTGAGGAAGACCAGGTCCTCCTCACCGGTGCGCAGCTCGGCGGCACCGACGATGCGATCGCCCTCCTTGAGGGTGATGACCTCCAACTCCTCCTTGTTGGCGGGGTAGTCGGGCACCACCCGCTTGACGACGCCCTGCTCCGTTCCCAGTGCCAGGCCCGGTGAGGACTCGTCCAGCGTCGCGAGGCAGATCAGCTCCTCGCCCTCCTGGAGGGACAGGAACTCCGAGACCGGCGCGCCACCGGAGAGGCTGGGCGCCGCGGCGGTCTCCGGGAGCTGCGGGAGATCGACCACCGAGAGCCGCAGCAGCCGGCCCAGCGACGTCACCGCGCCCACCTCGCCGCGGGTCGTCGCCGGCACCGCCGAGACGATCACGTCGTGCTTGACGCGCTTGGCGTCGGGGTCGAAGGGCACCTCGCCGGTGACCGTACGGGCCAGCAGGCCCGTCGAGGACAGCAGCACCCGGCACGGGTCGTCGGCGACCTCCAGCGGCACCGCGCCGACCGTCGTGCCCGCCGACTCCAGCAGGACCGTGCGGCGGTCCGTGCCGTACTTCTTCGCGACCGCGGCCAGCTCGCCGGAGACCAGCTTGCGCAGCTCGGCGTCCGACTCCAGGATCCGGGTCAGCTTCTCGATCTCGTCCTGCAGCCGGTCACGCTCCGACTCCAGCTCGATCCGGTCGAACTTGGTCAGCCGGCGCAGCGGGGTGTCGAGGATGTACTGCGTCTGGATGTCGCTCAGCGAGAAGCGCTCGATCAGCCGGTCCTTGGCCTGTGCGCTGTTCTCGCTGGAGCGGATCAGGCGGATCACCTCGTCGATGTCCACCAGGGCCGTCAGCAGGCCCTCCACCAGGTGGAGCCGGTCGCGCCGCTTGGTGCGCCGGAACTCGCTGCGCCGCCGCACCACCTCGAAGCGGTGGTCGACGTAGACCTCCAGCAGCTCCTTGAGGCCCAGCGTCAGCGGCTGGCCGTCCACCAGCGCGACGTTGTTGATGCCGAAGGACTCCTCCATCGGCGTCAGCTTGTAGAGCTGCTCCAGGACGGCCTCGGGGTTGAAGCCGTTCTTGATCTCGATCACCAGCCGCAGGCCGTGCTCGCGGTCGGTGAGGTCCTTGACGTCCGCGATGCCCTGGAGCTTCTTCGAGCCGACCAGGTCCTTGATCTTGGAGATGACCTTCTCGGGGCCGACCGTGAAGGGGAGTTCCGTGATGACCAGGCCCTTGCGGCGGGCGGTGACGTTCTCCACCGCGACCGTCGCGCGGATCTTGAACGTGCCGCGGCCCTTCTCGTACGCGTCCCGGACGCCGCCCAGGCCCACGATCCGGCCGCCGGTCGGCAGGTCGGGGCCCGGCACGAAGCGCATCAGCGTGTCGAGGTCGGCGTCGGGGTGCTTGATCAGGTGGCGGGCCGCGGCGATGACCTCGCCGAGGTTGTGCGGCGGCATGTTCGTCGCCATGCCGACGGCGATCCCGGACGCGCCGTTGACCAGGAGGTTCGGGTACGCGGCGGGGAGCGCGACCGGCTCCTTCTCCTGGCCGTCGTAGTTCGGGGAGAAATCGACGGTGTCCTCGTCGATGGACTCGGTCATCAGGGACGTCGCCGACGCCATCCGGCACTCCGTGTACCGCATGGCGGCCGGCGGGTCGTCGTTGCCCAGGGAGCCGAAGTTTCCGTGGCCGTCCACCAGCGGCACCCGCATCGAGAACGGCTGCGCCATGCGCACCAGCGCGTCGTAGATGGACGCGTCGCCGTGCGGGTGGAGCTTACCCATCACCTCGCCGACGACCCGGGCGCACTTGACGTAGCCGCGGTCGGGGCGCAGGCCCATCTCGTTCATCTGGTAGAGGATGCGGCGGTGCACGGGCTTGAGGCCGTCACGGGCGTCCGGCAGGGCGCGCGAGTAGATGACCGAATACGCGTACTCGAGGAAGGAACCCTGCATCTCGTCGACGACGTCGATGTCGAGGATCCTCTCCTCGAAGTCGTCCGGCGGCGGGGTCTTCGTGCTGCGGCGGGCCATCGCGGCTGCGGCTCCTTCTGCTGCGTCTACTGCCGATGTCGGGAATGCGACGTCAGGGTGACGTCGGTCGATCAGCCGGGTCGATCAGCTGGCGTATCAACCGTCGAGTATCTCTGAGTCTGTCGCGGACCATTGTGGACCGCCCCACTGACAGCGCCCACCGCGACTCCCCTTTCGCCTCTCACGGCGGCCGGGCACGGGGCACGTTCGGGTCCCCTCGTACGGGAACTTCGCCAGATGCCGACGCGGTTGCATACAGTGACAGAACTTCCTCGCAAGCGGATCGAAGGGACGTACATGCCCATGGGTCACACGGCCACAGAACAAGCCGGCTCCGGCGGCCTGACAGCGACCGAGCACCGGCTGGCCAACGGCCTGCGCGTGGTGCTCTCCGAAGACCACCTGACCCCGGTCGCAGCGGTCTGCCTGTGGTACGACGTCGGCTCCCGCCACGAGGTCAAGGGCCGTACGGGCCTGGCTCACCTCTTCGAGCACCTGATGTTCCAGGGCTCCGCGCAGGTGTCGGGCAACGGCCATTTCGAGCTGGTCCAGGGCGCCGGCGGGTCGCTCAACGGCACCACGAGCTTCGAGCGCACCAACTACTTCGAGACCATGCCCGCCCACGAGCTGGAGCTCGCGCTCTGGCTGGAGGCGGACCGGATGGGCTCGCTGCTGACCGCGCTCGACGAGGAGTCCCTGGAGAACCAGCGCGACGTCGTCAAGAACGAGCGCCGCCAGCGCTACGACAACGTCCCCTACGGCACGGCCTTCGAGAAGCTGACGGCCATGGCGTACCCGGAGGGCCACCCGTACCACCACACGCCCATCGGGTCGATGGCCGACCTGGACGCCGCCTCCCTGGAGGACGCGCGGGCCTTCTTCCGCACGTACTACGCGCCGAACAACGCCGTTCTGTCGGTGGTCGGCGACATCGACCCCGAGCAGACGCTGGCCTGGATCGAGAAGTACTTCGGCTCGATCGCCGGGCACGACGGCAAGCAGCCGCCGCGGGACGGCGCGCTGCCGGAGACCATGGGCGCCGAGCTGCGCGAGGTCGTCGAGGAGGACGTGCCCTCCCGCGCCCTGATGGCGGCCTACCGCCTGCCGCACGACGGCACCCGTGAGGCGGACGCCGCCGACCTCGCGCTGACCGTTCTGGGCGGTGGCGAGTCCTCCCGCCTGTACAACCGCCTGGTGCGCCGCGACCGCAGCGCCGTGACCGCCGGCTTCGGCCTGCTCCGGCTGGCCGGCGCGCCCTCGCTGGGCTGGCTGGACGTCAAGACGTCCGGCGGGGTGGAGGTCCCCGGCATCGAGCGCGCGGTCGACGAGGAGCTGGCGCGGTTCGCCGCCGAGGGGCCGACCCCGGAGGAGATGGAGCGGGCCCAGGCCCAGCTGGAGCGCGAGTGGCTGGACCGGCTGGCCACCGTCAGCGGACGCGCCGACGAACTGTGCCGCTACGCCGTCCTGTTCGGCGACCCGCAGCTCGCGCTGAGCGCCGTGCAGCGCGTCCTGGACATCACACCGGAGGAGGTGCAGGCGGTCGCCAAGGCCCGGCTGCGCCCCGACAACCGCGCGGTGCTGGTCTACGAGCCGACCGACGCCGCCGACACCGAGGAAGGGGAGGCGGACCAGTGAGCGACGCCACCAGCCGCGCAGAGTCCCCCATGAGCACCATGGAGTTCCACCCGCAGCCCCGGGGCGGCGCGCCCAAGCCGTGGGCCTTCCCGGCGCCCGAGCGCAGCCAACTGCCCAACGGGCTCACGCTGCTGACCAGCCACCGCCCCGGCCAGCAGGTCGTCGCCGTCGAGATCAACCTCGTCGCTCCCCTGGACGCCGAGCCCGAGGGCCTGGACGGCGTCGCCACGATCATGGCGCGCGCCCTGTCGGAGGGCACCGACAAGCACGACGCGGAGGCGTTCGCCGCCGAGCTGGAGCGCTGCGGCGCCACGCTGGACGCGCATGCCGACCACCCCGGCGTACGGGTCTCCCTGGAGGTGCCGGCGTCCCGGCTGCACCGCGCGCTCGGCCTGCTCGCCGACGCGCTGCGCGCCCCCGCCTTCCCGGAGGGCGAGGTCGAGCGGCTGGTGCGCAACCGACTCGACGAGATTCCGCACGAGCTCGCCAACCCGGCCCGCCGTGCCGCCATGGCGCTGTCCAAGGAGCTCTTCCCGGCCGCCTCCCGCATGTCGCGGCCCCGCCAGGGCACCGAGGACACCGTCGCGCGCATCGACGCCGCGGCCGTCCGCGCCTTCTACGACACCCACGTGCGGCCGGCCACGGCCACCGCGGTGATCGTCGGCGACTTCACCGGCGTCGATCTGGACGCGGCGCTGGCCGACACCCTCGGTGCCTGGAGCGGCTCCACGGCCGAGCCGTGGAAGGCCGCGCCTATTACCGCCGACGACACCGGCCGGGTGATCGTCGTGGACCGCCCCGGCGCGGTCCAGACCCAGCTGCTCCTCGGCCGCATCGGCGCCGACCGGCACGACCGCGTCTGGCCGGCGCAGGTCCTCGGCACGTACTGCCTGGGCGGCACCCTCACCTCCCGTCTGGACCGCGTCCTGCGGGAGGAGAAGGGCTACACCTACGGGGTGCGCGCCTTCGGCCAGGTCCTGCGCTCCACCGCCCCCGGGTCCCCCGAGGGAGCCACCGGCGCCGCGCTGCTCGCCATCAGCGGGTCGGTCGACACCGCCTCCACCGTCCCCGCGCTGGAGGACCTGTGGAAGGTGCTGCGCACCCTCGCGGCGGAGGGGCTGACGGACGAGGAGCGGGACGTCGCCGTGCAGAACCTCGTCGGGGTGGCGCCGCTGAAGTACGAGACCGCGGCGGCGGTCGCGGGCACGCTCGCCGACCAGGTGGAGCAGCAGCTCCCGGACGACTTCCAGGCGCAGTTGTACGCCCGGCTCGCGGAGACCGGCACGGTCGAGGCGACCGCGGCGGTGGTCAGCGCCTTCCCCGTGGACCGGCTGGTGACGGTCCTGGTGGGTGACGCCGCGCAGATCGCCGAGCCCGTGAAGGCGCTCGGCGTCGGCGAGGTGACGGTCGTCAGCGGCTGACCCACTGCCTGACGGGCGGTCAATTACCCCTGCGGCTCCCGTGGCGCAATTGCGCCACGGGAGCCGTCGTTTGTCCGGTTTATGGCGGCTGACCGCGGAGGTTCTTGTGGCATCCCGCACAAAAAAGCGGTTCTGTTTGCCCATTGAAAGTTGCCCCGTTTAGCGTCGGTCCGGCTGTTCGTCACAACTCCGCCACAACAGTGGCACCGGACAGTCATCGCCGAGTCCCCGTACGGCGCGAGCCAGGGGAGCCGGGGACCCACACGTCCCCTGGGGTGAATCGGACTCCTCCTGGAGGAGCCCGTAGGAGACCTTCCTGCTCCGAACCCGTCAGCTAACCCGGTAGGCGAGAGGGAAGGAAAGGACGAGCCAGCAGATGGCGTTCACCCGTGCCACCGGGAAGCACCGCCGTACGAGCCGTTCCGCTCGTACGACCCGCAACATCGCCGGCATAGCCACGCTCGCGGCCTCCGGCGCTGTCGCCTCCGTGGCGTCGCCGGCGCTGGCCCTCACCGACGAGGCGCGCACCCACGACACCGGCCTGCAGCAGGCCGTCGTCCTCGGTGACGAGCTCGCCGACCGCCTGGAGTCCCAGGCCGACGCGCAGCAGGCCGCCGCGGCGAAGGAGCAGGTCGAGGCCGCCGCCAAGAAGCGCGCCGAGGAGGCCAGGCGGCACGCCGAGGCCGTCAGGAAGAAGGCCAAGGCCGAGCACGAGGCCAAGGTGCGTGCCGCCCGCGACGCCGAGCGCAAGCGCCTCAACGCCTTCGTCGCGCCGATCACCGGCTCCTACGTCTCCACCGGTTACCAGGCGTCCAGCGGCCTGTGGTCCTCCGGCAGCCACACCGGCATCGACTTCCACGCGGCCTCCGGCACCTCCGTCCACGCCGTCGGCGCGGGCACCGTCGTCGAGGCCGGCTGGGGCGGCTCGTACGGCAACAACATCGTGATCAAGATGCACGACGGCACGTATACCCAGTACGGCCACCTGTCGTCGATCGGCGTCTCGGTCGGCCAGACCGTCACCCCGGGCCAGCAGATCGGCCTCTCCGGCGCCACCGGCAACGCCACCGGCCCGCATCTGCACTTCGAGGCCCGCACCACTCCTGACTACGGCTCGGACATCGACCCGGTCGCGTATCTGCGCGCGCACGGCGTCAACGTCTGAGACACCGCCGTCCCGTCCGGCACACCGCATCACCCGGCCGGCGGATCCGTCCGCCGCTGGCCAAAAGAGATGCATGAATAACCGAAGTCCGTCGGAAATGCCGCCCCGGTCGAATAGAGTCACGGAAATGCTGCCGACCGGCGGTGTTTTCCGGGGATTACGGCGGAGGTACGGACGATGCGAGGCCATATTTCCGCGCATGCGGTGTGCACGGCGATTCGCGAGGACATCGTCTCCGGTGCGCTGGCGCCGGGGAGCCGGCTGATCGAGGAGATCCTCGCGGCGCGTTACGGCGTCTCCCGGGTGCCGGTCCGCGAAGCGCTGCGCACCCTGCAGTCGGAGGGTTTCGTCACCACCCGGCACCACGCGGGCGCCTGCGTCGCCGAGCCCACCGAGCAGGAGGCCGCGGACCTCCTGGACGTCCGGGCCCTGTTGGAGCCGCTGGGCGCGGCCCGGGCGGCCGCCCGCCGCAGCCCGGAGCATCTGAAGGTGCTGCGCGGACTGGTGCGGCTCGGCCGGGAGCGGGCCCGCCACGGCAGCCCTGCCGACCTGCGACAACTGGACGGGTGGTTCCACGAGACGCTCGCCCGGGCGGCCGGCAGCCCCAGCCTGACCGCACTGCTGACCCAGCTGCGACGCAAGATCGAGTGGATGTACGCGGTGGAGCCGCCGGCCCGGGCCGGCGAGTCGTGGGACGAGCACGGCGCGGTGCTGGACGCGGTGGCCCGGGGTGATGCGGAACGGGCCCGGTCCCTGATGGCGGCGCACATCGAGCGCTCCCTGCCGGTGTACCGCCTGCGGCGCCCCGCCGGTGCCGCGGTGAGGGATCCGAAACGGCCCGTCAACACGGCACGCGCCCGCTCTTAACAAGCGGCCCGTATACAAAGAGCTGCGGAATCCCGGGACCGTCCGTGGGAAATCCGGCGCATTTATCGGGGCGGCATTTCTGCTGCCCGCATTTCCGCTGTCCTTCCGCGGCTGTCCGGCGCGTGCATTTCCCGCGCCGTGCGTCTGCGTCGCGCGCGGAATCCGGCCGGCGAATTCCGGCGCTTTTTCCCACGCAGGTGTCCCGCGCCGCGTCGCTTGTGCGGACTGCGCGAAACGGCCCCGCCGCGACGACCGGAATCCGGTCACCACGGCGGGGCCGCCGCATGCTGCGGGGTCCTCGCGGACTCGTCCTCAGACGGTCTCCGGGAGCTCCTCGAGACCCTCGGCGACGAGCTTCGCCAGGCGGTCGAGCGCGACCTCGGCGCCCTCGGCGTCGGAGGCCAGCACGATCTCCTCGCCGCCCTGGGCGCCCAGGCCCAGGACCGCGAGCATGGAGGCCGCGTTGACGGGATTGCCATCGGCCTTGGCGATCGTCATCGGAACACCGGAGGCGGTGGCCGCACGGACGAAGATCGACGCGGGGCGGGCGTGCAGGCCCTCGGCCCAACCGACATTGACGCGGCGCTCAGCCATGGTGTTGCCCTTCAAAGTCGTGACTGTTGTCTAGACCATTCTTGCACGCTGCCGGCGGTGGTCCAGCAGTCCGTCGTGCTGATCCCGAGGGTACGCGCGCAGGGCCGATTGACGGTGCCCGGCCGTACTCTGTCCGCATGCAGAAGTCGCCGGACCACGCGTACCCGACCCACTGGGAAGCCGACGTGGTGCTGCGTGACGGCGGCACGGCGCGGATCCGCCCCATCACCCCCGACGACGCCGAGCGCCTGGTGTCCTTCTACGAACAGGTCTCGGACGAGTCGAAGTACTACCGCTTCTTCGCGCCCTACCCGCGCCTGTCCGACCGCGACGTGCACCGCTTCACCCACCACGACTACGTCGACCGGGTCGGCCTCGCCGCCACGGTGGGCGGCGAATTCATCGCCACGGTCCGCTACGACCGGATCAACGACCAGGGGCTGCCCGCCAAGGACCCCGAGGACGACCAGGCCGAGGTCGCCTTCCTCGTCCAGGACGCCCATCAGGGCCGCGGGGTCGCCTCCGCCCTCCTGGAGCACATCGCGGCCGTCGCCCGGGAGCGCGGCATCCGGCGGTTCGCCGCCGAGGTGCTGCCCGCCAACTCCAAGATGATCAAGGTGTTCACGGACGCCGGCTACACCCAGCAGCGCACCTTCGAAGACGGCGTGGTCCGGCTGGAGTTCGACCTGGAGCCCACCGAGCAGTCCATGGCCGTGATGCGCGGCCGCGAGCAGCGCGCCGAGGCCCGCTCGGTGCAGCGCCTGCTCGCCCCCGGCTCGGTCGCCGTCATCGGCACCGGGCGCACCCCCGGCGGCATCGGCCGCACGGTCCTGCGCAACATCCTCGACGCCGGCTACACGGGCCGGGTGCACGCCGTCAACCACGCCTTCCCCGACGACCTGCACCGACTCGACCCCGAAGGGGTGCCGGCCGTCCGCGCCCTGCGGGAGATCCCCGACCCGGTCGACCTCGCGGTCATCGCGGTCCCCGCGGACGGCGTCCCCGCCGCGGTCCGCGACTGCGGGGAACACGGCGTCCAGGGCGTGCTCATCCTGTCCTCCGGATACGCCGAGGCGGGCCCCGAGGGCAGGGAGCGGCAGCGCGCCCTGCTCCGCCAGGCCCGCTCGTACGGCATGCGGCTCATCGGGCCCAACGCCTTCGGCCTGATCAACACCGCCGGCGACGTCCGGCTCAACGCCTCCCTCGCACCCCGGATGCCGGGCGCCGGCCACATCGGCCTGTTCACCCAGTCCGGCGCCATCGGGATCGCCCTGCTCAGCGGCCTGCACGCCCGCGGCCCCGGGCACGGCGGCATCGCCGGCATCTCCAGCTTCGTCTCGGCCGGCAACCGCGCCGACGTCTCCGGCAACGACCTGCTCCAGTACTGGTACGACGACCCGGACACCGAAGTCGTGATCCTCTACCTGGAGTCCATCGGCAACCCCCGCAAGTTCGCCCGGCTGGCCCGGCGCACCGCCGCCGTCAAGCCCGTCGTGGTCGCCAAGGGGGCCCGGCACACCGGCACCGCCCCGCTCGGCCACGCCGTGCCCACGGTCCGCGTCCCCGACAGCACGGTCGCCGCCCTGATGCGGCAGGCCGGGGTGATCCGCGTCGACACGGTCACCGAACTCGTCGACGCCGGGCTGCTGCTGGCCTCCCAGCCGCTGCCGGCCGGCCCGCGCATCGGCATCCTCGGCAACTCCGAGTCGCTGGCCCTGCTCGCCTACGACGCCTGTCTGACCGAGCGGCTGCGCCCGGTGCGCCCGCGCGTGCTGGCCTCGGCGGCGACGCCGGACGACTTCCGTGCCGCGCTCTCCGAGACACTGGCCGGTGAGGGCTGCGACGCCGTGATCGTCACGGCCATCCCCTGGGTGGGGGAGCACGACGGCTTCTTCCCGGGCGGGAGCGAGGGCGCCGCGCTCGCCGCCGCCCTGCGTTCCGCGGCCGCCGAGCATCCGCACAAGCCGGTCGCGGTCGTCCACCTGGCCATGGAGGACCTCGCCGAGACGCTCGCGGCACCGGCGCCACCGGCCTCCTCCGCCGACCCGGCCTCCTCCGCCGACCCGGCGATGGCGGCCGACCCGGCGGCCCCGGACCGGCAGCCCACCCGTGCCGAAGCCCCGGCGCCCCGGCCCGCCCCGCCCGAGGCGCCTCTGTTCGGCGCCGCACCACCGCCGCCCCCGCACCGGACGGCCGCCGCCCGCCCCTCGGTCCCTCCGGGCCCGCCCCCGGCGCCCGGCGGCGCCCCCGCGCCCCCGCCGGCCGACGCCGAGGCCGCCGCCGGCCCGCTCCGGCGGCGCCCCGCGCCGCTGCGGATCCCCGCCTACCCCGCCGCCGAGCGTGCGGTGCGCGCGCTCGCCGAGGCGGTCCGGTACGCCGCCTGGCGCCGCGAGGCCGCCGAGCCCGGCCGGGTGCCGGAGTACGACGACATCCAGGAGGCGGCGGCCGGCGCCGACATCGAGCGGCTCCTCGGCCGCCTGTCCGCCGAGACCTCCGACGGTCGCTCCTTCCCGGTGCCGGCCGAGGACGCCGAGGCCCTGCTCGCCCGCTACGGCATCCGCACCCACCCGGTCCTGCCGGCCCCGGACCCGGACACCGCCGTACGCGCCGCCGCCCGCCTCGGCTACCCGGTGGCGCTCAAGACCACCGCCCCCCACCTGCGGCACCGCGCCGACCTCGGCGGGGTCCGCCTGGACATCGCCGGCGAGGCCGAACTCCGCCGTACCTACGCCGAATTGACCGACTTCCTCGGCTCGCCCGAGGAGCTGCGCCCGGTCGTCCAGTCGATGGTGCCGCGCGGCGTCGACACGGTCGTCCGGGCCGCCATCGACCCGGCCGCCGGCGCGGTCCTCTCCTTCGGCCTGGCCGGCGCCCCCTCCCAGCTGCTCGGCGATGTCGCCCACCGCCTCATCCCCGCCACCGACCGCGAGGTCGCCGAACAGATCCGTTCCATCCGGGCCGCCCCGCTGCTGTTCGGCTGGCGCGGCTCCCAGCCCGTCGACACCGGTGCGCTGGCGGAGCTCCTGCTGCGGGTCTCCCGGCTCGTCGACGATCACCCCGAGGTGGTGGGTGTCGACCTCGAACCGGTCGTGGTCTCCCCGCACGGCCTCTCCGTCCTGGGGGCCGGCGTCCGGCTGGCGAGGCCCCCCGCCACCACCGACCTGGGCCCCCGCCGCCTGCCCGCCTACTAGGAGCCTGCCTCATGCCCACTGGGCCCGTACCCCCGCGCAGGCCCCGTAGGATGGACCCCATGGCTAAGACCGGTACGACGACCCAGGGGCTGCGCGCGGCGATCGAGCGCAGTGGCTATTACCCGACGCTCGTGGCCGAGGCGGTGCAGGCCGCGGTCGGCGGCGAGCCGGTGGTGTCGTACCTCGTCCATCAGGAGACGACCTTCGACGCCAACGAGGTCCGCCGCCACGTCACCGTCCTGGTCCTGACCGGTACGCGCTTCATCGTCAGCCACACCGACGAGCAGGCCGCCGACGCCACCTCCCCGTCGCCGTACGCCACCACCTCCACCGAGTCCGTCAAGCTGGGCCGGATCTCGTCCGTGGTGCTCAGCCGCGTGGTCGCGAACCCCGAGTCGTACACCCCGGGCCAGCTGCCCCGCGAGGTGGTGCTGACCATCGGCTGGGGCGCCGTCGCCCGTCTGGACCTGGAGCCCGCCGCCTGCGGCGACCCCAACTGCGAGGCGGACCACGGGTACACCGGATCCTCCACCGCGGACGACCTCTCGCTGCGGGTCAGTGAGGCCGGCGACGGCCCCGACTCGGTGCGCGAGACGCTCGCCTTCGCCCAGGCGCTCTCCGAGGCCACCGCGGCCACCACCACCTCCCGCTGATGGTCGACATCGCCCCCGCCTGGCCGGAACCCACACCGCTCGACCCGCTCGACGCCCCGGTGCCCCGCTACGGCACCGGCTCCCTCGCCGATCTGCTGCCCACCGTCGCCGCGGGCCTCGGCGTCCCCGGCCTCGCCGCGTGCATGGAGCTGGCACCGGCCGACCGGGCCTGCGTCTTCCTCATCGACGGCCTCGGCTGGGACCTGCTGCGCGCGCACCCGGAGGAGGCGCCGTTCCTCACCTCGCTCCTGGGGACGTCGTTCAACGGCACCGGCCGTCCGCTCACCGCGGGCTTCCCCTCCACGACCGCGACCTCGCTCGCCTCGGTCGGCACCGGCCTGCCGCCGGGCGCCCACGGCCTGCCCGGCTACACCTGCGAGGACCCGGCCACCGGCGCCCTGATGAACCAGCTGCGCTGGTATCCCTGGACCGATCCGTATGTCTGGCAGCCGTATCCGACGGTCTTCCAGCAGGCGGCCGCGGCGGGTGTCCACACCTGTCAGGTCTCCGCGCCGAACTTCGAGCAGACCCCGCTCACCAAGATCGCGCTCAGCGGCGGCAGCTTCCACGGCCGGCTCTCCGGCGAGGAGCGGATGGACCTGGCCGCCGCACAGCTCGCCGCCGCCGACCGCTCGCTGGTCTACACGTACTACTCCGAGGTCGACGGCAAGGGCCACCGCTACGGCGTCAATTCCGATGCCTGGCGAGGCCAGTTGATGTACGTGGACCGGCTCGCCGAGCGGCTCGCGGAGCAACTCCCGCCGCGCAGCGCCCTCTACGTCACCGCCGACCACGGCATGATCGACATCCCGTTCGACCCCGAGTCCCGGATCGACTTCGACGAGGACTGGGAACTGCGGGCCGGCGTCCGCCTGTTGGGCGGCGAGGGCCGTGCCCGGCACGTCTACGCCCACCCCGGCGCGGCCGCCGATGTGCTCGCCGTGTGGCGCGAGGTGGTCGGCGAGCAGATGTGGGTCGCGAGCCGCGACGAGGCCATCGCGGCCGGGTGGTTCGGGCCGCGGGTCGACGACCGGGTGCGGGCCCGGATCGGTGATGTCGTGGCGGCCGCGCACGCCGACATGGTGATCATCGCGAGCGAACGGGAGCCCCGCGAGTCGGAGATGGTCGGGATGCACGGCTCGATGACGCCGCTGGAGCAGCTGGTCCCGCTCCTGGAAGTCCGCACCTGACCGGTACCCGGTCGATCCGCACCCGTACGCCCCACGACACCCCGCCCACCCGGGCGGACGGCGGGCCCTGCCCGCTGCCATGCCGCTGACTCCGACGCGAAAGGCCATTCCCCACCCATGTCCGCATTGGTGTTTTTCTCCGGAACCATGGATTGCGGGAAAAGTACGCTGGCGCTGCAGATCGGGCACAACCGTTCAGCCCGTGGTCTCCAAGGAGTGATCTTCACCCGTGACGACCGGGCGGGGGAGGGCCGGCTCTCCTCGCGGCTGGGGCTGGTCACGGACGCGGTCGAGGCCGACGAGGGGATGGACCTCTACGCCTACCTCGTCGACCACCTCTCCCGGGGCGGCCGGGCGGACTACGTCATCGTGGACGAGGCGCAGTTCCTCGCCCCCGCGCAGATAGACCAGCTCGCGCGGATCGTCGACGACCTCGATCTGGACGTCTTCGCGTTCGGCATCCTCACCGACTTCCGCACGCACCTCTTCCCGGGCTCCCGCCGGCTCATCGAGCTCGCCGACCGCGTCGAGTCGTTGCAGGTCGAGGCGCTCTGCTGGTGCGGTGCGCGAGCCACCCACAACGCCCGTACGGTGGGCGGGGAGATGGTGGTCGAGGGCGCCCAGGTCGTGGTGGGGGACGTCAACCAGGCGCAGGGCGAGGTGGGTTACGAGGTGCTGTGCCGGCGGCACCACCTGCGCCGGATGACCAGCGCGACGGCCCGCGCCGGTGCGCTCTCGCCGGACGTCCTTCCGGTCACGCCCCACGTGCCCATGTGAAGACGCCGGCGCCGCCGCCCGGGGCCGGCCGCCCGCGCATCCGCTGCCGGCCGGGGGAGGCGTCCGCGCTCAGCCCTGCTCGATGATCGAGAAGATCGCGCCCTCGGTGTCGGCGACCGTCGCCAGCCGCCCGTGGTGGGAGTCGTGCGCGGTGTCCAGGACCCGGCCGCCCAGTTCGGTGACCCGACGGGCGGCCGCATCGGCGTTGGGGACGGCGAAGTAGGTCATCCAGTGCGGGCCGCGGTCGCGCGGCAGCGCGCTGCCCACGCCGTGGATGCCGACCACCGCCAGGCCCTTGAGACGCAGCGTCAGATAGTCCAGGTCCGTCGGGCCCGCCGGGGCCAGCGGCTCCGCCTCGAAACCGAAGACGTGCTCGTAGAACGGGCCGACGGAGGCAGTGTCCTGGGTGATCAGCTCGTTCCACACCGGCGTGCCGGGCTCACCCGTGACCGCGGTGCCCATCATCGACCTGCCCTGCCAGACGCCGAAGATCGCGCCCTGCGGGTCGGAGCCGATCGCCATCCGTCCCGCGTTGGCGTCCGCGTCCAGCGGCCCGACGCCCACCGTCCCCCCGCAGCAACGAATCTGCTCGGCGGTCATATCGGCGTCGTCGCTGGCCAGATAGGTGGTCCAGGCGACCGGCAGATCGCGGTCGGGCGCCAGTTCGCCCAAGCCGGCGACCTCCCGGCCGTCGAGGTAGGCCCGGGAGTACGGACCGAAATGCTGCGGTCCCGGGCGGAACTCCCAGCCGAACAGCGCGCCGTAGAACTCCTGCGTCGCGGACAGACTGTGGGCCAGGAGGCTCACCCAGCAGGGCGCGCCGGACATCCGCCGGGTCGCGGCCTCGGTCGTCATTGCACTTTCTCCTCGGAGCGTCGGGGGCCCGACCATGTGCGGTAGGTGCGGTACGGGTGGGGGTCTTGAGCAGATGCTCGCACCCGGTGACCTGGTGCGCGCCCCGGCCGCGCCGTCCACGGCCCGTTCACGGGGGAGAATGCCCGTTTTGATGTTTCCCACCCGTTTCGGCGACGTTACGCCGGGGCGTAACTGCGTCATACGGAGGGTGGGCACCCGCCTTCTGTACGTAGTCACCGCTACGCAAGGATGAGTCCCATGAATGCCATCATCACCGCTACCGAACTCGCGAGCGAGTTGGCCGGGGGCACCCCGCCGGTGCTCCTGGACGTCCGTTACCAGCTCGGCGGCCCGCCCGGCCGCCCGGTGTACGAGGCCGGTCATCTGCCCGGCGCGGTCTACGTCGACCTGGACAGCGAGCTGGCCGGACCGCCCGGGGCGGCCGGCCGTCACCCGCTGCCCGACCTCGATGTCTTCGCCGGCGCGATGCGGGCCGCGGGCGTCCGCGCGGACCGTCCCGTCGTCGTCTACGACGGCGGCCAGGGCTGGGCGGCGGCCCGGGCCTGGTGGCTGCTGCGCTGGAGCGGGCACCCCGACGTGCGGGTGCTGGACGGCGGCCTGGCCGCCTGGCAGGCCGCGGGCAAGGAGCTGAGCACCGACAAGGAGGCCCCGCAGGCGGGGGACTTCACCCCGGCGCCCGGTGCGCTGCCGCTGCTGACGGCGGACGGGGCGGCCGCGCTGGCCCGCCGCGGTGTGCTGCTCGACGCGCGCGCCGGCGAGCGCTACCGCGGTGAGGTCGAGCCCATCGACCGGGTCGCCGGCCACATCCCGGGCGCGGTGTCCGCGCCCACGACCGAGAACGTCGCCGAGGGCGGCACGGTCTTCCGGGACGCTTCCGAGCTGGCCGAGCGGTTTGCCGCGCTGGGCGCCACGGCGGACGCCGAGGTGGGCGTCTACTGCGGCTCCGGGGTCTCCGCGGCCCACCAGGTCCTGGCCCTCGCCGTCGCCGGGGTCCCCGCGGCCCTGTACGTCGGTTCCTGGAGCGAATGGACCGCCGACCCGGCCCGCCCGGTCGCCACCGGCCCGCAGCCCGGCTGAGCCCCCGTCAGGGCCCCGTACGACGCCGTCCGCCCGCCCCCTGGAAGCAGGGGGCGGGCGGACGGAGGGTCTCGCGGGGAGCCGGCCGCTACTCCGGCTTCTTCCGCCGGGTGCCGAAGACGATCTCGTCCCAACTGGGCACGGCCGCCCGGCGTCCGGGCCGTACGCCGTCCGCCTCCGCCTGCCGGTCGGTCGTCCCGGTCAGCCGGTCGCGGTGGCCGGCCACCGCCCGCGGCATCAGCACATCGGCGTACGCCGAGCCCGCGCCGGCGCTGGCCGCCGGGGCCGGCGGCTCTTCGACCTCGACCTCGGTTTCCTCATCGCTCTGCGGCGCCTTGGTGCTCTCCGGCACGACCATGTCGCCCCGGAAGCTCGGCACCGCCTCCAGCAGGCTGGTCAGCGAATCCCGCTCGCGCTCTCGCTCACCGACGGTCTCCTCGGTGCCCCGCGGCTCGCTCTCCTCGCCGCCGGACGGCGCGTTGCGCTCGGAGTTCTGCCGGTCCAGGGTGCGGTCCAGCGGCCGGTCGCGCGGCAGCCGTGCGATGCGCGGTACGAACGGGAAGCTCGGCTCGGGCGTGTCGTCGGTCTCGCCGATCAGCGCCCGGGCCTCGTCGTCCACGGCCTGGACCAGCCGCCGCGGCGGGTCGTAGGTCCAGCTCGCCGAGTGCGGTTCGGCGGCGACGCGGTAGACCAGCAGTACTTCCCAGGTGCCGTCGTCCCGGCGCCAGGAGTCCCACTGGACGCTCTCCTTGTCCGCGCCGCGCAGCAGCAGCCGCTCCGCGACCGCCTCTCCGAGCTGCGGACCGGTGTTCTCACCGGGGCGCCGTACGGGGGTCTTGCGGGCCCGCTCGGCCATGAACGCGCGCTCGGCGAGCACCGGGCCCTCGAAGCGGCGCACCCGGTCGACCGGGATGCCGGCGAGCTGGGCGACCTCTTCCGCGGAGGCGCCGGCTCTTATCCGCGCCTGGATGTCCCGCGGGCGCAGGTGGCTCTCGACCTCGATCTCGATCTGGCCGAGGCGTGCGCGGTCGTTGCGGACGGCGGCGCGCAGCCGTTCGTCGATCGGAAGCGTGTACTCGGTGCTGTCCGCAGCTTTGAGCACCAGCCGTGTGCCGTCGTTGGAGACGGCCACGACACGCAGTTCGGGCATGGGGACCTCCCGGGTGGTGCCTGCCGACGTCACGTGCGTCGCTGCTTCCGCTAGTCGAGTGTGGCCTGCCCGGGTGCAGCCTGCCACAACATTGCCGAGTTGCCCGGCGTGTCGAGGCTTGGCCCTCAAACGCCGTTATGACACGGTTACCAGTTTGCAACGCTCAGTGACCATGCCGCTTGCCCTGTCGCCGAACACCCGTGCCGAGCGGCGGCGCCCCGGGGCGAGTGCCGCCTTCAGGGCCCCTCCCGTGGGTTCCGGGCAGCCGGACGGGAACCGGGGCCAGGGTTCGCCACAGTACTCCATTCGGGCCACTGAGGTGGACCGCCGCGCCGCCGAACTTCTGGGCGAGCAACGGAGGTCGGTCGTCTTGTCGACCTCTCGACCAGGCACGCAGGTGGCGAGTTTCACAGATTCCCCAGATTCGGAACTAAAGGCTCCGCCAATTGGTCACTTCTCCATGCAAGATGGATCGAAGGGGCTATCAAAGGTAGGAGATGGACGAAGAAACCGAAACCGCTACGAAAAAGAAGGAGAAGCGGATCGACCTGAGCGTCGCTCAGGTGGCCGGCAGTGCGCTCGCCGCGGCCGCGGCCGCGTACCTCGCGGGACAGCTCGGTGTGTACGGAACCATCATCGGCGCAGGTCTGGTCAGTGTCGTGGCCACGACCGGCGGCTCGATATTCCAGCACCTCTTCCGACGCACCGGCGAACAGATCAAGGAGGTCTCGGTCACCACCAGGCCGAAGCCTCGCCGCTCCTCCTCCCGCTCTCGATCCACCACCCCGCAGAACCGGCCGGCCGCGCCCACGATGGTGCTGCCGACCTTCGACAAGCAGGGCACGGAGGACCGTGTCACCGCCGTCGCCGCCCGGACCCCCGGGCCCGACGCGACCCGTACCCAGCTGATCCCGCGGGCCGAACAGGCCCGGCGCCGTGATCCGGCCGGCGCCCACCCGACGGACCGGACCCAGCTGGTGCCGCGCCTCGACGAGCGGACCATGGCACTGGGCCGGGCGGCCGCCCTCCCGGCCGACGCGCCCGCGGCGCACCCGGGGGCCGACGCCACCACGGTGCTGCCCGTGACCGGGCGTCCCGAGGAACTCAGCGCCACGAAGTACGGCACCCGGCTGCGTGGCTGGCGGCGGCCGGCGCTCGGCGCGTTCGCGGTCTTCGTCCTCGCCATGGGCGGGGTCACCGCCGCCGAGCTGATGACCGGGCAGACGCCGAGCGGCGCGAAGGGCACCACGCTGGGCAACCTCACCCAGACGGGGAGCGCGAGCCGGCACCAGCCCGGCACCCCGCGGTCGCCCGGAACCGGCCACACGCCGGGTGACGGCGGCCGGCAGGGCAGTGGCGACGGCTCCCGCCCCGACCCGGGCCCGTCCGGTGACAGCGGCACCGGCAAGGGCAAGGACACCCCGACGCCGACCCCCACGCCGTCCGACGGCGGCAGCACGTCGCCGGACCCGGACACCTCGCCGTCCCCGAATCCCTCCCCGAGCGGTTCGACGGGCAGCGGCGACACCGGCTCAGGTGACGGCTCGGCCGGCAGCGGTGACCAGGAGAGCGAGCAGAGTCAGCAGAGTCAGCAGCCCGAGGCGGAGGCCCCGGGCCCGGGCGCTCCCTGACCCGGGCGCTCCGTCCGCCGGGCGGAGCCGCGACGGGCGCGGCCCGGTGCCCCTCCCGGGGCGCCGGGCCGCGGCCGTCGTCGTCGGTCAGGCCCCCAGGACCCGCCGCAGATACGCGTTGGCGAACCGGCGCTCCGGGTCCAGCCGGTCGCGCACCGCGGTGAACTCGCCGAACCGCGGATAGACCTCGGCGAGGTAGTCGGCGTCGCGGGTGTGCAGCTTCCCCCAGTGCGGGCGCCCCTCGTGCGCCGTCATGATCCGCTCGGCGGCCGCGAAATACGCCTCGTACGGCGTCCCCCGGTACATGTGGACGGCGATGTAGACGGTGTCCCGGCCGGAAGCCGTGGACAGCACCAGGTCGTCGGCCGGGGCGGTGCGCACCTCCACGGGGAAGCTGATCCGGAAGTCCGAGCGCTCCACCAGCGCCTTCAGCTCACCCAGTGCGGCGGCCGCGGCCGCGCGGGGCAGCGCGTACTCCATCTCCACGAACCGCACCCGCCGCGGCGAGGTGAACACCTTGTACGGGATGTCGGTGTACGTACGGGCCGACAGCGCGCGGCTGGAGACCTTGGCGATGCCCGGTATGGCCGCCGGCACCGCCCGTCCGACGGCGCAGGCGACCTGGAAGACGCCGTTGGACAGCAGCTCGTCCTCGATCCAGGCGCCGACCCGGCCGGGCGGCGCCGCGGGGCCCTGGCTGCGGTTGTTGCGCTTGGTGTTGCAGTTGCCGGTGTGCGGGAACCAATAGAACTCGAAGTGCTCGTTCTCGGCGACCAGCTCGTCGAACCGGTCCGTCACCTCGTCGAAGCCCATCGGCTCCTCGCGGGCGGTCAGCAGGAACTCCGGCTCCACGGCGAAGGTGAGCTCGCTGATCACGCCCAGCGCGCCCAGGCCCAGCCGGGCCGCGGCGAAGACGTCCGGGTTCTCGTCGGCCGAGCAGGTCAGTACCGAACCGTCGGCGGTGACCAGTTCGAGGGCGGTGATCTGGGCGGCGATGGAGGCGGAGTCGCGGCCGGTGCCGTGGGTGCCGGTGCCGGCCGCCCCCGAGACGGTCTGCTCCATGATGTCGCCCATGTTGGTCAGCGACAGCCCGTGCGCGGCCAGCGTCTCGTTGAGGTGCTTGAGGGGCGTGCCGGCGGCGACGGTCACCGTGCCGGCCGCGCGGTCGACGGCGCGGACGCCGGTCAGCCGCTCGGGGCGGATCAGCAGCCCGTCGGTGGCGGCGGCCGGGGTGAACGAGTGGCCGGTGCCGGCGGCCTTCACCGTCAGGCCGTCCTCGGCTGCCGCGCGGACCGCGGCGACCAGTTCCTCGGTGCTCGCCGGGGTCACGCTCCGGGCGGGGCGGGCGGTGACGTTGCCCGCCCAGTTGCGCCACGGCCCGGTGGCCGAGCCGCGCCCTCCCGGGCCCCGGACGGCGTTGCTGACTGCCATGTGACGTCCCCTCCCTCAGCGCGGGCCGGCCGCGGGCGGCAGGCCGTTGGTGTGAGCGCATGATGTCAGTCACCGACGCGCCTTCCACAGGGGGTGACGGGAAATACCCGATCGAGGAATCGGCCGTAATCACCCGGCTCCGGGACATGTCGTACCGTCGGTAACCCGAGGATCGGCGCGGGGTGGTCCGCCCGGGGTCTTCACCGGGCGGACCGGCGCCGTACGCCTCAGGCGACGCTCTGCTCGCCCTGCCGCTGCGCGGCCGGCTCCGGCAGGTCCGCCACCGTGCGGGCCGCCATCGGGAGCACCGGCTGCGGACGGAGCCTGCGGTAGCCCGCGAACGCCACCAGCGCGGCGAGCACCCCCGCCGCCACCGGGACGAGATAGCCCCGGGCGGCGCCCGCGGCGTCCACCACCCAGCCGGCGGCCGACGAGCCCAGTGCGACGCCCACCGCCAGCCCGGTGCTGGTCCAGGTCATCCCCTCGGTCAGCTGCGCCCGCGGGACGTGCTCCTCGACCAGCGCCATCGTGGTCACCATCGTCGGGGCGATGGACAGGCCCGCGACGAAGAGCGCGACCGCCAGCAGCGGCAGCGAACTCACGAACTGGAGCGGCACCATGCTCACCGCCATCGCGCAGACCCCCACCACCCAGCGGCGCGACGGGTGGCCCTTGAGATGCAGCAGCCCGAAGACGGCACCGGCCACACACGAGCCGAGCGCGTAGACCGCCAGCACCAGACTGGCCGCGGCCTTGTGCCCCTCCTCCTCCGCGAAGGCCACCGTCACCACGTCGATCGCCCCGAAGATCGCGCCGGTCGCCACGAACGTCACCACCAGCACCTGCAGCCCCCGCGAGCGCAGCGCCGAACCCTTGGTGTGGTGCTCCCGCGGATGCGGCACCGGCTCGGTGGCGCGCTGGGCCGTCAGCCAGAAGACGCCCGCCGCCAGGAAACCGCCGGCCAGCAGCGGCCCGGCCTCGGGGAACCAGGCGGTGGACAGGCCGATCGACAGGATCGGGCCGACGATGAAGCACATCTCGTCGACGATCGACTCCCAGGAGTAAGCCGTGTGCAGCTCACGGGGAGAGCCCTGGTAGAGCTCCGCCCAGCGGGCCCGGACCATGGAGCCGACGCTCGGCACGCACCCCATGCAGGCCGCGAAGGCGAAGAGGAGCCAGTCCGGCCAGCGCTGCAGCGCGCTCAGCAGCAGACCGGCGACCGCGGCGAGCGAGACCAGGGTGGCCGGGCGCATCACCCGGCGCTGGCCGTGCCGGTCGACCAGCCGGGATATCTGCGGGCCGAGCACCGCGGCGGACAGCGCGAGGGTCGCCGACAGCGCGCCCGCGAGCCCGTAACGCCCGGTCAGCTGGGAGACCATCGTGACGATGCCGATGCCCATCATCGACAGCGGCATCCGGCCCAGGAGGCCGGCGGCGGAGAACGACCTGGTACCGGGGCGGCCGAAGAGGGCGCGGTAGGGACTGGGCAACGGGGGCGCTCCGCCGGATGAGGACCGAAAATCGGTAAGGAATGTATGTGGCCGATACAGCTTACGGGTCGGCCGGGGCCCGCCGCCCCCGAATTTCCGTCACCGCCGCACGGCCCGCCGGGCCCCGGCCGCACCGGGACCTGCCCGCCGCCCCCGGAGGAAGGGTGGCAGGATCGATGGCATGCCCGAACAGCGCGATCCCAGCCCCTATGACGCCCTGCTGCTGCTCTCCTTCGGCGGTCCCGAAGGCCCCGACGACGTCGTGCCGTTCCTGGAGAACGTCACCCGCGGCCGCGGCATCCCCCGTGAGCGCCTCAAGGAGGTCGGCCGGCACTACTTCCTGTTCGGCGGCGTGAGCCCGATCAACGCCCAGAACCGTGAGCTGCTGGACGCGCTGCGCAAGGACTTCGCCGAGAACGGCCTGGACCTGCCCGTCTACTGGGGCAACCGCAACTGGGCGCCGTACCTGACCGACACCCTGCGCACGATGGTGAACGACGGCCACCGCCGCATCGCCGTCCTCGCGACCAGCGCCTACGCCTCGTACTCGGGCTGCCGCCAGTACCGCGAGAACCTCGCCGACGCGCTCGCCGCGCTGCAGGCCGAGGGGCTGCCGGTGCCGCAGGTCGACAAGTTGCGGCACTACTTCAACCACCCCGGTTTCCTGCGCCCGATGATCGACGGCGTGCTGGCCTCGCTGGCCGAGCTGCCCGCGGAGGCCCGGGACGGCGCCCACCTCGCCTTCACCACGCACTCCATCCCCACCGCCGCGGCCGACACCTCCGGCACCCCCGCGGACCACACCGAGGGCGGTACGGGGGGCGCCTACGTCGCCCAGCACCTCGACGTGGCGCGCGTGATCGCCGACGCCGTCCGCGAGGAGACCGGGGTGGACCACCCGTGGCAGCTCGTCTACCAGTCCCGCAGCGGCGCCCCGCACATCCCCTGGCTGGAGCCGGACATCTGCGACCACCTGGAGGAGCGGCACGCCGCGGGCGTCCCCGCCGTCGTCATGGCCCCCATCGGCTTCGTCTCGGACCACATGGAGGTCAAGTACGACCTCGACACCGAGGCCACCGCCAAGGCCGCCGAGCTGGGCCTGCCGGTCGTCCGGTCGGCCACCGTGGGCGCCGACCCCCGGTTCGCCGCGGCCGTCCGCGAGCTCCTGCTGGAGCGCTCGGCAGCCGAGCGGGGCCGCGCCCCGGAGCGCTGTGCGCTGGGTGCCCTCGGCGCGAGCCACGACCTGTGCCCGGTCGGCTGCTGCCCGGCGCGTGCCCCGCGCCCGGCCGCCGCCGGAGCCGACTGGCGCGGCCCGGTCGCCGACGCCCCCGCCTGAGTCCGGCCCGCCGCCCCCCTCCCGCCAGACCCTAGGAGCATCGTGCCCGACCCGCTGCAGACCGACGCCGCGCAGACCGACGCCCTGTACGACGAACTTCTCGACGTCGCCCTGGAAGCCGCCCACCGCGCCGGGGTCCTGCTCCGCGACGGCCGGCCCGCCGACCTCGGTGTGGCCGCCACCAAGTCCAGCCCCATCGACGTCGTCACCGAGATGGACCTCGCCTCCGAGAAGCTGATCACCGGCTTCATCGGGGAGCGCCGCCCCGACGACGGCTTCCTGGGGGAGGAGGGCGCCAGCAGTGCGGGCACCAGCGGCATCCGCTGGGTCATCGACCCGATCGACGGCACCGTCAACTACCTCTACGGGCTGCCGTCCTGGGCCGTGTCCATCGCGGCGGAGCAGGACGGCGAGGTGGTCGTCGGGGTCGTCGCCGCCCCGATGCGCGGCGAGACGTACCGGGCCGTCCTGGGCCGGGGCGCGTTCAGCAACGACGAGCCGATCCGCCACCGGCCCGCGCCACCGGAGCTGTCCCAGGCGCTGCTGGGCACCGGCTTCGGCTACCTGGCCGAGCGCCGGGCCGCCCAGGCGGAGGTGGTGCGCACCCTGCTGCCGCAGGTCCGCGACATCCGGCGGGGCGGCTCGGCGGCGATCGACCTGTGCGACGTCGCCTGCGGCCGGCTCGACGCCTACTACGAGCGGGGGCTGAACCCCTGGGACCTGGCGGCCGGAGCGCTGATCGCCCGCGAGGCCGGGGCCCTCACCGGCGGCCGCCCCGGACGGTCCGCCTCCCACGAGCTGACGCTGGCCGCCTCTCCGGCCCTCTTCGAGCAGCTCCAGCCGCTACTGGACGAGCTCGGCGCCTGGCACGACTGACCGCCGCCCGCCTCCGGGCACGACAGCGCCCCGGCACCATCCCCTGGATGCCGGGGCGTTGAGTCGTACGCCGTGAACGATCAGGCGTTGCTGACCGCCTCATAGCGCACACCGTGCTCGTTCGCCAGTCGCTGCAGGTCCTCGAGCTCGGCCTGCTCGACCTCGGCGAGGAAGTCATCGCCCGTAGCGCGGGCCTGGTCCAGATCTGCTTCGGTCTTCTCTATGCGCTGCAGAATGCCTGCGGTGAACGCGTCCATTGCGCCCCCTCGTCGTGGGTCGGTGGCACGGGGGTGTGCCGACGGGTGGGTCGATCACGGCGTGGTCCCTGCGATGGATCAGTTCATGGCAAGTGGATCGCCACATAATCAGGGCGTGATCGCGGGTGTGCAGTCGTCCTCCCCATGCCCACCCTCAGGGAAACCTCAACCCGCCCAGGAATCCTGCGCGTCGGGCCGCGTGGGACCCCGCTGCGCCGCCCCGATCCCCCTTACCGCCGGTTTACAGCTGTTCGGGGCAGGATGGAAGGGCTCCGCAAGATTGTTGTGCCTGCCCGCAAGGGCCGTGAGGAAGGACTAGCGACGTGCGTGTTCTCGTCGTCGAGGACGAGCAGCTGCTCGCCGATGCTGTGGCCACCGGACTACGCCGGGAGGCCATGGCCGTCGACGTGGTCTACGACGGCGCTGCCGCCCTCGAACGGATCGCGGTCAACGACTACGACGTCGTCGTGCTCGACCGCGACCTGCCCGTGGTCCACGGTGACGACGTGTGCCGCAAGATCGTCGAGCTGGGCATGCCCACCCGCGTCCTGATGCTCACCGCCTCCGGCGACGTCAGCGACCGCGTCGAGGGCCTGGAGATCGGCGCGGACGACTACCTCCCCAAGCCGTTCGCCTTCACCGAGCTCACGGCCCGGGTGCGCGCCCTGGGGCGCCGTACGACCGTCGCGCTGCCGCCGGTCCTGGAGCGGGCCGGCATCAAGCTCGACCCGAACCGCCGTGAGGTCTTCCGCGACGGCAAGGAGGTCCAGCTGGCGCCGAAGGAGTTCGCGGTGCTGGAGGTCCTGATGCGCAGCGAGGGCACGGTCGTCTCGGCCGAGCAGCTCCTGGAGAAGGCGTGGGACGAGAACACCGACCCGTTCACCAACGTCGTGCGGGTCACGGTCATGACGCTGCGCCGCAAGCTCGGCGAGCCCGCGGTGATCGTCACCGTGCCCGGCTCGGGATACCGGATCTGACCGCCGATGCCCTCCCTGCCCTCGTTCTCCAAGCCGGCCGCCCCGCCGCCGCCCATGCCGCCGAAGCCCACCTGGGACCCCCGCCCGGTCAACGTGCGGCCCTTCCCCTGGCTGCGGCCCACGATCCGGATACGGCTCACGCTGCTGTACGGCGGCATGTTCCTGATGGCCGGCATCGTGCTGCTGACGATCATCTACATGCTGGCCGCCGACGCGCTGCACGACGGCAGCGCGCTGCCGCTGAAGATCCTCGGCGGCAAGTTCGAGTCCACGAGTGACATCTGCGACCTGCCCACCCAGACCTCCGGGCCGCTGCTACAGCAGGCCGTCGAGCAGTGCCTCCAGCACCAGCGCGCGCTGGCACTCAACAGCCTGCTCAACCGCTCCCTGCTGGCGCTGCTGGGCCTGACCGTCGTGGCCTTCGCCTTCGGTTACGCGATGGCCGGCCGGGTGCTGTCGCCGCTGGGGCGGATCACGCGTACCGCCCAGCGGGTGGCCGGCTCCGACCTGCACCGGCGGATCGAGCTGGGCGGCCCGGACGACGAGCTCAAGGAGCTGGCGGACACCTTCGACGAGATGCTGGACCGGCTCGACCGGGCCTTCGAGTCGCAGCGCCGGTTCGTGGCCAATGCCTCGCACGAGTTGCGCACTCCACTGGCGATCAACCGCACGTTGCTGGAGGTGCAGCTGGCGGACCCGGAGGCGTCCCCCGAGCTGGCGCAGCTGGGCAAGACGCTGCTGGCGACGAACGAGCGCAGCGAGCAGCTGGTGGAGGGTCTGCTGCTGCTCGCCCGCAGCGAGAACAAGGTCGTGGACAAGAAGCCGGTGGACCTGTCCGAGGTCGCCGCGCAGGCGGTCGACCAGTCCCGTGAGGAGGCCCAGGCCAAGGGCGTATCGCTGCGCGGGGTCCGGCAGCAGGTCTTCGTCCAGGGCAACGGGGTGCTGCTGGAGCGGATCGCGCTGAACCTCGTGCAGAACGCGGTGCGCTACAACGTCCCGGACGGCTGGGTGGAGGTCTCCACGGAGCCGCTGCCGGGCTGTGCGGTGCTCGTGGTGGCCAATACCGGCCCGGTGGTCCCCGCCTACGAGGTGGAGAACCTCTTCGAGCCGTTCCGGCGGCTGCGTACGGAGCGCACGGGAAGCGACAAGGGCGTGGGGCTGGGGCTGTCCATCGTGCGCTCGGTGGCGCGCGCGCACGACGGCACGATCACGGCCGAGCCCCGCGACGGCGGCGGACTCGTGATGCGGGTCGTCCTGCCGCTCTGACCTGGCACTCCGACCTTCGGCCACGGGGCGCCCGCAGGGTGGTTGTACGGGCGCAGGAGCGCCTGGGCACCCCCGCGGGCCGCCTCGGACATCTGTGCGTACGATCGCTCGTCTCGCGGCCGTACACCGTCTTGCCTCCCGGTTTGACGAGAAGGGGGGTGGGAGTGGATCCTTCGCCACGTTCGCTTTGCGCGGAATTGCGCCGGTCCGACCGCCGGGCAATGCGTGTGTGATCGCTCACAGACGCGAATTTCCAGCCATCTACGCTCCGTGATCGAATTGCCTGGTGGAATGCCGGGGAAGTCCTGGTTTCCCAGGGGTGGAATCACGGGAAGTACAGGTGATGGGCTGCGCGAGGTGCGACATTCGGACCGTGTACGGTCCTGATCGCCATCCAAACCGATCACCTCTTCAGGGGTGCGGTTGGGTGTCGATTGAGTAACAGACCTTGATGTGAGGCAAAATCTCCGCCTCAGGTCGGGCACAAGTCCGGCCTCTCACGCGTTACGAGCGCTGAGACACCGCAGACACCCAGAGGGGGAGAGCGAAAATGGCTACGGATTACGACACCCCACGCAAGACCGACGACGACCTCAACGAGGACAGCATTGAAGAGCTGAAGTCGCGGCGGAACGACAAGTCCGCCTCGGCCGTCGACGTCGACGAGTTCGAGCAGGCCGAGGGCCTGGAACTTCCCGGCGCCGACCTGTCCAACGAAGAGCTCGCGGTGCGCGTGCTGCCCAAGCAGCAGGACGAGTTCACGTGCATGAGCTGCTTCCTGGTCCACCACCGCAGCCAGCTGGCTGAGGAGAAGAACGGCCAGCCGATCTGCCGCGACTGCGCGGCCTGAGACCGGACTGCGCCGTGGCAGGCGTGAACCCGTTCCGTAAGGGTCCCAAGGGCGTCAGCGGCCCGGCGGCCGGCGCACGATCACGCGAAGAAACCGCGCCCGTGCCCGCCGACCCGACCGCCCTTCCCGCGGAGCGGACGTCCGGTGCACCGCAGGAGCGGGGCCAGAGGGCCTCGCTCGCGGACCCGGCCGTCCCCGGCACCACCGGGGCGGCGGCGCCAGGACGGCGCGGCCGGGTGCGGGCCTGGTTCGCGGTGATCGCTGACCGGATCATCGCCACCGCCCCGCGGATCCCGGTCCGCGACCTCGCCACACTGCGCGCCCAGTTTCCCGGTCTGACCCCCGAGGAACTGGCCGACAAGCTGGTCGCGGGCGCCTGCGCGGGCACGGGCACCGTCGGAGCGGGCGTCGGCGCGGCAGCGATGCTGCCCGTACCGCCCGCCATGCCGGCCGAGCTGGCCGCCGAGATCACCGGCGTGGCCTCGATCGAAATCAAATTGATCGCCGAGCTGCACGAGGTCTACGGGCTGCGGCCCCCGGGCAATTTCCGGCAGCGCGCGATGGCCTCCCTGACGTCCTGGACGGAGGAGCGGGGCATCGACATCGCCAGACCGGCCTCGCTGAACATCGCGCTCGGCGGGCCGATGAAGCGCGAGCTGCGCCAGCAGATCATGAAGCGCACGCTGCGCAATCTGCCGAACCTCACGCCGTTCATGGTCGGCGCCACCGTCGGCGCGTTGATGAACCGCCGTGACACCAGAAAACTCGCGGAGAAAATCCGCAAGGACCTGCGCACGAAGCAGGTCCCCTGGGACGCCCTGCCCGCCTCCGACGGCTGACGCCGTTCCCCCGGCGGGCCGGCCGCTCAGGCGCGTACGGCCGTCAGCGCCGCCACCAGACTCTCCGGCCGGCGCGTGGACAGATAGGCGTACGGCGTCGGGTCGTCCGGGTCCGTGATCTCCACCCGCACCGCTGTGGGGACGTAGCTGCGCAGCAGCATGAACGCCCGAGCATCGGCCTTGTGCGTGCGCCAGGCCAGCGCCTCCTCGGCGTCCAGCGCCCGGGCCTCGCCCAGCGCCGAGGCCGGGATCTTCGCGTCGCCGGCGATCAGCGCGCCGCCCACCACCCGGATCCGCGCCGAGCCGTACGCGCTCACCGCGACCGCCGACAGCGCCGCGCCGCCGATCAGCCCGCCGAGCATCGGCAGCGTCCCGACCGGGAGCAGCATCAGCGCGCAGGCGACGCCGACCAGTGCGGCGATCACCCACCAGGACCGGGGTGCGGTGAGACGTTCCTCGTACGACTGCATGGCTCCAGCTTGGCACGGCGGCGCGGGTCCCTTACGCGCGCGGGTAGGGTCTGCACTCGTGAGTGGAACTGACAGAACGAGGCCGGGGCTGACGCCACCGACGGACGCCGTCGCTCCGGTCCGGCACGCGGACGCGCCGGCACCCGGCGAACTCCTCGGCGCGCACTACGACCGCTGCTTCGGCTGCGGGACGGGCCAGCCGCACGGGCTGCACCTGGAGGCGCGGGCCGGCGAGGACGTGAGCGTACGGGCCGAGTTCACCGTCAAGGAGGCCCACCAGGGTGCGCCCGGCCTGGCGCACGGCGGTGTGCTGGCCACCGCGCTGGACGAGACCCTCGGCTCGCTGAACTGGCTGCTGCGGGTGATCGCGGTGACCGGTCGGCTGGAGACCGACTTCGTACGGCCGGTGCCGCTGGGCACGGTGCTGCATCTGGACGCGCGGGTCACCGCGGTGCACGGGCGGAAGATCTACTCGTCGGCCGTGGGGCGGATAGGCGCCCCGGACGGCCCGGTAGCGGTCCGCGCCGACGCCGTCTTCATCGAGGTGAAGGTCGACCACTTCATCGAGAACGGAAGGACCGAGGAGATCCAGGCGGCGATGGCCGACCCGGACCAGGTCAAACGAGCGCGTGCCTTCGAGGTGAACCCGTGAGTCAGGTACGGAATCCCGTGGACGTTCTGCTGCGCCGGCTGGACCCGGAGGTGCCCGTCCCGTCGTACGGGCACCCGGGCGACGCGGGCGTGGATCTGGTGACCACCGAGGCCGCCGAGCTGGCGCCGGGGGAGCGCGCCGTACTGCCCACCGGGGTGTCGATCGCGCTGCCCGACGGTTATGCGGCATTTGTCCACCCCCGGTCCGGGCTCGCAGCGCGCTGCGGACTGGCACTGGTGAATGCCCCCGGGACGGTGGATGCCGGGTACCGTGGAGAGATCAAGGTGATCGTGGTCAATCTGGACCCGCGCGAGAGCGTGCGGTTCGAGAGGTTCGACCGGATCGCCCAACTGGTCGTCCAGCAGGTCGAGAAGGTGCGCTTCCACGAGGTGGCGGAACTTCCCGGCTCGGCGCGGGCCGAGGGGGGATTCGGTTCCACCGGCGGTCATGCGGCGGTGGACGGCTCCACGGGCGGGAATGAATACGCATCGGTCGGTGCCGACCGGGAAGGACAGTGACGTGTTCGGACGTCGCAAGAAGAACGAGGCTGAAGAGCCGGCCAAGGACACCACGCTCCGGGAGGAGCGCGCGGTGAGCGACGCCGACGAGGACGACGCGGTGCAGGAGCGGCTGAGTCTTCCGCCCGCGCCGCGCCCCGACGGCCCCTGGGACGCGTCGGAGGTCACGAACCCCGGCGAGGGCCGGGTGGACCTCGGCGGTATCTACGTGCCCGGTGTCGAGGGCATGGAGCTGCGGGTGGAGGTCGCCGGTGACGCGATCGTCGCCGCGACGGTGGTGCTGCAGGACAGCGCCGTCCAGCTGCAGGCATTCGCCGCCCCGCGCAACGAGGGGATCTGGGGCGAGGTCCGCGAGGAGATCGCGGCCGGCATCACCCAGCAGGGCGGGGTCATCGACGAGGTCGACGGCCCGCTGGGCTGGGAACTGCGCGCCCAGGTGCCCGTACAGCTGCCGGACGGCACCAACGGCGTGCAGGTCGTGCGCTTCGTCGGTGTCGACGGCCCCCGGTGGTTCCTGCGCGGAGTGATCTCCGGCCAGGGCGCGGTGCAGCCGCAGGCCGCCGGCGTGCTGGAACACATCTTCCGGGACACCGTCATCGTCCGCGGCGAGGGACCGATGGCGCCGCGTGACCCGATCGTCCTGAAGCTGCCGGACGACGCGCAGATGGTGCCGGACGGCGTGCAGCAGGAGTCGGTCGAGCAGTCCCGCTTCGGCGGCGGCGTGGAGCGGCTGGAGCGCGGACCGGAGATCACCGAGATCCGCTGACGCCCGGGGCGCAGAGGGACCGCACCTCGCGCGCACAAGCGGTGCGTAGGCGTCCGCATTCCGGCCGGATAACGACGGTCAGCAGGGCCCGTGCCCCCTTGAGGGGGCGCGGGCCCTTGTCGTTCGCGCAGGTCAGGCCGGGGCGCGTAGGGATTCCGTCAACAGGGCGCTAATGGCCGTAAGGACGGCGTCAACGGCGGTCCCGCGGCTCCGGCGGGGCGCTTTGCTGTGGGGGTCCTGATCTCCCATCCATCTAGGAGCACCCGATGGCCGACGTGGCCTTCGTCGTCGTCACGCTCGCGGTCTTCGCGCTGGTGGCTCTCGTCGCCAAGGGGGTGACGAGGCTGTGACCGTCGAAAACGTCGTCGGCCTGATCGTCGCCGTCGCCCTGCTGGGGTACCTGATCCTCGCCCTCGTCTTCCCGGAGAGGTTCTGAGCAGCCGATGAGCCCCGTTCTCGCCGGCGTGCTCCAGCTGACCGCGCTCGTCGCGGCGCTCGCCCTGGCGTACCGCCCGCTCGGCGACCACATGGCCGCCGTCTACAACTCGCCCCGGCACCTCCGTGTCGAGAAGGTCATCTACCGCTGCATAGGCGCCGACGCGGACGCCGAGATGCGCTGGCCCGCGTATCTGCGCGGCGTGCTGGCGTTCTCCGCGGCGGGGGTGCTCTTCCTCTACCTGCTGCAGCGCGTCCAGGGCGGCCTGCCGCTGTCCCTCGGCTTCGCGTCGATCAGCCCGGACCAGGCGTTCAACACCGCGGCGTCCTTCGTCGCCAACACCAACTGGCAGTCCTACAGCGGCGAGCAGGCCATGGGCCATGTCGTGCAGACCGCCGGCCTGGCGGTGCAGAACTTCGTCTCCGCCGCCACCGGCATGGCCGTCGCCATCGCCCTGGTCCGCGGCTTCGCCCTCCCCCGAGCTCTCGGCTCCGCTCGAGCAGGGGGCACCCCCATGCGCACCGGGTACCTCGGCAACTTCTGGGCCGACCTGGTCCGCGGCACCGTACGGGTGCTGCTGCCGATCGCGGTCGTCGGTGCCCTCGTGCTGGTCGCCTGCGGGGCCCTGCAGAACTTCTCCGGCATCCACGAGGTCGGACAGTTCATGGGCGGCTCGCAGCAGACCGGCGGCGGCGCGGTCGCCTCCCAGGAGGTCATCAAGGAGCTGGGCACCAACGGAGGCGGCTACTTCAACGCCAACTCCGCCCACCCCTTCGAGAACCCCGACGCCTTCACCAACCTCTTCGAGATCTTCCTGATCCTGGTCATCCCGTTCGCGCTGACCCGCACCTTCGGCAAGCTCGTCGGGAACGTGAAGCAGGGCTACGCCGTCCTTGCCACGATGGGCATCATCTGGCTCGGCTTCACCGCCCTGATGATGTGGAGCGAGTTCGCCCACGGCGGCCCGGCCCTGCAGGCCGCGGGCGCCGCTATGGAGGGCAAGGAGACCCGCTTCGGCGTCGGTTCCTCGGCGATCTTCTCGGTGGCCACCACCCTCACCTCGACCGGTGCGGTGGACTCCTTCCACTCCTCCTTCACCGCGTTCGGCGGCGGCATCCAGCTGCTCGGCATGATGCTCGGTGAGATCGCCCCCGGCGGGGTGGGCTCCGGCCTCTACGGCATGCTGATCATGGCGATCATCGCGGTGTTCATCGCCGGCCTGATGGTGGGCCGTACGCCCGAGTACCTCGGCAAGAAGATCGGCACCCGCGAGATCAAGCTCGCCGCCTGCTTCATCCTCGTCACGCCGGCCCTGGTGCTCGGCTTCACCGCCGCCTCGATGGTGCTGCCCGACGCGCTGGCTTCCCAGCTCAACACCAAGGCCCTGGGCGCCGGCGCGCACGGCTTCTCCGAGGTCCTCTACGCGTTCACCTCCGGCGCCAACAACAACGGCTCGGCCTTCGCCGGGCTGAACGCCGACACGCCCTGGTACAACACCACGATCGGCCTGGCCATGCTGCTCGGCCGCTTCCTGCCGATGGTGTTCGTGCTCGCCCTGGCCGGCTCGCTCGCCGAGCAGAAGCCGATCCCCGAGACGGCGGGCACGCTGCGTACCGAAAAGCCGCTCTTCGCCGGGCTGCTCGTCGGCACGATCCTGATCATCACCGGTCTGACCTACTTCCCGGCGCTGGCCCTCGGGCCGCTGGCGGAGGGCCTGTCATGACCGCCCCCGTGAAACCGGAGGAGCCCGGCTCCATGGCTTCCAGCTCGACAGCTACCCCGACCCGCGCTCCGCACCAGGACGTTCCCAGCGGGCACAGGCCCGGCGACGGCCGGGTGGGCGGCGGCCTCTTCGACCCCCGGCAGCTGGTCACGTCCCTCCCGGACGCGATACGCAAGCTCGACCCGCGGGTGATGGTCAAGTCCCCTGTGATGTTCGTGGTCGAGGTCGGCTCCGTACTGACCACGCTCTTCGCTGTCACGTCCCCCTCGGACTGGTTCGGCTGGGCGATCGCCGCCTGGCTGTGGCTGACCGTCCTCTTCGCCAACCTGGCGGAGGCGGTGGCCGAGGGGCGCGGCAAGGCGCAGGCCGACACCCTGCGCAAGGCCAAGACCGACACCGTGGCGCGCCGGCTGTCCCAGGACGGCGGTGCCGAGGAGCAGGTCCCCGGCACCGCACTGCGTATCGGTGACCTGGTCGTCTGCGAGGCCGGCGACATCATTCCCGGTGACGGCGACGTCGTCGAGGGCGTGGCGTCGGTGGACGAGTCGGCGATCACCGGTGAATCGGCTCCGGTGATCCGCGAGTCGGGCGGTGACCGCTCCGCCGTCACCGGCGGCACGAAGGTGCTCTCCGACCGCATCGTCATCAAGATCACGACGAAGCCCGGTGAGACCTTCATCGACCGGATGATCAATCTCGTCGAGGGGGCCGCCCGGCAGAAGACCCCCAACGAGATCGCGCTGAACATCCTGCTCGCCTCGCTCACCATCGTCTTCCTTCTGGCGGTCGTCACCCTCCAGCCGTTCGCGATCTACGCGGGCGCCGAGCAGCCCATGATCGTGCTGCTCGCGCTGCTGGTCTGCCTGATCCCGACGACGATCGGCGCGCTGCTCTCGGCCATCGGCATCGCCGGGATGGACCGGCTCGTCCAGCGCAACGTCCTGGCCATGTCCGGGCGCGCCGTCGAGGCGGCCGGCGATGTCTCCACGCTGCTGCTCGACAAGACCGGCACCATCACCCTCGGCAACCGGCAGGCCGCCGAGTTCGTGCCCGTACGCGGCACCACCGAGGCCGAGGTCGCGGACGCCGCCCAGCTGTCCTCACTGGCCGACGAGACCCCTGAGGGCCGCTCCATCGTCGTCCTGGCCAAGGAGAAGTACGGCCTGCGCGAGCGCCACCAGGGCGAACTGGTCGGGGCCGAGTGGGTCCCGTTCACCGCCCAGACCCGGATGTCCGGGGTGGACGTCGACGGTCGCAAGATCCGTAAGGGCGCGTCCGGTTCGGTCATCGCCTGGGTGAAGGAGCGCGGCGGCAGCGTCGCCGACGACGCCCAGCAGCTCACCGACACCATCTCGCAGGCCGGCGGCACCCCGCTGCTGGTCGCGTTGGAGGACGAGCGCGGTCCGCGCGTCCTGGGCGTCATCCACCTGAAGGACGTCGTCAAGGACGGCATGCGCGAACGCTTCGTCGAGCTGCGCAAGATGGGCATCAAGACCGTCATGATCACGGGTGACAACCCGCTGACGGCCAAGGCCATCGCCGACGAGGCGGGTGTGGACGACTTCCTCGCGGAGGCCACGCCCGAGGACAAGATGGCGCTGATCAAGCGCGAGCAGGCCGGCGGCAAGCTCGTCGCGATGACCGGCGACGGCACCAACGACGCCCCGGCGCTGGCCCAGGCGGACGTGGGCGTGGCGATGAACACCGGTACGTCGGCCGCCAAGGAGGCCGGCAACATGGTCGACCTCGACTCCAACCCGACCAAGCTCATCGAGATCGTCGAGATCGGCAAGCAACTGCTGATCACCCGTGGAGCGTTGACCACCTTCTCGATCGCCAACGACGTCGCGAAGTACTTCGCGATCATCCCGGCGATGTTCGCGGTGGCCTACCCGGGCCTTGACGCCCTCAACATCATGCGGCTGTCCAGCCCCAACTCCGCGATCCTGTCGGCGATCATCTTCAACGCGTTGATCATCATCGCGCTGGTGCCGCTCGCGCTCAGGGGCGTGCAGTACCGCCCGGTCAGCGCCGACCGGATGCTGCGCCGCAACCTCGCCGTCTACGGGCTCGGCGGCCTGATCGCCCCGTTCATCGGTATCAAGCTCATCGATCTGCTCATTTCCCTCCTCCCCGGACTGCACTGATTCAGGAGCTGGTGACCGATATGAACAACTCGGTACGCAACACCGCCCGGTTGCTCGGGGCAGGACTGCGCGCCCTTCTCGTCCTGACCGTGGTCTGCGGCGTCCTCTACCCGCTGCTGGTCACCGGGGTGGCGCAGGCGGCCTTCCCCGGCAGGGCCAACGGGTCCGAGGTGACCTCCCACGGCAAGGTCGTCGGATCGTCGCTGCTCGGCCAGCGCTACGACAAGGGAACGGACAAGAAGGGCGAGCCGGTTCCCGATCTGAGGTTCTTCCAGCCGCGCCCGTCGGCCGGATTGGGCAGCAACCGGACCAACGAGGTCAACACCCGTTACGACCTCCAGGTTTCCGGTGCCACCAACCTGGGCGCCACCAACACCGACCTCGTCAAGGCGGTGGGGGAGCGCAAGAAGTGGGTCAGCGAGACGTACGGCGTCCCGCTGTCACAGGTGCCGGCGGACGCGGTGACGTCCTCCGGCTCCGGCCTGGACCCGGACATCTCCCCGGCGTACGCGCGGCTCCAGGCCGACCGGGTCGCCAAGGAGAACCGTCTGCCCGCCGACCGGGTGCGCCGACTGGTCGAGGACCACACCGACGGCCGCACGCTCGGCTTCCTGGGCGAACCGCGGGTGAACGTCCTGGAGTTGAACATCGCCCTGAAGGACCTGACACACCGGCAGGGCACGGGCTGACCGCCCACCGCACGCGGCACGACGGGCGGCCCCCGGGAGAACCCTCCCGGGGGCCGCTCTCCTGTTGCCCCGCCGCACCGCGCCGAACACCGGTTCCGGCGCTGCGTCTTGACGCCGCGATGGCTTGCCCTTACGTTCCCCAGCCATCACAGGTGTTCATATCGACGCCTGTCGTTCATGTACGAGAACAGCTCCCGTTTCGCCGAGCCTCTCTACAGGAAGGCATCCACCCCCCATGCGCAGAAAATCCACCCTCGCTGTCGGCGCGCTGATCGGCGCCCTGGCAGCCGGCCTGCTCATAGGCGCCCCCTCCAGCGCGGCACCGGCCGCCACCAGGCCCCCCGCCGCGGCACCGGCGACGTTCACCCACCCCGGCGTCCTCGTCGGCACCGCCCAGCTCGACCTCGCCCGCAGCAAGGTCAACTCCGGTGCCCAGCCCTGGAAGGGCGCCTTCGACGCCATGATGGCGAGCAAGTACGCCTCGCTCTCCCGCACCCCCAAGCCCCGCGCCGTGGTCGAATGCGGCTCGTACTCCGACCCCAATCACGGCTGCACGGACGAACGCGAGGACGCGCTCGCCGCCTACACGCTCTCCCTGGCCTGGTACGTCACCCGCGACCCCAGGTACGCCGACAAGGCGATCCAGGTCATGGACGCCTGGTCCGCCACCATCGAGGACCACACCAACAGCAACGCACCCCTGCAGACCGGCTGGGCCGGCTCCTCCTGGCCCCGCGCCGCCGAGATCATCCGCTACACCTACAACGGCTGGCCGAAGGACCGCGTCGACCGCTTCGCCGGCATGCTGCGCAACGTCTATCTCCCGAAAGTCATCAACGGCTCCCGGAGCAACGGGAACTGGGAGCTGAGCATGATGGAGGCGGCCGTCGGCATCTCCGTCTTCCTGGAGGACAAGTCCGCCTACGACAGGGCCGTCGCGACCTTCCGCGCCCGGGTCCCCGCGTACATCTATCTGAAGTCCGACGGTGACCTGCCGAAGACCGCACCGGGCAGCGGCCTGAACACCCGCGACAAGATCATCAAGTACTGGCAGGGCCAGACCACCTTCGTCGACGGCCTCACCCAGGAGACCTGCCGCGACTTCACCCACACCGGATACGGCCTGTCGGCCCTCTCGCACATCGCCGAGACCACCCGTCTCCAGGGCCAGGACCTCTACCCGGAGGTCGCCGACCGGCTGCGCCACGCCCTCGGCTTCCAGGCCACCTACGAGCTGGGCACCGCCCCTCCCTCGTGGCTCTGCGGCGGCAGCGTCAAACGCGGCCTGGGCCCGGTCACCGAGGTCGGCTACAACGCCCTGCACAACCGGCTGCACTACGACATGCCCCACACGCAGCAGCTGACCGAAGGCCGGCGCCCGTCCGGCTCCAACAACCTCTTCGTCGGCTGGGAGACCCTCACCCACGCGGAGAATCCGAGCTGATCACACGGGCGCTCCGGGCCCGGTCCGAGAGTTTTCCACAGGCGTTGCCTGCCGAACCGCGCGGTACGCATACTGACGCAACCGGCAGGCAACGCGGGGCGGATCACCTCGCGCCGGCCGGGCCAACGTGTCGCTCTGCGCGGGCAGTTGACACGACATAGCCGGGGGAGTGGGGGACATCATGAACGGCGGGGGAAGTGCGACGGGCAGCACCACCGCGGAGCGCCGGCCGGCCGACGCCGGTGCGCCGACAGGTGAGGCCATGGTCGTCGTCGAGGACCTGCACCGGCGCTACGGCAGCGACGCCGGCGCCGTACACGCCCTGCGCGGGGTGTGCTGCCGGGTCCCGCGCGGCGAACTGGTGGCGCTGCGCGGCCGCTCCGGTTCCGGCAAGACCACGCTGCTCAACCTCATCGGCGGCCTGGACACCCCGGACTCCGGCCGGATCACCGTCGACGGGACGCCGCTCGCCGGTCTCGGCGAGAGCGAACTGCTGCGGATGCGGCGCGACCGCATAGGTTTCGTGTTCCAGTCCTTCGGGCTGATACCGATACTCAGCGCCGCGGAGAACGTCGGAGTGCCGCTGCGGCTGCGCAAGGTTCCCCCGCGCGAGCGCGAAGAGCGCGTCGCACTGCTGCTGTCCCTGGTGGGCCTCGCCGATCACGTCGAGCAGCGCCCCGGCGAACTGTCCGGCGGCCAGCAGCAGCGCGTCGCCATAGCCCGCGCGCTCGCCAATCGCCCCTCCCTGCTGCTCGCCGACGAACCGACCGGCCAACTGGACGCCGACACCGGTATGGAGGTGATGGAGCTTTTGCGCGCCGTCGTCCGCAGCGAGGCCGTGACCGCCCTCGTGGCCACCCACGACCCCAACCTGCTCAGACTCGCCGACCGCGTACTGGAACTGAACGACGGTCTGATCACGGAACAGCCGGCGAGCTGATCCCCGCCGGGGCGGCGCCTGCTGAAGGGGCCTTCACTCCCGATGCGGCTGTGGCAATCTGCCGCAATGACTGAGAATGCTCTGCCTTCGCGCTCTCTCGGGAGTCTTGAGGTCTCCGCGCTCGGCTTCGGCGCGATGGTGCTGTCCCCCGGGATGTACGGCGAGATCGACGACGAGCGTGCCGAGCGGGCCCTGCACGCCGCGCTCGACGCCGGAGCCACGTTCTTCGACACATCCGACGGCTACGGGGAGGAGGCGCACAACGAGCGCCTGATCGGCAAGGCGTTGCGCGGGCGGCGCGACGAGATCGTGATCGCGACCAAGTTCGGCTTCCGGATCCCCGAGGGCGCCGAGGCGCACCGCTTTCCCGTCGGGTTCGCCTTCGGGGAACTGGCGGTCAACGCGGATCCGAAGTACGTGCGCGGTTATGCGGAGGCCAGCCTCCGTGCGCTGGGGACCGACCGGATCGATCTGTACTACCCGCACTTTCCGGATCCGCAGGTGCCGCTCGCGGAGACCGTCGGGGCGGTCGCCGAGCTGATCGGGGCGGGGCTGGTGCGCCGGCTCGGGCTGTCCAATGTGACGGCGGAACAACTACGGGCCGCGCACGCGGTGCACCCGGTGGCCGCCGTGCAGACCGAATGGTCGATGTGGCGGCCGGTGGACGAGGAACTGCTCGCGGCCGCACGGGAGTTGGGTGTCGGGGTGGTGGCCTGGTCGCCGCTGGGCGCCGGGTTCCTGACCGGTCAGGTCGGCGAGGTGAAGGAGGGGGACTTCCGGCAGAACATGCCGCGCTTCGACGCGGCGAACCAGCAGAGGAACCAGGACCGGTTCGCGCCGGTGCGCGGGATCGCCGAGGAACTGGGCATCGCGCCGGCCCAGCTCGCCCTGGCGTGGCTGCTGCACCAGGATCCGCAGGTCGTACCGATCCCGGGAAGCCGCACGCCGGCGCACATCGAGGAGAACCTGGCCGCGGCACGGATCACGCTGCCGCAGGAGGTACTCGACCGGCTGGCGGCGATCCTGAAGGAGACCCGGATCGAGGGCGCCACCCTGCTCTGAGACCGCACCTGCCGCTGGTCACCGGCGGTCCCGGTCATCCGGGACCCCGGTCGCGCACGGCCCTCGGTCACCCGTCGCCCCGGGACCCCGGTCGCGCACGGCCCTCGGTCACCCGTCGCCCCGGGGCCGCGGTCGCCCACGGCTCTCGGTCACCCGCCACTGGCGGGCCGGCGGCTCCCCTGGTCACCAGACGTCGCCGTCGCGCCAGTCGCAGGTGAGGTCGGCGTCCAGGTCGAGGGGAGCGGCGGGGGTGGGGAGGACGTAGAGGCAGCCGTCCTCCTCGGCGGTGCGCCGGGTGCCGTTCGGGGTGAAGGCCCAGGAGGGGCCGCGCCAGAGCTGCCAGCCGCGGGCCGCGTAGAAGGTGGCGGCCTCGTCGGAGGCGCCGAGTGCCCCGAGGTCGTAGCCGCCGCGGATCACCGGCTCCAGCGCGCCCATCAGGGCCGCGCCGTGGCCCCGGCCGCGCCGGTCCGCGCGTACGCCCACGCCCTCCACGTAACCGCAGCGCAGCGCCCGGCCGCGGTGCAGCAGACGGCGCTGGACCACGGACGCGTGCCCCACGAGTTCACCGTCCTCGTGGACGAGGGCGTGCAGACCCCCGAGGGCGTGCTCCCAGTCCTCGGCGGTCATGTCGTCGAAGACATCGTGGAGAAGGGCACGGGCCGCCGTGCGGGTGGCGGGGTCGAGGTCGGCGGTGTGGAGGAGGCGTACGCCCGCCGGGCGGGGCATCGCCGGTGCTGTCGGATGAGCCTCGGTCATATGGGGCATGGTGGCAGCCGCACCGGCACGGGGCGATGCCATTTTTCCGGCCATCCGGCCATCCGGCCCGGGGGCGGCCACCCGTATGCCGCACTGCCGTTACGGGTGGTGTCGGCGGCTCAGCCCGCTCCCGCCCGGCCGGGTCCGGGCGGGTCCGGCCGGGCCCGTGCGGCCCCTGAGCGCCGTCGCGCCGCCCCGTCCGGGCCCCGTATCAGAGTCGCGTCAAGACCGGGCCCGAAGTCGTCACCTGAGGCTTTTGTCCCCTTGAGCGGTCGGTAGGGTCGCAGCAGGTCCAGCCCGGTGGGGGCGGCCTTCACGTAAGACAATGGGGCCATGGCACGCGGCAAGCTACGGATATATCTCGGCGCGGCACCGGGCGTCGGCAAGACGTACGCGATGCTGTCCGAGGCGCACCGGCGCGTGGAGCGGGGAACGGACGCCGTGGTGGCGTTCGTCGAGCACCACGGCAGGCCCCGCACCGAGGTCATGCTGCACGGCCTGGAGCAGATCCAGCGGCGGGAGCTGGACTACCGCGGCACCCGGTTCACCGAAATGGACGTGGACGCCGTCCTGGCACGCAAACCGGCCGTCGCGCTGGTCGACGAGCTGGCCCACACCAACGTGCCCGGTTCGCGCCACGAGAAGCGCTGGCAGGACATCGAGGTGCTGCTGGAGGCCGGGATCCATGTGATCTCGACGGTGAACATCCAGCATCTGGAGTCGCTCGGGGACGTCGTCGAGTCGATAACGGGTGTGCGGCAGCGCGAGACCGTGCCCGACGAGGTCGTCCGCAGGGCCGACCAGATCGAGCTGGTCGACATGTCGCCACAGGCGATCCGCCGGCGGATGGCGCACGGCAACATCTACCAGTCCGACAAGGTGGACGCCGCCCTCTCCAACTACTTCCGGCCGGGCAACCTCACCGCGCTGCGCGAACTGGCGCTGCTCTGGGTCGCCGACCGCGTCGACGAGTATCTGCAGGAGTACCGCGCGGAGCATTCGATCCGCTCGACCTGGCAGGCGCGCGAACGCATCGTCGTCGGGCTGACCGGCGGGCCGGAGGGCCGTACGCTCATCCGCCGCGCGGCCCGGATGGCGGCCAAGGGCTCGGGCAGCGAGGTGCTCGCCGTCTACATAGCGCGCAGCGACGGGCTGACCTCGGCCTCACCGAAGGAACTCGCCGTCCAGCGGACCCTGGTGGAGGATCTGGGCGGGACGTTCCACCACGTCATCGGGGACGACATACCGAGTGCGCTGCTGGAGTTCGCCCGCGGGGTGAACGCCACCCAGATCGTGCTGGGGTCCAGCCGCCGCAAGACCTGGCAGTACGTCTTCGGACCGGGCGTGGGCGCGACGGTGGCCCGCGACTCCGGGCCCGACCTCGACGTGCACATCGTCACGCACGAGGAGGTCGCCAAGGGCCGGGGGCTGCCGGTGACCCGCGGTGCACGGCTCGGCCGGGCCCGGATCATCGCCGGCTGGCTCGTCGGGGTGGCCGGCCCCGCGCTGCTGTCGCTGCTGCTGACCGGCATCGAGAACGGTCCCGGGCTGGCCAATGACGTGCTGCTCTTCCTGTTCCTGACCGTCGTCGCGGCGCTGCTCGGCGGGCGGCTCCCGGCGCTCGCGTCGGCCGCCGTCGGCTCGCTGCTGCTGAACTTCTACTTCACGCCGCCGACCCACACCCTCACGGTCAGCGACCCGAAGAACATCGTCGCGATCGTGATCTTCTTCGCGGTGGCGGTGTCCGTCGCCTCGGTGGTGGACCTCGCCGCCCGCCGCACGCACCAGGCCGCCAGGCTGCGCGCGGAGTCGGAGATCCTCTCCTTCCTGGCGGGCAGCGTGCTGCGCGGCGAGACGACGCTGACCGCGCTGCTGGAGCGGGTGCGGGAGACCTTCGGCATGGACACCGTGGCACTGCTGGAGCGCAGCAGCGACGTCGACCCGTGGACCTGCGCGGGCCGGGTCGGCGGCCTGAACGAGTCCCGTCCGCTGCTGCGCCCCGAGGACGCGGACGTCGACATGCCGGTGGGCGACCACATGGCGCTGGCGCTGACCGGGCGGGTGCTGCCCGCCGAGGACCGCAGGGTACTGGCCGCGTTCGCCGCCCAGGCGGCCGTCGTGCTGGACCGGCAGCGGCTGGTCGGCGAGGCGGAACGGGCCCGGGAGCTGGCCGAGGGCAACCGCATCAGGACGGCACTGCTGGCCGCGGTCAGCCACGATCTGCGCACCCCGCTGGCGAGCATCAAGGCGTCCGTCACCTCCCTGCGTTCCGACGACGTCGCCTGGTCCCCGGAGGACGAGGCGGAGCTGCTGGCCGGCATCGAGGCGGGCGCGGACCGGCTGGACCACCTGGTCGGCAACCTGCTGGACATGTCCCGGCTGCAGACCGGCACGGTCACCCCGCTGATCCGCGAGATCGACCTCGACGAGGTGGTGCCGATGGCGCTGGGCGGCGTACCGGAGGACAGCGTCACCCTCGACATCCCCGAGGAGCTGCCGATGGTCGCGGTCGATCCGGGGCTGCTGGAACGTTCGGTCGCCAACCTCGTCGAGAACGCCGTGAAGTACAGCCCGGACGGCGAGGGGGTGCTGGTCGCGGCCAGCGCGCTCGGCGACCGGGTGGAACTGCGGATCGCCGACCGCGGCCCGGGCGTCCCCGACAGTGCCAAGGACCGGATCTTCGAGCCGTTCCAGCGCTACGGAGATGTGCCGCGCGGCGCCGGCGTCGGCCTGGGCCTGGCCGTGGCGCGCGGTTTCGCGGAGGCGATGGGCGGCACGCTCGCCGCCGAGGACACCCCCGGAGGCGGCATGACCATGGTCCTCACCCTCCGGGCCGCGGCCGGCCGGACCCCGGTGCGGCCCGACCTGCCGGCCCAGGCCACGACATGAGCCGGCCCGTACGGACCGCACTCACCCCACGCCCCGCGGGCCCGGCCCGCCGGGACACGACACCACGAGGAGAACGCCAGTGAACCGGGTGCTTGTGGTCGATGACGAGCCGCAGATCGTCCGCGCCCTCGTGATCAACCTGAAAGCCCGCAAGTACGAGGTCGACGCGGCCCCCGACGGGGCCACCGCCCTCAAGCTCGCCGCGGCCCGCCACCCCGATGTGGTCGTCCTCGACCTCGGCCTGCCCGACATGGACGGCGTCGAGGTGATCAGGGGGCTGCGGGGCTGGACGCGGGTGCCGATCCTGGTGCTCTCCGCGCGGCAGACCTCCGACGAGAAGGTGGAGGCGCTGGACGCCGGGGCGGACGACTACGTCACCAAGCCGTTCGGGATGGACGAGCTGCTGGCCCGGCTGCGGGCGGCGGTGCGCCGTGCCGAGCCGACCGGGCCGGCTGACGACGAGGTGATCGTGGAGACCGAGGGCTTCACCGTCGACCTCGCCGCCAAGAAGGTCAACCGCGGCGGCCGGGACATCCGGCTCACCCCGACCGAGTGGCACCTGCTGGAGGTCCTGGTCCGCAACGCCGGCCGGCTGGTCAGCCAGAAGCAGCTCCTCCAGGAGGTCTGGGGGCCCTCGTACGGCACCGAGACCAACTACCTGCGGGTCTACATGGCCCAGCTCCGCCGCAAACTGGAGAGCGACCCCTCCCACCCGAAGCACTTCATCACCGAGCCGGGGATGGGGTACCGCTTCGAGCAGTGAGGCGGCGGGGCGGTGCGGGCGGCGGACCGGGACGGACCGTTTCGGGCCGTGGCGTCCCGAAAGGCGGCGCCCGCGGGGTTGTCAGCCGCGTACGAAGTCCCTGTGGACGCCGTGATTGCGCGGCCCGGCCACCGGTACGCTGGGTTCATGAGTGCTGGTACCCGACCCGAGAAGCCGGCCGGTCGCTTCCGCCGGATGCTCGACAGGCTGTCCTCCTCCGAGGAGGAGTTGCAGTCCGCCGAGCTGCAGCAGGATGCGCAGAACGCGGGGTGCACCCGCATCTGCGACTGCGACGACCGCCAGATAGTGAAGGTCACCGGCACCCTGCGGCACGTCACGCTGCGGCCCCGCGCCGGTGTGCCCGCGCTCGAGGCGGAGCTGTTCGACGGCTCCGCGGCGCTCGACGTGGTGTGGCTCGGCCGCCGCTCCATCGTCGGGATCGAGCCGGGCCGTAAGCTCATCGCCTCGGGCCGGGTCTCCCTGAGCCACGGACGCCGGGTGCTCTTCAATCCGAAGTACGAACTCCGACCGCTCGGACAGGAGTAGCCGGTGACGTCTCACGACCGACCGACCACTGACGCAGAAGGCCCGCACCGACCGGCCGCTGCCGCAGACCCCGCGCCGGGGCCCGGCGCCGACGGCAGACAGGTGACCGAGGCCGCGCTCTTCGAGGCGTTCGGCGGCGTCCGCGGCATGGTGGAGACCGTGGTCCCCGGCCTGCTGTTCGTGGCGATCTTCACGGTCAACAAGGACCTGCACGTCTCGGCGATCGCCGCGCTGGCGGTCTCGCTGGTGCTGACCGCCGTCCGGCTGATCCGCAAGGACACCGTCAAGCACGCCTTCAGCGGCGTCTTCGGGGTGGCCTTCGGCGTGGTCTTCGCGATGATGACCGGCAACGCCAAGGACTTCTACCTGCCGGGCATGCTCTACACCCTCGGCCTCGCGGTGGCGTACCTCGTCACCACGCTCGCCGGTGTCCCGCTGATCGGGCTGATCCTGGGGCCGGTGTTCAAGGAGAACCTCTCCTGGCGCACCCGCAACCCGGGCCGCAAGAAGGCGTACGCCAAGGCCAGCCTGGCCTGGGGGCTGATCCTGCTCGCCAAGTGCGCGATCCTCTTCCCCCTGTACTGGTGGGCGGACACCACCCAGCTCGGCTGGGTGCTGATCGCGCTGAAGATCCCGCCGTTCCTGCTCGCGGTCTACCTCACCTGGGTCTTCCTGGTGAAGGCGCCGCCGCCGATCGACGTCTTCGCCGAGATGGAGGCGAAGGAGAAGGCCGAGGAGGAGGCGCAGGAGCGCCGCCGCATCGAGCGCGAGGCACTCGACCGGGTCACCGACGACCTCTACGGGGACGTGGTGGCCGAGGCCGCCGCGGAGCGCCCGCAGGGGCCGCGCCACCGCCGCTGAGGCAGCCGCGGCGGACGTACCGACACCGACGCGCCGGGGCCCGGGAACCGTACGGTTCCCGGGCCCCGGCGCGTGCTCGGCGTCAGTCCGGCGTCACGACTCCTCGCGCCGCACCGACAGCAGGTCCTCGAGCTGCTCCTCGCGCGACTGCGCCGCGACGAACAGCAGCTCGTCGCCGGCCTCCAGCACGTCGTCCTTGCTGGGCGTGAGCACCCGCGTGCCGCGGATGATGGTGACCAGCGAGGTGTCCTCGGGCCATGCCACGTCCCCGACCCGGGTGCCGGCCAGTGCGGCCTCGGGCGGCAGCGTCAGCTCGACGAGGTTGGCGTCGCCGTGGCTGAAGCGCAGCAGCCGTACCAGGTCGCCGACGCTCACCGCTTCTTCGACCAGCGCCGACATCAGACGCGGCGTCGACACCGCGACGTCCACGCCCCACGCCTCGTTGAACAGCCACTCGTTCTTCGGGTTGTTGACCCGGGCGACCACCCGGGGCACCCCGTACTCGGTCTTGGCGAGCAGCGAGACGACCAGGTTGACCTTGTCGTCGCCGGTCGCCGCGATCACGACGTTGCAGCGCTGCAGCGCCGCCTCGTCGAGCGAGGTGATCTCACAGGCGTCGGCCAGCAGCCACTCCGCCAGCGGCACCCGCTCGACCGAGATGGCGGTCGGCGCCTTGTCGATGAGCAGGATCTCGTGACCGTTTTCGAGGAGTTCGCCGGCGATGGAACGACCCACCGCGCCGGCACCCGCAATCGCGACCCTCATGCGTGCGCCTCCTCGGGACCCGTGGCGAATGCCGCTTCGACCTTCTCGACCTCATCGGTGCGCATCATGACGTGCACCAGGTCGCCTTCCTGCAGCACCGTCTGCGAGGTCGGCAGCATCGCCTCACCCAGCCGGGTGAGGAACGCGACGCGGACGCCGGTCTCCTCCTGCAGCTTGCTGATCTTGTGCCCGACCCAGGCGGGGGAGGTGTGCACCTCGGCGAGCTGAACGGCACCGCTCGGGTCCCGCCACAGCGGCTCGGCGCCCGACGGCAGCAGCCGGCGCAGCATCTGGTCGGCCGTCCAGCGGACGGTGGCGACGGTGGGGATGCCCAGGCGCTGGTAGACCTCGGCACGGCGCGGGTCGTAGATGCGGGCCGCGACGTTCTCGACGCCGAACATCTCGCGGGCCACCCGGGCGGCGATGATGTTGGAGTTGTCACCGCTGGAGACGGCCGCGAAGGCACCCGCCTCCTCGATGCCCGCCTCGCGCAGGGTGTCCTGGTCGAAGCCGACGCCGGTCACCCGGCGCCCGCCGAACGAGGAGCCGAGGCGACGGAACGCGGTCGGGTCCTGGTCGATCACCGCGATGGTGTGACCCTGGCTCTCCAGGGTCTGCGCGAGCGCGGAGCCCACCCGCCCGCACCCCATGATGACGATGTGCATGCTGATTACCCCGTGCCCTGTACTAGCGCGCTGACCTGCACAAACACCCTGCTCACTACTTTCTTCTCCCAGTACCGGCGACACGAAGCCCGAGCTCGCGACACGGACCGGGCGCGGCAGCGGGAGCGCTGGGCGCACCGTGGTCCGGTACAACCGTAGCCGTAATGCCGCGTGCCGTAGGGGGCGCGGTAGGCGCTGATCGGATGCGGCCCGACCCGGCCGCACGACGGCTTCGCACGCCGGGCTGCGCCGTGGGACGCCCGTAAGGCACGCTACGAGGTGTGCCCAACCTGCCTCTCCAGCCTCAACAGGGCTATTCCGCACCGCACATGGTGGTCTGTGGCGACGATGCGCTCGCGCACCGGCTCGCCGCCGAGCTCCGGGACGTCTACGGCGAACGGGTGACGCTGGTCGTCCCCTCCGCCCGGGAGCCGCACCGCCCCCGGATCCCCCCGCCGTCCCGCGCCCTCGACCGGGCCACCGCTCTGCTCGGCAGGGTCTCGGCGGCGATGACGCGCACCGGGCCGCTGCCGTCCGAGGCGCCCGCCGACGGCACCGGCGAGGTCCCGGAGGAGACCGTACGGATCCTGGAGTCGGCGCAGCCGGACGACGTGGCGCTGAGCGAGGCGGGCGTCGCCGGGGCGGAGGCCCTGGCCCTGGTCTATGACGACGACGAACTCAACATCCACGCGGCGCTGCGGGCCCGCCGGCTCAACCCCCGGCTGCGGCTGGTCATCCGCCTCTACAACCGCAAACTGGGCCAGCACCTGGAGGAGTTGCTGGACCAGGCCGCGGCGGTCGCGGCGCAGGGCGCCGGGGAGGCCGACGGCGCGTCGGACGACGTCGATTCCGGAATCGACGCCTCCACGACCGTGCTGTCCGACGCGGACACCGTCGCCCCCGCCCTGGCGGCCACCGCGGTCGCCGGCACCAGCAAGGTCATCGAGGCGGACGGGCTGCTGCTGCGAGCCGTGGAGCGCACCCCGGTGCCCCCGGGCCGGCCGGGCGATCCCGGTCTGTGCACCCTCGCGCTGCTCTCCGCCTCCGCCAGCGACCCCGCGGCCGCCGGGCACCCGGCCGACGCGCCGCGGCCGGCAGCCGGCGACGAGGGGCCGGTCCTGCTGCCGGACGACGCCGCGGCGGCGGAGGCCGTCGGCTGCGGCACCGTCGTGCTGGAGACCGTCTCCTACACGGGGCGGCCGGTGCGCCGCCGCGGGCTGCGCGGCCGGGGCGCGCCGCTCGCCTCGCTCTTCTCCCGGCGGCTGCGCTGGTCGCTGGCCGGCGTCGTCGGTGCGGTGCTGGCGCTGGCCGTCGCCTCCTGGATCACCATCGGCGAGAACCCGGTGCACGCCGCCTACCTCACGCTGCTGGACCTTTTCGCGATCAACGATCCGGCGATCGACGCGCCGCTGCCCCGCAAGATCCTCCAGCTGCTGTCCGGGCTGACCGGGCTGTTGCTGCTGCCGGTGCTGGTCGCGGCGGCGTTCGAGGGGCTGGGCACCTTCCGCAGTGCCTCGGCGCTGCGGCGGCCGCCGCGCGGGCTGTCGGGGCACGTGGTGCTGCTCGGCCTCGGCAAGGTCGGCACCCGGGTCCTGGCCCGGCTGCACGAGATGGGCATCCCCGTCGTGTGCATCGAGGCGGACCCGGAGGCGCGGGGCATCGCGCTCGCCCGGCGGCTGCGGGTGCCGACCGTCCTGGGGGACGTCACACAGGAAGGGGTCCTGGAGGCCGCGATGATCGAGCGGGCGGCCGGCCTGCTCGCCCTGACCAGCGAGGACACCACCAACCTGGAGGCCGCGCTCTACGCCCGCTCGGTCAAGCCGCAGCTGCGGGTCACGCTCCGGCTGTTCGACGACCGGTTCGCCACCGCCGTGTACCGAACCCTGCGCGCCGCGCACCCGCGGGCGCTGACCCGCAGCCGCAGCACCTCGTTCCTGGCCGCGCCCGCCTTCGCCGGCGCGATGATGGGCCGGCAGATCCTCGGCGCCATTCCCGTCGAGCGGCGGGTGCTGCTGGTCGCCCGGGTCGAGGTCCGCGGCCACGCCGCACTGGAGGGCCGTACGGTCGGCGAGGTGCTGCGCCCCGGCTGGCTGCGGGTGCTGGCGGTGGACACCTCCGCGCCCGACGACCCGGAACCGGCCACCGCGGCCGCCCCGCCGCCGGACCAGGAACGCGAACCGGCCCACCTCGTGCACGAACTGGGCAACGACTACGTCCTGCGGCCCCAGGACCGGGTGCTGCTGGTCGCCACCCGCCAGGCGCTGGGTGAGCTGCACTCCCGGCGCTCGCGGCCGGCCGGCGCCGGGGCGCGCCGGTGAGGACGTGACGAACACCACGCCGGGCCACCGAAGCCCCGGCGTACGGGGTGCGCACGAGGTGCGGATTCTGTAAAGGCCCCGGGCTGAGCTGGGTTCACGGGCAGGTCGGCGGCGTGCTGCCCGCCGGACCGCCCACCACCGTTACGGATGGTGGCTGGGCATGAGCCTTGACGAGCGCTTAGCATCCTCGGGTGTCCAAACTGACCGACGTGCCCAAACGGATCTTGATCGGGCGCGCACTGCGCAGCGACCGGCTCGGGGAGACCCTGCTCCCCAAGCGCATCGCACTCCCCGTCTTCGCCTCCGACCCGCTCTCCTCCGTGGCCTACGCGCCGGGCGAGGTGCTGCTCGTCCTGTCCGTCGCGGGTGTCTCTGCGTACAGCTTCAGCCCGTGGATCGCGGTCGCGGTCGTCGTGCTGATGTTCACGGTCGTCGCGTCGTACCGGCAGAACGTGCACGCCTACCCGAGCGGTGGCGGTGACTACGAGGTCGCCACCACCAACCTCGGTCCCAAGGCCGGCCTCACCGTCGCCAGCGCCCTGCTGGTCGACTACGTGCTGACCGTCGCGGTCTCCATCTCCTCCGGGATCGAGAACCTGGGCTCGGCGATCCCGTTCGTCGTCGAGCACAAGACCCTCTGCGCGGTCGTCGTCATCGTTCTGCTGACGCTGATGAACCTGCGCGGGGTCAAGGAGTCCGGGAAGCTCTTCGCGATCCCGACCTATGTCTTCGTGGCGGGCGTCTTCATCATGATCGCCTGGGGCGTCATCCGCGCCGTGGTCATGGGCGACACGATGAAGGCCCCCACCGCCGACTACACCATCCACGCCGAACAGGGCGGCCTGGCCGGCTTCGCGCTCATCTTCCTTCTCCTGCGCGCCTTCTCCTCCGGCTGTGCCGCGCTCACCGGCGTCGAGGCGATCTCCAACGGTGTGCCCGCCTTCCGCAAGCCGAAGTCCAAGAACGCGGCCACCACCCTCGCTCTCATGGGCGGCCTGGCCGTCACCATGTTCTGCGGCATCATCGGCCTGGCCATGGCCACCAACGTCAGGATGGCCGAGAACCCGGCCACCGACCTGCTCCTCCACGGCAAGCCGATCGGCTCCGGCTACACCCAGAACCCGGTCATCTCGCAGGTCGCCGAGGCGGTCTTCGGCAAGGGCAGCTTCCTCTTCGTCGTGCTGGCCGCCGCCACCGCGCTGGTGCTGTTCCTCGCCGCCAACACCGCCTACAACGGCTTCCCGCTGCTCGGCTCGATCCTGGCCCAGGACCGCTACCTGCCGCGCCAGCTGCACACCCGCGGCGACCGCCTGGCGTTCTCCAACGGCATCGTCCTGCTGGCCGGCGCCGCCGCGATCCTCGTCTACCTCTACGGCGCGGACTCCACCCGGCTGATCCAGCTCTACATCGTCGGCGTCTTCGTCTCCTTCACGCTCAGCCAGACCGGCATGGTCCGCCACTGGAACCGCCACCTGCGCAGCGAGCAGGACCCGGCCAAGCGCAACCGCATGCACCGCTCGCGCGCCATCAACGCCTTCGGTGCCTTCTTCACCGGCCTCGTCCTCGTCGTCGTCCTGCTGACGAAGTTCACCCACGGCGCCTGGGTGGCGCTGCTCGGCATGGTCATCTTCTTCGTCACCATGTCCGCGATCCGCCGCCACTACGACCGGGTCGCCGACGAGATCGCCGCCGAGGACACCCTCGACGACGACGTCGTACGCCCCTCCCGGGTGCACTCCATCGTTCTGGTCTCCAAGGTCCACAAGCCCACGCTCCGGGCCCTGAACTACGCCAAGCTGATGCGCTCCGACAGCCTCGAAGCGGTCAGCGTGGACGTCGACCAGGCCGACACCAAGGCCCTGCGGGAGGAGTGGGAGCGCCGCGGCATCGAGGTCCCGCTGAAGGTCCTGGCCTCGCCCTACCGCGAGATCACCCGCCCCATCATCGACTACGTCAAGTCCCTGCGCCGGGAGAGCCCGCGCGACGCCGTCTCCGTCTACATCCCCGAGTACGTCGTCGGCCACTGGTACGAGCACCTGCTGCACAACCAGTCCGCTCTCCGCCTCAAGGGCCGCCTGCTCTTCACCCCGGGCGTCATGGTCACCTCGGTGCCCTGGCAGCTGGACTCCTCCGAGGCCGCCAAGCTGCGCGCCCGCAAGCGCGCCGAGTGGAACGCGCCGGGCGCGGTGCGCCGCGGCCCGGTCGCCCAGCCGAAGAAGGAAAAGGCCGCGACCAAGAAGTAGCGGTACCTGCCCGGCCGGCCCCGGCCGGGCACGCACCCGGGCACCACACCGCGGGACGTAGACTTGACGGCTGGCCTCCCTCCGGAGGCCGGCCACCGCCCCCGCGCCCCACCACCTCAGGAGCCCTCCCGCCATGCAGGCAGAACCCAAGAAGTCGCTGGTCGGCGAGGAGTACGAGGTCGAGGTCGGCCCGGTCGCACACGGCGGCCACTGCATCGCCCGCACCGACGAGGGCCAGGTCCTCTTCGTCCGCCACGCCCTCCCCGGCGAACGCGTCGTCGTCCGCGTCACCGACGGCGAGGAGGGCGCCCGCTTCCTGCGCGCCGACGCCGTACGGATCCTGGAGCCCTCCAAGGACCGGGTCGAGGCGCCCTGCCCCTTCTCCGGCCCGGGCCGCTGCGGCGGCTGCGACTGGCAGCACGCCAAGCCCGGCGCCCAGCGCCGCCTCAAGGGCGAGGTGGTCGCCGAGCAGCTGATGCGGCTGGCCGGACTGACCCCCGAGGCGGCCGGCTGGGACGGCACCGTCGAGCCCGCCCCCGGCGACAAGGTCGCCCCGGGCGAGGTACCGGCCTGGCGCACCCGCGTGCAGTACGCCGTCGACTCCGACGGCCGCGCCGGCCTGCGCAAGCACCGCTCGCACGACATCGAGCCCATCACCCACTGCATGATCGCCGCCCCCGGGGTCTCCGAACTCGGCATCGAGAAGCGCGAGTGGCCCCAGATCGCCACCGTCGAGGCGATCGCCGCCACCGGCTCGCACGACCGTCAGGTCGTCCTCACCCCCCGCCCCGGCGGCCGCCTCCCGATCGTCGAGCTCGACAAGCCCGTCTCCGTCCTGCGCATCGGCGAAAAGGACGAACAGGTCCACCGCGTGCACGGCCGCCCCTTCGTCCGCGAACGCGCCGCCGGCCGCACCTGGCGGGTCGGCAACGGCGGCTTCTGGCAGGTCCACCCGAAGGCCGCCGACCTCCTCGTCGAGGCCGTCATGCAGGGCCTGATGCCCAAGAAGGGCGACATGGCCCTCGACCTCTACTGCGGTGTCGGCCTCTTCGCCGGAGCCCTCGCCGAACGCGTCGGCGACAAGGGCGCGGTCCTCGGCATCGAGTCCGGCAAGCGCGCCGCCGAGGACGCCCGCCACAACCTCGCCGACCTCGACCGCGTCCGCATCGAACACGGCAAGGTCGACGCGATCCTCCCCCGCACCGGCATCACCGACGTCGACCTCGTCGTCCTCGACCCCCCGCGCGCCGGCGCCGGCAAGAAAACCGTCACCCACCTCGCCTCCCTCACCCCCCGCCGCATCGCCTACGTAGCCTGCGACCCGGCCGCCCTCGCCCGCGACCTCAACTACTTCGGCGAGGCGGGGTACGTACCGCGGCGGATGCGGGCGTTTGATCTGTTTCCTATGACGCATCATGTGGAGTGCGTGGTGGTGCTGGAGAAGGCGGCTAAGGGCGCCTGACCTGGGATGGCGGCCAACCACGAGAGGTCGCCGATGTTGCCGAGCGGCGGACCCGGCATCGCGTTCCCAGTACGGAAAGGGGCTATCAGAGCCGCCTGTTCGTTGAAGCCCACGCCAGACGTCTCAGGCCGTCTCCCGAGCGTCCCAGCAGTGACGGAACCACGTGAGTGTCTCGGCAAGCAGTTCGCGGTTGTGGTCTTCCTCCAAGAGGAAAAGACGGAAGCTGGGACGCAGCGCCAGCTTTCCCTCGGGGATGTCGACGCCCTTCAGCTCATTGAGGCGTTGCAGGAGTTCGGCGCGGAGCCCGAGGTCGGTGAAGGGTTCGCGCGCGGCGAGGTGCTGGAACACCACCTCCGCCGTGCCGCCACCCGCTGCCCGGGTAGAGCGTCAGCGGCCAGATGCCACGGCCTGGTGCCCCGGCCTCTCCGAGCATGAGGAACGCGCTGGTGGTGACCTGCCCGGTGCCGTGGCCGACCCATCCGCCGCCCTCCTCCCAGCGGTGGAGGAGGGAACGGACCGCTGCCACCGTCTCGGGGGAGTCATCTGCCGCGAGCTGACGGAAGAACCGGTCGGCGCGTGTCTCCCCGCCCTGGCCTTGTGCGGTGCGCTGAGCCGCGTCCTCGCCGTCCGCCTCGGTGTCGCCAGCGCCGGTGAGCAGGAGGGCGAGATCGTCGGCATTGACGCGTTGCGCCGGATCGGCGGCACCGTTGACCGTGAAGCGGATGCCGGCCGCGGTCAACCGGGCGCGGACGTCGCCTTCGTCGTCCGGGGACGTCCATCGGAACCCGTCGGAGACTTTGCCCTGGGAGGTGAGCACGCGGTACGCGTTGGCCACGCCCGGGGTATCGGCCAGGTGGTTACCCACGGCCTGGGCGCCCGAACCGAGAAATGCGGCAAGGTCGCCGTAGGACGTCCAAGTGCCGTGAGGGAGCGCTGCGAGTACCTGATGGGCCAGCTGCCAGTCGCGGCTGCGCTCTGCCCGACCGATTCCGCGCAGAGGGGCCGGCCACAGCGTGGTCGCGCGCTCGGCAAGGTCGTCGGCGCGGGTCAGGATCTCCTGGGCGCCCCACCGCTCGGTAGCGGCGATACGTCAGTTCATCTCCAGGTGGCTGCTCTTCAGCAGGTTCTGCTTGCGCTCGAACGGGTGGTTGGACAGCTCCGAGTTGACCGCCGTGAGGGTCCTCCTTCGCCCTGGCCGGCTCCGGTGACGCAGTGCAGAGGCATCAGATGGCCCCTGATGTGTGGTCGGGCTTCGGCCCTCCCGGCTCAGCCCTGGCCTCGCTGTCGGATCGAACGCCGGCCCGACCGCACATTCACCACCTCAGAGGTTCACGGCGTGTGCAGCACGCACTTGAATCACCACAGAGGTCCAGCAGGAAAGAGGGCCTTCCTATTCCGGACGCTCTGAGTCAGCTTGCCGTCGAAACGCTACTTGACGGCTGACGATGCTTTGGCCGCGGCGGACTTGTTGGCCGCCTTCACCTCGTTCAAGGCCTTCTGGTTGGCCTTGATGGCAGTTTTTTGCAGCGAGACTTCAGCGTCGAACCAGGTCTTTTCGACGTGATTCTTTTCGCGGCAGGCAACGTCTGCCTTTGCGGTGTCTTTCTCCTCTGCGGACACGCGGTGCGGGTCTGAGAATCGGACGTCGTCGTTGGCGTCCATGGGCTTCGAGTATGTGTACCCCTTGCCAGCCATGCACGCGGACCACTTAGCAAAGACGCCCACTACCGTCGGGTCCTTCATGGATTCCTTGTAGGACTCACTGCTGATCTGCTGAGCAAGGGGCGCCTGCTGGCTAGCCGGGACTGTCCCGTCAGTCTGCTGGACGCACCCTTTGAGAACACTCGGGTCGGCCCCGGTTTCGTCGACAGCGCCCTTTTCGATTGCTTGGTCGTAGGCTGCCTGCTCGTCGGCGTCCGGCTTGTAGCCTCGTGCGGCCGCCAGGGCCGGGTCGTGGATTCCGTAACGCCAGTCCACGAGCGACTTGCCGCCCAGCTCGGGCAAATCCGGCGCAGGAGTCCATGCGTCGTATCCCGCGCGCTTCATGCACTGGTCGATCAAGCTGTCCCGCGTACTCGTGATGAGGCGAACCTCTGCTTTTGACGGCATAAAGGCCTCAATGGGCAGATGCCAGGTGGCCGGCCCGTCCCCTGCTTGCCCCTTCTCGGAGATCGGATTCGGCTGGCCGGCAGCACTCACCGGCTCCTTGTCGCTGGAAGATTCCGAGTGTATGACGGTCATCCCGAGAACCACGGCGCCGACTGCTGCAGCGGAGACGAGCGGTAATCCCACACGCCGCTTCATGTTTCTGCTACCCATGCTTCCCCCTCTCTTTCGCGCCTTCATCAGGTCCACTGGAACGAGGCATTCTGATTGAAGACATGCACGAACTGGTCGATGTGTTGGTACGGCGCCATGGCGTCCTGCGCACCCTTGAAACCACTGTTGAAGTAGACGCGCGCCATGTACTTGTAGTGCGAGTTTTCGCCCGAGGCAGCGTTGTTCTTGATTCCCTGCCCTGCGCCTGCCCCTGAGTTACAGAAAGGGAGCGGCGAGGTAGCTCCGACGACTCCGTCTGGCACGTCCGCAAAGTTGTACACGGAATAGCCGATGTTTCGCCAGGCACCCGACTGAGCCGAGTTGTAATAGATATGGAAGTCGAACTTCGACTTGCCGGGGATCTTGCATGCCTCCGCGCTGTAGAGGTTGTCGGTATCATCGTGCACCGTGGTGGCGGCGGTAGCAGGACTGGAAACCAGTAACGCAGTGGCCAGTCCAGTCAGTACTGCGATTTTTCGCACTTTCCCCCCAGTGAAAGGAATAGGAATGACTCCAGGATTGATGCGCAGAGCCACGCCAAAGAGACAACGGGCCTTCGTGCTCATCGGAACTCGATCACTCCGAAGGTAGGTAACCATACGCTACTTCATTCACTCTTGAGGGGTAAATTTCGCCTTGTTGTGAAGCTGTCTGGATTGGACCCCCGCAGTTTCCGGGAAGGGCTGGGTAGCGACATGTGTTCTTGCAGCTCAAACACCACTCTCGGTGTTTATGAGAAGCTTTGTATGGCCGCAGTTGACCCTGGCCGAATCTCCGCCCTAAATCTCCAGGGTGACGCGAGGTCGACTCGCTAGTGCCTCAGGTCAGCAAGTCGGAGGTGACGTAGAAGTGCCGGCGACTTCAATCGGGGTCCGGTGAGCCAGGAGGTGAAAGATTCATGGTCGCCGCGCTCAACTCACCGCGTCAAAAACCATTAAGGCCATGTGGCGTGCAACACCAGAAGGAACGTGACGGAAGCTAGGGCCACCAAGACGTAGGGGATCCTGTCCGTTTTGTGATCCACCCCGCACGAGCTGGCGTCGGTACAGATTTTGCAGTGGGTGCGGACCTCACGCCATTTGTTGAATACCCCGAATGTCTCGGCAATCACACGGATGCCAGAGCTGAGGGCGATTATGACAACGAACCGCGCAGCTCCTGTCCCGTAGATTTTCAGCGCCCAAGCGCTGCACGCCCCCGCCCACATCAGTGCCGCAAATGCTCCAGCCTTCCTGTGGCCGGGGCACAAAATCCAGGGTATTGCAGGGAATAACAAGAAAATGCCTATACCAATGGCAAGTGCGCCGACCTGCATGACCTACCTGGTTTCAGTTGTCGACAGAGGAACGGGTGCCCCGCGAGTGTGAGGCACCCAGTTCATTCTGTCACCTATCGGGTGTACTCAACATCGGGCTTCTTTGCGGGAGCGCCACAGAACTGAGCGTCGGGGTCGGTGTCGACACCCGACAGAACGCTGATACTCCACGGGTTTCCTCCATGCCCGCTGTCTCGGGAACATCCCATGTACGGATCACCTTCGTTGAGCGGCGAGGCTGGACCGCTGAAGTGGTAGAAGTCGCCCGTGGTAACCGGGCTGCTGGACTGGGTGTAGGTGCCGTCGAGGTTGATCGCCCTGCCGTTGCGGTACAGGTACTGATTCGGCATGTAGCTGGAGCGCAGGACGGGAGAAGCGGATACCTTGCGGATCGAACCGTCGGCGCACGACTTGAAGTCGAGTTCCTGCCAAATGGGAGGTGCGCTGCCGAAGATGGAGCCGGTGAGGCCGGGCTTGAAGAACATGTTGCGGATCTCGTCGGCCATCGTCGTCACCGGATGGTTCGCCCCTGTCGCATGCGACACCTTGTCCACCCAGTCGGAAACGCTGCTGGTGAGCCCGTCGTTGCCAAGCGCAGGACGGTAACCGATGGCCCCGCCGGCGGTGGTCATTACCGCGACGCACTGGCCCTTGTCGCCGGACACGGGGTTGTCGTCGTAGTCGGTGAGGACCGGCTTCACGCCGATCGACTGGTAGGCGAGGCCGGGGAGGATCCCGTCGCCGTTAGTGGTCGTGTGCGTGGTGGCCCCGTCGTGGACGTTGAGGTTCTTCCGTGCGTAGTTCAGCTTTGGTTCCGGGATGCCGTATTCCGCACTGACGTTCTTGAAGAATTCGTGGACGAAGGTGGGCATGTGGGTGTCGGCGGTCCGGTCGTCGTAGGTGACGGACTGGCTGCCGTCCACAATTTTCCCGTCGGAGGTCTTGATGTACGACACGGTCGCCGTGTTGTACATCTTGTAGGCCCCGCCGTCCTGACCGAACCATGATGGGTGCTGGTCGCTTGACGGCCGCTTCGTGTACGGGTTGGAGTAGTGCATCCAGGCGGGGATGGAATGACCGTCGGGGTGGTCGGTGGTGGAGGTACCGGATTGCTGCACCTCATCACGCCACTTCTGCACCGCCTCCCGCGTTTTCGGCATGGCGCACCGGGAGTCGGGGATGCCTCCGGTGCAGTTCCCCAATGCCGCGACGCTCTGAGACGTCTTCAGGGCCCAGTCGTGCAAGTCCTTGCGGGACTTCAACGGTGTATTGAACAAGCTGGATTCCGGCCGGACGTCGATGTCCTGGTCCTCGTCGAAGAATGCGTCGGCCTCGATCGTGTCCTTCACATACGTGCCCTTGAGCGGCTGGAAGGCTGCGGCACCCCAGGCGATGTCTGCATCGGCGGTGCCGTCATGGGCGTAGTTCGACAAGGTCACGCTCGGTGGGCGGGTGAACTTGTAGCCGCCGAGCGAGATCCACTTGTTGGTGTTGTCGCTGTCGGCGTTGATGGTGACCGTGCGATCCCCGCCATCGACGCCCTTGATCACATAGTTGGCGTGCTTCGCCTGAGCTCCAGTGTCTGGCAGGTGCACCCATACCTTGCCCAGGTCCATTTTCTGACCGAAAGTCCAGGTGCCGTCGATCGTCATGCGACCTGAAGGGCCGCCGTAGTGAGCCCCGTCACGGGTGTGGGCGTACCAGAAGTGGCCGCCGTAGCCGCCGCCGACCTGGTACAGATCCGCCTTGGCCTCATAGTGGTTGTCAGAGTCGGGATAGAAAGTGAACTGGAAACTGCCCGATGACTTCACCTGCCCACAACTGCTCCATGATTGCGTCCCGTCGGGGACGGAGGCGACGATATCTGCGTCCTTCGGGGTACCGGAACAGACCGGCTCGCCGTACTTGAGGCGGTTGCCGCGTCCTGGCTCGGGCCGCTCCGTCGCATACTTGATCAGTTCGTTACCGCAAGTCTTGTCGCAATCCTTCTTCCACGTTGCGTTCTCCTGATTCCACCAGAACTTTTCGTAGCACTTGGCGTCCGGGCAGTCCGCCGGGTTGGCCGGGTCACATCCGTTGTGGATGTTGCAGAAGGTGAACATGGGTGGGGCGACGGTGGCACGGTTTGCAATGGTGGTCCACCAAGCGGGCTGGAAGCCTGCCGAGTTGAAGCCCGACTCGCCCTTCCAGTCCTGCCGTCCGTCCGTCCCGTAGGAGTATCCGGTGTCGATGGACCAAGCGGACCAGCCCATCACCTTCTCCTCGTACGGCCAGTCCTGTGGGTGCGCCGCGTCGTGATTGGCTTCCGTGTCCATGTCCGTGTTCATGAACGGGCCGCGTCCGGGCGGGTAAAAGGGGTTGGCGGGGTTGTTGTACCAGCCGAGGCCCCACGGCTTGCCCGGAGCACCCTTGCCGTTGAAGCCGAGGTTGTAGTTCCACGCGGCGGTGAACCAGTTCTCCACGCGCTTCGGATCATCGTTGTTGACCGTGACCTTCTGCCCGTCGGTGTGTACCTCGTTCCACTTGTCGGCGAGGATGTACATGGAGGCGGCGATGTTGGTTGCGTAGTCGACCGCGACCGCCTTCTGCAGCTTGGGCTCCATGCCCTTCTCGGTCGGCTTCTCCATGCCGGCCTTCCGCATGCCGTCGGTGACCTGGCCGACGCCGTAGCCGCAGTCGGACTTGTCCCAGTGAATCTTCCAGTAGGCGGATGGGTCGTCCTTGTCCGCCTTGTGGCCGTAGTAGCCGTCGACGGCAGCGAGCGGGGAGCCTGTCTGTCCGGGGATGACACCGGATTCGGCCTGCCAGAGGTTGGATTCCTGGGCGAGGATGCCGAGCATGACGTTGGCGGGGATGCGTTGGCCGCCCTTCAGCGTCGGAGGCGGGAACAGGCCCTGCGGGTCGATAGTGCTCATGCCCGTCTGACTGCGGTACTCGCCCTGACGGATCAGGCTGCCCCGCAGCTTGCCCCGGACGGCCATGTCGACCGCCCACTCCACCTGGTTCGGTGTGGGCTGCAGTGCCTGCATCGTCACGTCGTTGCGGGAGATGGAGCACCAGCGGTCGGGGTCGGTGGGGTCGTGGGAGACTCCGGCGCCCGCGGCACGAGGTGCGAGCGCGGCGCTCGGCTTACCGGTGCCGCCGAGGGCGGGACTGAGGGTGCTGTTGCCGTCCTCCGCCGTGACTTCAACCACCGACTGGGCTACCGCCTTGCCGGTGGTGGTGGCGGTCGAGGTGATCTTGACCGGGTCCTGTGCCACCTGCTCCGGGGAACGCGCGGGCGGTGCCGCTTGTTTACCCTCCGCCTTCTTGAACACCTTGCCCGCGTGAGAAATACGGTTGAGTCCGGCGCGGATACCGGGGGTGAGGACGGGGTTCACGGCGAGACGTCCGTGGGTGGAGATGGCGACGCCAGCGGGCGCGGCGAGACGGCTGATCCCGGTGCCCTTCAGGCGGGGGCTGTCCGTGGGGTGACCCGTGAGGAACACGCGTCCACCCTCGCCCTGGTGTAGGTCCATGTCGGAGAGAGGGCCGGAGGCGACGAGGGCGGGTCTGCCGTGGCCCGTGAGCACCTTGACCTGCGCCGTGGTGTCGTTCTTGCGATCTGCGAACACGATTTTCCCCGCCGCCAGGTGAATGTCGAACGGCGTGCTGCCGGCGGTCGTCAACTTCGTGATCGAGCCGGACGTGTCAATGCGGACGAGTTGGCGTCCGCGCGCGGCGACCACACCGTTCCCCACCGGCACCGCACTGGTCACCTGACCGTCGACGGCGGGGGCGGCGGTCGTTTTCCCTGCTGTGTCGACCGTGAGCACCCGCGTCGTCGTCTTCGCCGGGTCGTTCATGTCCCTGTAGGCGGTGAATGCTGCGGTATGCGTCTGCGGGTTGCACGTGGGGTCGAAGTAGGCGAGAGAGGCAGTGAAGGGCAACTTCGTCACGGCACCGGTCGTGGTACTGACGATCGCCGCGAACGCGCCTCCCTGCATCAGGTCGGGTTTGTTGGTGAACGTGCGGGGCGCGTACACGGCGGCGACATGGTCGCGATCCATGACGCACTGGTTACCGATCCATGAGTCGGCGGGCATGGTCGGTTCCGCAAGGGCCGCGACTGTCTTCCAGTCGTACGCCTTCGCTTCATCGGCGGCGAGGATTTTGAAAGCCTTCACGTCGGCCACGCCGATCACGGCGCGGTCCTTGCTCTGCTTCCAGCTCTTTCCGAGGTTGATGTCCGGGCTAGCTACGCGGCTCGAGCGGGGCTTGTCGGATAACTTGTGTTCGGCGGCTGCGACCGCGTCCCACCCCTTCAGTCTCGCGGACGGTGGCGAGGGTTCGACGGCGAGCGCCTGCGACACCGAAGGTCCGCTCGCGACCAGCATGGCTGTGGCGAGGAGCAATGGTGTGGGCAGACGCTTCGTTACGCGGTGACGACGTATCAAGTTAATTCCTGAAGAGTCGATGTGAGCGCAGGAGTGTGTCAACCACTGCCTTTTCAGGGATGGTTGTGGTGCTCTCTATTGCGCAATGGGCGTGTGTATCTATTCAGGTCCTGCAATAATGGCTGCCCCGCTGGGGGGCCTGCGACGAAATTCTGAAGGTGTCGGCCTTTTCGTCTATCAGCTTCGTCGTCGCGACCTGTAGAGGCGTCAATCGCATCTCTGCTCCGGCAGGGAGATCTGCCCGTCATGCGGATTTTGACCCTGTGCTCTACGTCATGACATTTTCCCGTCGTTTCGTTGCCGCAGTTGTGGTGGCAACCCCATGCAGTGTGGTGATCATGCGTCGTCTGTTCAGGGCATGGCGGCAGAGGGTAGAGACTAAGCGGTAATAACCCTGTATCAACTGGCTTTTCCTCAGATGGCCAGTTAGGTGCCGCGGACTGGCTAATTCCGGGCGGAAATCTCCAAGCGCTGTCCCGTAAATGATCTACGGCATGCTTGTTGGCCAGCGTAGTTTCACGGCCATCCGGCGAGGGTGAGGTTGTGGAGTCGCGGAGGATCTCCAGGTCTTCATGCGGGCGAAGGCGTGCTCGAGGCGGGCGCGGACCTTGCGTGTGGGAGGCGTTGCGTTCCTCTTTTCAGGCCGTGAGTTGGTCTGGCCCTTCTCGCGCCGGTGCGGGATGACCAGGCTTGTGCCCCGGTAGCCGCCGTCCGCGATGACCATGGTGTTGCCGACGGCGGCTCTCGCTCCGGACGGCTCCCATGCATTGCAGCCGTTGCGGTTGCCGGGCAGGGGCGGGCCGACGGTGACGACGAGGCGGGTGCCTGCGTCGATGAGGACCTGATGGTTGGTGGAGCAGCGGCAGTTCTTCGACTGCTCGCCCACTGGTGATCGCGGGTGGGGGACAGGGCGCCGTCCGCGAGCAGCACGGTGTTCTCACGAATCCCCTGGCGTTGCTGGAGCGCGAGCGACGTTCCGAGGCGGTCGACGGTGCGGCCCGCCACAGTCTTGGACGCTCCGAACAGCAGGGTTAGTTGGCGCAGGGCCAGGTTCGTCCGCCAGTAGGCGGCGACCTGGAGCACGCGCTCCTCCAGCGACAGCTCCAGGGTCGGCCCTTGCGCACCGGGTCCGCACCCTCGCGGCTCAACGCGGTGATCAGCCTGCCGAACCGGCGCGGGCTCAACCCGCTTAGGGTCCGTTGCGAAAGTGGATCTTGTTCGTGGTTGATCACGTCCTATGGGACGTTGGGGATCTGACGAACGGCCAGTGGGCCCGGCGGAGCCTCTGCTGCCGACGGGCATCACGCCGGGTCGTCCGCAGGTGTGGACGCGACGGCAGTTGATAGACGGCATATGGTGGCGGACCCGGAGCGGTGCTCCCTGGCGGGACGTGCCCGAACGTTGTGGGCCGTGGCGCCGGGTCTATGACCTGTTCCGGCGCTGGCAGCGGGACGGCACCTGGGCAAGGATCCTCACCCAACTCCAGGCCGAGGCGGACACGAAGGGCCTGATCACCCGGGACCTCAATGTCGACGCCACCGTCTGCTGGGCGCACCAGCACGCCGCAAGAGCGGTGAAAGGGGGGAGCTCCAGAAGGAACCGCCCGGCGGGATCTTCGTCGAGCCGGCTGACCACGGCCTCGGACGCTCCCGGGGCGGACTGGCCAGCAAAATCCACCTCACAGTCGAGCAGGGGAAGAAGCCCTTGTCCGTCGTGATCACGGCTGGGCATCGGGGCGACTCCCCGCAGTTCGAAGCGGTCCTGGAGGCCATCCGGGCCCCGAGGCTGGGGCTCGGCAGGCCGCGCAAGTGTCCGGACCGGGTGTGGGCCGACAAGGCATACGACTCCCGTGGCAATCGTTCCTACCTGCGCAGACGCGGGATCAAGGCCACCATCCCGGTTCCGGCGGACCGGGTCCGTAATCGCCTCAAGCGTGGATCGCGTGGCGGGCGGCCGCCGAAGTTCGACAAGGATGACTACAAGCAGCGGCACGCGGTCGAGTGCGGGATCAAGCGGCTCAAGCGCCACCGGGCCGTTGCCACTCGGTACGACAAACTCGCCGTCCGCTACGAAGCGACAGTGCTGGTTGAGGGCTTCGCCGCCGTCCAGGAACTGGCCAGCCCGTTCGCCGGGTTGCGTGACATGCCGCAGTTCGTGTCCCGCCAGGAGACCGCCGCTCCGGGCCCGTACAACAACGAGGTGCGGGACCGCGAGGTCATCACCGAGCTGATGAAGGGGCTGAGGGACCCGGACGTCACGCGCGGTCTATAGGGAATGCCCCGGCCCGTACGGAGCGGGAGCCCACAGGGGGTATCCGCTTGAGTTGCTGTCAGTCTCCTCGTGCGTCACGGAGCCGTTGGACGCGTTGATGTCGAAGGTTCCAGTCCCGTGACGACATCGGTCTTTCAGCCAAGGACGTCCTTGTCGTTGTCGTCCAGGTCGATGAACGACACCGTGCCCTTCTTTCCCGCCGAGCCGGCCTTCGCCGCCTGCTGCGGCGTCTGCTTGGCCTCGGCCATCCGCTTGACCGTCCGGGCCTTGTCCGAGGTGTCCTGGTCGGAGCCCTCGGACGAGCTGGCGACCTTGCCGGAGACAACGTCGATGCGGACCTTGTGTTTCGTCCCGCTCTTGGTGGCGACGGTCGCGACCCACTGCGCTCCGGCACCGGGTGTGGCACTGCCCGTCGGCGAAGGGCTCGGGCTCGCGCTCTCGTCGTCGTCCCGTCCCCCTGACCCTTGAAGTCCGAGCTCGATGAGCTTGCTGTCCGAGACCGCCCCCAGCCGTGATGGCGACCTTGTCGTAGGTGACCTTGGTGGCGGATCAGTTCCTTGCGTTTCTTCTGCTCCTCGGTCATCAGTGTCGGCGAAGCGCTCTCGCTTTCGCTGGGAGACAGCTCTTCGTGGCCTCGGGCACGGCGCGGGCTACCGGCGCCGACGGTGAGGCAGCTCTGTTGCCGGAGCCGTTCCGGTCGACGGAGCGGGGGCCCGGCCGGCCGTGACGCTCGTTTGACGCTCCGAGTGCTCGAAGGCCCCTACGGCAAGCCGGGAAAGGGATGTTGAGCTGTTGCTATGTCACATCTCTCGTTTTGCGACATCTTTCCGATGACGCATCATGTGGAGTGCGTGGTCACCCTGGAGCGGGCGAAGTAAGGGTTCTTCGTCTGCTGGTGTCACACCGCTGCGGCCGCTGCTGGCTGTGAAGTCGAGTTGGTCCGCACCCGGCCCGGATCTTGGCGTGTGGTGGCATCGGCGGAGCGGTGCGGCACGGCACGGCACAAGTTGCCGGAGCCGTCTTCTGGCCTCCGCGTGGTCCAGGACGGGGCCGTTTGCTCAGGTGGGGGCCTCGTGGTCCCGGTGCGTCGACGGTGCTGGTGAGACGCGTGTGAGAGCAAGTGAGAAGTGAGGCCCTCCGCGGGCGGGTGCCGGCGGGGGCCTTTGTTCGGGGCCGGCCCGCTGCGTGGTGTCCGGCCCCACCTGTTGAGTTCCCTCTTCCTCCCGACTGAGAAACCGCCGCGGCCCAAAGATCCCCCGACGGCCACCGTCGGCGACGTCGACAGGCGGCGACGCCGGAGCAGTGCCGGCCCGGCCGTACGGCCGCTGCGCCCTGACCGTTGAGGTGGACCTCCCGTGGGCGACTGCCTTTCGGCCAGCCCTGGTCGGCGGGGGATCCGGGTTCGGGCGGCAGGCGCCGCAACAACCTCTTCGGTCCTTGCGGCGCAAACCTTTCGGCGAGTGCCGTCATGTGTGCCGAGGGGCGCGGTCCTTAGCGTGCTACTTGCGGTCGGACGCCGCTCCCTGTGGTGGAGCGTGGGAACCGCCCTATGCCCGTCCAGTGGCGCGGGTCCGGCCCGTCGTAGACCAAGGCGCCAACAGGAGAAGTGTTGGAGAGCGTTTCTTTCACCATCCTGGCTGCCGACCCCATCAGCGGCGCCGGGGCCGCCGCCCTCTTGCGGCCGTACCCCACCGTCAGCCTGCTTGCCGCGGAGTGCAGTGCCGAGGCCGACGTCCTGCTGGTGCTCGCGGGTGAGATCACCGCGGAGACCCTGGACTCCATCGAGCGGGCGGTCCGTGACGCGGCCAACCCACGGATGCGCGTGGTGCTGGGCGGGGACATGGTGCGCACGCAGCATCTCCTACGCGCCGTCAACTGCGGTCTGATCAGCCTGATCCCGCGCGGTGAGGCCAGCACCGAGCGGCTGCTACGGGCGGTCATAGGGGCCAGGGACGGGCGCGCCGAGCTGCCCACACAGGGGGCGGCCTGGCTGCTCGACTGGGCCAGGGCGGTCCAGTCGGATGTACTGACGCCGATCGGCCTGACGACCAACGGCCTGGTGACCCGGGCGTGGAGGTCATCAAGCTCCTCGCCGACGGCCTGGAGACCGCCGCTATCGCGCAGCGGCTGAACTACTCGGAGCGGACCATCAAGAACATCATCTATGGGGCCATGAGCAGGTTGCAGCTGCGCAAACCGGGCCCACGCCGTCGCGTACGCCTTCCGATATGAGCAGGTCACCGCAGAACCTGTAAGGGTGGGCACGTCTCGGCGGTCGTCCGGGCACCGTCCCTCGCCACCGCGCGCTCACGGCGCGGCGGCTCCCCGGCCCCCATAGGGAGAGGGCGTCACGAGCAGGAGAGCCGACCCGCTGAGTACCGTGATCGTCAAGCGCTCGCCGCACGCCGATGCTGCTCTACCTGCCGATGGGCCTGAGGGCACGGCGATGGTGCTGATGTTCTCCACGGGCGGCAGTTCCCCCACGAGCTATTTGATGTCGGGGGTGATGGGCATCGCCATGCTCAGCATGACCTTCAGTCAGCTCGGCAGGGGAGGCGCGGAGCGCAAGCGTCGGATCCGGGCCGAGCGGCGGGACTACCTGCGGTACCTCGCGCAGCTGCGGCCGCAGGCCAGAGCGGCGGCTGAGGAACAGCGGGCGGCGGTGTGCTGGGACAACCCGCGACCGCAGCACCTCCCCGCGCTCGCCACCGGCCCCCGCCTGTGGGAACGGCGGCCGGGCCACCAGGACTTCGCCCATGTACGGACCGGGGTGGGCACGCGGCGGGCCGCGCTGGAGTACGTCCCGCCGCACACCAAGCCGGTGGAGGATCTGGAGCCGCTCTCGGCCGTGTCGCTGCGGCGGTTCGCCCGCGCCAGCAGGGCCGTACCCGGTGTCCCGGTGACAGTGGTGCTGCGCCGGTTCACCAGCGTGGAGCTGGTGGGGGACCGGGAGGGCGTCCTCGGCCTGGCGCGGGCGCTCGTCGGGCAGCTCGCCACCTTCCACTCGCCTGACGAACTGCGGATCGCGCTGCGCACCGACGACGCTGGGCGGGCGGAGTGGGACTGGGTGAAGTGGTTGCCCCACAACGCTCACCCGGAGCGGGAGGACGCCACGGGCCCGCTGCGGCTGGCGGCCCAGGACCATGACGGGCTGATGGAGCTGCTGGGCGCCGAGTTCGCCGACCGGCCCGATCATGACCAGTCGGCCGTTCCCGGGACGACGGAACCGTTCATGGTGATCGTCGCCGACGGAGTGGACCTCCTGAACGATGCCGGCTGCTCGACGGCGGGGTGCGCTGTGCGGTGGTGCTCGACGTCACCGGCTCCCTGCGCGGCGGCCCAAGGTGCTGCGGCTCACCGTGGAGAACGCCACGGTCACTTCCCCACCGGCGAGACTACCGCCGACGCGGAGGCGGACCTGCTCACCGAGGCGGCAGCGGAGCTCACTGTTCGACTACGAGAAGGCACGCCTCGCCGGTGCCCGGCTCGCGCCGCTTCGTCGCTGGTGATCGTGGTCGACGAGTTCTTCGAACTGCTGGCGTCCAAGCCGGACTTCGTCGAGCTGTTCGTGATGATCGAGCGAGTGGGGCGCAGCCTCGGCATCCACCTGCTGCTGGCCTCCCAGAGACTGGACGAGGGCCGGATCAACCGGGTGGAAGGACATCTGTCGTACCGGATCGCGCTGCGCACCTTCTCCTCGATGGAGTCCCGGAGCGTGATCGGGTCGCCCAGCGCCTACGAACTGCCCTCGGAGCCCGGACACGGCTATCTGCCGCCGGTGGCATCGACGCCGAGCGTGCGGGCGGCCAGGGTCGCCTGCGAGGTCGTGCCGTTCCGGCTGGAGCTGGCGCCGGCCTCCGCCCCGGAACCCGAACCGACGCACCACGCCCCTCCGTCGGCCACCGCGCTCGGAGCCGACGCAGAGCAGGAGACCGGGCCCACCGGGCGCGGCGAGGGCGGCGACAGCCTGCTGGAAGTGATGGTCGACCGACTCGTCGACGCCGGCCCGCCGGCCCGGCAGGTCTGGCTGCCCCCGCTCGACGAGTCGCCGAGCCTGGACCACCTGCTGCCCGGGATCGCGCCCGACCCGGGCCGTGGCATGGCCGCAGGGGAGTCCGCGCGCCATGGCGCCCTTCGCGTTCCCCTCGGCGTGGTGGACCGGCCGTACGAGCAGTTGCGCGACGCGGAGCCGGGGGTCAGTGCGCGCCGGCACCGGTGAGGGAACGGACTTCCAGCTCCGCGTACTTGTCCGGGTCGGTCTCGCGGGAGGCGAGGGTGCCCAGCCAGCCGGACAGGAAGCCGATCGGGATGGAGACCAGGCCGGGGTTCTCCAGTGGGAACCAGTGGAAGTCCGCACACCAGCGAGGCCGGGGTGCTGGAGACGACCGGGGAGAAGATCACCAGCACCACCGAAGTCGCCAGGCCGCCGTAGATAGTGCACAACGCACCGGTGGTGTTGAACCGCCAGAACAGGCTGTACAGGATCGTCGGCAGATTGGCCGAGGCCGCGATGGCGAAGGCCAGTGCCACCAGCGCCGCGGTGTTGAGCTTGTCGGCGACATGCTCAGTACGACGGCCACCATGCCGATCCCGACCGCGGCGAACCGCGCCGCTCTGATCTCCTCGCGCTCACTCGCCTTCCCCTTGCGCACGGCGTGGGCGTACAGGTCGTGGGCGAAGGAGGCGGACGAGGTGAGGGTGAGTCCGGCCACCACCGCCAGGATCGTGGCGAAGGCGATGGCGGAGGTCACCGCCAGCAGTGTGGCCCCCAGGGTGGATCCGGGGCCGCCGCCGAGCGCTTCCGCAGAATGGCACCTGGGTCTGGCGCTGCTATGCCCCGCCTGCAAGACCACGCCGAGCGGCGGGACGAACGCCTGGACCCAGAACATCCGCTTGGTACGGGGGCACCGAGAGGCTTTTCATGCCTCTTTGACTGATTCCGCCATCGTCTTCGGGGGCCGTGCGTGGCCGTGAGCTACGAAGACTTCCTGGGCCCGGAGGGACCCGGTGCCTCGTCGAAGACGGGGACGATGCGGGTAGGCCGGGTGCTCGGGCAGGCCGGGCTGGGCAGGAAGCCTCCTCCTGGACAACGGCGAAACCTGGGTGCCCCAGCGACCAGGTGGTCTGGCGACGCAGCGGTCCGGGAGAGCTCGAACCACCGCGAAGGTGCCCCCAAGTCGTGGAGCACCCATAGGATCGTGTAGGTTCTTCGAGTTGCCACGGGGCCGACAGGTCCTGAGCAGCCATCCCGCCGCTTCGCGGCACACCACTACTGCACGGCCCCTCACCGGGAAAAATTTCGGCATGCCGAAATTCGGACCGCGGCGCGATTATGTGCCGACGAGGAATTCCGCTAACGTAGTGATCACGCCGAAAGGCGCGAACAAACCCCCT
>NZ_JNZA01000010.1 GCF_000717345.1 Streptomyces lydicus | reverse complement strand
CTCCCCCGCCGGCCCGCCGTCCGCCGCCACCGCCGCCCCTCCAGCCGCACCCGCGCCCCCCTCCGCCATGCCCACCGGCCCGACCGCCCCCGGCCTCGACGGCGTACGGCAGATCCTCGCGGCGGGCGGCGCACCCGAGTCGCTGGCGGAGAAGGCCACCGAGACGCTCGGAGAGCGCGCCGCCGAAACGCTGCGGGAAGACCCCTGGCAGCTCCTCGGCGTCCCCGGTGTGCGCCCCGAGCAGGCCGACGGCTTCGCCCGCGCCCTGCTGGGCGCCGCGGCCGGGCCGGGTGACGAACGACGCGCCCAGGCACTGGTCGGCTGGCTGCTGGAACAGGCCGCCGTCGCGGGCCACTCCGCCCTGGAGGCCGCCGCCCTGCGCACCGCGCTCGCCCAGCGCTCGGTGCCCGACCCCGACGACGCCCTGCAGACCGCCATCGCGGAGGGAGCGGTCCTGGTCTTCCAGGACGCGATCGAGGAGCCGGGCCGGGCACGCCCCACCCAGGACGACGACGAGGACACCGAAACCCCGGTCCGGATCCTGCTCGGCCTGGACCGCTTCGCCATGGCCGAGGAAAGCGTCGCCGACGGCCTCGCCCGCCTCCTCAACACCTTCGAAGCACACGAATCCCCCGCCCCGGACGAAGCACCGGAAGCCGAAGCCCCGGAAACCCCCTCGCCGCAGGACACCACCCCGCCGACCGACGAGGCGACGCCCGCCCCGGACCCCGGCGCGCCCGCAGCGGAACAGGCGACCTCCGCCCCGGACCAGGACACACCCGGCACGGACGGGACCACCTCGGCCACGGACGGGACCACCTCGGCCACCGATGGGGCAGCCGACGGGGAGCCCGACGAATCGGAACGGCCGGCAGAAGAACCGACGGGCGAAACGGCGCCGGCAGAGGACGCAACGGCCGCAACTGCCGCCATGGCCGCCATGACGCCGGCGGACGAGGAGAAAAGCTCCCCCCTCGCCCCGCGCCCCTCCCCCGCCGACTGGGAGGCCGCAGCGGCCGCCGCTCCCTCGCCGTCCGCCGCCGAACTGATCCGCGCCGTCGCGGACAGCAGCCTGGTGGCACACACCGGCGCCGAGGCGGCTCGCGCCGAGCCCGCCGCGCTGATCGCCGCCGCCCGCTCGCTGGGCCTACGGGCCTACGGCGCCACCCACACCGCGAACGGCCGCCAACGCCTGGCCACCCACCTCACCGAAACCACCCCGCACTCCGAACCCACCCCCGGCACCCCGCCCACCGCCTCCGCCCCCGCCGTGACCGTCTCCGGCCTGCTCTCCGGCCAGGAGGGCCCCGGCCGGGACGCGGACGGCGCACTCGCGCTCGACCTGCTGGTCGTGCTGGACGCCCCGCAACTGGACCTGGAGACCGCGGCGCTGCTCGTCGAGTCGCTGGCCGACGGCACGAGGCTGGTCCTCAGCGGCGACCCGGGCGTCCTGTGGTCGGCGGGCCCCGGCCGCCTCTTCGCCGACCTCCTCGCGGCCCGCTTCTGCCCCCAGGTCGCCTCCCGCACGCCGGACTTCGGCCCGATCGGCGAGCTGGTGTCGGGCATCGGCATCGGCGAACTGAGCCAGGTCGAGGCGCCCGGCAAGGAAGTCGTGATCGTCCCGGTCCGGGACGCCGGCGAGGCCGTGCACCGCACGGTCCAGCTCGTCGCCGACTCCGTACCCCGGGCGCTCGGTGTCCCCGCCGACCAGACCCAGGTCATCACCGTCGGCCACGGCGGCGCCGCCGGCACCCGCGCACTGAACACCGCCCTCAAGGAGCGGCTCAACCCTGGTCCCGGACGCTTCGGCGGCTTCGACCCCGGCGACCGCGTCGCCTACACCCCCGCACCCGGCCGTACGCTGCCCGGCACCGTCACCGGCGCAGACGCCGAAGGGCTGCACCTCACCTGCGACGGCACCGCCCACGTGGTACCTCGCGACCAGGTCGCCGACGGCGCCGTACGCCACGCCTGGGCCCTCACCGCCCACCAGGCCGCCGGCACGCGCTGGCCGGCCGCGGTGGTCGTGCTCCCCGGCGACGCGACCGCCGGCCTGACGCGCTCCTGGGTCTACACCGCGTTCAGCCGCGGCGAACGCCACCTCTCAGTGGTCCAGGGCGTCGACCAGGCCCTCGCCCAGGCCGTCACCGACGTCCCCGTCAAGCCCCGCACCACCCGCCTCCGCACCCTCCTCCAACTCCACTCCACCGCCACCGCCCCGGACCCCACCCAGTAACCACAGAAAGTAACGGCAACCACGGAACCAATAACTCTCCGTAATCGTTGCCGTATAAGAACGAGTGCACGCGGCCGAGCAAGGCAGCAAGGCCACACCCCAGCGAACGCAAACAAGGCCGCGCCCAAGCAGTCACCTACGCATGGACGCGGCCCCACACAAACCAACCACCAGCCCCCCACAGGCGACGCCACCCCGCCGCCAGAGCCCACTGCCAGGCCCCAACACCCCGAGGCCCCGACGCCCCCGACGTCCAATGCCACCCACAGGCCCGACCACCCGTAAGGCCAAAGGCGACGCACGGGCCCCACCACCCGCCGACCGTCCCGCGCGTCCCAGCCAGCTGGGCGCGGGGAGTGTGGAACGGGAACACACCCCAACGGCCGCTCTGGACAACGGGGAGCGAAGCGGGACCCCTCCCGCCCCTGCCACCCGCCCCGGCCACCGGCCACGAGCCCCAGCCGCCAGCCGGGGCCACCGCTCTCAAGCCGCCGAACGGGGTCCCCGTCCCGAAGCCGCCGACCGAGGTCCCTCTCCCCGAGCCGCGGAACGGGACCCCCGGGGAACGGGGCCCCCGGGCCCCAGAGCCGCAGACCGAGGGCCGCCTCGACCTCGCTGTCGAGGCTGTCGAGCGTCGGGCCGCCCCGGTGGGTCAGCGTTCTCGGTCGAGGCGTTCGAGGGCGTCGTCGTCGCCGTCGAGTTCCTCGTCGAAGACCGCGCTGACGTCGAAGCGGCAGACCACCCGCTGGGGGTCGGCCTGGTCGAAGGGGGCGGACAGCCACTCGCCCGGTTCGGCCGGCTCGTCGGCGGCAGCGACCCAGAGCGTGGAGTCGCCCTCTTCCAGGCCGAACTCCTTGTGCCGGGAGGCGATCTCGTCGGGTTCGAACTCGCCGAAGAGGACGCCGAGCGCCGCGTGCACGCTGCTGCCGACCACGGCGGCCGCGTCGGTGCGTTCGGCGCCGTTGCCCACGGCCTCGTCGGCGGCGTCCGGGTCGAGGTCGGCGATGCGCTGGGCCTGATGCAGCAGGCGCTGCGGTTCGGCGACGGTGTAGTCGCGCCGGATCAGTACGCTCAGCGCGCTCGGCTCCTCCGGGCCGGCGTAGGCGGGTAGCGAGTCGCTTCCGGGGATCTCGAAGGGGGTGACTTCGTCGTAGGTGTCGTAGAGCAGCTCGTCATAGACCTCAGCCGCCGCGGCGAGCTCGTCGAACGCGGCGTAGACGGCCGGATCGTCCTGCCCCGAGCGGCGTTCGACCGCGTCGAGGTGACGGTCCAGTGCGGCTTTTACCGCCTCGGCGGCGGCACGTACCTCGGCAGCGGAGGGCTGCGCAGCATCAGACATAGTGCAGACGCTATCCGTACCGGGGCCGGTCCCGCACAATAGATGCGATGCCGGAATACGAATTCTGCGATGTGTATGTGCCTCGGGGAGTCTCCCGGAAGGCCACCACACGCCTGCTGACCGACCATGCCGAGTACGGACACTGGGAGTTGGACCGCCTGCGCCTGAATCCGGACGGTAGCCGCAAGGTGCGGTTGCGTCGCCGGATCATCCGCCAGCTCCGCGCCACGTGGTGAGGGTCACCGGGGGGTGAGAGCCGTCGGGGGGCGAGGGATGAGCGCAGCAGAGCGGGCCCCGTAGCTACGGGGCCCGCTCCATGGTGCCTCGGCGAACCGGGTTTTGTCCGTGTGCCGGTGCACCGTTGTGCGGTCCGCTGTTGTTCAGTGGCGGACGGTGAGCATGGATCCGTTTCCGTTTCCGTTTCCGATGCGGATTTCGCTGCGTGGAGACGGTGGGCGGGGACGGATCCGGGTGCCGTTGGCGTGGCCACCGCGGTGGGTCACCGCGGTCGGTCAGCGGCGGGCGGCGCGGCTCCGGCGGTAGAGCACGGCTCCTCCGAGGAGGAGGCCGGCGCTGGCCGGGACCGCGTAGCCGATCGCCCCGGCGCCGGTGTGCGCGAGCTGCTGCCCGGCCGGCTTCGGGGGCGTGACGGCCGGGGTGTGCGGAGCGGGCTGCGGCCGCGTTCCGGGGTTCCCCTGCTGGCCCGGGTTGTGGGGCTGGTGCCCCGTACCCGGGTGGTGCGGCTTGCCCGGGTGGTGACCCGTACCCGGGTGGTGCGGCTTACCCGGGTGCTCGGGCTTGCCCGGGTGGTGGGGCTTCCCGGGGTGGTGGGGCTTCCCCGGGTGATGGGGGTGCCCCGGATGGTGCGGATGACCCGGGTGGTGCGGGTGCCCCGGGGTGGCGTGCGACTCGTTGGCGCAGCCGTTGCCGAAGGCCGGGTTGAGCAGTCCGACCACGTCAACGGTGTTGCCGCAGGCGTTGACCGGTACGTCGACCGGGGCCTGGACGTTGTTGCCCGAGCCGACGCCTGGCGAGTTCGCGGTACCGCCGGCGGCGTTGGCGCCGCCGTGGTGCCCGCCACCCTGGTGGTGCCCGCCGCCGTGCGCTCCGCCGGCGTGGTGCCGGCCACCACCGTCGTTGACACAGTGATTGCCGAACGCCGGGTTGAGCAGTCCGACCACATTGACGGTGTTGCCGCAGGCGTTCACCGGTACGTGGAGCGGTACTTGAAGGTTGTTGCCGGATCCCACGCCGGGCGAGTTGGCCGCGCCTCCGGCCGCCCCCGCATCCGCGTATGCGTAGCCGGCGGCCGCGACGAGTACGCCGCTGGCTGCCGCCATGGTGATCAGGCCCTTTCTTGCGACCTGTCTCATAGGTTGTTCCCCTGCCTAGTGCCTTATCAGGAATATGCGTGCGGGTGGCGGCCCCCTCGGGGGACCGTACGATCCACCCGCCCACCGAAATACCCAGAGGCTCCGGAATGCATGGCACGCATTTCCGGAGCCGACCCGGATCAGACCCTTACGGGTGCAGATACAACGCCAAAGGTCACCGGAAAGTCACTTGTTGACGCAGTAGTTGCCGAAGGTGGGGTTGAGCAGCCCGATCACGGAGATCGTGTTGCCGCAGGCGTTCACCGGGACGTGCACCGGCACCTGGATGACATTGCCGGACACGACGCCGGGAGAGTGCACGGCGGCACCCTGGGCGCCGGAGTCGGCAGTCGCCAGACCTGCACCGGCAAGCAGCAGCCCGCCGGTCGCCGCCGCAGCAGCGACGATCTTCTTGATCATTCTTCCTCCTTGTAGGCAAATGCGATCCCAGCCGCGGACCGCACACACTGCAACGAGGAATAGGCCGTTGAAGCTACGAACACATCGGGGCGTTCACTCTTTTCAGCGAAGTCGGCGCGAACGGCAGGAAATCCGCGCCGAATTCAGCTCTGTCGCCGGTTCAGGTTCGCCGTGGCTCAACTCTGTTCGATGAAACGGTCGAGCACCCGCACCCCGAACTTCAGTCCGTCCACCGGCACTCGCTCGTCGACGCCGTGGAACATTCCGGCGAAGTCCAGTTCCGGCGGCAGCTTCAGCGGCGCGAAGCCGAAGCCGCGGATGCCGAGGTCGTCGAAGGACTTGGCGTCCGTACCGGCGGAGAGCATGTACGGCACGGCGCGCGCGATCGGGTCCTCGGCCTGGAGCGCCGACTGCATCGCCTCCACCAGGGCGCCGTCGAAGGTGGTTTCCAGTGCCTTGTCGGCGTGGACGTCCTCGCGCTTGACGCGCGGCCCGAGGATCCGGTCGAGGTCGGCCAGGAACTCCTCCTCGTAGCCGGGCAGGAAGCGGCCGTCGACGTGGGCCGTGGCCTGGCCGGGGATCACGTTGACCTTGTATCCGGCGCCCAGCTGCGTGGGGTTGGCGGTGTTCTTCAGGGACGCGCCGATCAGTTTGGCGATGCCGCCGAGTTTGGCCAGCGTGTCGTCCATGTTCTCCGGGTCGAGCTCGGTGCCCAGCGCGTCGCCGAGCTCGTCCAGGAAGACCCGGAGCGTCTTGGTCACCCGTACCGGGAACTCGTGACGGCCCAGCCGGGCGACGGCCTCGGAGAGTTCGGTGATCGCGTTGTCCCGGTGGATCATGGAGCCGTGGCCGGCCGAGCCGTCCACCGTCAGCTTCATCCAGTGCATGCCCTTCTGGGCCGTCTCGATCAGGTAGAGCCGCAGCTGCTCGTTGACGGTGAAGGAGAAGCCGCCGACCTCGCTGATCGCCTCGGTCACCCCCTCGAAGAGCTCCGGGTGGTTGTCGACCAGGTAGCGCGCGCCGTAGGTGCCGCCCGCCTCCTCGTCGGCGAGGAACGCCAGGACGATGTCGCGCGGGGGCTTACGCCCGGTGCGCAGCCGGTCGCGGACGACGGCCAGCGTCATCGCGTCCATGTCCTTCATGTCGACCGCGCCGCGGCCCCAGACGCAGCCGTCGGCGATCTCCCCGGAGAAGGGGTGGTGCGTCCAGTCGTCGGCGTTCGCGGGGACGACGTCGGTGTGCCCGTGGATGAGCAGCGCGGGCCGGGAGCGGTCCTCGCCCTCGATGCGGGCGACGGTCGAGGCGCGGCCCTTGTGGGACTCGAAGATCTTGGGTTCCAGGCCGACCTCGGCGAGCTTCTCGGCGACGTACTCGGCGGCGGCGCGTTCGCCGGGGCCCGAGTGGTCGCCGTAATTGCTGGTGTCGATCCTGATCAGGTCCCGGCACAGGTCGACGACCTCGTCCTCGCCGGTGACCGTGCGGGCCGACTGTGACTCGCTCATGCCTCGACCTCGCTTCGCTCGGCGCCGCATGCGCGGGGCTCGCACCTTTCGCTCGTTCGCTCGCGGAGCTCGCTCACAGTGCCTCCTCTTGGTTCGCGGCCGCGTCGCGCGCCGTGAGGGGCGCTGCGCGGCGGGGGTCCACCGCCATCCTCCACCCGGGGCCGGTCGGTCCCCAAGGCCGCAATACTCCCGACATGCGCTGGTCACAGCGTCGGGCTCGGCCTGGCGTGCGGGTGATCGACCACCCTCGAAGGTTTGCTATTGTTTTCCACGTCGGAACGGCCCAGGCCGAACGGCAGACACCTTGTCCGGGTGGCGGAATGGCAGACGCGCTAGCTTGAGGTGCTAGTGCCCTTTATCGGGCGTGGGGGTTCAAGTCCCCCCTCGGACACTTTTGAATCAGCGCCCGTCTCGGCTCCGGCCGGGCGGGCGCTGGTGGTTTTCCGGGCTTGTCCGGTCCGGCCCGCCTTCCTTTCCGGTCTGACCGGTTCTGTCCGCGGTGTGGCTTGTGGCCGCCGCCCGACCGAGGTTCGCTTGCCCGCATGAGACGCAGATCCGCCGTGCCGCCCGCCCCGCTGCCCCAGCGTGACGGGATCGATCCCGTACGGGTGCGGCTGCCGGCCGATCCGGAGGGCGTGTGGGGCACGGTCGGTGAGCATCTGGTCGACCGGTTCGCGGGGGCGATCGGGGGCGGGCGGGTGACGGAGATGCTGGCCGCGGGGCGGTTCGTGGGGGCGGACGGGGTGCTGAGCGGGGACGAGCCGTACGGGGCCGGGCGCCATGTGTGGTTCCACCGGGATTTCGTGCCGGAGCCGCGGGTTCCGTTCGAGGTGGGGATCGTCCATCGGGACGAGCGGATCGTGGTCGTCGACAAGCCGCATTTCCTGGCGACGACGCCGCGTGGGCGGCATGTCACGGAGACTGCTTTGGCGCGGCTGCGGCGGGAGCTCGGGTTGCCGGCGCTGCAGCCCGCGCACCGGCTGGACCGGCTGACGGCGGGGCTGGCGCTGTTCGTCGTACGGCCCGGGGACCGGGGTGCGTACCAGGGGCTGTTCGCCGCGCGGCAGGTGCGTAAGGAGTACGAGGCGGTGGCGCGGTACGACGGGGCGGTGGCGCTGCCGGTGACGGTGCGCAGCCGGATCGTGAAGGAGCGGGGGGTGCCGGCGGCACGGGAGGTGCCCGGCGAGGTCAATGCGGAGAGCCGGATCGAGCGGGTCGGGCGGCGGGGCGGGCTGGCGCGTTACCGGCTGCGGCCGGTGACGGGGCGGACGCATCAGCTGCGGGTGCACATGAATTCGCTGGGGCTGCCGATCCTGAACGATCCGCTGTATCCGGGTCCGGGGGACGCTGCGGGCGGATCGATGGAGCCGGAGGATTTCGGGGCGCCGCTGCAACTGCTGGCCAGGGTGCTGGAGTTCACCGATCCGGTCGACGGGCGGGCGCTGCGGTTCGAGAGCCGGCTGCGGTTGGCGGCGTGGCCGGCGGACACGATGGCCTGATCGGGAGACCTGGGTCACGCGTGGCGCCTGTGCTGACGGCCCCGGCGGGCTGAGGAGCGCCTCGTGCGGGCTCAGGAGGCGCTTCCGGGCGGGCTCGGGGCGGGGGGGGAACGGCGGCGGGGGCGGCGGCGTGCGGGTTCGTATCGAGGTGGGTCGGGAGGGCGTCACGGCCGGTGCGGATGAGGCGGCCGTGGAGGCGGTGCGGTCGCTGTTCACGTGGCTGAGCCGTGATCCGGACGTGGTCTGCGAGGCCGGGCTGTCGCTGGTGCGGCGGGCGGAGGAGCCGGGGCCGATGGGGCCGGCGCTGGAGGCCGTCGAGGCGGTGTTCGACAGTGCGGTGCAGCTGGCGTCGCTGGTGGTGGCGGTAGGTGGTGCTGTTCCTGGCGGATCTGGTGTCGGCGTGGTGTGGCGTGGATCCGGGACTGTGGGACGGCGGGGTGTGGTCGTTCGTCATGAGTGGGGGTGGCGGTCGCCGCGGCGTCGTTCTTTCTGCTGTGGACTTCGAGGCCGCCAACCGCTTCCTGCGGTCGGGGCGTCGTACCGGTGGGTCGTACGTCAAGTGGTGGTGAGCCGCCGGGCCGGCGGCCGGCCCGCGGAATTTGCGGTGCGTCGGGGCGGGGCGCGTGCGTAGGGTGCGCTGGTCATGGGAGTGCGGGGAGAGGGCTGGCCGGCAGATGCTGATTTTTGACGCGGATGACACGTTGTGGGAGAACAACGTGATCTTTGAGCGGGTCATCGACGAGTTCCTGGAGTGGATGACTCCGCCCGGCGGGGACCGGAGCGCGGTGCGGGCGGTGCTGGACGGGATCGAGGCGGCGCACGCGGTGACGCTCGGGTACGGCAGCAAGGTTTTCCTGCACAGTCTCGGGGAGTGTGTGCAGCGGCTGCGGGGGCGGGCGGCGACGGCGGCGGAGACGGCGCGCATCGCCGGGTGGGCGGCGGCCTTCGACGGGGGCCGGGTGGAGCTGATCCCGGGGGTCGCCGAGACGCTGGCGGAGCTGGCGCGGCGGCACGAGTTGCTGCTGCTGACCAAGGGGGACACCGAGGAGCAGCAGCGGAAGGTGGCGGTGTCCGGGCTGACCGGGCACTTCCGGGCGGTGCACGTCGTGGCGGAGAAGAACGTCGGTACGTACGAGGAGCTGATCCGCTCCTACGACCTGGTGCCGTCGTCGGTGTGGATGATCGGCAACTCCCCGAAGTCGGACATCCTGCCGGCCCGTGCGGCGGGCCTCAACGCGGTGTTCATCCCGAACGACCACACGTGGGTGCTGGAGCACGGCGAGCTCGATCCGGGCGACGAGAAGGTGCTGCGGCTGGCGGCGTTCGGCGACCTGCTGCGGCACTTCTGAGCGAGAGGGGTGGGGCGGGTGAGCACAGTGGTGCGGCAGCCCAAGGTGTCGTGTGTCTTCGTGTGCCATGACGGCGCGGGGCGGGTGCTGCTGGCGCGGCGGAGCGCCGGGGCGCGGGACGAGCCGGGCAGTTGGGACTGCGGCGCCGGGGCGCTGGAGTTCGGTGAGTCCTTCGAGGCGGCGGTGGACCGGGAGGTGTACGAGGAGTACGGCGTCCGGCCGCTGGGCGTGGAGCGGCTGGGGGTGCGCAATGTGCTGCGCGGCGATCCGGTCACCTCGCACTGGGTGGCGGTGGTGTTCGCCGTGCGGGTGGATCCGGACGCGGTGCGGATCGGTGAGCCGCACAAGTTCGATGCGCTCGCGTGGTGCGGGCTCGGGGAGTTGCCGGCGCCGCTGCATTCGCAGTGCGGGGAGAGTCTGGCGCTGTTCGCCGGGCGCTGACGGTCCGGCCGGCGGGGTGTTCCGTCCCCGCCGGCCGGTCGCGGGCGGCTACAGCGGTTCGATGCCGGTCAGTTCACCGTCCTCCACGGCGAGCCAGCGGGTGATGCCGAGGTCCCGCAGGAACGGCAGGTCGTGGCTGACGACCAGCAGCGCGCCCTCGTAGGACTCCAGGGCGGTGACCAGCCGGCGGACCGACGCCATGTCGAGGTTGTTCGTCGGTTCGTCGAGCATCAGCAGTTGCGGGGCCGGTTCGGCGAGCATCAGCGCGGCGAGCGAGGCGCGGAAGCGTTCGCCGCCGGAGAGCGTGCCGGCCTGCTGGTCGGCGCGGGCGCCCTTGAAGAGGAAGCGGGCGAGGCGGGCCCGGATGTGGTTGTTGGTGGCGTCCGGGGCGTGCCGGGCGACGTTCTCGACGACGGTCAGGGTGTCGTCGAGGACGTCCAGGCGCTGCGGCAGGAAGCGGTGCGGGACGTGCACGTGGGCCGTGCCGGCGTCCGGTGGGACCTCACCGGCGACGGTCCGCAGCAGGGTGGTCTTGCCGGAGCCGTTGCGGCCGGTCAGCGCGATCCGTTCGGGTCCGCGCACCTCCAGGTCGGCGCGGACGCCGTAGCGGGTCCGCAGGGCGTCAAGGGTCAGGACGGTGCGGCCCGGTGGTACAGCGGTGTGCGGCAGGTCGATGCGGATCTCGTCGTCGTCCCGGACCGCTTCGGTGGCTTCGTCGAGGCGTTCCCTGGCTTCCTTGAGGCGTTCGGTGTGCAGGGTGCGGTGTTTGCCGGCGGAGACCTGGGCCTCCCTCTTGCGTTCATTCATGACGATCTTGGGTTCGCGCTTGTTGGCGTTCATCTTGTTGCCGTAGCGGACCCGGCGGGCCAGTTTGACGTGGGCGTCGGCCAGTTCGCGCTTCTGGCGCTGGACGTCGGCCTCGGCGACCCGCATCATGCGCTCGGCCGCCTCCTGTTCGACGGCGAGGGCCTGTTCGTAGGCGCTGAAGTTGCCGCCGTACCAGTGGATCTCGCCGTCGCGGAGGTCGGCGATCCGGTCGACGAGCTGGAGGAGTTCGCGGTCGTGGCTGACCACGACGAGCACTCCGGACCAGCTGCTGACGGCGGTGTGGAGGCGTTGCCGGGCGGCCCGGTCGAGATTGTTGGTGGGTTCGTCGAGCAGCAGGACGTCGGGGCGGCGCAGCAGCAGGGCGGCCAGCCGGAGGAGGACGGACTCGCCGCCGGAGATCTCGCCGATGGTGCGGTCGAGGTCGATGCCGGGCAGGCCGAGCTGGTCGAGGGTGGCGCGGGCGCGTTCCTCGACGTCCCAGTCGTCGCCGACGGCGGTGAAGTGTTCCTCGCTCGCGTCGCCGTTCTCGATGGCGTGCAGGGCGGTGCGGGCGGCGGCGATGCCGAGGGCTTCGTCGACGCGGAGGTGGGTGTCGAGCGGGGCGTGCTGCGGGAGGTAGCCGACCTCGCCGGCGACCTTGACGCTGCCCGTGGTGGGTGTCAGTTCGCCCGCGATCAGCTTCAACAGGGTTGATTTTCCTGATCCGTTGAGGCCGATGAGGCCGGTCCGGCCGGGGCCGACGGCGAGGTGGAAGCCGTCGAGGACGGGGGTGCCGTCGGGCCAGTCGAAGCCGAGTCCGGTGCAGACGACGGAGGCGGGGCCGCCGGGGGTGGCGAGGGAGGCGGACGGGGGTGTCTTTGACACAGGGGTCTCCTGGGTGCGCGTGGCAGGTGTGCGGGGGGCTTGCGCAGGAGACACCGCGGGAACGCCGGGTGCGCCGGGGTACGCCGTGGGGGTACGCCGAGGTCGCGGACGACGCCGCGCGATGCCGGGCATGCGCGGGCGCGGTGTCTTGCGGACCTCAGACGAGCAACGGCCTTCTCCGATCGGCGGCAATGGGACCGGGAATGACGGTACGGGGGGCGCCACCGAAAAGCAAACGCTATTTTCGTTGCGTTTGGCCGGGCCGGTGGTCGGCCCGGCGCGGCGCCCCGGTCGTGCGGTCTTCCGGTCTACTCCCCCGCTCCCCCGCCGGACCCGGCGCGCGGGCGCAGCCGTACCCGGGCCGGACCGGTGGCCTGCAGGGTGATCCCGGCGGCGACCGGCACGTCCTCGTCCACCGCCTCCAGCTCGTACGCGCGCAGCAGCACCGCCAGCGCCAGCACCGACTCCAGCATCGAGAAGTGCTGGCCGATGCAGGCGCGCGGGCCGCCGCCGAACGGGAACCAGGCGTAGCGGTGCCGTTCGGCCTCCCGCTCGGGTGCGAAGCGGCCGGGGTCGAAGCGCTCCGGGTCCGGCCACAGCGCCGGGTTGCGGTGCGTCACCCAGGGCGAGACGACCACGTCGGCGCCGGCCGGGATGCGGTACCCGCCGATCTCGGTGGCCTCGACGGCGCGGCGGCTGACGACCGGCGCCGCCGGGTACAGCCGCATGGCCTCCTTGAGCGCCTGGGTCAGGTACGGCAGCCGGTCCAGGTCCGCGGCGGTGGGCGTGCGGCCGGCCAGCACCCGGTCGATCTCCGCGCGCACCGCGGCCTGTTCGTCGGGGTGCCGGGCGAGGAGGTGGAGGGTGAAGGCCAGCGAGGTTGCAGTGGTCTCGTGCCCGGCGAGCAGGAAGATCAGGACCTGTTCGCGGATCTCGGTGGCGTCCAGCGAGCCGTCCTCGTCGTTGCCGGCGGCGGAGAGCAGGGACAGCAGATCGTCGCCCTCCGCCACGTCCGTGCCGGCCGCCCGGCGTTCGGCGATGACGCTGTCGCACACGGCGTTGAGCTCGTCGGTGGCGGCCCGGGCCCGCAGGTTGGCGGGGGTGGGCCAGTGGCGCGGGAGCTTCACGGGTACGTAGGCGCGCTGGACGACGTAGGCATTGATGACCGGCAGGCACCGGTGGATGGCGGCCACGGCCTGCTCGGCGTCCACGCCGAAGAGGATCCGGGAGACGGTGCGCAGCGCGAGCCGGTTCATCTCGGGGACGAGGTCGACGGTGTGGTCCCGGGCGGTGTGCCAGCGGTCGGCGAGGGTGCCGGCCTCGGCGGTCACCGCCGAGGCGTAGCCGTCCACCCGGCGCTTGGTGAACAGCGGCTGCACCAGCCGTCGTTGGCGGAGGTAGTCGGCGTCCTGGCTGGTGAGCAGGCCGTTGCCGAAGGACTGCCGGACCTCCTCGTACAGCGGGTGGTCCTTGCGGAAGTTGGCGGCCTGGGAGGCGAGGACCTGCTGTACGCCCTCGGGGGCGAAGAGGGCGTGGAAGACGCTGCGCAGCCCGGGCGGTCCGGCCTCCAGGCGGATCACGTCGCCGTGTTCGCGCTGGGCGCCGAGGAAGGTGGCGAGCGAGTCGCGCCGCAGTTCTAACATCGAGCCGAGGACGGGCAGGCCGGCCGGGCCGGGTATCTCGCGGCGCGCCGCGGCGCCGGGCTGGGGGTGGGACTCGGTAAGGGACATGCCCGGATCTCTATCCAGTTGGGGTACGCACCTATTCCGCCGGCGGGGTCCGGATTTCGCGGCGGGGGCGGTGACGGGCGGCGCGGGCCGGGGCGGGGAGCGCGGCGTGGGGCCGGTCCGGGGGCCCGCGTAGCATGGGCCGGATGATCAACAAGCGTGCCGGCCGGCCGGCCACCACCGAGGCCCCGTGCCGGGTCACCGTGTGCCGCGGCTGCTGCTGCGGCGATGCGGCCAAGATCCCGGGCGTCGACCACACCGGGCAGATACCCCGGCTGCGGGCGGCGCTGGACGGGGCGGCGCCGGTGCGGGCGTCGGAGTGCCTGGACGTCTGCGACCAGGCGAACGTGGTCGTGGTGCAGCCGTCGGCGGCGGGCCGCGCCGCGGGCGGCCGCCCGGTCTGGCTGGGACTGGTCAACGACGACGACGCGCTGGCCGACATCGCCGCCTGGATCCGCGCCGGCGGCCCCGGCCTGGCGGAGCCGCCGGGGGTGCTCGACCTGTACGCGATCACCGTGTCGCGGCGCGTACGGGAGGGCCTGGAGGGCTGACCCGGACGCCCGCTTCCGCACTGACGGCACCACCCGGTGACGGCGCCGCCCGGTCCGGTCCGGTTACCGGAGTCTTACGGACGCGGGCCGGGGTACCCGCGGCGGCGGCCGCTGGTGTTGGCTGGGAACATGACGTATCCTCCGGGCCGGGCACGCTGATCCCGTGCACCGACCACCGCCGCCCCCCGCCGACCCGTCCGCCGCCGCGCCCGGGCCGCCGCGCCGCGTCCTCGTCGTCGAGGACGACCCGACCGTCGCCGAGGTCGTCACCGGCTACCTCTCGCGCGCCGGCTACGCCACCGAGCACGCCGCCGACGGCTTCGCCGCGCTGGACCGGGCCGCCGCGTTCCGCCCGCACCTGGTCGTGCTCGACCTGATGCTGCCGGGCCTGGACGGCCTGGAGGTGTGCCGCAGGCTGCGCCGCACGGAGGACGGCCTTGCCGTTCCGGTGGTGATGCTGACGGCGCGCGGCGAGGAGGCGGATCGCATCCTCGGCCTGGAGCTGGGCGCGGACGACTACGTGACCAAGCCGTTCAGTCCGCGGGAGCTGGTGCTGCGGATCGGCTCGGTGCTGCGCCGCGCGGAGGCCGCGCCGCCGGCCGCGGCCCCCTCCCCCGTGCTGCGGGCCGGCTCCCTCACCGCCGACCCGGGCGGCCGGCGGGCCGACCGCGCCGGGCGCCAGCTCTCCCTGACCGCCCGCGAGTTCGACCTGCTGGTCTTCCTGATGCGCCACCCTGGGCGGGTGTTCTCCCGCGAGGAGCTGCTGCACCGGGTGTGGGGGTGGGAGTTCGGCGACCTGTCGACGGTGACCGTGCACGTCCGGCGGCTGCGCGAGAAGATCGAGACGGACCCGGCCGCGCCCCGGCTGGTGACGACGGTCTGGGGCGCCGGCTACCGCTTCGACCCGTCGGGGGACGAGGCGCCGGCCGGCGGCGGAACACCCTGGGAAGGCGACGGAACATGACGGACTTCCTGGTCATCGTGGCGCTCGCGGCGCTGGGCGCGGCGCTGGCGGGGCTGCTCGCCGCGCCCGCGGTCCGGGCGCTGCGGCGGCGCTCGGTCGCGCTGTCGCTGTTCGCGGTGGCGGCGCTGGCGGTGGCCGCGATGGCGGCGGGCACGGTGGCGGTCGCCCAGGCGATGTTCCTGTCCGGGCACGACCTGGGCGTGGTGATGGCCGTGGTCGCGGTGTCCGGCGTGGTGTCGCTGGCCGCCGCGCTGCTCTTCGGGCGGCGGATCGCGGCGGGCAGCCGGGAGCTGGCGCGCTCGGCCCGTACGGTCGGCAGCGAGGGCGGCTTCGTGGCGCCCGCCGAACCGCCGACGGCCGAACTGTCCGCACTGGCACAGGCGTTGGAGGAGACCAGCGCGCACCTCGCCGAGGCGCGGGAGCGGGAGCGGGCGCTGGACGCCTCCCGGCGGGAGCTGATCGCCGGGATCTCGCACGATCTGCGGACGCCGCTGGCCGGGCTGCGGGCGATGGCCGAGGCGCTGGAGGACGGGGTCGCCGAGGACACCGCGCGGTACCACTCGCGGATGCGGATCGAGGTGGACCGGCTGGCCGCGATGGTCGACGACCTCTTCGAACTGGCCCGCATCCAGGCCGGTGCGCTGGCGCTGACCTTCTCGCGGGTGTCGGTCTACGACCTGGTGGACGACGCGCTGGCCGGTGCCCGGCCGCTGGCGCGGGCGAGCGGGGTGCGGCTGGTGGACGGCGGGGTGGTGCCGCTGCCGGTGCGGGTGGACGCCCAGCAGATCACCCGGGTCCTGGGCAATCTGCTGGTCAACGCGATCCGGGCGACGCCGGCCGACGGCACCGTCGCGGTCAGCGCACGGGACGAGGAGGGCCGGGTGGTGCTGGCGGTGGAGGACGGCTGCGGCGGCATCCCGCCCGGGGACCTGGCGCGGGTCTTCGACACCGGCTGGCGGGGCGGCAGCGCGCGCACGCCGCGGGCGGACGGCGAGGGCGGGGCGGGTCTGGGCCTCGCGATCGTCCGCGGCATCGTGGAGGCCCATGAGGGCCGGGCGACGGTCCGGAACACCGGGGCGGGTTGCCGCTTCGAGGTGACGCTGCCGTCGGCGCAGCCGCGGACGGAGCCTCAGACGGGGTCGCCGACGGCCTGATCCCGTTCGGCTCCCGGGCCCGGTTCCGTACGGCGTGCGGGCAGTTCGCGGACGGTGCGGACCGGCGAGAACAGCAGGATCAGGGCGGCGAGCGGAACACCGGCCGTCATGATCCACATGGCGGTGCGGATGCCCAGGGCGGAGCCCAGCGCGCCGCCGAGCAGCGCACCCAGCGGCAGGGTGCCGTAGTTGAGGAAGGCGCTGCTGGCGATCAGCCGGCCGAGCAGGGGCGGTGGGCAGTAGGACTGCTGGAAGCTGACCTTGAGGATGTTGCCGGCCACCACTCCCGCGCTGACGCCGAAGCTGCCGGCGACGTAGAGCAGCGCCCCGGCGCCGGACGTGGTGAGCGGGATGAGCAACGCCAGGAAGGGGACGCCGAGTTCGAAGACCAGCATGGCGCGGGCGGTGCCGAGGCGGGCGGCGGTGCGGCGTGCCGCGAAGGCGCCCGCGATGCCGCCCGTGCTCGCCAGCGCCAGCAGTCCGCCGACCGCTCCGGCGGGCAGTCCCACCTCGCGGACCAGGAAGACCGCGGCGAGGGACTGGTATCCCATGAGGGCGAGGTTGGAGGCGGCGCCGAAGAGCGTCATCGTACGGAACCAGACGTCGTCGGCGACCAGCCGCAGGCCCTCGGCGACCTCCCGGCGCAGCGCGCGCGGCGCCCCGTCCCGGGCCTCGGGGCGGGGCTCGCGGTGGCGGATGCCGAGCAGGCAGAGCAGCGCGACGAGGAAGGTGGCGGCGTTGGCGAGCAAGCCGTTGACGGCGCCCGCCAGTTGGGCGAGGAGGCCGGCCGCGCCCTGGCCGGCGATCTGCGCGGCGGAGGCGCTGCCGTGCAGCTTGGCGTTGCCCTCGGCCCGGTCGGCGGGCGCGAGCAGGGTGGGGAGATAGGCGCTGTAGGCGGTCTGGAAGACCACCGCGGCGGCACCGGTCAGCAGCGCCACGGCGATCAGCAGGCCGAGGCTCAGCCCGCCGGTCCGGGCCAGGACCGGTACGGCGGCGAACAGCACCAGCGACACCGCGGCGGCGGCCAGCATCAGGGGGCGGCGGCGCAGCCGGTCCACCCACACCCCGACCGGGAGGCCGATCAGCAGCCAGGGCAGCCAGCCGCAGGCGCTGAGCAGGCCGACCGCGAAGGTGGAGGCGTGCAGGGTGGCGACCGCCACCAGCGGCATCGCCACGTTGGTGACCGCCGCGCCGAATTTGCCGGCGGTCTCGCCGCACCACAGCAGCCGGAAGTCGCGGTGGCGGCGCAGGAGTCCGCTCATCTCGCGTCCCTCTGCTTGCGGGGGAAGGACTGGAGCTGGACGAGGACGGGCCGGGCGTCGCCGGCATCGGCGGCGGTCCCGCTTCGGGCGGCCGCCCGGTGCCGGACGACGACGGCCTCCAGCTCGGCGTTGAGGGCGGCGAGTTGTTCCGGGGTCAGGCGCAGGTCCTGCCAGCGGGAGAGGGTGCCGGCGTCGCGCCACTCCTCGTCCCAGTCCTCGGCTAGGTAGGTGGTGACCTGCTCGAAGTCCCGCTGGACGGTTTCGTGCAGGTAGACCGACAGGGCGCCGCGGATGTCGGGGTCGTGGCGGAAGTCGTTGGTGTCGAGGCGGCGGGCCACCCGCACCGCCCGCCACCAGCGTTCGCGCCGGGTGCCGCGCCCGGTGTCCTCCTCGATGAAGCCGTGGTCGGCGAGGTGGCGCAGGTGCCAGCTGACGGTGCCGGTGTTCTCGCCGAGACGGCGGGCGAGTCCGGTGGCGGTGTCGGGCCCGTCGAGGGTCAGCAGGTCCAGGATGCGCATCCGCAGCGGGTGGGCGAGAGCGCGCAGGCTGCGGGCGTCCATGCGGCGGACGGGAGGGGCGGCGGACGGGTCGGGGCGCGCCGGGTCGGGCCCGGAGGAGGCGGTCATGGAGAGGAGCATAGAGGTGCAGAGAACTCTCTGCACAGCCTTCTCTGCAGAGAAACCTCTGCAATTTTTCCGGACCGCTCCCCCGGCAACTCCCCCGCGGTTACCGGGCCTTGTCCTCGTGCTCCCACAGCGGGTGCTCGCGGGCGGCCCACCCGGCGTCCACCGACCCGGTGCGCATCCCGCGGCGGGACTCGGGGTCGGCGTACGCCTTCCAGACATGGCCGGCGATCACCACGATCACGGTGAGGGCGAGCCAGTCGTGGACGAAGGTGGCGCCGGTCCGCCACACCAGGGGCGCCAGGTGGGTGAACCACATCAGCAGGCCGGTGGCGGCCATCACCAGGACCGCGCCGGCGATCCAGGCGGCGTAGAGCTTCTGCCCGGCGTTGAACTTCCCGGCCGGGCGGTCCCCGCGGCGGCGCAGCGCGGCGCGCAGCCACCGGCGGTCGTGCGGGCCGAAGCGGTTGAGGTGGCGCAGGTCGGTGCGGAGCGCGCGGGAGGCGAGGCCGAGCAGCAGGGGGACGGGCAGCAGGATGCCGGACCACTCGTGGACGGCGACCATCAGGGCGCGGCGGCCGACGAGTTCGGCGAGGAAGGGCAGATACAGGCAAGCCGCGGTGAGCACGCAGACGGCCATCAGGACGGCGGTGGCGCGGTGCACCCGGTGTTCGGCGGGGGTGAAGCGCGGCACCCGGGGGCGGCCGGCCGGGGGCTCAGGTGGTCGGGGCATCGTCGCGTCCGTTCGACCGGCCGACCCAGGCGTCGACGTCATATCCGAGGTTCTCCCAGTATCCGGGCAGGACGTGGTCGGTGACGGTGATGCCGGAGAGCCACTTCGCCGACTTGTAGAAGTACATGGGTGCGACGTAGAGGCGCACCGGCCCGCCGTGGGCGTGGGCGAGCGGCGCGTCCTGCATCCGCAGCGCGACCAGGACGTCGTCGCGGCGGGCCTGTTCGAGGGTGAGGGATTCGCTGTAGGCGCCGTCGAAGCAGGTGAAGCGGACGGCCTTGGCCTCGGGACGGACGCCGGCGGCGTCGAGGAGGGCGGAGAGCCGTACCCCCTCGAAGGGGGTGTGCGGCACCCGCCAGCCGGTGACGCACTGGACGTCGCGCACGACCCGGGTCTGCGGCAGCGCGCGCAGGTCGGCGAGGCGGTACGCGGCCCGGTGGCGCACCAGGCCGTCGACGGTGAGGCGGTAGGTGCGCTCGTCCCGGTCCGGTACGGGGCCGGTCACCGAGTAGTAGCGGAAGCCGCCGCCGCCCGGGAGCAGCCCGGAGAGGCCGGTGGGGTCCTGCTGTGCGGCGGCGCCGAGGGTGTCGTCCCAGGCGCGCTGGAGGAACGGGGCCGCGGCGACGCCCGCGGCGCCGGCGGCGAGCATGCCGAGCACCACCCGGCGGCCGACGGGGGTGCCGCTGCCGTCCGCGCCCGCGCCGTGGTCCGGCGCGCCGGCCGGATTCGCTTCCTTGGTCACCCTTCGATTCGAACACCGCGGGGGCCCGGGGGCCAGTGTCCGGGCCCCGGCGTCAGACTTTCGTCATCAGCCGGGTTCGCGCCGGTCGTCGTCCCGGTCGTGGTCCCCGCCCAGGGCGGCCTCGCGGGCAGCCTGGAACGCGCCCTCCGCGTCGCGGCCCGCGTACGACCACGGCGCGCGGGTGGCGTGCGGGCCGATGCGCTGGAAGAGGGTGGCGGCCTCGGCCAGCCGCCCCTGGTGGAACGTGGCGTGGGCGAGGAAGTTGATGTCGAGCTTGCTGCGGGGGTGGCCCTCGCCCTCCCATTCCAGCCACCAGTCGAAGGCGGCCCGCTGGACGGCGTGGGCGTGCCGGGTGGCCCAGTGGCCGGAGTCCGCGGGGTCGGGGGGCTCCAGCCCGGCGCGGGCCCGTACGCGGTAGCGCTCGGCGTGCGCGACGACGGGCAGCAGGGCGAGCGGCGAGTCGGCGGGGGCGCGCTCGGCGGCCCGGGCGGCGAAGCCGTGGGCGGGGTGGTGCGGGCCGCAGGTGCCGTCCGGCCGCTCCTCGGCGAGGGCGGCGGTCATCAGGTGGTGGGCGTGGTGGTGGTCGGGGTGGCGGGCGCGAATCTGGTGGAAGGCGTAGGCGCGTTCGTCGGGGGTGCCGGCGCGGCGGGCGAGGAGCAGCGCGCCGAGCCAGGGGGTGGGGTCGTCGGGCAGCATCCGGGCGGCGGTGGCGCAGGCCGCGGCGGCGTCGCCGGTGGTGGTGCGTCCACGCAGGGCGCGGCGGACGGTGGCGAGGGCCAGGAGGGTGGCGGCGTCGCCGCTGTCCGGTTCGGCGAGCTGCCAGTCGCCGGCCCAGGCGGCGCTGCCGGGGCAGGCGGCCAGGACCGTTAATCGGTGGCCGCGCCGGTCCCAGTCCGTGCCGGTCCCGGCGAGCAGGGTGCGCACCCGGGCCCACTGGCCGAGTGCCAGCGCGTCGGCGGCGACGGCCAGTTCGGTGTCGTCCAGGGCCGGCGCGAGGGCCGGGGCCCCCGGGCGGCGGGCGCGCCGGAGGGCCGGTGGCGGCGGTGGCGAAGGGGATATCGACATCACGGGTCAGGGGGCTCCATGGCGCGCCGCGGCGGCCGTGCGCCGCACCGTCGTCCTCGGGGTGCGGCCGGTCCGTGCGCGCCTGTGCAGAGGGTGACGGACTGGTTCCGCACCAGTCATCGCGGACAGCAAAGCGCTCCGCAGAGCTCCGCGTCAAGGCGGGAAGAGGAATGGCCGGATCCGCCAACATCCGTTCGGCTTCGCGGCATTGGGCCGCGCCCCCGCGGGGCCCCACGGCGGGTCCGCCGGGCCCGCCCGCGGCGCGGCCCGGCGGCTCGGCCTCAGTCCACCGCGCGCGCCGCCGCCCGGCCCGCGGTGCGCCCGGAGAAGAGGCAGCCGCCGAGGAAGGTGCCCTCCAGCGAGCGGTAGCCGTGCACCCCGCCGCCGCCGAATCCGGCCGCCTCGCCCGCGGCGTAGACGCCCGGGAGCGGCGCGCCGCCGTCGGTCAGCACCCGGGAGCTGAGGTCGGTCTCCAGGCCGCCGAGGGTCTTGCGGGTGAGGATGTTGAGCCGTACGGCGATCAGCGGGCCGGCCTTCGGGTCGAGCAGCCGGTGCGGGGCCGCGGTGCGGATCAGCCGGTCGCCGAGGTACTTGCGGGTCCCGCGCACCGCGGTCACCTGGAGGTCCTTGGTGAAGGGGTTGGTGATCTCACGGTCCCGGGCGACGATCTCGTCGCGCAGCGCGGCCTCGTCGATCAGGGGCTTCCCGGTCAGCTCGTTCATCCGCCGGACGAGTTCGGTCAGCGAGCGTTCGACGACGAAGTCCGCGCCGTGGTCCATGAACGCCTGCACCGGGCCGGGGGCGCCCGCCCTGGCCCGGCCGAGCACGTCGCGGACGCTCTTGCCGGTCAGGTCGGGGTTCTGCTCGGATCCGGAGAGCGTGAACTCCTTCTCGATGATCTTTTGGGTGAGCACGAACCAGGTGTGGTCGTGGCCGGTCCGCATGATGTGTTCGAGGGTGCCGAGGGTGTCGAAGCCGGGGAACAGCGGCACCGGCAGCCGGTTGCCGCGGGCGTCCAGCCACAGCGGGGAGGGCCCCGACAGGATGCGGATGCCGTGCATCGGCCATATGGGGTTCCAGTTGTCGATGCCCTCGGTGTAGTGCCACATCCGGTCGCGGTTGATGATCCGGCCGCCGGCGGCCTCGGCGATGCCCAGCATCTTGCCGTCGACGTGCGCCGGTACGCCCGACAGCATCCGCTCGGGGGGTGTGCCCAGCCGCTCGGGCCAGTTGGCGCGCACCAGGTCGTGGTTGCCGCCGATCCCGCCCGAGGTGACGATCACGGCCTGCGCCCGCAGCTCGAAGGCGCCGGTCACCTCGCGGCTGCTGGCCCTGCCGCGCTCGACGTCCGAGGGCTCGAGGATCTCACCGCTGACGGTGTCCACGCTGCCGGCGCTGCGGGAGAGCCCGGTGACCCGGTGGCGGAAGCGCAGGTCCACCAGGCCACGGGCGGCCCCGGCCCGTACCCGGCGCTCGAACGGTGCGACCAGGCCGGGTCCGGTGCCCCAGGTGATGTGGAAGCGCGGGACGGAGTTGCCGTGCCCGGTCGCCCCGTAGCCGCCGCGCTCGGCCCAGCCGACGACCGGGAAGAACCGGACGCCCTGCCGGTGCAGCCAGGAGCGCTTCTCCCCGGCCGCGAAGTCGACGTACGCCTCGGCCCAGCTGCGCGGCCAGCGGTCCTCGGGGCGGTCGAAGCCGGCCGTGCCCAGCCAGTCCTGCCAGGCCAGCGCGTGGCTGTCGCGGATCCGCAGCCGGCGCTGCTCGGGCGAGTCCACCAGGAAGAGGCCGCCGAAGGACCAGTGCGCCTGCCCGCCGAGGGACTGCTCGGGCTCCTGGTCGAGCAGGATCACCTTGCGTCCGGCGTCCACCAGCTCGGCGGTGGCCGCCAGGCCCGCGAGCCCCGCTCCGATCACGATCACATCAGCGTCGTACGCCATCTTCCGCTTCTCCTCACCGGGGCCCGCGGCCCGCACCGGCCGCCGTGGTGAACGATCCTCAGCGCGCCCGCCTGCCGCGTCAACCGTTTGATTACCGCGCAGTACGCGGGGGCGCGCGGGAGAATGGCAGTGACCGCGGCCACCCCACATCCCCGGCCGGATGGCTATCCTCTGCCGCATCCCCCGCCCACGCGCGATACGAGGTGTGCGACGTGACGGTGATACTGCTCGCCCTTGGCGCCGCCTGCTGTCTGGGACTCGGCTTCGTCCTCCAGCAGGCCGCCGCCCAGCAGGCCCCGATGAAGGACTACCTGTCCCTGCGGCTGCTGCTCGACCTGGTGCGGATGCCGCAGTGGGTGGCCGGCATCGGACTGATGGTGGTCGGCATGGCGCTCGGCGCGGTGGCGCTGGGCATGGGCGACATCACCCTGGTGGAGCCACTGCTGGCGACCAATCTGCTGTTCGCGATGGCGCTGTCCCGGCGGCTGACCCGGCAGCGGCTCGGCCGCACCGGGTGGGGCGGGCTGTGGCTGCTGGCAGGCGGGGTCACGGCGTTCATCGTGGCCGGCCGCCCCCAGGGCGGCTCCCGCAGCACCGATCATCTGTGGCAGTGGCTGATCATGGGGCTGGTGCTGGGCACCGCCCTGACCCTGGCGGCCGTCGCCAAGCGCGAGCGGGTGCACGTGAGCCTGGAGGCCGCGCTGCTGGGCGTGGCGGCCGGCCTGATCTACGGGCTGCAGGACGCGCTGACCCGGATCAGCGGTGAGCACTTCGCCCAGGGCAGCTGGTCGGCGCTGCTCTCCAGCTGGCAGCCGTACGCCATCGTCGTGCTCGGGGTGCTGGCGCTGGTCATGGTGCAGAGCGCCTTCGAGTCGGCGCCGCTGCGGCTGTCGCTGCCCGCGCTGACCGCGGCCCAGCCGCTGGCCGGGATCCTGTGCGGGGTGGGCTTCCTCGGCGACCGGCTCCAGGTGACGGCCGGGGCGCTGGCCTGGGAGGTGGCCGGGATCGTGGCGGTGGTCGCGGGCATCGTGCTGATCGGCACGCACCCGGCGATGCCGCCGGGGGCCGGCCGGACCGAGGACGTACGGGAGCTCCAGCCGCACTGACGCGGGCCGGGCCGGTCGTTCGCGCTCCCCCGTACGGCCCCGCGGGCGCTGCGCCGTCCGGGCGTATTCGGCGGGCCGGTGTGCGCCGGCCCCGGCGGGTGCCGCCGGGGCCGCTGGTGGTTGCATGGCCCCATGACCGATCAGCAACCGCTCAACGCGGACGAGATCCTCGACGTCGTCGACGAGAACGATCAGGTCGTCGGGCAGGCCCCGCGCGGCGAGACCTACGCCCGCCGGATGCGCACCCGCGCTGCCTTCATCCTGGTCCGGGACGCCGAGGACCGGATCTTCGTGCACCGCCGCACCCCGAACAAGCTGGTCTTCCCCTCGCACTACGACATGTTCGTCGGCGGGGTGGTCGGCGCCGGCGAGAGCTACGACCGGGCGGCGCTGCGCGAGGCCGAGGAGGAGCTGGGCGTGCAGGGGCTGGCGCAGCCCGAGCCGCTGTTCAAGTTCCTCTACGAGACGGCCGAGCACACCTGGTGGTCCGCGGTGTACCAGGTGCGCTGCACGCTGCCGGTGGCCCCGCAGGAGGCGGAGATCGACTGGCACGCGTTCCTGCCCGAGGAGGAGCTGATCCGGCGGCTGGACGAGTGGCCGTGGACACCGGACGGGACGGCCGCCTACCGGGAGCTGCTCGCCCGGCGGGAGGCGGGGGAGTTCTGAGGCGGGCGGGCCCGGCGCGGGCCCGCCGGATAGGGTTTCGGCCATGATCCTCACCGACGGACTGCGGTCGGCCGTCGCGGCCGTACGGCTGTGGTTGTCGCCCGCGCGGATCCGCGAGGAGGGCGCCACCCCCGACTACCGCTTCTCGCTCGCCAACGAGCGCACCTTCCTCGCCTGGCTGCGCACCGGGCTGGCGCTGGTCGGCGGCGGGTTCGCGGTGGACCAGTTCCTGCCCCGGCTGCACCCGGGGGTGCGGCTGGCCTTCACCCTCGCGCTGCTGGTCGGCGGGGCGCTGTGCGCGCTGCGGGCGGTCAACCACTGGGTGCGCTGCGAACGGGCGATGCGGCGCGGCGAGGACCTGCCGGTGTCCCGCTTCCCCACGGCGCTGGCGCTGGCCGTCGGGGCGCTGGCGGTGGCGGTGGTGGTGCTGGTGCTGCTGGGCTGGACCGGCTGACCGATGGCGGGCGGCGCGCGGCCGGGCGCGGGGGGACCTCGTCCGGCGTCCGACCGGGACCCGGGTCTCCAGCCGGAGCGGACCAGGCTGGCCTGGCGGCGCACCACGCTGTCCGCGACGGTGGTGGCGGTGCTGGCCGGCCGGCAGCTGCTGCGGAGCGGGCGGCCGGGCCCGGCGGAGGTGGCGCTGGCGGTGCTGACGGGGGTGCTGTGGCTGGCGTTCCTGGCGTTGTCGCACCACCGGATGCGGGCCATGGCCGGCGGCCGCCCGGCGGGCCTGCCGGCGCGGACCGCGCTGCTGCTGGCCGGCTGCACGCTCGCGCTGGCGCTGTGCGGTGCGCTGATCGTGGCGCGTACGGGGCACTGAGCGCGGCGCGTACGGGCACCGACCGTGGTTCGTACGGGCGCCGGCGGCGGGCCCGGCGGCCGGCCCGGCGCCCGGCGGCGGTACCGTGACGCGACCCCTGTGACGAGGGGAAGCGACCAAGGACCGGCCCCCCGGCGGGCCGTGACGTGCCATCACCGAAGGGGACCACACCGCATGGGCGACCCGACCGCACCGGCCGTGGACGAGCCGTATCTGACCGAACTCGCCGCCGGCGTCCATGCGTTCATCCAGCCGGACGGCGGCTGGTGCCTGAACAACGCCGGTTTCGTCACCGACGGGGACGCCACCCTCGTGGTGGACACCGCCGCCACCGAGCGCCGGGCGCGGCTGCTGCGCCGCCGGATCGCGGAGAGCGGCGCGCCGGTACCCCGTACGGTGGTCAACACCCACCACCACGGCGACCACACCTACGGCAACGGCGTCTTCGCGCCGGAAGCCACGGTCATCGGGCACACCGCCTGCCGACGGGAACTGCTGGACGCCGGGCACCAGCTGCACGCGGTGTGGCCCGAGGTGGAGTACGGCGACATCCGGCTGACCCCGCCGACCGTCACCTACGACCGCGAACTCACGCTGCACGTCGGGGACATCGAGGTGCGGCTGATCCACCCGGGCGTGGCACACACGACCGGGGACACCATCGTGTGGCTGCCCGAGCGGCGCGTGGTGTTCACCGGCGACCTGGTCTTCCACGGCGGGACGCCGTTCGTCTTCATGGGGTCGGTCTCCGGGTCGCTGCGGGCGCTGCGGCTGCTGCGTTCGCTGGACGCGACGACCGTCGTCCCGGGGCACGGGCCGGTGACCGGCCCGGAGGTGTACGACGGCATCGAGCGCTATCTGGAGTTCGTCGGCCGGCTGGCGCAGGAGGGCCGGGCGGCCGGCCGGACGCCGCTGGAGGTGGCCCGGGAGGCGGATCTCGGCGCGTTCGCGGAGCTGGCCGAGAGCGAGCGGCTGGTGGCGAACCTGCACCGGGCGTACGCGGAGCTGGACGGCCGGGAACCGGGCGCGCCGCTCGACCCGCTGGCGGGCTTCGGCGACATGACGGCGATGAACGGCGGGGTGCCGATGGCCTGCCACGCCTAGGGCGGGTCTTTCGAGTCGTGCCGGGCCCGCGACGCCCGGCACCGTGCGGGAAAGCGGCGGAAAACCGCCGTCCGGGCGGCCGCGTGACGGAGACCCCACGCACCGGCACTGGACTCCATACCGACTAGTCGGCATGATCGGGGCAGCGACCGACCACGACGGACCGTCCACCCCCGTACGGAGGAGCACGATGAGCAAGGGCACCCCTCCCCCTCAGGCCCCGGACCGGGAGGATCCACCCGGTCTCGACCTGACACGATTGCGCGAGCACCTGGACCGCGTGCGGCCGGGGCTGGCCGGCGGCCCGCTGCGCGCGCAGCTGATCGAGGGCGGGCGCTCCAACCTCACCTACCGGGTCACCGACGGCACCGGCTCCTGGGTCGTACGCCGCCCGCCGCTCGGCCACGTGCTGGCCACCGCGCACGACATGCGGCGCGAGCACCGGGTGATCAGCGCGCTGCACGACACCCCGGTGCCGGTGCCCGAGGCGCTGCTGCTGTGCGAGGACGAGTCGGTGACCGGCTCGCCCTTCTATGTGATGGAGCTGGTCGAGGGCACCCCGTACCGCACGGCCGGGCAGCTGGCCACGCTCGGCCCGGAGCGCACCCGCGCCGTGGTCCTCTCCCTGGTCGACACGCTGGTGGAGCTGCACGCCGTGGACCCCGAGGCGGTCGGGCTCGGCGACTTCGGCCGCCCGGACGGCTTCCTGGAGCGCCAGCTGCGGCGCTGGGGCAAGCAGCTGGCTGCGTCCAGGAACCGCGAACTGGCGGGCATCGATGAGCTGCACGAGACGCTGGGCCGGGCGCTGCCCGCCTCCCCCGCGCCCACCGTCGTGCACGGCGACTTCCGCCTGGACAACGTCCTGGTCGGCGCCGACGACACCATCAAGGCCGTGCTGGACTGGGAGATGTCCACGCTCGGTGATCCGCTGACCGACCTCGGGCTGCTGGTGATGTACAGCTCGGACCTGGGCCTGCCCGAGTCCCCGGTCAGCACCACCAGTGGCGCCCCCGGCCACCCCTCCCCCGGCGAGCTGATCGAGCGCTACGCCGCCCGCTCGGGCCGCGACACCTCGTCGATCGCCTGGTACACCGCCTTCGCCTGGTTCAAGCTCGCCGTGATCCTGGAGGGCATCCACTACCGCTTCACGCTCGGCCAGACCGTCGGCGCCGGGTTCGACCGGATCGGCGAACTCGTCCCCGTCTTCATCGACCACGGACTGACCACCCTCAAGGAAGGCTGAGGCCCATGGACTTCGCATTCGACGCCCGTACGCAGGAGCTCCGCGAGAGGCTCCTGACCTTCATGGACGAGCATGTGCACCCGGCCGAGGAGACCGCCCGTGAGCAGCGGGCCGGCCTCGCCTCGCCGTGGGACACCCCGGCGATCGTCGAGGAGCTGAAGGCCGAGGCCCGGAAGCAGGGGCTGTGGAACCTCTTCCTCCCGGACCGGGAGCACGGTGCCGGGCTGACGAACCTCCAGTACGCGCCGCTGGCCGAAATCACCGGCCGCAGCCCTCAGTTGGCGCCCACCGCGCTGAACTGCGCGGCGCCGGACACCGGCAACATGGAGGTGCTGGCGCAGTTCGGCGACGAGGCGCAGCAGAAGCAGTGGCTGGAGCCGCTGCTGGCCGGTGAGATCCGGTCGGCGTTCGCGATGACCGAGCCGGAGGTGGCCTCGTCGGACGCCACCAACATCGAGACCCGGATCGAGCGGGACGGCGACGAATATGTCATCAACGGCCGCAAGTGGTACATCTCCGGGGCGATGAACCCGCTGTGCCGGATCTTCATCGTGATGGGCAAGACCGACCCGGACGGCGCGGACATCCGCCGCCAGCAGTCGATGATCCTGGTGCCGCGCGACACCCCCGGCCTGGAGGTGCGGCGCGCCATGCAGGTCTACGGCTACGAGGACCACTGGCACGGCGGCCACGCCGAGGTGGTCTTCCACGACGTGCGGGTGCCGGCGAGCAATCTGATCGGCGAGGAGGGCGGCGGCTTCGGCATCGCCCAGGCCCGGCTCGGCCCCGGCCGGATCCACCACTGCATGCGGCTGATCGGCATGGCCGAGCGGGCCATCGAGCTGATGTGCCGCCGGGCGGTGGGCCGTACCGCCTTCGGCAAGCCGCTGGCCCAGCAGGGCGTGGTCCAGGCGTGGATCGCGGACGCCCGGGTGGCGGTGGAGCAGCTGCGGCTGCTGGTGCTGAAGACGGCCTGGCTGATGGACACCGTCGGCAACAAGGGCGCGCACACCGAGATCCAGGCCATCAAGATCGCCACCCCGCGCACCGTCGTGGACATCCTCGACAAGGCGGTGCAGCTGCACGGCGCGGGCGGTGTCAGCCAGGACTTCCCGCTGGCCGAACTGTGGGCGGGCGCGCGGACCCTGCGGCTGGCGGACGGCCCCGACGAGGTGCACCAGCGGTCGCTGGCGCGTCGTGAGCTCAAGCAGTACCGGTAGCCGAAGAGCGGCGGGCCCCGCGACCGGCAGGCGGTCGCGGGGCCCGTGCGCGGGTGCCGGCGTTACGGGCGCAGGGCCCGCAGCAGCAGGTCGGCCAGGTGGTCGGCGACCTGCTGGGGGGTGAGCGGACCGTCCTCGCGGTACCACGTGCCGAGGTGGTGCACCGAGCCGAAGTGGTAGTCCACGACGAGGTCGGCGGGCACGTCGTCGGCGAACACGCCGGTGCGCTGGCCCTCCTCGATCAGCGCCCGGAAGCGCTCGTGGTAACGCCGGCGCTCGGCGCGCACCTGCTTGTCCTTCTCCGGGCCGAGGTGGTGCATCGAACGGAAGAAGATCTTGGTGTCGTCGAGGTTCTCGATGGTGGTGACGACCACGTCGGCGGCGGCGTCCCGCAGCCGCTGCTCCACGGGCGCGTCGGCGCCCGCGAAGTGGTCCAGGCGCTCCTGCTGGAGGCGCAGGACCCGGCCGTAGACCTCGTGCAGCAGATCGTCCTTGGAGCCGAAGTAGTGGTAGAGGGCGCCCTTGGTGACCCCCGCGGCATCGACGATCTCCTGGACGGAGGTGCGGTCGTAGCCCTGCTCCGCGAAGAGTCTGGTGGCGGTGGCCAGCAGCCGCTGGGCCACCGGCTTCGCGCCACCGTTGCCGTTGCCGTCCTTCGTGCCGGCCATCGCCCTCACCTGTCCTTCGTCGTACCTCATGCGCGGTGGCGCAGCTCCCGTCGGAGGATCTTGCCACTCGTGGTCTTCGGGAGCTCTGCCAGGATCTCCACCTCACGGGGATATTTGTACGCCGCGAGCCGTTCCTTGCAGTACGCGGCCAGCTCGGCGGGTTGCGGCGCGGCACCGGGACGCAGGCTGACATACGCCTTGACGGTCTCGCCGCGGTAGGCGTCGGGCACGCCGACGACCGCCGCCTCGCGCACCGCCGGGTGGCTGTACAGCACGTCCTCGACCTCGCGCGGCCACACCTTGAAGCCGGAGGCGTTGATCATGTCCTTCTTGCGGTCGACGACGTAGAGCCAGCCGTCGGGGTCCATGAAGCCGATGTCGCCGGTGCGCAGTTCACCGTCGGGGATGGCCTCGGCGGTGGCGTCGGGGCGGCGCCAGTAGCCGGGGACGACCTGCGGGCCGCGCACCGCGATCTCGCCCGGTTCGCCGAACGGCAGCTCCCGGCCGTCCTCACCGAGGATCCGGACGACGGTGTCGGGGCCGGGCACGCCGACCGCGAGCGTCCCGGAGACCTTGTCGACCGGCGCCTGCCTGCCGGGCGGGACGCTGGCGCAGGGGGCGGTGCACTCGGTCAGACCGTAGCCGTTGTGGAGGTACGGGCCGAAGCCGGCGCGGAACTTCTCGACCAGCACGGGCGGCAGCGGCGCGCCGCCGGAGGACATCGTCACGAAGGACGCGAAGTGGTCGCGGGTCACGCCGGGGTGGGCCATCAGCGCCATGTAGGCGGTGGAGGGGCCGACGGTGTAGGCGGGCCGGTGCTCCAGGAAGGCGTCCAGGACGACGCCGGCCTCGAAGCGGTAGGCGAGCGCGAGGGTGCCCGCGTTGGCGACGCAGGCGGCCAGTTCGCAGACCATGCCGGTGATGTGGAAGAGCGGGGCGAGTGCGAAGTAGGTGGCGCCTTCGGGCAGGCCGAGGCCGGTGCGCTGGCGTTCGGCGTTGTAGGCGATGTTGCCGTGGGTGTTGGTGGCGCCCTTGGGGGTGCCGGAGGTGCCGGAGGTGTAGCTGATCAGGGCGACGTCGTCGGCGGTGAGCCCGGGATCGGCGGGCGCCGCACGGAGCCGGCCCGCGCCGCGGGCCACCGCGAGCAGGTCGTCGGCGTCCTCCTGCGGGCCGAGCGGCTCGCCGCGCAGCACCCGGGCGTCGTCGCGGGTCTGCAGCTCCCGCTCGCAGGCGGTGAGCGCGATCCGCACGGACGGCGCCCCGGCGGCGGTGGCGCGCAGGAAGCCGTCCCAGGTGCGGTCGGCGCAGATGACGGCGGTGACCTCGGCGTCGTCCAGGATGTGCCGCATCTCGGCCGACTTGTACATGGGGTTGACGGGGACGACCACCCCGCCTGCCTTCCAGACGCCGAGCAGGGCCAGCACGAAGTGCGGGGTGTTCTGCAGCATGACCGCGGCCCGGTCGCCGCGGCGGAATCCACGTGCGGCGAGGTGGGCGGCGACGCCGTCGGAGAGCGCGTCGGTCTCGGCGTAGGACAGCCGGCCGTCGAAGTAGGCGAGCGCCGTGCGGTCGGGGACGGCCCGGACCGCCGCGCGGAACGCGTGCAGTGTCGAGGGGGGCGGCTGGACGGGGGCGCGCTGGGCTTCGGTGAGCTGCGCCAGCCACGGCTTGTCCTGGTAGGAGGTCATCGGGTGCGGCCCTTTCTTCCTGATCGCCAGATCATCCCTGCGGGGGAACACCTGAGGTGCGGTGGGGTGGCGCGCGCCGGGCCCGGCCGGGCCGCCACCCCGTCCGGAGCGGCCCTACGCGCGGCCCTCGGCCTCCTCCAGCTTCCGCTGGAGGTGGTTCATCCCGCCGAGCCAGCGGTCGGGGTCGGCGGCCCGCGCGGTGTAGTAGTCCGCGACCTCGGGGTGCGGCAGCACCAGGAAGCGGCCCTCGGCCATGGCCGCGAAGAGCGCCTCGGCGACGTCCTCGGGCTCGACGGCGGTGGGGGTCAGCACGAGGTCCCCGGCGGTCCCGGTGGCGGCCAGCATGTCGGTGCGTACGCCCTGCGGGCAGATGGCGTGCACGTCGATGCCGCGGTGCCGGTAGGTCAGCGAGAGCCACTCGGCGAAGGCGTACGCACCGTGCTTGGTGACGCTGTAGGGGGCCGCGGCGACCATGGTGAGCAGCCCGGCGGCGGAGACGGTGGAGATGAAGCGTCCGCTGCCGCGCGCCAGCCACTCCGGCACCAGCTCGCGCGCCGCCCGGACATGGGCCATGACGTTGACGTCCCAGGCCAGCGCCCAGTCGTCGTCCGGTGCGTCGGGGCCGCCGCCGGTGCCGACCCCGGCGTTGGCGCAGAAGATGTCGACCGCGCCGCCGAGCGCCTCGCGGGCGAGCGGGACGACGGCCGAGGCGTCGCCGGGCACCGCGAGCGCCCCGATCTCCTCGGCGGTCTTGCGGGCCTTGGCCTCGTCCAGGTCGTTGACCACGACCCGGGCGCCCTCGGCGGCGAAGCGGCGGGCCAGGGCGGCGCCGATCCCCCCGCCCGCCCCGGTCACGACGACGGCTTTGTCCCTGACGGCTTCCACTGCTGGGTCTCCCTCGGTCGCTCGGATCGGCCGAGGGCAGACTAACCAGTCGGTATGTCCCAGCGGAAGAGCCGGTTTCCGCCGCGGCCCGGCATGTTCCCCGCCGCGCCGTGGCGCGTTAGCGTGCGCACGACACGTACCCGGTCGATTCTGTTGATCACGGAGGTGTGCGGATGGCTCTGTCGAGACGCCTGCTGCTGGGGCATCTGGCCGCGACCGGAGCGGCCGGCGCGGCCCTGACCGCGGCCGCGGCGCCCGCACGGGCGGCCGGCCCGGCGCCCGGCCACCGACGACGGCGGGTGCACACCGGCTTCGACCGGCTGGCCGCCGACGGCTACCGCCTCCTGGCCGGCCGCCGGGTCGGCGTCGTCACCAACCCCACCGGTGTCACCCCGGACGTCGCGCACATCGTCGACGTGCTGCACGCCGACGACCGGGTGCGCCTGATCGCCGTCTTCGGCCCGGAGCACGGCTTCCGCGGCACCGCGCAGGCCGGCGGCTCCGAGGGCCGCTACGACGACCCGGCCACCGGGCTGCCGGTCTACGACACGTACAACAAGAGCGGCCGGGCCCTCGCCGACATCTTCACCGCCTCCGGCGTGGACACGGTCGTCTTCGACATCCAGGACGTCGGCGCGCGCTTCTACACCTACATCTGGACGCTCTACGACTGCATGGTGGCCGCCGTCCTCGCGGGCAAGCGCTTCGTGGTCCTGGACCGCCCCAACCCCGTCACCGGACGCGCCGCCACCGGCCCGGTACTGGACAAGGCGTACGCCTCCTTCGTCGGCCGGGAGCCGATCGCGCAGGCGCACGGCATGACGGTGGCCGAGCTGGCACTGCTGTTCAACGGCGAGTTCGTGCCGAAGGCGGCCGGGCGCCCGGTCGAGCTGGAGACCGTGCTGATGACCGGCTGGCGGCGCGGCGACTTCCACGACGCGACCGGGCTGCCCTGGGTGCCCCCGAGCCCCAACATGCCCACCCCGGACACCGCCCTGGTCTACTCGGGCACCTGCCTCTTCGAGGGCACCAACCTGTCCGAGGGGCGCGGCACCACCCGTCCCTTCGAGCTGCTGGGCGCCGACGGCATCGACCACCGCTGGGCGGCGGCCGCCAACGAACTCGCCCTGCCCGGCGTGCACTTCAGGGAGGCGTACTTCGCCCCCACCTTCTCCAAGTTCCAGGGGAAGACCATCGGCGGCGTCCAGCTCCACGTCCACGACCGGGAGGCGTTCGACCCGGTGCGCACCGGCATCGCGCTGCTGGTGACCGCGAAGCGGGTCTGGAACGGTTTCGCCTGGCGGCCGGACAATGGCATCGACCGGCTCACCGGCTCCTCGACGGTCCGCACGATGATCGACGCGGGCGCGGGGACCGAGGAGATCGTCGCCGCCTGGCAGCCGGCCCTGACCGCCTTCCGCTCCGTGCGGGCCCGGTACCTGCGCTATCCGCACGCTTCCTGACGCCTCGCCGCGAAGCGAAGGAGAGCACCGGCGCCCTCGCCGGGGCGGCTGGGCCGTACGGGTGAAATAGGTCCGCCTCCCCTATGCCGGGGGTGTGCCGCGGTGGGTCAATCGAGCCAACCGCGCGAGGGGCCGCCCATTCCGTTGCACGGAGACCGATCAGTCGTGCACACCGGTCCAGGGCGGCCCCCTCGCGCGTCATTTTGCAGGTGAGTGGCGGTCATCGGCCTGGGCTTCGCTCGCAGGAGGCCATGTATGCGTCCACTCCCCCGGTCCTCGTCCGGCCCCGGGCCCCGCCCCGCCAGACTGCCCTCGCTGACCGGTCTGCGGTTCGCCGCCGCGGGCGGGGTCGTCTTCACCCACTGCGCGCTGCTGACCGATCCGCGGCTCGCCACAACGCTCGGCCCGCAGGTGTGGGTGGGCGCGAGCGCGGTCTCGCTGTTCTTCGTCCTCAGCGGATACGTGCTGATGCACTCGGCGCGGCCGGACGACACCGCACGGGCCTTCTGGCGGCGGCGGGCCGCGAAGATCCTGCCCAACCACGTCCTCACCTGGTGCGTGGTCCTGATCGCGCTCGCCTGCGCCGGCACCGCGGCCGCGAACGCCCCGGGCGTGGTGGCCCATCTCGCCGCCCTGTTCCTGGTGAACACCTGGGTGCCCAGCCGGAGTTTCGTCTCCGCGGGAAACCCCGTCTCCTGGTCGCTGGCCGCGGAGATGTTCTTCTACCTGCTCTTCCCCGTGCTCCGGCCCTGGGTCGCGCGGCTGTCCCGCCGCGGGCTGCTGGCCGGCGCGGCGGGCGCCCTCGCACTCGTCTGGGCGTGGCCGCTGCTGTGCGAGACGGTCCTCAACCCCGACGGGTCGTTCTTCACCGGCTACTGGTGCGTGTACATGCTGCCGCTGGCCCGCCTGCCGGAATTCGTCCTCGGCATGATGGCGGCCCGGATCCGGGCGACCGGGCTCCGGCTGCCGCGGCTCGCCGTGCTGCCCGCGGCGCTGGGCGTGATCAGCACCCTGCTGGTCAACTCGTCCTTCCTGCCGTACGTCTACATGTACGCGGCCGCGACCGCGCTGCCGCTCGTCCTGCTGGTGCATGCCGTCGCCGAGCTGGACCTGCGCGGCCGGCCCTCGCTGCTGCGGACCCCGCCGCTGGTCCTCCTCGGGGAGATCTCCTACGCCCTGTACCTCGTGCACTTCATGGTGCTGGGCGTGGTCTACCTGTGCCTGACCGGGCTCGGCTGGAGCCGGCTGGGGGCCGTACTCGTCGGGCTGCCCCTCGCGCTGGCGGCCGCCTGGCTGCTGTACACGGGGGTCGAGCGGCCGTGTGTGCGCCGCTTCTCGGCGCCCCGCCCCACCCCCGGCGGACGACATCGCGTGCCCAGGAGGGCCACCGCCGGACGGGGTTCGTCATGAGCGGGCCGCCGCCGGACCGGGGTGGACGGCGTGCCCGGGTCGCCGCCCGCCGGCCGCGCTACCTGGACGAACTGAAGGACGGCACGGGGCGGTTCTTCGAGGAGCGGCGCACCAGCTGCCCGTGGTGCGACTCCGGCCGCCTCCGCCGCCGGCTGCGCACCACCGACCACCTCCAGGGCAAACCCGGGCACTTCGTGCTCGACGAGTGCCGCGACTGCGGGCACGTGTTCCAGAACCCCCGGCTCGGCGACGACGGCCTGGCGTTCTACTACCGCGACTGCTACGACGGCCTGGGCCGGTCGACGATGGCACGGACGGCCGTCTCGCCGCTCGCCGTCCGGCTCTACCGGTCGCGCGCCCGGGCCCTGCTGCCGTTCGGCCGCCCGGCCCGCTGGCTGGACGTGGGCACCGGCCACGGCCACTTCTGCGCCGAGGCCCGGAAGATCCACCCGGGGACCGCGTTCCACGGGCTCGACCTGGGCGAGGGCGTGGAGAGCGGGGCGCGCAGCGGCCGGATCGAGCGGGCCTACCGGGGCTCCTTCCCGGACCTCGCCGCCCGGCTGGCCGGCCGCTACGACGTGGTGAGCATGCACCACTACCTGGAACACACCACGGCGCCCCGGCGGGAACTGGCCGCCGCGCACCGGGTCCTGCGTCCCGGCGGGCACCTGCTGATCGAGGTGCCCGACCCGCAGTCCGCCGCGGCCCGGCTGCTCGGCCGGTGGTGGGGACCGTGGCTCCAGCCCCAGCACCTCCACCTCGTCCCGCTGGACAACCTCCGTACCGCGCTGACCGAGCAGGGCTTCACCGTCGTGGCCGCCGGCCGGCGCGAGCCGCACGTCCCCACCGATCTCACGTCCGCGGCGCTGAACCTGCTCAAGGCCGTGCTGCCGGCCCAGGACCTGCCGTGGCTGCCGGCCTCCCCGGGCCCGGTGCGGCGCACGGTCCGCGCGCTGGCCCTGGCGGCCGCCACGCCCGTGCTCCTGGTGCTGTTCGGCCTCGACCTGCTGCTGGCCCCGCTCGCCCGGCGCACGCGGCTGGCCAACGCCTACCGGGTGATCGCCCGGCGCACCTGACCCCGGCGGCCGCACCGCCGCCGCGGCCAACCCACCCCTTCACCACCTCACCCAGGAAGGCGGGGCATCCCGGCCATGCGCATCCTCATCGCCACCGCGGGTTCGCGCGGGGACGTGGCTCCCTACACCGGCCTCGGCGCCCGGCTGCACGCCGCCGGGCACACGGTCGTGGTGGCCGCGGACCCCCGCTCGGCCGGGCTGATCCACCACAGCGGGCTCACCTTCCGTCCGCTGCCGCTGGACCGCGTCGCCGCCGAGGGCCGCACCGGCGCCGGCCTCTCCCCGGCCGCACAGCTGGGGCTGGCCCGGGAGTGGGCGCCCAGGGCGGCCGACGCGCTGGCGGAGGTCTGCGCCGCGGGCACCGACGCCCTGCTGGTGTCCGGCAGCCTGGCCCCCCTGGGGCTGGTGGCCGCCGCGGGGCTGCGGCTGCCCGCCCTCGGTGTCTTCCTGCAACCCCTCGCGCCCACCCGGGAGTTCCCGCCGGTCCTCCTCGGCGCGCCGTCCTGGGGGCCGTACGGCAACCGGGCCGCGGCGCGGGGCGCCCAGGCGCTGCTGGCACTGGCCTTCGCTCCCGGAGTGCGCCACCTCCGCCGGCAGCTGGGCGTGACCGGGGCCGCGCTCGCGCGGCGGCGCGCGGACTGGCCGGTGCTGCACGGGTTCAGCCCGACGGTGGTGCCCCGGCCCCTGGACTGGCGGCCGGGGCTGGAGGTGGCCGGCTACTGGTGGCCGGCGGAGCCCCCCGGCTGGACCCCGCCGGCCCGGCTGACGGACTTTCTGCAGGCCGGCCCGCCACCGGTGTTCGTGGGCTTCGGCAGCATGGCGGCCGCCGATCCGGAGCGCCTCGGGGACCTGGTCGCCCGGGCGCTGCGGCTGGCCCGGGTGCGGGGGGTGCTCCAGACGGGGTGGGCCGGGCTGTCGGTGGCCGGCGACGACGTGCTGACCGTGGGAGAGGTCCCGCACTCCTGGCTGTTCCCGCGGACCGCGGCCGTGGTGCACCACGCGGGGGCCGGCACCACCGCGGCCGGGCTGCGCGCCGGGGTGCCGGCGGTGCCGGTCCCCATGATGCTGGACCAGTCCTTCTGGGCGTCCCGGCTGACCGCCCTGGGCGTCAGCCCCGCGCGCCTCCCCTTCCGCCACCTGTCCGCGGAGCGGCTCGCCGACGCCGTCCGCACGGCCGCGCACGACCCCCGCTACCGCCACCGCGCCCGGCAACTCGCCGCGCTGGTCACCACCGAGGACGGCGCGGGGCACGTGGTGCGGGCGGTGGAGCGGCTGGACTGAGCCGGCGTCCCAAGGGCCGGGACAGTCCATTTCACCCCTTGACCAGCCTCCGGCGCTCCGTGAGAGTGCGACGCGTGCACAGTGAAGCAATCTCATCCAAGGTCCCGGCAGCGGCCGCCGACTCCACCGAGAGCCTGCGCCGGGTCGCGGTCGCCTCGTTCATCGGGACGGCCATCGAGTTCTACGACTTCTACATCTACGGGACGGCCGCCGCGCTGGTCCTCAACCAGGCGTTCTTCCCGACGCTCACGCCGGTCAACGCCACCCTCGCCGCGTTCTCCACCTACGCGGTGGCGTTCGCCGCCCGGCCGCTCGGCTCGGTGGTGTTCGGGCACTTCGGCGACCGGGTGGGCCGCAAGTCGGTACTGGTCGCCTCGCTGCTGCTGATGGGGCTGTCCACGGCGTTCGTCGGACTGCTGCCGGGATACGGCACGTGGGGCATCTGGGCGCCGCTGCTGCTGATCGTGCTGCGCTTCCTGCAGGGCATCGGGCTGGGGGGCGAGTGGGGCGGGGCCGCGCTGCTCGCGGTCGAGCACGCGCCGCGCGGGCGCCGCGGGCTGTACGCGGCGTTCCCGCAACTCGGCCCGTCGGTGGGGTTCTTCGCGGCGACCGGGGTGTTCTGGCTGCTGTCGTCCGCCCTCGACGACGCGGCGTTCCGGTCGTGGGGCTGGCGGGTGCCGTTTCTGCTGTCGTTCCTGCTGGTGGGCGTGGGACTGTTCGTACGGCTGAAGATCAGCGAGACGCCGGTGTTCGCGAAGGTGCTGGACGCCCAGGAGGCCGGCAAGGTCCCCGCCGTGGAGGTGCTGCGGCGGCATCCGCGCGAACTGCTGCTGGGCGCGGGCGGCATGATCGTCGCGTACGGCCTCTTCTACACCGCGACGACGTACTGCCTCGCCTACACCACCTCCGCGCTGGGCGTCTCGCGCAACACCATGCTGGGGCTCTCCCTCGTCGCCTGCCTCTTCCTGGCGGCCGGTACCTGGCTCGCCGCCACCCGCTCCGACGCGGCCGGGCGCCGGAAGCTGGTCCTCGCCGGCTGCGGACTCGCGGCGGTCTGGGGGCTGGTGCTCTTCCCGCTGCTGGACACCGGGACGCCGCTGCTGATCGCGCTCGGCATCGGCGGCGCGCTGTTCTGCATGGGCGTGGTGTACGGCCCGATGGGCGCGTACCTGCCGGAGCTGTTCGGGACGACGGTGCGGTACTCGGGCGCCTCGCTGGCCTACAACCTGGGCGGCGTGCTGGGCGGCGCGGTGGCTCCGCTGGTCGCCACCCGGCTCCAGTCGGCGTTCGGCTCGGCGTCGGTGGGCTGGTACGTGTCCGCGATGGCGGTGGTCTCGCTGGGGTGCGTGCTGGCGCTGCCGGAGACCCGGGAGCGCGAACTGGCGTGATCCCGGGGCGCGTCCGCGGGCGGGCGGCGGGCCCGGCTCTCAGGAGCTGAGCCACCACGGTCCGCTCTCCCGCGACAGCGCGTCCCACAGCAGGTTCAGCGGGTGGCCGGGCGGGGCGGACGCCCGCTCGCCGCGCCGGGTGAAGACCCCGACCAGCACCTCGGTCCGCGGGCCGACGTCCCCGACGATCCGCACCGTGCGCAGTCCGCCGGCCTCCGGGAGCCGGCCGTCCGCGGCGGCCTCCCCGATGCCCCGGGTGACCAGCATCGCGCCGCTCACCACCCCTGAGCGCAGCAGCTCGAAGCCGTAGTGCGCGGCCTCTATCTCGGCGGCGACGTTCAGCTTCTGGCGGTAGTCGGGGCCGTACCACGAGGTCAGGAAGCGGCTGATGAGGCCGCGGGTGGAGATCACCAGGGGCAGCCGGGTGAGGTCACCGGCCCGGAAGGACGTGCCGGGGAGCCGGTCCGGTGGCAGGTTCGTCAGCAGCGACAGCCCGCTGCGCCGCCACTCCATCACGTCGTACGGCGCCAGCAGCTCCTCCTCGTGGCCCTCGGTGACGACGACGCTGCCGCAGACCAGGTCGAGTTCCTTGGCGCGCAGCTTGCCGAAGAGGTCGCCGGTGCGGACGTGGGTGACCTTGAGATCGACGTGGTCGCGGGCGTAGTCCTCGCTGACGCGTTCCACGGCGTCCAGCAGGAAGCCGAGCGTGTAGCGGGTGGAGCCGACCGACAGCGTCCGGCCGAGCCGGCGGCGGGCGTCGTGCACCCCGTCCGACCACGCGTCGAGGGTGCGCCGCGCCAGGCCGACCAGCGCCTCGCCGGTCGCGGTGAACAGGGCGTCCTGCCCCCGCCCCTGCTTGAGGACCAGTTCCTCGCCGCACAGTGCCGCGAAGGTGCGGTTCATGGTGTCCAACTGCTTCTGCACACTGGACTGTTCGCGGCCCAGCAGGCGGGCGGCGCGCAGCGCGGTCCCCGCCTCGTGGACGACGATCAGCGTGCGCAGCTGGTCCATGGTGGTGTCTAGCAGCTCCGTCGGGTACTGCTGCGGACCTGAGAAGGTCATGCGGCCCTACTCGCCTCCCCGTCCCCGGAATTCAGGACTGTGCAGCATATCCCGCGGGGAAATCGAAGGCCCCGGGGCGGCTCTCCCCGGGGCCTTCGTCGGTGCGGCGCGTCAGCGGTGTGCCGGGAACTCCACGACCTGCTGGTAGGTCGGCCGGTTCTGCCAGCTGATGGTGTCGTGCGTCAGACCGCCCACCGCGCGGTGGATGATCGCGTCGGCGCACCACTGGTCGCCGGCCTTGCAGCTGCCGTCGCCCGGGTAGACCTGCTCGGCCGTCTTGGCGGCGGCCTGCCGGAGCGTGGTCAGCAGGGTGTCACGGCAGGCGGAGAGGTCGCCGTCGCCGCAGTAGCGCTGCGCGAGCGGGCCGTTGACCTTGTCGCCGAGGACGGAGCGCAGGTCCTTGTCGGCGTAGCTCCACCAGCCGTACTGGAAGGCCGATCCGGCGTGCCCCCCGGTCGGTCCGTGGCCCGCGGACGGTGACTCGTCGACGGCGAGGTCCGCCTTCAGCGCGTCGTAGAGGTCGCCGCCGAGGCCGGGCTTGAAGACGGCCTCGGCCAGCAGCGGCCACCAGGCGTCCATCAGGCGCACCGCGTCGGGGTGGGTGTAGGTGTGCGAGCCCGCGGCGGTCTCCCGGCGCTGGCTGCCGTCCTTGTGCCAGGCCGCGAGCTGCTGCACCGCGGTCTTCAGGGCGGGCTCGGTGACCGGCTTGCTGCCCACCACGCGCAGGAGTTCGGGCAGCACGTCCTCGCCGCGCAGGTCGGTGACCGCGGCCTCGGCCATCGCCCGGGTCAGCGAGGCCCGGGTCACCCCGCCCTCCTCGGTCAGCGCGCGCACCCGGTCGTCCAGCAGATCGGCGCGGTGCACCGGGCCGTTGCCGAAGCCGGCCGAGTCGTAGTCCTTGGCCTGCTTGTTGTTCCAGGAGACGTAGTAGTCCTGGTTGACGGACTGCGGGTGCTGGGCGGGCGGGGTGTAGTCGGTGGTGTTGGTGGCGGGGTCGTAGCCGCGCCACTCGTAGGCGTCGTCCGCGGTGACGGGCAGCGACGGGTCGACGTCGGGGTTGCGGACCGGGTTGAGGCCGCTGTTGTAGTAGGCGGTGTCGCGGGAGTCGGCGTAGAACCAGTTGAAGGCGTAGCCGATGTGCTGGGCGGCCTGCTGGAAGGTCGCGGCGTCGCGTACGTACGAGGGGTCGTTGAGCATCTGGAAGCCGATGATGGAGTCGGCCTCGTGGCGGTAGGTGGAGCGCTGCGCGGTGTAGGCGACGGGCTTGCCGCCGACGGTGGCGCGGTGGGTGACGGTCCCGTACTTGGTGCGGAAGACCTGCATCCGGTACGAGCCGGCCGCCGTCGGGTCGGCGACGGTGGGCTTCCAGGAGTTGGTGCGCTCCAGCTTCTCCATGGGGACGCAGGCGCCGCGGTAGCGGTAGGAGGTGGAGTCCTTGGTGGGCTTCGATCCGTCCGCGTTGCACAGCTCGACGGCGTAGGTGTCGGTGATGTCCTGGCCGGCGGAGGTGGCGCTCCAGGCGTAGTCCTGGCCGCGGCCGAGCTGGACGTACATCCCGACGCCCGCGAAGGAGGCGCCGCGGGCGCTGATGCCGGGGCCCTGGATCTCCTGGAGCATCAGCAGCTGGGGCGCGAAGTAGCCGGTCTGCGGACCGAAGACGGCGACGGGGTGGCCGCTCGCGGTGTGCTTGCCGGAGACCACCAGGGCGTTGGACATCCCGCGGTGCTGGGTGGGGTTGAAGCTGCCCTTGGGCAGCACCCCGTCCTTGAAGAGGCCCTCCAGCTTCCGGTACTTCTTCGGCGCCTTGACGGGGTCCTGCGGCGCCTTGTCGCCCTTGACGGTGGCCGCGCCGGTGCGGTCGTACACCAGCGGCTCGGCGGTGACCGAGCCGCGGTCCGGCAGCGCCACGCCCTTGGCCCTGGCCGGTTTGACGGCGTACGGGAAGCGCTGGCCGTCGTGCAGGGTCTTGGTGGCCTCGGGGTCGTTGCGCTCGCGGAAGGACTCCCAGACCTCGGTGCCCTTCTCGACGCCGTACTTCTGCTGGGCGGCCAGCAGCGACAGCGCGTTGGTGACCTCCCCGCCCCCGCCGTTGCCGAAGAGGCCACCGACGACGGAGGCCAGCGCTATCAGGTCGGTGAGTTTGAAGGGCTCGATCTCACCGGCGTTGGTGATCGCGTCGACGTGCCCGGTGAGCACGTACTCGCCCGGGAAGTAGCGGCCGTTCTTGGACTGTTCGCGGTAGGCGTTGATCCCGTCGACGTACGCCTGGGCGTCGGCCATGGCCTGCTTGCCGCGCTCGCCGTTGTGGTCCCTGATGTAGTCGACCTGCTCCTGGAGGTCCTTCTCGGTGTACGGCGCCTGCGGCCAGAACTCCTGCTCCAGGCCCTGGTTGGCGGGCGCGCCGCCGGCGAAGGAGGTCAGCTCGCCGCGGCCGATGTGCCGGAAGAGGTCCATCAGCCACAGCCGGTCCTGGCCCGCGGCGTAACCGGCGCCGTACTCGGTGCCGTAGCGGGTGGTGCCCTTGATGTGCGGCACCCCGGTCTTCCTGTCACGGGTGATGGTCACGTCGTCGCGGGGCGCGGTGACCTTGCCGACCTGGTCCTGGGGCACGCCGAAGGACGCGTCGTTGAAGAACTTCGTCAGGGTGTCGTCGGTGAGCGACGGGTAGCCGCCGGCCAGCGCGCCGTACGGGGCGAGTTGGTCGGTGGAGTGCTCGGGGTGGGTGCCGAACAGCTTGTTGCCGAGGATCTCGACCAGGGTGGCGTTGCCGGTCGCGCCGGGCGGCAGGATGTCGGCGCACTGGTCCTGGCAGTAGTCGTTGGCATCGTTCGGCGCGGCGGCCACGGTGGGGGGCGGGGCCAGCACCGTGGCCCCCAGGGCGAACAGGGCTGCCGCCGCGGCAGTCCTGAGGCGTCCGGTACGTCGTCGCATTCCTGCTCCTCGGAGGGGCCCCTGCTCTGTGAGGGCGCGGGGGAGGGTGGGCGGGACGTTACCGGCGGTTATCCCCGGCCGGAAGATGAACAACAGTCATCTTTTCGCATTCCCCACAGACGCCCGGCCGTTGACGCCGGGAGCCGGGTCGCGCAAGCCGCACGTAAGTTCGATGGATCCAGGTGGTGATCGGCTACGTCCCACCCCCGTCCAGTCGGGTCCTCCCCCCGGAGGTGGGATGAAATGGCCGGTTTCAGAGCCCTCGCAGAACAGGTCCGCAATCCACGACTCATCTCTACGCAGCGGCGCACCGCCCTGCGCAAGTGCCTTGAGCGCTTCGCCCCTTACGGGCACCGGGCGACCTGGCACCATCTGTGCACCCGGGCCGGTATCGCGACGTACGACCGCACCCCGGACCCGGAGCGGCTGGTCGCCGCGCTCGCCGAGCTGGAGGAGGCCCGCACCCTCTGGCTCGCCTACGAGGACGAATTCGCCGCCCGGCGCCGCAAGGAGAAGCACGACGGCATCCGGCAGCCCAGCGCGCTCGACGACTGGCACCGCCGGACCTGGGGCGGCTGTGACATCGTGCCGTGCGCCTCGCCGCAGCGGCATCCGGCGGCCCGGCTCGCGGTGGTGCTGCGCAGCATGATCGCGGCGATGGAGTCGGGGCTGCCGCGCCGCGACTGCCCGGTGTGCGGCTGCACCCGCTTCGCCTGGCCCCCCGAGACCGCGGAGGTCCCGGTGCCCGGGCCGGCCTGCGGGCAGTGCGGGGTGCTGGCGCCCGTGTCGGTTCTGGCACCGGAGACGCTCCGGGCCGCCCACGGAGCGGGGGCGTTCGCCGCGGCCTGAGCCGCCCGCGGCCCTGCGGCCGGCGCACCCGCCGCCGCGTGGTCGTACCCCTCGGGCATCATCGGACGATGTTGCAGGTATGCCTCAACGGCCCCCGGACCGCCGCCGATTCGGGTGCCGTCCCGATGTCGCCCGCCGCGCTCGCCGAGGCCGCGCGGCAGGCGGTGGCGGCCGGTGCGACGGACATCCATGTCCACCCCAAGACCCCGTGCGGCCGGGACTAGGGGCTGTCGTTTGGATCAGGCCGGATCAGGGAGCGGGGTCTGGTGCCGTGCATCGCAAGGCGGAGGAGGGAGTCAGGGCGGAGCGCTGGCGACCGACGACAACGCGGCGAGGTGCGGTGCCAGACCCCGCGAGCCCGGCATGATCCAAACGACAGCCCCTAGCTCTCGCCGCGCGTGGTCGGCCCGGCGCTGGCGGCGCTCCGGGCGGTGGTGGACGTCCCGGTGGGCGTGACGACCGGCGCCCGGGCCGAGCCCGACCCCTCTCGCCGGGTGGCGCGCATCGGCTCCTGGACGGTGCTGCCTCCCCCAAGTTCTCGGCTCCGCTCGAACAGGGAGGTACCCCCATCGCCTCGGTGAACTGGCACGAGCCGGGCGCGGAGGCGGTGACCGCGGCGCTGCTGGAGCGCGGCATCGGCGTCGAGGCGGGCCGGTGGTCCGGCACGGACGGCCCGGAGCGGTTCGCCCGCTCGCCGCTCGCGCCCCGGGTACTGCGGGTGCTGGCCGAGGTGACCGTCACCGACCCGGACACGGCGACGGCCACCGCGCGCGAGCTGCTGGCCGCGGTGGCCGCGAGCGGCCACGGCCGCCCGGTGCTGCTGCACGGGTCGGACGGCGGCGCGTGGCCGGTGCTGCGACTGGCCCGGCAGCGGGGCCTGGACACCCGGATCGGCGTCGAGGACACCCTCCTGCTCCCCGACGGCCGCCCGGCCGCCGACAACGCCCAGCTGGTACGGGCGGCGGCGGCCGGTCCGGGGGCCCCGTAGGACGCGGCGCCGGGCCCTCGGTCGCGACGGGTCAGGCGGCCTGGACGAGCTCGGCGCGGCCGAACAACAGGGCGTACCCGGTGGGCAGTTGGGCGAGGATCCGGGTGAGGAGCTCGGGACCGGCGAGTTCGGCGACGACGGACAGTACGGCGCCGGTGTCCCAGCGCGTGGTCGCGGGCGTGCCGCCGGTGCGTTCGGCGAGGTCCTTCACGAAGCCCCAGCCGGTGAGCCGTTCGAGGACCGGAGGCCGGGCGGTGAACTCCCGGGCCGCCTCGACGGGCAGGCGGGCCGCGAGGTCGACGCGTTCGTCGCCGGTGACCTGCCGGCCGAGTGCGGCCAGCACGGCGCGTACGACCTCCTCGGCACGTTCACGGGTGGGATAGGCCCCTTCGTACCGCACCCGTTCCAGCATCCGGAGGAACGTCATCGCCGGTGCGGGACGGGTCGGTTCGGGCTGGGTGACCATGGGCGCTGCGGTCGCCTTTCTCGTCGGATGGTTGGTCGGACGGTTGGCCGGACGGCCGGGGGGACGGGTGGCGCGGCCGGGAGCGGGGAAGCCGGCCGGCGTCCGCCCACCGGCAGGCGGCGGGGTGCGGAGGACGGGGCCGAAGGGGGGACGGACAGGTGATCCCCGTCCTCCGTCACGGATGGCGGCGGGAGGCGCTCAGCCCCTGATCTCCTTGCGCGGCGTGCCGTCGCCGATGGCGACCTTGCGGGGCTTGGCGCGCTCCGCGATCGGGATGCGCAGGGTCAGCACGCCCGCCTCGTAATCGGCCTCGATGTGTTCCGTGTCGAGCGTGTCGGCCAGCACGACCTGGCGGGAGAAGACGCCCAACGGGCGCTCGGACAGCTCCTTCTGCACGTCGTCGCGCTCGGCGACCGGCCGGCGCTCGGCCCGGACGGTCAGCATGTTCCGCTCGACGTCGATGTCGATCGCGTCCTTCGCGACCCCGGGCAGGTCGAGCGCGATCACGTACACGTCACCCTCGCGATAGGCGTCCATCGGCATGGGCGAGGGGCGTGACCACGTGCCGGACGTTCCCATGAGCTGCTGGGTGAGCCGGTCGAGTTCGCGGAACGGGTCAGTGCGCATCAACATCACGAAACACCTCCAACGGTTCAGGCACTTGCTGCCTATGCGCTTCACCTGACTCCGTTGTAGCATGTCATCCAATCGATGACAACCGCAGACGTCATCGGAGTGACGACACGGGCGCCCCCGCGACGCACACCACGGAACGACGACCCCGACGGCAGGAGACCGCGATGACCACTGGCGAGCTGCCCGACCCGCCCGGCCCGGTCGAGGATCCGCGCCCCGGCCCGGCCCCCTTCCCCGCCACCGCCTCGGCACTGGAGGACATCGACCGGGCGGTGCGCGCCGCCCACGCCGCCGACGCCGACGAGGCACCACCGGCCGGCAGCGGGCCCGAACAGGCGCTGGCCTCCCTGCTGTTGCTGCGTGAGGTGCGCGAGCGGCTGGCCGGCTGGGAGACCGGGCTGATCGAGGCGGCCCGTGCGGCGGGCGCCAGCTGGGCCGACCTGGCCGGGCCGCTCGGCGTCGCCAGCCGGCAGGCCGCCGAGCGCCGCTACCTCCGGCTGCGCCCCGGCGCCGCCGACACCACGGGCGAGCAGCGCGTCAAAGCCACCCGCGACCGCCGCGCCGCCGACCGCACCGTCACCGCGTGGGCCCGGCACAACGCCGCCGACCTGCGCGGACTGGCCGGGCAGATCACCGCCCTGACCGATCTTCCGGACGCCGCCGACGGCCCGGTCGGGCACCTCAGCCGGGCCCTCGGCGACGACGACGCGGCCGGGCTGGTCGGCCCGCTGGCCGCGGCCCGGCCGCACCTGCGCGAGCGCCACCCCGATCTCGCCGGGCGGATCGACGACCTCGCGCGCCACACCGACCGGCTCCGCCAGGACAGCCACGACCAGCGCCGCAGCGACTGAGGCGGGTGCCCGTACGGGCCGGGGCGACGCCGTACGGGCCCCGGGATCAGGGGACTTGGGCCACGCGGCCTTCCGGGAGGGGGGAGCGCGGGGTACGTTCCGCGCATGTCCGTGCTCGCCCGCTCCCGCATCGTCGCCCCGCCCGGATGGAGCCGCTGGCTCGTCCCGCCCGCCGCCCTGTCCATCCACCTCGCCATCGGACAGGCTTATGCCTGGAGCGTGTTCAAACCGCCCCTGGAGTCCTCGCTCCAGCTGTCCGGGACGGCCTCCGCGCTCCCGTTCCAGCTGGCCGTCGTGATGCTCGGGCTGTCCGCCGCCTTCGGCGGCACCCTCGTCGAACGCAACGGCCCGCGCTGGGCGATGTGCGTCTCGGCCGTCTGCTTCTCGGCCGGGGTTCCTGATCGCCGCCCTCGGCGCGGCCACCGGCCGGTACTGGCTGATCGTCCTCGGTTACGGCTTCATCGGCGGCATCGGCCTGGGCATCGGCTACATCTCACCGGTCTCCACCCTGATCAAGTGGTTCCCCGACCGGCCCGGAATGGCCACCGGCATCGCCATCATGGGCTTCGGAGGCGGCGCGCTGATCGCCTCGCCCTGGTCCAGCCGGCTGCTGGCCGCACTCGGCGGGGACGCCTCCGGCATCGCGCGGACGTTCCTGGTCATGGGCGTGGCCTACGCGGTGTTCATGACGGTGGGGGTGCTGCTGGTGCGGGTGCCCGCCGACGACCGGCAGCCGTCCGCCCGGCCGGCCGCGGGCCTCCCGGCGGACCGGCCCCCGGTGACCACGGCGCAGGTCTCCGCCCGCAGCGCGCTGCGCACCCCGCAGTTCTGGTGCCTGTGGGTGGTGCTGTGCACCAACGTGACGGCCGGCATCGGCATCCTGGAGAAGGCCGCGCCGATGATCTCCGACTTCTTCGGGCACACCGCGGCACCGGTCAGCGCCTCGGCCGCGGCCGGCTTCGTCGGCATGCTCTCGCTGGCCAACATGCTCGGCCGGATCGTCTGGTCCTCGGCCTCCGACCTGATGGGCCGCAAGAACGTCTACCGCCTCTACCTCGGCGCCGGCGCCCTGCTGTACCTGCTGATCGCGCTGGCCGGCGACGCCTCCAAGCCGTTGTTCATCGGCTGCGCCATGGTGATCCTGTCCTTCTACGGTGGCGGGTTCGCCACCGCCCCGGCGTACTTGACGGACCTGTTCGGCACGTACCAGGTGGGCGCGATCCACGGCCGGCTGCTGACCGCCTGGTCCACCGCCGGTGTGCTCGGCCCGCTGATCGTCAACGCCGTCGCCGACCGCGCCGGGTCGGCCGGCCGCAGCGGCCCCGACCTCTACACCACCTCGTTCTTCATCATGATCGGCCTGCTGGTGGTGGGCTTCGCCGCCAACGAACTCGTCCGGCCGGTGCATCCCCGCCACCACGAACCACCGGCGCCGGCCGCGCAGTTGGCGACCGGGGACCGCCCCGGCGCCGCTCCCGGAACCGTCCGCCCGAAGGGAGCCGAGCAGTGACCGGCCGCCGCACCCTCCTCGTCCTGGCCTGGCTCTGGGTGGGACTTCCGTTCCTGTACGGCCTTTACGAACTCACCCTGAAACTGAAACAACTGTTCACGGGCTGACCACCCGCACCGGCATCACCCCGGACGGCGTCGGCCCCCGCGCCCGTACGGCAGCAGGGCCGTGCGGCACTCCCCCGTGCCACTGACGGCAGGGGAGGTACCCAGGAGAGGTGGACGTCCATGGCCGAACTGCACGATCTGACCGCGGTCGAGCAGGCCCGGGAAATCCGGTCCGGTGAGCTCTCCCCCGTCGAGCTCACCGAGCACTACCTCGCGCGGATCGACCGGCTCGACGACACCCTGGGCGCCTTCATCACCCGCACCCCGGAGATCGCCCGCAAGCAGGCCGCGGAGGCCGAGGGCGAGGCCGCGGCGGCCCGCCGCGCGGGCCGCGAACTCCCGCCGCTGTACGGCGTTCCGGTGCCCGTCAAGGACCTCAATTCGGTCGCCGGGGTGCGCTGCACGATGGGCTCGCGGGCGCTGGCCGAGTACGTACCGGACGTCGACGACCACGTCGTGACCAGGCTGCGGGCGGGCGGCACGATCCTGCTCGGCAAGACCAACACCCCCGAGTTCGGGCTGCCCTGCTACACCGAGAACGGCGTCGCGCCACCCGCCCGCACACCCTGGGACCTGGCGCGCTCGGCCGGCGGGTCCAGCGGCGGGGCGGCCGCCGCGGTGGCCGGCGGGCTGGCGCCCGTCGCGCACGCCAGCGACGGCGGCGGCTCCATCCGGATTCCGGCGTCGGTGTGCGGGCTGTACGGCATCAAGCCCAGCCGCGGCCGGATCAGCGGCGGCCCGCTGCTGCACGACGTGACGGGCCTGTCCACGTCCGGTCCGCTGGCCCGTACGGTCGCCGACGCGGCCACCCTGCTGGACGTCATGGCGGGCCCGATGCCCGGCGACCCCTACGCGGCGCCCGCGCTGCCACCGGGTGAGACCTTCGCCTCGTACGCCCGGCGCGAGCCCGGCCGGCTGCGGATCGCCGTCCTGACCCAGCCCCCGGTACCGGACGTCACGCTGCACCCCGACTGCCTCGCCGCCACCGCCGACACCGCCGCGCTGCTGACCGGACTCGGCCACCAGGTCGAGGAGTTGGCACTGCCGGCCGACGACGGCATCCGCCTCGCGTTCACCCGCGCCTGGTCCGTCATGGCCGCGATCCGCCCGGTGCCGCCGGCCGGCGAGGAGCTGCTGATGCCGCTCAGCCGCTATCTGCGCGGCCGCGGCGCCGAGGTCGCCGGCACGGACTTCGCTCGCGCGATGTACGCCTTCCGCGCGCTCGGCCAGTCCCTCGCCGACGGCCTGATGCCGGCCGACGGCGGCTACGACGTGCTCCTCAGCCCGACCGTGGCGGCGCCTCCGGTGGCGGTGGGCGCGCTGCGCGACGACACCGATCCGCAGGCCGAGTTCGCCGCCATCGGGGCCTTCACCCCGTTCACCCCGCTCTACAACGCGACCGGGCAGCCCGCGGTGAACGTCCCGCTGCAGTGGAACGCCGAGGGACTGCCGATCGGGGTGATGCTGGGCGGGCGCTACGGCGACGAGGCGACGCTGATCGCGCTGTCCGCGCAGCTGGAGCAGGCCCGCCCGTGGGCGGCCCGCACCCCGTCCGTGTGGTGACCTCCGCCCCGGTCTGCGTGCGCCCGTCCCGCCGCGGGGCGGGCGCGCCGGCGGTCAGCCGTCCGTGCTGCCGGGGTCCTTGGCGCTGCGGTCCACCCGCAGCCGCCGGGCGCCGGGCCCCTGCTCGCCGAGGTTGTCGTACGGGTTGGACAGCGCGCACGTCTGCATCGAGAGGCAGCCGCAGCCGATGCAGTCGGTCAGCCGGTCGCGCAGTTCGACGAGCTGGCTGATCCGCTCGTCCAGTTCGGAGCGCCAGACCTGGGAGAGCCGGGCCCAGTCGTCGCGGTTGGGGGTGCGCTCGTCGGGCAGCTCCGCCAGCGCGTCGCGGATCACCGCGAGCGGGATGCCGACCCGCTGCGCCGCCCGGACGAAGGCCACCCGGCGCAGCGCGTCGCGGGTGTAGCGGCGCTGGTTGCCGGCCGTCCGGGTGCTGCTGATCAGCCCCTTGGACTCGTAGAAGTGCAGCGCGGAGACCGCGGCGCCGCTGCGCGCGGAGAGCTGGCCGACGGTGAGCTCATGAACCTTGTACGGAAGCTGGGGCACGGTTCAACCCTAGAACGTGTCCGCGGTCGCCCGGGCGTTGACAGGGGGTGCCCGCACTCCGCATGCTGAGCAAGCGCTTAGTAACAGTCGGCCGGTACCGGACGACGGCGGCCGGCGGATCCCAGGGAGGCAGGCGGAGATGGCAGAGCCCCGAGTGTTTGGATCGCTCGACGAACTGCGCGGAGCGGTCGGCGAGGAACTGGGCACCAGCGACTGGCTGGAGGTCGACCAGAAGCGGGTCGACCTGTTCGCGGACGCCACCGGCGACCACCAGTGGATCCACGTGGACCCGGAGAAGGCCGCCGCCGGCCCGTTCGGCACCACCATCGCGCACGGCTATCTCACGCTGTCGCTGCTGCCCGCCCTCGTACCCCAGCTGATGCGGGTCGACGGCGTGAAGATGGGCATCAACTACGGCACGAACAAGGTGCGCTTCCCCGCCACCGTGCCGGTCGGCTCGCGGCTGCGCGCCACGGCCAGGATCGCGGAGGTCACCGAGGTCTCGGGCGGGGTGCAGCTCACCACGGTCGTGACGATCGAGCGCGAGGGCGGCGAGAAGCCGGTGTGCGTGGCGGAGACGGTCAGCCGCTTTTACCTGTAGCGGGCAGCGGCGGGGCGCCCACCATCCGCAGGACGAGGTCGGCGTAGAGCGCGCCGACCTCGTCGGGCGTGCGCGAGCCGTCCGCGGAGAACCAGCGGGCGACGTCCACGCACAGCGACAGCACGGCCAGGGTGGTGCCGGGTACGTCGTCGACATGGAACGCGCCGCTGTCCGCGCCGTCCTGGATGATCTGCCGCAGCAGCCGGTCGGTCTGCCGGCGCAGTCCGGCGATCTCGGCGTAGTGCTCCGGGCTCAGCGCCTGGAGCTCGTACTGGATGACCCGGGCGGTGGTGTGGTGCTCGGCGTGCCAGCGGGCGAAGGTGCGCACGGCGTCGCGGAGCCGCTCGGGGGCGCTGCCCGGGGCCTCGGCGGCGGCGCCCATGATGCGCAGCGCCTTCTCGTGGCCGATCCCGCTGATGCGGTAGAGCAGCTCCTCCTTGGTCTTGTAGTGGATGTAGAGCGCGGCCGGGCTCATCCCGGCGCGGCCGGCGATGTCACGGGTGGTGGTGGCGTGGTAGCCGCGCTCGGCGAACGCCTCGACGGCCGCGCTGACCAGCCGTCGCGCGGCGTCCGGGGTCACCCCGGCCCACTCCTCGTTCTCCTCCGCAGCCTGCTGTGCCGCCGCACCCATCGCGCACCCCGCTCCTCGACCCGCCAGGGACGTTCCTCAGACGGATCGAACACCATACCGCGGCACTGAGCAAGCGCTTAGGTCCGGTCGGGCGGCCGGTGCGGGCCGGGGCGGCACCGTCAGAAGGCGGAGACCCCGGTCAGTGCCCGGCCGATGAGCAGCTTCTGGATCTGGCTGGTGCCCTCGTAGAGGGTCATCACGCGGGCGTCCCGCAGCAGCTTGCCGACCGGGTACTCGTCGATGTAGCCGTAGCCGCCGAAGACCTGCAGGGCGTTGTTGGCGGCGCGCACCGCGGCCTCCGAGGCGAACAGCTTGGCCTGCGAAGCGGCGGTGGCGAACGGCTCGCCGCGGTCGATCAGATCGGCGACCCGCCAGGTCAGCAGCCGTGCGGCGTCGACGTCCACCGCGATGTCGCTGAGCAGCTCCTGCACCAGCTGGTGACGTGCGAGCGGGCCGCCGAACTGCTCCCGTTGGCCCGCGTAGCCGAGCGCGGCCTCCAGTGCGGCCCGGGCGATGCCCACGCAGCCGGCGGCGACCGACATCCGGCCCTTGGCCAGCGCGGACATCGCGACCGAGAAGCCCTTGCCCTCCGGCCCGAGCATCGCGGACGCCGGCACCCGTACGCCGTCGAACACCAGCTCGGCGGTGGCCTGGCCGCGCAGCCCCAGCTTGCCGTGGATCTCCCGGCGCTCCAGGCCGGGGCTGTCGGCGGGCACGAGGAAGGCGCTGATGCCGTGGTGGCCCGGGGCGTCGCCGGTGCGGGCGAAGAGCAGGACGACATCGGCCCAGGTGCCGTTGGTGATGAACATCTTGGCGCCGTCGATGACGAACCCGTCCCCGTCGCGGACCGCGCGGGTGGCGAGGCTTGCCGCGTCGGAGCCGGTGCCCGGCTCGGTCAGGCCGAAGCAGCCGAGCGCCTCGCCGGAGGTCAGCCGCGGCAGCCAGTGGCGCTTCTGGTCCTCGTCGCCCCAGGTGGCGATCGTCTTGGCGACCAGCCCCAAGGAGACCGAGACGATGCCCCGCACCGAGGAGTCGCCGCGGCCCAGCTCCTCGGTCACCAGCACGTACGAGAGATGGTCGCCGCCCGAACCGCCGTACTCCTCGGGGACGGTGAGCCCGAGGAAGCCGAGGCCGGCGAGCTTCTTGACGACGGCGCGGTCGACCTTCTCCGCGCGGTCCCAGGCGGCGGCGTGCGGCGCGACCTCGCGGTCGACGAAGTCCCTGGCGAGCCGGCGTACCGCGGTCTGCTCCGCGCTGAGCTCCAGATCCATCCCGGTCCCCTCATGGGCGTGAGCAGCGCCGGAGGGTCCCACCGACGCCTTTAATTAGCACTGCTAGTTTTCGCTGGGCAGGCTCTACTATGTGCGTCATGGCCCGACCCCGCAAGCCCCTCCTCAGCCGCGAGCGCATCGTCGCCACGGCGCTGGAGCTGATCGACGCCGAGGGGCTGCCGGCCCTCTCCACCCGGCGGCTGGCGGCGGAGCTGGGCGTCAGCGGGCCCTCGCTGTACAACCACTTCACGACCAAGGACGAGATCCTCGACGCGGTCGCCGACACGGTGATCGCCGAGGTCGACGTCGCGGCGTTCGAGGGCGGCGACTGGCGCACCGGACTGCTCGGCTGGGCCCGGTCCTACCGCGCGGCGCTGGCCGCGCACCCGCACGTCGTGCCGTACCTCGCGCAGGGCCCCGGCCGCCGCCCGGCCGGGCTGAGGATGGCCGACGCGGCGTTCGGCGGCATGGTCGAGGCGGGCTGGCCGCCCGCGCAGGCCACCCGGGTCTGCGCGATGGTCCGCTACTTCGTCGCGGGCTCCGCGCTGGGCTCGTTCGCCCGCGGCTTCGTCGACGACCCCGGCGCGTACGACCCGGCCGACTACCCGCACCTCGGGCAGGCGCACCTCCTCGCGGAGCACCAGCGCCAGGTGGACGAGGGCGCGTTCGAGACCGGCCTCCAGGCCCTGGTGGACGGCCTGGCGCTGCGGCACCCCGAGCTGGTCCCGCCGACGGACCGCGCCCGGCCGCTGTAAAGTGCCCCGGCCCCTGACCGGCAGGGGCGGCAGGCGGGAGCCTGGCGTGCGAGCGGGAGGCGGCGTGCGCGAGTGGGGCACGGCCATCAACGGCCCTTTCCGGGCGCGGTACATGCGGTTCGTGATCGAGGTGCTGCGGGGGCAGGCGCAGGTCGACTTCGTGCCGAACGCCCTGACCGGCGTGGTGTTCTCGGCCGGCCTGTGCGCGGCGGGCTGGGAGTTCGGCCTGTACGGGCTGGCCGGTACGGCCGCCGGCACCGCCACCGCCCGCCTGCTGGGCGTCGACCGGGACCGGATCACCGCGGGCCTGGAAGGCTTCAACGCCTGCCTGGTGGCGGTCGGCTGCGCGGTCCTCCTCGGCGCCCGCCACCTGTCCACCGCGCTGCTCGCCCTGGCCGCCGCCGCGCTGGTCACGGTCCTCACCGCCGCCGTGGCGCGCCTCCTCGCCACCTGGCAACTGCCCACCTTCACCCTGCCGTTCTGCATGACGGCCAGCGCGCTGACCATCGCGGCGCCCGGCTTCCCGCGGATCTGGCACGAGGACGCGGGCCCGGCCGCGCTCCCCCGCGCCGCGGACGGCCCGGTCTCCCTCACCTTCAGCGACCTGTGGCACGGCTTCTTCGCCAACATCGGGCAGGTCTTCTTCATGCCGCAGTGGTACGTCGGCCTGATATTCCTGCTCGGCCTCTTCCTCGCCGGCCGCCGTGCGGGCGTGCTGGCCTGCGTCGGCAGCGTGGTCGGCCTGCTCACCGCGTGGGCTCTCGGCACACCCGCCGAGCAGGTGGCCGAGGGCGTGGCGGGCTACAACGCCGTGCTGGTGACGATGGCGCTGTGCGGGGTGGTGCTGGTCGCGGACGCCTGGAGCCTGGCGTACGCGGTGGCCGGGGCGGCGGCCGCGACCTTCCTGCACCCGGCGCTGGCCGCCCTCTTCGCGCCGTCCGGCGGCCACGCCTTCACCTGGCCGTTCGTGCTGGTCGCGCTGGTCTTCCTGGCGGCGGCGCCGGCCTTCCCCCGGCTGCGCAGGGTCTGATCCGGCGCCGGCTACGCGCCCCGGGCGGGCCCGGTGGCCGGCCGCCCGGTGACCGTCTTCGGGGCCCGCCGGGTGAGCAGCCGGATCGACACCAGCGCGAGGACGGAGAGCACCATGATGTACCCGGACACCGCCATCGAGGTCCCGCTCGCCTCCAGCAGCAGCACCATCACGAAGGGCGCGAGTCCGCCGCCCAGGACGGCGCTGATCTGGTAGCCGAGCGAGGCGCCCGTGTAGCGCATCTCGGGGGTGAACAGCTCGGCGAACAGCGCGGCCTGCGGGCCGTACATGATGCTCAGGAAGCAGCTGCCGACGAACGTGCCGACCGCCAGCCACGGCAGCGACGCGGTGTCGATGAGCAGGAACATGGGCACCGCCCAGAGCAGCAGTCCGACGGCGCCCGCGGCGTAGACCCGCAGCCGGCCGATGCGGTCGGAGAGCGCCGCGGCGGCCGGGATCAGCGCGAGCTGGGTGAGGCTGACCAGCAGGGAGACGGCCAGTACGGAGGTGCGGTGCATGTGCAGCGAGCGGGTGGCGTAGTCCAGCACGCCGGTGATCAGGATGTAGAAGGTGGCGGTGTTGACCGCGAAGGAGCCGCCGGCCAGCAGGACGGTGCCGAGGTGGTGGCGCAGGATCGTGCCCAGGGGTGAGCGCCGGGCCTCGGCCGCCCGCTCGGCCGCCGCCAGCTCCCGCTCCGCGGCCCGGAAGGCGGGGGTCTCCTCGACGTGGGTGTGGATGTAGCGGGCGAGCAGCAGCACCAGCGCGCCGACCAGGAACGGGATCCGCCAGCCCCAGGCCCCGAACGCCCGCTCGCCGGTGACCGCCCCGGCCAGCAGGAAGACGGTGTTGGCGGTCATCACGCCGATCGGTACCCCGAGTTGCACCAGCGAGCCGTACAGGCCGCGCCGGCCCTCGGGTGCGTACTCGGTGGCCATCAGCATCGCGCCGCCCCACTGGGCGCCGACCGCGATGCCCTGGATCAGCCGCAGCACGACCAGCAGGACCGGCGCGGCCAGCCCGATGGTGTCGTACGGGGGCAGCAGGCCGATGGCGGTAGTGGCCAGCCCCATCACGGTCAGCGCGAGCACCAGCATCGGCTTGCGGCCGTGCCGGTCGCCGAGGTGACCGGCGATCACCCCGCCGACGGGGCGGGCCAGGAAGCCCACCGCGAAGGTCGCGAAGGAGGCGAGCACTCCGGCGGCCCGGCTGCCGGAGGGGAAGAAGGCGTCGCCGAGGACGAGGGCGGCGGCGATGCCGAAGACGAAGTAGTCGTACCACTCGACGGCCGAGGCCAGGGCGGCCGCGGTGGCGACCCGGCGGCGGCCGGCGGAGGGCGGCGCGGTGGTGCCGCCGGTGCTGTCGTGGGGCGCGGAGGGGGCCGTGTCCATGCGTGCACACTCCGGGGGTGGGTGCGGGAGGGATGGGGGGCGGCGCCTGATGTCGGGCGACCGTACCGACCAGCCGGTACGCCGTCAACGGACCGCGCACCACGAGTTCTCGGCGCCGGGACGCGCCCTCCGCCCGCCGCAACACAACGGGCCGGGGCGCACCCGCACCCCGGCCCGGCCCCCCGGCGGAGCCCCTAGAAGACCACCAGCGAACGTCCGCCCTTCCCCGCCACCATCGCCTCGAAGGCGGCCGGGATGTCGTCGAGGCCGATGCGGTCGGTGACCAGGGCGGACAGGTCCAGCGCGCCCGAGCGGACGTGCCCGGCGACGACCGGGAGGTCGCGGGCGGGGTCGCTGTTGCCGTAGACGCAGCCGGACAGCGTCCGGCCGAAGTAGAAGAGCTCCAGGGCGGAGAAGCTCACCTGCTGGTCCTGGCCGCCGATGCCGACGACCGTGGTGCGGCCCCCGCGCCGGGTGGCCGACCAGGCCGTACGGATGGTGTCGGCGCGGCCCACGCACTCCACGGCGACATCGGCGCCCACGCCCCCGGTGAGCCTGCGGACCCGTTTGGCAGTGTCCTCACCGGCGATCAGGAACTCCGTGGCGCCCGCCGCGCGGGCCAGCTCCTCCTTCGCCGGGGAGACGTCCACCGCCACGATCGTGCCCGCCCCGGCGATCCGCGCCGCCTGCAGCGTGGCCAGGCCCACCCCGCCGACGCCGAGGACCACGACCGACTCCCCCGGCCGCACCGCCGCGCTGTGGTGGATCGCGCCCCAGCCGGTGAGCACCGCACAGCCGAGCAGCGCCGCGTCGGTGAGCGGCACCCCGTCCGGCAGCGGCAGCGCGGCGTGCGCGGCCACCACGGTCTCCTCGGCGAAGGCGGCGGTGCCCAGGCCCGGGTGGAGTGCGCTGCCGTCGGCCACGAGGGTGGCGTACGGGGCGTTCGCGGCGGCGCCCGCGTTGGCGCACAGCCAGGGCTCGGCGAGCCCGCAGAAGTGGCAGTCGCCGCAGGACGGCGCCCAGTTGAGGACGACCGGGTCGCCGGGGGCCACCGTGGTCACGCCGGGGCCGACCGCGGTGACGGTGCCCGCGCCCTCGTGACCGAGGACGGCCGGGACGGGCTGGCGCAGCGTGCCGTTGGACAGCGAGAGGTCGGAGTGACAGACGCCGGCGGCGGCCAGCTTGACGCGGACCTGGCCGGGGCCGGGGTCGGGCAGGTCGATCTCGGCGACCTGGAGCGGGGCGTTGACGGCGGGCAGGACGGCGGCGCGAACCACGGGGGTCTCCTCGGTGCGCTGGACGGGACGGGACGGGTCGGGGCGGGACCGGTCGGGACGGGACCGGCGGGCGGCGGGTCGGCCGCGCGGGGCCTCCCCGCCGCCCGGACGGGTCAGAACTGGAGCGACTTGGTCTGCAGGTACTCGGCCAGGCCGTGCGGGCCCAGCTCCCGGCCGACGCCGGACTGCTTGTAACCGCCGAACGGGGCAAGGGGGTTGAAGCGGCCACCGTTGATGTCGACCTGTCCGGTGTCCAGGCGCCGGGCGAAGGCGACCGCCTCGGCCTCGTCGGCCGCCCAGACCGCGCCGGCCAGGCCGTAGACGGTGCCGTTGGCGATGCGGACCGCGTCGTCCTCGTCCGCGTACTTCATCAGCGACAGCACCGGGCCGAAGATCTCCTCCTGGGCGAGGGTCATGCCGGGCGTGACGTCGGCGAAGACGGTGGGGCTGACGAAGTAGCCCTGCGCGCAGGGGGCTTCGGGGCCGCCCGCGACCAGCCGCGCGCCCTCGGCGACCCCCCGCTCGATGTAGCCGCGCACCCGGTCCCGCTGCCGGGCGCTCACCAGCGGGCCGACCCGCTCGCCCGGCACGTACTTGGCGACCGCGGCGGCGGCCAGCGCGACGGCCTCGTCGTACCGGTCCTCGTGCACCAGCATCCGGGTCCAGGCACTGCAGGTCTGGCCGGAGTTGGCCATGACGTTGGCCACGCCGACGGCGACCGCCTTGGCGAGGTCGGCGGACGGCAGGATGACGTTGGCGGACTTGCCGCCCAGTTCCAGCGCCACCCGCTTGACCGCGGCGCCCGCGGCGGCGCCGATCCGCCGGCCGACGGCGGTGGAGCCGGTGAAGGAGACCAGATCGATCCCGTCGTGTTCGGCGAGCGCCTGGCCTGCGACCGGGCCGAGGCCGGTGACGAGGTTGAACACCCCGGCGGGTATCCCGGCCGCGTCGACGCACTCGGCGAAGAGCTGGGCCACCAGCGGGGTGTCCTCGGCCGGTTTGAGCACCACCGTGCAGCCGGCCGCCAGGGCCGGGGCGACCTTGGCGACGACCTGGTGCAGCGGGTAGTTCCAGGGGGTGATCGCGCCGACCACGCCGACCGGCTCCAGCAGCACGGTGGAGTTGCCGATCCGCTCCTCGAAGGAGAAGGTCCGGGCCAGTTCGGCGTACGAGCCGCAGACCGCGACCGGCACCCCGGCGTGCACCGCCCTGCTGAACGCGAGCGGTGAGCCCAGCTCGGCGGTCACCGTCTCCGCGATCTCCTCGGCGCGCCCCACCAGCTGCTCGTGCAGCGCGGCCAGCCGGTCGGCGCGCTGCGCGGGCGGGGTGGCGGCCCAGCCGGGGAGGGCGACGCGGGCGGCGCGCACCGCGGCGTCCACGTCCGCGGCGGAGCCGGCCGGGACGGTCGCGATGACCCGTCCGTCGGCCGGGTCCACGACCTCGATCGTGCCGCCGCCCTCGGCGGGCCGCCAGCTGCCGTCGATGTACATCGCGTCGTGCTGCTTCACGTCGTGGTCCCTCCGGTGCCTGTGTGGTCCACCCCCGCAAGGCCAAACTAGCGCCGGTAGTTTTCCGCCGCCAGGGAGTCCCGCCGCCGCCCGCGGGTGACCGCCGCCACGACCCTACGAGCCGACGGCCCGCTCACGCCTTGGCGGAAGACCTGCGCATCTCCTCGATGACGCTGACGAATCCGGCATTGCCGTGGCCGGCGGCGATCGTCCGGTCCGCGATGCCCTTGACCGCGTCGAGCACCTCGGTGTTGAGCCCATGGGCCCGGGCCGCCTCCAGGACGTGCCCGATGCCCGCGGCCTCCATGACGAGATTGTCCTGGTCCCCGGAGAAGACCCCGCGGTCCAGGTCCTCCGCCATGCCCGCGGCGAGGGCCGGCAGGATGCCGACGATGGTCTCCGTGAACGGCGCGAACTCCTTCGCCGGTACGCCCTCGGACCCGGCCAGCGCGAAGGCGTGCACCAGCCCGGCCATCGCCGAGAAGAAGAAGCCGAGCAGCGACAGGTCGTACACCGCCGCGGTGCCGTGGTCCTCGCCGAGGTACGGCGCCCGGCCGCCCAGCGCCTTCAGCGTCGCCCCGTACGTCTCGAAGGCGTCCCGCGAGCCGCTGTAGAGCACGGTCCCGTCCGGCTGTCCGATGACCGGCGTGGGCACCATGATCGAACCGTCGAGGTAGTCGATGCCGTGCCCGGCGGCCCACGCGGCGGCGGCCCGCGCCCGCTCCGGGGTGTCGGAGGTGAGGTTGACCAGCGTTCGCCCGGACAGCTGCGCGCCGACCGGCTCCAGGATCGCGCGGACCGCGGCGTAGTCCAGTACGCACACGATCACCAGCGGCGCCGCGGCCACCGCCTCGGCCACCGTCCCCGCGCGGACCGCGCCGCGCCCGACCAGTTCGTCGGCGCGGCCCGGCGTGCGGTTCCAGACCGTCGTGGGGTGCCCGGCCCGGAGGAACGCCGCGGCCAGCGCCCGGCCCATGGCGCCGAGGCCGAGGACGGTGACGGGGGTGCGGGTGTGGTGGGTCATGGGGTGCTCCTCGCAACTGCCCGCGGGCCGGCCCGGTGCCGGACCCGCTGAGGCACCCCACCCTGCCGACCCGCGCTTACGGTTCCCTTCGGAGACGCTTACGGTCCCTTCGGGCCGGCTTGCGGTCCCCGCCGGCCACGGTCGGCCCGCGGGCGCCGCCGGCCACGGCCACGCTCCGGCCGCCGCGTTCGGCCCCGGTACGGGCCGCCAGTCCGGCGGAGGCCAGCAGCAGCACGCCGAGCAGGACGAAGGGCGCCGCGGTGCCCGCCAGGCCGGCCAGCACTCCGGCGCCCGCCGGGGCGGCGACCTGACCGAGCCGGTTGCCGGTGAGGCGGAGTGCCAGCGCCGTGCTGCGGGCCCGCTCGGGAGCGGCCTGGACGACGGTGGTCATCGACAGCGGCTGGCCCACGCCCAGGCAGAACCCGAGCGCGGCCAGCATCGCCGCCAGCGCCCACACCGGCACCGGCAGGACCAGCCCGCCGCACAGCAGACCGGCCAGCGCACAGCTGCCGGCCATCAGCGCGGTGCGTCCCAGCCACCGGATCATCGGTGTCATCACCAGGCGGCAGGCGAGGGTGGCCGCGGCCCGCAGGCTGAGCAGCAGGCCGATGGCAGTGGGCGCGATCGCGCGGTCCTCCCCGATGACGGGGAGATAGGCGGTCAGCACATCGGTCGCGGAGAGCACGGCCAGGCTCATGAAGATGCCGGCCGCGACCCCGCGGCTGCGGAGGATGCCGCGGACGGGGACCGGCGCGGCGGCCGGGCGGCCGCGGTCGCCGGCGGGGGCCGGGCGGCCGCGTCGTTCGAGGCGCCAGAGGGAGGCGTAGGAGAAGGCGGCGACCGCGCCGGAGACGAGCAGGGCGGTGGCGCTGGTCGGCGCCATCCGGCCGTCCCGCTCGGAGATGACCAGCCCGGCGGCGACCGGGCCGATCAGCTGGCCGAGGGAGGCGCCGATGGTGAAGTGGCCGAAGTTGCGGTCGCGGTCCTCGGGCGCGCTGCGGCGGGCGACGATGGACTGCGCGCCGATGACGAAGCACAGATGCCCCAGGCCCATCACCCCGCTCCAGGCGGCCATCGCGGGCAGCGAGCCGGCCAGCCCGCTCAGCGCGCAGCCGCCGCTGATCAGCGCCACGCCGGCGACCAGCAGCGGTGCGCAGCGGCCGTGGTCGGTGCGCCGGCCGAGCGGGACGGCGACGAGCAGCGGCAGCAGCGCGTAGACGGCGGTGATCACGCCGACGGCGCGCCCGTCGGCGCCCAGGGCGAGGGCCCGGTAGGAGACCGCCGGCCTGGCCATGCTCACCGCTCCCTGTGCGAAGGAGAAGGTGAGGACCAGGCGCAGCAGCCAGCTCCTGCCGGGCCTCGCGGTGTCGGTCGCGGTCATCTAGACGATGCCGAAGAGCAGGCTCGCTCCCAGGACGACCAGGGAGGTGAGCGCGGCCCACTTGACGGTGAACCTGGTGTGGTCGCCGAACTCGACCTTGGCCATGCCGACCAGGACGTAGACGGCCGGGACCAGCGGGCTGGACATGTGCAGGGCCTGGCCGACGAGGGAGGCGCGGGCGATCTCGATCGGGGCCACGCCGTGGGCGGCGCCGGCCTCGGCGAGGATCGGCACGATGCCGAAGTAGAAGCCGTCGTTGGACATGAAGTAGGTCAGCGGGATGCTGAGGACGCCGGTGACGAGGCCCATGTGCGGGCCGAGCGCGTCGGGGATGTTGGAGACCAGCCAGCGGGCCATGTGCTCGACCATGCCGGTGCCGGTGAGCACGCCGGTGAAGACGGCGGCGGCGAAGACCATGCCGGAGACGTTGAGGACGTTCTCGGCGTGCGCCGCGATGCGGGCCTTCTGGTCCTTCATGTGCGGGAAGTTGACGGTCAGGGCGAGGGCCGCGCCGAGCAGGAAGAGGACCGGGATCGGCAGCGTCTGGAGGATCAGCAGGGTGAGCAGCGCGACGGTGAGCGCGGCGTTGAACCAGTAGAGCCTGGGGCGCAGGGTGGGCCGCCGCGGGTCCAGGCCCTGGAGGTCGAGGTCCTGCACGGAGCCGCCGGAGCCGTCGGAGCCGGGGGCCGCGGAGCCGCCGGTGGCGGGCCGGGCGGCGGCCGGGGCGCCGCCCTTGGCGCCGGCGCCCGCGCCGACGAGGACCTGCTCGGTCTCCTTCTCCTCGACGGTCCCGGTGACCGTCGCGACGTCGCCGAGGGTCAGCACGCCCAGCCGCTTGCGCTCGCGCCGGCCGAGGACGTACGCGAGGGCGAAGACGGCGACCAGACCGACCGCGAGGGCCGGGATCATCGGGACGAAGATGTCGCCGGCGTCGAGCTTGAGGGCGGTGGCGGCGCGGGCGGTCGGGCCGCCCCAGGGCAGGGTGTTCATCACGCCGTTGGCGGTGGCGGCGACGCCGGTCATCACGACCAGGCTCATCTTCAGCCGCTTGTAGAGCGGGTAGAGCGCCGAGACGGTGATCATAAAGGTGGTGGAGCCGTCGCCGTCGAGCGAGACGATCGCGGCGAGCAGCGCCGTACCGACGACGACCCGCACCGGGTCGGCCTTGCAGAACCGCAGGATGCCCCGCACGACCGGGTCGAAGAGCCCGACGTCGATCATCACCCCGAAGTAGATGATGGCGAACATCAGCATCGCGGCCGTGGGGGCCAGGTCACCGATGCCCTTGATGACGTAGTCGCCCAGGTGCGCGCCCTGTCCGACCAGGACGCAGAACAGCGCGGGAATCAGCACGAGCGCTGCCAGCGGCGACATCTTCTTCATCATGATCAGCACCAGGAAGGTGGCGATCATGACAAATCCGAGGATTGTCAGCATTAGGGGTACCTCACGTTCGCCCTTGAACATCTGCCGGGGGTGGCGGTCTGGGTGGACGTTAGGTGCCGCAAACTTTTGTTAACAAGGTCTTGACGCCCGAGCAATACGAGCAAAACCCCAGGTCAACAGTGATCTCACCGGACGGGCGTGAGCAGAATGGGCAGCCCGTTGAGCACCGCGGTGCCGGAGAGCGGGTCCAGCAGCCGTCCGGCGTTGAGCTGGTTGACGTTGACGCCGGGGTCGGCGGCGGCGACGCCCAGCCGGGTGCCGGGGCGGTCGTGCCCCCAGCCGTGCGGCAGGCTCACCACGCCCGGCCGCACGGTGTCGGTGATCTCGACGGGCACCTCCACCTCGCCGCCGTCCCCCTTCAGCCGGGCCGGTTCGCCGTCGGTGAGCCCCAGGCGCGCCGCGTCCTCGGGGTGCACATGGAGGGTGCAGCGGTTGCTGCCGCCCATGAGGGCGGGGACGTTGTGCAGCCAGCTGTTGTTGGAGCGCAGATGGCGGCGGCCGACGAGCAGCAGCCCGTCGGGGACCGCGCCGAGCCGGCCGCGCAGCCGCTCCGCCTCGGCGGCGATCGGTGCGGGGCACAGCTCGACGGCGCCGCTCGGGGTCCGCAGCAGGGCCGGTATCCGCGGGGTGAGCGGGCCGAGGTCGATGCCGTGCGGGTGGTCCAGCAGCCGGGCCAGCGAGAGGCCCTCGGGGTCGGCGCCGAAGCCCTCGCCGTACGGGCCGAGCCGCAGCATCATGTCGAGCCGCCGCTCGGCGCCGTCGCGGCCGGTCAACTGCGCTGCCAGCTCGTCCGGTTGACGGCCGTGGACCGGTGAGTGCGGGTCGGCGACGGCCTTGCCGAGCACGGTGTCGATCACCATGGCGTCCACCAGTGCGGGATCCGCGCCGTCCTGCCCGCCCAGGCAGAGGATCAGCCGCGCCTGGATCGCGCACTCGTCGGGCTGCCCGTCGGCGAGCGGGAGCACCGGCCGGGTGTAGCGGACCTGGTTGCGGACGGCCAGCGCGTTGAAGGCGTAGTCGAAGTGCGCGCCGCGGGAGGGCGGGGGCGGCGGCAGCACGACGTCGGCGTGCCGGGAGGTCTCGTTGAGGTACGGGTCGACGCTCACCATGAAGTCCAGGGAGGCGAGCGCCGCATCGAGCCGGTCGCCGTCGGGGACGGACAGCACCGGGTTCGCGGCGATCGCGACGGCGGCCCGCACGCGGCCCTCGCCGGGGGTGTCGATCTCCTCGGCCAGGGCGGCGATGGGCAGTTCGGACTTGGCCTCGGGGTGGCCGGAGACCCGGCTGCGCCAGCGGCCGAGGGCGAAGCCGCGGCCGGGGCCGGCCGGGCGGGGCGCGGCTCCGGTCGCGGACAGCGGGAACATCAGGCCGCCCGGGCGGTCGAGGTTCCCGGTGAGGACGGCGAGGACGTCCACCAGCCAGCTGGTGAGGGTGCCGAACTCGACGGTGCTGGCGCCGATCCGGCCGTACACCGCGGCGCTGTCGGCGGCGGCCAGCTCGCGGGCCAGCCGCCGGACGGACGCGGCGGGGAGGTCGCAGGGCCCGGCGACCGCCTCGGGGGTGAAGCCGGCCGCCAGGCGCTCGACCTCGTCGGCCTGGACGACGTGCGCGGCCCGCTCCCCCAGGTCCACCAGGCCCTCCTCGAACAGCACATGGACCATCGCGAAGAGCAGCAGGGCGTCGGTGCCGGGCCGGATCGCGAGGTGCTCGTCGGCGAGTTTCGCGGTGCGGGTGCGGCGCGGGTCGATGACGGTCAGCCGGCCGCCGCGGCGGCGCAGCGCCCTGATCCGGCCGGGGAAGTCGGGCGCGGTGCACAGGCTGCCGTTGGAGTCCATCGGGTTGGCGCCGATGATCAGGAGGTGGTCGGTGCGGTCCAGGTCCGGGACGGGGATGGCCAGCGGGTCGCCGTAGAGCAGTCCGCTGGAGACGTGCTTGGGCATCTGGTCGACGGTGGAGGCGGTGAAGACGCTGCGGGAGCGGAGGCCGGCGAGCAGCACCGGCGGGTAGAGGGCGCCGGCGACGGTGTGCACATTGGGGTTGCCGAGCACCACGGCCACCGCGTCCGGGCCGTGCGCCTCGACCACCGGGCGCAGCCCCGCCTGAACGGCGGCGAACGCCTCGTCCCAGGTGGCCTCGGTGAGCACGCCGTCCCGCCGGACCAGGGGGCGGATGAGCCGGTCGGGGTCGGCGTCCAGCTCGCCGAAGGACGCGCCCTTGGGGCAGACGAAGCCCTTGCTGAAGACGTCGTCGCGGTCGCCGCGGGCCGCGGTGATCCGGTCGCCGTCGAGGGTGACGGTCAGCCCGCAGGTGGCCTCGCAGAGCGGGCAGATGCGCAGGGCGGTACGGGTCATCGGTCCCTCCCGGGGACGGTGCCGGCGATGGGGTACCCCCTGCTCGGAGCCGAGAGCTCGGGGGAGGTGCGCGTACCGTCCGACCATACCGACCGGTAGGCATGAGGGCAGCCCCCGCGGCGGAATCCCGCCAACGGCGTCCCGCGCCGGCCGACCGGGCGGGGCGGTCGCCTCAGGCGGTGTCCAGGTAGCGCGCCAGATAGGCCCGCAGCAGCTCCTTGGCCTCGGTGACGATGGCCGGGTCGCCGGCCGGGTCCGTGCGGAAGGCCAGCTGGAGCAGCGCATCGGCCGTCTCGACGCCCACCAGGAAGGCGGTGCGCAGCCGCTGGTCGGCGGCGTCCAGTCCGAGCGGGCCGGCGAACAGGGCCAGCAGGCGGTCGGCGACCAGGTAGTTGGCCTGCCGGGTCTCGCGCGGCGCGGGGACGGTGAACTCGACCAGGGCGAAGCCCGGCACCGTCCGCTTCATCGCGAGGTACTCGTCGACGACCACGTCCATCGCGCGCCGCCACTCCAGCGGTGCCTCGTCCACGGCGGTCAGCCGGGCGGTGATGCGGTCGGCGTAGGCGTCGAGGTTGCGCCGCGCGAGCGCCTCGGCCATGGCGCGCTTGTTGGGGAAGAAGCGGTAGACCGAGCCGATCGGTACCCCGGCACGGAGGGCCACCGCGCGGGTGCTGAGGTCCTCGTAACCGGTCTCCTCCAGCACTTCGGCACAGGCGTCGAGGATGCGTGCCAGGCGCTGGGCGCTGCGCCGCTGGACGGGTGCGCGGCGGAGCGGGGTGGCCGGCGGCCCGGGGTCGGAGGCCGGCGGGGCGGGACGGGAGGGCGGCTGCTGCACCCGACCATCCTGCCCGCCCGGCGGGCCGGCGGTGCACCCCCGGGCGTACGACCCGATCCGGCCAGGGCGGCCGGGAGTCTTCCGTTGACGGCACCCCACGGCAATCCTAAGGTCTTGCATAGGATTCCTTGAGCGGCGGGAGCGCGCGATGGCAGGCACGGGCAACGAGCAGGCGAGGAAGACGGCCGAGGGGCTGGCGTACGCCACCGGCTTCGGCAACGAGCACAGCTCGGAGGCCGTCCCCGGCGCGCTGCCGGTGGGGCGCAACTCCCCGCAGCGGGCCCCGCTCGGGCTCTACGCCGAGCAGCTGAGCGGATCCGCGTTCACCGAACCGCGCGCGAGCAACCGCCGCTCCTGGCTCTACCGCATCCGCCCGTCGGCCGCCCATCCGCCGTTCGTCCGCGGCGAGCAGCGCGCGCTCCGCTCGGCGCCGTTCACCGACTGCGCCGCCGACCCCAACCGGCTGCGCTGGAACCCGCTGCCCGCCCCCGAGGGCCCGACGGACTTCGTCGACGGCCTGTGGACCCTGGGCGGAAACGGCGACGCGACGCAGCGCACCGGCATGGCGGTCCACCTGTACCACGCCAACGCCTCCATGGAGCGGCGGGTGTTCAGCGACGCGGACGGCGAGCTGCTGATCGTGCCGGAGCGCGGCGGGCTGCTGCTGCGCACCGAGTTCGGCCTGCTGCGCGCCGAACCGGGTGAGGTGGCCCTGATCCCGCGCGGGGTCCGCTTCCGCGTCGAGCTGCTGGACGCCGCGCCCGACGGCGGGCCGGCCCCGACCGCCCGCGGCTACGTCTGCGAGAACTACGGCCGGCCCTTCGAGCTGCCCGACCTCGGCCCGATCGGCGCCAACGGCCTGGCCAACGCCCGCGACTTTCGCGCGCCGCTGGCCGCCTACGAGGACGTCGAGGGCCCCGTCGAGGTCGTCAACAAGTTCTGCGGCAACCTCTGGACCGCCACCTACGACCACTCGCCGCTGGACGTCGTCGCCTGGCACGGCAGTCACGTCCCGTACGTCTACGACCTGCGGAGCTTCAACGTCATCGGCTCGATCAGCTACGACCACCCCGACCCGTCGATCTTCACCGTGCTCACCTCCCCCTCCGACACCCCGGGCCTGGCGGGTGTGGACTTCGTGGTCTTCGCCCCGCGCTGGCTGGTCGGCGAGGACACCTTCCGTCCGCCGTACTTCCACCGCAACGTGATGACCGAGTACATGGGCCTGATCGAGGGGGCGTACGACGCGAAGACGGCCGGAGAAGGGGGCTTCGTGCCGGGCGGCGGGTCACTGCACAACATGATGTCGGCGCACGGGCCCGACCGGGAGACCTTCGACAGGGCGAGCGCCGCCGAGCTGGCGCCGCAGAAGATCGACGACGGGCTGGCGTTCATGTTCGAGACCCGCTGGCCGCTGACGCTCACCGAGCAGGCCCGGGACGCCGGACACCTCCAGCGCGGCTACGACGACGTATGGCAGGGTCTCCAGCGCCACTTCCGCCTGTGACACCCGGGGGACGCTCGTGACCACCTTCGCTCCCGACTCGCTCGATCTGAACCGCAAGCTGCCGCTGTGGTACCAGGTCTCGCAGTCGCTGCGCGCCTCCATACTCGGCCGCTCCCCGAAGGACCCGCTGCGGCTGCCGACCGAGGACGCGCTCGCCGCGCACTACGGCGTGAGCGTGCTGACCATGCGCCAGGCCCTCAAGGAGCTGGAGGCGGAGGGCCTGATCAGCCGGCACCGGCGGCGCGGCACGTTCATCGAGCCGAGCGCGCAGCGCGGAGCGCCGGTGCGGCTGCTCGGCTCGGTGGACGCGATCGTGGCCCAGCAGTCCGGGATGAGCACCGAACTGCTGGACCACGGCCCGACCGCGGTCCCGGCCGAACTCGCGGAGTACTTCCCGGAACTGTCCGAGGTGGGCGGGTTCCGGCGGCTGCGCAGCGACGAGGAGACCGGCGAGCCGACCAACCACGCCTGCAACTACGTACGGCCCGACGTGGCGGCGCTGATCGACCCGCAGGACCTCGTGCGCTGGCCGATGACGAAGGTGCTGCGCGACGCGGTCGGCGTACGGATCAGCCGGATCACCGACACCGTCGAGGCCCGGCTGGCCGATCCCGAGACCGCCCGGCTGCTGCGGGTCCCGCTGCTCAGCCCGATCCTGCACTACACGGGCGTCACCTACGACGAGGACGGCCGCCCGGTCGACGTCGCCCGGATCCACTACCGCGGCGACCGCTTCTCCTTCACGGTCACCCTGGAGGCGCACTGACCGCACCGCCGGCCGTCTCCCCGGGCCACAGCTCGGCGCACCCGGCGAGGACACGGGGAACCGCCGGGTGCGGATGCTCGGCCCGCCAGACGGCGTCGATGCGGAGCACGGGCACCGGCTTCGCGAGGGGTACGAGGGTGATGCCGCGCGGGAGTTGGCGGGCGAGCGAGGCCACGACGAGGTTGACGCCGCGCCCGGCGGCGATGCCGGCCCAGGCGTTGGAGCCGGAGGCGGTCTCGTCGAGCACCGGCTCGAACCCGGCGGCCCGGCACGCGCCGGCCACCGCGTCGTAGTAGCCGGGCGCCATCTCGCGCGGCCACAGCTGGAACGTCTCGCCGCGGAGCCCGGCGAGCTCCACGGCCGGGGCACCGGCGTACGGATGGCCGTCCCGGACGGCAACCCTCAACTCCTCGCGCCGCACGGTCTGCCGGGCGATCCCGTTCGGGTAGCCGGTGCCGGGCGCGAGCGCGAGGTCGCAGCGCTCGTCCCGCAGCATCCGGCAGACATCGGCGGCGAAGATCTCCCGGGTCTCCACCTTCAGCCGGGGCGCCCGCTCGGCGAGGTGGGCGGTCAGCGCCGGGAGGGTCTCGTACACCGCGGTGACGGTATAGGCGATGCGCACCTTCCCCGCCTCGCCGGCCGCCACCGCCCGGGCGTGCTGGGTGGCGCGGCCGGCGGCGGAGAGCAGCCGCTTGCAGTCGGCCAGATAGGCGGCGCCGGCCGGGGTGAGGTCGACCCGGCGGGAGGTGCGGTCCAGCAGCCGTACGCCGAGGGTGTCCTCCAGCGCCTTGATCTGCTGACTGAGCGCCTGCTGGGCGACGTACACGTCCTCGGCGGCGCGGGTGAAGCTACGGCGCTCGGCCACCGCCACGAAGTACCGCATCTGGCGCAGCTCGGGTTCCATGCGACCGCATCGTACGGCGGTCCGGCGCACCCGTCGACAAGCTCACCTTGTCGGTCCACAACCGGCTGCGCTTGTTGATCGAGGACCTCGCTCGTAGCGTTGGCCCGACCGAACAGCCAAGCGGGGCAAGCCCGTTGACCCTGGGGGACGCATGATTCCGGCACAGGAGAACCACTGATGACGATCGAGTACATCCGCTACCGGATCACCGAGCCCGAGCGCCGGGCCGCCTTCGAGAAGGCGTACACCGCGGCCGCCGAACAGCTCGACGCGGCACCCGAGTGCTTGGGTTACGACCTGGCGCACGGCGTCGAGGAGCCCGAGCGCTACATCCTGCGGATCGAGTGGACCTCGGTGGAGGACCACCTCAAGGGCTTCCGGGGCGGACCGCTCTTCGGCCCCTTCCTCGCCTCCGTCCGCCCCTACATCGACGACATCGAGGAGATGAAGCACTACGCGCCCACCGCGGTGACGTCCGCACGGCGGTGACGTCCGTGCGGCGGTGACGTCCGTGCGGCGCTGAGCGATGAGGGCCCTCGGCCACCGCGGGGTGGCTAGGGCCCTCAGATGCGTTCCAGGCTGCGCCCGGTGGTGCGCGGCCCGAGCAGTGCCACGTCCAGGCACAGCAGCAGCATCAGCCCCGCGGAAGCGCTGAACACCGCGGCCGGCCCGAGGTCGTCGAGCACGCTCAGCGCGACGAACGGCAGCACGACCGAGGTGAGCCGGGACAGCGAGTAGGCGATGCCGATCGCGCTGCTGCGCAGTCCGGTCGGGAAGATCTCGGTCTGGTAGACGTGGAAGGCGTTGGAGAAGACGTTGCTGCACACCGTCAGCAGGAAGCCGAAGGCGACGATCGCCCAGGTGGCGTCGGCGAAGCCGAAGGCCAGGCCGCAGCCGGCGATGCCGAGCGCCGAGGCGATGATCAGGGTGCGGCGCTCGATCCGGTCGATCAGCGGGACGGACAGCGCGGAGCCCAGCGGATAGCCGCAGAAGCTGAGCGCCGCGTAGAGCAGCGACTCGGTGACGGTGTGGCCCTTCGCGGTGAGCACCACCGGCGCCAGCGAACCGAAACCGTAGTAGCCGACGGTCTGCAGCACCTGGAAGATCCACCACATGACGGTCCGCCGCCGGTGGTCACCGCGGAACATCTCGCCGAGCGGCACCCTCCGCTCCGGTACGGTCTCCGTCTCCGGTACGGACGGCAGGCTGCCACCGGTCTCCCGGGCCACCCGCTCCTCCAGCCCGGCGACGATCCGCTCGGCCTCCTCGCCCCGCCCCTGCACCGTCAACCACCGTGGCGACTCGGGCAGTTGGCGGCGCATCAGCTGGATGAAGGCGGCCCCCAGCGCGCCGGCGACCAGCAGCCAGCGCCAGCCGTCGACACCCAGCGGCTGGTGCGCGGCCACCAGGCGGGCACCGAGCAGGGCGGCGACCGGAACGCCGACAAAGCCCAGGGTGTAGGCCCAGGCGATGTAGCGGCCGCGCACCGCGCGGGGCAGGAACTCCGCGAGATAGGTGTCCACCAGCACGAGTTCGGCGCCCAGCCCGAGGCCCGACAGCGCGCGCAGGGCCAGCAGCCACGACAGGTTCGGCGCGAACGCGCACAGCAAGGAGAAGAGCGCGTAGGCCCCGAGGTTGACCAGGAACATCCGGCGCCGCCCGAACCGGTCGGCCAGCACCGACAGCACATTGGCACCGGCGAACATGCCGAGGAAGCCGGCGGCGATCACCCAGGACTTCGCGGTGTGCCCGAGGTGCCACTGCTCGGCGAGGACCGCGGCCAGCACCCCGCCGAGGAAGATCTCGTAGAGGTCGAAGAAGGCGCCGATGCCGACGACGAGGGTGATCCTGCGGTGCCAACGGGACGGCGGCAGCCGGTCCAGCCGCGCGGCGGCCCGGTGGCCGTCGGGGGTCCCCCCGCGCCGTTCCGGCGTGGGTGAGGTGGTGTCCGTCATGACGGTCCTCCCTGAGCAGGTCCGGCGCGAGGGGAGTCCCCCCGCGCCGTTCAGGCGTGGCGGAAGAGCGGCGTCCGCACCGTGCCGTGGGGCGTACGGCCAGGACCGTACTCCTTCAAGATCAGCAAGCGGAAGACCGCGTCCCCGGTCCCTCCCCGCAGGAGGGAACCCGGCCACGGGGCCGGTGGCGGGCCGCGGCCCGCGGCTACCATGCCCGGGTCGAACCGAACGGTCCGGGAGGGGCTCCGCGTGACGGCGAAGCAGGACGCGCCACGGCTGTCCGATCTCATGCCGTGGTCGGTGGCACCACTGCGGCTCGGCCGCTCCTGGGTGCGGGCGCCGGACCCGGCGACGCTGCGCGCGCGGTGGAAGGCGCTGGTCGACGCCGAGGACGCGGCGGCCCGCGAGCGGCTGTTCCGGCCGTCCCGGGCCCGGACCCTGCACTCCGCGGTGGGCCAGCTGCCGGGGCAGGCCACCGCGACCGACCGGCTCTACCGGGCGAGCGGGCCGTGCCCGGAGCCGGTGCGGATCCTGCACGGCCCGTTCGACCGGCAGTGGCTGCTGCCCGACCACCGGCTGATCGACGTGGCCCGGCCCGAGCTGTGGCGGGTGGCGGACGAGCACCAGCTGTACGCGGTCGAATGGGGCCAGGTCCCGCAGGCGCCGGGCCCCGCGGTGGGGTGCTCCGCGCTGCTGCCCGACGGCCGGTCACCGGCCGGCCGCCCGGGGCGGATCCACCCGCTGTACCGGCGGCCCGGCGGCCGGGAGCCGAACCTGGCGCCCGGGCTGCTCGACCTGCTCACCCGCCACCTGGGCCGCCCGGTCGGCCCGTCGGAGCTGCTCGGCTGGATCCTCGCGAGCGCCGGCCACTCCCCCGACGGCGCCGTGGTGCCGCTGACCGCCGACCCCGAGGTCTTCGGCCGCGGTCTCGCGCTCGGCGAACGGCTGCTGTGGCTCGGCACCCGGGGCGCCGGTTCCGGGGAGCGGCCGCGGATGCCCGGCGGCCGCCGCCCCTACGTGCGCTCCGCGCTGCCCGCCCGCGGCATGCCCGCCGCCCTCGCCTACGACGCCGAGGACGAGGCCCTCCTCCTCGGCAGCGGCCGGATCGCGCCGGTGCCGGCGGGCGCCTGGGACTTCCACGCCGGCGGGGTGCGCGTGCTGGAGGCGTGGTTCGCCGAACGCGCCGGAACGGGGGCGGACGGGGCGTCGCCGCCCGAGGACGGTTCGCTGGCCGCGCTGCGTCCCGCGGACTGGCCCCAGGAGTGGACCTCCGAGCTGCTGGAGCTGATCACCGTGCTGGCCCTGCTGGCCGAACTGGAGCCGTCACGCGTGGAGTTGGCCGGCCGCACGGCGGACGGACCGCAACTGACGGCCGATGCCCTGCGGGCGGCCGGCGTCCTGCCCGCACCGCTCGCGGCCCGTCGCCCGGCCTCCGTCCTCGACCACCACGAAGAGGGCCCGGACGGCCAGTTCGCCCTGCTGTGACGGGCCGCCCCGGGGGGGCCAAGAGCCGGGATGTCATGAAAAAACCACCCGTCACGAGGTGACGGGTGGTGTGGGGCGGCCGGCCGGCGGGGACGGGCCGGCCGCCCGAGGTGCCGCGTGTGGGAGCAGCGGTCAGCCGTGTCCGCCGAAGAGCGAGCGACGCAGCCGGCGCAGCGGTGCGAACAGCGACACCCTGGCGCCACGGCCGTTCCTCGTACGCGCATGATCGCGCGCGGTGAGTTCCTGCATCAGCGAGGTCGCGCCCTCCACCTCCCGCTGCGGGATGGCAGGGCCACCCAGCACCGCGAGATGGCGATCGAGACGCGCGCTGGACGCGACGCTCCCACAATTGATCGCAGGGACTCGCGCCCTGCTACGCACTGTTATCTGTTCCATGACTCTCCCCACCCTTACGAGGGCACCCGGCCCGGGCAGGGTAACCCTATCTCTCTTGGAGGACACGCGTGCAGACCGGTCAACGGATTCACCTGCCTCGCCTTGACGTTGACGCACACCATACGGAATGTCATCGACAGCGGGAGTGCCAGGGCGAGTTGAGTGACCGTCGGACGCCGGAAGGAGAGGTTCCGGGCGGCTGAGGGGGGTGCGGGGGGCGCGAGGAGAGACCGGGATCTCACAGCCTCTCCCGGCGCCCGGTGCGCAGGGCGTCACGCAGCGGAGGCGAACACCGGCAGATAGCCGCCGGACTGGCCGGCGGAGGTGGGGTGGTAGGACTCGTCGACGGGATAGGTCACGCTGTGCAGCCACGCGCTGCCGGAGCACAGCTCGTGACCGGTGAAGGTCGTGGTGACGTCGGCGAAGCTGAAGCCGTGGTCGGCGGCGCGCTTGGCGGTGACGCCGTTGATGTCGTCGGCGGCGGCGTTGATCGCGGTCCGGGACTTGTCGGAGAGCCCGGCGAGGCAGCTGCCGCCGATCTTGTAGAAGCGGGGGTAGCCCAGGACGACGACCCGGGCGTTCGGGGCCTTCTGGGCGATGGCGCCGTACACGGTGTCGAGGCGGCCGGGCAGGGTGTTGTCGATGTAGGTCCTGGCCTGGGCGACCCGGGCCAGGCAGGCGCTCTCGCCCTGGAGCGCACAGGTCGTCATGGTGTCGGCGAAACCGGCGTCGTTGCCGCCGATGGTGATGCTGACCAGACCGGTGGAGGCGTTGAGCGGGCCGAGCTGACCGCTCACGACATCACCCGTTCGGGCGCCCGAACAGGCGGTGAAGGCGAAGGACGAGGGGCCGTGGGCGGCGTTCCAGAGGGCCGGGTAGGACCTGGTGCTGCGCTTGCAGGAGCCGCTGGCGCTGTCGTAACCGCCGGCACCGACACCCGAGGAGTACGAGTCGCCGAGTGCCACGTAGCCGGTGGCGGTGGGGAGTTGGGCGGACGCGGCGGCGCTCGCGCCGGTGAGCGCGAGCGCCGTGGTGACGAAGAAGGCGGACGTCAGGGCCGCGAATCGGGACAGTCTCATGGAACCTCCCTTAGCAGGATCTCTGCCACATCCGTCGTAGCAAGACTCACCGGTAACCGGAAGTGTCCATGCCAAAACTGGTGCACAGTTCACGGGAAATCCGCCGCTCCGGACGGATGTTCACTGCCGGAGGTCAGTCATCGGCACCCGCGCGTCGGCGGGCCATGCCGGGCACCAGCAGCGCCACGGCCGCGACGAAGGCCGCCACCAGCAGGATCACCAGCATCGGGCGGGTGCCCAGGCCGATCAGCACGGCCCCGAGGAGGCCGCCCCCGAACATCGCGCCGACCGAGGTCAGCCGGCGCGGCCCGGCGTGGGTTCCGTACCCCAGCCGCCGGTCGCGGCCCAGCAGCGAGCCGCTGACGAGGGCGGTCATCGCCCGGGTCTCCACGGTGGTGGTGAGGTCCGGTGCGGCGGCCCTCAGGGCGGTGACGTTCCGCATGCCCATCGCCATCGCCATCAGCCCGATCACCGCATACCGCCGCCCCGGCGGCAGCCCCCGGGCGGAGCCCGACTCCCAGGCGGCCAGCGCCGAACACGCCAGCAGCGCCGCCTCGGTGGCGAGCGCCATCGGGAACCACTGCCGCCCGTGGCGGGCCAGCGTCGACTCCAGCCGCGCCCCCAGGGCCGCCCCGAGCACGAAGGCCCCCAGGGAGACGACCGTCGCGACCACCGGCAGCCCGCCCTGCCCGGCGATGCCGAAGCCGAGGAAGAGCAGATTGCCGGTCTGGGTGGCGGTGAACACCTGACCGAGCGCCAGGAAGCTGACGGCGTCGAGCACTCCGGTGGCCACGGTGAGACCCACCATGATCACGATCAGCGCGGTCCCGCTCGGGGGTTCCACGAACCCGGCTCCTTCCGGCGCACACGAACCCCCAGTGTCCGAACGCACGGCGCGCGCGGCCGTCATTGCGCCGTCTGTGGGCGCCCCCGCCCCGCCTCGCCCCACCCCCGTCCGCGCCCCCTTACTGTCTTGACGGTGCCGGAGCGCTGCGTGACATTGAGGCCCGGCATCCGGCGCTTATCGGAGGCAAAGCTGCCAATGCACACCAAGACCATGAATTGTGACCCTCCCGTGAGCACGCCGCCGCCCGGGACGACGAGCGGGCTCGCGGCGCTCCTCACGGGAGCCGCGTGGGGCAGTGCCGCCATGGGGGCCGTGCTCACCCTGGCCGACGTCGACTCCCCGCTGCGGGTGCCGTTCACGCTCTTCCTGCTCGTGGGCGCACCGGCCCTCTCGATCGGCGCGGCGCTCGGCCGCACCTCCCCGCTCGCCCGCGCCGTCGTCGCACTGGCGGGGGCGCTGGCCCTCGACCTGCTGGTGGCCCAGGCCATGCTGGCGCTGCACCTGTGGTCGGTGCGCGGCGGAACGCTCGCCGTGGCGGCGCTCAGCGGTGCCGTACTGCTGCTGACGGCCCTCGCCCGGGCGCGCCGGGCCCGTACCGGACGGGCGGGCTGACATGGACGTCACCGTGCAGCACCCCCACGAGCTGAGCGGCGCCGACCGGGCCGCCTGGACCGCCCTGCAGTCCGCCGCGCCGTCGCAGGGCGCGCCGCAGCTGGCGAACCCGTTCCTCGCCCCCGAGTTCGCGCTGGCCGTCGGCCGCTGCCGCGGCGGGGTACGGATCGCGGTGATCCGGGAGGACGGCCGGCCGGCGGCGTTCCTGCCCTTCCACCGTTCGCCGCTCGGCGTGGGCCGGGCGGTCGGCCTGGGTGTCTCGGACGCGCAGGGGCTGGTGCACCGGCCCGGATTCCGGTGGGACGCCCGGGAACTGCTGGGCGCCTGCGGGCTGTCGGTGCTGGAGTTCGACCACCTGGTGGACGGCCAGCAGCCGTTTCACAACACCTCGCTGCGCCCGCACGCCTCGCCGGTCATCGACGTGGACCAGGGGTACGAGGCGTATCTGGAGCGACTGCGCGGGCAGTCGCCGAAGTTCGTCCGCACCACCCTGGCCAAGGAGCGCAAGCTCGGCCGGGACGTCGGCCCGGTGCGCTACGTCCACGACGAACGGGACCCGGAGGCGCTGCGCACCCTCGCCCGGTGGAAGTCCGCGCAGTACCGCAGGACGGGACGCAGCGACCGCTTCGCCCAGCCCTGGATCGTGCGGCTCGTCAGGGACCTGTTCCACACCCGCACCGACTCCTTCGCGGGCCTGCTGTCCGTGCTGTACGCCGGTGACCGGCCGATCGCCGCGCACTTCGGGCCGCGCACGCGGTCCGTGCTGTCCTGCTGGTTCCCGGCGTACGACGCGGAGCTCGCGAAGTACTCGCCGGGCCTGGTGCTGCATCTGCGGATGGCCGAGGCGGCGGCCGCGGCGTCGATGGCGTACCTCGACATGGGGCGCGGCAAGGCCGAGTACAAGGACTCCCTCAAGACGCGGGAGCTGCGGGTGGCCGAGGGGTGGGTGATGCGGCCCCACCCCGTCGCACTGGGGCACTGGGCCTACCGCGCCCCGGTACGGGCGCTGCGCAATGCCGTACTGGCCCGCCCCGAGCTGCGCGACCCCGCGGACCGCCTGCTCAAACGGGTGGGCCGGATCCGGTCGGGGCACTGAGCCGGGCCGTGTGCGCCGTCGCATCGGGGCCTTTCGGGGGCTCGTGACGGCGCACAAGGGCGTACGCCGGAGCATGCATACCGGCGTACATCAGCACGTACCGGTTATTCGAGCCAAACAGTATTTGACGCGGAACGCCTTGCCCTACAGTCCATTCGTCAACACCGTCGCACATCCACCCGCATCGGACACTCGTCGCACGACGGCTCAGGGGAGGGCTCGCCACGATGACGGTCCGGTGCGGTGCGCGGTCGGGGGGGGTCCCGTGCACGCGGTCCTGGCAGGCTGACCACTGCTTGCCGAGGGCCGGAGCACGAGCCGCGCATCACGCACCACGTATGCCAGCTCGCCCTGTTCAGACGGCGGTTCCCGCCGTGCCGAGCGGGGTGTGAACCCCCCTTTCGACCCGGATATCCAGCACGGACCGCCCGGGGGCGGGCGGTCTGCCGGACGAGAGGGAAAACCACCCATGAACTCGTTCCTTCGCCCTGCCGACGCGGACGAACCACCGCTGACGCTGCTGCCGGACCATGCCGTCTACCGTCCCGTCTCATCACATCTGGCCATCGCCCCTCCGGTCAGCGTCGTCATTCCGGCGATGAACGAGGCGGAAAATCTCCCGTACGTCTTCAAGACCCTGCCGGACTGGATCCACGAAGTGGTCCTGGTCGACGGCAACTCCACCGACGACACGGTCGCCGTCGCCCGTGAACTGTGGCCGGCCGTCACGGTCGTCACCCAGCGCGGCAAGGGCAAGGGTGACGCACTGATCAGCGGCTTCGCGGCCTGCACCGGCGAGATCATCGTGATGATCGACGCGGACGGCTCGGCCGACGGCAACGAGATCGTCAGCTACGTCTCGGCGCTGGTGTCGGGGGCCGACTTCGCCAAGGGCTCGCGGTTCGCCAACGGCGGCGGCACGGACGACATGACGCCGGTCCGCAAGCTCGGCAACCGCGTGCTGACCGCCCTCGTCAACGCCAAGTTCGGCGCCCGCTACACCGACCTGTGCTACGGCTACAACGCCTTCTGGCGGCACTGCCTGGACCACATCGCCCTGGACTGCGCCGGCTTCGAGGTCGAGACACTGATGAACATCCGGGTGGTCAAGGCCGGTCTGCGGGTGCAGGAGATCCCCAGCCACGAGTACAACCGCATTCACGGCGTCAGCAACCTCCGGGCGGTACGCGACGGGCTGCGGGTGCTGAAGGTGATCGCCGGCGAGCGCGGCGCGCGGCGCAAACGGCTCGCCCGGCCCGCGCTGATCACCGGGGACGCGCTGTGAACCCCCCGAGACCGGCGGTCGGGCCGGACTTGCGGATCTCGGTGGTCATCTGCGTCCACACCGAGGACCGCTGGGAGGACATCCTGGCCGCGGTGGCGTCCGTACGCGCGCAGTCCCATCCCGCCCATGAACTGCTGCTGGTGGTGGACCATCACCAGCGGCTGCTCGACCGGCTCACGGAGCACTTCGCGCGCGCCCCCGGCGGCGCGCGCCCTCCCGGGCCGCCCCCGGCACCCCTGCGGGTGCTGGCCAACGCGGGACCGCGCGGGCTGTCCGCGGGCCGGAACACCGGTATCGCCGCGGCCGACGGCGAGGTCATCGCGTTCCTGGACGACGACGCGGTGGCCGAGCGGGACTGGCTGCGGCACTTCGCGGCGGCCTACGCGGACCCGGCGGTGATGGCGGTCGGCGGGCGCACCGAACCGGTCTGGGAGTCCGGCCGCCGGCCGCTGTGGTTCCCCGAGGAGTTCGACTGGGTGGTGGGCTGCACCTACCGCGGCCTGCCCGCGGGCAAGGTGCGGGTGCGCAACGTGCTGGGCGGCAACGCGTCGTTCCGCAGGGTGGCGTTCGACCTCGCCGGCGGCTTCACCACGGGCATCGGGCGGGACGGCGACCGGCGGCCGCTGGGCTGCGAGGAGACCGAACTGTGCATCCGGATCAGCCAGGTGCTGCCGGACGCGGTGCTGCTGATCGACGACCGCGCGGTGATCCACCACCGGGTGCCGGCCGAGCGCCGGCGGTTCCGGTACTTCCGCGGCCGGGCGTACGCCGAGGGCCTGTCCAAGGCGCTGGTGGCGCGCAGCGTCGGCGCCCGGGACGGGCTCGCGGCCGAGCGGCGGCACACCGTGCGGGTGCTGCCCGCCGGGGTGCTGCGCGGTGTCCGGGACGCGCTGCTGGGCCGGCCCGGCGGGGCCGCCCGGGCGGGCGCGATCGTGGCCGGGGCGGCGGCCGCGGCGGGCGGCTACGCGTGGGGCACGGTACGGGCCCGGGCGAAGCCAACTCCCTTGCCCCCCGGTCCGGTTGACGATCCGGCCTGCGGTCCGGCGGCCGCGGCGCACGAGGGAGCACCGGCATGAGCGGCCGCCCGGGCGCGGTGCCGATCCTGATGTACCACGCGATCACCGTGGCCCCGACGCCCGCCGTACGGGACCTGTCGGTGACGCCCGCCGCGTTCGAGGAGCAGCTGGCCGTCCTGGCCGACGGCGGGTTCACCCCGCTGACCACCACCGCCCTCGCCACGGCCTGGCGGGGCGACGGTCCGCTGCCGCCCCGACCGGTGCTGATCACCTTCGACGACGGCTACGACGGCGTGTACCGCCACGCCCTGCCCGCCCTGGCCCGGCACGGCTTCCCCGCCACCCTGTTCGTCTCCACGGGATGGCTGCGCGGCCCGTACGGGACCGGGGACGCGCCGGACACCACGCTCGACTGGGACCAGGTGCGCAAGCTGGCCGGGGCCGGGGTGGAGATCGGCGGCCACAGCCACACCCACCCGCGGCTGGACGCGCTCGGCGACGCGCGGCTGCGCCACGAGGTGCTGCGCTGCAAGGAGATCATCGCCGACGAGGTCGGGGCCGCGCCGGAGTCCTTCGCCTACCCCTTCGGCCACTCCAGCCGGCGGGTGCGGCGCACGGTGCGCGGGCTGGGCTTCCGGCAGGCGCTGGCGGTCGGCAACACGCTCGCGGCGCACCGCCAGGGGCCGTACGCGCTGGCGCGGCTGACCGTGCGGCGGCGTACCGGCACCGAGGAGTTCGCCCGGATCGTCGAGGGGCGGGGCCTGGCCCGCGCCTTCGCCCGGGACCGCGCGCTCACCAAGGGGTACGCGGTGGTCCGCAGGACGCGTCAGGCGGTGCGGCTGTGCCTGCCGGACCACTGACGCCGAGCCCGTCGCGGTGCCCCCGCGACGGAGGAAAGGGCAGCTGAGCCGGTGTCCGACACGTCCACCAAGGCCACGGAACGCGCGGAACGGGAGCCGCGGCGGGGCGGGCGGGACGGCGGCAGTCCGCTGTTCCGCAACGCCTATGCGCTGATGCTCAACACCGGCGTCTCCGGGCTGCTCGGCCTGGGATTCTGGCTGGTCGCGGCCCGCTGCTACACGGAGTCCGCGGTCGGCCAGGGTTCGGCGGCGATCGCCGCGATGAAGCTGCTGGCGGGACTGGCCGCGCTGACCCTGACCGGCGCGCTGGCCCGCTTCATCCCGGTGGCCGGCCACACCACCGGCCGGCTGGTGCGGCGCGCCTACGCCGCCAGTTCGGTCGTCGTGGCGCTCGCCGCGACCGGCTTCCTGCTCACCCTCGATCTCTGGGGCCCCTCCTACCGCTTCCTGCACGGGTTCCCCAACGGCCTAGGGTTCGTGCTGGCCGTGGTCGCCTGGTCGCTGCTCACCCTCCAGGACGGCGTGCTGACCGGGCTGCGCAGCGCCCTGTGGGTACCCGTCGGCAACCTCGCCTTCTCCACGGTGAAGCTGGGTCTGCTCGTGGTCCTGGCCGCCGCGGTTCCCACCGCCGGGGTCTTCGTCTCGTGGGTCGCGGCGATCGCGGTCTCGGTGCTCCCGCTGGGCTGGCTGGTCTTCAGCCGGCTGGTCCCCCGCCACGTACGGCGCACGGAGCGCACCGCCCGGCCGCCGTCCCTGCGGCAGACGGTCCGCTTCCTGGCCGGCGACTCCACCGGCTCGCTGTTCTCCCTGGCCGTGGTCCATCTCGTCCCCGTGCTGGTGGCCTCGCAGGTCAGCGCGACGGACAACGCGTACTTCTACGTCACCACCACCATCGGCGGCACGGTCAATCTGCTGGCCCTCAACATGGGTTCGTCGCTGACCGTCGAGGGCGCGCACGACCCGGCGCAGCTGGCCCACCACACCCGGGCGGCGCTGCGGCGGATGGCCCGCATCATGCTGCCGGTCTGCCTCGCGCTGTTCCTCTTCGCCCCGTATCTGCTGGACGTCTTCGGCGCCGGGTACGCGCAGGCGGCGACGCCGCTGCTGCGCTGGCTGGCGGTGGGCGCCGCGCTCCGGGTGGTGATGGAGGTGCACTTCGCGGTGTTGCGGGCCCAGAGCCGGACGGCCGGACTGGCCGCGCTGCAGGGCCTGTTGTGCGTGCTGGTGCTCGGGCTGACGCTGGTGCTGCTGCCGCGGATGGGGCTCGCCGGCGCCGGCGTCGCCGAGACCGCCAGCCTGGCGGTGATCGTCGCCCTCGCGACCGTACGGCTGCGCCGGGTGCTGCGCGGGCAGGTGGCGACGGCCCCCCTCACCCGGGCCCCGTCCGACGGGCTCGCCCCGGACGGCGACCTGGCGGACCTGGCGGTCTACGGGGACCTCGGGGACGGCGCCGGCACGTACGGGCGGGCCGCGCCCCGGGAGGCCGGGCCACCGGCGGCGGCCCGGCCCCGCCGGGGCCCCCGCCCGCCGGGGACGCGACGGCGCCGCGGCCGGCACCGGGCGCTGGCCGGCTGGGCGCTGCTGGCCGCCGGACTCGCCCTGTTCTGGCTTCCGTTGCGCGGCATGGGCGACGCCGACCTGGACCGGATGAACGGGCTGGGGCTGATCTCGGTGCTGCCCGCCGCCACCCTGGCCGGCGTGGTCGTGCTGGTGGCCGCGTTCGCCTGGGCGCTGTCGCTGCCCGGGGCGCGGCGGGCGCTGCCTGCCGCGGTGCTGCTGATGACGGTGGTGGCGCTGCACGCGCTGCCGGCCGTGCTGGAGAGCGAGCCGCGCTTCCCGACGGCCTGGCAGCACCTGGGCTTCCTGGACTACCTGGGCCGCACCGGCACGGCGGTACCGGACCTGGACGCGCGCTGGAGCTGGCCCGGCTTCTTCGCCGGGGTGCGGTTCCTCGCCGGGGCGTGCGGCGTCACCGACTTCACCGAGGTGCTGCGCTGGTGGCCGCTCACCCTGCAACTCCTGTATCTGGCACCGCTGTTCCTGCTGCTGAAGGCGGTACGGGCGAGCCGGCGGGCGAAGTGGTGCGCGGCCTGGCTGTTCGCGCTGTGCGGCTGGGTCGGCCAGGACTACTTCTCCCCGCAGGGGTTCACCTACCTGCTGTACCTCGTCTTCGTGGCGATCCTGCTGGTGTGGTTCCGCGGGGCCCGGCCGCACACCGGGCGGCTGCGGCCGGGCGAGGCGGAGCCGCCCCCGGCGGGCCGGGACCGGCGCACGGTCCTGCTCACCACGCTGATCGCGCTGTTCGCGGCGTCGGTGGCGGGCCATCAGCTGACCCCGTTCGTGATGCTCGGGGTGCTCACCGCCCTGGTGCTGGTCCGCCGCTGCACCCTGCGCGGACTGCCGCTGCTGCTGGCCGTGCTGGTCGCCGCGTGGGTGGGGTTCCTGGCCGAGCCGTACTGGTCGGGTCACTTCGACGAACTGTTCGGCGGGCTCGGCGGCATCGGCGGCAACGTCTCCTCGTCGGTGACGGACCGGATCGGCGGCGGCGACGCCACCCACAAGGTCGTCCTGTACGCCCGGGTGGCGCTGGCCGGCGGGGTGCTGACGCTCGCCTGCTGGGGGGTGCTGCGCCGCCGTGCGGCCGGCTTCGCCGAACGCTCCCTGCCGGTGCTGACCTTCGTCCCGTTCCTGGCCTTCGGGATGCAGTCCTACGGCGGCGAAATGGCCCTGCGGGTCTTCCTGTTCGCGCTGCCCGGCGCCTGTGTGCTGGCGGCGCTGGCGCTGTTCCCGCGCGTTCCCGGCGCCGCCCGGCCGGGTACCGGTGCCGCCCGGCGGGCGCTGGGGCCGCTCGCCGCGCTGCTGACCGGGCTGGTGCTGGCCGTCGGCTTCCTCGTCGCCCGCTGGGGCAACGAGCCGTTCGAGCGGATCAGGCCCGGCGAGGTCGCCGCGATGAACTACGTCTACGCCCACGACCGGCCGACGGCCCGGCTGCTGTGGCTGAGCAACGACCCCGTCAACAGCGTCACCCCGGCGATGCCCTGGGGCGCCCGGGACATGGAGCGGGTGCAGTACGCCCCGACCCTGGCGCCCCGGGACCCGGCCGGGGTCGGTCCGCTCGTCACCGCGCTGCGGGACGCCGGACCGCAGTCGTACCTCGTCGTCAACCACGGCCAGGCGGAGGCGCTGCGGCTGGACTCGGGCTACCCGGCGGGGTGGGAGGCGCGGCTGCGCACCGCCCTGGACCGGCGCCCCGAGCTGCGGCGGGTGCTGTCCAACGAGCACGCGGCGGTCTACGAGGTCGGGCGGCGGCCGGCGGGCGAGGTGCCGCTGCCCCGGCCCGGCCCGGCGGGCCCGAAGGTGACCTGGACACCGTGGTCGGTGCTCGGGGGGCTGGCCCTGCTCGCGCTGATCGCGGTGCTGACGGCCCGTGAGGTGCTGCGGGTCGCGATGGCGCCGGGCCCGCGCCGGGCGCACTGGACCCAGGGCCTGTTCTGGTTCGCGGTGCCGCTGCTGCTGGTGTTCGTGGCCTCACTCGTGCAGCGCTTCCTGACGCTGTCGTGAGGCCCGGGGCCGCTCCCGTGCCGCGTCAGGAGCGGTCGACCCACCGGACCTCGTACCCGGCGAGGGTGAGCTGCCGGCCGTCCACCGTCGCGGTGCCGGCGCGGTCCGAGGTGTTCACGACCAGCGCGCTGCGGTCGTCCGCCAGCCCCGGCACCGTGGCGCGTCCGGTGTCGAACGCGCGGGGCCGGGCCGTGGGCGGGAAGGCCCGGGAGAACCGCGACAGCAGCGTGAACATCGGCAGTTCGCGCCCGCCGTCGTCCCGCTCGGTGCTGCTCCACAGGCACCCCGGGCAGTTCCCGGACCCGCCCTCGTCCTCCGGGTTCCAGTAGAAGCCGCTGGTGGCGCCGCCCGCCGCCATCTCGATCAGCGCGGCGGCGTGCGCGGCGACGCGTTTGCGCTCGCTCCAGGCCGGTGCCCGGCCCCGCGCGCCGCCGGCGGCGACCTCGACGTACCACTCCGCCCACCACAGCGGCAGTCCGGTCTCCCGGCGCAGCCACCGGCCCACGTCGGCGAACTTGCGGGCGGCGGTGAACTCGTCCGGGGCGTACCGGTCGTCCTTGCTGTAGCTGGAGCCGTCGACGACCAGGAAGTCCGCACCGGCCTTGTGCCGGTTCCAGTACGTCAGGGCGTCGACGGTGCGCTGGTCGAGGCTGCCCCAGGGGCCCGTGACGCGGGAGGCATGCGTGTCGTCGCCGGGCAGGTAGCTGTCCATCACCAGATAGGGGCCGCCGACCTGGACGGCGTCGTTGACCTTCTTCAGCGCGCGGTAGGTCAGGTTGTAGAGCCGGGTGTAGCCCTCGCTGTCCCAGCGGCCCTTCGCGTCGTCGAAGAACCCCTTGAACTCGTTCCAGACGACGAAGTGGCGTACGTCCGGGTAGCGTCGGGCGATCTTTCCCGCGAGGGCCGCGAAGTCCGCGTAGTGCGCCGGGTCGGGGGCCTTCTCCAGGGCGCTCCAGTCGGTGCTGCCGGCCCGGCCGCCCTTCATCCAGTCCGGCGCGCAGCACAGGGTGACGACGGGCGTGCCGCCGGTGCGACGGATCAGCGCGAGCCGGCGGTCCAGGTCGGCGAAGTCGTAGCGGCCGGGGCTCGGCTCGGGGTTCCGGGCGCCCCAGCCCATGATGTGCTGGTTCTGCGGCACGGGGCTGCCGGCCAGCAGCCGGGTGGCCCGCTCGGTGGCCCCGTCGGCCCCGCGGTCCGCGCTGAACTGGGTGTGGGTGAACCCCCAGCCCACGGCCGGACCGGTGGGGTGCGGGGGCGCGACGCCCTTCGCGTCCCGGTCCCGGTCCCGGCCGCCCGGTCCCGCGCACATCACCAGGGTGACCAGCAGCAACGCCAGCGCGGTCGCACCGGCCGCGATCACCAGGGCGGTACTCCGACGTTCCCCACCATGACGTCTCACAAAGGGAGATTAGCGAGCCAACCGGCCGGTACACCCGGTTTCCGGGTAAACGGCTGCTGCTCCGCACGGGGAAATCACCGGGAAATTCCGTGTACGGGGCGGGACGGGTGCCGGATCATGGCGGCATGTGTGCCGACCACGTCCCGCCGTCCGCCGCGGAGGAATCCCTTCCGCTCCGTCTGACCATGGACGACAGTGATTCGCCGTCCGACGTCATCGATGCGCTCTTCCTGGGACGGTTCACCAAGGGCGAGCAGCCGTACTCCCGCAGCCGGTCGGTGGACCGGGTGCGGTCCGGGCTGACGCTGCTGCCGCCGGGCGCGCGGATCCTGCGCTCGGCGCGGGACGAGGACCGCAGCGCCACCCTCGCCGAGGGCGACGGCTACACGCTGCTGGTGTCCCGCTGGAACCGCGGCGCCGACGTGTCGGTCACCGCCGTCACCGACGAGCTGGCCGAGAACGTCCTGGGGCAGGCCGCGGACGGCGCGGAGGACGAGCCGGCGCCGCAGCCGGAGAACGTCCCGATGGGCTTCTGGTACTTCTCGCCGCGCCGCGGCCCGCACCGCACCTCCCGGCAGATCTCGGCCGGGACCTGGGAGGAGATCCGGCCCAACTACACCGCGCCGGTCGCCGAGGCGATGGACCGGCTGATGAAGGTGGCGCCCGAGGAGATCTCCGGCCGGCTGCTGTTGCTGCACGGCCCGCCCGGTACGGGCAAGACCTCCGCGCTGCGCACCCTCGCCCGCTCGTGGCGCGACTGGTGCCAGGTGGACTGCGTACTGGACCCGGAGCGGCTGTTCAACGACGTCGGCTACCTCATGGACATCGCCATCGGGGAGGACGACAGCACCGGCAAGGGCCGCTGGCGGCTGCTGCTCCTGGAGGACTGCGACGAACTGATCCGCGGCGAGGCCAAGCACGCCGCGGGCCAGGCCCTGTCGCGGCTGCTCAACCTCACCGACGGACTGCTGGGCCAGGGCCGCAACGTACTGGTCGGGGTGACCACCAACGAGGACCTGGAGCGGATGCACCCGGCGGTGATCCGGCCCGGCCGCTGTCTGGCCCGGATCGAGGTGGGCCCACTGACCCGGGCCGAGGCGGCCGGCTGGCTCGGCACCGACCGCGGCATCGGCCGGGACGGCGCCTCCCTGGCCGAGCTCTACGCGCTCCGCCGCGGCACCGGCCCCGCGTCGGTCCCGCCCCAGGACTCGGGGGCCGACGCGGGGCTGTACCTGTGACGCGGTGCCGCCACCCCGGCGGCACCGATCGCGGGGACGCTAGGGGCGGTCCGAGGGCGCGGTGCGGCGCGGGGCGTAGGTGGCGGCCAGTTCCCGCTTGAGGACCTTGCCACTGGGGCCGAGCGGGAACGCGTCGACGAACTCCACGGGCCGCGGGCACTTGTAGACGGTGATCTCCGGGCCGGTCACCAGGACTCCCCCGGCGTCTACAGGGTTTCGAAGCCCCGCAGGCCCTCGGGTTCCTCCTCGTGGACCGAGACCGCGTCGACGCTCGCCATCGGTGGGCCCTCGTGGGCCCACTCCACCATCCGCTGCACCGCCTCCGGCTCCCCCTCGAAAACGGCCTCCACCGTCCCGTCCGGGAGGTTGCGCACCCAGCCGGCCACCCCGAGCCCGTTCGCCATGCGCCGGCAGGTGTCGCGGAAGAACACGCCCTGCACGTTCCCGGAGACCACCACCCGTCTGCGGATCATCCGTGCCTCACCTCGTTCGCTCGCCCCGCGGTACGAGCGCAGATATATCCCCGCGGGGTGGTCAGGCGGCGGAGGCACGCCCGGACGGCGTACGGCTCACGGAGCGGCCGGCGGCCGCGGTGGCGCGGGCGAAGCGGACGGCGTCGAGGACGGCCGCCCCGCCCGGGTCGTTGTTGAAGTACACGTGGACGTCGGCCCGGTCGGGCCAGGTGTCGGCGATCCGCCGCACCCAGGTGGTGAGCGCCTGGGCGCCGTAGCGCGGCCAGGGCCGGGCGCGCCCCTCGTGGAACCGCAGATACCCCCAGTCGGCGGTCCGCCAGAGGGGCGTCACCGGCCGGGACCCGCGGTCCGCCCAGCACAGCGCGGCGCGGTGCCGCTCCAGCACCGAACGGACCTGCTGCGTCCACCAGGAGTCGTGGCGGGGCTCGACGGCCACCCGGGTGCCGGCGGGGAAGCAGGCCAGGCAGTCGTCCAGCAGTCCGGTGTCGCACCGCAGGGTGGGCGGCAGCTGGAGCAGCACCGGTCCGAGGCGCGGGCCGAGCGCCGCGGCGCGCGTCATCAGCCGCCGCACCGGCTCCTCCGGCTCGCGCAGCCGCTTGATGTGCGTCAGATAGCGGCTGGCCTTGACCGCCATCACGAACCCGCCGGGGGTGCGCTCCCGCCAGTCGGCGAAGGTCTTCTCCTCGGGCAGCCGGTAGAAGGCGGCGTTGCTCTCCACGGTCGCGAAGTGGCGCGCGTACTCCTCCAGCCATTGGCGCTGCGGGCAGCCCTGCGGGTAGAGGACGCCGCGCCAGTCCTTGTACTGCCAGCCGGAGGTTCCCAGGAGGACGGTCATGTCCCCGATCCCTGCCCGCTTCCCGGGGCGCGCTACCGGCCCCGCCCCCGTACGCCCGGACGCCCTTGCGGGGCAGGGAGGTTACCGCCACTGTGGTCGCAGGTGACCGCCGCCGGCCGGCGACCGGCCCCCTGACATGCACGGCCCGCCCGGACCCCCGACACCTCTGGAGCGCGCGTGGCTTCCTTCGTCCTGCCTCATGCCCTGCACGGCACGGGACCGCACAAGGTCGTGGCGGTGCACGGCTGGTTCGCCGACCGGTCGGCCTTCGACCCGGTCCTGCCCGACCTCGACCGGGACGCGTTCGCGTACGCGCTGGTCGACCTGCGGGGCTACGGCGAGGCCAAGGACGCCCCCGGCGCCTACACCACGGCCGAGGGGGCGGACGACGTGCTGGCGCTCGCCGACCGGCTGGGCTGGGACCGCTTCTCGGTGGTCGGCCACTCGATGGGCGGCAGCGTCGCCCAGCGGGTGCTGGCCGCGGCACCGCACCGGGTGCGCCGGCTCGTCGGCGTCTCCCCGGTGCCCGCCTCCGGGCTGCCGCTGCCGCCGGAGCAGTGGGAGCTGTTCTCCTCCGCGGCGCACACCCCGGACAGCCGACGGACCATCATCGACGTCACCACCGGCGGGCGGCGCCCCGCCGCCTGGCTGGACCGGATGGTGCGCCGGTCCCTGGAGCGCAGCGACCCCAAGGCGTTCCGGGCGTGGCTGGACTCCTGGGCCACCGAGGGCTTCGCCGCGCAGATCGAGGGCGCGGCGGTGCCGGCGCTGGCGGTGACCGGGGCGCTGGACCCCGCGCTGTCCGCCGAGCTGATGCGTCAGACCTGGCTGCGGTGGTACGCCGACAGCGAGCTGGTCGAACTGCCGTCGGCCGGGCACTACGCCATGGACGAGTCGCCCCTGGAACTGATCCGGGCGGTGGAGGACTTCCTGCGCGCCGACGACGGCGGGTCCGACGGCGACGGCCGGGACGACGGCCCCCGCGGTGAGGGGAGCGACGCCCGGAACGACCGGCCCGCGGCGCGATGACCCGGCCCGCACCCGACGTGCCGGAAGGCGCCGTCGTTCCCGACGTCTTCGACCCCCGCGGCTACGCGAACGGCCTGCCGCACGCCGCCTACCGGCTCCTGCGCGACCACCACCCGGTGGCCTGGCAGGAGGAGCCCGAGGTGCTGGGCTGGCCCGCCGGCCCCGGCTTCTGGGCGGTCACCCGGCACCACGACGTCGTACGGGTCCTGAAGGACGCCCGCGCCTTCTCGTCCCGGCTGGGCGCCACCCAGATCCGCGACCCCGACCCCGCCGACCTGCCGTTCCTGCGCGGCATGATGCTCAACCAGGACCCGCCCGACCACCTGAGGCTGCGCCGCCTGGTCAGCCGCGCCTTCACCCGCGGCCGCATCGACCGGTTCGCCGCCACCCTCCGCGCCCGCGCCCGCGACCTCCTCCGGACCGCGGTCGGCACGGCACGCGCCACCACCGGCGTGTGCGACCTCGTCACCGACGTCACGGACGACTTCGCGCTGCTCAACCTCGCCGACCTGCTGGGGGTGCCGCCCGGCGAACGCGGGCTGCTGCTGGACTGGACCCGCCGGGTCATCGGCTACCAGGACCCGGACGAGGCGGGCCCGCCCGCGGCCGGCCCGGACGGCCGCCCCGCCAACCCCCGCTCCCCCGCGATGCTGCGGGACATGTTCGCCTTCGCCCGCGACCTGGCCGCCCACAAGCGCCGCCACCCGGCCGACGACGTCATGACCGTCCTCGCGGCGGACCCCGAACTGACCCCGCCCGAGCTGGAGATGTTCTTCTTCCTGCTGACCGTCGCCGGCAACGACACCGTACGCAGCGCGGCCCCCGGCGGCGTACTGGCGCTCGCCGGGCAGCCGGACGCCTACCGCGAGCTGCGCACCGGCCGGGCGGACCCGGCGACCGCCCTGGAAGAGCTGCTGCGCCGGCATCCGCCGGTCCTCAGCTTCCGCCGCACCGCCGTCCACGACACCGAACTCGGCGGCCGCCGGATCCGCGCCGGCGACAAGGTCGTCGTCTTCCACGGCTCGGCCAACCACGACGAGCGGGTCTTCACCGACCCGCACCGCCTCGATCTGACCCGCGCCCCGAACCCGCACGTCTCGTTCGGCGACGGCCCGCACGTCTGCCTGGGCGCCCACCTCGCCCGCCTCCAACTCCGCCTCCTCTACGCGGAGCTCTGCCCCCTCCTCCCCACCCTCACCCTCGCCGCCCCACCCCGCCACCTGGTCTCCAACTTCATCAACGGCCTCAAGTCACTGCCGCTCAGGGTGGCGGAAACCGCGGGCCCTTAGGGGGAACGGTGACGGCGATGAGACTTCCCGTTCCGTCCTCATAAGCCTCGTCCGCCACGCACCTTCATTGCCGTGGCCTCCAACGATCAACTGAAGTGCGGTCATCAGCAACGTCCCGCATGCCCTGGTAGCGGGCCTCGTCAGCGGGAGCCACCAGCGGCCTCAGGTGGAGTTGGCGTCACCGTCAACCCATGTAGGGTCTTCGGACGCGTGGGCAGCTGCGCGGCGCGTCAAGATGCCAGATCCAGGTCTAGGGGGATCACGTGGGAGAGAAGTTTTCGGTCGACACCGGGGAACTGGGCGACTTCATGAGAACACTCAAAAAAGCCCACGACTCGCTCGACGACGTGCGCAAGCTCATGAACCAGACGACATCGGACCGCATGGGCACGGAGGAGCTGGACGACGCCTGCAACGATTTCCAGGAACACTGGAAGTACGGCTCCGAGCAGATTGCCGAGCAGACCAAGAAGCTGACTGAAGCCGTGGGCAAGACCAAGGACAACTACGAAGAGGTCGAGCAGGCCCTGGAAGAGGCGTTCAAAAAGGCCGCTGGCAAGGCGGGATCGAAGTGACACAGCCATACCCTCATCTGGGCTTCAACCCCGTCCCCGGAAACGCGACCGCCGTCGCTGCCCTGAAGTCGAAGCTGACGTCCTCAGCGGAAACCCTGGCAAAGGCGCACCGGCTGGTGCAACAGTTGCAGTCCGGTGCCTCTTGGGAGGGTGACGCGGCCGTTGCCTTCCGTGAGGAGCTGGACGGCGCCCTTCCGGACAATCTGAAGAAGGCGCACACCTCCCTGCTGAAGGCTGCAACTGCTCTGGACGGTTGGAACCGCGCACTGCACGGCTACCAGAGCGATGCGAAGAAGCTGGACGACGAGGCGAAAGCCGCGCAGGACAAGCTCGACGCGGCCCAGGGCCGGGAGAAGAACGCCAGTAGCAACCCGGACCTGCAGCTCGCACACCAGACGTTCGACGACGAAGCGTCGCTGCAGAACGCACAGGCCCGACTGGACAAGGCCACCACTTCCCTCAACGATGCGCGGGACGCCGTCACCGACGCGCAGGAACACCTTTCGTCGATCAAACGGCGCGCTCACGATCTGGAGGCTGAGCACTCGTCCACGGCGGGCAAGAAAGCCACCCTGATCCGGGACGCGACGGACAAGCTGGCACCGGAGGAGCCCGGCTGGTTCGGCAAGGCCATGGACTGGTTGGACGACAACCTCACAGACGTGCTGGGCACAGTGGCCGCGATCGCCGGTCTCCTCGCGTTGATCCTGAGTGGCCCCGTCGGCGTGGCCTTCCTTCTGGTAGCCGCGGCAGCGAGTGCAGCCACTCTTGCCACTCGCCTGTCGGACCCCGCCGTCCGTGCCTCGCTCAAGGACGGGTTCACCAAGGGCGAGTTCGATGCTGACTTCTGGAGCAACGCGGTGGGGGTGGCGGGAGACACACTGGGGATGGTGCCAGGAGTCGGCGCCGTGGCACGCGGCGTCAACGGAGCGGTCCGCTCAGCCGGGGCGGCAAGCGAGGCCCTGTCCCTTACCGATCACCTGGCGAGCGCCGGCAGCAAGACATGGCTCGCCGCGAATCGGATCGCCGGGGCTGAGAACCCCCTGACCGCTTGGATGGTCAAAGGCGCCGCCAACCCCGAGCGGGCCGGGCAGATGATCGACCTCGGAGTCGCGGGTGCCGGTGCAGCCACCGGCACGTACGGTACGGCCAAGGACCTGATCGACACGCTGGACAACGACACCGTAAACAATGTGGGCACCGGCATGGACGGCGCCCGCGCCGGCAGCTTCGACGGCGCCGGCAACGGATCCGCCGCGCTCAAGACCCTGAAGGTATTGTTCAATGTCCGCCACTGACGAAATCATGGACGGGTTCGCCGTCACCGAATCTGCGATGAGCGCCGAATGCGACATCTGGTTCGCCGTACCGCCCGGATTCGTGGAAGTGCCACTGGAGTCCCCGCCCGACGCGGCGGCGAGGGGTGGACTGGAGCTACTCACCGAACTGGTACCGCAGGAGCAGTACGAGTCGTTCCGCTCCAACATGGACGAAGCGCAGGCCGTGGGCCGTCTGCTCGCAGGGGCCGGCGCCGTCCACCTCTCCATGGGTATGCACCAGGACGAGTCGGGCGATGTTCTGCACTCCGTTTTCCTTATCAAGTGGGAAGAGGTGCCCTGGGCCCCGCCGAAACTCGCGGCAGCGAAGGCCGCTCTTGCTTCGGCGGAAGCGCGCGATGCCGAATTGGTGGACCTACCGTGCGGTCCGGCTGCTGTGGTGGAGAGTCTGGGTGAGCGGGAAGGCCAGAAGGTCTTCCAGTTGACGGGCTATCTCCCGCACCCCGACGGCCGCCGGGTCGCAGTGCTTGCGTTGAGCACGACAGCGGCCTCCGACCACGAGAATTACCGTGACATGTTTCACGGCATCACCCGCATGGTGAGCTTCGACAACCCTCTGCCGCCGCAGCTGCGCGAGCAGGTGCCGGAGGCTCGGGAAGTCGCCGCCGCGCGAGATGTATTCGGCTGAGCAGAGACCTGCGAGAACAGAGGTGACGTAGCCAGTGCAGTACAAGACGGCCTGGGAGGACCCCGCCACGCGCCAGGCATGGCGCCGTACCGCGATGTTTCGGTGCGCCGCACTGCTGGCCTCGCTCGTGGCCTTTCCGGCATGGCTGTTCGCCGTCGTCATGACGCCGGCGTGGCTGCTGGTGCTGTGGCTGCCGGTCCTGTGCGTCGGCCTGTGGTACGCGCTGCTCGCGATCGTCGCGGTCGCCTCCCTGGCGGGAACGCGAAGAGTGCTGCGTGTCTACCCTTGGCAGCTGGACCTCACCGAGGTCAGGTCGAAGAAGAACGGCAGCACCCAGTTCGTCGTCCCGAACCCGGAGCGGCCCGAGAAGTCCGTGAGCCTCGGGTACGGGGGCATGATCGGTACCGGTCAGCATTTCTGGGTGCGCGCCGTGAAGTCCGGGAAGGTCACCGCCGCGTGGTTCGCCGGCGACCCCCGATACCTGGGCGTCGTGGCGACTCCCGGTCCGCGCCACCTCGTACTGGTCGCCCAACGGGAGGCGACGGACTCCCGGATGTCACCCCGCAAACGCGGCGTCAGCCCCGAGGCCCGGGCACGGGCGCGAGCCGCCGGGGCACGGGTCGGCGGGGACTGACGCACGAGGGCGCCCCTGTCGCAAGGCGCACTCCGCGCCCGCCCTCATCCGACGACGCGGTGCATGTGATCCCGGCGTGCGGTTCGTACCGCACGCCGGGACCGGAAGCCTTCCCCAGGTCGAGACCCCCAAGCTGCTCCTCGCGGCGCTGGAAACCATCCTCGACGGCTGACGGCGCCGCCCCGCGACGCCACGGCTCAGTTGGCCCAGGGCGGCGTGAGGGTTTCGCCGTTGGCCAGCTCGGCGCTGAGGCCGAGGCGGGTCGTGACCCACATCCGCGCGGGCTCGTCGGTCCGGTTGGTCACCCCCAGGGTGGCCCCCGCGGGGGCCACCGCCGCGTCGCCGGCGCCGAGTTCCGCGGTCTCACCGTCGATGGTGAGCCGCAGCCGGCCGGACAGGACGTAGAACACCTCCTCGTGGCTGATCGTGTGCACCGGCGCCACCGTCCCGGCCGGTATCTCGCCCCGCCAGGCCGCGAGGTCCCGGCTGCCGGTGGACGCGCTGACGTAGGACGTGAAGTGGGCGCCGTGGATGTCGTACACCACGGCCTCGTCGCTGCGAATGAACGGCATGCGGGCCTCCACCTGGATCATATGGACAAGTAGCTTGCCCATATAGACAAGCAACTTGTCTAGCTATAGTCAAGCCATGGACGACGCCCTGACCTTCTCCACGCTCCTGCTGGCACTCTCCGGGCAGCTGGTGCAGGACATTCACGCCCGCGTGTCCCAGCGCGGGTTCGCGGACCTGCGCCCCGTGCACGGCTTCGCCTTCGCCCGCATCTCCGGTGGCGACGCCACCACGGCCGACCTGGCCGAACACCTGGGCGTGACCAAGCAGGCCGCCGCGCAGCTGGTCACGGAACTGGTCGGCAAGGGATACGTGCTGCGTCGCCCGCACCCGCACGACGCCCGCGCCCGGCTCCTGGAACTGACCGAGCAGGGCCGGGCCGCCACCCGCGCCGCCGACGAGGCCGCCCGGGCCGCGGTGGCACCCTGGCGGGAGGCCCTCGGCGAGGAGCGCTTCACAAGCCTCGTCACCGACCTGACCCGGCTCGCCCCCCGCGGCCCCATCCGCCCCGCCTGGTAGGCCCGTACGTCACGACGACGGTCGCCGGGGAGGCGCCGGGGCCCTCTCGGCCCGGGTCAGCGGACCCGGCCGCGGGGTTTGAGGGGGCCGGGCGGGAGTTCAGGGGCGAGGAGACGGGCGCCGTCGTAGCCGTGGACGGCGCCGAAGCGGGTGCCGTCCGTCCAGGCCGCGCGGGCCTCCTCGATGTCCTCGTGCGAGCGCCCGACGAAGTTCCACCACATCACGATCTTCTCCTCGAACGGCTCGCCGCCTAGGAGCATCAGGCTGCTGTCGGAGTGGGCGCGCAGGGGCAGTTCGGTGCGGCCGCAGCCCAGGTAGAGGAGGGCGCCGGGGGCCAGGCGGACACCGTCGACCTCGGTCTGGCCGGAAATGGTCAGGGCCGCGTACTCGAAGTCGGGGTCGAGGGGCAGGCGGGTGTCGGTGCCGTCGGTGAGTGCGAGGTCGGCGCCGACCAGGGGCGAGTAGGTGGTGCCGGGCGAGGTGGCGCCGGCCAGTTCGCCGAGGATGACGGTGGCGGTGAGGCCGCGGCCTCCGGTGATCACCGGGAGCTCTGCGTGGTGCTCGAAATGCGGTGCGGTGTCGCGGTGTTCGCCGGGCAGCGCGACCCAGAGCTGGGCGCCGTGCAGCATCGGGCCGTGCCCGTACGGGGACTCCTCGGAGTGGGCGATGGCCCGGCCGGAGGTCATCAGTCCCAGCTCCCGCGGCCGTACGGTCTGCAGGCTGCCGAGGCTGTCGCGGTGCAGCACCTCGCCCTCGCGCAGCCAGCTGACGGTCTGCAGCCCCATGTGCGGATGCGGCGGCACCTGCATCCCGGGCTGGTCGGCGATGTCGTCGGGGCCGTAGTGGTCGACGAAGCACCAGGCGCCGACCATCCGGCGGCCCAGGTTGGGCAGCAGTCTGCGGACGACGGTGCTCTCGCCGAGCGGGACCTGCTTGCCGGGCTGGACGTCACGGACCGGGCCGGTGCGGCCGTTGCCGCCGCACAGGCTGGGCGAAGGTCTCAGATCGAGGTTGCTCATGGCGTCACGATAGGCGCGGGCGGGCGCGCGACCGGGAGAGGCACACGAGACGCCGCACCCGGCCGCCCGGGGTGGCCGTGTCAGGTGGGGCGAGGCCGGCGCGGGTGCGCCTGGCGCCCGTTACGCATACAGCGCGCGCAGCCGTACGGACAGACAGGTGACGCAGCCCTCCAGCTTCTCGAACTCGCTGATGTCCACCACGACCGGCTCGTAGCCGAGGTCGGCGAAGAGTTCGGCGCTCCTGGGCGCGCCGGCCGCCATCAGCAGTCGGCCGCCGCCGAGCAGCACCACGTGGGCGCCGGACTCCTCGGGGACGGGCAGGAAGCGGGGGAAGGCGGCGGGGTCGTCGACCAGGGGCGGGTAGCCGATGACGGTGCCGTCGGGGAGCGCGGTCACCGCGGACTTCAGGTGCAGTACCCGGGAGACCGGCACCGCGACCACACGGGCGCCCAACGGCTCGAAGGCGGACCGGAGTTGGCGTACGCCGTCGGCGTTGGTGCGGCCGCCGCGGCCGACGTAGACGGTGTCGCCGATCTTGAGGATGTCGCCGCCGTCGAGCGTGCCGGGCGACCGGATCTCGTTGACCGAGCAGCCGAGCGCCTCGACGGCCGCGCGGGCGTCCGCGATCTCGGGCCTGCGCTGGTCGGCGCCCGGCCGGGCGAGCAGGGCGACGTTGCGGAACATGACCATGGTGTCCTCGACGAAGACCGCGTCGGGGCAGTCGTCGGCGGGGGCGACCTCGGTGATCCGCCAGCCGTGGTCGCGGAGCACCTGTACGTAGGACTCCCACTGGCGCAGGGCCAGTGCGGGGTCGACCGGGCGCCGGTCGATGTGGGTGACCAGGCCCTCGGCCAGGCGGGGGCCGGGGCGGCGGACGAGGGCCTGCTTGCCGTCGGTCATGCGGTGCGGGTTCCTTCCGGTGGTGGCCCCTACGGCCCTGGTGTTCCTGATGGTCCTGACGGTTCTGGTGCTCCGGGTGCTCCGGGCGTTATCGGTGCTTCCGGTGCTCCCGGTGCTTCCGGTGCTTCCGGTGCTCCCGGTGCTCCCGGTGCATCCGGAGCATCCGGCTTCCCCGTGATCCTTTCAGGCGTCGGCGCCGTACGTCGCGCGCAGGGCGTTCTCGACGGCGGCGAGGGCGGCACGGTGGTCCAGGCCGAGACGCTGGGCGCGGCGGGCGTAGCTCTCGGCGGCTGCGGCGGCCTCCTTGTCCGCGGCCTCGCCGGCCGCCGCGATGAAGCTGCCGTTGCGGCCGCGGGTCTCGATCACACCGTCGGTCTCCAGGGCGCGGTACGCCTTGGCGACGGTGTTGGCGGCCAGGCCGAGCTCCTCGGCCAGCCCGCGGACGGTGGGGAGTTTGTAGCCGACCGGGAGCGAGCCGTCCCTGGCACAATCCGCGATCTGGGTGCGTACCTGCTCGAACGGCGCGACGGCGGAGGCCGGGTCGATGGTGAGGGTCAGGGTCGGGGCCTGCGGGGACACGGGGCGCTCCTGGTGCTGGTGGCGGTGCGGGCGGGCGCGGGGCCGCGCCCCCGGGGAGACCGGGAGGCGCCGTGGTGCCCGTACCCGTCGGTGCGCATGTTTTGTCGCACCCATTGTGCGTCAGGAGCGCCGGCCGCGCCGGGAGGTGACCGGCCCGGCCGGGCGCGGGACCGGCCCCGGGAGTCTCGCCCAGGGCCGGTACGTGGCCCGCGCCGAGGAGTCAGAGCAGTCGTTCGCCTGGGGGCTGGGGTAGGGGCTCCTGACGCGGTCGGCCACCGGATCGGGCAGCACGTCGCGGGTGGCGGCGCGCAGCAGCGACTTCTCCCGGCCGTCGAAGGTCTTCATCGACCAGGGGGTGTTGAAGACTTCTCGCGGTACGCAAAAGCGGAGGCAAACGGCGCCTCGGCCGCCGGAAAAGGAGCGGCAAAACGGAGGGGCGGCGCGTACCGTCCGGCGGCATGACGCTTACCGTGCGCGACTTCCGCCCCGCCGACGCCAAGGCCGTCGCCGACCTGCGCCGGCTCTCCGTGCCGCATCGCATCGCCACCCCGCAGAGCATCGCCTACGAGGTGGCCCACGCCGCCCCCGCGCAGTCCCTGCGGCTGAGCGTCGCCGAGCTGGACGGCAGGATCGTCGGCGCGGTCCACGCCACGCTGCTGCACGACAGCAGCGTGCCGGGCCGGGCCGCGGCCGCCCTGCACGTGCATCCCGACCACTGCGGCCGGGGCATCGGGCACGCCCTGCTGACGTCGGCCGAGGAGCATCTCTCCGCGGCCGGCGCCACCCAGCTCTTCGCCTGGGCGGTCGACGCACCCGGACCGCACGCCTTCGCCGAGAGCCGCGGCTATCGCCGCACCCGCCCGGCCCGCTTCCTCCGGCTCGATCTCGCGGCGGCCGCCCTGCCGCCGCTGCCCTCTCCGCTGCCGCCCGGCGTCCGGCTGCGGACCGGCGCGGACCTGGACGCCGACCCGCGCCCGCTCCACGCGGCGGACGTGGAGGTGAGCGCCGACGAACCGGGCGATGTCGCGGCCGACGCCATGACGTACGAGGACTGGCTGGTGCGCACCTGGGAACACCCCCTGATCGACCTGGACCTCACCTCGGTCGTCACCGTCGACGGCGAAGTGGCCGCCTACAGCCTGGCCGCGACCGACGGCCTGGGCCGCTACACCTCGGCCATGACCGGCACCCGCCGCGCCTTCCGCGGACGGGGCCTGGCACGGCTGGCCAAGACCGCCTCGCTGCACCGCGCCCGCGACGCCGGCTGCACCGAGGCGTTCACCGGCAATGACGCCGCCAACGCCCCGATGCTCGCGATCAACCACGCCTTCGGCTATCAGCCGTTCGCCGCAGAGTGGCGGTACGCAAGGGAGTTGGGGCACGACTGAGTCACCTACGGCAGGACACGGCCCCGCCGGACGGCAGCGGCCCGGCGGGCGCGGCGGTCACGGGGCCACGGCGTTCGTGTCGGTGGCGTCGGTGGCGTCCAGCGCGATCGCGCGGCCGGGGGCCGCCGGGTCGTGGGCGACGGCGTCGCCTGGGCGGTGCCAATGGAGCAGGAAGCGGTGCCCCGCGCGCAGCCCCTCCAGCCCGGCGCGGCAGTACGCGACCATGTCGTCCGGCAGCGCGTCCAGCCGGTGCCAGGTCAGCCCGGCGCACTTGTCCGGCTCCCGGTTCCGGGGCTCGCCGCCGGCACCGTACGCCGCCTCGAAGAACCAGCCGATCCGGGGCCGGGCGGGCGGCGGGGCGCGGTGCTGCATGACGAGCCCGACCGTCAGGTCCTCGGGCGTCAGCCGCAGCCCCAGCTCCTCCGCGGCCTCCCGGATCATGGCCTCCCGGACATCCTCACCGTCCTCGGCGTGCCCCGAAGGGGCGTTCAGCAGACCGTCCGCATAGCCCGTACCGGCCCGCCGGGCGAGCAGCACCTCCTCGCCGCGGCGCAGTACGAGGTGCACATCGACCACTTCGGTGTGCCGACGCGGCAGGTCGGCGACCAGCGCATACCGCTCGTCGCTCACCTCCTTGCCCCACAGCGCCGGCTCGCCGGTCAGGTCCTCCAGGACCGCGAACTCCGCCAACGGGCGTACCAGCGCGGCGAGTTCCCCGGCCCGGAGCCCGACCGGCTCGGCCTCTCCCCACCGCCCCTCCACCAGCACCAGCCGCCCACCAGGCACGAGCAGCCCGGCCCACCGGCGCAGCGCGGCCGCCGGGTCGGGCAGCGCCCACACCACATGCCGCACCAGCACGACGTCGAACCGCCGCTCCCCCACGGGAGGTTCGGCCGCCTCGCCGACCAGGAAGGCGGCGTCCCGCCCCGCCAGCTTGGCGCGCGCCCGCTCGACCATCCCCGCCGCCCGGTCGACGCCGGTGACCCGGTGCCCCTGCTCGACGGCGAGCAGCGCCAGACTTCCCGTGCCGCACCCGAGGTCGAGGATGTCGGCGGGCGCGGACGGCAGCCACGACCGCAGCCGCGCGTCCCAGGCCGACCGCACGCCGGGGTCACGCAGCCCGTGGTCGGGATCGTCGTCGTACGTCGCCGCGATCGCCTCCCAATAGGCGGCGTCGGGCCGGACGATGGACTGCGGAGCCGCTTCCGCGGACACGTCGTTGCTCATACCCCGATGCTGCCACCCCCCACTGACAACGCCCCTGACCTGGCACAACCGACGAACGGTCGCCAAAGCGCGCTCCGGAGTGTTTCGCTACTTCCGCGCCATCTCCCACTCAGCAACGCTCGCGCCGTCTCCGTTCGGCGCGTACAGCACCCTTTCGGGTTGCTGGTGGCCTGAAGCATTGACCGACGTCATGGACGCCGTTGACGGCGGGCGTTCCCGCTGGTTACCCGTGCTTGTCCGGTTCGGCGTCGGCGAAGGCGCGGTATCCGCCGAGATCTCGGGCTGGGCGAGGACGTCGCCGCGGTGTACGACTCGGACCGGACCCAGGGCCATCATCGGATGCTGATCCGCCGGCTAGCGAGGTCGTGTCGGACATTCAGCAAGACCGCCGTCGTCGTCATCACCGCGAAGTCCGCCGGGGCGCAAGGTCTTCGGTCTCGCCACCGCAGGCGTCCGTGTCGCTTGACCTCTTGCGCGTCAGTCCGGCAGCCAGTGCAGCTCGTGCGCCAGGGTTTTGGCGACGGCACGGATGCGGCGGTGTAGCGGCGACTGCTCGCGTGGGAGGACCAGGTGGATCGTCAGGCTGGACGCGCCTCGCAGTGGTCGCCAGGTGAGACCGGCCGGTTGTGCCGTAACCGCGGCTTCTCCGGCCGGGGCGAGGGTGACCCCGTCGCGCAGGTCGCGCTGAGACATGTCGAAAGAGACTGCGGGCGTGTGGAATCGGGGGTGTGGTCGGGTGTCTCGGAACAGTGCGGACAGCTGATCGTGGATCACGGGGTTGGCCGCACGGTCCGGGAGTCGCAGCGGATACGCGGCCGCGTCGGCGATCTCGATCTCCGGGTGTTCGGCCAGCGGATGGTGCTGCGCCAGCTGGACCCCGACGCGCACACGCCGCAGCAGGAACCGGCGCACGCCACGGCCAGGCTGTTCACCGCGGGTGATCCCGGCATCGATGCGGCCGTCGGCGACCGCGGGGGAGATCTCCGGTGTCGCCATCGGGACCGCGCCGACCTCGAGTCCGCTGTTGCCGCGAATCAGCCTGTCCACCAGGGCCGGTGCCGTCTCGGCCCCGGCGCTGAGGCTGTATCCGATGCGCAGCGTGCCCAGTTCACCGGCCGCCGCGCTCCGGGCGGTGTCCCATGCCCGGTCCAGCGCCGCCAGCGCGGGCGGCGCGGACTCCGCCAAAGCCGCACCGGCCGTGGTCAATACGACGCTACGCGTGTTGCGGACCAGCAGGGCCGTACCGAGTTCCGCCTCCAATCGGCGCATCCGGGCGCTGAGCGCGGGCTGTGCGATACCGATCCGTGCGGCCGCGCGGGTGAAGTTCAACTCCTGTGCCAGCACCAGGAAGTACCGCAGGCTCACCGTATCCGGCGCCACGTGCCCTCCCTGCCGATTGATAACGATCCGTTCTGAGTCTATCCCGTACCGGTCTTTCCCTCGACCGCACATCAAGCCCTAACCTGCGCATATGACGATTCCACTGACCGCAGTACCCGTCGCCGGGATCGATCGATCTGAGTGTCAATTCGAAGTCGGACGTGTCCGGCCGAACACGGGAGGTTTCCATGGCCAAGGGGTACTGGGTCAGTGTCTACCCCGCCATTTCCGACCCTGAGAGGCTGACTGCCTACAACAAGCTGGCGGGTCCGGCTGTCCGGGCTGCGGGCGGGCGCGTCCTGTCCCGTGGCGGTCGAGTCGTCGCCCACGAGGCCGGAATCACGCAACGCGTCGTTCTGATCGAGTTCGACAGCTGTGAACAGGCGGTCGCGGCATACGAGAGCGAGGCATACCAGAAGGCGCTGGTAGCCCTCCCCGACGGCTTCGAGCGCGACTTCCGCATCATCGAAGGCATCGACTGACCGACGGGCCCAGCCATCGCTGAGCATCCGTCTGCGGATGGCTCTCGTTGGTCCAAAGCGGGCCATCGCCGGTGGCGGGCCGTTGGCTATACACGGCCGCAGGCTGGCCTGGCGCAGGCGAGTAGCGGACGCTGTCGGGCGGTGTCATTGGGTCGCCAGTCACCCTCTTAATGGCCCTGCCGCCGAGAGGCCCACCGACCATCTTGATGTCGTAGGGGTCGAACTGGGCAGTCTCCACGAATTCCTCCGTGGTTGGCAGCCGGCCGGGCTGTACGGGCCCCGCGACCACAACAACAGTAGTAGCGGGTCCCCCGGGCAGTGGGGGGCGGACGCTCAGTTCGGCTGCCGGAGCGGGCGACAGTCCGTTGCCCGGCGAGCCAGACGGGGAGCCACTGGGAGCCAAACCGGGAGCCAAAGGAGGCGAATCCAGGTGGACCGGCGCGGACCGTCACGGACGGTCCGCGGCCCAACTCCCGGTCGGCGCGCCCCTCCTGGGCCCTCTTCCTGTGCCCCCGCTTAGCCGTGTCTTAAGCAGACCATAAAGATCTCCAGGATCGGCTTTCCGGGCTCAAAGGGGCTGTTCAGCGGGGCTAGCGTGCGGGGTGCAAGGCGGCGTTGCGGGTCGTCGGCGCCGTTCACCGGGGGACGGCGCGGGCGTCCGCATACCGCCCCCCCACCCCTCCGCTGCCTCGTGCCCCGCTCGACGCAACTGATGAAGGAGACCCCCACGATGACCGCTCGTCGTAAGGCCACCGGGATCGCGCTGGCCGGCCTCGCGCCGCTCGCACTGACCCTGCTCACCGCGAGTCCGGCCGTCGCGCACGGTTCGATGTCCGACCCGGTCAGCCGGGTCCTCGCCTGTTACGCGGAGGGGCCGGAGAGCCCGAAGTCCGCGGCGTGCAAGGCGGCCGTGCAGGCCGGCGGGGCGCAGGAGTTCTACGACTGGAACGGGGTGCGGGACGGCAACGCGGGCGGCAAGTCCAAGGAGAAGATCCCGGACGGCAAGCTCTGCAGTGCCGGTGACGCCGCGTTCAAGGGGCTGGACCTGCCGCGCGCCGACTGGCCGGCCACCAAGATGCAGGCCGGCAACCACACGTTCCGCTACCGGGCCACCGCACCGCACCGGGGCTCCTTCGAGCTGTACCTCACCAAGGCCGGTTACGACCCGGCCAAGCCGCTGAAGTGGTCGGACCTGGAGTCGAAGCCGTTCGCGAAGGTGACCGACCCGAAGCTGGTGAACGGGTCCTACGTCTTCGACGGGAAGGTGCCGGCGCGGTCCGGGCGCCATCTGATCTACAGCATCTGGCAGCGGTCGGACAGCCCGGAGGCGTTCTACACCTGCTCGGACGTCGTGTTCGGCAAGGACAGCGGCAAGGCCGGCACCACAGCCGCGGCGCCGGCCGCGTCCGTGCCGACCGAGGGTCAGCTCGCGGCGGGTGCGGACAAGTCGTCCATGGACATGAGCGCGCACGGCCATCAGGGCGGCGCCACGGCCGGGCACGGCGCCACGCTCCGGTCGGCCCAGGCCGGCAAGCCGGCGCCGGCCGGGGGCGGCAACGCCGCGCACACCGACGGCGCGGCCAAGCCGCTCGCCGGTGGCTCCGGTCCGGCGGGCGGCCGGCGGCTGGCGGAGACCGGTGGGGACGGCTCCACCGCCCCGCTCGCCATCGGCGGCGCGGCCGTGCTGGCCCTGGGTGCGGCCGTCCTGTTCACCACCAGCCGCCGCCGGGCCGCCCGCCCCCGCGGCTGAACCACCCCCCACAGCAGCGGCGCCGTCCCCTTCCTTCACCTCGGGGGCGGCGCCGCGCCGTACCCCGGGGCCGCGCGGCCCCTGAGAGGTGTGCCGTTACGGGCCGTTCGGCGGCAGCGGCTCGATGATCTCGTTGGCGACGTGCTGGTAGATGACCGAGCTGCGGCAGTCGACCACTTCGCGGCGCTTGAACACCTGGTCCATGAGGAGGGCGTGCAGCCGGTCGACGTCCGGGACGGCGACATGGACCAGGAAGTCGTCGCCGCCCGCGACGACATAGACGTTGAGGACCTCCGGCAGGGAGGTCAGGAAAGCCTTGAACCGCTCGATGACCTCGCGGTTCATCGGGCGGATCCGGATGGTGAGCAGCGCCTGCACGGGGCGGTTGAGGGTGCGCAGGTCCACCGTGGCGCGATAGCCGGTGATCACTCCACGGGCGCGCAGCGCGCGGACCCGCTCCAGGCAGGTCGAGGGGGCGATGTTGAGCGTGCGGGCCAGTTCGCGGTTGGTCTGCCGTGCATCGCGCTGCAGTTCGCGGACAATCGCCGAATCAATGTCGTCCATGAGATCCATGGTGACCCACCTGCCGAATTTCGTTCGGCGCCAGCTCTTTTTGATCAATTGAACGGTTACGTTCTGCGACTGTGACCGTGCAACAGACTTCTCTTCCTGCTTCTGAACGGGCAGATGTACGGCGGCTGGGCGTCGGCAGCGGCACCGCGCTGTGTGCCGGTGCGGTGCTCGGCCCCGGTGTGCTGACCCTGCCGTCCCTGGCCGCCGCGGCGGCCGGCCCCGCCTCCCTCCTGGCCTGGGTGGTGCTGCTGGCCATGTGTGTGCCGGTGGCCGCCTCCTTCGCCGCGCTCGGCGCGCGGTTCCCCGACGGCGGGGGCGTGGCGACATATGTGCACCGGGCGATCGGGCCGCGCGCGGCGGCCGTGGTGGGCTGGTGGTTCTACGGCGCGGTGCCGATCGGTGTGGTCTCGGCGGCGCTGATCGGCGGCAAGTACGTGGCGGACGCGGCCGGTTGGGGCGACACGGGCGCGACCGCGGTCGCCGGGGTGGTGCTGGCCGGTTCGCTGGTCTCCAACGCGGTGGGACTGCGGATGTCGGGCCGGGTGCAGCTGCTGCTCGGCGGGGTGCTGGCGGCGGTGCTGCTGTGCGCGGTGCTGGCCGCCGCGCCGCAGGTGTCCGCCGCGCACTTCGCACCGTTCCTGCCCGGCGGCTGGACGTCGGTCGGTTCGGCGGCGTCGGTGCTGTTCTTCGCGTTCGCGGGCTGGGAGGCGGCCAGCCATCTGTCGGGCGAATTCGCCGATCCGGCGCGGGACCTGCCGCGGGTGACGCGCCGTACGCTCGCCGTCATCACCGTGCTCTACCTGGGGCTCGCGGTGACCACGATCGGTGCGCTGGGTCCGGCCGCGGCCCGCACCGACACCCCGCTGACCGAGCTGCTGGCCCGGAGTGCGGGCTCCGCCGCGCGCCCGGTGGCCGCCGCGGCGGCGCTGTTCCTCACCTTCGGCGCGGTCAACTCGTATCTGGCCGGGGCCTCCCGGCTCGGTGCGGCGCTCGGCCGGGACGGTGCGGCGCCCCGCTGGCTGGCCAAGGGGGGCGCGCCGGGCGAGGTGCCGCGGCGTTCGCTGGCGGTGCTCGGCGGGGTGGCCGTGGCACTGGGGGCGGCGGCCGGCTCCGGGGGCGCGGATCTGGACCTCCTGATGAGGGCCACCGCCACCTGTCTGGCGGCGGTGACCCTCGCCGGCCTGGCCGCCGCGCTGGTGCTGCTGCCGCGTCGCACTCCCCTGTGGTGCGGCGTGTGCGCGAGCGCCCTGCTGACGGCGGCGGTACTGGCCTTCTCCGGTTGGCTGCTGGTCCTCCCGGCGGTCCTCGCGTGCGCGGCCTTCGGCTTCCTGACGCTGCGCCGGGTGCTGCCCTGAGCTGCATCAGCGGACGAGGCGCCGCGGCAGGCGCACGTAGCGGCTCCAGCGGGCGGGCCGGCCGCATCGGGGGCCGGCCGGAGCGCGGCCGGAGCCGGTCGCCGGTGCCGGACAGGCCGTCGATCAGCAGGCCGGCCTCGGCTCCGGATACCGGCAGCACCCGTTCGTGCACGTTGTGGACACCCCTCCCCGGTCCTTTCCGTCCGGGCAGGGGACAGCCCCGCGCCCGGAGACGTTCTAGAGATGCCTCTCTAATATAGTGGAGAGTAGCCTCTAGAACATGGCCCGCCCCTCCCGCTTCGACCTTCCGCAGCTCCTCGACGCCGCCGTACGGCTGGCCGCCGAGTCCGGGCCGTCCGGGGTGACCATGTCCGCGGTCGCGGCGACCGTCGGCGCGCCCAGCGGCTCGCTCTACCACCGCTTCGCCGGCCGTTCGGCGCTGCTCGCCGAGGTGTGGCTGCGTACGGTCGAGGACTTCCAGGAGGGCTACTTCGCCGCGCTGGAGTCCAGCGACGACCCGCGCGCCGGGGGCCGGGCGGCCTCCCGGCACGTCGTCGCGTGGAGCCGCGGGCATCCGCAGGAGGCGGCGCTGCTCCTGTACGGGGCCCATGAATTCGGCCGGGACGACTGGTCGGAGGAGCACCTGCTGCGCGCGGACGAGGGGAACATGCAGGTACGGGCGGCCGTGGCGGCGCTCGCCGGGGCGCTCGGCCTGCACGGCAGGCTCGCCCTGGAGCGGGTGTCGCTCGCCGTCATCGACCTGCCGCTGTCACTGGTACGCCGCCATCTGCGCGCCGGGGAAGCCCTCCCGCCGCACGCCGAGGAGCTGGCCGAGCAGTGCACCGACGCACTGCTCGCGGGCGGCTGACGACGGCGGGCAGGCGCAGGGCGCCCAGGTCCCCGGAAGCACGGCCCGGCCCCGTGCGGGCGCGGGCCGGGCCGGCTCCCGGTCAGGCGGAGGCGCAGGTGGTCGGGGTGGCGTGGGCCGGGTCGAGGGCGTTGGCCGTCTCGTGGAAGGCGACGCCGTCGGCGAGCCCGATGGCCACGTGCTCGGAGCGGTCGGCCGGGCAGAGGTCCTGGAGCAGGACGTTGCGGACGTCGGGGCCGTCGAGGAACCCACTGGTATGGGGCGTGACGACCTCGTCGTACTTGGTGGCGATCACGGTGTAGTGCACCCCGGGGACGGTGTCGCCGCCCGCGTTGAGGCGGTTGAGGACGTCGGAGCCGGCGATCTGGTCGGTCAGGCCGGGGGTCAGCTTGCCGAGGTAGTCCTTGGCGCCGGGGAACTGGTCCAGCAGCCGGGTCAGGCCGCTGAGGTCCGTGCCGTGGTTGTCGGGGGCCAGCCCGACCAGGGCGTTCACCTTGTCGGCGCCGCCGTGGAACTTCAGGTAGACCCGCGGCATCATGCCGCCCTGCGAGTGGCCGACCAGGTCGACCTTCCGGGTGCCGGTGGCGGCCAGCACCCGGTCCACGTAGGTGGCCAGTTGCTGTGCGGAGGCGTCGACCGCGCCCAGGCCGTGGAAGAACGGGACGCCGGGCAACTGGCCGTAGTCCAGGGAGAAGACGCAGTATCCGCGGGCCACCAGGTAGGGCGCGAGGCCGAGCCAGTTGTCGACGGAGTTGCCCAGGGTGCCGTGCACCAGCACCACCGGGCGCGGGTGCGCGGCGGAGGGCTTGCAGGAGTAGTTGTTCCAGCCGCTGCTGACGGTGGGGGCGGCGGCAGCGGACGGGGCGGTGATGACACCGAGGGCCAGGACGAGGGCGGGAAGGCAGGTGAGCGCTCTTGACCAGCGCAGCTTCATACGATGCTCCTTGCGGGGTGAGGGGACTCCGAAGTGCTCGGTGAGCCGTTCACCTGCGATCCGGATCGCAAGGGCCAACGCAGTTGACTGGCAAGTAAGTTACGGCTGGGTAAGCAGGGCGTACCAGCGGTGTGACGGTGAAGGAAACGACACACAACCCTCACCGTACGTGCGGGGCCCGCGGCGCCCGTTCCATGCGTGCGCCGTGTCCCGTACATCACTCCTGCGCCGCAGCGGCACGATCGTCGGACCGGTCGCCTATCGTCGGTAACGCCTTGACCAGGGCATCGACCGAGGGGAGTGACCGATGGAGACGGCAGGGACGGCGGATCTCACGGGGATCGAGGAGATCTCGTCGGCGGCGGAGCTGCGCGAGCTGATGGGCGAACCCACTCCGCACGCCGCGAACAAGACCCGGCACCGGCTGCACGACTTCGACCGCCAGTGGCTGGCGCGCTCACCGTTCTGCCTGATCGCCACCTCGGACGCCCGGGGCCGGTGCGACGTCTCGCCCAAGGGCGACCCCGCGGGCTTCACCCATGTCCTGGACGACACCACCCTCGTCCTCCCCGACCGGCCCGGCAACAAGCGGATGGACGGCTTCCTGAACGTCCTCGCCAACCCCCACGTCGGGCTGAACTACGTCATCCCGGGGCGCGGCGACAGCCTGCGGATCAACGGCCGGGCCCGGCTGCTGCGTGACGCCCCGTTCTTCGACGAGCTGGTGGTCCGGGGCAACCGCCCGCGGCTGGCGCTGCTGGTGGAGGTCGAGGAGGTCTTCTACCACTGCTCCAAGGCGTTCCTGCGCTCCCGGATGTGGCAGCCGGAGACCTGGCAGCCGGACGCGCTGCCCTCCCGGGCCCGGATCGTCAACGGCGTCGAGGACCCGTCCAGATCGCTGGCGGAGCTGGAGGAGCACTACGGCCCGCGGTACGGGGAGCGGCTCTACGACTGAGCGCGCGGGGTCCCCCGGTGGAGCGTCGCCGCGGGGTGCACGGCGTCCGCGCCGAAGCGCGCCCGGGCGCGGTCGACGGCCGCCTCGATGCGGTGCGCCTTGTCGTCGGACGGGTCGAAGGACAGCTGGCGGGCGGCGAGTTCGGCGCGGCAGAGGTCCTCGGCCCGCAGTGCCACGGACCGCACCCGGGCCCGCTGGAGCCCGAGCGCGGCGTGCAGCGCATAGGCCGCCTCGGTCAGCGCGGGGCCGTGGGCGGTCGGCCCGTCCAGCCGCCGGGTGCGGGTGGTCGTGGAGCGGTCGGCGTAGCGGACGGTGAGGGTGAGGGCGCGGGCCACCTGCCCGCTCCCGCGCAGCCTGGCGCCGAGGTCGTCGGCGAGCGAGAGCAGGGCCCGGCGGCGTCTGGCGGGGTCCAGCTCGTCGTGGGCGAAGCGGTGTTCGGCGCCCGTCGAGCGGGCGGCGGCATTGGGCACCACCGGCGTCGGGTCGATGCCGCGGGCCCGCTCGTGGACGACCCGGCCGGTCTTCGCGCCGAGGATCCGCTGCAGGGTCGCGGGCGGTGCGGCGGCGATCCGGCCGACGCTGTCGAGTCCGTACGCGGACAGGGTGCGGGCGGTCGCCGGGCCGACGCCGTGCAGCGCGGAGGCCGGCCGGCGGTCGAGGAAGGCGGTGACGGCCCCGGGCTCGTCGGGCACGGTCCGGATCTCCCCGGGCGCCGCCCCCTGGGCCGCCATCCGGGCGAGCAGCGGGTTGGCGGCGATGCCGATCGTGCACCGTACGCCGTGCCAGACCAGGGCGCGCAGCCGGATCAGCTCGGCGATGCCCGCCGCGTCCCGGTCGAAGTAGCGCAGCGCACCGCGGACGTCCGCCAGCGCGGCGTCCGGCGGCAGCGCCTCGATCACCGGGGTGAACTGCGCGAGCAGCCGCAGCAGTTGCTCGAACTGCCCGGCGCTCACCGGCGTGCCGTCGGTGGCCCGGAAGCGTACATGGAGCATGCCCGGCGGGCGGGGGGCGTCGGGGGTGCTCATCCGGCGCTCCCCGGGCTGGAGTGCCACAGCTTGCGGCCGGTGGCGGCGCGTTCACCCGGAGGCTGGAGGTCGGCCCAGGGGTGCAGTTCGTAGCCGGTCTCCAGCCGGATGGTGCGGGCCGGGGCACCGGCCGTCCCGGCCTCCTGGCCGTCCTTCCCGCCGGACCCGCCGTCGGGCCCCGGGGCCGCGGGGTGTGCCGGCTCCTCGGCGAGCCGTGCGACGACCGCCTCCAGGCCGCCCTCGCGGCGGAGTTCGGCCAGCTCGGCGAGGTTCCAGGCGGCCGCGCCGACCACGCTGAGGCTGCGCGGCCCGCGCCGCTGGACCGTGCCGCGTACCAGCAGCAGCCAGGAGTGGAAGACGGTGTGGGCGCAGGCCGCGTGGGAATCGTCGAAGAAGGCGCAGTCGACCAGGCCGGTGCTGTCGTCGAGGGTGGTGAAGATGACCCGGCGGCCGGAGCGGATCGGAGGCGTCTGGGTGGCCGCCTTGGCCCCGGCGACCAGCACCGTCTCGCCGTGCCGGGCGTCCCGCAGCCGCCGGGCCGGCAGCGCGCCCAGCTCGGCGAGGAACTCCCGGTGATCGGCCATCAGATGGCGGGAGGTGTCCATGCCGAGGACGCCCAGCTCGGCGCTGAGCCGTTCGACCTCGCTGAGGTCGGGCAGCCCCACCGGCTCGACCAGGTCGGCCGGCGCCGCCCGCCCGGCAGGCCCGGTGCCCGCGCCGTCGAGCGCCGCGGCCGGCAGCGTCAGCTGGCCACCGGACGCCTGCCGCCCGTGGTGGTGCAGCTCGGCGAGGTACAGCAGCAGGTCCCGGCGGTTCGCGCCGAAGGCGTCCAACGCACCGACCCGGGCCAGCCGTTCGGCCACCGGGCGGCTCGGCCTGGCCCGCTGCCACAGGTCCTGGAGGGAGTGGTAGGGCTGCCCGTCCTCGATCCGCCGGGCCTCGGCCTCGCTCATGCCGTGGACGTCGGAGAGGGCCAGCCGCAGCCCCCAGACGCCACGGGAACCCGCACCGGACACCAGTTCGATCCGGTGGGCGACCGCCGACCGGTTCACGTCCAGCGGCAGCACCGGCACCCCGCGCCGCCGCGCGTCCGCCAGCAGCAGCCGCTTGGGGTACATCCCCGGGTCGTGGGTGAGCAGCCCGGCGTAGAAGGCCGCCGGGTGGTGCGCCTTGAGCCAGGCGGACTGGTAGGTGGGCACCGCGAAGGCCACCGCGTGCGCCTTGCAGAAGCCGTACGAGCCGAAGGCTTCGACGATCTCCCAGGTGCGCGCGATCACCTCGGGCGGGTAGCCGCGGCGCTCGGCGCACCGGGCGAACCACGCCCGCACCCGGCCCTGCAGCTCCGGGTCGGACAGCGCGCGCCGCTGCTCGTCCGCCTCGTCCCGCGCACAGCCGGTCATGATCCGCAGCACCTCGATGACCTGCTCGTGGAAGACCACCACGCCGTAGGTCTCGCGCAGCGGTTCCTCCAGGTCGGGGTGCGGGTAGCGGACCGGCTTGCGGCCGTGCCGGGCGTCGATGAAGGGCCGCACCATGTCGGCGGCGACCGGGCCGGGCCGGAACAGCGAGATGTCGACCACCAGGTCGTGGAAGGTGGCCGGTTGCAGCCGGCCGATCAGATCGCGCTGGCCCGGCGACTCGATCTGGAAGCAGCCGAGCGTCTCGGTCGAGCGGATCAGGTCGTAGGTCGCCCGGTCGCCGGGCGGGACCTGCGCGGGGTCGTCGAGATCGATCCGGCGGCCGGCGGCCCGGCCGATCTCGGCGACCGCGTGCGCCATCGCCGACTGCATCCGCACGCCCAGCACGTCGAGCTTGAGCAGCCCCATCTCCTCCACGTCGTCCTTGTCGAACTGCGACATCGCGAAGCCCTCGCCGCTGGTCGGCACGACGGGCGTGCGGTCCAGCAGCGTGGCGTCGGAGAGCAGCACCCCGCACGGGTGCATGGCGATCCCGCGGGGCAGCGCGTCCAGCGCCTCGACCAGCTGCCACAGCCGGTCGTCGCCGGCCTCGCGCACCCCGCGCAGCTCCGGCAGCTCGGCCAGCGCCGCCCGCGCGTCGCGGGCGCGGATGTGCGGGAACGCCTTGGCGAGGCGGTCCACCTCGGCCGGGTCCATGCCCAGGGCGGCGCCCACGTCGCGTACGGCGTGCCGGACGCGGTAGGTCTCGGGCATCGAGACCGTGGCGACCCGCTCGGCGCCGAAGCGGTCGAAGATCGCGCGGTAGACCTCCAGCCGGCGGGCGGACTCCACGTCGATGTCGATGTCCGGCAGCGCCGCCCGCCGCTCGGACAGGAAGCGCTCCATCAGCAGCCCGTGCTCGACCGGGTCGGCGTGCGCGATGCCCAGCAGGTGGTTGACCAGGGACCCGGCGCCGGACCCGCGGGCCGCGACCCGGATGCCCAGGTCCCGGACGTCGTCCACGACCCGGGCGACGGTCAGGAAGTACGAGGGGTAGCCGAGCCGCTCGATCGTGCGCAGCTCGTCGTTCAGCCGCGCCCAGCGCTCCCGGTCGTGGTCGTAGCCGCGCAGCACCATCCCGGCGGCGCAGCGCGAGCGCAGCACCCGGGCGGCGGTGCGGTGCTCCGCGCCGACCAGCCGCGGCTCGGGGAAGTGGATCCGGCCGAGCCCGAGGTCGTCCTGCGGGTCGACCAGGCACGCGCCGGCGGTCTCCTCGGTCATGGCGAGCAGCCGGTGCGCCAGGCCGCGGCGGAAACCGGCCGCCTCGGCGATCCGCTCGGCGGTGCGGCCCATCGCGGCGGTGTCCTTGAGCCAGCGCTCACCGCTGTCCCAGGAGTCGGGGCGGTGCGGGTCCACCGGCACCAGGCGACGGGCGGAGTCCAGGACGTCGGCGACCGGGCCCTGGCCGGGGTCGGCGTAGCGGACCGCGTTGGTCAGCACGGCGCGGACGCCCTGGTCGACGGCGAAGCCGAGGGTGCGGGCGGCCAGCCGCGGGGAGCCGGGGCCGCTGCCGGGCCGGCCGTGGTCGACGACCTCCAGGCGCAGCGCGTCGCCGTACAGCTCGCGCCACGGGACGAGGAGCCGGGCGGCGCGGTCCGGGCGGCCGGCGGCCAGCGCCCGGCCGACCTCGGAGTCCGGTCCGAGCAGCACGGTCAGTCCGTCCGCGGCGGACGCCAGGGCGCTCCAGGGGAGGACGGGCTGTTCGGTCCGGCCCGCGTGGGCGGCCGAGACCAGCCGGCACAGCGCGGCCCAGCCGGCCGCTCCGTCACGGGCCAGGAAGACGGCGCGGGCGGCGGACTCGTCGAGGAAGGCGCCGCCGCGCACCGGGGTGCGGCGGCGCACGGTGGCGCTGCCGGCCGCGGGCGCGGGCGCGCGCTCCGCCACGGCGAGTTCGCTGCCGAACAGCGGGCGGATGCCGGCCCCGGCTGCGGCCTTGGCGAAGCGTACGGCTCCGGAGAGGCCGTCCCGGTCGGTCAGCGCGAGGGCGTCCATGCCGCGCTCGGCGGCGCGCTCGGCCAGCCGCTCCGGGTGGGAGGCGCCGTAGCGCAGGGAGAAGCCCGAAGCGGTGTGCAGATGCGTGAACCCTGGCATCCGCACCTCCTGCACCTCATCCGGCCCCCCGGCTGACCTGTGTCTCTCGTTCCTCACCTCCACCATAACCCGCTCATCGAACATTCGTACGAACAACACGCCGGGGGTGCGGGAAAGATCACCGACCACCCGTCCGCCGATCAGCCCCACCCGAGGCGCACACCCCCCTCACCAACCGCAAGATAAGGGGGCAAAAGCCTTGTACCGGCAGTCGCGAGCGGCGAGGAGCACGGCATGGCAGCGACGGACCACGGCACCCGCGCCACCTTCCTCCGGGAGGTCCGGAGCGCGGTGACGCCGCACGCCTTCCTGCTGGTGCTCGGCGTCCTGGGCCTGATGATCGCGTTCATCACCTCGTACGCCGGCGCCTTCCACCACCCCCGGCCGACCGATGTACCGCTCGGCGTGGTCGCTCCCCCGCCCGCCGCCCGGCAGCTGGTGCGCCAGCTGGACCGGCTGCCCGGCTCCCCGCTCGACCCGCGCGCCGTCCCCTCCGAGCGCGCCGCCCGGCAGCAGCTCGCCGACCGGGAGATCGACGGCGTGCTGCTCGTCAATCCGCACGGGACCACCGACCGGCTGCTGGTCGCCGGCGGCGGCGGGGCCTCGCTGTCCCAGGCGGTCGAACTGGTCGTGACCACCGCCGAGAAGAGCCGGCACCGCACCGTGCGCACGGTGGACGTGATCCCGGCCGACCGGGGCGACACCCGCAGCCTGTCGTCCTTCTACCTCGTCGTCGGCTGGTGCGTCGGCGGCTATCTGTGCGCCGCGATCCTCGCGATCAGCGCGGGGGCGCGCCCCTCCAACGGGCACCGCGCGGTCATCCGGCTGGCCGCGCTCGCCCTGTACGCGCTCGCCGCCGGACTGGCCGGCGCGATCGTCGTCGGGCCGGTGCTGGCCGCCCTGCCCGGCACCTTCCTCGGACTGTGGGGCCTGGGCGCCCTGGTGGTCTTCGCGGTGGGTGCGACGACCCTCGCCTGCCAGGCCCTGCTGGGCATCCTCGGCATCGGCCTGGCCATCCTGCTGATCGTCATCCTCGGCAACCCCAGCGCGGGCGGCGCCTACCCGTACCCGCTGCTGCCGCCCTTCTGGCGGGCGATCGGCCCCGCCCTGCCACCGGGCGCGGGCACCTGGACGGCGCGCTCCGTGGCGTACTTCCGCGGCCACGCGGTAACCGGACCGCTGCTGGTGCTCGCCGCCTGGGCGGTGGGCGGCACGGTGCTCACGCTCCTGCTGTCGGTCTTCCGGAAACCGGGGAACGCCGCGGACGAACCCGCCCCGGAGGAACGGCTGCCGGCCGCCTGACCACCCCGTCCGCCCCCGGACGGCACCCCGTGTCCGCGCCCGTGCCCCGCCGGACACCCGGACCCCAGTGACGGACCACAGCGAGGAGCAACGCCATGCCCCTCTCCCCCGACCAGTTGACCCACCCCGCGGTACGCGCCCTGGACACCGCCCTCAACGCGGGCGACGAGCAGGCGTTCTTCGCCGCGCTCACCCCCGACGCGACGATGTCCGACGACGGCTCCGACCGCGCGCTGCGGGAGTGGACCGGCCGGGAGATCTTCGGCTCGCGCGGACACATGGACGTGCAGTCCCAGTCGGACGACGGGCTGTCGCTCGTGGCGGACTACCGCAACGACACGTGGGGCGCGATGCGGACCCGCTGGCGGTTCACGGTGACGGACGGCAAGGTCAGCCGGTTCGAGACCGGGCAGGCATAGGCGCGCGAAGCGGCGGGCCCCGGCGGCTCACATGTGCGTGCCGCCGTCGATCCGGATCTCCGTACCGGTGATGAACGCACCGTCCCGCGAGGCGAGCATCGCGATGACACCGGCGACCGTCTCCGGCCCCGCGAACCCCTCGCCGAGGGCCGGGGAGAGCTTGGCGAACAGCGACATGTCCGCGTCCTCCGGCAGCCCCGGGCCGCGGCCGCTGGTCATTCCGCTGGCGATGGACCCCGGCGCCACACACACCGCCCGCAGCCCCTGCTCGGCGTACTCAGCGGCGATGGCGTGCGTCATCGACTGGATGCCGCCCTTGCTCGCCGCGTACGCCGCCATGTACGGGTGCGCGAACGAGGCGGAGGTCGAGCTGAAGTTGACCACCACCGGCTCCTCGCCCGTCAGGAGCGCGGGCAGCGCCTCACGGATCATCAGGAACGTGCCGGTCAGGTTGATCGCGATGATCTCGTTGAAGAAGTCCAGGCCGGTCTCATGGGTGTGCGAGGAGCGCAGCACGCCGGCCGCGTTGACCAGGACGTCCAGCCCCCCGAGGCCGGCCACCGCGGCGGCGACGCCGGAGCGGACCGCCGCCTCGTCGGCTATGTCGAGCACCGCCGTCCGCAGCCGGTCCGCGGCACCGTCGGCGGCGGCCCGGTCGGCGGTACGGCGCAGCCCCGCCGGGTCGACGTCCGCCGCCACCACCCGGCCGCCCTCGGCGAGGATCCGGTGGACGGTGGCCTGGCCGATGCCCGAGCCGGCTCCGGTGATCAGGACACGGCGGTCTGCAAAGCGGTTCATGGGGCGGATCCGATCCCGGCGGGAGCCGATGAAGGAGGAGCGTGGATCGGTCGCACTGTACGCCTGGATGGCACAACGTGCCAACTCTGCGCGCCATGCCGAAATGGCGTCCCGCTGCGTAAGCTGAGGTCATGCCGACCGAGCCGCGCCCCGCGCCCCTCCCCCGCCCCTCGCTGACCGAGCGGCGCAAGGCCGAGACCCAGCTGGAGATCGCCCGCACCGCGGCGGCGCTGTTCGCCGAGCGCGGCGCCGCGGTCACCGCCGACGAGATCGCCCGCACCGCGGGGGTCGCGCTGCGCACCTTCTACCGCTACTTCCGCACCAAGGAGGACGCGGTCGCGCCGCTGCTGGCCGTCGGCGTACGGCAGTGGATCGACGATCTGGCCGCACCGGCGGACGGGCCGGACGCGCCCCCGGTGCGCGAGCGGCTGGAGTGGGCCGCCCGGCGGGCCCTGACGCCCGCCGACGAGCCGGCCGCGGAGGCGCTGCGCCGGACCCGCGGGCTGCTGCGGGCGATGCCGGGCGAGCCGGCGCTGCGGGCGGTCTGGCACCGGGTCCACCACGACTCGGAGGAGGCGCTGCGGCCGGTCCTGGCGCGGCTGACCGGGGCGGGCCCGCTGGAGGTGCGGCTGGCCGCGGCCGCCGCGAACACCGCGATGCGGGTCGCGGTGGAGGAGTGGGCGGCGGGGGACGGCCCGGCGGACGGACCGCAGGGGCCGGCGGCGACCGTGGCGCGGGCCGTGCGCGCCCTGACGGCGGGGCTGCCGGAGCTGGACGGCCCGCCGGCGAAGACCGGCCGACGGGCGGCGAACGGGCCCGGCGGCGGACGGTAAGCCGGCCCGGCGGCGGAGGGCCCTTACCTCCAGGGGCGCCGCGGCCGGTACGGAGGCCACCTCCGGCCCCCCTCTTCAGCCAATCGACGGAGATCGAAACCCACCCGAACGACCGGTCGGCGGCCGGATCCCTTCCTTCCGGGTCCGGCCGGCCCTTGCCACGCGCATGAAGGCCGGGGCATCCCCGCTGGCCGCACAGCGATCCGCGGCAACTCCCCCGTAACGGCCCCGAATTGTTCGCGCCATTACCCTCAGCTTTCATTCAACGACTCAAAGCGATCGGCTGGTGTCCGCTCAAGATGCTTTCGGGGTGCGGTTGGGCCAGACTCCCGTCCGGTATCTGCACCTTCGAGCAAGGGAGTGTTCGTCATGCGGTACACCACTGGGGCGGTCGCGCTCGGCGCGGCGCTGGTCCTGGGCACACTGGCCACCTCCGCGCAGGCCGCCGCACCGGCGCAGCCTTCGCGGTCCGGTGGCCTCTACGCCCCGACGGAACTGGTGCTGACAATGGGCCAGGGCGAAAGCCGCGCGACCACCACGGTGCAGCGCGCGGTGACGCTCAGCTGTACGCCGGTGGCGACCGGCAGCCACCCCGACCCCAAATCCGCCTGCGCCCAACTGCGCGCGGTGGCCGGTGACTTCAACGCCGTGACCGGCGCACCGTCGCAGCGCCTGTGCACCAAGGAGTGGGCGCCCGTCCTCGTCACCGCCGACGGCGTGTGGCAGGGCAAGCGGGTCTCGTACACCTACACCTTCGCCAACTCCTGCATGATGGCCGGCAGCAGCTCGGTCTTCCAGTTCTGACACCGCGTGGTGCAGGTTCCCGGGCACCGGTGGATGGTGCCCGGGAACCGTCGCGCACCGGCCGCGCCGGCCCCCGGACCGCTCACGCATCCGGGGGCCGGCGCCTGCCGGCAGGCGCCCTCGGCGTCAGCCGAGCTGCGCGCCGTAGGCTTCCAGGGCCTGCGGGACCGGCTGGAAGAAGGTCTCGCCGCCGGCGGAGCAGTCGCCGCTGCCGCCCGAGGTCAGGCCGAGCGCGGTCTCGCCGTCGAACAGCGCGCCGCCGCTGTCACCGGGCTCGGCGCAGACATCGGTCTGGATCAGCCCGTCGACCGTGCCCTCCTGGTAGTTGACGCTCGCGTTCAGCGCCTTGACGGTGCCGTCGTGCACCTGCGTGGTGCTGCCGCTGCGCTGCACCTTCTCGCCGACGGTGGCCTCCGCGGCCTTGGTGATCTTCTGGGTGCTGCCGTTGTAGAGATCGACCTCGCTGGGGTGCTCGGTGCTGCCCGTGTACTTGACGAGGGAGTAGTCGTGCCCGGGGAACGTGGAGGCTTCGGTGGTCGCGATCTCCGAGCCGCCCTGCTTGTCGGACCAGCTCTTGACGTCGTTGCCGCAGTGGCCGGCCGTGAGGAAGTAGGGCTGGCCGTCCTTGACGACGTTGAAGCCGAGCGAGCAGCGGGCGCCGCTCCCCCAGATCGCGTCGCCGCCACCGATGAAGGGCTTGAACTCTCCCTTGCTGTGGCGCAGCTCGACCTTGTCCCCGAGGGCCTCGGCGACCTTCGTCAGCCGGTCCAGCCGGGCGCCCTTGACCGTGCGGTCGGCGGTCACCACGACCTTGTTGCGCTGCGGGTCGATGCCCCAGGAGGTGCCCGGGATGGTCGCCTTTGTCTTCAGCGTCTGCCGGGCCGTGTCGAGCTGGGCCAGCGTGTGCCGCACGAGTCTGGCCTCGGCCCCCTTCGCCCGTACGGCCTTGGCCGCCGCCTCGCTGACGACGTTGACCACCAGTTTTCTGGCCTTGGCGTCGTAGAACGCACCGGCCGTGCCGGTCTTGAGCTGGGATGCCAGGGCGGTCGCCGCGGCGGAGGTCAGCTCGGCCGGCTCAGGGGCCGGTGCGGCGTTGGCGTTGGCGAGGGTCACGGTGGCGGTGGCGGCGAGCGCGAGCGCTCCCGCGCCCGCCACGACGGCGCGCCGATTGGGTATGCGTCGGTGCTTCAACTCGGAGCCTCCCGTGGGGGGATGGACCCGGACTGTGGGGAGTCGCGCGGGCCCGGAGAGTGAGGTTCGCGGCACGGACCGACCCGCCCCGCGGAACGGCGCTCCGCCGGACGTCCGTGCCGAAGTGCGGAGCCGAGTATTCCCATCCGCCTCACTCGCGCACAAGACCGAGTTCCGGTCTCACATACGGGAGTTCACGTTTTCGTCACACGGCCATCACACCGGTGTCCGCGCGCACCGGTCATTGCTCCGGACATCAGAGGCGGGACGGTCCGGCCGGCGGTGCGCGAAGTGTGAGGGCCGGGACTGACCAAAAAGCGCCCCCTCTCCGGAGAGAGGGGGCGCGGCAGCCGGGTGCGCCGGCCTACCTCAGTTCCTCCACGTCGGGCAGCGGCTCCAGGTCAGGGGCCGGCGCGGGCTCCGGCGCGATGCCGGTACCGTCCCCGTCCGGGGTGCGCGACGGCTCCTCGGTGATCCGCGGGCGCTCAGGGGCCGGCTCCTCCGGGACCTGCGCGGCGGCCGGCGGCCGGGGCTCCTCCGTCACCGCCGCGGCCTGCGGGGCCTCCGCCCCGGCCGGCCCGGGCTGTACGGGGGCCTGCGTCCCGGAGCGCTCCAGGAACCGCAGCAGCTCGACGGGGAAGGGCAGGACGAGGGTGGAATTCTTCTCGGCGGCCACCGCCACCACGGTCTGCAGCAGCCGCAGTTGCAGCGCGGCGGGCTGGCCGGACATCGCCGCGGCGGCCTCGGCCAGCTTCTTCGACGCCTGGAGCTCGGCGTCGGCGTTGATCACCCGGGCGCGCCGGTCGCGGGTCGCCTCCGCCTGGCGGGCCATCGAGCGCTTCATCGTCTCCGGCAGCGAGACGTCCTTGATCTCCACCCGGTCGACGGTCACGCCCCAGCCGATGGCGGGGCTGTCCATCATCAGCTCCAGCCCCTGGTTGAGCTTCTCGCGGTTCGACAGCAGATCGTCCAGCTCGCTCTTGCCGATGATCGAGCGCAGCGAGGTCTGGGCCATCTGGGAGACCGCGAAGCGGTAGTCCTCGACCCGGATGACCGCGTCGGCGGCGTCCACGACCTTGAAGTAGACCACCGCGTCGACCCGGACCGTGACGTTGTCACGGGTGATGCCCTCCTGCGCGGGCACCGGCAGCGTGACGATCTGCATGTTGACCTTACGCAGCCGGTCGAAACCCGGGATGATCATGGTGAAGCCCGGCTCCCGTGCCGCGGAGGTCAGCCGCCCCAGCCGGAGCACCACACCGCGTTCGTACTGCTTGATCACGCGGGCCGCCGCCATGAAATACACCACGCCGGCGCAGCCCAGCGCCACCCCCGCCGTCACCAGTTCTTGGACCATCACGGCCCCCTGTGTGCCGTATGCCACCCGGACCGGGCCTGCTTTTCCATGGTAGGCCCGGCCCGGAAAAGGGGGGCGAAAAGCGGGGGAACGCCCGCTGCGGGCCCCCGTCCGCCGGCGGACGGGGGCCCCGCCCCGCCGGACCCCGGCCAGGGTTCACGGCAGGACGTGCGGACGCGGATCAGCCGGTCGGCGTCAGTAGACGCTCACGCCGTACGCGCTGAGCGCCTCGGTGACGGGCTGGAAGAACGTGGTGCCACCGGAGGTGCAGTCGCCGCTGCCGCCGGAGGTCAGGCCCAGCGCCGTGCTCCCGGAGTACAGCGGGCCACCGCTGTCACCGGGCTCGGCGCAGACCGTGGTCTGGATGAGGCCGGAGACGATGTCGCCGCCGCCGTAGTTGACCGTGGCGTTCAGGGCGGTGACCTTGCCGCTGTGAATGCCGGTGGTGGAGCCGCGGCGGGTGACGGTCTGGCCGACGCTCGGGGTGCCGGCGCTGGTGATGTCCTGGCTGCCGACGGTGCCCGCGTGGGCGACCGAGCCCGTGTACTTGATGATCCCGTAGTCGTTGCCGGGGAAGCTGCTGCCCGCGGTCGGGCCGATGCTCGCGCCGGAGCTGGTGGTCCACGGCGGGTTGCCGTCGGTGCAGTGTCCGGCGGTCAGGGCGTAGTACGTGCTGCCGCTGCGGACGTTGAAGCCGAGCGAGCAGCGCCAGCTGGGGGCGTAGATGGGGTCGCCGCCGGAGATGAGCTTGCGGAAGGTGCCCGCGATCCGGTCGATGCGGACCGCGTCCGCGTTGCCGCCCGCGGCCCGTTCGATCTTGGCGACCTCGGCCTGGGAGACGGTGCTGTCGGCGGTGACGACCAGCGTGTGGGTCTTGCTGTCGACCCGCCAGGCGGTTCCGGCGACGTCCGCGGCACGTACCGCGTCACCGGCGGCGGAGAGTTGCGCCGCGCTGAACGTCCTGGCAGGAGCGGGGTCCTGGGCATTGGCAGTCGGAATGGCGATGGCCCCGACGGCCACCAGTCCGGACGCCACGGCGATCAGCCGGGTGCGTCTCGCTATGCCGCTGCGGGGGGTGGTGCGCTCGTTCCTCACTGATTCCTCCGAGGGGGATCGGGGGCCGCAGGTGAGCAGCCCGGTGAGGCGCAGCCGAAGGCACGCTGGAATCCGCACGTTCACTTTCAGCGTGCCCCTGACAAGCGCTGAGCGGAGTCTCGGGTGCACCGCCCCCGCCGCGCAAGAGGGTCTCCCGAAAGTTTCGTGCGGGATACACGGTGTCCATCCCGTCAGCACCGCAACGCGCCGCCCCGGAAGCCCTGTTGACGGGCTGTCCGGGGCGGCTTCGGGCCCTCTTCGGGCCTTCTTCGGGCGGGGGTGGGGCGGTTCAGTGGTCGATGCGGTTCCGCTCCCCCGCCCGCAGGGCGAACGGCAGGGTGTTCCCGGGCGGCGGGAAGGGGCACAGGAAGTGGTCGGCGAACGCGCAGGGCGGCAGCAGGGTGCGGTTGAAGTCCACGGTGACGGTGCCGTCCTCGGCGGGCGCGGACGGCCGCAGGAAGCGGAAGCGGTAGCTGTCGGTGCCGCTGGTGGCATCGGCGAGCACCGCCCACAGCGAGCCGTCACCCTCGACCGCGACCTGCAGGGTGTGCTCGTCCCCCGCGACGATGAAGGCGAGCTCCCCCGCGAGGCCCAGACTCCGGCGCTGCCCGTCGGCGTTGGGCACCAGGGCCGTGCGGCGCTGCGCGTACGGGCGGAACAGGCCCGGCCGCACCCAGCGCTCGTCGTACGGGTAGACCTCGATGCCGGCGAAGCCGCGGCGGGCCGCGGCGTCCGGATCGTGGGCGCGCACCGCCCACCGGCCCTCGCGGCGCAGCACCAGCAGGTGCCGCGCGCCCCACGTCACACGGGTGGTCTCGGGGCCGCCGTCCGGGCCGAGCCGATGGGTGTACCTCCCACGCCGGTCGGGCAGAGGGGGACCACCGGCCGCCGGTGCGCCGTCGACAGCGAGCCCGTCCTCGGCGGCGGCCCGCAGCACCACCTCGTCGCCCTCCGCGGTCCAGAGGCCCGGCAGCCCCTCGATCCGGCCGTCGGGACGGTCGTCCAGCCAGTGGGTGCCGGTCACGGCGAGCGGACCGTAGGGCCCGGAGACCGCGGCGACGCGCCGCTCGTGCCACTCCCGCCACTCCTGGTGTGCGTCGGTACTCATGGCCGTCCGCCCTTTCCTCCGGTGCGTGCGGGCTCCGGCAGCCCCAGGTGGGAGCGCAGGGTCGCACCGGAGTATTCCGTGCGGAAGACTCCGCGCTCCTGGAGGAGCGGTACGACGCGGTCGACGAACGGGTCGAGCCCACCCGGCGTCAGATGCGGCACCAGGATGAACCCGTCGGCCGCGTCGGTCTGCACGAAGGCGTCCATCTGCGCAGCGACGTCCTGCGCCGTGCCGATGAAGGACTGCCGGCCGGTGGTCTCGATCACCGTCTCGCGGATCGACAGGCCCTTGGCGCGGGACAGCGCCCGCCATTTGTCGGCGACCGCCTTCGGGTCGGCGATCCGCACCCGGCCCTGCGCCAGCTCGCCGTGCGGATCCGGGTCGATGTCCGGCAGCGGCCCGTCCGGGTCGTACGCGGAGAGGTCGACGCCCCAGACCTGCTCCAGTGCGAGCAGCGCGTGCTGCGGCGAGACCTGCCGGCGGCGGATCTCGGCGGCGTGCTCCTGGGCCTCGGCCGCGGTGTCGCCGAGGACGAAGGTGACGCCCGGCATGATCTTGAGGTCGCCGGGCCGCCGCCCGTACCGGGCGAGCCGGCCCTTGACGTCGGCGTAGAAGGCCCGGCCGGCCTCCGCCCCGCTGTGCCGGGTGAAGATCACGTCGGCGGCCGAGGCGGCGAACTCCCGGCCTTCGGGCGAGTCCCCGGCCTGGATGACGACGGGGTGGCCCTGGGGGCTGCGCGGCACGGTGAACTCCCCGTGCACGGCGAAGTGTTCCCCCCGGTGCGCGAACGGGCGGGGCTGCCCGTCCGCGGTCCAGGAATCCCACAACTCCCGTGCGGTGGCGACGAATTCGGCCGCCCGGGTGTACCGGTCGGCACGGTCCAGGTAGCCGCCGCGACGGAAGTTCTCGCCGGTGAAGGCGTCGGAGGTGGTGACCACGTTCCAGGCGGCCCGCCCTCCGCTGAGGTGGTCGAGGGAGGCGAGCCGGCGGGCGAGTTCGTAGGGCTCGTTGAAGGTGGCGCTGACGGTGGCGGCCAGGCCCAGCCGCTCGGTGACCGCCGCCAGCGCGCTCAGCACGGTGAGCGACTCGGGCCGGCCGACCACGTCGAGGTCGTGGATGCGGCCCTTGTGCTCGCGCAGCCGCAGCCCCTCGGCGAGGAAGAAGAAGTCGAACAGGCCGCGCTCGGCGGTCCGGGCCAGGTGGGCGAAGGACGAGAAGGCGATGTGGCTCCCCGAGCCGGGGTCGGCCCAGACGGTGGTGTTGTTGACGCCGGGGAAGTGGGCGGCGAGATGGATCTGCTTGCGGGGCGGAGGGGTGGGGCTCGTCGGGGACATCATGAACCCTCCCGGGCGGGGGCGTACCGGCTCGCGGGGCGCGGCAGGCCGAGGTGGTCGCGCAGCGTGCCGCCCGGCCGGCCGGGCGGCCGCAGCCCACGGTCGCGGAGGGCGGGAACGGTGCCGTCGACCAGCAGCGCCAGGTCGCGGGCCGGGTCGGCGGGCCGCAGGTGGAAGCCGTCGGCGGCCCCGGCGGCGTGCCAGTCGCCGAGCAGCTCGGCCAGCCCGGCGGCGTCCGCCGGGCCGGCCAGCTCGACCGGCAGCGAGGCGAGGACGAGCAACAGATCCGGGTCACGGCCGAGGGCGCGGGCCCGGGCGCGCAGTTCGGCGCGGGCGGCACCGGCGGTCTGCGGGTCGTCGGCACGGACCAGTGCGACATCGGCGTGCGCCGCGGCCACCTCGCGTACGGCGCGGTCGGAGACGTCGGTGGTCTCCCCCGCGCCCGGGACGCCCGCCGGGCCGGCGGCCGGCGGGACGTCCACGAGCGTGACCGGCCGGCCCTGCGGGGGCCTGGGCACGATGGACGGGCCGCGGACGGCGAAGGAACTGCCGGTGAAGTCGACGTGGTGCAGCTTGTCGCGGTCGATGAACCGGCCGCCGGCCCGGTCGCGGATCTCGGCGTCGTCCTCCCAGCTGTCCCACAGCCGGGCGACGACGTCGGCGACCTCGCCGGCCTCCCGCCAGACCTCGGCGGGCGGGGCGGCGGCGCGGCGGCCGAAGAGCGCCGCGTCGGCCTCGGTGGTGGAGACCGCCACGGCCCAGCCGGCCCGGCCGCGGCTGACCCAGTCCAGGGTGGCGACGGCGGTGGAGACGTGGAACGGCTCGGTGTGGGTGGTGGTGACGGTGGGGACCAGGCCGATGTGGTCGGTGGCGGGCGCGACCCGGGCCAGCACGGCCGGCGCGTCGAGACCGGGCCGGGCGAAGCTGTCGCCGAGGGTGACGAAGTCGAGGGCGCCGCGCTCGGCGCGCCGGGCGAGAGCGACGAAGTGCTGCGCGTCGTAGGGAACCGGGGCGCCGGATCCGGGCGGGGCATCCAGCGCGACGGCCAGCCGGAGCGGGGGGCGGGGTGCGGACATGAGAGGGGGGCCTTCCTTTCTGCGCCGGGCGCCGGTCAGTTCGCGGTCCGGGGCAGGCCGGGCGGGTTGATCTGCGAGGTCTTCAGCGCCTCGCCGGTCAGGCCCCAGCGGGCCAGCACCTTGCCGTAGCGGCCGTTGTCGATGACCTTCTGCAGGGCCGCGGCGTACGCCTTGACCAGGCCGCTGCCCTTCTTCGTGGTGGCGGCGATCTTGCCCTGGACGCTCTTGCCACCCCCGGAGAAGGTGCCGACGACCTCCGTCCGGCCCGCGGTGGCCACGTGGTACGCGGCGGTCGGGTTGGGGCCGAAGAAGCCGTCGAGACGGCCCGACTGGAGCGCGAGATAGGTGTCGGAGGGCTTCTTGAAGTACTTGATGTCGACCGGCTTGCGGCCGGCCCTCTCGTTCTCCTTGCTCCAGTCGACCAGGATCTTCTCCTGGTTGGTGCCGGAGTCCACCGCGATGGTCCGGCCGGCCACGTCCTTGGCGCCGCGGACCTTCCAGCCGCTGCCCTTCTTCGCCTCCATCGCCAGCTGGTCGCGCCGGTAGGTGGCGAAGTCGTACCTGTCCTTGCGCTCCTCGGTGACGGTGACGTTGGAGAAGACCGCGTCGAGCTTGCCGCTGTCCAGGCCGACGAAGAGGTTCTCCCAGGACAGCGGTTCGAAGCGGGGTGTGAGACCGAGGGTGTCGGCGACGAGGGTGGCGAGGTCCTCCTCGACGCCGATGAGGGTCTTGTCGTCGGTGGCGTGGAAGGTCAGCGGCGGGCTGCCGTCGGCGCTCACCCCGATCCGCAGCTCGCCGGTCCTGCGGACCCGGGCGGGCACCAGGGCGGCGATCTCCGGGTCCTCGGTGCCGTGCAGACGGTGCTGGTCGGGACCGATGTTGATCTTCGGTCCCCGTGCGCCGGCGGCGACGACGTCACCGGCACCGCCCGCCGTCGTGCCCCCGCCGCAGGCGGTCAGCAGGACGGAGCCGGCGGCGAGCGCGAGGGCGGCGGTCAGGGTGGTGCGGCGGCGGTTCAACGGAGTGCTCCTCGGGTGCGTGGATCTCTGCGGGGACATGGTCAAAGGACCTTGGAGAGGAAGGACTTGGTGCGCTCGTGGCGCGGGTGGTCGAGGACCTGGCCGGGCGGGCCCTGCTCGACGATCCGGCCGCCGTCCATGAAGACGACGGTGTCGGCGACCTCGCGGGCGAAGCCGATCTCATGGGTGACGACGATCATGGTGGTGCCCCGGTGCGCCAGGTCCTTGATGACGTCGAGGACCTCGCCGACCAGCTCCGGGTCGAGCGCGGAGGTCGGCTCGTCGAAGAGCAGCAGCTCGGGCTCCAGGGCGAGCGCCCGGGCGATGGCGACCCGCTGCTGCTGGCCCCCGGACAGCGTCCTCGGGTAGGCGTCCGCCTTGTCGGCGAGCCCCACCCGGTCGAGCAGCGCCCGCGCGCCGGCCACGGCGTCCTTCTTGGGGCGGCGCAGCGCGGCGACCGGCGCCTCGACGAGGTTCTCCAGCACGGTCAGGTGCGGGAAGAGGTGGAAGTTCTGGAAGACGAAACCGATCTTGGTGCGCTGCTTGAGGATGTCGCGTTCGCGCAGCTCATAGAGCTTGTTGCCGGACCTCCGGTACCCGACCAGCTCACCGTTGACGCGCACCGAGCCGCTGTCGACCTTCTCCAGGTGGTTGAGGGTGCGCAGCAGGGTGGACTTCCCGGAGCCGGACGGCCCGAGGACGACGGTGACCTCACCGGCGCGGACGTCCAGGTCCACCCCCTTGAGGACGTCGAGCGAGCCGAAGCTCTTGTGGATCCCGCGGGCCTCGACCATCGCGCTCGGTGTGCTCATCGGGTGGCTCCCTTGGAGAAGTGGCGTTCCACGTAGTGCTGGAGGACGGAGAGCACGGTGGTCAGGAGGACGTACCAGGCGGTGGCGACCATCAGCAGGGGCACGACCCTGCCGTTCCGTCCGTAGATGACCTGGACCTGGTAGAAGAGTTCGCCGATCGCCATGACGGAGACGATCGAGGTGCCCTTGAAGAGGGAGATGACCTCGTTGGTGGCGTTCGGCAGGATCGAGCGCATCGCCTGCGGCAGGACGATGCGGCGCAGTTGCCGCAGCCGCGGCAGCCCGAGCGCGGCGGCCGCCTCCAGCTGCCCGGCGTCCACCGCGAGCACCCCGCCGCGCACGATCTCGGCGGCGTACGCGGCCTGGTGCAGCGCCAGGCCCAGCACCGCCGCGCCCATCGCTCCGACCAGGCCCATGGTGTCGAAGTGGAAGAAGCCGGGGCCGAAGGGGATGCCGAAGTCCAGGCGCTTGTAGAGGTAGGCGAGGTTGAACCAGAACAGCAGCTGGACGATGAGCGGGATGGAGCGGAAGGCCCAGACGTAGCCGAAGGCGACCCAGCGCAGGAAGGGGCTCGCGGACAGCCGCATGAAGGCCAGCACCACGCCCAGCACGAAGCCGAGGGCGGTGCCGTAGACGGTGAGCTGGAGGGTCACCCAGACCGCCTTGAGCACCGTCTCCGCGGTGAAGAACTGGGCGAACACCTCCCATTCCCAGGCGGGGTTGGTGACCAGTCCGTGCACGAACTGGGCGATCAGCACGGCGGTCACGGCGACGGCGGCCCAGCGCCAGGGGTGACGTACCGGCACGACCTTCAGGGGTGGCGGGTCGTCGGCGGGGGCCGGCGCGGCCCGTTCGGGCGCGGTCCGTTCCGCGGGCGGGTCAGTGGTCAGCGGCATGGGAGTCCTCGGGGGTGGGTGCGGTGCGGGCGGCGGGGACGGTGACGGTGCGGGGAGAAGCGGGGACCGTGCGGGTCGCACGGGCGCGCAGGAAGGTGAGCAGCGCCCGCGCGGTGGCGTCGTTCTGCCGGAAGGCGGGTGCGTTGGTACGGGGGCGGGCGAAGGCGCCGCCGGAGCGGGCGTCGGTGTGCGGGCCGAGGGCGAAGCGGCGCGGGTGCGGGCGGCCGGCCCGGTCCAGGATCCGGGCGTCGGCGGGGTCGACGGCCAGCAGCCCGGCGGGGGTTGCCGCAGCCCCGTCGGCGTACAGGGCGCGCAGCAGCGGGTCGCGGGTGCGCTCGACGGTCGGCTCCGGCAGCCGGGCCTCCACCAGCGCCCGGGCCGCCACCCACTCCCCCGGTACGGCGGCGCTCCCGGCGCGGAAGACGCCGCGCCGCTCGTCGGCGGTGACGGTGGTGCCGGCGCCGAGGAAGCGCACCACTCCGGCGCGGGAGAGCGCGAGCAGCTGCCGCAGCCGCGGCCCGGGCGGGCCGGAGGCGAGATAGCTGAAGAAGCCGTGCCACCACGGGCCGCGGTCACCGATCCGCACCAGCTGGCCGTAGACCGACAGCAGCGCGAGGAAGACCGCCAGGTCGGGGCTGTGCGCGGGATCGTGGCGGCGGGCGAGGTCGGCCTCGATCCAGCCGCGCAGCCCCTCCTGCAGCGCCTCCCCGTCGGGGTAGCGCACACCGGCCAGCGGGTGGTCGAGGGCGTCCGGGTCGAGGCGGTCGGCGGGGTCCGGGACGGCGGCGCCGGCCAGGGCTCCGAGCGCGGGGCTGCCGGGGTCGGCGGCGGCGTACTCCTCCTCGAAGTCCGCCCAGTTCATCCGGGTGCGCTCGGGGTGCGCGGTGAACAGCCGGTGGTAGTGGGCGAAGCCCAGCTCCTTGCCGATCAGCGGCCAGACGTCGCGGCGGAAGTCGACGCCGCCGGGCCGGGCGAGCAGCTCGTCGACCTGCGCCGGTCCGAAGAAGCGCGGCACCGGCGGGCGTTCGCCGGACAGCTCGTAGCCGATCTTGGAGTGGTACGGCACCCCGCGCCGCGAGCCGACGTGCAGGACGGGCTCGCGCCCCGAGGGCCGGTAGGTCAGCTGCCCGTCGGCGCCCTCCACGTACCTGCCGCCGCGGCCCTCGGTCAGCAGCACCATCAGGTCGACGAAGGCCAGCCCGAAGCCGCGGACGAGGACCGGCTCGCCGGGCCGCAGGGCGCTCAGATCGCTGTCGGCGGTGAACGCGGGCGGCAGGTGCACCAGCCCGTGGCGCGCCGCGAAGTCACTCAACTCCTGTTGCTCCGGCGGCAGTTCGGACTCCAGATGGCCGAGGGCGAGCACCACGAGGTCGGCGAGGAGCGGCGCCGGGCGGCCGGCCAGCCACACCTGCTGCCGGCCCGCGCGCGAGCCGGAAACCCGTACCGCCGGGCGCCGGTGCTCATGGACGGCGACGGAGGGCGGCAGCGAGGCCACCGACCGCTCGTACACCCAGCTCAGATAGGCGCTCTGCAGCCGCCGGCCGGCGAAGTCACGGGGTCCGAGCGCCGCGACGGCCTCGGCCAGGCCCGGGTCGACGGCGATCTCGCCGGCCCGCACCGCGGCGGCCCACTCGGCGAGCGAGGGGCCCGGGCGCACCGGGCCGGCCTGCTCGACGCTCTCGTCGGTGAACATGGTGACGTCCTCGGCGGTGGAGTTCATCCACAGCAGCGGGGACTGGTCACGGCGCCAGATGCGGCCGCCGCCGGGCGGATGCGGATCGACCAGGTGCAGGTCGAGGGGCGCGTCCCCGTAGAGCTCGGGCGCGTTGGCGGCGATCCGCTCGATCAGGCCGGTGCCGCGCGGCCCGGCTCCCACGATGACCACGGACGGCCGTACGGAGTTGTTCACGGGGCGGCTCACCGGGCACCGGCCGCACCGCGGGCGTAGTGCCGCTCGACGAGGTACTGGCCGGCGCTGAGCACCGAGGTGACCACGACGTACCAGAGGGTGGCCACCAGCAGCAGCGGGATGACCTGATAGGTGCGGTGGTAGACCAACTGGACGGAGTAGAGCAGGTCCTGGACGGCGATGACGCTGACGATGGAGGTGCCCTTGAGGGTGCCGATCAGCATGTTGCCGGCCGGCGGCACGATGGCGCGCATGGCCTGCGGGAGCACGATCCGGCGCAGCCGCCGCCAGGCGCCCAGGCCCAGCGACTGGGCGGCCTCCAGCTGGCCCTTCTCGACGGAGAGGATGCCGCCGCGCACCACCTCGGCGGCGTAGGCGGCCTCGTGCAGGGTCAGGCCGATGACGGCGATGGCGACCGGGTCGAGCAGGTCGACGGTCCGGACTCCGAGGATCGTCGGGTAGAGCGCCCCGATGTTGAACCAGAACAGCAGCTGCACCAGGACCGGCATCGACCGGAAGAGCCAGACGTAGCCCCAACTCACGCCGCGCAGCACGGGGTTGGCCGACAGCCGCATCGTCGCGAGCAGGGTGCCCAGCGCGAAGCCCAGCGCCATGACGAGCACGGTCAGCCAGAGGGTCAGGCCCAGTCCGCGCAGGACGGCGTCGGTCAGGAAGTAGTCGGCGACCACGTCCCACTGGAAGGCGTCGTTGCGGACGACGGAGACGGCGGCCGGCACCAGCAGGGCGAGGACGGCGACGGCCGAGGCCCACTGGCCGGTGCGGCGGCGCGGCACGATGCGTGGGGCGGCGGGCCGCGAGGTGCCGGGCGGGGCCGCGGCGGACGGGGCGGGGGCGTCGAGGGTGGCGGAAACTGGATCTACCGAAGACATGGCGAAGGCTCCGTGGTGGCCGAGAGCGAACTCCGACTCCGGCGCCTTCACACAGACCAAAACGGGTCGCGCCCCTCAGCACGACCGCCTCTTGATGCTATGGAGTGAACACGCCCCGCTGTCAAGGGTGTCCACACTGTGGGCGTCACAGCATCTGACAGTTGACGGGCAAACGGATGCCTGTTCCACTTAGCCGCATGTATGCATGGCAGCGGCTGGTCACCCGTGACCACATCGACTTCGGTCGCGTGTGGTCGTCGTCCTGTTGAGCTGACGCCCTGCCCTGACGCCCGTTGCCCCTGAGGCCGGGCCGTTTCGCGGTTCTCGCTCTTCCGCACCTCCGTCAACCGCGCGCCTTCACACCTCGCGCCGCCCGTCCGGCGCACCCTCCCCTCGCTCCACCGGCATCCGCCGTCCCCCGTCCTCCCGCCTTGCCACCCTTGTGTCCTCTTCCTCCCCGCTCGCAGAAGGGCGCGGTATGCACTTCGGCGTCACGATCCCGCTCGACAACGCCCCGGCCGCACGGTCCGGGCACCTCCTCGCCCCGCCCGACCGGCTCCACGAGGCCGCGGAACGCGCGCTTCCGGACGCCGGGTCGGACTGTGCCGGTCCCCCGGCCTCCGCGGCGGCGGCCCGATGACCACCACGCCCCGGCCGCCGTGGCCGGCCCGGCTGACGATCCGTCGCACCACCGTCGCCGACCCACTCGCCCGCCCGCTGCTGGACGAGCTGACCCATGAGTACAGCACCCGCTACGCCAGACCCGTCGATCTGAGCCGGGAGTACCCGGCCGAGGAGTTCGCCCCGCCCGGAGGCGCGTTCCTGCTGCTCCTGGCGGACGGCGCCCCGGTCGCCGGCGGCGCGTACCGCCGCTACGACGCCCGTACCGCCGAGCTCAAAAGGATCTGGACGCACTCCGCGCACCGGCGCCGCGGGCTGGGCCGGCGGGTGCTGGCCGCCCTGGAGGAGGACGCCGCCGCCCACGGCTACTCCCGCGTGTACCTGACGACCGGCCCGCGCCAGCCCGAGGCCAAGGGCCTGTACCTCGCCGCCGGCTACCGGCCCCTGTTCGACCTGTCCGTCCCCCCGGAGTCGATCGGCCCGCTGCCGTTCGTCAAGCATCTGGAGATTCCGCGCCCATGACCACCAGCACCCCCCGCGCCACCGCACTGCGCGCCGCGGCCTTCCTGGCCACCGCCGCCCTGGCGCTCACCGCCTGCGGCTCGGGCGACCCGTCGGACGGCACCGGACCGGCCGCCGCCACGGCCCGGATCCCCACCACGGACGTGGTCTCCGGCGTCAAGAAGGACCCGGCGGCGGCGAAGCTGCTGCCCGCCGGCGTCCGCGCCCGCGGCAGCCTCTCCCTCGCCTCCAGCGTCGGCAGCCCGCCCTCCGCCACCTACCTTCCCGACGGCAGGACCCTGGCCGGCCAGGACATCGACTTCGCGGACGCGGTCGGCAAGGTCCTCGGCGTCCGGATCAAGCGGGAGGTGGCCGGCTTCGAGGCGATCCTGCCGGCCCTCGGCAGCGGCAAGTACGACCTGGGCACCGGCAACTTCGGCGTCACCGACGAACGCCGGAGGACCATCGACTTCGTCACCTACGTCAACGACGGGCAGGGCTTCGCGGCCCGCGAGGACAGCCCGCTCAGGAAGGTCACCTCACTGCGGCAGCTGTGCGGACTGACCGTCGCCACCGGCGCCGGCACCACCTTCGAGACGACGCTGGAGGAGAACGCGCACCTGTGCAAGGAGGCCGGCAAGCAGCCGTACGACGTCAAGACCTACGCCGAACAGGGCGCCCTGTGGATCTCGCTCCAGCAGGGCCGCAGCGACGTGGTGATGAGCACGATCAACGGGTTGCGCTACGCCGTCAAGCAGCAACCGGGGCTGCGGTTCCTCAACGAGTTCAAGCGGCTCGACGTCGGCTTCGCCTTCAAGAAGGGCACCCCGCTGGCGCCCGCCGTCCGGGCCGCGGTCAACCGGCTCAAGAAGGACGGCACTTACGACCGGATCCTGAAGAAGTGGGGCACCGGCCCGTCGGCGATCGCCACCTCGCGGATCAGCCCGCCGGAGGTCAAGTGAGCCGGGCCGGGCCACCACCCCGTTCCGGGGAACGCGCCCCGGCCCGGCACCGCCGCAGTCCCGCTTTGTCCGATCATCCGCAAACCCCCCTTTCGAGGGAGGCCGGTCCCCCGCGCGCACCGGAACCCGACGCCGGATCAGCTCCCGTACATGCGGCCGCGACCCCGCCTGCCGGGCTCCGGCGCACACCCGGTGCGGAGACCTCTGGCATTTGCCCTGGTCCCGTGCGCGGGGTGGTCCGGGCGGATGCGAACCCGCCGCGACCAGATGCCGTCATCACTCGGCATCACCCGGTCGGGTACCGACTGTGATGTTCTTCGTACTGTCAGTTTCCTTGCCCGGCGCGCAAGCTGATGGTGCGCCACCCTCTTTGCACCAGATGTGTCACGAACCCCCCGTGCGGCGGCTATCCACTTGGCACTCCCTTGGCCTGATGAACGACGATAGGGGGCAGGACACCAAGACACGCGGGTGAGAGGAGGCGTCAATGGGATCGGTACGCAAGGCGAGTGCCTGGCTGGGGCTCGTCGACGACAGTGATGACGAGCGCTACTACGACGACGACTACGCCGAAGGACCCGGCGCCGGTGACGCGGGCGGCAGCAGCCCCTGGGTGACCGACCCCCGGGTGCAGGTGGCCGACGAGACCGCCCAGGACCAGGGCACCCGCATCGCCACGGTCACCCCGGAGAGCTTCCGGGACGCCCGCGGCATCGGCGAGCTGTTCCGCGACGGCGTCCCGGTGATCGTCAATCTGACGGCCATGGAGTCCGCCGACGCCAAGCGCGTGGTGGACTTCGCCGCCGGCCTGACCTTCGGCCTGCGCGGATCGATCGAGCGCGTCGCCACCCGCGTCTTCCTCCTCACCCCCGCCGACTACAAGGTGCTCAGCGGCGAGTCCCGCGACCACCGCAACGGCGGCTTCTTCAACCAGAGTTGAGCCGGGACCCCGACGCGAACGAGCGGGGTCCCGATGCCTCCGGCCGGGGCCCGGGGGTCACCCCGGGGGGCCGCAGCGACCAGAGCTGAGGGCGGGGCCGCTCACCGGAAGGCGTCCAGACCGGTGAGTGCCTTGCCCAGCACCAGCTGGTGCATCTCGACGGTGCCCTCGTAGGTCAGCACGGACTCCAGGTTGGTCGCATGCCGCATGACGGGGTACTCCAGCGAGATCCCGTTGGCGCCGAGGATCGTCCGCGCGGTCCGGCAGATCTCGATCGCCTCCCGCACGTTGTTCAGCTTCCCGAAGCTGATCTGCTCGGGCCGCAGCCGCCCCGCGTCCATCCGCAGCCCCAGATGATGGGCCAGCAGAATCCCCTTGTGCAGTTCGACGGCCATGTCGGCGAGCTTGGCCTGGGTGAGCTGGAAGCCGCCGATCGGCTTGCCGAACTGCTCCCGCGTCTTCGCGTAGTCGAGCGCCGCCTCGAAGCTGGCGCGGGCGGCCCCCATGGAGCCCCAGACGATGCCGTAGCGGGCGTGGCTCAGACAGCCGAGCGGGCCGCGCAGGCCGATGACCCCGGGGAGCACCGCGTCGGCCGGCAGCCGCACCTCGTCGAGCACGAGTTCGCTGGTCACCGAGGCGCGCAGGGACCACTTGTGCTTGATCTCGGGGGCGGCGAACCCGGGTGCGTCGGTGGGGACGACGAAGCCCCGGATGCCCTCGTCGGTCCGGGCCCAGACCACCGCGACACCGGCCACCGAGCCGTTGGTGATCCACATCTTGCGCCCGGTGAGCACCCAGTCTCCCCCACTCTCGGCTCCGCTCGAGCGGGAGGTACCCCCAGCGTCCCGCTTGGCGTACGTCCGCATCCCGGCCGGGTCGGAGCCGTGGTCGGGCTCGGTCAGGCCGAAGCACCCGATGACCTCGCCGGCCGCCATCCGCGGCAGCCACTGCTGCTTCTGCTCCTCCGACCCGAAGCGCCAGATCGCGTACATCGCGAGCGAGCCCTGGACGGAGACCAGCGAGCGGATGCCGGAGTCGGCGGCCTCCAGCTCCAGACAGGCCAGGCCGTACTGGACGGCCGAGGCGCCGGCGCAGCCGTAGCCGGTCAGGGACATGCCGAGCGCGCCGATCGAGCCGAGTTCGCGGGCCAGTTCGCGGATGCCGGGCAGTTCGCCCGCCTCATACCACTCGGCGATGTGCGGCAGGACCCGGTCGGCGGTCCACTGCCGGACGGTGTCGCGGACCGCACGGTCCTCGTCGCTGAGCAGATCGTCGAGGCCCAGGGGGTCGCCGGGATCGAACGGCGGAACGGGAGAGGCAGCGGAGGAAGCTGAGGACGGCTGGGCGGGCATGGCGGGCCTCCGGCGGGTTCAGCGCGCGTAAAACTAGCAGTGGTAGTTATGCGCGTCCGACGGTACGGCCCGCGCCCCCGCGCGGCAAGGGTCACCCGCCGCGCGGCAGGACGAAGACAGGAAAGGGAACGAGCGGTGAGGCGGCTCAGCGGCCGGAGGTCGCCCGGGCGGGCTCACCGCTGCCCCGCCCGGCGCCCGCCGCCGGGCCCTCGGCCTGCGCAGCCTCGCCCTCGGCCTCCGCGCGCTCGGTGGACTCCGCGGCCCGCCGCGGCAGCCGCAGCGCGATCCCCGCGCCGACCAGCAGCAGCACGGCGCTGGCGACGAGGGTGACGTGCAGCCCGCGGACGAAGGAGTCCCGGGCGGCCTCGCGCAGCGCGGCCCTGGCGGCCGGCTCCAGGCCGGCGGCCACCTTGTACGCCTCGCCGAGGGAGTGCGAGGCCGACCGGGACGCCTTGTCGGCGACGCCCCCGACATGAGCCAGGCCCGGCGCGTAGGCGGCGTTCATGACGCTGCCGAGCAGCGCGACACCGATGCCGGCGCCGAGCTGGTAGGACGTCTCACCGAGGGCGGCGGCGCCGCCGGACTGCTCGGCTGGGGCCTCGCTGAGCATCGACTCGTACGCCCCGAAAAGCGTGGACTGGAAGCCGAAGCCGAGCAGGACGAAGCCGCCGGACAGCAGCCAGACGCGGTCGTCGGCGGACATCGCGGTCAGGCAGAGCACCGCGGCCGCGGTCAGCACGAAGCCCAGCGAGACCATCGCGCGCGGGCCGAGGGCCTGCAGCATCTTCGAGCCGGTGAGGCCGGCGGCCATCGCGGCGAAGACCAGCGGGAGCATCCGCAGACCGGTCTCCAGCGGGCTGAGACCCAGGACCAGCTGGAGGTACTGCACGGCGATCAGCTGCAGGCCCACCAGCGCGAGCATGGCCAGCACGATGCAGCCGACGGAGGTGCCGAACGCGGGCCGGGCGAACAGCCGCATGTCGATCAGCGGGTGCTCGCGGCGACGCTGGCGCCGTACGAAGAGGATCAGCAGCGCGACGCCGAGGACGATGGGCAGCAGCGTGGTCGGGCCGACCACCGCGGCACCGCTGCCGATCCGCTTGACGCCGAGGACGACGCCCAGCACGCCGAGCGCCGCGACGATCGCGCCGATCACGTCCCAGGGGCCGTTGCGCTCACCGCGCGACTCCGGCAGCAGCCACCGGCCTATCAGCAGCATCGCGGCCATCATCGGGATGTTGATGAGGAAGACCGAGCCCCACCAGAAGTTCTCGACGAGGAAGCCGCCGAGGACCGGACCGACCGCGGCGCCGACCGCGGCCACCGCGCTCCACACGCCGATGGCGACCGCGCGCTCGCGCCGGTCCGGGAAGACCTGCCGCAGGATCGACAGCGTCGCGGGCATGATCATCGCGCCGCCGATGCCGAGCAGGGCACGGGCCACCATCAGGATCTGCGGATTGGGCGCGAGCGCCGCGGCGGCCGAGGCGAGGCCGAAGAGGCCGTAGCCGAGAAGGAGGATGCGGCGGCGGCCGACGCGGTCGCCGAGGGTGCCGAAGAGGATCAGCAGCGAGGCCGCGATCAGCGGGTAGACATCGACGATCCAGAGCAGCTCCACCGGCCCCGGGCGCAGGTCCTCGGTGACCGACGGCACGGCGACGTACAGGATCGTGGTGTCCAGCGCGACGAAGAGCAGGCTGACGCAGAGCACGATCAGCACGGTCCAGCGATTCACACCGCCGCTTGAAAGCCGGGGAACACCAGCGGTCCGTCCACTGCCGGACGCGGTCGTCCCGGACATGCAGCACCTCCAGTCATGCTCTCGCGGCCACGGATCAGGGCGCGAAAACGCCCCGGGGGAACCGGCGGCACGGGCGAGTTGAGACGTCAGACTACGCGAGTCCCCACATGTGCCGCGTGGCTCACCTCACGATGAGACGCTCATCGCAGCGCCATCCGTTCCCCCACCCGCGGCCGTCGGGCGTTCTCCGGCCACAGGGATAATCGTCCGGATGAACGATCTTGCCGCCGCCGCCGTTCCCGGCCCGGCCCTGCGCGACGCCCCCGGCACACCGGGCGTACGGGCCGCGCTGCGCCGCGCCGCACCCGCGCTGGCGGCCTACGCGGCGATCCGGGGCCTGGGCCTGGCCGTACTGGCCGTGTGGTCGGCGGCGGACGGCAAGAACTGGCACACCCTGCTGACCGCCCGCTGGGACTCGCTCTGGTACACCCGGGTCGCCGAGCAGGGCTACGGCTACGCGGTGCAGCTGCCGAACGGCGACGTCCACTCCAACCTGGCGTTCTTCCCGCTGCTGCCGTGGCTGGAGCGCGGACTGTCGGCACTCTCCCCGCTGTCGCCCGCGGACGCCGGGATGGCGGTGGCCTGGCTGGCGTCGCTGGCCGCGGCCTGGGCGCTGTACGCGACGGGCGAGCGGCTGTACGGGCCGCGGGGCGGGGTCGCGCTGGCGGCGCTGTGGGCCGCGCTCCCGGTGGGGATCGTGCAGTCGATGGCGTACTCGGAGGCGCTGTTCACCGCGCTCGCGGCCTGGGGCGTGTACTGCGTCATGACCGGCCGCTGGGTGGCGGCGGGGGTGCTGGCGTCGCTGGCCGGGCTGACCCGGCCGGTGGGTGCGGCGGTGGTCGCGGCGGTGTGGATCACCGCGGCGGTGACGCTGTGGCAGGCGCGGGAGCGGGCCGGCGGCACGGGGGTGCGGGCCGCGCTGCGGGCGCGCCCGGGCCTGCTGCCGGGCGTCCTGGTGGCGCCCCTCGGCTGGTGCGGCTACTTCCTCTGGGTCGGCGCGCGGCAGGGCTCGCTCACCGGATACCTGGACGTCCAGGGCGGCTGGGGCAACGGCTTCGACGGCGGCCTCGCGTTCGGTGCCTTCGTCTGGCACCAGCTGTCCGGGCCCGCCTTCCCGGCCGGGCTCGGACTGCTGATCGGCGTGGGCCTGGTGATCTGGCTGTACGTCCGCGGCGTGCGGCAGGGCGAGCCGCTGCCGCTGACCGTCTACGGCGGGGTGGTGCTGCTGCTCGCGCTGACCGCCAAGGGCTACTTCGGCTCCAAGCCGCGGCTGATGATGCCGGCCTACCCGCTGCTGCTGCCGCCGGCGGCGGCGCTCGCACGGTGCCGTCCGGTGCGCTCCTGGCTGGTCATCGGGGTGGTGGCGGTGGCCTCCGCGGCCTACGGGGCGTTCTGGCTGAACGGATCCGGCCCGCCATGATCATCTTTGCTCCGGCCCCCTTCCGCCGCCGCCCGCCCCGGGGAAACGGTGCACGACACCCGGGCAAATGACGGATAAACTCCCCCGGAGAAAAGCAGATAACGCGCTGAGCAGGCCGACACGCGACCGCGCGGAAGGGATTGAGAATCGCCAGGAATTCCCTTCCAAATCCCAGCGGCGAAGCCTCGTTTGAGACGCATTCCACATCACATCGTCATTACAAAGCGCACAGTTTGACCAAGCGCCTACATCACACGCGGTAACGTCGATTGAGTGCGTACCGATGAGAAGCTCGACCAGATGGAGGAGCGCCCGACCGATCGTGCCCGGCCACCCCAGATGACCCGGACCCGCCTGTGGCTGTTCGGCGGCACGCTGGCGGTGTACGCGGCGATCGTGGTCGGAGTGCTGGCCACTTCATGGCTGGTCACCTTCGACTGGCAAGTCATGTTCTTCAGGCCGTACAAGCAATGGCCTTCGATCCATGCCTTCCTCGACTACTTCGTCGTGCTGGGGCAGCGCGGGCCGACCGCGGTGGCGGTGGCGGCCTGGCTGGGCTGGCGCTGCTGGCGCCAGCGCAACCTCCACCCGCTGCTGGTGCTCGGCGCCTCACTGCTGCTGCTGAACATCACCGTGGGCGCGGCCAAGCTCGGCATGAGCCGGCTCGGCCCGCACTACGCGACGACCGTCGGCTCCAACGAGATGTGGCTGGGCGGCGACATATTCCCCTCGGGTCACACCGCGAACGCCGTGGTCACCTGGGGCGTGCTGGCCTACCTGGCGACCACCCCGCTGCGCCGCCGCACGCTGTCGGTGATCGCCGCGCTGGGCGCGCTGGGCGTCGGCATGACGACCGTCTACCTGGGCACGCACTGGGTGAGCGACGTGCTGCTGGGCTGGGCCGCCGGCCTGCTGGTGCTGCTGGCGATGCCGTGGCTGGAGCCCGGCATCACCTGGGTGGAGGACCGCCTGATGGGCATCCTGCTGCGGCTGTGGCTGCGGCTGCGCCCCGATTCGCTGCGCGGCCCGCTGCCGGCCGACGCGCTGGCCCCCGGGCTGTCGCGGCAGCGCATCGCCCCCGATGGCGAGGTGCTCGTACGCGAGGCCATCGGCGCCGCGCCCCGCGCCGCCAGCCGCGCCCCGGACGGCTGGCCGCACCACCCGGCGCGGCCGCACACCACGCGTTCGGAGCGGACCCCGGTCACCCCGGCGGGCAGCCGCCGGCCGCCGCACGCGGACCGCGTACCGCGCACCACGCCGCTGAGCCCGGCCTCCGGCCGCGGCCGCAACACCGGCGGCTGACCGCCCCACCGACCGCGGGGCCGGTCACCACGCCGCTGAGCCCGGCCTCCGGCCGCGGCCGCAACACCGGCGGCTGACCGCCCCACCGACCGCGGGGCCGGTACGCACATCCCCGCCCCGCCACGAAGGCCCCGGCCGCTCCTCCTGGAGCGGCCGGGGCCTTCGTCGTCGGCAGTCGTCGGTACGGGTCGGGAGCGGGGCTCAGCCCGGCCAGCTGCGGTGCACCGTGTCGTCCTTCACCTCGAAGTTGAGGCGGCCCGCTACGTACTCCATCGTGATGATCGCGCCCGGCGGCAGCGAGCGGACGGTGCTCCAGCCACGCGCTCTGGCCAGCTCCTCGGCGTCCTGCCGACCGAGGCCGACGTACGTCTCGACGTCGTCCTGAGGGTTGTCCGGAAGGTTCGGTACATCAGCCATGGCAGCCACCGTAGGCGCCCGCCCGGGCCCGCGGAAGGGCCGCCCATCGCACACCTCGATGACTATCCGGTCCGCCGATGGTCACACTTGTGTCACAGCGCGCGTTCCCGGGTTTGCCGGGACTTCCGTCACCCGTACGCGCCGAGTGACGGGGCAACCGGGTGGAAAAATAAACCGGCCGGAATTCCGCCTTGATCGAACACGGAACGGGCATGGCCGTCCCGGACCGGGCGGAGCGCAGTCCGAAATTAATCCTGCGTCAGTGCCGGATTCCCTTTACCCCGGCCCTTTAATCAGCCGGACGAGAATTGGCCAACGCGACACACTCCACACACATTTTCCGCACATCGCCCAGCCCGCCGGATCACGGACACTTCACCGTGGCCCACCCCCGGCCCTGCGGACCGCCCGCGACGGCCGCCGGGCCGGCGCCCCGCGCCGGTGCGTCACCCCAGTGCCCGGGAGAGCCGGTCCCTGATCTCCCGCAGCCGGTCGACCAGCTCCGGCGGCTCGCGGACCTCGAAGTCGAAACCGGTCATCACGAGGTGGACCACCATCATCTCCAGCGTGTGCGCCCCGGTCCGCAGCAGGCAGCGCCCCTCGTCGACGGCCTCCAGCACGCCCGCCGACGGGCTGATGTGTGCCGCGGCCTCTTCCACCGAGGCGTGCAGCAGGACGGTGGCCTGCCGGGCGTAGACGCGGGTGGAGATGCCCTGCGAGACATAGGCCGCGAGGTCCTCGGCGGGCGGCGTGCGGGGCGTGAAGCGGGGGCCGTGCGGCGGGGTGGGGACGATGCGGTCGACGCGGTAGGTGCGCCAGTCCTCGCGGCCGGTGTCCCAGGCCACGAGGTACCAGCGGCGCTGGGCGCAGACCAGCCGGTGCGGTTCGACGGTGCGGCCGGAGACCGTCCCGCCGTGAGCGGTGTAGTCGAACCGCAGCTGCCGGGAGTCCCGGCAGGCGTGCGCCAGCTCGGTGAGCACCTCCGCGTCGACGCGGGGGCCGCCGCTGGGCATCGGCACGGTGAAGGCGGTGAGCGCCCCGACACGGCGCCGCAGCCGGTGCGGCAGCACCTGCTCCAGCTTGGCCAGCGCCCGTACGGACGTCTCCTCGATGCCCTCGACGCCGCCGCCCGCGGCGGTGCGCAGCCCCACGGCGACCGCGACCGCTTCCTCGTCGTCGAGCAGCAGCGGCGGCAGCTCGGCCCCGGCGCCGAGCCGGTAGCCGCCGGCCGTGCCGGGTGCCGAGTGGACGGGGTAGCCCAGCTCGCGCAGCCGGTCGACGTCCCGGCGGACCGTGCGCGGGGTGACGGCGAGGCGGTCGGCGAGTTCCGCGCCGGACCACTCCCGATGGGCCTGCAGGAGCGAGAGCAGGCGCAGCAGACGTGCCGAGGTCTCCAACATGCCCCGAGTCTCGCAGCCCTCGCGGACAGCTACGGTCCTCGATGCCCCCGCCCTGTGAGGGCGCTCCGGTCCTCGGGGCGCAACGGGACTCCGCCGGGGCGTCAGTCCCCGGCGGGCCCGGCGACCCGTACGGCCAGGTCGTTGTCGAGCGTGTAGTACGGACCGACCCTGACCTGCGTCGCCCCGCACGGCACCGCCAGCGCCGGATAGCTGAAGACCTGCTTCTTGTCCGCGACGTCGTCCAGGAGGCGGGCGATCCGGACCGGCCGGGCACCCTCGGCGGGCCGCAGCCACAGGTCCCAGGGCTCGCTGCCGCTCTCCCAGCGGCCGGCCAGCTCCTCGTAGGGCAGGGTGAAGGTGAAGTCCGGCCCCTCGACGGTCAGCGGCACACTGACGGTATCCGGCTCGCCGTCCGGCCCGGGGGTGCGCCGGGCACGTGCCTCGGCGCGGGCTCCGGCGGCCGGCACGGCGCCGTAGAGACGGCCGGTGACGGTCACCCCGTCCGGCGCCACCAGCAGGTCGCCCGCCTCCGCATGCGGCCCGCGCAGCCAGCTGCGCAGCGCGAGATTGCCGAACTTGGTCGCGTACGGGATCCGTACGCCGAGCCGCCCGACGCCCGCCAGCGGACGGCGGTCCACCAGCGACCGCAGGTCGTTGACGCCCGGCAGCAGCCGGCGCGGATCGCGGCCGTCGCCGAGGTCGGCGTAGGCGTTCCAGCGGCCCTCGGCGAGCGCGACGGTGCTGGGCAGCACGGCGCGCAGCCGGCCGGCGCCGTTCGGTCCGAGCGGCAGCCGCACCTCGTCGTCCGCGCCGTCGCCGCCACGCAGCCGCAGCACCAACGCCGCGCTCCAGGCGACGGCGGTGCCCTGAGGGGCGGTCAGGTCGAAGGTGAGGCCGCCGGCGGAGTCCGCTATGCAGTCGGCGCGCAGCTCACCGGGCGCCGCCCCGTCCGTCCCGCTTCCGTCCGCGCGTCCGTCCTTCTCGCTCCCGGGCACCGCCCGGAGCCCGGCGCCGCCGGGCTCCGCTCCCGCCGCGGATTCCTGCTCGATGGCGGCCGACTCCTTCATCTCTTCTCCGGTCATGGTCAACTCGCTCGACGCGGTCATGCCGTCCGCACCCCTCTCAGTGCGGCGCGGGCCGCGTCCTTGGTGGCGTAGGCGCCGCTGAGCAGGGCGCCCCGGGCGCGGTGCAGGCTGCCGCGCAGCCGGCTGGCGCGGCGGCGCGCGAGCAGCTCACCGAAGAGCGCCTCGTAGCGGCCGGCGATCCGGCCGGGGTCGAAGCGGGCGGACGAGGCCAGCGCGGCGGCGCCCATCCGTGTCCGGGCCGCGTCGTCGTTGATGAGCGTGAGCAGCCCACCGGCCAGCGCGCCGGGGTCGCCGACCGGCACCAGCGTGCCGTCCACCCCGTCGGTGATGATCTCGCCCGGCCCGTGCGGACAGTCCGTGGCCACCACCGGCAGCCCGCACCGCATCGCCTCGACGATCGTCATCCCGAAGGACTCCAGGCTGGAGGAGACCGCGGCGATCGAGCCCTTGGCCCACTCGGACTCCAGGGGGCTGGCCGGACCCATCAGGAAGACGTGGTTGTACAGGCCGAGTTCGGTTATCAGGGCGCGCAGGTCAGCCTTCTCCGCGCCGCCGCCGTAGATCCGCAGCCGCCAGTCGGGGCGCTCGGCGACGACCTGCGCGAAGGCTTGTATGAGCACGTCGTAGCGCTTGACGCGGGCGAGCCGGCCGGCCGCGACGACCCACTTGCCGCTGCCGTCGGCGGGCGGCAGGCCGGGGGCGGGAACGCTGTTGGGCACCGCCTCGACGCGTACGCCGGGCAGCCGGAGCGTCCGGCGGTAGGCGAGGGCGTCGGCCTCGGTGACGGTCGTGACCGCGTCCAGCCGCGGATAGGCGCCGCGCAGCGCCAGCTTGAGCGCCCGGCTGTGGCTGTCCAGGGTCAGGTGCTCCTGCCCGACCCGGACCGGCCCGCGGCGCGTCTGCCGGGCGATGTGGACGTTCAGCCCCGGCCGGGTGCCGACCACCACATCGGCCTCCGTCCGGCGCAGGTGCTGGGCGATCCGGCGGTCGGTGAGCTCGCTGTACTGCCCGTAGCGGCCCTCGGCGGCGGGGAACACCTTGGCGGGCCGGGCGTGCGCCGGGTCGGCGCCGTCACCGGACGGGCCGGACTCCCTGAGGTCCACGAGATGCCGCAGCGCGACGCGGGGGCCGAGGTCGAAGACCGGGGCGTCGCGGTGGCGCAGCACGGACACGATCTCGACGTCGTGCCGCTCGGCGAGCGTCCCGGCCAGGTTGAACGTGGTCCGGATCGTCCCCCCGATGCCGTAGGCATTGTGAATCAGGAATGAGATGTGCATCCGTCCCCGTGTCCCCTGGTCTCCCGGTCTTTCCAGCGCCCCTGGGAACCACATCGCACTCCCCGTCCGCACGACAGGCCCCACTCACTGAACGCAAAGACCTCGCCCCGCGGTTCCGGGTTGGGGGCTTTCGCCAAGATGTTCCGAAAGAGTGAGGACATCGGTAACAGAAGCAGGGAACCTGAACCCCCGATTCCCCGTCCGGGCCGCCTAAGTACCCACGGGCGCAGGCTTGTCGGGGACCTTCTCAGGCGCCTTGTCGGGAGCCTTGTCGGCGGACGTGACGGACGCCGCATCGGGCGCCTTGGTCGCCGGTACGTCGGGCGCCTTGTCGGCCGGCTGGACCACCGGTACGTCGGGTTTCTTGTCGGGGGCCTTGTCCGCGGGCGCGGCGGACGCCGCATCGGGCGCCTTGGTCGCCGGTACGTCAGGCACCTTGTCGGCCGGCTTCTCCACCGGAGCGTCGGGCTTCTTCTCGGCCGGCTTCTCCACCGGAGCGTCGGGCTTCTTCTCGGCCGGCTTCTCCGCCGGCTTGTCGGTGCTCACCCCAGCGCCCGTGCCGGCGTCCTTCGCGAGGTCCTTGCCGACGATCACGACCTTGGCGGCCACCTTGCCGCCGCCCGTGCGCCCCTGAGGGAGCGTCAGTCTCATGCCGGCCACCAGGCGGTGCGGGTTCCCGCCGAGCGCATGCCTGTTGGCCTTGTACAGGGTCCGCCAGCCGCCCTTGAGGTGCAATCTGTGGGCGATGCTGCCCAGCGTGTCCCCGTGCCGGACGCGGTATGTGCGGCCGCTGTGACTGCCGCCGCCGCTCCCGGGGGCCTTTTCGCTCCCCTTGCCGCTGCTCTTCCCGCTGCCCTTGGCACTGAACTTCCCACCGTCCTTGCCTTCATCGGTGTCGCCGGTCAGGCCGTAGCGTCTGGCGCACACCGGCCAGGCGCCCCACCCCTGGGCGGCCTGCACCCTCTTGGCGATCTCGATCTGCTCGTCACGGCTGGCGAGATCGGCCCGCCGGGCGAAGGCGAGACCCCCGAACGCCTCCCAGGTGGGCTGCCAGAACTGCAGACCGCCGTAGAAGGAGTTGCCGGTGTTGATGTGCCAGTCGCCGCTGCTCTCGCACTCGGCGAGGCAGCCCCAGGGCCACAGCTCACCGGCGCAGGCGTGCCGCGCCCTGTTGTCGCCGGCAGGGGGCGCGCCGTCCCCCTTCGGCCCGTCGGCGGCCGCGCCACCCGGCAGGGAGAGGACCAGGGCGGCGGCCGCGGCGGTGAGCAGCCCGACGGATCCCACGAAGCGCCGTGGCGCCGAAGATGTGTCCGACATAGCCGGTGACGGTAAGCAGCAGCCCGCCGTGGGCCAGCGCGCCACGCCCTTCAAGCCCCCGTCCCACCCGCTCCGGTGTATGGAACGCCGCCAACTGCGCCATTTTCTGCGCGAAAGCTGACGGTAGGTGACCGCTTGTTGAGCGCCTTTCCGTAGTTTCCCACTGTGCGCGGATTGGTTCGATTCTGTTCCCGTCGTCGCGTGACTCCTGCCGCAGGTCACCCGTTGTCCTGGTACGAGTCGGGAGACCCCCCGGCAGACGCACAGAGATCGAGGAGCCACCCGTGCCGCGCATGCTCGACGTCAGCGACGACGTTCGCGCCGAGATCGGCGACGAAGAAGCCGACCGCCTGCTGGCCGGTGGCGACGCCCCCGGCAGCTACGACTGCACCTCCTGCCGGACCCCCGGTGACAGCGAGCAGGAGCGCACCAGCACCGTCCTGTTCGTGGGCGAGGAGACCGCGGTGCTCGCGTTCGCCCACGCCACGTGCATCCCCTCGCAGGTCGTTCCGGTATCGGAGGAGCAGCTCCAAGGAGCCGTGCGCTCCATCACCGGTGAGGGCGCCGCCCCCCGTACGCCCGGATCGAACCCCTCGCCGGCCACCCCGGCCCCCACCAGCGAGCGCCAGGCGACCCTGGGGATCACCTGCGGTCTGGTGCTGGTCGAGGGCGATCTGCGCCCGGCCCTGGTGGTCGAGCCGGACGGCCCGATCGCCCGCCCCGGCTCGACCAGCCTGGACGACGACTTCCTGCCGCTTCTCCTGGAGCAGGGCTTCCACCCGGTGACGGACATGAACCAGCTCCCCGCCCTCAACCCGGGCTGGTCCGCCCTGCTGGCGATGGGCAAGCTGCACGCCGTCCTCCAGCCGGGCACGCCCGGCAGCCAAGCGGCCTGGTGGCAGGCCCACCAGCCGCTGGCGGTCTCCGACGGCTGGCGCGCCGCGGCCAACAAGGCCCACACCGTACTGATGTACGCCGCCCCCGCCGGCACCATCGGCCACCAGCCCCGCGAGGACCTGATGCGGCAGGCGCTGGAGGAGGCCGCCGCCAAGGGCGCCCTGGTCGCCGCGACGATGCCGCTCGCCGGCACCTGACAGTCACACAGCACCCGATCGCGGGGGCAGGGCCGCCGATCCGGCCGGTCATGCCCTCGCGATCGGCCATTTCCGCACGAAAGCCGCATCCCACGGGGATCGGGGTCGTTGGCACATACGTGCACGCATACGACCCCTCCTCCCGCGCCCCGTACACCCACCCGATCCCCGGCATGCGCCCGTCGCACGAGCGCGGACCGTCGCACACGACGGACCGCGGCTCGGCCACCCCGATCTACGACGAGCTGTACGCCGAGTACCGGCGCTCCTTCCGGGCCCTGCCCGGGGACCGTACGGACGAGCCGGAGACCTCGGAGGTGCTGCGCGGCACCGGGGGCTGGAGCCGTACGCCGGCGGCCGCGGGGCACTGGGAGGTCATCGGCCGCCAGCCGTACCACGCCCGGGGCCACCTGCCGGCCCTCCCCCCGGGCCAGCGCGACGCCCGCCCGCACAGTCGCTGACCCACAGCCGGAACCGACGAACTCCGGACCCCGCCCGGGGCCCCGGGCCCGCGGCCGCTACTTCTTCTTGCTGCGCTTCTCCCGCACCCGCACCGAGATGTGAATCGGCGTCCCGTCGAAACCGAACTCCTCACGCAGACGGCGCTCGACGAAGCGGCGGTAGCCGGCCTCCAGGAAGCCGGAGGCGAAGAGGACGAAGCGCGGGGGCTTGGTGCCGGCCTGGGTGCCGAAGAGGATGCGGGGCTGCTTGCCGCCGCGGATCGGGTGCGGGTGAGAGGCGACGATCTCGCCGAGGAAGGCGTTCAGCCGCCCGGTGGGGATACGCGTCTCCCAGCCGGACAGCGCGGTCTCGATCGCCGGCACCAGCTTCTCCATGTGGCGGCCGGTGCGCGCGGAGACGTTGACCCGCATCGCCCACGGGATCTGGACGAGGTCCCGCTCGATCTCCCGCTCCAGGTAGAAGCGGCGCTCCTCGTCGAGGGTGTCCCACTTGTTGTAGGCGATGACCAGGGCGCGTCCCGCCTCCACGGCCATCGTGATGATGCGCTGGTCCTGGACGCTGATGGACTCGGACGCGTCGATCAGGACGACGGCGACCTCGGCCTTCTCCACGGCCGCCGCGGTGCGCAGCGAGGCGTAGTAGTCGGCGCCCTCCTGGAGGTGCACCCGGCGGCGGATGCCGGCGGTGTCCACGAACTTCCAGGTCTTGCCGCCCAGTTCGATCATCTCGTCGACCGGGTCGCGCGTGGTACCGGCGATCTCGTTGACGACCACCCGCTCCTCGCCGGCGACCTTGTTCAGCAGCGAGGACTTGCCGACGTTGGGGCGGCCGATCAGCGCGATCCGGCGGGGGCCGCCGACGGTCTGGCCGAAGGTCTGCGCGGGCGCCTCGGGCAGTGCCTCCAGGGCGGCGTCCAGCATGTCGCCGGTGCCGCGGCCGTGCAGCGCGGAGATGGGGTGCGGCTCACCGAGGCCCAGCGACCACAGCATGGCGGCGTCGGCCTCGCCCGAGGGGCCGTCGACCTTGTTGGCCACCAGCACCACCGGCTTGCCGGCCCGGCGCAGCAGCTTGACGACGGCCTCGTCGGTGTCGGTCGCGCCGACCTTGGCGTCGACGACGAAGACCACCGCGTCGGCCGCCTCGATGGCGAACTCGGCCTGCATCGCGACGGAGGCGTCGATGCCGAGGACGTCCTGCTCCCAGCCGCCGGTGTCGACGACCTTGAAGCGGCGGCCGTTCCAGTCGGCCTCGTAGGTGACGCGGTCGCGGGTGACGCCCGGCTTGTCCTCGACGACCGCCTCACGGCGGCCGATGATGCGGTTCACCAGAGTCGACTTGCCGACATTGGGGCGGCCGATGACGGCGAGGACGGGCAGCGGACCGTGGCCGGCCGCGGCGATGTCGCCCTCGACCTCCTCCAGGTCGAAGCCCTCCTCCGCGGCGAGCTCCATGAACTCCGCGTACTCGGCGTCGCCAAGCGCACCGTGCTCGTCGCCGGTGGGGATCTGGTCGTTCATGAAGTCCGTTCCTCGTTCATCATCATCGGTGGGCCGCTCGTCCGCGGCCCACTACTCAAGTGTCGGTCAGCGCCCGGTCAGGCGCCTGGCCTCCGCCAGGTGGGCGGTCAGCCGCTCCTGGATCCGTACGGTCGCCTCGTCGAGCGCCTTACGGGTGCGCCGGCCGCTCCCGTCGCCCGCCTCGAAGGCGTCGCCGAAGACCACGTCGATGCGGGTGCGCAGCGGCGGTACGGCGGGCGACAGCCGGCTGCGCCGGTCCTTGCCGCCGAGCACCGCCACCGGCACGACGGGGGCGCCGGAGCGCACCGCGAAGTACGCCAGGCCCGCCCGCAGGGAGGCGAAGTCGCCCTCGCCCCGGGTGCCCTCGGGGAAGATACCCAGCACCCCGCCCTGCGCCAGCACCCCGAGCGCGTCGGTGATCGCCTTGCGGTCGGCGGCGCTGCGGTCCACCTTCAGCTGCCCGATGCCCCGCAGGAACGGGTCCAGCGGGCCGACGAAGGCTTCTTTCTTGATCAGGAAGTGCACCGGCCGGGGCGCGGTGCCCATCAGCATCGGGCCGTCGATGCCGTGCGAGTGGTTGACGGCAAGGATCACCGGCCCGGCCGACGGCACCCGCCAGGCGCCCAGCACCCGCGGCCGCCACAGCCCGTACATCAGACCGATGCCGATCCGCCGGCCGACCGCGGCGCCGGCCTCGGACGGCACCCCGCCGGCGCCGGTCACCGCGCGAGTCCCGCCTTTTCGGCGCTGACGCCCTCGATGAGGGTGACCACGCACTCGATGACCTGCTCCAGCGTCAGGTCGGTGGTGTCCACCTCGACGGCGTCGTCCGCCTTGGCCAGCGGGGAGGTCTTCCGGGAGGAGTCGGCGGCGTCCCGCTTGATCAGCGCCTCGCGGGTGGCGGCCAGGTCGGTGGCCTCCTTGCCCTTGAGCTCGCCGCTGCGGCGGGCCGCCCGCGCCTCGGCGGAGGCGGTGAGGAAGACCTTGAGGTCGGCGTCCGGCAGGACCGTGATGCCGATGTCCCGGCCCTCGACGACGATGCCGCGCGGCGCCGAGGCGGCGATGGAGCGCTGCAGGTCGGTGATCAGGGCCCGCACCTCGGGGACCGCGCTGACGGCGCTGACCGCGGCGGTGACCTCCTGGGTGCGGATCGGGCCCGCGGCGTCCAGCCCGTCGACCGTGATGGTCGGGCCGGCCGGGTCGGTGCCGGAGACGATCACGGGCTTGGCGGCGGCGTCGGCGACGGCCGTCGCGTCCTTGATGTCGATGCCGTTGTTCAGCATCCACCACGTGATCGCGCGGTACTGGGCACCGGTGTCGAGGTAGCCGAGGCCCAGCTTGGCGGCCACGGCCTTGGACGTGCTGGACTTGCCCGTGCCTGCGGGACCGTCGATGGCGACAATCACTGCAGCCGGGGCGGTCCGAGCGGCGGTTTCCACGGTGACGAACACCTTTCTTGTACACGGGGCGGGGGTCCAAGGGCCATAAGGGCCTCGCACAAGGTTACTGGCTCACCCGGACGGCGCCGTCCACGGTGTCACTGCCGGATCGACCAGCCCCGCTCCCGCAGCTCCGCGGTGAGCGCCGGCACCGTCTGCGGCTCGACCATGAGCTGGATGAAGCCCGCCTGCTGGCCGGTGGCGTGCTCGATGCGGACGTCCTCGATGTTGACCCCGGCCCGGCCGGCGTCGGCGAAGATCCGGGCCAGCTCGCCGGGCTGGTCGCCGATGTACACCGCGACGATCTCGTAGGAGGCGGGGGCGGCGCCGTGCTTGCCGGGGACCCGCTCGCGGCCGGCGTTCCCGCGCCGCAGCACGTCCTCGATGCCGGTCGCGCCGCCGCCGCGCTTGTCCTCGTCGGCGGACTCCAGGGCGCGCAGGGACCGTACCGTCTCGTCGAGATCGGCGGCGATCTCGGCCAGCACGTCGGCGACCGGGCCGGGGTTGGCGGAGAGGATGTCGATCCACATGCCGGGATCGGAGGCGGCGATCCGCGTCACATCCCGTATGCCCTGGCCGCAGAGGCGTACCGCGGTCTCGTCGGCGCCCTTGAGGCGGGCCGCGACGAGGCTGGAGAGCAGCTGCGGGGTGTGCGAGACCAGCGCGACGGCCCGGTCGTGGGCGTCCGCGTCCATCACCACGGGGACGGCCCGGCACAGCGCGACCAGCTCCAGTGCGAGATTGAGCACCTCGGTGTCGCCGCCGGGCGTCGGGGTGAGGACCCAGGGGCGGCCCTCGAAGAGGTCGGCGGTGGCGGCCAGCGGGCCGGAGCGCTCCTTGCCGGCCATCGGGTGCGTCCCGAGGTAGCCGCTCAGGTCGCAGCCCAGCTCCTCCAGCTCGCGGCGCGGGCCGCCCTTGACGCTGGCGACGTCGATGTACGCCCGGGCCGCCCCGCGCCGGATGGCACCGGCCAGCGCGGCGGCGACATGGGCCGGGGGGACGGCCACGATGGCCAGGTCGACCGGCTCAGGGGGCGCCTCGGCGATGCCGGCGCCCAGCGCCGCGGCCGTCAGGGCCTGCGCCTGGTCGTGGTCCTCCAGGTAGACCTGGACGCCGCGGGCGTGGAGCGCGAGCGCGGCGGAGGTGCCGATCAGGCCCGTTCCGATGACGAGTGCGGTCCTCACTGGGCGATGTCCTTTCGCAGACCTGCGGCCGCGCCGAGGTAGACATGGGCGATCCCGGCCTTCGACAGTCCGGTCTCGACATGGGCGAGCACCCGCACCACCCGCTCCATGGCGCCGGCGACGGCGAGCTCCTGGGCGCAGATCAGCGGGACGTCCGTGATCCCCAGCGCGCGGGCGGCGGCGGCCGGGAAGTCGCTGTGCAGGTCCGGGGTGGCGGTGAACCAGACGCTGATCAGGTCGTCCGCGAGCAGCCCGTTGCGCTCCAGGATGGCGGTCAGCAGCTCGCCGACCTGCTCCTGCATGTGCTCCGCGTCGTCCCGCTCCAGCTGGACGGCCCCGCGGACCGCTCGTACCGCCACGTCACTGCTCCCCTTGCGTTGTGTGCCGCGTCACGCACCTGTGCGCGCACTGATCAGCGTAACGAGCCGCACTGACATTCCGTACGCGACGGGTGACCGCGGGACGAGCCGGAACGGTCGCGGCGCGGACGGTGACGCAGCGCCCACCGACGGCGACCGGGCCGCCCGCGCCGGCACAATCCGCCGGCCGAAACCTGGTGACACACGCCCGGCCCACCAGCCACAATCGCCGCCATGTCCGAAGCCGCCGCAGGTCATTCGCTGGTCGCCGAGCACACCGTCTACGGCTGTGTGATGGGCTCACGGGCCTTCGGCCTGGCGACGGAGAGCAGCGACACCGACCGGCGCGGGGTGTTCCTCGCGCCGACCCGCCTCTTCTGGGGGTTCGACAAACCGCCGACGCATGTGGAGGGGCCCCGCGAGGAGGAGTTCTCCTGGGAGCTGGAACGGTTCTGCCAGCTGGCGCTGCGGGCCAACCCCACGGTCCTGGAATGCCTGCACTCCCCCTTCGTGGAACGCATCGACGCCACCGGCACGGAGCTGGTCACCCTGCGCGGCGCCTTCCTGTCCCGGCAGGCCCATCGCACCTTCTCCGGGTACGCCGTCGGCCAGCTCAAGCAGCTCCGGGCCGACGTACGGCAGCACGGCGCGCCCCGCTGGAAGCACGCCATGCATCTGCTGCGCCTGCTGGCCTGCGCCCGCGACCTGCTGCGGACGGGCGTCCTCACGCTGGACGTCGGTCCGGCACGCGAGGAGCTGCTCGCGGTGAAGCGGGGCGAGGTGGCCTGGGACGCGGTCGAGCGGCGGATGGCGCAGCTGTCCGAGGAGGCCGACGCGGCGGTGTCCGGTTCGCCGCTGCCGGCCGAGCCGGACCGGGCCCGGGTGGCGGACTTCCTCTTCCGGGCCCGGCGGGCGTCAGCGCTCCGCTGAGGCCGCGGCCCGGCGGCCGGTGGGCGCGACGGCACCGTCCGGACGGGCCCGCACGATCAGGTCGTGCAGCGCGTCACGGGCCGCCGGGGCGTCCGGCAGTGCGGTCGCGGCCTGCGCGGCGTCCAGCCGGGCGTGCAGCGCCTCGATGTCCGTACGCAGCCGGCCGGGGTCCACCACGTCCCCGGCCGGGCCGTGTTCGGCCGCCGCCTTGGCCGCGATCAGCTCCGGTACGTAGGCGGGCGCGGCCAACTCCGCCACCAGGGTGGGCAGATGGGGCAGCACCCGGCCGCTGTCCATCAGGTGGATACCGGTGAGCAGCACCCGCAGGGTGTACAGCAGCGGCTTCAGCTCGCCGGTCTTCTCGAAGAGCCGCCACCGGGTCAGCGCGAAGCCGCGGTAGTGGTGGGCGTGGTGGGACGTCAGCAGGTCCGGGGCGAGCGCGATCAGCTCCCGGTGCAGGTCGGTGGTGTGGACGACCAGCGGGGACAGCAGCTGCTCCAGTACGTAACCGTTGCGGCGCAGGAGAAGCCGGGCGAACTTCCGCAGGTCGTGCGAGACCGGGTCCTACAGGTGGGCTCCGGAGACGGTCGCGAAGACCAGCGGGTCGTCCTGCTCGGCGACCACGGCCGCGAGGTCGACGGCGGGCAGCCCGGCCGCCCGGAGGACGGCGTCCCGCTCCCCCGCCCCTGTGCGCTCAGGCATCCCATGCCGCCCCGAGGGCCAGCAGTTCCTCGCGGTACTCGATCCGGGCGGCCCACTCCTCGGGCCAGGCCGCCGGCCCCAGGTGGGCGCCCGCGAAGGCGCCGGTGAGGCAGGCGATCGAATCGGAGTCGCCGGAGGTGCAGGCGGCCCGGCGCAGCGCGGTGAGCGGCTCGCCGGGGAAGAGCAGGAAGCACAGCAGCCCGGTGGCCAGCGCCTCCTCCGCGATCCATCCGGCGCCGGTGGCCAGGCAGGGGTCGGCCTCGGGGTCCGGGGCGGCGAGGGCGGCGTCCAGCCGGTCCAGGACGCCCAGGCAGTCGTCCCAGCCGCGGGTGATGAAGGCCGTCGCGGACGGGTCCTGGGCGTGCTGCCACAGGTCGCCGAGCCAGTCCTTCCGGTAGACGGTGCGCTGTTCGCGGGCGTACGCGCGCAGCAGGGCGGGCAGTGCGCCGGGCCGGGCGCCGTCGGCGAGGGCGCGCACCGCGTACGCGGTCAGGTCGGCGGCGGCGAGCGCGGTGGGGTGCCCGTGGGTGAGCGCGGACTGCAGCTGGGCGGCGCCGGAGCGCTGCTGCGGGGTCAGGCCCGGCACGAGCCCGACCGGCGCGACCCGCATGTTGGCGCCGCAGCCCTTCGACCCGGTCCGGCTCGCCCGGGCCCAGGGCAGGTCGCGGTCGCTGAGCAGCTCGCAGGCGTGCAGGCAGGTGGCGCCCGGCGCCCGGTTGTTGTCGGGCGAGCGCCACCAGGCGACGAACTCCTCCCGGGCCGGCGGGACCAGGCGGCCCGCGGTGAGCTCGCCGCTCTGCGCCGCCGTCCGCAGCGCACGTCCCAGCGCCAGCGTCATCTGGGTGTCGTCGGTCACCAGGGCCGGATCGGGCAGCGCCAGCTGCCGCCACGGCCCGTATCCGGCCACGATGGACGGCACGTCCTGGAACTCGGTCGGAAAGCCCAGCGCGTCACCGAGCGCCAGTCCGATCAGCGCGCCGGTCGCGGCGGAACGCGTCGCCCCCGTGGACCCCATGAAAAACCACCCCTTAATCGTCATGGTGACGTTAAGGGGTGGGGAGGGGGTGCTGCAAGGGTTTTCGGAGGGGCGCGGCCGGCCGGGACGGCGTGGCCGCCGGAGTTCGGGCCAGAGGTCGGCTTCCCGGGGTTTCCCCTCCACCCACCCCCCTTCGGGGGGCGGGCGGGTACAGGAGGGGACCCCGCGCGCGAACCTCGCCTACAGCTCGACCTCGCGCATCAGCATGCCGACCTCGGTGTTGGTCATCCGGCGCAGCCAGCCCGACTTCTGGTCGCCCAGGGAGATCGGGCCGAACGCCGTCCGCACCAGCTTGTCGACCGGGAAGCCGGCCTCGGCGAGCATCCGGCGCACGATGTGCTTGCGGCCCTCGTGGAGGCTCACCTCGACGAGGTAGTTCTTGCCGGTGTTCTCGACGACCCGGAAGTGGTCCGCGCGCGCGTAGCCGTCCTCCAGCTGGATGCCGTCCTTGAGCTGCTTCCCCAGGTCGCGCGGGAGCGGGCCCTGGATGGCGGCCAGGTAGGTCTTCTTGACGCCGTAGCGCGGGTGCGTCAGCCGGTGCGCCAGCTCACCGTGGTTGGTGAGCAGGATGATGCCCTCGGTCTCGGTGTCGAGCCGGCCGACGTGGAAGAGCCGGGTCTCGCGGTTGGTGACGTAGTCACCGAGGCACTGGCGGCCGTCAGGGTCCTCCATCGTGGAGACGACGCCGGCCGGCTTGTTCAGCGCGAAGAAGAGGTACGACTGGGTGGCGACGGTCAGGCCGTCGACCTTGATCTCGTCCTTCTCCGGGTCGACCCGGACGCCCTGCTCCATGACGACCTTGCCGTTGACCTCGACGCGCGCCTGGTCGATCAGCTCCTCACAGGCCCGCCGCGAGCCCATGCCGGCCCGGGCCAGCACCTTCTGGAGCCGCTCGCCCTCCTGCTCGCCGAACGTCTTGGGCGTCTTGACCTGTGGCTTGCTGTGCCGCGCGCGGTTGCGCTCCTCGATCTGGGCGTCGTACTCACGGGGGCGCGCCGGCGCCTGACCGCGGCCGCGCTGGGGGCCGCCGCTCTTGCCGCCGGGGCCTCCCTTGGAAGCGGCGCCCGTACGGGGACCACCCTTGGCACCGCCACGGGCGGCCGCGCCCCGGCTGCCGCCGGACTTGGGGGCACCGCTCTTCGGGGCGCCGCTCTTGGGGCCGCCGCCCCTGCGCTCGTCCTTGCGGTCCGACGAGCCACCGGAACCGCTGGTTCCGCCGACGTCGTAGCGGCGCTCCTCAGGACGGGGGCGGCCAGCGCGCTGCTGCTTCTCGTCCCGCTGGTTGCCCGCGCCGCGGTAGTTGCCCCGCCCGCTGTCCCTGTTGTTCCTGCCGCTGCTTCGCATCAATGATCCGTCTGAGAGTCGCCGCTGTCGTCTACGTCGAACGACGGGATACCTTCCGCGGAGTCGCCCTCGACCGCGTCCGCCTCCGGAAGGAACGGTGCGAGCTCGGGGAGCTCGTCCAGGCCGCGCAGGCCCATCCGCTCCAGAAAGTAAGTCGTCGTCCTGTACAGGATCGCACCTGTTTCGGGTTCCGTCCCCGCCTCCTCCACCAGGCCGCGCTGGAGGAGCGTGCGCATCACGCCGTCACAATTCACCCCGCGAACGGCCGAGACGCGGGAACGGCTGATCGGCTGACGGTACGCGACCACGGCCAGAGTCTCCAATGCGGCCTGGGTGAGCCGGGCCTGCTGGCCGTCGAGGACGAAGCTCTCCACGGCGTCCGCGTACTCGGCGCGGGAGTAGAAACGCCAGCCGCCGGCGACCAGACGGAGATCGAAACCACGGCCCTGGCGCGCGTAGTCGTCGGACAGCTCGCGCAGTGCCAGCGCGACCGCGCGCCGGGGCCGCTCCAGCACTCTGGCCAGGTGCTCCTCGGTCGCCGGCTCGTCGACGACCATCAGCACGGCCTCCAGCGCGGGCTTCAGCTCCAGCTCGGCGACGCCCAGCGCCCCGGCCGGCGCCCCGGGACGCTGCCCGGGGACGCCACCGTCCGCACCGGCCTCCGTGATGTCGTACGCCTCGGCGGTGTCGTGCGCTCCGCCACCGGCCGCGCCACTCATGTCCTCTCCTCTTCCGCTCGCCCGTCCTGTGCCGCTTCTGCGGACCGTGCCGTCCCGGAGGACTGTTCCGCGGCGGCCCGCTCCTGCGGATCACGGTCGAACTCGTCCGTGACCCGCGGCGCGGCCCCCTCCGCGCCCGTCCAGCGCACCGTCAGCGCTCCAAGAGCCTCCGCCTGGTCCAGGTCCACCACCCGCTCGCGGTAGAGCTCCAGGAGGGCCAGGAAGCGCGCCACGACGGTGAGGGTGTCCGCCGCGTCCGCGACCAGTTCCTGGAAGGTGGTCTCGCCCACCTCCCGCAGCCTGGCCATCACCACCCCGGCCTGCTCCCGCACGCTCACCAACGGGGCGTGAATGTGGTCGACGTAGACCTGCGGCCTGGGCTTGGGCTGCATCGCCTTGACCGCGAGCCGGGCGAACCCCTCGGCACCGATGCTGATGACGACCTCGGGCAGCAGCTCGGCGTACTGCGGCTCCAGCCCGACGGTACGGGGGTGGCGCCGTGCCTCGTCCGCCAGCCGGTCGCTGAAGATGTCCGCGATGCGCTTGTACGCGCGGTACTGGAGCAGCCTGGCGAAGAGCAGGTCGCGGGCCTCCAGGAGCGCGAGATCCGCCTCGTCCTCCACCTCGGCCACGGGCAGCAGCCGGGCCGCCTTCAGGTCCAGCAGCGTGGCCGCGACCACCAGGAACTCGGTGGTCTGGTCCAGGTCCCAGTCCGGCCCCATGGCCCGGATGTGCGCCATGAAGTCGTCGGTCACCTTGGACAGCGCGACCTCGGTGACGTCCAGCTTGTGTTTGGAGATCAGCTGGAGGAGGAGATCGAAAGGCCCCTCGAAGTTCTCGAGCCGGAGGGTGAACCTCCCGTCACCGGCCTCCCCGGAGGTCTCACCGGCGCCGGCCGCCGCACTCGGGACCTGCGGGGTCTGGGGGGTCTGGGGGGTCTCCGGGGCCTGCGCGATCTCCGAGGTCTCGGTGACGACCGGAGTCCCGGAGGCTTCCGGGCTCTTCGGCACCTCGACGGGCTCGGGCTCCACCAGGGCCTCTGGGGCCGCCGGCTCCTCGGTGGCCTCCGGCGCTACCGGCGTCTCCGGTTCCGGCGTTCCCGCGCTCGGCCCGCGCCCGAGTCGTCGGCGGGCGCGGGGGGCGGGGGCGTCGTCGTTGGTCGTCGGCATCGCGGTCCATGGTGCTGCGGTCCCGTGCCGGGGGCGACGGGCTGGTCACGGGCGGAACACCCGCCGGAGGGGCAGGCTATCCCGTACCCGGCCAGGACGGGCTCCAGGCCGCGCGGCGGGGCTCAGCGGCCTCGGAGCCGCCGTACCAGGATGCTGGCGTCGCCGCGGGACTCCAGGTCGGCGAGGACCACGGCGACCGCCTCGCGGACGATGCGGCCACGGTCGACGGCGAGGCCGTGTTCGCCGCGCAGGACCAGGCGCGCGTGTTCGAGGTCCATGAGCTCCTCGGCGGAGACATAGACGGTGATCTTCTCGTCGTGCCGTTCCCGGCCGCTGGGGCGGCGGTTGGCGCCGCGGGCGGAGCCGCGGCGGCGGCCCTGGCCGCCCGCCTGGGCGGCGTCCGGGCCGGCCTGGCCGGACTGCCCCGGCTGCCCTGCTGCCTGCGTGCGGTGCCCCTTGGCCCCGTCGCCGTCCGTCTCGCGTCCGCTGTGCTCTGCCGGGGCCGCGACCGCCGGCACCCGGGGCGGGGTGGCCGGGCCACCGTCCCCGGCCGTCGCCGTCGCCGGGGTGTCCGAGCTGCCGTTCCCGGGTCTCCGCTGCCGTGCCGCGGCGGCCGCCTCCGGGGCCTCCGCGCCCGGGTCGGCCTCCCCCGCCGGCGCGGGCACCCGGGGCGCCTCGCCGTTCGCCGCGGCCGCCGCGCCGTTCGCCGTGCGACGGGGGCTGGAAGGCTGCAGCCCCCCTCCCCCGGTGGTACGGAACAACTCGTCGGCTCCCGGCAGACTCACTCGGCGTGACACCGGGCGAGCACCTCCCTGGCGAGCTGGCGATAGGCGGCGGCACCGACGGAGTTGGAGGCGTACGTGGTGATCGGCTCGCCCGCGACCGTGGTCTCCGGGAAGCGGACCGTACGGCCGATGACGGTGTGGTAGACGTGGTCGTCGAAGGCTTCGACCACGCGCGCCAGCACCTCGCGGCTGTGCACGGTACGGGAGTCGTACATCGTGGCCAGGATGCCGTCCAGCTCCAGCTCGGGGTTGAGCCGCTCCTGGACCTTCTCGATGGTCTCGGTGAGCAGCGCGACACCGCGCAGCGCGAAGAACTCGCACTCCAGCGGCACGATGACCTTGTGAGCGGCCGTCAGGGCGTTGACGGTGAGCAGGCCCAGCGAGGGCTGGCAGTCGATGACGATGTAGTCGTAGTCGGCCAGCAGCGGCTTCAGGGCGCGCTGGAGGGTCGACTCGCGCGCGACCTCGCTGACCAACTGCACCTCTGCCGCTGACAAATCGATATTGCTGGGCAGCAGGTCCATGTTGGGGACCGCGGTCTTGAGCAGCACCTCGTCGGCCGACATGCCCCGCTCCATGAGCAGGTTGTAGACCGTCAGGTCGAGTTCCATCGGGTTGACGCCGAGTCCGACCGACAGGGCGCCCTGCGGGTCGAAGTCGACGAGCAGCACCCGTCGTCCGTATTCGGCGAGTGCGGCGCCCAGGTTGATGGTCGAGGTGGTCTTGCCGACCCCGCCCTTCTGGTTGCACATCGCGATGATTTTCGCCGGGCCGTGGTCCGACAGCGGGCCGGGAATGGGGAAGTAAGGGAGCGGGCGTCCGGTCGGGCCGACGCGTTCGCGGCGCTGGCGCGCGGCGTCCGGCGCGAGCGTCGCGGCGTATTCGGGGTCCGGCTCGTACTCCGCGTCCGGATCGTAGAAGTGCCCCTCGGGCAGGTCGTCGTAGTCGGCGAGACGGGCGGGTTCTCCACTGCCCCGGTCGCCGGCCATGGCGTTCACGTGATGGCCGTCCATGCTCTGGTGGGCTGTCGTGGAAATGCTGTGATGGGCTGCGAAGGTGCGGACCGCGACGGAGCCGACAGCCTCGAGCCCCGAGGGACCCTGGCCCCGTGCAACCGCTCCTGGGTGACCGCCTCCGGGAGAAAATGTCGACTCATTCACAAGTCGTCTTACCTCCTTGGACGTGACCAGGAAACTTTATCGATAGGTCAGCGTGGCACCATGCCGACGGTTGGCGACTCTATGGCGTGTCGGGCGTCCGCAGCAACACAATCCACCGGACCCGGCACGATGTGTCGGTAACCGGACCCCCCGATGTCAAGGGCGCAGGCGGTATCGGACCGATGTTTCGGGGGTGCGCGAATCGGTTAAAGGGTTACGTTCACGGCGAGTTGAGAGCCGCCGTTCCGGAACGGCCCGTACCGGCGGTCGCACATGCGACCGGCCGGGCCCTGTCGCCAAGGCCCGGCCGGATGTGCAGCGTTGACGCGCTTCGTTGACGTCTCAGCCGAGGAGGGTGCGCAGTTCGGTGCACTCGAGACCGAGGGCCTCGGCGACGGAGGGGTAAACCACCTTGCCGTCGTGCGTGTTCAGACCCTTCGCCAGCGCCGGGTCACGGCGCAGCGCCTCGACCCAGCCGCGGTTCGCCAGCTCCACGATGTAGGGCAGCGTGGCGTTGGTGAGGGCGTGGGTGGAGGTGTTCGGCACCGCGCCGGGCATGTTGGCGACGCAGTAGAAGACCGAGTTGTGGACGGTGAAGGTCGGCTCGGCGTGCGTGGTGGGACGGGAGTCCTCGAAGCAGCCGCCCTGGTCGATCGCGATGTCGACAAGGACACTTCCGGGCTTCATCTTGGCGACGAGCTCGTTGGTGACCAGCTTGGGGGCCTTGGCACCCGGGATCAGGACGGCACCGACGACGAGGTCGGCCTCGACGACGGCCTTCTCCAGCTCGTAGGCGTTGGAGACGATCGTCTGCACCTTGGTGCCGAAGATCTTGTCGGCCTCGCGGAGCTTGTTGATGTCCTTGTCGAGCAGGGTGACGTGGAAGCCGAGGCCCACGGCGATCTGGACGGCGTTCCAGCCGGAGACGCCACCGCCGATGACGACGGCCTTGCCCGCCTGCACGCCGGGGACGCCACCGGGCAGCACGCCGCGGCCGCCGGCCTGGCGCATCAGGTGGTACGCACCGACCTGCGGGGCGAGCCGGCCCGCGACCTCGGACATCGGGGCGAGCAGCGGCAGCTGGCGGCCGGCCGTCTCGACGGTCTCGTAGGCGATGGCGGTGGTGCCGGACTCCAGCAGGGCGTCCGTGCACTCACGGGAAGCGGCCAGGTGCAGGTAGGTGAAGAGCGTCTGGTCCTTGCGGAGACGGTGGTACTCCTCCGCGATCGGCTCCTTGACCTTGAGCAGCAGGTCAGCGGTGCCCCAGACCTCGTCGGCGGTGCCGAGGATGGTGGCGCCGGCGGAGACGTACTCCTCGTTCGTGATGGAGGAGCCGAGACCGGCGTCCTTCTCGATGAACACCTGGTGGCCGTGGCGGACGAGTTCGTTCACTCCGGCGGGCGTGATGGCCACGCGGAACTCGTTGTTCTTGACCTCGCGGGGGATGCCGACCTTCACGTCGATCACGGTCCTTGAAAGAGAGGGTGCAGGAGGAATTATCCCCTCATGCGATGCATGACGGAACTGACCGCGCCGTACGCGGCCCAGCCAGTCTATTGAAGGAGCGTTTCTTGTCTAGCCTTGCAAAGCATTAATTTCTGCGAGAGACGCTACCGATTTCGTAGGTCACAGAGGGTTATCTTCGAGGAGCTGCTCCCCGACCGACCGGTGGAGCCGTGCCGCTGCTGGATCGCCGAGCCGGTCGAGGGTGTCCGCAATCCGCAGCTGGAGGGCTGCCTCCAGTCGTCCGTCGCCCGCCTTGCGGGCCATCTCCAGGGCTTCCCGGCAGGTCCGCAGCGCCTCCTCGGGCCGCCCCGCCTGCTCCTGGACCCGGGCCACCCCGCTCGTCGCCCGGGCCTGGCCGGCCGGATCGCCGAGCCTGCGGTACGTCCGGGCGGCGGCCCGCCACTGCCGGAGCGCCTCGTCCCACCGGCCCGCGCAGCTGAGCGCGCCGCCGATCCGGCCGTGCAGGCGTGCCGCGTCCGCCGCCTCGCCGCGGGCCAGCCGCAGCTCCAGCGCGCGCCCGTACCAGTCGGCGGCCCGCTGCCAGTCGCCCAGCTCGCCATACGTACCTCCCAGCGATTCCAGTGCCCGGCCGGTGGCGACCGGGTCCTTCACCGAGCGGGCCGCCTCCAGCGCGCCCCGGTAGCGGGTGGCGGCCTGGGCGGTCCGGCCCGCCTGCCCGTCCAGGTCCGCGAGGTTCAGCAGCGCGGCGGCCTTCTCGCGCGCCAGGCCGCGCCGCTCGGCGACCTGGAGCACCAGCCCGTGCAGCGCGTACAGGTCCGCCGCGGCGGCCTCGGCGCCCTGGTGCACCAGCAGCGTCCGGGTGAGCGTGGCCATCAACCGCCGGTCCAGGGTGTCGAGTTCACCGTCCGCGACGGCGATCCTGGCGGCGTCGAGCAGTGCGCCGCGGCGGCTGCGCAGCCAGTGCGCGGCGGCGTCCTCGGAGCCGAAGCGCAGCGAGCGGGGCAGGCCGGCGACCTTCTGCCGGGCCGGCGCGTCGGCCGGCTCGCCCATCGCCCGGCACGACTGGAGCAGCCGCACCGTGCGCTCCAGCATCCGGGCACGGGCCAGCTGGATCTCGGCCGGCCGTTCGTGCGCGTGGAGCAGTGCGCGCACGAACGGATCGAGGCAGCCGGGGAGCCGGTACTGCGGCTGCCGGGCCGCGTCCGGCGACGGGGCGCCGGGAGCCGTCCCGTCCTCGGTGACCGGCCGCAGCAGACCGAGCGCGGCGAAGTCACCGAGCGCCGTGCCGGCCGCGGCAACCGAGCAGCCGGCCAGCGCGGAGGCGGTGTGGGCGTCCACGAGGCCGGCCGGCGCGAGGGCGGTCAGCCGCAGTATGCGGGCCGCGGACGGCGGCAGCGCCGCGTGGGCGAGGTGGAAGGCGCGGTACAGCGGGCGGGCACCGCCGGGGACGTCCGCCGGCACCGGCACGGCCCGCAGCGCCTGGCACAGATCGGCCACCGAACACTTGGGGCGGGCGGCGAGCCAGGCGCCGGCCAGGACCAGCGCGGCGGGCTGGCCGCCGCACTCCTCGGCGACGCTCTCGGCGGTGCGGGGGTCGACGGTGATCCGGGTCGGCCCGGCGTACCGGGCGAGGATCTCGACGCAGGCCGCGCTGTCGAGGCCGCCCAGGGTGCACGGCCGGACGTCCGGGATGCCGGTCAGCGGGCCCTGGGAGACCACCACGACCAGGCAGTCCGGGGCGTCCGGGAGCAGCGGTTCGACCTCGTCGGCGCCCGGGGCGTCGTCCAGGAAGAGCAGCGCCCGGCGCCCGGCGAGCGCACCGCGCAGCCGCTCGGTCAGCTGGTCCTCGGGGGCGCCCGGCACCACCGGCTCGCCGAGCGCGGTCAGCAGGTCACGCGCGGTACGGGCGGTGCCGGCCACCTCGCCGGCGGGCCCGGTCAGGGTGGCCCGCAGCACCCCGTCGGGGTAGCCGCCGGCCAGCTCGCGCAGCAGTTCCTCGGCCAGCGCGGTACGCCCGGAGCCGGGGCGGCCGGCGATCAGCAGCACCCGGCTGCGGGGGCCCTTGCGGCCGGAGAGGGTGTCCAGCCCGGCCCGGGCGATGTCGGCGTGCAGCGCCTTCAGCTCGCGGCGGCGCCCGGCGAACCCGCCGGCCGACGGTGCGGGGGCGCTCGCGGGTACGGCGGGGCGGGCGACGCCCCCGTCCGTGCGGCGGGCCGGCGGGGCCTGCCGCTCCGGCGCCGCCGCGGCCGGCTCCGCCACCGCCTCGGGCGGGAGGTGTCCCCCGCCCACCGCCTGCTCCGTCACCGGTCACGCTCCCGTCCACCCGCGCGTACGACCCCGCCGCGAGTGCGCACGGGGTCGCTGTCGAGCGTAGTTCACGGGCCGTCACGTTCCGTGCGGAGCGCGGCGGTCGGGTCACTCGATCGGATCGGCGGATCATCCGACCGGAATCGGCGGGGTCCTCCGCCGGGGATCAGGAAGTGAAGGGACGGGCCGGCCAGGGGGCGTCGGCCGGCCGCAGCGCGTCCAGGCCCTCGCCGGCCTGCGCCGCGGTGAGCGCCAGCACCCCTACCACCAGGCAGTTGTTGTGCAGCTCGCCGGCGAGCGCGCCGCGCACCAGCTCCTGCTGCGGCACCCGCGCCAGCTCCATGTCGGCCTCCTCCTCGGAGACCTCGAACCGCTCGCCCTCGGCCTCGGAGAGATCCCGGGCCAGGAAGATCCGTACGGCCTCGTCGCAGCCGCCCGGCGTGGTGTAGACGTCGGTCAGCACCCGCCAGTCCTCCGCCTTGACGTGCGCCTCCTCGTACAGCTCGCGCTGCGCGGCGTGCAGCGGGTTCTCGCCGGGGACGTCCAGCAGCCCGGCGGGGATCTCCCAGAGCCGCTGGCGTACGGGGTGGCGGTACTGGCGCAGCACCAGCACCCGGCCCTCGTCGTCGAGCGCGAGCACGGCCACGGAACCGGGGTGGACCTGGTAGTCACGGGTGACGGTGTGCCCGTCCGGCATGACGACCGTGTCGGTGCGCACGCTGGTCTTGTTCCCGGTGAACGGCGTCGTGGAGGCGGTGACCGTCCACTCCTCCGGGGTGTCCTTGATCGCCATGGTGCGTCCTCCTGCTGTGAGCCTGTACAACGCGGAAACCGGGGCACGACCTCCGCGAGGAGGCCGTACCCCGGCAACCGTAACCGCCGGGCGGTCGGCTACTTCTCGGTGCCCGTCTTGCGCGCGACCGCGGCCTTCACCAGTCCGGCGAAGAGCGGGTGCGGGCGGGTCGGGCGGGAGCGCAGCTCCGGGTGCGCCTGGGTGGCGACGAGGTAGGGGTGCACCTCGCGCGGGTACTCGACGTACTCGACGAGCTTGTTGTCCGGGGAGGTGCCGGAGAACAGCAGGCCGGCCTTCTTCTCCAGCTCACCGCGGTAGGCGTTGTTGACCTCGTAGCGGTGGCGGTGCCGCTCCTCGACGTACGGGGCGTCGCCGTAGACCTCGCGGACGATGGAGCCCTCGGCGAGCTTGGCCGGGTACATGCCCAGCCGCATCGTGCCGCCCATGTCGCCCTCGCCCGCGACGATGTCCAGCTGCTCGGCCATCGTGGAGATCACCGGGTGGGCGGTCGCGGGGTCGAACTCGGTGGAGTTGGCGCCTTCGATCTCGGCCAGGTTGCGGGCCGCCTCGATGACCACGCACTGCAGGCCCAGGCACAGGCCCAGCAGCGGGACGCGGTTCTCACGGGCGTAGGTGATCGCACCGACCTTGCCGTCCACACCGCGGTCGCCGAAGCCGCCGGGGATGCAGATGGCGTCGCAGTCGGAGAGCTGCGCCGCGGCGCCGGCCGGGGTCCTGCACTCGTCCGAGGTGACCCACTTGATCTTGACGCGGGCCTTGTTGGCGAAGCCGCCGGCCCGCAGCGCCTCGGTGACCGAGAGGTAGGCGTCCGGCAGGTCGATGTACTTGCCGACCAGCGCGACGTTGACCTCGTGGTCGGGGTTGTGGACGCGGTCCAGCAGGTCGGCCCACTGGGTCCAGTCCACGTCGCGGAAGGGCAGGTCCAGCTTGCGGACGACGTAGGCGTCCAGGCCCTCGGCGTGCAGCACCTTGGGGATGTCGTAGATCGACGGGGCGTCGATGGCGGCAACCACCGCGGCCTCGTCGACGTCGCACATCAGCGAGATCTTGCGCTTGATCGCGGTGGGCACCTCGCGGTCGGCGCGCAGCACGATCGCGTCGGGCTGGATGCCGATGTTGCGCAGTGCCGCGACCGAGTGCTGGGTCGGCTTGGTCTTCAGCTCACCGGACGGGCCGATGTAGGGCAGCAGCGAGATGTGCACGACGAAGACGTTGTCCCGGCCGACCTCGTGGCGGACCTGGCGGACGGTCTCCAGGAACGGCAGCGACTCGATGTCACCGACCGTGCCGCCGACCTCGGTGATGACGACGTCGACGTCGTCGGTCGCCATCCGCCGGATGCGGTGCTTGATCTCGTTGGTGATGTGCGGGATGACCTGCACGGTGTCACCGAGGTACTCGCCGCGGCGCTCCTTGGCGATCACGGTGTTGTAGACCTGGCCGGTGGTGACGTTCGCCGAGCCGTCGAGGTCGACGTCGAGGAACCGCTCGTAGTGGCCGATGTCGAGGTCGGTCTCGGCGCCGTCGTTCGTGACGAAGACCTCGCCGTGCTGGAACGGGTTCATCGTTCCGGGGTCGACGTTCAGGTACGGGTCGAGCTTCTGCATGGTGACCCGCAGGCCCCGCGCCTTGAGGAGGGCACCCAGGCTGGAGGCGGTGAGCCCCTTGCCGAGGGAGGAGGCGACGCCCCCGGTGACGAAGAGGTGCTTGGTCGTCCTGGATTTGGGCGGCATGGCCAAGAGGGAGCTCCCGTGGTCGCGAGGTGGAGAGGTGCGAAGCGGCGCCGTCCCGGGTTTTCAGGGGGTGCCGTCGCTGCGGTTCGGGGGTTCTCGTGACCACCGGTCCACGGGGTACCAGGCTATCAGCGCCGCGGCATGGTCGCGCCCGGCCACGCACCGGAACCTCGTACGACGGTTCCGCATGACCGTGCGTGACGGTTAGCCTTGACAGTGTCACGTGACGGAGGCCACCCGTTCGGAGCACTTCACTCGTCGCGAGCGTCGCGCGGATCACCCGCGTGCATCGTATTCTGCTCGGACACTCGCTACGAGCCGTCCGGGAAGGCACCACTCTCCCCCAGCTACCGCTGGGTGGTGTCCCCAGCCCGATTTCCGGTCCCGCTGCTCGGCGACGTTTCATGGGCAGGACGGACAAGAAACACAACGTCCCATGGGGGGCGTGACTCCAGTTCGACGGGAGACGCACGTGGCCGGGCGCATCGAGGACTACGCACTCATCGGCGATATGCAGACCGCCGCTCTCGTGTGCAGAGACGGGACGGTCGACTGGCTGTGTCTGCCCCGGTTCGACTCGCCGGCGGTCTTCGCGGGGCTGCTCGGCACCGAGGAGCACGGTTTCTGGCGGATCGGGCCGGTCAACGGCGCCGAGGCCAAGCCGGCCGACCGCCGGCGCTACCGGGGCGATTCGCTGGTGCTGGAATCCGAGTGGGACACCCCGCGGGGTACCGTCCGGGTGATCGACTTCATGCCGCCGCGTGACGGGGCGCCGCAGGTGATCCGCATCGTCGAGGGCGTCAGCGGACGCGTCCCGATGCGCTCCGAGCTGCGGATGCGGTTCGCGTACGGCTGGGTCGTGCCGTGGGTGCACAAGATCGACGAGCGGACGGTCGCGGTCGCGGGCCCCGACTCGGTGTGGCTGGACACCGAGGCGGAGACGTACGGCAAGGACCTGACGACCTTCTCCGACTTCACGGTCTCGCCGGGCGAGCGGATCGCCTTCACGATCAGCTGGCAGCCCTCGCACCACCAGCCGCCGGCCGTGCCGGACCCGGAAGGGGCGCTGGAGGCCACCGAGGAGTTCTGGCGCGAGTGGGTCGAGCAGTGCACGTACCACGGCCCCTACCGCGATGCGGTGGTGCGCTCGCTGATCACGCTCAAGGCGCTGACGTACGCGCCGACCGGCGGGATCGTGGCGGCGCCGACGACCTCGCTGCCGGAGTGCATCGGCGGCATCCGCAACTGGGACTACCGCTTCACCTGGCTCCGGGACGCCGCGATCACCCTCTCCTCCCTGCTGCGCACCGGCTACCGCGAAGAGGCGCGGGCCTGGCGGGAGTGGCTGCTGCGGGCGGTGGCCGGCGACCCGGAGAACCTGCAGATCATGTACGGCATCGCCGGTGAGCGGGAGCTGGGCGAGAACGAGCTCAACTGGCTTCCCGGATACGAGAATTCACGCCCGGTACGGGTCGGCAACGGCGCCGCGGGCCAGCTCCAGCTCGACGTCTACGGCGAGGTCACCGAGGCGCTGCACCTCGCGCACATGACGGGCCTGGCCCGTAACGACTACGCCTCGCTGCTCCAGCTCAAACTGATCCAGTGGGTGGAGAAACACTGGGACGAGCCGGACGAGGGCATCTGGGAGGTCCGCGGTCCGCGCCGGCACTTCGTGCACTCCAAGGTGATGACCTGGGTCGCGGTCGACCGCACGGTCAAGCTGATCGAGTCCGGGGACGTCGACGGCCCGCTGGAGCGCTGGAAGGACCTGCGCGAGACGATCCACCGCGACGTCTGCGAGAAGGGGTACGACAAGGAGCGCAACACCTTCACCCAGTCGTACGGCTCGCAGGAGCTGGACGCCTCGCTGCTGCTGATCCCGCAGATGGGCTTCCTGCCGCCGGACGACAAGCGCGTCATCGGCACCATCGAGGCGATCCAGCGGGAGCTGGGCACCGAGGACGGCTTCGTCCTGCGCTATCCGACGTCCGGCGACGGGCTGGGCGTGGACGGCCTGGAGGGTGACGAAGGCGCGTTCCTGGCGTGCTCGTTCTGGCTCGCCGACGACCTGGCGATGATCGGCCGGGTCGACGAGGCCCGCAAGCTCTTCGAGAAGCTGCTGTCGCTCCGCAACGACCTGGGGCTGCTGGCCGAGGAGTGGGACCCCCGGCTCAAGCGCCAGGTGGGCAACTTCCCGCAGGCGTTCAGCCATGTCCCGTTGATCGACACGGCGCTGCGGCTGACGGCCAGCGGGGCGTACGGGGGCTGACGCGCCGGCCGTTTCCCCCCTGCCGCCCCCGCGTGTCGGGGGCGGCACCTGTGTGTCAGAAGGGGGTCAGGGTAAGGATGATCTCCTTCGGGGCGCTGTCCTCGATGTACGAGGCGAAGCCGGCGACGTCGTCGAACGCGAAGCCGTACGCCTTGCCGTCCCTGGTGGCGGCGTGCATGGCCTTGGCGTAGTGGTTGGTGAGCCGCTGCTGGTAGAAGGCGGCCGGGTCGGTGCCGGGCTGCCGGGCCTGCGAGGTGAGCGTGGAGCGGTTGAGGGCCGCGCCCAGGACGGCGGCCACCGGGCCGGTGGTGCCGTCGTTGGGGGCGGCGAGGTTGCCGTCGCAGAAGAGCACGTCGCGGGTGGACGGCTTGGCGAAGGAGACGGTGCCGGGGCCGGTGAAGGTGAGCCGGTCGCCGCTGACCCGGCCGGTGAAGGTGCCCGCGTCGGTGGTGACGGACAGGTCCTTGCCGGCGTACGCGGACCATGCCTCGTCGACGGCGGGTGCGAAGTAGTCCTTGGCGAACAGTCCGCTGTCCAGGCCGTGGCCGGGGGCGATCACCCGCTTGTCGCCGATGACCAGCCGGTCGAAGCCCTCGGCGCCCTTGACGTCGGAGAAGATCCGCGCGCGGGCGCCGTCCTTGAGCGTGCCGGTGGTCTGGTCCCTGGCCCCGGTGAGCCTGATCGCGAGCGGCACGCTGAACATGTCGACCATGGTGGTGTTGCAGTACATGCCGCCGTCGTTGTACGTGAACTCGGCGCAGTCGTGCAGGACGTCGTAGTTGGGGTCGCCGGCGACCCAGCCCGCCGGATAGGCCAGCGCGGGCTTGCCGTTGCCGTCCTTGACCGCCTTGAACCTGAGCTTGCTGCCGAGGGCGGTGTAGATCCGGCCCGACATCCGGGGCAGTTGGAGGGTCGTGGTCCCGCTCGCGGCGAGCGGGATGGCGTAGTCGGTGAAGCCGTCCGGGCCGTTGTCGCCGAGCGCGACGGGCTTCAGTTCACCGTCCGGGGTGACGCGTACCTGCTGGGAGCCGTCGTTGCCGACGATGTAGACCCACACCGCGGAATTGGCGTACGCGCCTGAGTTGTTGACGAGGTGCAGCGGCATGCCGGCGGCGGAGCGGGCGGACCGGGCGGCGGTTCCGCCCGCCGGGGCGGTGACACCGGTCGCGCGGCCGGCCAGGGCGATGCCGGAGGCGGTGGCGGCACCGGCGGCGAGCCCGCCGAGGAGACTGCGACGACTGATCATGAGGTGGCTCCTTGCGGGGCGGCGGGCCGGGCGGCGTCGGCCGCGGCGTGGCCCTTACGGGCCGCCGCGGGCTGCTGCACGGAGACCGCGACGTGGTCGACGAGCAGCGCGCCGCCGGGGCGGGTGGCGTCGGTGGGGGTGGCGGCGCCCGCGACGCCGTCCGGGAAGCCGCCGCCCATCGCGAGGTCGAGCAGCAGGAAGTGGCCGTGGTGGGTGGCCTTCGCCCAGGTGTCGGCGTCCGTCTCGGCCGCCGTCACGGTGTGGAACTTCTGGCCGTCGACGTACCAGTTCAGCGCCTCCGCGGCGCCGTTGGTGCGGTCCAGCTCCAGCGCGTAGGTGTGGAAGCCGGCCTGGCAGGCGCTGCCCGGGCAGTCACGGGAGGCGCCCTTGCCCTGGGTCTCGTTGCACGGCCCGCCGGGGTTGACTCCGCAGTGCAGGGTGCCCCAGACCTTGTTGAGGCCGTTGACGTTCTCCATGATGTCGAACTCGCCGATGCCCGGCCAGTTCCCGTAGTTGCCGCGGTAGTCGGCGCCCAGCGTCCAGAAGGCCGGCCAGTAGCCGAGCGCGTCGGCGCCGGAGACGTCGGGCATCCGGATGCTCGCCTCGATGCGGAGCTTGCCGCCGGCCGGGGCGGCGAAGTCGGTGCGCCGGGTCTCGATGCGGCCCGAGGTCCAGGTGGCGCCGTCCTTCAGCGCGGTGATCTTCAGGTGGCCGGCGCCGTCGAGCTGGAGGTTCTCGGGGCGGTCGGTGTACGTCTCGCGTTCACCGGTCCCCCAGTTGGCCGGGCCTCCCGGGTAGCCGGTGCCGGTGTCGATGATCCAGTCGTCACCGGAGGGCCGTGCTCCGGCGGCGCCGTCGAAGTCCGTACGCCAGACTTCCTGGAAGGCGGCGGGGGTGGCGGGGGCGGTGGTGGCAGTGGACGCGGTGGGGGCCGGGGCCGGTTCCTGGGCGGAGGCCGCGGGGAAGGTGAGGGCGTACGTGGTGATGAGTGCGGTGCTCGCGGCGAAGAGCACCGCTCTCGTGCGGTAACGGGCCCGATCGCCGGACCGCATTCGCATGCTCATGACATTCTCTCCTCAACGCAGTGGGGGGTAAGGAGGAGTTCCGTGGGGGTATCCGGCTTGAGAGCGCTCTCATACCGTGCTCCGTGCACCCTGCCGACTCGACGGCGCACCGTCAAGTCATCGCGACGGAGAACCAGTTGGGAGCCCGGTGGCGTCCGTGGAGGAACGTCGCGCGGTGTGCGCGGGAGTTTCGCGGCGCGCGAGGCGGAGTTCCGTGGCGCGGGTGAGGGGAGTTCCGTGGCGCGGGTGAAGGGAGTTCCGTGGCGCGTGAGGTGGGAATTCGTGGTGCGTGAAGGGGAGTTCCGTGGTGTCTGAGGAAGGGGTTCGCGGTGTCTGAGGAGGAGTTTCGCGGTGTCTGAACCGAGCGGTCCCCGGCCGACGCTGGAGGCGGTCGCCGCCCTCGCCGGGGTCTCCCGTGCGACGGTGTCCCGGGTGGTCAACGGCGGCCGGGGCGTACGGGAGCCGGTACAGGAGCGGGTGCGGCAGGCGGTGCACGAACTGGGCTACGTACCCAACAGCGCGGCCCGCACGCTGGTGACGCGTCGCACCGGAGCGGTCGCCGTGATCATCGCGGAGCCGGAGACCCGGGTCTTCACCGACCCCTTCTTCGGCCGCCAACTGCGCGGTATCAGCCGCGAACTGGCCGCCGCCGACACCCAGCTCCTGCTGATGTTCGTCGAGCACCGCGCCGACTACGACCGGATAGGCCGCTATCTGTCGGGCGGCCATGTCGACGGGGCGCTGATGTTCTCGCTGCACCGCGACGACCCGCTGCCGGCCATGGCCGACCGCGCCGGACTGCCCACCGTCTACGGTGGCCGTCCCGGCTGGGCGGGCGCCGACCGCGCGCCCCGGCCGCTGTACGTGGACACGGACAACCGCGACGGCGCCCGGCAGGCGGTACGCCATCTCCTCGGGCGCGGCCGCCGACGGATCGCCGTGATCACCGGGCCGCTCGACCAGACCTCCGCGCTGGACCGCCTCGACGGCTACCGCGAGGCGCTGGGCGTCCCGGCGGCGGACCCACGACTCCTCGCGGACGGCGGCTTCACGGCGTCCGGCGGTGAACGGGCGATGGCCCGACTCCTCGACTCCGCACCGGACCTGGACGCTGTCTTCGCGTGTTCCGACCTGATGGCCAGCGGCGCCCTGCGCACACTGCGGGCGCGCGGGCGCCGGGTCCCCGACGAGGTGGCGGTGGTCGGCTACGACGATCTGGAGCCGGCCGCCTGGGCGGATCCCCCGCTGACCACGGTACGCCAGGACGTCGAGGAGATGGGGCGGCTGATGGCCCGGCTGCTGCTGCGTCTGCTGGAGGTACGCCGAGCCGACGGCACACCCGTGCCGGTACCGGCCCCCGGCACGGGCGGAGCCAGGGGCACGGCGGCAGCGGGAACGGCCGGCGCCCGCCACCCGAACCCGATGCAACTGGCTCCGGTGATCACAGAGGCCCGGCTGGTGGTACGGGAGTCGACCTGAGGGGCGCGCGGACGAAGATCGTGGGTCGGGAGGGCTGCGGCGCGGGAAGGTCGTCGTTGCTCGGCGGTCAGCGGCGCGGGCGGGGCGTGACTCGGAGGGCGCCCCGCGTCGTGTGGGCATTCCCGGTGCGGGGCGGACTGTGCGGCTCCGGATAGCGGACTACGGGTACCGTTCCTGGCCATGGGGCCGGAAGCAAAGATCGAAGCCGAGATCACGGTACGCAGGGCGCTGGAGCTGCCGGCGTTGCGGCGTGGGCTGCCCGAGGTGCTGGCCGGCGGGGACCGGCTGGACCGCACGGTGCGCTGGGTGCACGCGGGTGAGGTCCCGCACATCGCTTCGCTGCTCAAGGGCGGCGAGCTGCTGCTGACCACCGGCCTCGGCCTGGGCACCCGCCCGTCGGAGCAGCGTGCCTTCATCCGTAAGCTCGCCGACCGCGAGATCGCCGCTCTCGTCGTGGAGCTGGGCTCTCGTTTCGAATCACTGCCCTCCGCGCTGGTCGAGGCCGCGCGGGACTGCGGGCTGCCGCTGATCCAGCTGCACCGCGAGGTCCCGTACGTCACGGTCACCGAGGCGATCCACACCGAGATCATCAACAGCCACTACGCGCTGCTGCGGCGGGCCGACGAGATCCTGCGGCGCTGTACGGACGTGCTGCTGCGCGGCGGCGGCGCCCCCGAGGTGCTGCGGCTGCTGGCGGTCTTCACCGGAAACCCGCTCTGCCTGGAGGCCCCCGACGGCAGCCCGCTGTACGCCGCGGGCCCGGAGAGCGACGACGACGGGGGCCCCGCGGACGCCGATCCGCTGCTCGCCTGGGAGGGCCTGCGCGACACCGGCGTCCGCATCGACGTCCCCGGCGGCGGCCACGGCCCGGACGCGGTCCGCGCCCGCCTCGTCCTGCTGCCGGTCAACTCCCCCGTCGCCCCGGTGCACCGGATCGCCGCCGAGCGCGCCGCCGACCTGCTGGCCGTCGTGATGCTCCAGTCGCGCCAGGAGGAGGTGCTCGCCGCCCGCGGCCGCGGCGACTTCCTCGCCGACCTGGCGGAGGGGCGGATCTCCGCCGCCGAGGCACCGGCCCAGGCCCGCCTGCTGGGCTTCCGCCCCGGCGCGGAACCCGTCCTCCCGGTCGTCATGCGGCTGCCCGCCGGCCTGCCCACCCCCGGCAGCTGGGCCCTCCTCGCGCAGGCCCTGCGCGAGGAACTCGCCGCCCCCGGGGTGCCGGTGCTCCTCGGCGTACGGCCCGTGGAGGGCCGGGTGCCGCTGCTGGTCGCGCTGCGCGCCGGCCAGGACCGGGCCGCGCTCGCCGACCGGATCGCCGAGGCGCTGCGGGCCGGCGTCGTCCGGGCCGGGCTCGACCGGCCGACGGCGCACCGCCCGGTGGTCGTCGTCGGTGCGCCGGGTGACTGGGCGGCGGCCGGCCCCGGTCTGCGGCACGCGGCGGAGGCGGCGGCAGCGGCCCAGGGCCTGCCGGAGCAGTCCTGGTACGACGCGCGGCGGCTGGACATCGAGCTGCTGTTGTGGCGGATGCGCGAACACGGTGAGCAGGAGGTGCTCACCGACTTCGTGGAACGCGCCATCGGGCCGCTGCTCGCCCACGACCGCGGCGCCCGGCAGCCGCTGCTGCCCACACTGGAGGCGTATCTGGCCAGCGCGGGCCGCAAGGCCGAGACCGCCCGCGATCTGAACGTCAACCGCCAGACGCTCTACGACCGGCTGGCCCGCATCGCCCAGCTCCTCGGCACGGACCTGGACGACCCCCAGACGGTCCTCGGCCTGCGGCTGGCCCTGCGCGCCAGGCGCCATACGGACAAGCCGTAGGGAGCGGACCCGCGCGGGGCCGCCGGCCACCAGGATGGGCCGACCGGTTTCCCGGGCCGACCGCCCAGGGGCCGAACGCCCACGGGCCGGCCGCCCGACCGGCCGCCCCGAAGACCGCCCCCGCCCACACCTACGCCTACGCCGAGACCGTCTCGGCCGCCGTCACCGTCCCGAGCGCGACCAGCACCCCGCCCGTCGCCCGTTCCAGATTGCGCTGCACCCGGGGCCGCCGGAGCCGGCGCAGTACCCGGCCCGCGCAGCCGACGACCAGCAGCAGCCAGCCGGCGGCGATCAGTGCGTCCACGGCGCCCAGCAGCAGCGTGGCGCCGAGCACCGAGTGCCCCTCGGGGAGGAACTGCGGCACCACGGCCACGAAGAAGATGCCGACCTTGGGATTGAGCAGACAGCTCAACAGCCCCTGCCGGAAGGCCCGTACGGGCGCGAGCGGCCCGGCCTCCCCGTGCACCGGGGCGGTGTGCCCGGCGTCGTCGGCTCCCACGACCCGGCCGCTCGCCGCCGCGGGAGCGGACCGCCGGTGGGCCCACAGCGCCTGCCCGCCGAGCACCACCAGATACGCCGCGCCCACCAGTCGTACGGCCGTGAACGCCGCGTCCCAGCGCTGGAGCGCCGCCGCCAGCCCGAACGCCGCGGCCACCGCCCAGGCCAGCGAGCCGACGGCGGCACCGACGGCGGTGGCCGCGCCCGTACGCCGGCCGCCACGCACGCAGTTGCGCAGCACGAGGAGGGTGTCCGGCCCGGGCGCCATCGTCACCAGCAGGGCGAACAACGCGAAGCCCGCTACCGCAGCCGTCATGGCACACTCCTGTCTCCGGTCGGCCGAGATCCGATGACAGGAAACGTATCGCCCGGGGCCCGGGTGCTCCGGGCCGGGCCCGCGCGGAGCGGCCGGCGCGGTGGCTACAGCGGCGGGACCGACTCGACGGGGCGCGTCAACTCGTCGTAAACGCTGAGGACTTGCGCCACGGTCTCGTTCTCGGTCGGCCAGCCGGCCGCCTGGCGACGGCCCGCCTCGGCGAGCGCGTCCCGGCGTACCGGATCGGCGAGCAGCCCGAGCACGGCACGGGCCAGGGCGGCGGCGTCGCCGTAGCGGACCAGTTCCGCGGCGTGGCCGACCAGTTCGCGGGTGCCTCCGGTGTCGGTGGCAACCAGCGGTACGCCGGCCCGCAGCGCCTCCTGGGCGATCAGCGAACGCGCCTCCCATCTGCTGGGCAGCACCACCAGATCGGCGGCGGCGAGCAGTTCGGGCACGTCGTCGCGTCGGCCGAGCAGCTGGACCGGCAGCCGCTCGGTGTCGATCCGCCGCTGCAGCGCGGCCCGTTGCTCGCCCTCCCCCGCGATGGCGACCAGCGGCCGCGGATCGAGCGCGCACCAGGCGTGCGCCGCGTCCAGCAGCAGGTCGTGGCCCTGGGCGGGGTGGAGGCGGCCGACCGCGAGCAGCAGCGGGCGGTCCACGGCGCCCAGCTCGGCCCGCTCCTTGTGGCGCGCCCGGTCGTCGTCCTCGGTCCCGGAGGGCGGGCCGGCGGCCCGGGGCCGGGGAATCGCGACGGGCGCGAGCCGCGCGTCGCGGGCACCCCGCTCCCGTGCCCGGTCCACAAGATCGGAGCAGGCACCCAGCACGACGGCGGCGGCCCGGGCCACCCGCCGCTCCATCAGGTGCACCAGTCCGGCCCGGGCGCCCTCGGTGTGCGTCTTGGTGTGCCAGGTCATCACCAGGGGGACCCGGCGCCCGCCCCGGGGGGAGCGCAGTCCGCGCAACGCCGTCGAGGCGCGCAGACCGGCCCGCAGGCCGTGCGCGTGGACCAGGTCGGCGTCCCAGCAGGCGCTGCGCAGCACGGCCACGCTCGCCGGGTCCGTACGCGGCGGAACATGGACGAACCGGGCGCCGGCGCCGGTGAAGTCGTAGATCTCCTCAAGCTCCGGGGTGGCGCAGACGGTGACCCGTACGCCGCGCGCGACCAGCCCTTCGGCCAGCGAGCGGACGTGTGCCGCGCTGCCGGCGCTGCCGTGCCCCAGCACCTGGACCGTGCGCAGCGGCGACAGCCCGTGCGTCGAGGCCGGGGTGCAGATCACGTGGTCGGAGCTCCTGGGTCGGGGGCGGGACGGACCGTACCGGGAGGTCGGTCCGCTACTGCGGGACACCGCGGCGCGGTCCGCCGCTGCGGGGCACTGCGGCGCACGGTGCGGGCGACCACCGTCCCACCCGGTGACGGGCGGCACACGGCGAGTACACCCGGAACCGGGCACGCGCCCAGGATGCCAGCCCGGCGACGCCAATTCGGCACCGTCGGACCGCCGTTCCGGTGGGAAGTCTCACCCCAGCGCTCACCGGATCACCCACATGGGCGACAATCCGCCCGCGCGAGCCAACGGTTCCTTCGGGTGACCCGGCCCCCGGAGCACACCCGCCACCGGGACGCGGGGCGCGCACGCCGCTCCCCGGGGCGCCATCCGCCAGGTGCCCGCCGTCCAGGACTCCGGCCGTGGACAACGGTTCCGGGCCGCCGCGGCTCCGGCCCCCCCGGGGCCCTCAGTTCCGCCCGTCCCGCCGGTCCCGCGCCGCCGCCCGGCTGACGTGGTCCCCGGCGGCCGCGGCGGCGATCAGGACGGCGGCGTGCGCGGCCAGACCACGGCGGCCGTAGGCGGTGACGACGGCCAGCCCGAGGGCCGCGCCCAGCGCGTGCGCCCCGGCGTCGCCGAGCATCGTGCGCTCCCCCAGGTCGTCCCCGACGACGGCGGCCGCGGCCCCCACGGGCGCGGCCGCCAGCGCTCCGGCCGGTCCGCCGCGCAGCAACCCCGGCGCCCCGAGGGCCAGTACGGCGCCCGCGGCCCGGCCGGGCCGGACGTCCAGGAGGTTCACCAGGTGCGCCGAACCGGCGATGACCACGCCGGCCAGCACCTTGTCGGCCGGGTGCTCCTTGAGGAGGGACCCCGCGGCCAGCCCGGCCGCGCCGATCCCGAACAGCTTCACCGCGCCGCTGGTGACCTCCCGGTCCCGCAGCGCCGACAGGTGCGCCCGGAATCCGCGCCGGGCGTCGTCGGCTCCGAAGACGTCGTCGTACGCCCCGCAGCCGCCGGCGGCCAGCACGGCCAGCGCGGTCGCGGTGCGGGCCCGGGCGGGCAGGCCCGGGGCGCCGGCGGCGGCCAGCGCGGTACCGGTGGCGGTGGCGAGTCCCGCGTGCAGATGCACCGTCCGCCCCGCGTGGTTCTTGCGCTCCCACAGGACGGCACCGCCCGGCGGCCGCTTCGTCAGCGCCCGGTACACGGCGCGGGTCGCCGCTGCCGCCCCGAGCAGTGCCGTGATCCGTCCCCGCACCGTGCCGCCTGCCACCGTCATCACGTCCTCCCCGCGCCCGGCACCCTGCGTGCCCGGCTCCCGTCCCGTTACCGCCGGCGCCGCCGGCCCGTGTGGCCCGCGGGGCGCCACGCCTTCGCCACGGCGTACGAGGCCGCCGGCGCGCGCCCTACCGTCCGGTGCGCGCCGTCTCCAGCAGCTCTTCCGCGTGCGCGCGCGCCGTTTCGGAATCCTCCTGGCCGGCCAGCATCCGGGAGAGTTCGCGGACCCGCTCCTCGCCCTCCAGCACGGTGACGCCGCTCCTGGTGACCGAGCCGTCGTTCGTCTTCGCCACCAGCAGCTGCCGGTCGGCGAACGCCGCGACCTGCGGGAGGTGCGTGACGACCACGACCTGGGCCGACTTGGCGAGCCTGGCCAGCCGGCGGCCGACCTCGACCGCCGCCTTGCCGCCGACCCCCGCGTCGACCTCGTCGAAGAGGTACGTCGGTACGGGGTCGGAGCCGGCGAAGACCACCTCGACGGCGAGCATCACCCGGGAGAGCTCACCGCCGGAGGCCCCCTTGGCGATCGGCCGCGGCGGGGCGCCCGGGTGCGGGGCCAGCAGGAGTTCGACCTCGTCGGCGCCGGCCGGCCCGTAGGCCACGGTGCGGCCGCCGACCACGATGCCGTCGGCGTCCTCGGGGACCTCGGTCTGGCGGATCTCGACGGTGACCCGGGCGTGCGGCATGGCGAGTTCGGCGAGCTCCGCGGTGACCGCGTCCGCGAACCGCTCGGCGGAGGCCGTACGGGCGTCGGTGAGGGTCTGCGCCAGGTCGCCCAGTTCGGCGCGCAGCGCGTCGCGTTCGGCGGTCAGCTCGCCGATCCGGTCGTCGTCACCGTCCAGTTCGGCGAGCCGGGCGGCGCTCTGCTCGGACCACGCGAGAACCGCCGCGATGTCCGCGCCGTACTTGCGGGTGAGGTGGTTCAGGGCGGCGCGACGCTCCTCGACGGCGGCGAGCCGCAGCGGGTCGGCGTCCAGGCCGTCGGCGTAACTGGCCAGCTCGCCCGCCACGTCCGCCATCAGGATGCCGATCTCGCCGAGCCGCTCGGCGAGCGCGGCGAGATCCTGGTCGTGGCTGCGCACGGCCTCCAGCGCGCGGTGCGCACCGGCGACCAGGGTGGTGGCCTCGACGCCCTCGGGGTCCTCGGGGTTGCCGGCCAGCGCGGCGTGCGCGGCGGTCGCGGCGGAGGCCAGCGCCTCGGCATGGCCGAGCCGCTCCGCCTCGGCGGCGAGTTCGGTGTCCTCGCCGGGCTGCGGCTCGGCCGCCGCGATCTCGTCCAGGCCGAAGCGCAGCAGATCCGCTTCCTGGGAGCGCTCGCGGGCCAGGGTGGTCAGCTCCTCCAGCTCGGCGGCGACGGCGCGCAGCCGGCGGTGGGCGGCGGTGTACTTGGCGAGCGGGACGGCGACCGCGTCCCCGGCGTAGCGGTCCAGGGCCTGGCGCTGGCGGGCCGGCCGCAGCAGCCCCTGCTGGTCGGTCTGGCCGTGCACGGCGACCAGGTCGTCGGCCAGCTCGGCGAGCAGGCCGACCGGTACGGAGCGGCCGCCCACGTGGGCGCGGGACCGCCCCTCGGCGGAGAGCGTACGGCTGATCAGGAGGGCACCGTCGTCCAGCTCGGCGCCGGCCTCCTCGGCCCGAACCGCGGCGGGGGTCTGCGGGCCGACGCTGATCCTGCCCTCCACGACCGCCGATTTGGCGCCGAGCCGTACCAGGGCGGGGTCGGCGCGCCCGCCGAGCAGCAGGCCGAGGCTGGTGACGACCATGGTCTTGCCCGCGCCGGTCTCGCCGGTCACCGCCGTGAAGCCCGGGGACAGCTCGACTACGGCGTCGTCAATGACGCCCAGGGACCGGATCCGCATCTCCTCCAACACGGATAAGACCTTACGAGGTCCGGGGCCCGCCCCGCGACGGCCTCCCCCGACTCCCCCGCCCCGGGCTGCTCCCCACCCCCGCGCGGAACTGCGGAAAACCCCACCTCAGGACGGAGGAAGTCCTCATGGTGCCCGGTCCCGCCCGGCCGTCAGGCTGAGCACCGAACAAAGCGAAAGGTGGGCTCATGTCCGATTCGGCGCGTGCGGCGCTGCGACGGGTGCCGTCGCGACAGCCTGCGGCAGCAGACCTCAGGAACGACCCCGGTGCCCGCCGCGGGCGCCGCCGCCCGCGCGCCGCGCGCCTGCTGCTCGCCGCGGTGGCCGCCGCCACCACGCTCACCGCCGCCACCGCCTGCGCCGGCCCGTCCCGGACCGCGGGCGCCCCCGGCGGCTCACTGGCGGGCGTCTGGCGGATGGACGGCTACGGCACCCTCGTCACTATCAAGGGCCGCAGCCTGCGGACGTACGAGACCACCGCCGTCAGCTGCCTGCCCGGGGCCGTCACGGGCACCCGCGCCGGCGCCCCCGACGCACACGGCGCGAGCCGCTTCACGGTGCCCGACTCGGCCCCGGTCACGGTGCGCCCGGACGGCGCCGACCGGGCCCGGCTCGCCTTCGACGACAACGTCGGCCGGCGGACCCTGCACCGCGTCGCCGCCCTGCCGGACCGCTGCGGGCGGCGTCCGTCCCGCGACCCCCGGGCCGTCTTCGACGTGTTCTGGCAGACCTTTGCCGAGAACTACCCCTTCTTCCGCGCGAAGCAGACCGACTGGGCGGCGGTCCGCGACCGCTACCGCCCCCGCATCACGGCCCGCACGACCGACGCCGAACTCTTCACGGTGCTCCGCGAGATGATCGAGCCGCTGCACGACGCGCACACCCGGGTCGTCGCCGGCCCCGACCGCTGGTTCGCGGGCAAGCGCCCCGGCACGGTCCTGCCCACCCCGCAATCGACCGCCCGTATCGACAAAGCGATAGCCGCCAACCTGGGCGGCGGCACCGTCCAGCGGCACTGGGCCCAGGGCAAGCTGACGTACGCCGACCTGCCCGGCCGCCTCGGCTACCTCCGTGTCACGCAGTTCGCCCACTACACGGCGAAGGACGACTACGCCGGGGACGTCGCCGCGCTGGACCGCGCCCTGGACTCCGTGTTCACCACGGCGCGCACCCGGGGCCCGGCGAAGCTGCGCGGCCTGATCATCGACGTACGGCTCAACGGCGGCGGCGCCGACCCGCTCGGTCTGCGCATCGCCTCCCGGCTCACCGGCCGCCCCTACACCGCGTACCGCAAGCAGGCGCGGAACGACCCCCGCGACCCCGCCGCCTTCACCACGCCGCAGCCGGCCCCGGTCCGCCCCCACCGGGGCGCCGTCTACACCGGGCCGGTGGCGGTGCTCACCGGCCGGCTGACCATCAGCGCGGGCGAGACCTTCACCCAGGCGCTGATGGGCCGCTCCCCCGCGCCCCTGCGGATCGGGGAGAACACCCAGGGCGTGTTCTCCGACGTCCTGGGCCGCGCCCTCCCCAACGGCTGGTCCTTCGGGCTGCCCAACGAGGAGTTCCTGACCTCCGAGGGCCGCACCTTCGACGGCACCGGCATCTCCCCGGCCGTCGCCACCCCCGTCTTCACCGACGAGGAGCTCTCCGGCCGGCGCGACTCCGCGCTCACCCGCGCCCGTGACCTGCTGACCCGCGGCGCGGCGACCGCGGATCAGGACCGCTGAGGTGCGGACGGCCCCTAGTGCGGCGCCCCGCGCCACCCCGCCACCGGGAGGGCGAACTTGGCGACCAGCCGGTCCGTGAAGGAGGCGTGGTGCAGCCGGGCGAGCCGTACGGGTACGGCACCGCGGCGGACCTCGACGCGGGCGCCGGCGGGCAGCTCGACGGTGCGGCGGCCGTCGCACCACAGCACCCCGTGCGGGGTACTGGGCTGGACCTCGACCGCGAGGACCGAGCGCGGCGAGGTGACCAGCGGCTTCGCGAACAGGGCGTGGGCGCTGATCGGGACCATCAGCAGGGCCTCGACCTCGGGCCAGACGACCGGGCCGCCGGCCGAGAAGGCGTACGCGGTGGACCCGGTCGGCGTCGCGCAGACCACGCCGTCGCCGCCGAAGCGCGAGACCGGCCGGCCGTCGACCTCGGTGACGACCTCCAGCAGCCGCTCCCGCGCCGCCTTCTCCACCGACGCCTCGTTGAGGGCCCAGTCGGTGTGCACGACGTTGCCGTTGGTGCGGACGAGGACGTCCAGCGTCATCCGCTCCTCGACCTCGTAGGCGCGGGTGACGACGCGGTCGACCACCTTGTCGAGGTCGTCGCGTTCGGCCTCGGCGAGGAAGCCGACCCGGCCGAGGTTGACGCCGAGCATGGGGACGCCGGACGTCCTGGCGAACTCCGCGCCCCGCAGCAGCGTGCCGTCCCCGCCCAGGACGACGAGCAGTTCGCAGCCCTCGGCGGCGCACGGCTCGGTCGCGACGCGCTCGACCGACGACGGCAGCGGAAGGTCCGCGGCCTCCTCCGCCAGCACCCGCACCCCGATCCCGCTGCGCAGCAGGCCCTGGACGACGAGTTCGGCGCTGCGGATGGCCGCGGGGCGGCCGGTGTGTGCGAGCAGGAAAACCGTCCGCGCGGCACCGGTGTTCTCGTGTGCTGCGCTGCCTTCAACTGCCTGGTTAGTGGTCAACGAGGCCCCTCCGCCACTGCACGGTCGACATCCGCCGGGTCGAGTGCAGGCGCCCCGGCGCGCAGCCACAGAAAGTACTCGACATTCCCGGAAGGTCCAGGCAGCGGACTGGCAACTACTCCAAGTACGCCAAGTCCCAGTTCGGCCGCCCGGCTCGCGACGGCGCGCACCGCCTCGGCGCGCAGCGCCGCGCTGCGCACCACTCCGCCGCTGCCGAGCCGCTCCTTGCCGACCTCGAACTGCGGCTTGACCATCAGGACGAGGTCCGCGTCCGGGGCCGTGCAGCCGGCCAGCGCGGGCAGCACGAGGCCCAGCGGGATGAAGGAGAGGTCGCCGACGACGAGGTCGACGGGCTGCCCGTCGATCTGGTCGAGCGTCAACTCGCGGACGTTGGTGCGGTCCTTCACGGTGACCCGCTCGTCGCTCTGCAGCGACCAGGCGAGCTGCCCGTAGCCGACGTCGACGGCGACCACGTGCTGCGCGCCGGCGCGCAGCAGGACGTCGGTGAAGCCGCCGGTGGAGGCGCCCGCGTCCAGCGCCCGCCGGCCCTCGACCTTCAGGCCGAGCGGGACGAACGCGGCGAGCGCCCCGGCGAGCTTGTGGCCGCCGCGCGAGACGTAGTCGGGGTCGCTCTCGTCCGCGCGGACGACCACGGCCGCGCTGGTCTCCACCTGGGTGGCCGGCTTGGTCGCGGTCGCGCCGCCGACGGTCACCCGGCCCGCGGCGATCAGCTGGCTCGCGTGCTCGCGCGAACGGGCCAGCTTGCGGCGCACCAGCTCCGCGTCGAGTCGGCGTCGTGCCACACCTGCCACCTGTGGTTCAGCTCCTGTTGTCGTGCGTCTGCGGGGTCGGGGACGGGGCGGGCGGCCCGGGGTGCTGGTCGAGACCGGCCAGCACATCGCGCAGCCCCCGGTGCACATCCTCGTACACCTGGAGGTGGCCGCTCGACGGGAGGTGGTCGGCATCGGCCAGGCGCCGCAGCCGGGCGTCGACCGCGGCCTGTCCGGTGGGCGTCGTCCCGACCCCGAGCGGCCGCGGCTCGTCGGGCCCGGCCCGCTCCGCGGACCGCGGGTCGTCGGCGGGCCCGGGCCCGGGCTCCGCGGGGGTCTCCGGCTCCGGTCCGGACGTCGGCTCTTCCATGTCCCCGACGCTACCCCGGCGGGCGGCACCGGGCGCGAACGAGCCGCCCGCGACCTGGCGTATCGTCGCTCACGATGGCAACCCTCGAACAGTGCCGCGCCGCGCTCGACCGGCTGGCCCAGAATCTGTCCTCGGCCGACGGTGAGGCCCGCGGCGCCGCCGCCCTCGACCGTTCGCTCAGCTGCCGGATCACGGACCTCGACGTGACGTTCCTCGGGCGGCTGGCCGGGGGCACCCTCCGTGAGGTGACCTCGGTCCCCGGGCCGCCGCCGCACAAGGCCGAGATCCGGCTGACGATGACGGGCGACGATCTGATCGCGCTGGTCGACGGGCAGCTGAACTTCGCCCGGGCCTGGGGCGGCGGCCGGGTCAAGCTGGAGGCCGGGCTGCGCGACCTGCTGCGGCTCCGGTCGCTGCTGTAGCCGCCCGCTCCCCCACGCCTCAGGTCGCCGCGGTGGCCGTCCGCTCCGCCGGCCGCCGGCTGCCGCGCGGCGCCCGGGCGGCCGGCACCACGAGCGGCGTCCCGGTCTCCGGATCGTCGATGACCTGGCATTTCAGGCCGAAGACCCGCTCCACCAGCTCGGCCGTGACGATGTCGCCGGGCGCGCCCTGCGCGACGATCTCGCCGCCCTTCATGGCGATGAGGTGGGTGGCGTACCGGGCGGCGTGGTTGAGGTCGTGCAGCACGGCGACGAGCGTGCGCCCCTGCTCCTCGTGGAGGTCCGCGCACAGGTCCAGCACCTCGATCTGATGCTGGATGTCCAGGTATGTCGTCGGTTCGTCGAGGAGGAACAGCGGGGTCTGCTGGGCGAGCGCCATCGCGATCCACACCCGCTGCCGCTGGCCGCCGGAGAGTTCGTCGACGTAGCGGTCGGCCAGCTCGCCGACGCCGGTCGCCGCCATCGACTCCTGCACGATCCGCTCGTCGTCGGCCGACCACTGCCGCAGCAGCCCCTGGTGCGGATAGCGGCCGCGCGCCACCAGGTCGGCGACGGTGATGCCGTCCGGGGCGATCGAGGACTGCGGCAGCAGCCCCAGCGTCCTGGCGACCTTCTTGGCCGGCAGCGAGGAGATCGCGGCACCGTCCAGCAGTACCGAGCCGGCGGCCGGCTTGAGCATCCGCGAGAGGGCCCGCAGCAGCGTCGACTTGCCGCAGGCGTTCGGGCCGACGATGACGGTGAAGGAGTGGTCGGGGACGGCGACCGAGAGGTTCTCGGCGATGACCCGCTGGTCGTAGGCGAGGGTGACGTTCTCGGCCGTGAGACGGCTCACTTCAAGGACTCCTGGGGTTGTGGTGGTGCCGGTGTGGTCCGGCCGGTGCCGGGCGGCCGGACGCCGCGGCGCGCCGTTCATCGGCGGGCCGCCGTCATACCCGGCCCGCCTTCCGCTCGGTGGCCAGCAGCCACAGCAGATAGCCGCCGCCGAGCACGCCGGTGAGGACGCCCACCGGCAGCTGGTCGGCACCGAAGAGCCGCTGCGAGGCCCAGTCGGCGGCCACCAGCAGGAGCGCCCCCATGAGGGCGGCGGGCAGCAGGTTGGGGCCGGGTGAGCGGGTGAGCCGGCGGGCCAGCTGGGGTGCGGTGAGCGCGACGAAGGAGATCGGTCCGGCCGCCGCGGTGGCGGCGGCGACCAGCACGACCGCGGCCAGCAGGACGAGCACGCGCACCCGGTCGACCCGTACGCCGAGCGCGTACGCGGCGTCGTCGCCCATCTCCAGCATGCGCAGCGGCCGCCCGTTCAGCAGCACCAGCGGCAGGCAGACGGCGCAGACCGCGGCCAGCGGCCAGACCTGGTCCCAGTCGCGGCCGTTGAGGGAGCCGGTCATCCAGGTGGTGGCCCGGGTCGCCTCGACGATGTTCGCCTTCGTCATGAGGTAGAGCACCATCGCGTAGAGCATCGCACTGGCGCCGATGCCGACGAGTACGAAGCGGTAGCCGTGGATGCCGCGCTGCCAGGCGAGCAGGAAGATGGCGAGGCCGGTGGCCAGGCCGCCGACGACCGCCCCGGCGGCGACCGCGACGGTCCCGGCCTGGAAGTAGACGATGGCGACCAGCGCGCCGACGGACGAGCCCTGGGCGAAGCCGAGGACGTCCGGGCTGCCCAACGGGTTGCGGGAGACGGTCTGGAAGACCGCTCCGGCGGTGCCGAACGCGGCGCCGACCAGCAGCCCCACCAGCACCCGCGGCAGCCGCAGGTCCTGCACGATGAAGGTCTGTCCGGCGTCGCCGCCGCCGGTCAGTGTGGCGAGCACCTCGGCCGGGGTCAGCGGGTAGTCGCCGGAGCCGATCAGCGCGACACCGGCGGCCAGCGCGAGCGCCAGCAGCACCAGTCCGACGACGACGGCGCGCCGGTCCAGGCGCAGCGAGAGTCCGCCTCGGGTGCGCAGCGCCCCGGCCTGCTTCGTGCCCTGCCCGGGCTTCACGGTCGTCCTCATGCCGACGCCTCGCATGCGCTCGCCAGGTACCTCTGGTTGGTGCGCTCGTTCCGCTCACTCACAGCTGGGCCATCCTCCGACGCCGTACGAGATGAATGAAGACCGGGCCGCCGACGACGGCCGTGACGATGCCGACCTGGAGTTCGCCGGGCCGGGCCACGATCCGGCCGAGGATGTCCGCGCCGAGCAGCAGGACCGGCGAGAGCACCGCCGAGTACGGCAGGATCCAGCGCATGTCGGGCCCGGTGACGGCCCGTACGACGTGCGGGACCATCAGGCCGACGTAGACGATCGGGCCGCAGGCGGCGGTCGCCCCGCCGCACAGCAGGGTGACGGCGACCATGGCCAGCACCCGGGTGCGGGTCAGCCGCGCGCCCAGGGCCCGCGCCTGGTCGTCGCCGAGCGCGATGGCGTTCAGCGGACGGGCGATCAGCAGCGCGAGGACGCCGCCGACGGTCAGGAACGGAGCGATCCGGTCGACCGTCGGCATGGTGGCGGTGGCCAGCGAACCGACCGTCCAGAAGCGCATCTTGTCCAGCGCGGCGGTGTCCATCAGGTTGACCGCGTTGATGTAGCCGACGAGGACGGCGGTCAGCGCGGTGCCGGCCAGCGCGAGCCGCACGGGGGTGGCGCTGCGGGTGCCGCCGAGGACGTACACCGCGACGGAGACGACCGCGGCGCCGGCGAACGCGAACCAGACGTATCCGGTCAGCGAGGTGACGCCGAAGAAGCTGATGGCGGAGACCACCGCGGCGGAGGCGCCGGCGTTGATGCCGAGAACTCCGGGGTCGGCCAGGGGATTTCGGGTCAGCGCCTGCATGACCGTGCCGGCCAGTCCCAGCGCGGCGCCGGCGAGCAGCCCGAGCAGGGTGCGGGGGACGCGCACGTCGTGGACGACCACGTCGGTGTCGTTGCCGGAGTAGTGGAACACCCCGTGCCACACCTGGTCGAGGGGGATCTGTTTGGCGCCGACGGCGATGCCGAGGACGGCGATGACGGCCAGTGCGGCCACGGAGGCGACCAGTCCGGCGGAGCGCAGGACGTGCCGCCGTCGGGGTGCCGCAGGGGCCGGGGCAGTTGTTGCTTCGGGGGGACTGTCAACCAACACGTTGGTTAGGTTAGCCTACCCTCACATTCGACCGCAGGCCCTCCTCCCAGAGAGAAGCGCATCCACCATGAGCACCTCCCGAAGCGTATCCCCCTCCCGTCGCGGCATCCTGGCCGCCGGCGGCGCCCTCGGCATCGGCGCACTGCTCGCCGCGTGCGGTGGGGACAAGGGCTCGGCAGGCGCCAACGGCGGTGCCAAGGGCGGCCCGTGGTCCTTCACCGACGACCGCAAGGAGAAGGTCTCCCTCAAGAGCACCCCGCAGCGCATCGTCGCCTTCACGGGCACCGCGGCCGCCCTGCACGACTTCGGCATCGACGACCAGATCGTCGGCGTCTTCGGCCCCACCAAGCTCAAGAACGGCAAGCCCGACCCGCAGGCCGGTGACCTCGACGTCGACAAGGTCACCGTCATCGGCAACGCCTACAACCAGTTCAACGTGGAGAAGTACGCGGCGCTGCGCCCCGACCTGCTCGTCACCAACATGTACGAGCCGGGCGCCCTGTGGTTCGTCCCGGACGACAGCAAGGACAAGATCACGGCACTGGCCAAGTCCGTCGCGATCACGTCCTCCCGGGTCCCGCTCGCCAGGATCATCGAGCGCTACGCCGAGCTGGCGCAGGCACTCGGCGCCGACCTCAAGGCCAAGAAGGTCACCGACGCCAAGGCCCGCTTCGAGAAGGCGTCCGAGGCACTGCGCAAGGCCGCCAAGTCCCACCCCGTCAAGGTGCTCGCCTGCTCCGGCAGCCCCGACCTCTTCTACGCCTCCAACCCCGGCATCAACGCCGACCTCATGTACTACAAGTCGCTCGGCGTCGACCTGATCGTCCCCGACCACCTGGACAAGGGCGGCTACTTCGAGAGCCTGAGCTGGGAGAACGCCGACAAGTACAAGGCCGACGTGCTCCTGCTGGACAACCGGACCGCCACCCTCCAGCCCAAGGACCTGGCCGCCAAGCCCTCCTGGGCGAAGCTGCCCGCCGTCAAGGCCGGCCAGATCACCCCCTGGTCGAGCGAGCCGCGCTTCTCCTACGCGGGCGCCGCACCGCTCCTGGAGTCGCTGGCCAAGGCCGTCGAGACGGCCAAGAAGGTCAACTGACACACGCCACAACGGCCGCGGCGGAGGGCGGGCCCACGCCTCCCACCGCGGCTCCCCGACCCCACCACCGCCTCGGGAGGTTCTCCGCATGACCACGACCGCCGCCCCCGCCACCGCACCGTTCCGCTTCTTCGATGTGCACGTCGTACGCTCCCGACGGCTCGGCCCCTCCATGCTGCGGGTCACCTTCGGCGGCGAACGGCTGGCGGAGCTGGCGTCCGGCGGTCGTGACCAGCGGTTCAAGCTGTTCCTCCCGCAGCCCCACCAGGACCGGCCGGTCTTCCACGACACCGGCGACGGCTGGTACACCACCTGGCGGGCCCAGGACCCGGCCGAGCGCGCGGTGATGCGCTCGTACACGATCCGCGAACAGCGCCCGCACCTCGGCGAGTTCGACGTGGACTTCGCGCTGCACGGCGCCGAGCCGGGGGCCGCCGTGACGACCGGCGGGCCCGCCTCCCGCTGGGCGGCGCAGGCCCGTCCCGGCGACCGGCTGACCGTCCTCGCCCCGGCCGTCGAGGACAACGGCGGCGTCGACTTCCGCCCGCCGCCCGGCACCGACTGGATCCTGATCACCGGTGACGAGACGGCGCTGCCCGCCATCGCCGGCATCCTGGCCTGGCTCTCCCCCGGCACCCGGGCCAAGGTCTGGATCGAGACCGGTCACGAGGGCGACCGCCAGCAGCTGCCGACCTTCGCCGACGCCGACATCACCTGGCTGGTCCGGGACGGGGCGGACGCGGCACACCGCACCCCGGTGCTCGACGCGGTGCGCGCCGCCGAGCTGCCGGAGGGCACGCCCTACGCCTGGATCGCCGGGGAGGCCGGGACCGTCAAGGCGGTGCGCCGGCACCTGGTCGGCGAGCGCGGATTCGACCGCCGGGCGGTGAAGTTCACCGGCTACTGGCGCCGCGGCGCCTGCGAGGAGGACCTGCTCGCGGAGCTGACGGCCGGCGCGGCGGCGGCCGCCGAGGACTGAGCCGTCCACCGCCGCACCGCACCGCGGTCCCCCGCGCCGGGGCCCCGTACGGCCTGGGGCCCCGGTCCCTCCTCACATCCCGAGGCGCGCCAGCGCCTTCCCCGCGTCCGCGCGGCAACTGCCGGTGCCCGCCGCCGTCCAGGCCGCCGCGCACAGCGCCCGCAGCCCGTCCAGCGGCGCGCCCTCGCCGTCCACGACGAGGGCGTCCCCGGCCGCCTCGGCCCGCCAGCCGCCGCACCGGAAACCGCCGTCGTCCGCGGTCACCTCCGGCTGGGGCGCGAGCAGCCCGCGCAGATCGGCGTCCACGTACGCCGGGCGGTGCTGCGGCGGGGCGGCGAGCAGCGCGGCGGGCGAGGTGACGCCGGTGAGCACCAGCAGCGAGTCGACCCCGCCGTTGCAGGCGCCCTCGATGTCCGTGTCGAGCCGGTCACCGATCACCAGCGGCCGCCGGGCGCCGGTGCGCAGCACCGTCTCGCGGTGCATCGGCGGCAGCGGCTTGCCGGCCACCTGCGGCGTCCCGCCCGCGGCGGTCCGCACCACCTCCACCAGCGCCCCGTTGCCGGGAGCGATCCCGCGCTCCTTGGGGATGGTCAGATCGGTGTTGGACGCGAACCACGGCACCCCGCGCTGCACCGCGTACGCGGCCTCGGCCAGCCGCTCCCAGTCCAGCGTCGGGTCGAAGCCCTGCACCACGGCCGCCGGTTCGTCGTCCGCGGAGAAGACCGGTTCCAGACCCCGCTCACGCAGCGCCACCACCAGCCCCTCACCCCCGACGGCCAGCACCCGCGCGCCCGCCGGCACCTGCTCGGCGATCAGCCGGGCCACCGCCTGCGCCGAGGTGATCACGTCGTCCGCACCGGTCGGCAGCCCGAATCCGGTCAGCTGGTCGGCGACGGCCTGCGGGGTGCGGGCCGCGTTGTTCGTGACGTACGCCAGGTGCATCCCGCCGTCGCGGACGGCGGTCAGCGACTCCACGGCGTGCGCGATGGCCTGCCCGCCGGCGTAGACGACCCCGTCCAGATCCAGCAGCGCCGTGTCGTACGCCTCGCTCAGCGGGCGCCGGCACCCGTCGGGCCGACTGCGCACCTGCTCGTTCATGCCGTCTCGCTCCTCGCGTCCCTGTGTCGCACGAAGGCTCCGGCGCACACCACAGGGGCGCACACGCCGTGCCGCCGGGGCTCCCCGGCCGCCACCTCGCGCCTACCGATATTTCCAGCCAACCTCCGGCTGTCCCCCGATCTTCCCTCATCGGCCCGGCGGCATAGCATTCTTCAATGACCAGTGCCGAGGGCCTCCGCCTCCTCCCGTTCCGCGGACTGCGCTACGCCCCGGAACGGGTCGGCAGCCTGACCGCCGTGACCTCACCGCCGTACGACGTGGTGGTCCGGCCGGAGGGCGTGCGCCATCTGGAGACCGCCGATCCGTACAACATCGTCCGGCTGATCCTGCCGCACGCCGCTGATCCCGCCACCCGCCACCGGCAGGCCGCCGACACCCTGCGCCACTGGCGCGCCGAGGGCGTGCTGACCCAGGACCCCGAGCCCGCGCTGTACGTCTACGAGCAGCGCGTCGGCGCCGTGCTGCAGCGGGGGCTGATCGGCGCGCTGTGCCTGGACGGGCCGGTGCTGCCGCACGAGGACGTGATCCCCGAGGTCGTCGAGGACCGGGCGGCCCTGATGCGCGCGGCGGCCGCAAACTTCGAGCCGTTGCTGCTCTCCTACCGTGGCGGGAACGGCGCGACCACGGTCATCGAACGCACCGTGGCGAGCCCCCCGCTGCTGGCCACCACCACGGAGGACGGCGTCACCCACCGCCTGTGGGCGGTCACCGACCCCGGCGACCTCGCGGCCGTGAACCACGACCTCTCCCGCCGGCAGGCCCTGATCGCCGACGGCCACCACCGCTGGGCAACCTACCGGCGGCTGTACGAGCAGCAGCCCGGCGCCACCGCCGCCTCGCCGTGGGCCTCCGGCCTGGTGCTGCTCGTCGACACCGCCCGCTACCCGCTCCAGGTCCGGGCGATCCACCGGGTCCTGCCGCACCTGCCGACCGCCAAGGCACTGGCGGACCTGGCCGGCGCCTTCCGCGCCCGTACGCTCCAAGGGGGGCTGTCCGCCGCCCTGGAGACGCTGGACGAGACGCCCGGTACGGCCTTCGTCCTCGCCGGCGGCCCGGAGACCTTCCACCTCCTGGACCGTCCCGAGCCCGGGCTGCTGGACCGCACGATCCGCCGGGACCGCCCCGAGGAGTGGCGCCGGCTGGACGCCACCGTGCTGCATTCCGTCCTGCTCGACGAGGTCTGGCACATCCCTGACCACCCGTCCGACATCAGCTATCTGCACCACGCCGAGGCCGCCGTGGAGCAGGCCGCCCGACACGGCGGGACGGCGGTGCTGATGCGCGCCACGTCGGAGGAGACGGTCCGTCAACTCGCCGAGCTGGGCGTGACGATGCCGCGCAAGTCCACGTCCTTCGGCCCCAAGCCGGCCACCGGCCTCGTCCTGCGCACCCTGGACGACGACAACTGAACCGGGGTGCCGCCGAACGGCACCCCACTCTCACCCTCAGGGCGATAGTTAGGTTAGGCTTACCTCACTACGTCATGCGGGCGGGTCTCCCTGCCTCTGCGCACATTTCACCCTGCGCAGGACGTGGTCAAGTCCGCACCAGGGAGGACACCTTCATGACTCTCCTCGCGCACGCCGCCGAGGACCCGGCCGACAGCCGGACATATCTGCTCAACAACAGCACGGCCCAGCGCTACCACCGCGCGCTCACCGAGAGCGTCAGCCGCGTCAGCGCCAAAATCGCCGGTACCACCCGCCCGTTCACCGGCATCTCCGTCGACGGCCTCACCCCCACCGTCGACGCCGTCGACCTCGACGCACCGCTGCACGACGCGGCCGCCGCGCTCGACGAACTCGAAGAGGTCTACCTCCGCGACGCCGTCTACTTCCACCACCCGCGCTACCTCGCGCACCTCAACTGCCCGGTGGTGATCCCCGCACTCGTCGGCGAGGCCGTGCTCTCCGCCGTCAACTCCTCCCTGGACACCTGGGACCAGAGCGCCGGCGGCACCCTCATCGAGCGCCGGCTGATCGACTGGACGGCCGGCCGGATCGGCCTCGGTGCATCCGCCGACGGCATCTTCACCAGCGGCGGCAGCCAGTCCAACCTCCAGGCCATGCTGCTCGCCCGGGACGAGGCGTGCCGCCGCGAACTCACCCGCGAGGGCACCCCCTCCGACGCCCGGCTCACCGACGTGCTGCCCCGGCTGCGCATCCTCACCTCCGAGTGCAGCCACTTCAGCATCCGCAAGGCCGCCACCCTCCTCGGCATGGGCGCCGAGGCCGTGATCACCGTGTCAGCCGACGAGCACAAGCGGATGAGCGCCGACGCCCTGGCCGACGAACTGGCCCGCTGCCGGCGCGACGGCCTGATACCCATGGCCGTCGTCGCCACCGCCGGCACCACCGACTTCGGCTCCATCGACCCGCTGCCCGAGACCGCCGAGCTGTGCGCGCGGTACGGCGCCTGGATGCACGTCGACGCCGCCTACGGCTGCGGCCTGCTGGTCTCCCGCCGACGCCACCTGCTCGACGGCATCGAGCGCGCCGACTCGGTGACCGTCGACTACCACAAGTCCTTCTTCCAGCCGGTCAGTTCGAGCGCCTTCCTGGTCCGCGACCGGACCACCCTGCGGCACGTGACCTACCACGCCGACTACCTCAACCCGCGCCGGATGGCCGAGCAGCGCATCCCCAACCAGGTCGACAAGTCGATCCAGACCACCCGGCGCTTCGACGCCCTCAAGCTCTGGCTCACCCTGCGCATCATGGGCGCCCGCGCCGTCGGCGAACTCTTCGACGAGGTCATCGACCGCGCCGCGGACGCCTGGAAACTCCTCCACGACGACCCCCGCTTCGACGTCGTCGTCGAGCCCAGCCTGAGCACCCTGGTCTTCCGCTACGTCCCCGCCGGCGACGCGGACCCCGAGCTCGCCGACCGGGTCAACCTGCACGCCCGGGAGGCGCTGTTCGCCTCCGGCGACGCGATCGTCGCGGGCACCAAGGTCGACGGCCGCCACTACCTCAAGTTCACCCTGCTCAACCCGGAGACCACGCTGGAGGACATCGCCACCGTCCTCGACCTGATCGCCGAGCACGCCGGCACCTTCCTCGCCGCGCAGCCCCGCCCGGCGCTCAGCGCGCACTGACCCCGCGCGCGCAGCCCGCCGCCCGCGCCGCACCGGCGTCCGCGAGCGCGCCCCTCCCCGTCCCCTGAGCCGAACCCCGGAGACCCCTGTGTCCGCCCCTTACGACTTCATCGCCATCGGCCTGGGCCCGTTCAACCTGGGTCTGGCCTGCCTGACCGAGCCGATCGACGGCCTCGACGGCCTGTTCCTGGACAACAAGGCGTCCTTCGACTGGCACCCCGGCATGATGCTGGAGAGCAGCCACCTCCAGGTGCCCTTCATGGCAGACCTGGTCACCCTCGCCGACCCCACCTCCCCGTTCTCCTTCCTCAACTACCTCAAGGAATCCGGGCGGCTCTACCCGTTCTACATCCGCGAGAACTTCTATCCGCTGCGCGCCGAGTTCAACGACTACTGCCGCTGGGCGGCCGGCAAACTCGACTCCGTCCGCTTCGCCCACCAGGTCACCACCGTCGAGTACGACGAGCGCGACGAGGTGTACGTCGTCCACGCCGAGCACCTCCCCACCGGCGACCGCCACACCTTCCGCACCCGCAAGCTCGTCCTGGGCACCGGCACCCCGCCGCACCTCCCCGACGCCTGCCGCGGCCTGGGCGGCGACCTGCTGCACAACGCCGACTACCTGGACGCCAAGGCCACCCTCCAGGCCAAGGACTCCCTCACCCTCATCGGCAGCGGCCAGAGCGCCGCGGAGGTCTACTTCGACCTCCTCCAGGACATCGACAGCCACGGCTACCACCTGACCTGGGCGACCCGCTCCCCGCGCTTCTTCCCGCTCGAATACACCAAGCTGACGCTGGAGATGACCTCACCGGAGTACGTGGACTACTTCCACGCCCTCCCCCCGGCCACCCGCGACCGGCTCAACGCCACCCAGAAGCACCTCTACAAGGGCATCGACTCCGAGCTGATCAACGACATCTTCGATCTGCTCTACCAGAAGAACCTCGCCGGCCCCGTGCCCACCCGCCTCCTCACCAACACCGCCCTGCACACGGCGCGTTACGACGAGACCAGCGGCACCTACACCCTCGGCCTGCGCCAGGAGGAACAGGGCACCGACTTCTCCCTGGACACCCAGGGCCTGATCCTCGCCACCGGCTACCGCTACCGCGTACCGGACTTCCTGGAGCCGGTCCGCGACCGCATCGCCTGGGACGACGCCGGCCGCTACGACGTGGCCCGCAACTACAGCATCGACACCACCGGCCACGGCATCTACGTGCAGAACGCCGAGCTGCACACCCACGGCTTCGTCACCCCCGACCTCGGCATGGCCGCCTACCGCAACTCCTGCATCATCCGCGAGCTGCTCGGCCGCGAGTACTACCCGGTCGAGAAGGCCATCGCCTTCCAGGAGTTCGCCGCCCCGGCCGGCCCGCACCACCCCATGGAGATATCCGCATGACCGCCCCCGTCTTCACCCGCACCGACCCCGCGCTGGGCGAGTTCGCCCTCCGCCCGGTGGACCCCGCGGCGGACGCCGCGCTCCTGCACTCCTGGGTCACCCACCCCAAAGCGGTCTTCTGGCTGATGCAGGACTGCGACCTGGCCGCCGTGGAGAAGGAGTTCGCGCGGATCGCCGCCGACCCCTTCCACGACGCCTTCCTCGGCCTGCACAACGGCACCCCCGCCTTCCTGATGGAACGCTACGACCCGGCCCACCGCGAGCTGGTCGGCATCCACACCGCCGAGCCCGGCGACGTCGGCATGCACTTCCTGTGCGCCCCCACCGGCACCCCCGTACACGGCTTCACCCGCGCGGTGATCACCACCGTCATGGAGATGCTCTTCGCCGACCCGGCCAACCACCGCGTCGTCGTCGAACCGGACGCCCGCAACACCGGCGTCCACGCCCTCAACAAGGCCGTCGGCTTCGAGGTCCAGCGCACCGTCTCGCTCCCCTCCAAAGAGGCACACCTCAGCACCTGCACCCGCGACCAGTTCCTGGCCACCCGAGGAGACCACCGATGACCGCCGCCGCCACCCGGCCCACCGCCCAGGACGCCGTCGCCCACCTCACCCCCGAACTGTGGGCCCGCGCCAACCGCCTGCTCATCCGCAAGGCCCTCGCCGAGTTCGCCCATGAGCGGCTGCTCGCCCCCGCCCGCCTGCCGCAGGACGGCCACTACGTGGTGCGCAGCGACGACGGCGCCACCGAGTACCGCTTCACCGCCCGCAGACAGGCCCTCGACCACTGGCAGGTCGACCCCGACAGCCTCACCCGCCACCGCGACCAGGCCGAACTCCCCCTGGACGCACTGGAGTTCTTCATCGAACTCCGCGAATCCCTGGGCCTGACCGCCGGCATCCTCCCCGTCTATCTGGAGGAGATCAGCTCCACCCTCTCCGGCACCGCCTACAAACTCGCCGGACCGGCCCCCACCGCCGCCGAGCTGGCCGCGTCGGACTTCCAGGCCGTCGAGACCGGCATGACCGAGGGCCACCCCTGCTTCGTCGCCAACAACGGCCGCCTCGGCTTCGGCATCCACGAGTACCACGCCTACGCGCCCGAGACCGCCAGCCCCCTGAAGCTGATCTGGCTCGCCGCCCGCCGCGACCACGCCACCTTCACCGCCGGCGCCGGCCTCGACTACGACACCCTCATACGCGAGGAGCTCGGCGACGCCACCCGCGCCCGCTTCGCCGCCACCCTCACCGGCCTCGGCCTCGCCCCCGACGACTACTACCTCTTCCCCGTCCACCCCTGGCAGTGGTGGAACAAGCTCTCCGTCACCTTCGCCGCCGAGGTCGCCCGGCAGCGCCTGGTGTGCCTGGGCCCCGGCGACGACGACTACCTCGCCCAGCAGTCCATCCGCACCTTCTTCAACACCACCGACCCCGCCAAGCACTACGTCAAAACGGCGCTCTCGGTCCTCAACATGGGCTTCATGCGCGGCCTGTCCGCCTCGTACATGGAGGCCACCCCGGCCATCAACGACTGGCTCGCCCGCCTGATCGACGCCGACGACACCTTCCGCGCCGCCCGCTTCTCGATCATCCGCGAGCGCGCCGCCATCGGCTACCACCACCGCCAGTACGAGGCCGCCACCGAAAAGGGCTCCCCCTACCTCAAGATGCTGGCCGCCCTCTGGCGCGAAAGCCCCGTCCCCACCCTGGAACCGGGCCGGCGCCTGGCCACCATGGCCTCGCTGCTCCACACCGACCGCGACGGCGGCTCCTTCGCCGCCGCCCTGATCGAGGAATCCGGCCTCGACCCGGCCGTCTGGCTCCGCCGCTACCTCGACGGCTACCTCACCCCCGTCCTGCACGCCTTCTACGCCTACGACCTGGTCTTCATGCCGCACGGCGAGAACGCCATCCTGGTCCTCCAGGACGGCGCCGTGGACCGCGTCATCTTCAAGGACATCGCGGAGGAGATCGCGGTCATGGACCCGGACGCGGTCCTGCCGCCGGCCGTCGCCCGCATCCGCGCCGACGTCCCCGAGGACAAGAAGCTGCTGTCCGTCTTCACCGACGTCTTCGACTGCTTCTTCCGCTTCCTGTCCGGCACCCTCGCCGACCGCGGCATCCTCGACGAGGACACCTTCTGGCGCACGGTCGCCGCCTGCGTCACCGACTACCAGAAGTCGAACCCGCAGCTCGCCGACAAGTTCGCCCGGTACGACATGTTCACCGACGAGTTCGCGCTCTCCTGCCTCAACCGCCTCCAGCTGCGCAACAACCAGCAGATGGTCGACCTCCAGGACCCCGCGGGCGCCCTCCAGCTCATCGGCACCCTCCAGAACCCCATCGCCCCCTACGCACCGACCGCCTGACCCACCCCCACAAACGCCGAAGGGCGGGACCCCGCACGGGGTCCCGCCCTTCACCGTTCGCTCAGCGCGCGTCAGCCCTTCTCGGGCCGCTCACCGCCGTCCGCGTCGTCCGCGTCGCCGTTCTCCTCCGGCTCGTCGGACTCCTCCAGCACATCGGTGAACTCGACGCCGTCCAGCTCCGCGAGCCGGTCCGACGCATCCGTCGTACCGCCCTGGTCGGCCTCCAGCGCCCGGGCGAACCAGTCACGCGCCTCGTCCGCACGCCCGACCTCCAGCAGCGCGTCCGCGTACGCGTACCGCAGCCGCGCGGTCCACGGGTGGACGGCGCTGGACGCCAGCTCGGGGCTCTGCAGCGTCACCACCGCGGCGTCCGCCTGCCCCATGTCCCGACGGGCACCCGCCGCGACCAGCCGCATCTCGACCTGCCCGGCCCGGTCCAGCTTCTGCACCTCGGGCTCGCCGGCCATCGCCAGCGCCTTCTCCGGCCGGCCCATGCCGCGCTCGCAGTCGGCCATCACCGGCCACAGCTCCACGCCGCCGGTCATCCGCCGCGCCGCCCGGAACTCGCCCAGCGCCTCGCTGTACTTGCCGACCGCGTACGCGGCGAAGCCCGCGGCCTCCCGCACCGCGGCGACCCGCGACGCCAGCCGCAGCGCCACCCGCGAGTACCCGTACGCCTTCTCCGGCTCCTCGTCCAGCAGCTTGGCGACCATCACCAGGTTCTTGGCGACGTCTTCGGCGAGCGTCTTCGGCAGGCTCAGCAGCTCCTGCCGCACGTCCTTGTCGATCTCGTCACCGGTGACGTCGTCCGGAATCGGCAGCCGCTTGATCGGCTCCCGGTCCCGACGGTCGTCACGCCGGTCGTCCCGACGGTCGTCCCGCCCACGGCCACCGCCGTACGGCCGACGCCCGCCACGCTCGTCGTCCCTGCGGAACCCACCACGGTCGCCACCGCGGAATCCACCCCGGTCATCCCGGCGGTCACCGCCACGGTCGTCCCTGCGGAAGCCCCCACGGTCGCCGCCCGACGGACGGTCGTCCCTGCGGAACCCGCCACGGTCGCCACCGCGATCGTCCCGACGGTCGCCGCCGCGGTACCCGCCCCGGTCACCACCGGACGGACGGTCATCACGGCGGAATCCACCACGGTCGTCCCGACGGTCACCACCGCGGTCATCCCTGCGGAAGCCCCCACGGTCGCCGCCCGACGGACGGTCGTCCCTGCGGAACCCGCCACGGTCGCCACCGCGGTCATCACGACGGTCGCCCCCGCGGTACCCGCCGCGGTCACCACCGGACGGACGGTCATCCCTGCGGAAGCCCCCACGGTCGCCACCACGATCGTCACGTCGCCCCCGCGGTACCCGCCCCGGTCACCACCGGACGGACGGTCATCCCTGCGGAACCCCCCACGGTCGCCACCACGATCGTCACGACGGTCACCGCCACGGTCGTCCCTGCGGAAGCCCCCGCGATCGCCGCCCGACGGACGGTCGTCCCTGCGGAACCGTCGCCCCCGCGGTACCCGCCCCGGTCACCACCGGACGGACGGTCATCCCTGCGGAACCCCCCACGGTCGCCACCACGATCGTCACGACGGTCACCGCCGCGGTACCCGCCCCGGTCACCACCGGACGGACGGTCATCACGCCGGAAACCACCACGGTCGCCGCCACGGTTGTCGCCACGGGCGCCCCGGTCCCCCCGGTCATCACGCCGGAAACCACCGCGGTCGCCGTCGTCGCGCCGCTGCGGCCGGCGCTCCGAACGATCGTCGGAAGAGTTGGTGGACATCGACGTGACTCCTGTCTTCGGTACTGCATTCATTCTCGCGCACCGACCACTTCGGCGCGCTTCGGCAAAAACAAAAAGGACCCTTGGTCCCAGCATGCACGCTGGGACCAAGGGTCCTGAAAGATTGTTCGGCGGCGTCCTACTCTCCCACAGGGTCCCCCCTGCAGTACCATCGGCGCTGAAAGGCTTAGCTTCCGGGTTCGGAATGTAACCGGGCGTTTCCCTAACGCTATGACCACCGAAACCCTATCGGGTTCGAGCGAACAAGCACACTCTTCAGTTAATTGAAGTGAAACTTGGTTCAACCGGTGCGACTGTTCGCAACCCGGGAACCACACAGTGGACGCGAGCAACTGAGGACAAGCCCTCGGCCTATTAGTACCAGTCAACTCCACACCTTACGGCGCTTCCATATCTGGCCTATCAACCCAGT
>NZ_JNZA01000009.1 GCF_000717345.1 Streptomyces lydicus | reverse complement strand
CTTTGGGGGTGCCTGGTGGGGGGTGGGTTGGCGGGGGCCGGGGGCCGAGGCGGGGGGGCGACACGGGGGGACCGACGCGACAGCCGCCCCGGTGGGGCGGGCGGCTGTGTTCAGCGATTCAGTTCGCGGCCCAGGTGACCGGGAGGCTGTGCACGCCGTAGATGTTCATGTTGGTGCGCAGCGGTACCTCCTCCGGCGGGACGGCCAGGCGCAGGGTCGGGAACCGGGTGAGCAGGGCGGGGAGGGCCACCTTCATTTCGACGCGGGCCAGTTGCTGGCCGAGGCACTGGTGGATGCCGTGGCCGAAGCCCAGATGGCCGGTGGCCTTGCGGTGGACGTCGAGGGTGTCGGGGTCGGCGAACTTCTCCGGGTCGCGGTTGGCGGCTTCGAGGGAAAGGGTGACCGACTCACCGGCCTTGATCACCTGGCCGTCCAGCGTGACGTCCTCCAGCGCCACCCGCACCGTGGTGTGGGCGACGGTCAGGTAGCGCATCAGCTCCTCGACGGCCTGGTCGGCGAGGTCCGGGGCTCCGCGCAGCGCTGCGGCCTGTTCGGGGTGCCGCAGCAGGGCGAAGGTGCCGTGGGCGAGCATGTTGGCGGTGGTGTCGAGGCCGGCGGCGAGCAGGAAGCTGCCGAGGCCGCTCAGTTCCTCGTCGGTGAGGTCGGAGTCCCGGGCCAGATCGCCGAGCAGGTCGTCAGTAGGGGCGGCCCGCTTGGCCAGGACCAGCCCGTGCAGGTACTCCTGCAGCCCGGTCATGGCCGCGTACTGTTCCTCCGGCGTCACGTCCATCGTCATCAGCGCGACCGTGTGCCGGTGGAAGGTGTCGCGGTCCGCGTACGGCACGCCCAGCAGCTCACAGATCATCAGCGCGGGGATGGGCTGGGCGAACGCCGGCACCAGGTCCGCGTCGGTGCCCCGGCGTTCCATGGCGTCCAGGTGCTCGGCGGTGATCTCCTCGACCCGGTCGGTGAGCTGCCGCATCCTGCGGACCGTGAACTTGCCCATGAGCAGCCGCCGGTAGCGGGTGTGCTCGGGTGCGTCCATCCCGGTCATGTCGCCGACCGGGGCCGACGGCAGGGGGCCTTCGGGCCCGCCCGGGAAGGGGTAGTGCATCAGCTCGTAACGGGCGCTGAAGCGGGAGTCGCCCAATATCGCGCGGGCGGCGGCGTGGCCGGTGGCGAGCCAGCCCAGGTGGCCGTCGGGGTAGCGCAGCCGGCTGAGCGGGCGCTCCTCCCGCAGCCGGGCCAGGCCGCCGGGCGGGTCGAACGGGCAGCCCGTGGGGCGGGCCGGGTCCAGGGTGGGGACTTCCTGAGAGCCGGGAAGGGGGGACGGGTCGTGGGTCATGGTGTCCTCCGGTACGAAGGGAAGGCGGGCAGGCGGGGGCCGGTGGGTGCGGGCGTGCGGGGGCCCGCCGGGTGTAGCGGGGTGTGGCCGTGGCGGGCCGGGCGGCGCCGACTCGGCTGTGCCGCCTCGGTTGTGCCGCCTCGGTTGTGTCAACTCGGTCGTGCCGTGTACGGGTTACCGGGCGCCTATCCGGTTGAAGGTCCGGCGGGCCCACGCGTAGCCGACCAGGGTGAGGACGAGGCACCAGGCGATGGCGAGGTAGGCGCTGTTGCCGATGTCGGTGCCCATCAGCAGACCGCGCAGCGTCTCGATGACCGGGGTGAAGGGCTGGTACTCCGCGAACCAGCGCAGTCCCGAGGGCATGGACTCCGGCGGGACGATGGCGCTGCCGAGGAAGGGCAGGAACGTCAGCGGCATGGGCAGGTTGCTGGCCGACTCGGGGTTCTTGGCCACCAGGCCGATTCCGGCCGCCAGCCAGGTCAGCGCCAGGGTGACCAGGACGAGGACGCCGAGGGCGGCGATCCATTCGACGGGAGTGGCGCTGGGGCGGAAGCCCATGGCCAGGGCGACGCCGATGACCAGGGCGATGGCGACCATGGTCTGTATGACGCTGCCGACGACATGGCCGGTCAGAAAGGCGGCCCGGGAGATCGACATCGTACGGAACCGGTTGACGATGCCCTCGGTCATGTCGACGCAGACGCCGACCGCGGTGGCCAGCGCCCCGGAGGTCGCGGCCATCAGGATGATCCCGGGGGCGACATAGTCGATGTACGCGCCGCCGCCCTTGGACGAGCCGCCGATACCGCTGCCCAGGGCTCCGCCGTAGACGTAGTTGAACAGCAGCAGGATGACGACCGGCATCGCGACGACGGAGAACGTCATGGACGGGTAGCGCAGCGCGTGCTTCAGGTTGCGCCGCAGCATGGTCGCCGAGTCCCGCGCGGCATAAGACAGCGTGCTCATCGGGCGTTCTCCTTCTGCGGGCCGGCCTGGCCGGTGAGGGTGAGGAAGACGTCGTCGAGGTCGGGGGTGTGCACCGTGAGGGCCTCGGCCTCCAGGGCCACGGACTCCAGGACGTCGAGGACGGACCGCAGGGCGGGGATGCTGCCATCGCTGGGGATGCGCAAGGCGAGCGCCTCGCCCTCGCGGGTCGCGGTGCCGAAGAGGTCGGCGGCCGAGGCGAGCCCGCGCTCGTCGCGGAACCGGAGGCGGATGTGGCCGCCGGGTATGCGGCGCTTGAGCTCCTCCGCGGTGCCCTCGGCGACCAGCACGCCCCGGTCCAGGACGGCGATCCGGTCGGCGAGTTGGTCGGCCTCCTCCAGGTATTGCGTCGTCAGGAAGATCGTGACGCCCTCGTCGGCGACCAGGCCGCGGATGATCTCCCACATCGTGCGGCGGCTGCGCGGGTCGAGTCCGGTGGTCGGCTCGTCGAGGAAGATGATGCGGGGATCGCCGACCAGGGTCATCGCGAGATCGAGCTTGCGGCGCATACCGCCCGAGAAGGTGACGACCGGCTTTCGGCCCACCGCGGTCAGCTCGAAGCGACGCAACAGCTCGGCGGCGCGGCGGCGACCCTCGCGGCGGGGCAGGTGGTGCAGGTCCGCCATCAGCAGGAGGTTCTCCTCGGCGGTGAGGAGGTTGTCCACGGCGGCGAACTGGCCGGTGACGCCGATCGCGGCGCGTACCGCAGCGGCCTCGCGGACCAGGTCGTGGCCCGCGAGCCGGGCCTGGCCGGCGTCAGCGGGAAGAAGGGTGGAGAGGATCTGCACGGTGGTGGTCTTGCCGGCACCGTTGGGCCCGAGCAGTGCGAAGACCGTGCCCTCGGGGATGGTCAGGTCGATGCCGTCGAGGACGACCTTGTCGCCGTAGGACTTGCGGAGGCCGACGGCGGTGAGCGCCGGGGCCGTTCGTGCCGGTGGGACGGCGGTGGTGGATGCTGCGGTCATGGCGGAAAGGTCCCCCCTAAGGTGTGGATGGCCATGTCACGTGGTGCCTTTGCGGTGCGGGGCGGTGCGGTTCTGGTGGGGCTGAGCTGCGGCATCTGTGGGTCGGTGCGTTCTCTGTGCGATGCGGGGCGCGGTGCCTCGACGGCAGCCGCGCGGTGGGTGTCTCCACGAGGTCAGCGGTGGGTGTCTCCGCGAGGTCAGGCGCGGCGGATGACGATGTCGCCGAGCGCGGTACGGGCCCGCACCTCGACGGTTTCGTCGGACGCGTCGGGGCCTTCGGCGGCGCCGAGTTCGTTGCGCACGCCGCCGAGACGGGTGTTCACGTCGAGCCAGGCGGCGGTGGACCGACGGATGCCGACCTCGATGTCGCCGGCGGCCGCCTCCAGCACGACCTGGCCGCGGGCGACCTCGCCGACCCGGAGGGTGCCGTTGGCGGACCGGGCGTCGACTCCGGCGTGGGCGACGCCGACGGAGATCAGGCCGTTGGCGGATTTGGCCCGCAGGTCGCCGTGCACCTCGCCGATCACGCTCTCGCCGTTGCCGTTCTTGACCACCGCCGTGCCTGCGATCTCGCCGATGTCGATCCGGCCCATCCCCGCGACCTCGGCGTCCCCGGTGATGCGGTCCACGCTGATGCCGCCGTGGTCGGTCCGTACGTTCACCGTTGCGGCTTCCTCGACCTGGATGCCGCCGACGGAGGTCTTGATCCTGCAGTTCCCGAGGCGGCCTTCGCAGACGATGTCGGCCACGGGTGTGGTGACCTGGACATCGGAGCCGGCCGGCAGCTCGATGCTCACGTCGATCGAGCCGTTCCTGCCGAACAGCGAACGCTTCTTGGGACCCTTGACCACCAACTGGCCGTTGGACAGCGAGACCTTGGTCTGCTGCGCGACCCGCACATCGGCGTCCTCCGCGGTGTTGCTCGGCACCACCTCGACGACGGTGTCCGTGCGCTTGCTCGCGGTGATCCGGGCGGAGCCGACGTCGAATTCGAGGGTGACGGAGATGGGTTCAGGAGTGTCGTATCCAGGCATGGCTGTGCCGTCCTCTTGACTGTGGTCTGCGTTTCCGCTGGTCAGCGGGTGCGGTCGGTTCGGTGGGTGCGGCGTGCGGTCGGTTCGGTGGATGCGGTCTGCGGTGTGCGGTGTGCGGTGGGAGCGTGTCGGGGAGGCCCTGGGGGCAGGCCCGTCTCGGGTTCTAGCGGACCCAGCCCGTGAAGCCCTGCTGGCCCCGGTGGCGGTTGGGGGCGGAGGGCCGGCTGACGCGCTCGCCCCGTTCCAGGGCGGTGGCCACGGCCCGTACGAGCCAGGCGTTCGCCGAGAGGCCCTCCCGCCCCGCGGCGTCCTCGACCCGGGCCTTGAGGTGGGCCGGGAGGCGGAAGTTGATCCGCGCGGTGCCGCCCTCGTCCGCCTCCGCGGGAACCGGCGCCGGGTGCGCCGCCACACCGGCCGTGCTCCCCAGCTCCTCGACCGTTTCGTACGGCTCCGCGCTCGGCGGCATGCTCACCACGAACTCGGGGTCGAGCCCGCGCAGCCGTACATCGACCGAGCCCGGCGCCAGGTCGCGGGTGACCTCGCCCATGGCGGCGGAGAGTGCGTTGAGCAGGGTGAGCCGGGCGGCCGACTCAAGGGGTGTGGTGAGGCGTTCGGCCAGCGCACGGGCTTCGTCCCCGCCAGCATCGGCGGCGACCGCAAGCTCGTGCCGGAGATTGTCGACGTACGGCGTGAGGTCCATGACGCCATCATGGCACCACCATGGCGCCATCGCAAGCATGAACGGCGCGCGAGTGGTGCACTCATGGCGCCACGGCGAGGAACCTGCAGGTCAGAGGCGGCACCATGGTGGGAAATTCCGACACCTCAGCATGCCACCACCGCGGCGCCACCCGGCCGCGCGTCACAGCGGAGGGCACGAGTCCGTCGCAGGAAGACCCACACCTGCCCGCAGTGCACGGTGTACCTCGCCCCCACCCCCGACCCCGCCCGCGACCGCGCACTCGTCCTGGGCCCGGGAGGGCTCCTCGGGACGGCCTGGATGGCCGGGCTGGCCCACGGGCTGCGTCGCGAGGGCGTGGACCTGGGCGAGGCCGAACTGACCGTGGGCACCTCGGCCGGCGCGATCGTCGCCGCCGCGCTCAGCAGTGGCCAGGACCTCGAACGGTTCGCGGCTCCCGCCCCTGTCGCGGGCCCCCGGCCGCGCCCGGACGCCCGGCTCATGGGCGAGGTGTTCGCCGTCCTCGGCGACCCCGGCCTGGAACCCGCTGAGGCCAGGCGCCGGGTGGGACGGCTCGCGCTCGACAGTGCCGATCCCGAGGCGGAACAGGCGCTGCTCACCGTGCGGCGGGCCCTGATCGGCACCGACACCTGGCCGGACCGTCGGCTCCTGATCACGGCGGTGGACGCCGCCACCGGCGAACCGGTGGTCTGGGACCGTTCCAGCGGTGTGCCACTGACGCAGGCGGTGGCGGCGAGCAGCGCGTTCCCCGGGGTGGCGCCCCCGGTCACCGTCCAGGGCCGCCGGTACATGGACGGTGCGCTGCGGTCGGGCACCAATGCCGACCTCGCCCGTGGATGCCGCGCCCTTCTCGTCGTCGACCCGATGGCGCACCCGCGGGAGCCGCTCGGCGCGGAGCCACTCGGCACGGAGCCGTCGGTCGCGGGAACGGACACCGTGGTGACCCTCGTCCCGGACCCGGCCTCGGTGCGCGTCTTCGGCTCCGACCTCAATGACCCGGCTGCCCGCGAACCGGCCTTCCGCGCGGGCCTTCACCAAGCCGCCGATGTCGTCGAGCAGTTGCGCCCCTGGGCGACGCAGCCCGGAGCTACGGCACGGCCGACGCGCCCCTGACCGCGCGGCGTTCGGTACCCCGTCCGACGGGAGAGCGGCTCCCCGGCTACGCCCGGCTGGTAAGCAGCTCCGCGGCCAGAGCGCGCCACTCGGTCAGCGGGAAGGCGTGGAGTTCGTCGGTGACGACCTGGACCGCCACGTGGTCGGCACCCGCGGCGAGGTGTTCGGCGATCCGGGCGGCGGCCCGTTCGCCGACCCGCTCCGGGGTGCCCCAGGTGAAGAGCGCGTCGATGAGGCGGTCGCTGCCGCGCGCCGACAGGTCGTCCGCGCTGAAGCCGCACCGCAGCCAGCTGTTGGCGTAGTTCGGCTGCGCCAGATAGGGCGCGAGAGCCGCGCGGGCCCGCGTCCTGGCCTCCGACGGGCTCGCCGCGCGCACCACCGACACCGAGGGCGCCAGCAGCGGGCCGTTGCCGAGCAACGTGCGGGCGGCGGCGGTGTGGGCGGGGACCGTGAGGTGGGGGTGGACGCCGGCACAGCGCGCGGCGGCGAGCCGGGTCATGTGCGGCCCGTGAGCGCCGAGGAACCGAACGTCCTTCGGCAGCGGGTGAGTTGAGCCGTCCAGCGCGTCGAGATAGCCGCGTAGCGCCGTATAGGGCCGCTGGTAGCGCTGCTCGAACTGCGGGTGGCTCACGCCGAGGCCGAGGAGCAGGCGCGCGCGGTGGTCCGCGGGCAGGGCGTGGTACGTCGCGGCGAGTTCGGACGCCGGCTGGTGCCAGATCGACACGCATGCCGGAGCCACGACCGTGCGGTCGGTCGCCGCCAGCAGCGCGGCCGTCGTGACGAGGTCACCACGGGGGTTGAGCCCGGGACTGCCGCCGAGCCACAGCGTCCCGTATCCCAGCTCCTCCAGTTCGGCGGCGGCTTCCCTCGCCCGGCCACGGTCGCCGTGCGCGAAGGCCCGGCTCCAGATACCTATGCGTCCCAGGTCCATGGCCTCTGTGTACCGTCGGGCGTCCGCCGCCGGGCCCGCGCGCGACCCGGTGGCCGGAATGGCCCGCGCATCCGCCCGAGACGCCGCTCTTGACCGGCGGGCGGGGTGCGGCCCCCGGCCCGTTGCCCGCGGCTTACGCGATCATGGCGAGCTCGGGGTCCTCCCGGAGCTTGGCGAGGGCGCGTGAGACGGCGCTCTTGACCGTGCCGATCGAGACCTCCATGACCTCGGCGGTCTGGGCCTCGCTGAGGTCCTCGTAGTACCTGAGGACGACCATCGCCCGCTGGCGGGCGGGCAGCCGCAGCACCGCGCGCCACATCGCGTCACGCAGCCCCGCCAGCTCGGCCGGGTCGGGTGCGGGCAGCGGGTCCGGCTCGGGGAGCTCGTCGACGGCGAACTCCTCAACCTTGCGCTTGCGCCACTGGGAGGTGCGGGTGTTGATCAACGCGCGGCGGACGTAGCCGTCCAGGGCGCGGTGGTCCTCGATGCGTTCCCAGGCCACGAAGGTCTTGGTCAGCGCCGTCTGGAGGAGGTCCTCGGCGTCGTTGGGGTTGGCGGACAGCGACCGCGCCGCGCGCAGCAGAACCGGTCCCCGGGCCCGTACATAGGAGGAGAACGAGGGGAACACGGCGGCGGTCGAAGCGCCTGTGCACACTGGCGTGGTCATGCGCTCCACGCTAGAAGCGTGGGTGGGTAGCGGGGATCGGCCCAAGGTGCCGAAGCGCCCTCCCCCTCAAGTTGTACGGCTGGGGCAGGCCCCACCTCCTTTGGGGGGAGGGGCGGGGAGGAGCACCCCTCAGGGCAGTGCGGGCGCACCCCCTGGGGCCGCCACACCGGCGCCCGCGGCGGTCGCACCGGCACCGCCACGGGCCGGCCGCGCACCGCGGCGCTTCTCACCCGCCCGCTGCGCCTCTCCCCCACCAGCCCCCTCAGCCGTCCGCCCCCAGCACCAGCCCCGATGTCGGCACTCCCGTACCGGCCGTGACCAGCACCCTGGCCGCACCCGGCACCTGGTTCACGGACGTGCCGCGCAGTTGGCGGACGGCCTCGGCGATGCCGTTCATGCCGTGCAGGTACGCCTCGCCGAGCTGGCCGCCATGGGTGTTGAGCGGGAGGGTGTCCGCGGCCACGAAATCGGCGGCCTCACCGGGGGCGCAGAAGCCGAACTCCTCCAGCTGCATCAGTACGAAGGGCGTGAAGTGGTCGTAGAGGATGGCCACATCGATCTCCGCCGGCCTGAGGGCGGCGGTGCGCCAGAGCTGGCGGGCGACCACGTTCATCTCGGGAAGGCCGGTCAGCTCGTCGCGGTAGAAGCTGGTCATCTGCTCCTGGGCGCGGCCGGCGCCCTGCGCGGCGGCGACGACGAGCGCCGGCGGATGGCGCAGGTCGCGGGCGCGCTCCGGCGAGGTGACCACGAGCGCCTGCCCGCCGTCGGTCTCCTGACAGCAGTCGAGCAGGCGCAGCGGCTCGACGATCCACCGGGAGGCCGCGTGGTCGGCGAGGGTGATCGGCCGGCCGTGGAAATACGCGGCCGGGTTGCGGGCGGCGTGCCGGCGGCCGGTGACCGCGACGGGCCCGAAGGCGTCAGGGGTCAGCCCGTAGGTGTGGAGGTAGCGCTGAGCGGCCATGGCGACCCAGGAGGCGGGGGTGAGCAGGCCGAAGGGGAGCACCCAGCCGAGCGCCGCGCCCTCCGCGGACGGCTCGCGCTGCTGGACCCCGGAGCCGAAGCGACGGCCGGAGCGCTCGTTGAAGGCGCGGTAACAGACGACCACGTCCGCGAGGCCGGTGGCGACGGCGAGGGCCGCCTGCTGGACGGTCGCGCAGGCCGCGCCGCCCCCGTAGTGGACCCGGGAGAAGAAGGTCAGTTCACCGATTCCCGCGGCCTGCGCGAGGGTGATCTCGGGGGTGGTGTCCATGGTGAAGGTGACCAGGCCGTCGACGTCGGACGGGGTCAGCCCGGCGTCGTCGAGCGCGTGGTGCACGGCCTCGACGGCGAGCTTGAGTTCGCTGCGTCCGGAGTCCTTGGAGAACTCGGTCGCGCCGATGCCGGCGAGGGCGGCCCGGCCGGAGAGCGTGTCGCGGCGGTGCAGGCTCATGGCGCGCCCTCCGGGAGGTTCAGGGTGACGGTGCCGGTGACGTGGTTGCCGAGCCGGTTCGTCCCCACGATCCGCACCGTCGCGGTGCCGCCGGCCACCTCGGTGACGGTGCCCCGCAACGTCATGGTGTCCCCCGGGTAGTTGGGGGCGCCGAGACGGATGGCGATGGTGCGCAGGGTGCAGCGCGGCCCGAAGTGATCGGTGAGGTAGCGGCCGACCAGCCCGTTGGTGGTGAGGATGTTCATGAAGATGTCCGGGGAGCCCTTCTCCCTGGCCGCCTCGGCGTCGTGGTGCACGTCCTGGTAGTCGCGGGAGGCGAGGGCGCCGGCGACGATCAGGGTGCGGGTGAGGGGGATCTCCAGAGGCGGCAGCTCGTCACCGGCCTTCACACCCGGCCCCCCGATACCCGGGCCCCCGACGTTCGGTCCCTCCACACCCGGCCCCGTTATCCCTGGTCCCGTCATCCCCGGCCCCTGTCATCCCCGGCCCTGTCATCCCCGGCCCTTGCATCCCCGGCCCCCGTCATCCCCGGCCCTCGCATCCCCGGTCCTCCTTGCGTGTCCGCCGGCCATCAGGCCCGCCTGCCTCTCCCTCCATGGGGCCCGCCCCCTCACACCGCACCGTCCTCGACCGCGCGGAACACCGGCAGCTCCAACTCCGCGTCGACGCGCAGGAACTCCAGCCGCACCGCCATCCCGATCCGCACCTTGTCGTGCGGCACGCCGATGACGTTGCTGACCATCCGCACCCCCTCCGCCAGCTCGATCAGCCCCACCGCGTACGGCGGGTCGAAGGCCGGGAAGGGCGGGTGGTGCATCACCACGTACGAGTGGACCGTCCCGGTGCCGCTCGCCTCGACGGCGGTCCAATCGGGAGAGCCGCACGCGTGGCAGCCGGGCAGCCAGGGGAAGCGCGGCGTTCCGCAGCCGTCGCACCGCTGGATCAGCAGCCGGTGCTGCCGGACGCCTTCCCAGAACCCGGCGTTGTCCCGGTTGATCACCGGCCGCGGACGTGCGGCCTTCGGCTCGGTCCGCGCCGGGGCGTACTTGAGGATCCGGAAGCGGTGGGTGCCCGCGAGTTCGCCGTCCGCCCGGACGTCCATCCGGGTCGTGACGAAGTGCCCGGCCCCCAGCTTGGTGGTCTTGCGCTCCGAGACCGACTCGATCACCGCGTCGAAGGTGATCCGCTCGCCGGGGCGCAGCGGCCGCAGATACTCCTGCTCGCAGTCGGTCGCGACGACCGAGGTGAACCCGGCGCCGTCGAGCAGCCCGAACAGCTCCTCGTACGCCGCCGAGCGGTCCGTGTGCCCCGAGAGCCCGCCCATCGTCCAGACCTGGAGCATGGCCGGCGGCGCGATCGCATCGGGCCCGGAGTACGCGGGGCAGGCATCGCCCATCACCTCGCACCAGTGCCTGATCATCGCCGCGTTGACCGGGTCCTTGCCCACCCCGGCGGTGGCGGCGGGCCGGCCCTCGTACGCCTTCAGGCGCGCGGTGAGATCGGACGGCGGGGCTTCTTCGGCGGGACGGGCCGGAACTCGCGGACGGGCCGGAACTCGCGGACGGTCCGGAACTCGCGGACGGTCCGGAACCTTCCGATGGCCCGGTTCTTTCGGACGGGCCGGATCGTTCGGACGGCCCGGTTCATTCGGACGGGCCGGATCGTTCGAGGCGCTCACCTCCACCGCCCCCTCCCTGTGCCCGACGCGACCGGACCGCCGATCCGGCACGACACCGTCCGCCGTTCCGCGGGCCCCCGGGCCGCCGGCCCGTAAGGCAGTAACAACAACCGGGCGCACGAGCCGAGTTCAGCGTGCGGATGCTCCTGGCACGCGGTGGGGGCGAGGTGCACGGCGGGCGGCCTCCCCTTCTGAGGGCCGTGCGTGCGGTGCGCGGCGGCGTTGCCGGGCGGGCAACCGCGACCGCGCGCGCACACACGAACGAGCGGGTTTCTGACTGTCCGTCAGAAACCCGCTCGCTGTCAAGGCCGGCGCTGTGAACCCCGGAGCAGCCCCACTGCCCCCGGCACCGGCCTCGTCACCTCACCCCACCGGCCGGCCGCCACTCCCCATGGCGGCGGGCCGGGCCCCGGGTCAGCCGATGTTGTTCCCGAAGCTGACGGTGGCGTTGTCCTGGTCGATGGCCGTGAAGCCGGAGCCGTTCACGCTCGCGGTGTTGTTCTGGTTGGAGGCACCGGTGCCGTTGGCGACCTGCTGCCCATTGGTCGCGTTGCCGTGATTGTCGCCGCCGATGAGGACGCCCCCCTGGCTCGTCGACGCAGCGCTGGAGCCATTGTTCGCAAAGCCGCCGTTATCGGCCTGCGCCACACCGGAGAGCAGCGCCACCGCAAAGGGCAGCGCGGCGGCTACGGCGAGGGCACGGGCAGTACGGGTGCTTGCCATGTCTATTCCTCCTACGGAACACAACTTCTGGATCTGTGGTGCTGGATCCGACCTGCCGGACCTGCCTGCTCGATCCCGCTCGACCCTGATCCGGATTGCATGAACTCCGTGTGTGCATCGGGTAGTTGGCCGACCACCGCGGTGCATTTCTCGACGTCGCGAACTCAGGATTGCCCACCGGATCCCCGGCGAACCCGTAGCGAAGGGGCGATTCCCCCGCAAGCATGAGGAAGCCCGGGTAAACCCCGGTCACCCCACCTCACCCCACGCCTCCCCACCCGTCGCGCCCCGGCGAGGTCATCGCCCGCCGGGGCCCATAGCCCACAAGGGTTACGGACTCACGCCACACTGCCCCGCACACCCGGCGCACGGACCACCCTCCGCACGCCCCCCTTCCCTTCGTCGAACATTCGTACGAAAATGGAGCCATGGCCATGCACCGACGCCATGCCGAACCACCCGCAGCCCGCCCGGCCGGGCCGCCCGCAGCCGCCCCGGAACCACCCGCCACCTGCCGTCCCGATCCGCCCGCCGACGCCGCCGAACCACCCGCCGCCCGTCCTGGCGAGCCCCCCGCCCCCGCGCACGGCACCACGCACGCCGACGCGCACGCCGCGGCGCTCGCCCACGCCCTGCGCGCCGCCGAGCACGGCTACCCGGTCATCCCGCTGACCCGCGGCAAACTCCCCGCCATCCGTTCCCCGCACCGCGGCCACCCCGAGGTCCCGCCCTGCCGCGGCGGCTGCGGGCGCCCCGGACACGGCGTGCACGACGCGAGCACCGACCCGCTCACGGTCCGCCGGCTGTTCGCCACCGCCCCCTGGGCGACCGGCTACGGCATCGCCTGCGGACGGCCCCCGCACCACCTCATCGGCCTCGACCTCGACACCAAGAACGGCGCCGACGGCCTCATCGCCCTGCGCTTCCTCGCCGAGGATCACGGCTTCCCGATCCCGCCGACGGTCATCGTCCGCACCCCGAGCGGTGGCTGCCACCTCTGGCTCACCGGCCCCCCGGACCCGCCCGTCCCCAATTCGGCCGGCCGGCTCGCACCCGGCATCGACGTCCGCGGGGCAGGTGGCTATCTGGTCGGCCCCGGCTCCCTCACCACCCACGGCCGGTACGTCCTGGCCCCGGGCTGCGCCTCCCACCCCGCCCCGGCGCCGACCGCCCTGCTCACCCTGCTCACGGCCCCGCCCCCGTCCGCCCACCGCGATCCGGTGCCCGGCGCCCCGCCCCAGTCCGCCGCCGCCCTCGTACGCTTCGTCCGCACCTCGCCGGACGGCCAGCGCAACGCCCGCCTCTTCTGGGCCGCCTGCCGCGCGTACGAATCCGGGCTCGGCCGGGAACTCACCGAGCGCCTCACGGAGGCCGCTTGCCACACCGGCCTCTCGGAACAGGAGGCCCGCGCCACGATCGCCTCAGCAGCCCACCGCTGACCGACTCCCCCACCCGTCACCGCCCCTTACGGACCGCGGACGACCACCCCCAACAGCCCCTCCTCCCCCTCGCGCGTCCCTCTCTCCCTCACGCACCCTTACGGGCCTCGATCAGGAACCGCGTCGTATGCGCCACGAAAGACCCCTGCTCGCGGATCAACGCGTCCAACTCCCGCAACCGGTCCCGGTATTGCTCAACGGTGAAACCGGGCACCATCCACACCACCTTCCGCAGGAAGTAGACAACCGCCCCGATGTCGAAGAACTCGGTCCGCAACGACTCGAAGCGCAGGTCCACGACCTTCAGCCCGGCCGCCTCCGCGGCCCGCCGCGCATCCTCCGGGTGACGGGCCCGCCGCACGTGCTCCGGCTGCGGCCCCAGAAAGTACTCCACCAGCTCGAACACACTCGCCGGGCCCACCTGTTGGGACATATACGTGCCGCCCGGCCGCAGCACCCTGGCGATCTCCTCCCACCACACCGTCACCGGGTGGCGGCTCGTCACCAGGTCGAAGGCCGCCGCACCGAACGGCAGCGGCGGCTCGTCCGCATCGGCCACCACGACCGCACCGCGCGGGTGCAGCAGCGCCGTGGCCTTGGCGACGTTCGGCGGCCAGGACTCCGTGGCGACCATCAGCGGCGGCAGCTTCGCCGCACCGGCGAGCACCTCACCGCCGCCCGTCTGGATGTCCAGCGCCGCCGACACTCGCGCCAGCCGTTCACTCATCGCCCGCTGATAGCCCCACGAGGGCCGCTGCTCGGTGGCCCGCCCCTCCAGCCACGAGAAGTCCCACCCCTCGACCGATACGGCATCGGCCTCGGCCACCAGTTCCTCAAAAGATCGCGTCATACCGCCACACTCACCGCCCTCGCCCCGCCCTGCCAGCGAGTTACTCCGCCCGCTCTCCCACCGGGAAGGTGAACTCCGGCCGGTCCCACATCACGGCCGGGGGATTCGCCCGCACCGTTCCGCTGGGCCGGGCGCCCATGCTGCGATAGAAGCCCTCGGCCGGCGGATGCGAGACCACCCGCACGCTTTCCACCCCGATACGCCGCGCCTCGCCCCGCATGTGCTCGACCAGCCGGCGCCCGATGCCGTAACCCTGCGCCTCGTCCGCGACAAACATCAGATCCAGCTCGGCCGGCTCAGCAATCAAAGAATAAAACCCGAGCACCCGCCCCGCACGGGATTCAGTGCCACCACTCCCAGCATTCGGAGAATCCTCCTCCACCGCAACAAAAACCCTGTGCGCCTCGATATAGTCCGGCCCCACACGGTATCCGGAAACCATCGCCGCATACCGCCCCTCGTACGCCCCCGAGCCACGCACCAGGCGGGTCAACCGAGCGGCATCCCGCCCCTCGGCCCGCCGTATCACCACCCCCGCCGCGCTACCCCGCCCATAAACATCCCCCCGCCTTATCCCTTTCCCCATTCCTCCCGCTCCCTTACGTTTTCCTTTTCGCTACCTCACCACATCACTCTCCCCCGACAATACCCCCGCCCAGCAAACCCCCACGACGACCTCCCCGGATCCCATCCCCCACCCCACCCCACCCCTTGCCGCGCATGACCTCGCATATTCCTCGCATGACTCGCATGACAGCCCCGCCACGCGCTGGCAGTGCGTGGCGGGGAACTCGCAGATTTCCATGCGGTCAGTCGGATCCCCATTCCTCAGGAGAGGGCGCCGGAACACGGAGCCGGTCCCAGGACGTCCGCCCCGGCCAACCGTCCGCGTCGGCTCCGGTGAAGCCCAGCTGCCGCTGGAAGCAGGCGTATGCCTGCCGGTGCTTCTCGTTCCACCTGGGCCCGGGACCGCTGAACCCATAGGGACCGCCGCAGCCCTCTTCATCCAGCCGCAGCCCCATGTGCAGGATGATGGGGCTTTCGGGGGGCGGCAGAGTCTTGAAGAACTGCGCACCGGGGAACGGCACCAGGTCCGGCTCCTCGGGACCGGGCACGGGAGCCGACGCCCGTCCGACGATGAGCCGCTGGCCCACCCGGATGATGTTCGGGTCCGGAATGTTGTTCCAGATCTGAAGCTGCTTCACAGTGGTGTGGAAGCGGGCGGCGATAGCGCCGAGCGTGTCACCTTCCACTACGGTATAAATCTTGTCGCGTGTTGTCTGTTGAGTGCTCATGACACTCACGCTAGAAGGCTTTACCCGCCCTCGCACGTTTTCACAAATGATTGAATTCATGACATCTCTGGAATTCGCTGCGCACATTCTAGACCCGCCGCACACCGACCGCACCCCGAATTAGTTGACCGGTCACTAAAACCCGGCGTCAACCGAATAAACCCACCCCCGCTCAATAATGCACCACGAAATAATTGAACAAACCACGGTCGAAGAAGGGGCGCGGAGGGCGCCACAGCGCCACTCCGCGAGGCGATCACGCGCCCGTCGGCACACCCGCATTGCCCAGGATTTCGCGCGCCGGCAAGGCAGTGCTCTGCGCGGCGGTCAGCCCGGACACCGCGCGATGCGCGTCCACGATCCGCACTCCGGCCGCGTAACCGGCGAAGTCCGGCAGCCCCACGGGCCGCTGCCCCATACGCTCCGCGGTGGCATCGCCCAGCACATACGCGGTCAGGTTCTGCATCCCCGCCACATCGATATCGGCGGTGATCCTCTCGTAGGCGCTCTCCAGGACGGCGCCGCTCAGCGCGGTCGACCACGGCCCCATGGCCTGCTCACCGGCCAGCTCCCGCACGAACACCTCGGCCAGCCCCTCGGCGACGACCTGTTCCCCCACCGTGACGGCCCTCGGGTCCCAGGTCACATTCGCGTAGCGCACATTGTGGTGAAGCTCGTGCGCCGCGCCGTAGCCGATCTTCTGCAGACTCGTTTCGGTGGGCCATATGACCAGCTGGATCGCGCCCGGAATGCCGCCCAGCCCGAGATAGCCGGCACTGCGGCCCGTCAGGTGCTCATCATCGGGGTCACCGAGCACCACCACGACGTGCACGGTCTCGGCATGCTTGATCCCGGGCACCGCCCCGCTGATCCGCTCCCACGCGCCGGCGAGACACTCCTCGACCCGTTCCCACACGCCCGCGTCCCGCATCCGACGCACCGCGGCCAGGTACCGCGGGTCCTCCCGGTCGAGCGGGAAACCACTCCCCATCCGGTGCATCTGCACCAGATCCACTTCACCCATCACCGCCGCCATCACGCCCTGCAGCGGACTGAGCATCTCCCGCAGGGCATCGGGCCGTTCCTCCAACGGACGCTGCAGGAGATCGATCATGGCGGACGCCGTGTCATGCACAACAATCTTCATGCCCCAGGACCGTAAGCCCTCCCCCAACAGGAGGCTCAAGCCACACCTCCACCCCGGAGCAGAAACCCGCTCACCCCCGAACCCCGGGCACGGCCAGCCAGGTTGGCACCGTGCGGCACCCAGGTTGAGCGGTTCTACGCCAAGGTGCTGGACGGCAGCACGATCACGTTCCCCAGTTGGCTATCGAGGATGCCCTGTCGTTCCAGCCGAACGGGGTCAGGTCGGGGGTATTGCAGCCTTTTGGAGCGAAGAATTCTCCCTCGCTCGCGTTGAAGTCGGTCAGCTCGAAGAGTGAGACATCGAACCGACACCAGCTGAGCGAGGAGATGATGTTGTTCCAGTTCTGCGTGCTGAGAAATCCACGGTGCAGACCGCTCAAGTCCTTGTACCCCAAGCGAGGTCCCACGCTCCTGATGTCGCCCTGCTCGCCGGCGTCCTCCCAAAAGCGCACGATGTCCTCCAGGGAATCCGGGTTGGACGCGCAGGCGTGCTCGCTCCTGGGCCGCGTCGCCGACTGACTGTCGGCCGGCAGTCGGCGCGCTTCCGAGAGCATCGCCTCGCGGTCGGTGAAGGCGCCGAGGGCCACGGACGAGTCGTGAACCAGACGGGTCATGAACAACGGGGCCGTGGTCTCCGCGTTCATGCGCTCAAGGTCCTCGACGACTTCCCCATCAAGGACAAGCGGGACCTGGGGCACGAGGGGGCGTCTGCGCCGGCCCGGTGCCCGCGCTTTGCTCAGCTCTTGGAAGAGTTCGCTCGGGAGTGCCACAGGTTCGACGTCCCTGCCCGGGGCTCCGGTCTCGCGCGTTGTACGCGTCATTTCCCTCACTCCTCGCATGATTGCTCGGGCGGCCACCTGCATCTCACGCCATCGTCCGATCCGCCGACTCGGAAGGCGTCAAAGTCGGCACGGCACCGATCGGCCGGCCTACGTCCAGATGCTCCGGACCCGGCCGAATCATTGCGGCCGATCGCTCTGGAGGGACAAACAGCCCCCAGCCCCCGTCTGCGGCTCAAACGCGCTCCAGGCGGCTTCTCCACTCCAGGATGCTCGGAGGTGGCACGCAGCGCATCTGAGGTCCCGAGCATGGGCGCTGCCTACGCGCTGCTTCCCCCTGCCGTGCCCGATCTATCGGGAAACCCCGGGGAACACCGGACGATCACGACGCGCGGACATGCGTACGGCCCCTGACCAACTTGGTCAGGGGCCGATTTCATCGCTCTACCTGCGGAGGCTGTGGGATTTGAACCCACGGTGACGTTGCCGCCACGACAGTTTTCAAGACTGTTCCCTTAGGCCGCTCGGGCAAGCCTCCCCGCGGCACCGGCGCGGCGGGCGCGGGTGTCGCGGGATCAGACTAGCGCGTCACTTGTCGCCCGTGCGCTGGCCCAGGGTGACTTTGGCGGTGTGCTCCTTGCCGCCGCGCTTGTAGGTCAGGGTGACCTCGTCGCCGGGCTTGTGCTGCCAGATCTCGCTGATCAGGGTGGGGCCGCTGTCGATGACGGTGTCGTCGAGCTTGGTGATGGTGTCGCCGGGCTTGAGGCCCGCCTTGTCGGCCGGGCCGTTCGGGGTGACCGCTTCGGAACCGTTGTTGCCGGTCTGGGCGATGGTGGCGCCGTCGCCGGACTCCCGCATGCCGACCTGGACGCCGATCTGCGGGTAGACCGGCTTACCGGTCTTGATCAGGTCCTGGGCCACCCGCTTGGCCTGGTCGATGGGGATGGCGAAGCCCAGGCCGATGCTGCCGGACTGGCCGGACTCGCCGCCCATGCCGCCGCCGTTGCCGGCCGACTGGATGGCGGAGTTGATGCCGATGACGTTGCCGCCGGCGTCCATCAGCGGGCCGCCGGAGTTACCGGGGTTTATCGACGCGTCCGTCTGCAGGGCGCTCATGTACGAGGCGCTGCTGCCGCCGCCGTCGCTGGAGGCCACCGGGCGGTCCTTGGCGCTGATGATGCCGGTGGTGACCGTGCCGGAGAGGCCGAAGGGCGCGCCGATCGCGATCGTGGCGTCGCCGACCTGGACGTTGGAGGACTTCCCGAGCGGGAGGGGGTTGAGGGTGGCGCCGGAGGCGTTCTTGAGCTTGATCACGGCGACGTCGTAGCCCTGGGCGTGGCCGACGACCTCGGCGTCGTACTTCTTGCCGTTGGAGAACGTCGCGGTGAGCTTGCCCCCGTCGGCCGCGCTGGCGACGACGTGGTTGTTGGTGAGGATGTGGCCTTGCTTGTCGTAGATGAAGCCGGTGCCCGTGCCGCCCTCACCGGTGGCGCCCTGCGCCTCGATGGTGACGACGCTGGGCAGCGCCTTCTGCGCTATCCCGGAGACCGAGGTGGGCTTGCGGTTGAGCGCACCGGCGTCGCCGGTCGCGGAGACCGTCGTCGAGGCGCTGTCGTCGCGGCCCGCGGCCCAGAAGCCGATGCCGCCGCCGACCCCGCCGGCGACCAGCGCGGCCACCAGGACCGCGGCGATCAGCCCGCCGTTGCGCCGCTTGGGGGCGGACGGGTTCGGCGCCGCCCAGGGATTGCCGCCACCGCCGTACGGGGGCTGGCCCCAGCCGCCGGGGGTGGAACCGTGGCCGGCCGCGGCGTACGCGGGGATCCGGGCGGTCTGCTCGGTGCCGGGCACGGGGCCCGTGCCGTCGTGTCCGGGCTGCTGCGGGTACCCGGCGGCCGGTGGCATGGCGCCGGCCTGCTCGCCGTGGGGCGCGGCGGCCGACGGGGCGAAGTCCGGGGGCGGGGGCGCCGCCGGCGGCATGCCGGGGGCGGGCGGGGTGTGGGGAGCCTGGGCGCCGGAGGCGGACGCGGGGGCGCTGTCCGGCTTCGGCCCGGTCGGCGGCTCGGCCTCCGACGGGACGGCGGCTCCCTCGTTCTCGGTGCTCACAGCTCTCTCCTCAGCTTCACGCGGGCCTTACGGTCCGTACGGGTCCGGTGGCCCGTACGGGTCTTGCGGGCGGTACGGGTCGTGTGGGGCCCGCGGCGGCTCGCCGCGGGGCCTCACCGACCCCTACCCCGATACCCCAGGATTCAGGATCCCGGCGATTCGGGCGAGTCCCGATCCGCCGGCCCGGGCCGGGCCGGCGGTCTGCGAGACCCGGCCCGCGTGCCGGCCGGCGCGCCGCCGGCCCGTACACGGGCGAGTCTCCGTCCCAAGCCTTTCCCACCACGCGTCAGAGCGCCGTAAGCCGAGGCTGTGACTGTGCCCTCATCCTTTATCCCGGACAATTCCGGCGCATCCCTTGTTCCGCATCCGGTGCATCCCCTGAGAGGTGCCCAGCACATTTCTCGCTCGGTGTCCGGCGCGTCCGGCCTTACAAGTGCGGGGTATGCACCGGCGGCGCGGCGGCGGTGGATGGCACGATAACGCGGTGACCTATGCACGCCCCGCCCAGGACGCCCGTCCGGGTCGTCCCGCCATTTCCGTCGTGGCCCACCGAGGCGCCTCCGAGGAGGCCCCGGAACACACCCTGGCCGCTTATCGCAGAGCGATCGAGGACGGCGCGGACGCGCTGGAGTGCGATGTCCGGCTGACCGCGGACGGCCATCTGGTGTGCGTCCACGACCGGCGGGTGAACCGTACCTCCAACGGGCGCGGCGCGGTCTCCGCTCTGGAGCTCGCCGATCTCGCCACGCTCGACTTCGGCTCCTGGAAGGACGAGGCGGCCTACGGGGACGAGGCCCCGGACCGGCAGCACGAGGACCCGGAGCGGACGTCCGTACTGACGCTGGAGCGGCTGCTGGAGCTGGTCGCGGACGCCGACCGGCGGGTCGAGCTGGCCATCGAGACCAAGCATCCGACGCGCTGGGCCGGACAGGTGGAGGAGCGGCTGGTCGAACTGCTCGGCCGGTTCGGGCACACGGAGCCGGCCAGGAGCGCCGACCGGACCTCGCCGGTCCGGGTCATGAGCTTCTCGGCGCGCTCGCTGCACCGGATCCGGACCGCGGCGCCCGGCATCCCGGTCGTCTACCTCATGCAGTTCCTCTCCCCCCGGTACCGCGACGGACGGCTGCCGGCCGGTGTCGGTATCGCGGGCCCCGGTATACGGATCCTCCGCTCGCACCCCGATTACGTCGCCAAGGCGCACCGCGCGGGCCACCAGGTCCACGTCTGGACGGTCAATGACGCCGCCGATGTCGAGCTGTGCCAGGAATTGGGCGTGGACGCGGTTATTACAAATCGCCCGAAACAGGTGCGAATGCAACTGGGCCTTGGCTAAAGCCCATCACAGGGTGTGCACCGGCGCATTCGGCTCGTATTCGATCGTGTTCAATGCGTCACTGCGTGCCGCTTGGCCGGTTTCCGGTCCAGTCCATTGGGGCATTCATCCCGTGGCGTGGGGCAAAGGAGGTCTCGGGGGTGGCGTTGGTGGTGGCACAAGAGGTGCCGACGTCGTCGATCATGGCCGTACCTCATGGTCCAGTGGGTGTGGGCATGGCCAGGCGACGCATGCGAGAAGAGCTGTTCGCAAGTGGAGTTCAGGACAGCGTCGTCGATGACGCGGTCCTTATCCTTTCGGAGCTGTTGAGCAATTCCTGTCGGCATGCGCGTCCGATATACGACAACGAGTCGTACGGTTCCGCGCCAGCCGCATCGAAGGACCCGTCGTGCGAGGCCGGACCGGCATCCGTCCGGGCGTCCTGGCGCATCGACGCACAGGGCCGGCTGACCGTCGCGGTCACGGACGGCGGCGGCCCGACCCGGCCCCTTCCGGCCACTCCGTCGGTCACCGCCCACGGCGGCCGCGGGCTGGCGATCATCCGGTCGCTCGCCAAGGACTGGGGCGTGCGCGACACCGTCCCCGGGGAGGTCACGGTCTGGGCGGTCCTCTCCCTCCAGGGCGCTTTCGCTACGCGCGTGGAACTGACGCCGGATCTGCCGGCCTCGCTCGCGCCCGGCAGATGGCCGCTGGGAACGGCCTTCGCGGACCTCGAGGATCTGGCCTAGCGCGCTCGCCCCGGAGCGGCCCGCGGCGCGGGCGGCCCCGTGTCCAGGGCCGGTTGACCCGACGCGCGGGCGGGACGGGGCGGGACACGGCGGTATCCACAGGCGGGCGCGACCTCGTACGCGATCCTCTAGGCTCGCGCCGAAACGCGTCCGTACGCCGAGGATCGACCAGGAGACACCGCCGTTATGGCCAAGAAGCGCCGCCCCCAGCCCCAGTCCGCAGCACCGCAGATCAAGGACGGTGAGGTGCCGGTCGTCGGCGCTCGCGAGCCCTGCCCGTGTGGTTCGGGCCGCCGGTACAAGGCGTGTCACGGGCGGCGCGCGGCGCACGCCGCCACCGAGCTGGTGCAGCGCCCCTTCGAGGGCCTGCCCGGTGAGTGCGACTGGGTGGCGCTGCGGGAGCTGGTTCCGGCCGCCACCGCCGAGTTGACGCTCAAGGGCGGGCTGCCCGAGGGCGTGCCGTCCGTGACGCTCGCGACCGTCCTCCCGATGGCGTGGCCCGCGCTGCGCCGCGAGAACGGCGCGGTGATGCTCGGCCTGCAGAACGACACCGCCTCCGGCGACCTCAGCCGCGACCTCGCCGACACCCTGCAGCGCGCACTGGCCACGGAGCCGGGCAATCCGGTCGCCGCCGCGCGGCCCGCCGCCGACGGCCCGCGGCTGCAGGACCTGCTCGACACGGACGCTCCTTTCGAGCCGACCGTGCACACCGGATTCGAGTTCTGGGTGGAGAACGCCGAGAACGCCACCGGCGAGGTCGCGGCGTCCCTGGAGCGGGCCAACGCGGCCGCCGTCCCCACCGCGCGGATCCCCGGCCTGGAGGGCGCCTACTGGTGCGAGGCCCCGGAGAAGAACCACCTGCGCTGGGTGACCGCCCACCCCGAGGAGCAGCTGCTGGACGCGCTCGCCCGGCTGCACGCGGCGGGCACCTCCTCGCTCGGCGAGGACACCCGCCTCGTGGGCTCGTTCCGCGCCCACGGATTGGTCGTTCCGGTCTGGGACCTGCCCTCGTCGATGGGGGCCGAGGACGTCGCCAAGCCGGCCGCGGCGTTCGCCGAGCGGCTGGCCGAGGCCCTGGCCGTCACCACCCCGCTGACCACCGAGGAGCGCCGGGCCCGCGGCGGGCTCACCAACCGTCAGATCACCCTCAGCTGACGAGGACGGGCGGCCGCCGGGCCGCCCGTATGCCTCACCGGGCGCTTGCGTGACGCCGGTCACATGCTCGTACCTGCCGGTAAACAGGCGTCCGGAAATCCACGATCGAATTTGCTCACAGCGGATCTCTTGTTACGGTTCTAGAAGCCCGGTCGCTGGTGCATCCCCCGTCGCCAGCGACCGGGCGCTTCCATGTCCGGAACCGGATCTTCCGGTCGGCCCCCGGGGGCGCCGGCCCCGCGCGCCTCAGCGGTCCGAACCGCTCGCGCCCGGCGCCGAGTTGCTGCCGGAGCGCAGCAGCAGCCGCTCCCCCGCCGCATCGGCGATCTCCGCCACCGCACCGTACGCCGCCCGCCCGCCGCGCGCCGTCCGCCCGGTCGGCGTCTCGCACACGCCCGGTACGTCGGCGGCCGCCACCTCGCAGTTCACCTGGACGGTCGTGCCGTTCGGCCGCAGCAGGGTCAGTACGGCGCGCAGCGGAGTGCCGGTGATGTTGCGGTAGTACGTCCGCGCCCAGGTCCGCCCCCGCTCGGCGAGCACGCAGGTCTGGGCCTCGACACCCCGCGCGGAGCCCAGTTCGGGGCCGCAGCGGGTGGTGCGCCCGGAGGGGGACGGCAGGCCGGACCCGGCGGGCGGGCCGGGGAAGTGGCGGGCGCGGGCGGCGCCGGCGGGGCGGCTGCCCGCCGTGGCGCCTCCTGGCAGGGTGCCGGCCCGGCCGGTGGAGCGGCGGTTTTCGGACGTGCCCCGTGCGCCTTCCGGCACTCCGTACGCGGTGCCGGGGGCCGCGGTGTGCGGCACCGGCGTCCGTGCCGGGCCGGCCATCGCGGCGCCCAGCGGTACGGCGACGGCGAGCGCGGCCACGGTGGCGAGCCCGGTCATGCGGAGTTTTTGCGCGCGCTGCACGAGCCCCACCTGCGATTGAGATGCCGCCGACGGCGGCTTGACGGTGGGCCGAACCTATCTGCCGGCACGGGGGCACCCGGCCGCCCGGACACCCGTTTCCCGTAGTGGACCGGGCCGCTCACACCCGGACGGGTGAACTCAGTAGGCGAGCTTGCTGCCGCCGTCCGGAGTGCTGGTGCTGGCCATGACCAGGGCGTCGACGATCGTGGCCACCTTCGGCAGCCAGGGCGCACCCGGTCCGGAGGCCGGCGGCCGCTCCCAGCGCACCCGGCCGGCACCGATCTGGGACGGCGGCAGGACCAGGTAGCCGCCCTCGCCGTGGAAGCGCAGGGAGCTGGGCACCCAGTCCTGCGAGTGCAGCAGCTCGCCCAACTCCGGCAGTCCGTAAGGGGATACGAGCAGGGACCAGCGGGTGGGGGTGGCCACCACCGGGCCGAGGCGGACGCCGAAGTGGTCCAGCGCCGCCAGGGCGCGGGCGCCGGCGACGGCGGGCAGGCTGACCGCGCAGGGCGCGCGTCCGCCGGTGGCCAGCACGATCGGGGCGTCCGGGCGGTTGCTCCACCACCAACGGACCATCCGGGCATCGGTGGTGGCCGCCAGCAGACCCGGGTCGAAGGGATGCGCGCCGGGCACCACACAGTCGGGGTCGGGACAGCTGCACCGGGGGGCGGTCCGTTCGCCGAGGCCGAGCCGGGCGCCGGCCGGCTGCCGGCCGGCGGTCCGCAGACCCACACCGGGGAGGACGGGCCACTGCCACTCGGTGGCGCAGCGGAGCGCCGCACCGAGCAGCGCCGACCTTCCGCCGCGCCGGAACAGGAGCTTGCGTCGCCTTCCGAGGATCTCGCGCATGAGCGCTCGTTCCTTTCCGTAAACGCCGAGGGCTTCGTCCATCGCACTAACAGGACACTGCTTGCGGTTCACCGTCGTTCGCGCCGCGCCGCTTCATGCCGGGGTGTGGCGTTTGTGCGGCGCGGTCGGGCGACCCGAAGTCGGTCGTGCATCGATCACGCCACGTGGATCTCTGGATCACCGCGTGTACAAGGCAGCGCATCACGCCGTACGCCGAGCGTGGAACATGGCGGAGGGTGGCGCGCGCATGGCGCTTGCGCTTCCGTGGTGCAGCCCCCGCCACTTGGGGGTCCGTCGCGGTTTTCGTCGTATGAGACGCCGGTGCCCGCCGGAGAGTTCCGGTGCGGCCCCAACTGGCCCCGCACCTTTCCGATTACGTACCCGCCACTGTGGTGATGACGCGCTGTCGATCGCCGCCAGTCGACCTCAAATTGACGCTCGGGGGGCTGTTTTCAGGCCAATCTACAGACCTCGTTGACACCACAAACCCCATGGGGACAATGCTGGACATCGCATCACCGGTGCGTGTACATGTGGAGGCATTAATAGCGGAGCAGCATGACATGGGGGTTTGCGATGCTATTGAGGAAATTGAGCGGCCAAACGTACCGCACAACATCACTCAACGAAATGTCACACTCCCTACCAAACTCCGTTCTGACCTGGGCCGATGCCTGGCGCGACGATAGCCGCCAGCCATGACCGCCCGGCACGTTCCGAAAGTGGCTGGAATCGAACCAGCGCTTCCCGCGCCAGCGCACACTGCCGGCCCGCACGTGGCGCAGCCCCCCGCGGACCCGGCCGCGGACACCCCGTCCGCCACCCCTGCGGACGCCGCCCCCGACCCCGCCTGCGGCCTCCCGTCCGACGCCGCCGCCGTCGACCAACTCGCCGCTGTCCAGGACCGACTGGCCGGCTGGATCTCCGACCTCAGCACGCTGCACGACCTCACCGAGCAGCTCATCCGCACCCGCACCCTGCAGGACGCCCTGCACGAGCTGCTGCGCGCCGGCGCCCTGCTGGTCGGCGCGCGCCGCGGCATGGTCGTCGTCGCGCCGGCCGACGGCCTGGGCCCGGAGACCACCGTCGGCCTCGGACTCGGCCACGCCGAGATCGGACACATCGAGACCATCCCGCGCCGCGCCCTGTCGTACGCGCGGATACTGGACGGCCTGCCGGAGCCGGGCGCCGCGGGGGACGACACCCCCGACATCGCCGAACCCGACATCCCCGGCGAGAAGGACCTCGACCCCCGCCTGCGCGAGGTCGCGGCCCGCCTCGGTTACGCGGCCAGCTACGCGGTGCCGCTCACCGCGGCGCCCATCGGCCGGACCGGCGCCGCGGTCTGGCTCTACGACGAACCGGCCGAACCCACCGAGCGCCAGCGCCACCTCGTCGGCCTCTACCGCGCGCACGCCGCCGAGCACCTCGCCCGCCTGCTCGAACTGCACCGCAGCCGGCAGGCCACCGAGACGCTGCGCGAGGAGCTGCTGCCGCACCGGCTGCCGCGGGTGCCCGGCGTGCGCCTGGCGGTGCGGCACAGCACCGGGCCGCGCGGTGGCGGTGACTGGTACGACGCGCTGCCGCTGCCCGACGGCGCGCTCGGGCTGGCCGTCGGTTCGGTGACCGGCTCCGGACCGAGTGCGGTGGCCGCCATGGGACGGCTGCGGGCCTCGCTGCGCGCGTACGCGGTCATGGAGGGCGAGGACCCGGTCGCGGTCCTGTCGGACCTGGAGCTGCTGCTGCGGCTGACCGAGCCGGCCCGCAGCGCCACCGCGCTGTTCGCCTTCACCGAGCCGCCGCCCGGGGCGCCGGGCGGTTTCACCGGCCCGCCCGGTGGGGGCTGGGGCGGTGCCGCCCTGCCCCGCAAGCTGGTGCTCGCCGGCGCCGGGCACTGCCCGCCGCTCATCCTCGGCGATCGGCGGACCGAGTTCGTGGAGACCTCGCTGTCCGCCCCGCTGGGCATGCTGGCCTGCTGGGAGGCGCCCAGCGTGGAGATCGAGCCGGCCGGCGGCGAGACCCTGCTGCTCTACAGCGACGGGCTGCTGCACCGCACCGGCGAGCCCATGGACCGCGCCTTCGCCCGGCTGCACGCGGCCGCCGCGGGCGTGCCCAGGGCCGGCCGCCGTGATCCGGAGGCGGTGGTCGACCACATCGTGCGCACGATGCTGCCGCAGGGGCTGGACGACGCGACGTCGGAGGAGGACGTGGTGCTGCTGGCGGCGTACTTCGAGGAGTGACCGGAGGAACACCGTCCGGAGGGGCGCACCGGGCCCCTGGGGCCTCAGGGGCCCGTGAGCACAAAGGCCACAGTTGCCGGAGAGGTCACACCTTCCTCCCTCTGGACCGCAATCCATCCACACATACGATGGAATGCGGTTCACTCTTAAAAGGAGGCATTGTGACCGACGAGCTCACGCCGGAGACCCCGGCCGAGGAAGAGCAGCCGATCAAGCAGCGCAAGAACGGTCTGTACCCGGGCGTCTCGGATGAGCTCGCGGCGAACATGAAGAGTGGCTGGGCCGACACCGAGCTGCGCGAGCTGGAGCCGATCGAGCAGGCTCCGAACGCCGCCCGGCGCCGCGCCGCGCTCTCGGCGCGCTTCCCCGGCGAGCGCCTGGTGATCCCGGCGGGCAACCTCAAGACCCGCTCCAACGACACCGAGTACTCCTTCCGCGCCTCCACGGAGTACGTGTACCTCACCGGCGACCAGACAGACGACAGCGTGCTGGTCCTGGAGCCCCGTGCGGACGCGGCGGACGGCCACGAGGAGACGATCTACCGGCTGCCCCGCTCCAACCGTGAGAACGGCGAGTTCTGGCTGAACGGCATGGGCGAGCTGTGGGTGGGCCGCCGCCACAGCCTGGCCGAGTCCGAGGCGCTGCTCGGCGTCCCCTGCAAGGACATCCGCGAGCTGGCCGACGTCCTCAAGGAGGCCACCGGCCCGGTCCGCGTGGTGCGCGGCCACGACGCCGGCATCGAGACCGCGCTGACCGACAAGATCACCGCCGAGCGCGACGAGGAGCTGCGGGTCTTCCTCTCCGAGGCGCGTGCGGTCAAGGACGCGTTCGAGATTGGCGAGCTGCAGAAGGCCGTCGACTCCACCGTGCGCGGCTTCGAGGACGTGGTGAAGGTCCTCGACAAGGCCGAGGCGACGTCCGAGCGCTACATCGAGGGCACGTTCTTCCTGCGCGCCCGCGTCGAGGGCAACGACGTCGGCTACGGCTCGATCTGCGCCGCCGGCCCGCACGCCACCACCCTGCACTGGGTGCGCAACAACGGCCAGGTCCGCTCCGGCGACCTGCTGCTGCTGGACGCCGGCGTGGAGACCAACACCCTCTACACCGCGGACGTCACCCGCACGCTGCCGATCAACGGCCGCTACTCCGACCTCCAGCGCAAGATCTACGACGCGGTGTACGAGGCCCAGGAGGCGGGCATCGCGGCGGTCAAGCCGGGCGCCGCCTTCCGGGACTTCCACGACGCGTCGCAGCGGGTGCTGACCGAGAAGCTGGTGGAGTGGGGCCTGGTCGAGGGTCCCGTCGAGCGGGTGCTGGAGCTGGGTCTGCAGCGCCGCTGGACCCTGCACGGCACCGGCCACATGCTCGGCCTGGACGTCCACGACTGCGCCGCGGCCCGCACCGAGGCGTACGTCAACGGGACGCTGGAGCCCGGCATGGTGCTGACCGTCGAGCCCGGTCTGTACTTCCAGGCCGACGACCTGACGGTGCCTGAGGAGTACCGCGGGATCGGCGTCCGGATCGAGGACGACCTCCTCGTGACGGAGGACGGCAACCGGAACCTGTCGGCCGCGCTGCCGCGGCGGTCGGACGAGGTCGAGGCATGGATGGCGGGGCTCACCAAGTAGCCCTCGTTCACGGGCCGGTGGCGTCGTCCACCGGCCCGTGCGCCGTTCCCGCGTACGCGCCCGCGCGGGCGGCGGCCCATACGGCGGTGGCGGTGGACTCGGCGAGCGCCGCGTCCACGGGGCGGCGCGCGATCAGGATCCGGTAGTAGAAGGGCGCGCCGAGCGCCGACATCACCTCTACCGGGTCGGTCTCCGGGGGGAGTTCGCCGCGTTCGACGGCCCGCTCCACCATCCGGCCCGCCAGCGGCAGCCGCTCCTCGAAGAACGACCGCAGCACGGAGGCCGCCTGCGGGTCGCGGGCCGCGGCGGAGACCACCGCCTCGATCAGCCGGCTTATCCGCCCCTCCCCGTAGAAGGCGGTTATCGAGTGGGCCAGCGCCCGCAGGTCGCCGGGGAGGGTGCCGGTGTCCGGCAGCGGCACGCTGCCGCTCAGATCCGTCAGCAGCTCGCAGACCAGTCCCTCGACGCAGCGCCAGCGCCGGTAGAGCGTCGCCACGTGGATTCCGGAGCGCTGCGCGACCTTCTCCATCGTGAGTCCGGCGAAGCCGCCGTCGTCCAACTCCGCGAAGACGGCGGTCAATACGGCCTGGCGGGTGCGGGCCGTGCGCCCGCCGGGGCGGGTCTCGCCCGGGGCCTGGTGCGCTGTCGTCAAGACGGCTCCGTATTGCAGTGCGGGTTCTCGCCAAGTATTGTCCGAGAAAGACTAACGCGAACGACTTCGCTTTAGTCCTGGTGTGCGCCGGTCTCGTAGGGACAGGGGACGCCGCGGGGGAGGTCCTCCCACCGCGAGACCGGGCTGCCACCAGCTTCGAAGGGCGATTTCCGGACAGCCAACCAACTGCCCACGTTCGCCCGGATTGACACCTCGGCTCCGCGCTGTTCACCGCCGCCCTGATTCACCGTCGGCCGTCGACGCCCCCGGGCAGCCACACCTCGTCCCGGAACAGCGGCCGTCCGTCGTCGGCGGACAGCGGCAGCCGCAACTCACCGGTGTCCACGACCGCGTTGTTCTGCGAGCGGTGCAGTCGCGCGTACGCCCCGCCGGGGCGGCTCAGCAGCTCCTCGTGCCGGCCGGTCTCCACGATCCGGCCGCCGTCCAGGACGAGGATGCGGTCGGCGTCGGGCGCGAGGTTCAGATCGTGCGTGATCATGAGCGTGGTGCGGCCGCGCATCAGTCTGCGCAGCGGCGTGACGACGCGGCGCGCGGCGAGCGCGTCCAGCCCCGTGGTCGGCTCGTCCAGGACGAGGACCGGCGCGTCACGCAGCATGGCCCGTGCGATGGCCAGTCGTTGGAGCTGGCCGCCGGACAGCCGCGCCGAGTGGGGGTCGATCCGGGTCTCGTAGCCGTCGGGCAGGGCCCGGATGAAGGCGTCCGCGTCGGCGGCCCGGGCCGCCCCGACGATCTCCTCGCCGCTCGCGCCGGGCCGCCCGCAGCCGATGTTCTCGCGGATGGTGTCGTGCAGGATGAGCGTCTCCTGCGGCAGCAGCGCCACCTGCGCGCGCAGCCGCGCCAGCGGGAGGTGGCGTTCCGCGCCCGCCGTCGCCGTGGTGACCGTCAGGCCCAGCTGCCCCAGGTCCCGGACGGGCGGGTAGAGGTAACCGAGGAAGGCGGCGAAAGCGAGCAGCTGGCCGAGCGTCATCCGCCCCGCGGAGATCTCCCACGCGCCCAGTCCGATCACGGCCAGCACGCAGACCGTCTCGATCACCTCGACCAGCCGCTCGTACAGCTCGCTCAGCCGGGCGCCGCGGACCGAGGCGGTGAACCAGGCGCGCGCCTCCCGGTCCAGCCGGACGCTTTCCGCCCCCTCCCTGCCGTACGCCTGGGTGAGCACGATGTTGCCCAGCGACTCCTCGACGACGGAGGTGATCGCGCCGTCGGCCACTCGCTCGTCCCGCGCGACGGACCGGATGCGGCCGGCGAAGCGGCGGGCCGCCAGCCAGAACAGCGGCGCGAGGACGAAGGTGGCCAGCGCCAGGTCCCAGCGCAGCAGCCGCGCCGAGCACGGCGACGCCGAGCCACTTCGCGGCCGGACCCCAGAATTCGTCGAGCGAGCCGCGTTGCAGCGCGTAGTCGGTGAGGTCGCTGAAGAGCAGGATCGCGGCGGTCTCGGCGAGCGCGGCCAGGATGACGCAGAGACAGACGAGCACCAGCCGCCCCCGCAGCCCCTTGCTCATCGGCCAGAAGCGGCGGAAGGCGACGCGGGCCGGGAGCGCGGGTGCGGGGCGGGGCTCCCCGGGCGGGTCCGGGGCGACGACCCGCCGCAGCCGCACCGTCGCGAAGTCGTTCTCCCGCAGGCTCACGTCACTTCTTCCTTTCCGTCGCGCGCAGGAAATTCGCACACGCCCGGGACGCACGGCACCACACCCGTACCTCCATGATCGAATTCAAAGGAATTCCATGGAATTGATATGCCGCACCGAGCTCGCGCACAGCTCTTCCACAGCAATTCCGAACGTCCCGTTAACCGCCCTTGCGGACGCCCCACCGAAAAGGGAGGGCCGACGGCCCCCACGGCCGTCGGCCCTCCCACCGGTCACCCGGTCGCCCGGTGTCCCGGCCTCCCGGTCAGCGCTCGCCGTGCACCGGGAGCGGCTTGCGCGGCGGCTTGTGGCCGTGCCCGTGGCCGTGGTCGTGCCCGTGCCCCTTCGGGGGCTTCGGCAGGGGCTGCTTCCCACGCTTGGGCAGCGGGACGATCTTCTTGAAAGACATGAGGTCTCCTCGTTTTCGTATACGCGGTGCGAATTCCTGAATCGCGACCGCCCGACGAGGAAAAAATTACCGGCCCCGGACGCCGGAAAATACCGAAACCGTTGAGGGTTCCATGAATAGCGCCTGAGGTTCTCTCAGAAAGCAACGAGCAACCGCCACGGCGTCGTCACCCGGTGGGGGTGGCCACCAGCGTCCGCAGGGTCATGGGCTCGGCCAGGACGCGGTCCAGGACCTGCTCGACATGCAGGAAATGGGCGGTGGCGAAGTGTTCCCGCAGAGCCTCCTGGTCGGCCCACTCCTCAACGATCACCATGCGGGCCGGGCGATTGGGGTCGGCGTAGAGGCTGTACGCGAGGCACCCGGGCTCTTCCAGAGAGGGTTCGATCATCGCCTCCAGGGCGGTGCGCAGACGGTCCTCCTGGCCCGGGGCGGCCAGACATTCGGCGAGGACGACGAGGGTCATGGGCAGCGATCTCCTTGCGAGGTCGGGGTGAGGTGAGGCAGGCCGGCTACGGGCAGGCGGGGCCGTTGCCCGCGCCGGAGTCGGTGATCGCGGTGGCGATCTCGTCGAGGTCGTCGGGCGTCAGGTGAACGGCGCCGGCCGCGATCCAGCCGTCGACCTGGCGGGCGTTACGGGCGCCGACGATCGCGCCGGTGATGCCCGGCCAGGCCAAGGTCCAGGCGATGGCCACTTCGGCGACGGTGACGCCGTGCCGGTCGGCGACGGGCCGCAGCGCGTCGGCGAGGCGGAGGTTGGCGGTCAGGCCCGTGGTGAAGTCATGGTGGGCGGAGCGCCAGTCGTCGGCGGGCAGGCTCGCGGCGCGTTCGGCGGAGAAGGCTCCGGTGAGCAGACCGGACTGGAGCGGGGAATAGACGATCACCCCCGTGTCGTGGGCGTGAGCCCAGGCGATCTCGGGTGCGGCCGAGCGGTTGATGGCCGAGAACGGGGGCTGGATGACGTCGACGTGGGCGATCTGCTCGGCGGCGTGAAGCTGCTCGGGCGAGTGGTTGGACAGACCGATCGCGCGGACCTTCCCCTCGGCCTTGAGATCGGCCATGACCTGCCAGTACTCCTCCAGCGGGGTGGCGTTCGGGGAGACGTCCCCGAAGCCGCCTCCCGCGTACTCCAGCGACTCGCCGGTGTCCGGATAGTGCACCTGGTACAGGTCGATACGGTCGACGCCCAGGCGCCGGAGAGAGTCCTCGATCTCGCGGCGGACACTGGCCGGCTTCATGATCCGGCGAGGTGCGGCCTGCGGGTTGTCCGGGTCCCAGACCAGCCCGGCCTTGGTGAAGAGGTAGGGGCGCTCGTCCTCGGGCAGATCGGCGATGGCCTTGCCGACCAGTTCTTCGGAGTGCCCCAGCCCGTACACGGCGGCGGTGTCGATCCAGTTGACGCCCGAGGCGACCGCGTGGCGGATGGCGGCGATGGACTCGTCGTCATCGGTGGCGCCCCAGCCGAAGAACCATCCCGAGCCGGCCACCGCCCAGGAGCCGAAGCCGACGCGGGTGATGTCCATGCCGGTGGTGCCGAGCGGAAGGGCGGGCAGGTGGGTTGTGCTCATGTCGTGGAACTCCCGGTGCGGTTGGCGGGGGACCGGGGCCAAGCGGCCTCCGGTCGGCCGGAAACGTTCCGGCGTTCACCACTGTGGCGGCGGCCGTCGGGCCGACCCAGTGGCAGCCCGTGCCTGGGCACGGCATGACCAGGCAAAGGCCGCCGGGCACGACACCGGCCCGTGAATACTGGCCACATGGCACTGGACCGACGTACCGAACTGGGCGAGTTTCTCCGCTCCCGCCGTGCACGGCTGCGACCCGAGGAACTGGGGCTGCCGGACTACGGGGGCCGCCGTCGGGTACCCGGGCTGCGCCGCGAGGAGCTGGCCCAACTGGCCGGGGTGAGCGTGGATCACTACGTCCGGCTGGAACAGGGCCGCGCGCTGCACTTCTCCTCGGAGGTGCTGGACGCGGTCGCCCGCGCCCTTCGCCTGGACGCGGTGGAGCGCGAGCACCTGTACCGGCTGGCCCGCCCCGCGCCCCGGCCGGAACCGGCGCACGGGGAGGGCTCGCCCCGCCCGCAGAAGGTGCGGCCGGGCCTGCGTCGGCTCCTGGACTCGACGCCTGACGTCCCGGCGTACATCGTCGGCCGCAACACCGACGTCCTGGCCTGGAACCGTCTCGCAGCGGCTCTGATCACCGACTTCGGCGCGCTGCCTCCCCGGCAGCGGAACCTGGCTCGCCTGGTCTTCCTGGACGAGGGGATGCGCGATCTGTACGCCGACTGGCGGGGCAAGGCCAGTGACGTGGCCGCCTACCTCCGTCTCGACGCCGCACGCCACCCCGACGATCCCCACACGGCGGAGCTGCTCGACGAACTCACCACCGCCAGCCCGGTATTCCGGTCGGTCTGGGCGGAGCACCGCCTCAAGGACAAGACCCACGGACGCTACGTCTACCGGCACCCTGTGGTGGGTGAACTGGACCTCCGCTTCGAGACCTTGCGACTGCCGGACGACCCGGACCAGGCCCTGATCGCGCACACCGTGGAGGAAGGCTCACCCTCGCACACCGCGCTGCGGCTGCTGGCAGCCTGGGCCGGGGAAAGCACGCCGGTCGGCTGAACAAGCACCCCGCCGCCCCGCCTCGCCGTCACGGTCCGCCCGGGACGACCTGGTCAGGACGCCTTGAGCAGGGCGTCCTCGCGCCACTTGAGGATCTTGTCGAAGCTGACGACCGCGCCGGGCCGGCCGGTGCGGTTGCGGTAGCGGACGTGGTCGGTGAGCGCCTCGATCAGAAAGAGCCCCCGGCCTTCCTCCGCGTATGCGGGGGCCTGCGCGGGGGTGGGCACGGGGGCCGGCGCCAGGGCGCGGTCCGCGGTATGGGGCGGTGCGGGGGGCACGGTGTCGGCCTGGAAGCCGGGGCCCGAGTCGGTGACCTCGATGCGGCAGGTGTCGCCGTCGATGTAGGCCGTGACGCGGTAGTCCTCGGTGGCCGCGTCGCCGCCGTGTTCAACGGCGTTGGCACAGGCTTCGGAGAGGGCCACCGACAGGTCGTAACAGATGTCCGGGTCGACGCCCGCCGTCTCCATCGTGCCCAGCAGCAGGCGACGGGCGAGCGGCACGCTCGCCGCCTCGCGCCGCAAGTGGAGTGACCACCAGATGCTCATCGCTCCAGCCTCCTGGCCGCGGCTCGACATATCGTTACCTATTGCCGTGCCTCATGGTCCGTAAGCATGTCCGGGACGTGATACCGCTCATTCGGCGGATGCGAAGACTGAGCGCATCGGTGTAGGTGAAGCGCCGCGTGTGCGCCGTCGCGCGCCCTGGCTGCCGCCCTTGACATCGCCGGAGGCGCCCCTTTTGCACCGCCCTGCCGTAGGCGGCGGGCGGGGGCAGTGGGATGATGGCGCGGCCATGTCTGCCCTGCCCGCCCCCACCGCGCGCGCCGCCGCCGATTTGCGGCTGCTGAGGGCCGCGGTCTTCACCGCGGTCTGCGTCGTGCTGTCCGCGGCCGGGCACATGATCGCGTCCTGCGCGGCGGTCCCGTTGTGGACGGTGGGTGCCGCCGCCGCGGTGGTGTTCGCGGTCGCGGCCCCGCTGGCCGGACGGGAGCGTTCGCTGCCCGGCATCGCGGCGGGCCTGGCGGTGGGACAGCTGGCGCTGCACGCGCTGTTCGCGGTGGGCCAGCTGGCGATGACGACGGCCGGCACGGCGCGGAGCGGCGGGCCCGGCGGGATGTCCGACGGGACCGCGGTCGCGCTCGCCCGGCACGTGACGTGCGGGCTCGGTACCGGCCGGCTGGACGCCTCCACGGCACGGCGGATCCTCGACTCCGGCGGCGGCCTCGACCGGGCCGCCACCGCCGGCTTCGTCGCACCGGGCGGGCACCCTGCGGATGCCGCCGACCCGGCGATGGCGCACGGCCTGCTGCCGTCGCTGCCCATGCTGTTGGGGCACCTGCTGGCGGCGCTCGCCGTCGGCTGGCTGCTGCGGCGGGGCGAGGCGGCGCTGTGGCGGCTGGTCCGGCTGTCGGCCCCGGCGGCGTACGAGATCGCGCACACCCTGACCGGTACGGTGCGCGGGGCGGCGGCGCTGGTGCGCGCCCTGCTCAGGGGTCTCGGCACGGCGCACGGCGAGGCGCTCGGCGCCCCCGTTTCGTACGGGGATGACAAACCCGGCCCGAAGGACCCCGCACTCCACCACAGTGTCGTCAGGCGAGGGCCGCCCTCCTTCGCCCTCGCGGCCTGACGTCACGCGAAGCACGCTCCCCAGGAAGGGTGGTGGTTCGCGCGCCGTCGCCGCACGCGCGCCACCACTGTCACCCGTACCTCTCTCCTTCCTGTGGAGTGTTTTCCGATGTCTGAGATCTCGAAGTCGGCCCCGTCGGTGAAGTCGGCGAAGTCCCCCCGGGTTTCGCGTCTGGCCCTCGTCGGCGGCGTCGCGGCCGGCAGCGTGCTGCTGCTCGCCGGTCCGGCCTTCGCGCACGTCAGCGTGCAGTCCCAGTCGGCGCCCAAGGGCGGCTTCGCGACCGTCAACTTCAAGGTGCCCAACGAGCGGGACGACGCCTCGACGGTGAAGCTCGAGGTCAACCTGCCGACCGACCACCCGCTGGCGTCCGTCATGCCGCAGCCGGTGCCCGGCTGGAAGGTGTCGGTCACCAAGACCAAGCTCGCCAAGCCGATCGAGATGGAGGGCGAGAAGATCAACGAGGCGCCCTCCAAGATCACTTGGACCGCCGACGGCAAGGGCATCGAGCCCGGCCAGTTCCAGCAGTTCCCGCTCTCCGTGGGACAGCTGCCCGAGAACGCCGACCAGCTCGTCTTCAAGGCGCTGCAGACGTACGACAACAAGGACGTCGTGCGCTGGATCGAACCGACGAAGGAGGGCGCCCCGGAGCCGGAGAACCCGGCGCCGGTGCTCCATCTCACCGCGGCCGAGGGTGACGGCCACGGAGCCGCCGCGGGCGACGACGCCAAGACCACGGCGGCGGCCGCGGAGACGTCCGCCAGTGACACCACGGCGCGTGTCCTGGGCGTCGTCGGCATCGTCGTGGGCATCATCGGAGTCGGCTTCGGCGTCTTCGCCGGCCGCCGTCGCAGCGCCTGACCACCGCGGGGGCCGGCGCCCTACCCGCGCCGGCCCGGCACTCCCTCCCGGCTCCGGGCTCACGGCGGGTGCACATTTCGCCCCGAAAGCCCCGGACCGGGACTTCAGAACACATGGGATATATCTGCAATGCGTAGAAGGACCCTGCTCGCGTCCGCCCTCGCGGCGGCCGCGGCCCTCAGCCTGACCGCCTGTGAGGGCGACGCGGACAAGCCCGCCGCCGTGGTCTCCGGCGGCACCACCGCCAAGCCGATCGTCACGCTCGACAATCCGCTGGAGAAGCCGGACCTGACCCTGACCGACTCCGACGGCAAGAAGTACGACCTGCTGGAGAAGACCAAGGGCCACCCGACGCTGATCTACTTCGGCTACACCAACTGCCCGGACGTCTGCCCGCTGACGATGGCCAACATCGCGGTGGCGGTGAAGCAGCTGCCCCAGGCCGAGCAGAAGGACCTGCGGGTGGTGTTCGTGACCTCCGACCCGGAGCGCGACACCCCGCCCGCCCTCAAGAAGTGGCTCGCCGGCATCAACAAGGACTTCGTCGGGCTGACCGGCAAGTTCGACACCATCCAGGCCGGTGCGCGCAGCGTGAACATCGGGATCGAGAAGCCGGTCAAGAAGAAGAACGGCGATGTCGTCTCCACCCATGGCGCGCAGGTCCTGCTGAGCTCCCCCAAGGACGACAAGATCCACTGGATGGGCATGCAGGAGGCGACCTCCGACAACTACACCACCGCACTTCCGAAGATCATCAAGGGACAGAACCCGTGAACCGCCGCACCACCCTCGCCGCCGCCCTCGCCCTGACGTCCGGACTCGCCCTCGCGGGCTGCGGCGGCGGGGACACCGCCCCGAAGCTCTCGGTGGACGGCGCGTACATGCCGCAGCCGGTCACCGACGGCATGGCCGGCGCCTTCTTCACGATCAAGAACGGCGGCGGCGCCGACAAGCTCACGTCGGTCACCAGCGACCTGGCCTCGGACGTCTCGATCCACAAGACGGTCGGCAGCAAGATGGAGCAGGTCAACTCCCTGGCGATACCGGCGAACGGCACGCTCGACCTGGTGCACGGCGGCAGTCACGTGATGTTCATGGGCCTGAAGAAGAAGCCGGCCGAGGGCGACACGGTCAGCATCGAGCTGCACTTCGCCAAGGCCGGCCCGATCAAGGTGAAGGTCCCGGTCAAGGCCGCCACCTACGCCCCGAAGAAGTAGCGGGCGGCGGCGGTAACGGGAAGCACGACAGTCGACCTGACGTAACGGCCACGGCAGTCAGAGGAGCGATCACTATGGTCACCACCGGGCCACCCGCGCGACGGTCCGCCGTACTGCGGATGCTGGTCGTCGCGGTGGCGCTGGCCGGCGCGCTGTTCGGCGGCGCCGTCCCGGCGTCCGCGCACGCCGCGCTGACCGGCAGCACGCCGGCGCAGGGTTCGGTGGTGGACCGCGCACCCGAGCAGGTGGCGCTCACCTTCTCCGAGGGCGTCGCGATGGGCGACGACTCCATCCGGGTGCTGGATCCGCACGGCAAGCGGGTGGACCGCGGCAAGCTGCGCAACCTGTGCAGCGGCGCCACCGTCAAGTACGGCACGGGGCTGCCGCCGGGGCTCGGCAACGGTACGTACACCGTCGCCTGGCAGGCGGTCTCCGCCGACAGCCACCCGGTGTCCGGCGCGTTCACCTTCTCGGTCGGCGCGCCCTCCAAGAGCTCCGCGGCGGTCCCCCAACAGGAGGCCGGCGGCGGGCTGGTGGGCGCGCTCTACGGCATCGCCCGCTGTCTGGCGTACGCCGGGTTCGTGCTGATGGCAGGCGGTGCCGCCTTCGTGGTGGCCTGCCGGCCGGCCGCGGCCCTCGTGCGGTCCGTGCAGCGGCTGGTCGTGCAGGGCTGGGCGCTGCTGACCGGCACCACCGTCGCGATGCTGCTGCTGCGCACGCCGTACACCGGGTCCGGCGACCTCGCCGACGTCTTCGACCTGGGCGGGCTCCAGCAGGTGCTGCTCACGAAGCCGGGCGCGGCGCTGGTGTCGCGGCTGCTGCTGCTCGCGGCCGCGGCGCTGTTCGTCGCGGTGCTCTTCGGCGCGTTCGCGCGGGCCCATGAGCCGGCCGGCGCGGGCGGGACAACCGACGCGGAGGGGGAGACCGGGGCCGTGGACCCCGCCGAGGAGGCCCGGCGGCGCAAGGACCTCACCTTCGGGCTCGGCATCGGCGGGGTGATCGTCGCCACCGGGCTCGCCGCGACCTGGGCGATGGCCGAACACGCCTCGACCGGGCTGCAGCCGGCCGTCGCGATGCCGGTCGACGTGCTGCATCTGCTCGCCGTCGCCGCCTGGCTCGGCGGGCTGGCGACGCTGCTGGTGTCCCTGTACTGGGGCCCGCCGGTCGAGCGGACGGCGGTCCGCCGCTTCTCGCGGATCGCGTTCGGCTCGGTGGTGGTGCTGGCGGCCACCGGCGTCTACCAGTCCTGGCGGCAGGTCGGCACCTGGAGCGCGCTGACCGGCACCGCCTACGGGCGGCTGCTGCTGCTCAAGGTGGGGCTGGTGGCGGTCCTGGTCGGGATCGCCTGGGTGTCGCGCCGGTGGACGGCGCGGCTGGGCGAGGCACGGGCGGCCGAGGCCGGTGGCACGGCTGCCGCTACGGATGCGGCGGATGTGGCGGACGCGGCGCAGGAGGCCGGGGAGCCGGTCGAGCGGCAGTCCGCGAAGGCCGCTGGGAAGGCGACGGGGAAGGCGGCCGCGGGCGCCCCGGCCGCTTCGTCCACCGCCACCGCAACGGCCACCGCTGCGTCCCCGGACCCGGACCCGGCCTCTGAAGAGACCCCGGACACGGACCCTGAGGTGGCCCCGGACCCCGACACCGAGCCCAGCACCGACCCCGACCCCACCCGCGCCGCCCAACTCGCCCGTCAGCAGGCCGCGTTGCGCAGCGCGCGTACCAAGCGGCTGCGGGACGCGGACCCGGAGCGGCTGGGGCTGCGGCGGTCCGTGCTCGCCGAGGCGTCGGTCGCCGTCGTCCTGCTGGTGGTGACGACGGTGCTGACGGCCACCGAGCCGGCCCGTACGGAGGCGGCGGTCCAGGCAGCTTCGGGCGGGCAGTCCACCGCCTCCAACCAGCCGCAGGTGCTGACCGTCCCCTTCGACACCGGCGGCCCGCACGGCAAGGGCACCGCCCGGGTCGACCTCGACCCCGGCCGCAGCGGCAACGCCAACGAGCTGCGGCTGCGGCTCTCCGACCCGTCGGGCAAGGCCATGGACGTCCCCGAGGTGAAGGTCTCCTTCACCCAGAAGGCCAAGAAGCTCGGGCCGCTGCCGGTCGTCCCCCGGCACACCGGTACGGGCCACTGGCGCGCGAGCGGCGTCCAGCTGCCGGTGCCCGGGCAGTGGCAGCTCTCGCTGCTCGTACGGACCTCCGACATCGACCAGGTGACCGAGATCAGGAACGTGAAGATCGGCTGATGAGCAAGCGAACCGAGCAGGCGGCGGGCCCCCGGGCCGCCGGCCCGAAGACCTCCGGCGCCACGCCGGCCACCCCGCAGAACTCCCTGGAGCTCTCCCGCCGCCGGCTGCTCGGCACCGTCGGCGCGGCGGGCGCGGCCGGGCTGGTCGTCGGCGGGGCCGGGGCCGCCATCGGCGTCTCCGCCACCGAGCCCGAGCAGGACGCCGCGAAGGCCGTCACCACGATCGGCTCGACCGAGGTGGCGTTCCGCCAGGCGCGCGCCCGGCACCAGGCGGGGATCACCACCCCGCTGCAGGCCACCGGGCACCTCGTCGCCTTCGACCTGGCGCCCGGGGCCGGCCGCAAGGAGGCCGCCGCGCTGCTGCGCCGCTGGTCGCGCACGGCCGAGGAGCTGATGGCCGGCCGCACCCCGGCCGCCGACACCGGGGTCGCGCTGGACGCCGGCCCGTCCTCGCTGACCGTGACCTTCGGCTTCGGCCACAGCTTCTTCGGCCGTACGGGCCTGACGGCGCGCCGTCCCGTGCAGCTCGACCCGCTGCCGGACTTCTCCGCCGACGCGCTGGACCCCAAGCGCAGCAACGGCGATCTGTGGGTCCAGATCGGCGCGGACGACGCGCTGGTCGCCTTCCACGCGCTGCGGGCGCTGCAGAAGGACGCCGCCGGCAGCGCCCGGCTGCGCTGGCAGATGAACGGCTTCAACCGCACCCCGGGCGCCACCGCGCGCCCGATGACCGCCCGCAACCTGATGGGCCAGCTCGACGGCACCAACAACCCCAAGCCGTCCGACAAGGACTTCGACGAGCGGATCTTCGTGGGGCGGGACGCCGCGCAGGAGTGGATGCGCGGCGGCTCGTACGCGGTCGTCCGCCGGATCCGGATGCTGCTGGACGACTGGGAGCAGCGCTCCCGGCACGAACAGGAGCGGGTCATCGGGCGCCGTAAGGACGACGGTGCGCCGCTGACCGGCGGCTCGGAGACCACCCCGATGCGGCTGGACGCGACCGGGCCGGACGGGCTGCCGGTCATCCCGTCCAACGCGCACGCCCGGATCGCCGCCCCGGAGTCCAACCAGGGCGCGGCGATGCTGCGCCGGCCGTTCTCGTTCCACGACGGCTACCGGGAGGACGGCGCCCCGGACGCCGGGCTGCTGTTCGTCTGCTGGCAGGCCGATCCGCTCCGCGCCTTCACCCAGGTGCAGCGGAAGCTGGACCGCGGGGACGCCCTGTCGCCGTTCCTGCGGCACGAGGCGAGCGGTCTGTTCGCGGTGCCGCCGGCCGCGGAGCCCGGCGGCTACGTGGGCCGGCCGCTGCTGGAGGGCTAGGGACCCGGGCGGTCCGGCCCGCGGAAGTCCCGCCCGGTGGCCGAGGGGGCTGGGTATCGTGGCAGGGCAGGGAGTAGATCGGCGGGGTGCCCCCGCAGTTACGCGAGGGAGCTCAACGATGTCGGCCAGCCGCTATACGTATCTCGGCCCCGCGGGCACGTTCACCGAGGCCGCGCTGCGCAGCCTTCCCGAGGCGGCGACGCGCGAGCTGGTGCCGATGGTGTCGGTGCCGGCGGCGCTGGACGCGGTGCGCGCCGGTGAGGCCGCCGCGGCCCTGGTGCCGATCGAGAACTCCGTCGAGGGCGGGGTCACCACCACCCTCGACGAACTCGCCGCCGGCGAGCCGCTGATGATCTACCGCGAGGTGCTGCTGCCGATCGCCTTCGCGCTGCTGGTACGCCCCGGCACGGCGCTCGACGACGTCAAGACGGTGACCGGGCACCCGGTCGCCCAGCCGCAGGTGCGCAAGTGGCTGGCGGCCCAACTGCCCGAGGCGGTGTGGGAGTCGGCGGCCTCGAACGCCGACGGCGCGCGGCTGGTGCAGGAGGGCCGTTACGACGGCGCCTTCGCGGGTGAGTTCGCGGCGACGACGTACGGCCTGACGCCGCTGGTCACCGACATCCACGACGCGCAGAACGCGACCACCCGCTTCGTCCTGGTGGGCCGCCCGGCCCGGCCGGCGTCGCCCACCGGCGCGGACAAGACCTCCGTCGTGCTGTGGCTGGCCGAGGACCACCCGGGTGCGCTGCTGGAGCTGCTTCAGGAGTACGCGGTCCGCGGCGTCAGCATGATGCGGATCGAGTCCCGGCCGACCGGTGAGGGCATCGGCCGCTACTGCTTCTCGGTGGACTGCGAGGGGCACGTCACCGACCGCCGGGTCAGCGAGGTGCTGATGGGCCTCAAGCGGGTCTGCCGTGACGTGCGCTTCCTGGGTTCGTATCCGCGGGCGGACGAGATGACGCCGACCGTGCGGCGGGAGATGTCGGACACCGCGTTCACCGAGGCGTCGGACTGGCTGGCGCGCTGCCTGGACGGGCGTCGCTGAGCCGTCCCGGCGCGCTCGCGTCCGGGCTCGACCTGCGGCTTCCGGAGCGGCTGTGAGTTGTCCACAAAGTTATCCACAGGCTCGGTTCTCGACCTGTGGGTAAGTCGACACGAGAGTCGGACACAGTCGACATATCGCCCTACTGACACCACACCCTTCCACATCGTTCCACAGTGCCCGACCCCGGCCCCCGTCAGCACAATTCACGTGATCAATCCTTTAGGGCGAGGCAATCCCACACGAAAGAGTGCGTGAACGGGGTTTGGACAGAGAATCCATAGTCGAGCATTTCGGGAGCGGAATGATCGGCTCCGACTTCCACAGATCTCACACACAGCCTGTGGATAAGAATCCGGGAACCCTCGGCCCCTGTGGACAACCGGGGGATGTCCGGGGAAAACCAGCGGCCCAACTCCCGCTCTCCCCATAGTGGATCACCCGGCGCCGGCCCCCGCGAAAGCCCCATCGCGGACATCCGGAATTCCGTTCCGCGCGCCCGCGCCCCCCTTCCCCGTCTCCACTTCTCCCCTATCCCCCACTCCACTTCCCACCGTCTCGACACCCTCTTCACCGGCCCCGCCCCACCGTGGGATAAACCGCGCAAAACGGGCAAAGCGATTTGGTGGAGAATATCGCGTCGAGGGGCGGGGCGCGGCCCCGGTAGCCTGGGGGTGTGATTGACCTTCGCCTGCTCCGTGAGGACCCCGACCGTGTGCGCGCGTCCCAGCGCGTCCGTGGAGAGGACGTCGACCTCGTCGACGCGCTTCTCTCCGCCGACGAGCGGCGCAGGTCGTCCAGCGTCCGCTTCGACGAGCTGCGTGCCGAGCAGAAGGCGCTCGGCAAGCTCATCCCCAAGGCCGCCGGCGACGAGAAGGCCGAGCTGCTGAAGAAGGCCGGCGAGCTCGCCGCCGCCGTCAAGGCCGCCGACGCCGCCCAGGACGAGGCCAAGGACGAGACCCAGCAGCTGCTGCTGAAGCTCGGCAACCTCGTCCACCCCGACGTCCCCGTCGGCGGCGAGGAGGACTTCCGGGTCCTGGAGACGCACGGCACGATCCGCGACTTCACCACCGAGGGCTTCGAGCCCAAGGACCACCTGGAGATCGGCCAGGCGCTCGGCGCCATCGACGTGGAGCGCGCCGCCAAGGTCTCCGGCTCGCGCTTCTACTACCTGACGGGCATCGGCGCGCTGCTGGAGCTCGCCCTCGTCAACGCCGCCATCGCCCAGGCCACCGAGGCCGGCTTCATCCCGATGCTGACCCCCGCGCTGGTGCGTCCGCACGCCATGGAGGGCACCGGCTTCCTCGGCCAGGCCGCCGAGAACGTCTACCACCTGGAGAAGGACGACTACTACCTGGTCGGCACCTCCGAGGTCCCGCTCGCCGCGTACCACATGGACGAGATCGTCGACGCGAGCCAGCTGCCGCTGCGCTACGCCGGTTTCTCCCCGTGCTTCCGCCGCGAGGCCGGCACGTACGGCAAGGACACCCGCGGCATCTTCCGGGTCCACCAGTTCGACAAGGTCGAGATGTTCTCGTACGTCGCACCGGAGGACGCGCAGGCCGAGCACCAGCGGCTGCTCGACTGGGAGAAGCAGTGGCTGACCGGTCTGGAGCTGCCGTTCCAGGTGATCGACGTCGCCACCGGTGACCTCGGCTCCTCGGCCTCCCGCAAGTTCGACTGCGAGGCGTGGATCCCCACCCAGGGCAAGTACCGCGAGCTGACCTCGGCCTCGAACTGCGACGAGTTCCAGGCGCGCCGGCTGTCGGTCCGGATGCGCGAATCCGTCGACGGCAAGCAGAAGGTGCGGCCGCTCGCGACGCTCAACGGCACGCTCTGCGCCGTTCCGCGCACCATCGTGGCGATCTTCGAGAACCACCAGCAGGCGGACGGCTCCGTGCGCGTCCCCGAGATGCTCCGCCCCTACCTGGGCGGACGGGAGATCCTGGAGCCCCTCGCCAAGTGAGCGCACCAGCTCCGGCGGCCGTCCCGCCGCTGCCGTACACGCTCATCGCGACGGATCTCGACGGCACGCTGCTGCGTCCGGACGACACCGTCTCCGAGCGCACCCGTCAGGCGCTCGCCGCGGCCACCGCGGCGGGCGCGGCGCACATCGTCGTCACCGGCCGTGCGGTGCCCTGGACCCGGCACATCCTCGACGCCCTCGACTACGACGGCCTCGCGGTGTGCGGCCAGGGCGGGCAGGTCTACCACGCCGGTGAGCACCGCCTCCTGACGTCGGTGACGCTCGACCGCCAGCTGGCCGGGCTCGCGCTGTCCAAGATCGAGGCGGAGGTCGGCCCGCTGTTCCTGGCGGCGAGCCGGGACGGCCTGGAGGGCGAGGTGCTGGTCGGCCCCGGCTACCGGGTCCACGAGGGCCCGCTGCCGAACGTCATGATCGACGACCCCGGCGAGCTGTGGGCGGCCCCGCTCAACAAGGTCTACCTCCAGCACCCGACGCTGGACGACGACGCGCTGGCGCTCGCCGCGCGCCAGGTGGCCGGTGATCTGGTGGGCGTGACGATGGCCGGTGAGGGCATCGTCGAGCTGCTGCCGCTGGGCCTGACGAAGGCCACCGGCCTGTCGCTGGCCGCCCGCCGCCTGGGCCTGACCGCCAAGCAGACGGTGGCCTTCGGCGACATGCCCAACGACATCCCGATGTTCGCCTGGGCCGCGCACGGCGTGGCCATGGCCAACGCCCACGACGAGCTGAAGGCCGTCGCGGACGAGGTCACCACCTCCAACGAGGACGACGGCATCGCGGCCGTACTGGAGCGCCTGTACGGCCTCTGAGCCGAACCGAACCGAGCCCAACCGGACCGGGCCGAGGGAACAGGCCGGGGCGCGATTCCGCCCCGGCCACCCGTTGCGCTGTGGCCGACGTTGGCCCGAAACCGGTACCGGTACCGGGTGACTGTCGCGGGGGTGACTGTCGCAGGGTTTCCTGCGGGGGTGCCTTTCGCGGGGGCCTGTCGCGGGGTGCCCACCACGGGAATACCCCGCCCCCGCCCCCACGTTGTGGCCCCGCAGGGGGCCTCGTGCCCCCTACGGGATGTGTTCGCCCCCGCCCTAGGGCTCTCCCTCAGCCTCCTCCTCCACCGCCCCGGCGGCGGCCGCCGGGGTCAGGGGCCAGGCCGCGAAGCCCATGGTCAGTGCGATGGCATGGCCGAAGTCGGTGAAGGTCGCGCCGGTGGTCAGGGGGATGCCGAAGAAGACCAGCACCGCGACGAGGTAGCCGTAGCGCCAGGGCGGCAGCAGCCGGTAGGTCAGCAGACCGGCGGCCGCGGCCAGCCCGTAGGAGACGCCGATGTCCACGACATGGGTCATCGAGCGCGGCAGCCGGTGGCCCTCGATAGCCAGCAGCACCAGTTCCTGGCTGGCCAGGGTGGCGGCGATGTGCGCGCCGCCGACGGTCAGCAGCCAGCGCCACGTCCCCACCCAGCGCTCCACGTTGGCGTGCAGCAGCTCGAACATCACCACGTAGAGCAGGAACGACGCCGGGCGTTCGATCCAGAAGCCGCTGATGAGCAGCGACGGCAGCGGATGCTCGTTCAGTTCGTGGATGTTGCTGCTGGTGCGGTGGACGAGGAATTGTTCCAGGCCCTCGGAGGCGGAGGCGATCACCAGGCTCGTGACGCCGATGACCAGCAGCCAGATGTGGGTGCCGGGCGTCGAACGCACCCAGTCGCGCACCCAGACCAGCGGGTTGCGGCCGGACCACCAGGGCTGCCCGCGGCGCGGCGGCTCCATCAGGGAGCCCGGCGCCGGGACCGGCCGGGGGCTCACCGGCGCCGTCCCGGGCCGGCCGGCGCGGTGACGGTCAGCGGCCCCGGTCCCTTGACCTGCCGGATGCGGGGCGCGCTCTCCATCGTCCGTACGCCGGGCAGCGCCGCCACGCGGGTCGTCAGATACGTGTAGAGCGCGCCGACGTCCCGGCACAGCACGGACGCGAAAAGGTTGTTCGGCCCGGTGGTGGCGCCGGCGAAGGCGACCTCCGGGTGTGCCGCCAACGCCTCGCCGGTGGCGGCGAGTTCGGCGGGTGCGACGGACAGCCACAGGGCGACCATCACGCCGTATCCGTACTGCCGCAGGTCGTAGTCGATGTCGTAGTACAGCACCCCGGCCGCGCGCAGTTCGGCGAGGCGGCGGCGGACGGTGGTGGGCGACCAGCCGGTGACGGCGGCGAGTTCGGCCAGCGGCGTGCGGCCGTCGCGGGCGAGCGCGTCGAAGAGCCGGCGGTCTGCGTCGTCGAGCCGCACCGGGGCCGCGAACGGCTCCGCTTCCGGGTCCCGTTGCGGCGGGCTCAGCCGGGCGATCTCCTCGTCGGTCAGCGCACCGGACTTGCTGATGATGCCGCGCGGGCCGCCGTAGAACTCGTGCAGCAGACAGTGCGCGGTGACGCCGACGACGCTCGGGGTGCGCGGCAGCTTCTGGAGCAGCAGGGCGTCGCTGTGCTCGCTGCTGGCCGCGCGGCAGACCGCGGTGATCTCGGTGCCGCCGGACATCAGGCTGACCCAGGAGGTGTCCGAGCGGCGTGCCAGCGCCTCGGCGACGGGCACGGCGGCCTCCGGTGTGCACTGCACCCGGACCATCCATTCGACCTCGCCCAGCGCCCGGGCGTCGGCCAGCCCCAGCACTTTGAGCGTGCCGTTGGTGCGGAGCCGGCTGTAGCGCCGGGCGACGGTCTGGTCGGAGACGCCGAGCACGGCCGCGATCCTGCTGAACGGCGCCCGGCCGTCGAGCTGGAGCGCGTGGGCGAGCCGGCGGTCGAGCGCGTCGAAGCCGTCGCCACCACTGGCGGCCTTCGCGTCGGTTTTCACCGTTCGAGGCTAGCGCGTGTCGGATTGCGCCGCGGTGATCCAGCTGGCTGGAATGCGACCGGTCGGGCATCGGACGGTAGGAGCCACACCCCACGGCACCCGCCGCCCGACGGCGGCCGCCGTGGCTTTTGCGCGACGTCGCAGTGGTGCGAGCGCGATGGCGCAATTCCGCACTTCCGCCTCTTCGCGGCCCCTCGGCCCTCGACCACTCGGCCCCTCGGGTGCCCGGGACGGCGGCCGGGCACGACACGACACGACAACGGAGGACACCAGGTCATGCAGAGCGCACTCGGAACGGCGGCAGGGCGAACGGGCGGGAAGTGGTGGCCGTTGGTCGCCGTGACGCTCGGGAACTTCCTGCTGCTGGTCGATGTGACGATCGTGAACACCGCGCTGCCCCGGATAGCCGACGGGCTGCACGCGTCCTTCACCTCGCTCCAGTGGGTGATGGACATCTACGCGCTGGCGCTGGCCGCCCTGCTGATGGTCGCGGGTTCGGCGGCGGACCTCTTCGGGCGGCGCCGGCTCTACGTGGCCGGGCTGACGCTGTTCGCGCTCGCCTCGCTGGCCTGCGGACTCGCCCCGGACGCCGGCCTCCTGGTCGCGGCCCGGGCCGTCCAGGGCGTGGGCGCGGCGGCGATGTTCGCCACCAACACCCCGCTGCTGATGGCTGCCTACCAGGGCCGGGACCGCGGTGTGGCGTTCGGTGTCTGGGGCGGCACCAGCGGCGCGGCGGCCGCGATCGGCCCCGTACTGGGCGGCGTGCTCACCGAGTACGCGGACTGGCGGGCGATCTTCCTGGTCAATCTGCCGCTGACCGCGGTCGCGGTGTGGATCACGCTGCGGTGGGTCCGCGAGTCGCACGGCGACCTCGCCCGCCCTCGGACGAACTCGGTCAAGACGAACTCGGTCAAGCGGAACCCGGCGGCCCTCATCGACTGGCCCGGTGCCGCGTCGTTCACGGCCTGTGCGGGCGCGCTGACGTACGGGCTGATGCGCGGCGGTGAGCAGGGCTGGACCGAGCGCGGCACGCTGGTCTCGCTGGTGGGGTCGGCGCTCGCGCTGCTGGTGTTCCTCGTCGTGGAGCGACGGGTGCGCCGGCCGCTGCTCGATCTGGGGCTGCTGCGGCGGCCGTCGTTCGCGGTGCTGATGGCGGCGGCGCTGCTGCTGCAGGCGGCGGCATTCCCGTACCTGACGTTCGTGGGGCTGTGGGTGCAGAACGTCCTCGGGCTGAGTCCGGTGCAGGCGGGTCTGGCGGTCACGCCGATGGCGCTGATGTCGCTGCTGGTCGGCGCGCTGGGCGGCCGGCACCTCCAGCGGATGGCGCCGCAACTCCCGGTCGGTGTCGGCCTGTTGCTGGTGGGCGTCGGTGCGCTGCTGCAGTACGCGCTGCTCGGCGACGGCTCGGGCTGGGCGGCGCTGGTGCCGGGGCTCGCGGTGAGCGGGCTGGGCATCGGCACGGCGATGCCGGTCCTGGTCTCGGCGGCGCTCGGCGCGGCGCCCCCGCAGCGGGCCGGCATGGCGAGCGGCGCGGTCAACACCTTCCGGCAGCTGGGCTACGCGCTGGGCATCGCCCTGCTCGGCACGGTCTTCGCCGACGCGCTGCACGGTCTCGGGCCCGGCGCCTCCCGCGAGGCGGTCGGTGCGGGTTACGTCACCGGGCTGACGCACATCATGCTGATCTCCGGCGTGATGGCGCTGGCCGCGGGGCTGCTGGTGCTGGTGGTCGTACGGCGTGGCGGCGGCGACGCGGACGGGGCGGGGCAGGCCGGGGGCGGCGACCGCGGTGCGGGGGCGGACGGCGGCGCGGGGGCCGCGCCGGGCCGTGCGGGGGCGCCGGCGGGGGTGTAGCCCGGGCGGGGCCGGGTGGGGTGGCGCGCAGGGGGCGGTTGTGGTGGCGCGCAGGGGGCGGTTCCCGCCCTCTGCGCGTCTGTTTCACGGGCCCTGTTTCACGCCGTGACCTGTGCTTTGTTCATGCCTTGACCACGGGTTCCTGGATCTCGGTGACCCACTTCTCCTGGTCCGGCGGGCATTCCAGGTACAGCTCGCGGGCGTATCCGGCGGAGCGGTAGCCGTTGCCGTCGATCCAGTGCGCGAGGTTCTGCGCGGTCGGCAGGATCCGGCTCATCGGGCCGCGGTGCACCACCGTGGCCGCGCACTCCAGGCCGGGCAGGGTGACGACGTCGAAGCCGAGGCCGGTCGCGGCGGGGATGCCGGGGCGGCCGGTCGAACCGTCGTACGTGGCGCCCGCCTTGGCCAGCGCCTCCGAGGTGACCGCCAGTCCCGCGTGGACGACGACGGCCCCCTCGCCGCCCTCCCCGTTCGCCGCGGCTCCGGCCACGTCCCCCGCCCCGGCGTCCCCCGCCACGTCCTCGTAGTACGCCAGTCCCGGCCCCGCCGGAGTCACCCCCACGGTCTCCAGCAGCCGGCACAGCTCGGCGTAGAGCGGCGTGATCACCGGTCCGATGTCCTCGGGCCCGTAACTGGCGGCGACCCCGCGCAGCTCGGCGAGCAGAACCGTTCCGGTGCGCTTGACCACCACATCGTCGGCAGACATGCGTCCCTCACTCTCGATCGTCCGGAGCCTCGCCTCGACCTGCGCCAGCCGCGCACCGGCCGCCGTCAGCGCCGCCTCCAGCTCCGCCTGCCGCAGCCGCAACATGCCGCGCAGCTCCTCGGCGCTCAGCTCCTCCGCCAGGATCGCCGCCACCTGCTGGAGGCTGAATCCGAGGTCCTTGAGGGCGATGATGCGGTTGAGCCGGGCGAGCTGGGCCGCCTCGTAGAAGCGGTAGCCGCTGACGGGGTCGGTGCGGGCCGGGCGCAGCAGCCCGATGGCGTCGTAGTGCCGCAGCATGCGGGCCGACACGCGGCCGTACTGGGCGAAGTCTCCGATGGTGAACATGACGCCTCCCAGTGGAGTGCTTTCCACAGTGTCAAGGTCAAGCGCGGTCCGGCGGCGCCGTCCACGGGCGGGGGACAGGGGCCCGCGGTGCCCCGTTGTCACTGCCGTCCCACAATCGGCCACCGGGCAGCAGCATCGCGTCAAGTAGCGTCCACAACCCGTCAATGACGCGTCAGCGAGCGGCGGAGTGGCCCGTTCCCCGGGCATAGCGTCGTCAGAGCCGAGCCCCGGCGCAAGCGTCATCCACCGGTCCGGGGCGGCCGATGTCCTGTTCGAGGAGCAACGCCGTGTCCCACCACCTCTACGCGGAAGATCCCGAGCCCTCTGATCGTGTCCCGGCCGGGCCCTTGTTCGTCCCCGTCCGGTCGGGCCCCGCGGGCTGTACGGCCCGTCTGTTCCGCACGCCGCTCGGTGGCCGTACCGCCGTCGGCTTCACCTCCGCCCAGCGGCTGGCCGCGGCCCTCGGCGCCGGCCAGCCCTGGATCCGGCTCTCCGAGCCCGCCTTACGCGCGCTGGCCGAACCCGTCGGGGCCACCGTGGTGACCGACCCGCGGCTGACGCCCGAGGTGGCGCGGATGCCGCGCGTGCACCAGCACCTACGGGCCGTGTGAGGGGTGACGCTCATGAGCCACAGCACGCTGCCCCGGGCCGCGCAGGAGGCCGGGGCCCCGCCGGCCGCCGCCGTGACCGCCTCGCCCGCCCCTGCACCGGCGCCCGCCCCGGCCGCGCGGGCCGCCGCCCCGCGTACCGCCGTCCGGTCCGTCTGGCCCGCCTCCGCGGCACCGCTCGCCCACGGTGACGTCGCGGTGGCCGGGGTGCCGCTCACCGAGCTGGCCGACCGCTTCGGCACCCCCACCTACGTCCTGGACGAGGACGAGGTGCGCCACCGCTGCCGCACCTACCTGCGCGCCTTTCCCGGCGCCGATGTCTACTACGCGGCCAAGGCGTTCCTGTGCCGCGCCCTGGTCCACTGGGTGCAGGAGGAGGGCCTCGGCCTGGACGTCTGCTCCGCCGGGGAGCTGGAGCTGGCCGTGACCACCGGCTTCCCGGCCGAGCGGATCGTGCTGCACGGCAACGCCAAGAGCCCGGCCGACCTGCGGACCGCACTGCGGTTCGGCGTCGGCCGCATCGTCATCGACTCCACCTCGGAGATCGCCCGGCTGGCCGCCGCGGTCCCGGCGGAAACCCGGCAGAAGGTGCTGATCAGGGTCGTGCCGGGCATCGCCGCGGGCGGTCACGCCAAGATCCGTACGGGGACCGACGACCAGAAGTTCGGGCTGTCGATCGCCGACGGCTCCGCACAGCACGCCATCACCCGGGTGCTCAGCCAGCCGCGCCTCGAACTGGTCGGCCTGCACTGCCACTTGGGCTCCCAGATCACCACCGTCAAGCCGTATCTGTCGGCCGTCCGACGGCTGGTCGGCCTGCTCGCCCGGATCCGTGAGCAGCACGGCGTCACCCTGCCCGAGCTGGACCTCGGCGGTGGTCACGGCGTGGCGTACCGCCCCGGCGAGCCCGCGCTCGACACCGTCGCGCTGGGCACCCGGATCCGTGTGGAGCTGGCGCGCGGCTGTGCGGCGGCCGGACTGCCGGTGCCGCGGCTGGCCGTCGAGCCCGGCCGTGCCGTCGTGGGCCCGGCCGGTGTGGTCCTGTACCGGGTGCTGGCCGTCAAGCGGACCGGGGCGCACGCGTTCGTGGCGGTGGACGGCGGGATGAGCGACAACCCGCGGCCCGCGCTGTACGGGGTGCGCTACGCGCCCCGGCTGGTCGGCCGGGCCTCGCCCGCCGCGCCGGAGCCGTTCACCGTCGTCGGCCGGCACTGCGAGGCCGGTGACGTGCTCGCCACCGATGTCCAGCTGCCCGGCGACATCCGGCCCGGAGACCTGCTGGCCGTACCGGTCGCCGGCGCGTACCACCTCTCCATGGCCTCCGGTTACAACCTCGTGGGGCGCCCGCCGGTCATCGCGGTCGCCGACGGCCGGGCGCGCGTCCTCGTACGGCGGGAGTCCCTGGCGGACATCCAGGGGCGGGACGTCGGGTTGTGAGGCAGGCGGGGCCCGGGACCGGCCGGGCCCCGCCTTCTTGGCCCGGTCAGGCCCCCCAGGTTTACGTGTACACTGAAATCATCAGTTGTAGGATGACCGGGCAACTGGTGAAAAGGTGCAGGTACGACGCGGAAACGACGCAGGAACGGGGCAACCGGACATGGCATTGCAGGCAGCGGGGCGGCACTCCCTCGTGGACACCGTCGTCGACGCCCTGCGGTCCCAGCTGTCCGGCGGGGAGTGGCCGGTGGGCTCCCGCATCCCCAGCGAGCACGCACTCGCCGAGCAGCTCCAGGTCGGCCGGAACACCGTCCGCGAGGCGGTACGGGTGCTCGTGCACGCCGGGCTCCTGCGGTCACGTCAGGGCGAGGGCACGTTCGTCGTCTCCACCGCGGACCCCGGCGACCTGATGCGCGGCGTCCAACGGGCCGGTATCCGCGACGTCCTGGAGCTGCGGATCGCGCTGGAGGCGGAGGCCGCCCGGCTGGCCGCGCGGCGGCACCGGCCCGCCGACCTGGAGCGGATGCGCGCGGCCCTGGACGCCCAGGCCGAGCTGGCGGACGCGGACGGGCGGCCCCGCGCGGACAGCCTGGAGCTCTACGCCGACCACGACATCGCCTTCCACAAAGCCGTCGTCGAGGCCGCGCACAACACGGCGCTGACGGCGACGTACGGCTGGTTCAGCAGCTCGGTGCGGGAGGCGCTGGTCAGCGCGCTGGACGACCAGGCGATGCCGCAGATCGTGCACGGCGATCACCGTGCCGTCCTGGAGGCGATCGAGGCGGGCGACCCGGCGGCCGCGGAGCGCGCCACCCGCGACCTGCTGGAGAAGCCGAAACGGGCCGTCGAAGCGCTGCTGGGCGTCGAAACCCAGTGGGGCGCCGCGGGACCGTCGAGCGACCACGACTAGGGAACGGGACCGGGGGGCTTGGCGGTTGACGGCCGGCCACGTTCCTCAGCGGTCCTCACCGGTCCTCCCGGTCCTCACCGGTCCCTCTCCAGTCCTCTCCAGTCCTCACCGGTCCCTCTCCAGTCGCCTCCCAGTCCCTCCCCGTCTCGTCTCCGTCCGGCAGCCCCCGGACTCCCGCGAACACTTTTGATGAGGTACGTACGCATGTCATTGCCCCGGTCCGAAGCACCCCGGTTCGAAGCATCCCGGCCTGAAACACCGCGCCCGGAAGCACCTCGGTCCGACGCACCCTGGTCCGAAGCGCCCTTGATCGACGCCGAGGAGGAGCTGGTTGCGGCGCCGCCGGTCGCCGCGGCCCGACGGCGGCTGCGGGCCGGGCACCCCGCGCTGCTCCTGGCCGGGATCGTGCTCGCCGCGCTCAACATGCGGGCGGCGCTGGCCGGGGTCTCCCCGCTGCTCGGTGAGATCGGCGCGCACTTCCACCTCGCCGCGGCCGCCAGCAGCCTGGTGACCACCATCCCGCTGATCTTCATGGGCCTGGGTTCGATCGCCGCGCCGAAGCTGGCGGCCCGCTGGGGCACCGAGGCGGTGCTGTGCGGGGCGCTGGTGGCCCTGTGCGGCGGGATCGTGCTGCGGATCGCCCCGCCGGTGGTCGCGCTGTTCGCCGGGTGCGCGGTGGTCGGCGCGTCCATAGCCCTGCTGAACGTGCTGATGCCGGGCCTGATCAAGCGCGACTTCCCGGAGCGGGCCGCCGGTATGACGGCGCTGTACTCGACGGCGATGATCCTGGGCGCCACAGTCTCGGCGGCCACCGCGGTCCCGCTGGAGAACGCGCTCGGCGGCTGGCAGGGTTCGCTGGTCTCCTGGTCGCTGCTGGCCGCCGTCGCCGCGGTGGTCTGGGTCCCGCAGGCGTTGCTGACCCGGCGCGGCACCGGCCACGGCACGCCGGCGGCCACCACTGTGCCCGCGCCGCAGGACGGCCCGAAGCTGAGCCGCTCCCCGCTGGCCTGGCAGGTCACGCTCTTCATGGGCTCGCAGTCCCTGATCGCGTACGTGACCATCGCCTGGATGCCGACGATCTTCACCGACCACGGGATGGACAAGGCCGCGGCGGGCCTGGTCTTCGCCTTCAGCACGCTGGTGCAGATGGCCGGTTCGTTCGTGGTGCCGATGCTCGCGGGGCGGATGCGGCGGCAGCGGCTGCTGGGTGTGACGGTGGCCGCCCTGATGGCCTGTGGTGTGGCCGGGCTGCTGCTGGCGCCGGTGGCGGGCGCCTGGTTGTGGGCGGCGCTGCTCGGTACCGGGCAGGGCGGTGCGCTGGGGCTGGCCCTGACGATGATGGTGCTGCGCTCCGGTGACGCACACACCGCCGCCCGCCTCTCGGGCATGTCCCAGACCGGCGGCTATCTGCTGGCGGCCGCCGGCCCGCTGGTCCTCGGCGCCGTCCACCAGGTCACCGGCGGCTGGACGGTCCCCCTTCTGCTGCTGCTCGCCGTGTGCGCGGGAATCGCACTGCTGGGCATGGGCGCGGGCCGCGACCGACGGATCGGGGACGGGCGCCGGGCGTAGCGGCCAGACGCGTACGGGCCTCGGGGCCAGCGGCTCGGGGCGGGAGCGAGCCTCGGGGCCGGCCGCTCGGGGCGGGCGGGGACGCGCCTCGGGTGCGGCTCGCGGATCAGGCCCGGTGTTGTCCCTGGTGAGGGCAGGTGTGGGCGCTATGACGACGGGGTGAACGCTCGCCGTCGTCGGCAACGATCCGGGGGTGGCCGACCGCCTCCCGTCACGTCGTGGCCTACCGTGCCCTCATGAGCGACGTGCAGCGCACCGATCGCCGGCCGGGTCCGCGGTTCTCCCGCGCCGGCCGGCTCGTTCTTGTGGCCGTGCTGGCTGTCCTGGTCGTCCTAGCCGTGGTGCTCGTGCCGCGACTGCTGCGCGGGCCGGGGCCGGGGGAGAAGCTGACGGTCCCGGAAGGCCAGCGGGCCGGACAGATCTACGCCGCCGCCGACAAGGCACTGCATGTGCCCAGCGGCTCCACCGCGAAGGCCGCCAAGAGCGCGCGGCTCCCGCTGCCGGCCGAGGCCAAGGGCAACCCGGAGGGCTACCTCTTCCCGGCGACGTATCCGCTCGACTCGGACACCACTCCGGTGTCGCTGGTGTCCTACATGGTCAAGACCGCGAACCAGCGGCTCGCCGACGATCACATCACCTCGTACCGGACGGTGGTGATCGCCAGCATCGTGCAGGCCGAGGCGGACCGGCCGGCCGACATGGGCAAGGTGGCCCGGGTCATCACCAACCGGCTCGCCCGGCACATGCCGCTCCAGATGGACTCGACGATCAACTACGCGCTGGGCCGCAGCACCCTCCACACCAGCCACGCCGACACCCGGACCAAGAGCCCGTACAACACCTACCGGTACGCGGGCCTGCCGCCCACCCCGATCGACAACCCCGGGGCGGACGCGCTGAAGGCGGCCGGCGCCCCGCCTGCCGGCGACTGGCTGTACTTCGTCACCGTCAAGCCGGGCGACACCCGCTTCACCGCCGACTACCAGGAGCATCTGCGCAACGTCCGGGAGTTCAACGACCTGCAGCAGAGCGGCGGGGGCGCGTAGTCCGGGGCCCCGGTCCGGTACTCCGGTCCAGGGCGTCCGGTCCAGGGCATGTCGTTCGATCGCGCCGGGCCCGCCACCCCGCCCCATCGGGTCCTACTCCTCGCCCGCCAGGGTGAGTGCCTTGAGGCGGCGCGAGGCGTACCAGGTCGCACCGGCCGTGAGGGCCACCAACAGGCCGACCGCGAGCGGCAGTTGAACGTCGGAGCTGATCGCTCCCTCCGCCGCCGCCTTCTGGCCCAGGGCCAGCGCCCACTGCTGGATGCTGAGGGTGCGCGCGCCGGGGACGAGGTTGCCGAAGAGCGACTCCCAGACCAGGGCGTAGACCAGGCCGAAGACCACGGCGTGCCGGGTGATCGTGCCGAAGAGCAGGAACAGGGCGCTGTAGGCGATCGAGGCGATCGCCGCGGCGACCGCGTACCCCACCGCTATCTGCTGGCTGTTGCCGTTGAGGAGGAAGCCGGCGAGCAGGATCGGTATCGCCGAGAAGGCGACCGTGACGCCGATCGCAACCAGCAGCTTGGTGATGATGATCGTCGGCCGGGGCACCGGCTTGGCCAGGAGGTAGACCACCGAGCCGTCGTCGATCTCCGGGCCGATCGCGCCCGTCCCGGCGATCACGCCGATCAGCGGCACCATCGTGCCCAGTGCGAAGGTGCCCAGGATGGCGCCGGCGGTGGTGTCATCGGCGCCGGTCAGCGTGCGGACGGCCACCGCGATGATCACCAGGAGGGCGGGCAGCGCGAAGAGGATCATGGCGCGCCGCCGGCCGAGCAGGGCGCGGTGGGTGAGCCGGGCGACGGTCGGGTGGAACAGCGCGGCCTTGGTGGCGGCGCCGGACGCCGGCGGTGCCGTCGGAGTGGTCGTGGACATGCGTCAGGCTCCTTTCGGCCTCAGGCCGCTACGAGGTAGGAGAAGACGGATTCCAACGATTCGTCGGAGGGTGAAACCGTCAGCAGGCGGATGCCGTGGTCGCGGGCGACCCGGGGCAGGAGGGCGGTGAAGCGGGCGAAGTCGACCGCCTGGATGCGCAGCGCGCCCTCGGCGAGGTCGACCTCGATGCCGGACGTCGAGGGGTCGGCGATCAGCGCACCGGCCAGCGCCCGGTCGTTGTCCGACCGGACCAGGTAGCGGTGCGGGCGGTCGGTCATCAGGCGGCGGATCTTGCGGAAGTCACCGGACGCGGCGTGCCGGCCGGCCACCACCACCTCGATGTGCGAGGCGAGTTGCTCGACCTCCTCCAGGATGTGCGACGAGAACAGCACCGTGCGTCCCTGGTCGCCCATCCGCCGCAGCAGCTCCATCAGCTGCATCCGCTGGCGCGGGTCCATGCCGTTGAACGGCTCGTCGAGCAGCAGCACGGAGGGGTCGTGCACCAGCGCGGAGGCCATCTTCACGCGCTGCCGCATGCCCTTGCTGTACGTGGAGATCTTGCGGTCCTGGGCGTACTCCATCTCGACGGTGGCCAGCGCCCGGGCCGCCTCCTTGCGGCCGAGGCCGTGCAACTCCGCGTTGGCCACGACGAATTCGCGCCCGGTGAGGAAGTCGTACATCGCCTCGCGTTCGGGGACGATGCCGATGTGACGGTAGATACCGGCGTTGCGCCAGATCGTCGTCCCGTCGAGGGTGACGGAGCCGTTGGAGGGGGCGAGGAAGCCGCCCATCATGTTGATCAGGGTGGACTTGCCGGCACCGTTGGGGCCGAGCAGGCCGGTGACGCCGGGGCCGATGGTCATCGTGATGTCGTTGACTGCCACGACGTTGCCGAACCAGCGGGATACGTGGTCGATCGAGAGAGTTGTCATGGGCGCGGCCCATTCCTTCGCGGGGTGGTGGTGGGCGACGGGCGGGCGGTCACAGGCCGGCCTTGCGGTAGCGGCGCATCAGCAGGACATAGCTGCCGGCGATGACGAGCAGCGTGACGAGGAGGTAGACGAAACCGGCTCCGGTCGTGGGTGCCAGACCGTTGGGGAAGGAGCTGGTGCCGCCGAGGAAGGTCGACTGCACCCCGTCGATGAGCGTGATCGGGGAGAACAGCCCCAGCCAGCCGACGGCGGACTCGTTGCCCTGGACGAAGGCGATGTTCTGGACCGCGCTCACCGCGCCGTACGGAATGGTCAGCACCGCGATCACGGCGGCGACGCCGAAGCCCCGCCGGGGCGTGAGCGCGGAGATCACCAGACCTATCCCGGCGAACAGCAACGACAGCAGCGCCACGCAGACCAGTCCCTGGGCGAAGCCCTTGGTCTGGTCGAGGAAGTCCAGCTTCGCCAGCAGCGCGCCGACGTAGAGCACCAGCAGCGGGGCGGCGGTGAGGAGGAACAGGGCGCTCGCCATCGCCGCGAACTTCGAGGCCACGTAGTCGCCGCGCTCGATGGGGCGGGAGAAGTACAGCGGCACGGTCTTGAAGCGCAGATCGCGGGAGACGGACTGCGGCGCCTGCGACGCGAGATAGAGGCCGATGACGGCCTGGAGGTAGACGGCGTAGCGGGTGTAGCCGACCGGCAGGCTGCCGGCCTTGGTGAACACCGTCACCGCGACCATGATCGCGGCGGGCAGGCACATCACCGCGAAGAGCAGCATCGGCAGCACCTTGCTCTTGGCCGAGCGGCCCAGGCCGTAGGCGCCGCGCAGGCTCTGGGAGAAGAGCGACCGGCGGGCGTAGGCGCGGCCCAGCCGGGGGCCGTCGTAGTGGCGGTAGCCGATGTTGTGGATGGAGGCCCCGCCCTGCGCGGGGGAGGCGTACCTCGTGGGAGTCGTGGGCTCAGGCGACATCGTGGGCGCCTCCTTCCCGGGTCGGTGCGGCGGGAGTGGCGGGGACGGCCGGGGTGGTCTGTGCGGCGTCCGCGTCGCGGAAGACCTCGGCGATCTGGTGGCGGCGCTGTTCCATCCGGACCAGGCCGAGCCCGAGCCCGGCGACGGTGTCGCGCACCAGGTCGTAGGTGTCGTCACCGGACGTCTCGACGTACAGCAGCCGGCCGGCGGAGGCGAGGCTCTCGGAGCCGGGAGCGCCGGTGGTGACGGCGACGCCGGCATCGGCCAGGGCGGTACGCAGCGCCGCGGTGCCGTCCGGGTGCGCGTCGGTGTCCGTGACCTCGACCGCGAGTGAGGTCGTGACCTGGGTGAATTCGTCGGTGGAGGAGGAGCGCAGCAGCTTGCCGCCGTCAATGACGACGACGTGGTCGCAGGTGCGCTCCAGCTCGCCGAGGAGGTGGGAGGTCACCAGGACGGAGATGCCGAAGTCGGTGTGCACGCGCCGGATCAAGCCGAGCATCTCGTCCCGCCCGGCCGGGTCCAGGCCGTTGGTGGGCTCGTCGAGGAACACCAGCTGCGGGTCGTGGACCAGCGCCTGGGCCAGCTTGACCCGCTGCTTCATGCCCGTCGAATAGCCGCCGATGGGGCGGTAGCGCTCCTCGTAGAGGCCGACGTGGCGCAGGGTGTCGGCGGTGCGCTCCCGGGCGGCGGTCGGCGGCAGTCCGGACATCCGGGCCATGTGCACGACGAACTCGGTGGCGGAGACGTCCGGCGGCAGGCAGTCGTGCTCGGGCATGTAGCCGACCCGCTCACGAATCGCGCCGCCGTCCCTGGTCACGTCCAGCCCCAGGACGTGGGCGGTCCCCTCGGTGGCCGGGGCCAGGCCGAGGAGGATCTTGATCAGGGTGGACTTGCCGGCGCCGTTGGCACCCACCAGGCCGGTTACGCCGGGGGCGATGTCAACGGAGAGCCGGTCCAAGGCGGTCACCCGCGGGTACCGCTTGCTCAGGCTTTCGGTCACGATCACAGTCACGTCTCCGACGGTAGTGGCGCCCGCCACATCGGTCGTCAGACCAGACGATGGGATGTGTGTCCCCCTGCGGTATTACGGCCCGTAGGGGTTCTCCTGCTTCGAGCGGCCCGCCCCTCAGGGTCGCGGGTGCCGCGCGGGTGCCGGCGGGAAGCCACCGCAGGTGCCGGGTGGGGCGCGTTGCGGGTGCCGCGCGGGGAGCCGGGCTGGCGGACCTCTTGACGCAGCCGCCAGTCATTGTCACATTCATCAGTGTCAAGTTACGGGCACGTACCGCGATGAACTGCTCACGGACGGACGGTTGGCGATGGCCTCAGTCACCTCAGCGACCTCAGCAGGAGCCGGAGAACTCACCGCCGGGCTAAGGGGGTTCAGAGAGGTCCAGCGGCTCGCCTATGACTGCGCGGAAGCGGTCGCCGCCCAGCTCAAGCCCGGGGTCACCGAGCGCGCGGCGGCACGGATGCAGCGCGAGTGGCTGCGCGAGCGCGGGGTGCGGGACTGGTTCCACCTGCCGTTCGCCTGGTTCGGCGACCGCACCGCCTTCGTCAACTTCCGGATACCGCTGCAGTTCTTCCCCACCAACCGCGAGCTGGAACCGGGGATGGCCTTCATCCTCGACATGGCCCCCGTCCACAACGGCTTCACGGCCGACATCGGCTACTCCGGCTGCCTCGGGCTCAACCCTGTGCACGACCGGCTGCTCGCCGACCTCGAAGCCCACCGGGAGCTGATCCTGCGCGAGGTGCGCGAGCGGCGCCCGCTGCGGGAGATCTACGAGGACGTCGACCGGCTGATGGTGCGGCAGGGATACGCCAACCGGCACCGCGCCTACCCCTTCGGCGTGATCGCCCACAAGATCGACCGGGTCCGGCAGCGCCGCTGGTCCCCCACCCTCTTCGGGTTCGGCACCCAATCCCTCAAGGGCCTCGCCTCCGACGCGCTGCACGGCCACCGCGACGGCTGGTCCCCGCTGTGGAGCCCGTACACCTTTTCCGACCACCCGCCGCAGCCGGGGCTGTGGGCGGTCGAACCCCACCTCGGATTCCGGGGCACGGGCGCGAAGTTCGAGGAGATCCTGGTCGTCACGGACTCCAAGGACCCGCAGGAGAGCGCGTTTTGGCTGGACGACGATCTGCCGCATGTGCGGCGCTGGCAGGAGGAGAAGGCCGCGTGAACACGGGACGTGGACGGGACAAGGGCCGGGACCAGAGGCCGGTGCAAGGATCGGGAGAGGGATCGGGACAGGGCGCGGGGCGGGAGCCGGGCGCGGGGCTCGCGGGGGCTACGGAACGCTGGGTGCGCACCGGCGGCATCGAGCTGTGCGTGGCGGAGCTCGGGGACCGGGCACACCCCACCGTGGTGCTGGTGCACGGCTATCCGGACAGCAAGGAAGTGTGGTCGGAGGTCGCCCGCGGCCTGGCCGACCGCTTCCACGTGGTCCTCTACGACGTCCGGGGCTGCGGCCGGTCCACCGCCCCGCAGCCGCTGCGCGGCGGCTTCACCCTGGAGAAGCTGACGGACGACTTCCTGGCCGTCGCCGACGCCGTCAGCCCCGCCCGCCCGGTCCATCTCGTCGGCCACGACTGGGGTTCCGTGCAGGCATGGGAGTTCGCCACCGTGCCGCGGACGGAGGGCCGGATCGCCTCCTTCACCACCATGTCGGGTCCGTCGCTGGACCACTTCGGCCACTGGATCAAGCGACGGGTGACCCGCCCCACTCCCCGCCGTGCCGCCCAGCTCATCAACCAGGGCGCCAAGTCCTGGTACGTCTACATGCTGCACACCCCCGTGCTCCCCGAACTGGCCTGGAAGGGCCCACTCGGCAAGCGCTGGCCGCAGATCCTGCAACGGGTGGAGAAGGTCGCGGCCGGCGACTACCCCACCGCCTCGCTGCCGACGGACGCCGCCCACGGTGCCTGGCTCTACCGCGACAACGTGCGCTCCAGGCTCCGCCGGCCTCGCAGCGACGCCTATGCGCACTGCCCGGTCCAGCTCATCACCCCCACCGGGGATGCCTTCCTCTCCCAGCGTCTCTACGACGACCTGGAGCAGTGGGCGCCCCGGCTGGTACGGCGCACCCTCCCGGCCAAGCACTGGGTGCCCCGCACCCGGCCCGACCAACTCACCTCCTGGATCACCGAGTTCATCACCACCCAGGAAGAGGGCGACCCGGCCAAGCACGCCACGACCCGGGGCCCGTACGCGGACCGGTTCGGCGGCCAGCTGGTGCTGGTGACCGGCGCGGCCAGTGGCATCGGCCGGGCGACGGCGTTCGCCTTCGCCGAGGCCGGTGCCCGGATCATCGCCGTGGACCGGGACGCCGAGGGCGCGGCCCGGACCGCCGAGATGTCCCGTCTGATCGGTGCTCCTCAAGCCTGGTCGGAGGTCGTCGACGTCTCGGACGAGGCGGCGATGGAGAAGCTGGCCGACAAGGTCGACACCGAATACGGCACCCTCGACGTGCTGGTGAACAACGCCGGCATCGGGCTGTCCGGTTCCTTCCTGGAGACCAGCACCGAGGACTGGAAGAAAGTCCTGGATGTCAACCTGTGGGGCGTCATCCACGGCTGCCGGGCCTTCGGACGGCGGATGGCCGAGCGCGGACAGGGCGGCCACATCGTCAACACCGCCTCGGCCGCGGCCTTCCAGCCGTCGAAGATGCTGCCCGCCTACAGCACCTCGAAGGCGGCGGTGCTGATGCTGAGCGAGTGCCTGCGCGCCGAGCTGGCCGGCCAGGGCATCGGTGTCTCCGCCATCTGCCCCGGGCTGGTCAACACCAACATCACCGCCACCGCCCGCTTCACCGGTGTCTCCGCCGAGGAGGAGAAGCGCCGCCAGACCAAGGCCGCGCGGATGTACGGGCTGCGGAACTACCCGCCGGAGAAGGTCGCCGACGCCGTGCTGCGCGCGGTGGTACGCAACCAGGCGGTGGTGCCGGTCACCCCCGAGGCCCGCGGTGCCCATCTGCTGTCCCGCTTCGCCCCACGGGCCCTGCGCGCCCTCGCCCGCATGGAGCCGAAGCTCTGACCCCGCTCTATAGGACCTGCTCCCCCCTCATCCCTCAGTGATCGCCGCCCCCGGGCGGACGACGCCGGCATACCCCGCGGGCGGGCCGCATTCCTTCCGCCCGCCCGCGGGGAAACCGCTCCGGAAGGCCGGACCCGAGCGACCCGCCAGCGGGAGCCCGGGAACCCCGGGGCGCCCGGGCACCCACCGGTACCAGGACACCTGCGCACGTCAGGAGCCGCGCATGAGTACCTCGCACCCCCACCCCGAACGGCAGGAGCCACCGCAGCACCCGATCGCCCCGCGCCGGGTCTCGTTCGACTGGCGGGAGACACCGCTGGTGTGGATACCCGGCGAACCCACTGCCACCCATGTCATCAACGTGCTGCATCTGCTGCTGCCGGCCGGCGAGCGCTGGTTCGTCAAGGTCTTCAAGGAGGCCCTCCCGCTGGTCCGGGACGAGCAGCTCCTCAAGGACGTCAAGGGCTTCATGGGGCAGGAGGCCACGCACAGCGTCCAGCACTCCTACGTCCTGGACCATCTGGCCCACCAGGGCCTGGACACCCGCCCCTACACCCGGCACGTCGACTTCCTCTTCGAACACCTCCTGGGCGACAAGCCGCCGTTCGGCGCCCCCGTTCCCGCGCGCGAGTGGCTGCGCTTCCGGCTGTCCCTCATCGCCGCCATCGAGCAGTTCACCGCGGTGCTCGGCGACTGGGTGCTGGACGCCGACGGGCTCGACCGCGCGGCGCCCGACCCGGTCATGCTCGATCTGCTGCGCTGGCACGGTGCCGAAGAGGTCGAGCACCGCGCCGTCGCCTTCGACATGTACCAGCACACCGGCGGTGAGGACCCCGCCCGCCGGGCCCGACGGATCCTGGGCATGGCCGTGACGGCACCCGTGCTGCTGTACCTCTGGGGCTGGGGCGCGGCCTACCTCCTGCGGCACGATCCGCAGCTCGCCGCCCCCTCCCGCTACTCGCTGCGCGCACACAACCGCGCCGTGCGCCGGGGGCTGCTGCCCACGTGGCGTGAGCTGGGAGCGGCAATACCGCGGTATCTGCGGCGGTCGTACCATCCCTCCCAGGAAGGGTCGCTGCGCACGGCCGTCGCCTACCTGGCGTCCTCCCCGGCCGCGCGGGCCGCGGCGGGCGCGGTGGGCCGCGCGGCCGTCTCGTAGCCCGCGGCCATCTCGTGAGGAGCACGACAGTGACCGAGCAGCCGCCGCCCACCGCACCCCGCCCGGCCGAATACCGCATCGAGGACCTGGCCCACCTCAGCGGCGCCACGGTCCGCACGATCCGCGCCTACCAGGACCGCGGGCTGCTCCCCCGCCCCGAACGCCGCGGCCGCGCGAACGTCTACGGCGACGCCCATCTCGCGCGGCTGCGCCAGATCGCCGATCTGCTCGACCGCGGCTACACCCTCGCCAGCATCAAGGAACTCCTCCAGGCGTGGGACGCCGGCCTCGACCTCGGCGGCGTACTGGGGCTGGTCGCCGAGATCGACGGCCCCTGGACCGACGAGAAGGCGTCCCGCATCAGCCGCGCCGACCTGGACGCGGCCTTCGGGGGCACCTCCGACGAATCGGCGGTCGCCGAGGCCGTCGAGCTGGGCGTCCTGGAACGCCTCCCCGACCGCGACGACGAGTTCCTGGTGCCCAGCCCGCAGGAACTCGCGGTCGCCGCCGAACTGCACTCCGCCGGTGTGCCGCTCCTGGCGATCTCCGGGCACCTGCGGGAGGTGCGCGGCCAGGTGGAGCACATCGCCGCCCGCTTCCTGGATTTCACCACCGAGCACGTCTTCCAGCCGTTCCTGGACCACCCGCCGACCGAGGCGGAGGCCGCGGAGGCCGCCGCCCTCGTACGCCGGCTGCGCCCGCTGGCCCAGCAGACCATCGACGCCGAACTCGCCCGTGCCATGCGCACCTTGGCCACCCGCTACCTGCGCCAGCACCTCAACGAGGCGCTCCCGGCGGACCGGCGGACGGCCTCGGCGATGGGGCCGGAGCCGCAGGGCGCGGTCGGGGCGAAGGCCCCGAAGGCCGAGCGGGCTGCCGGCGTCCACCAGCCCTGGCCCGCCCCCGGGCAGATCGCGGACCCCCGTACCGCGACCGGCCCGGCGACGACCGCGCCGGAGGCCACCACCCCGGGAGCTACGGCCCCGGGAGCTACGGCCCCGGGAGCTACGGCCCCGGGAGCTACGGCCTCGGAGGCGGTGGTGCTCCCCGCCGAGACCGTTGAGGCCGTGCGGGCCCTGGTGGGCGCCGAGCACACCGCAGCGTTCATCACCGCCGCCGCCCGACGGGAGGTGCAGGCCCGCACCCTGGACGCACTGGCCTCGGGCAGCCCCCGCAGATCGCCCCGGTCGGATCCCGCGGAGGGCCCCCAGAGGTCCCAGGGGTAGCACCTCCCCGTCCTCGCCCTCGCCCCGCTGTCCGCTCTGTGGTGTTGTCAAGGTTCGGGCGGACGCGCCCGCGCACGTCCTGGCCGGTCAACTCGCCGGGTCCGGAAGCCAGTTGCCGTGGAAGCCGTAAGGCACCCGCTGCGGAAGACGGACCGTGGCGACGGGGCCGGCGGATATGTCCTCCGCGTCGAGGACGACCAGATCACTGGTATCGGTCCGCGCGTCGTAGACGTAGGTCATCAACCAGCCCCGGCCGCCGGGGAGGTCGTCCGCCGGAGCAAAGGCCGCCTCGCCCGGCGTGCGGCCCGGCCCGAAGTCATGACGTACGACCGACCCGGTCTGCAGGTCATAGCGGAGCAGGGCCCCCGGTACGGGGCCGGAACCGGGCAGCTCGCCTGCGGTGGCATGGCCGAAGCGGGCCGGCCGGCCGGCGAGGCGGTCGTCCACCCGCGGGAACTCGCACGGGTGGTCGTCGAGTTGTTCCTCGGTGACCGTGCCGGCGGTGAGATCGATCGTCCAGCGCCACAGGCAGGGCGGGGTCGCGCCACCGAAGTCGGCGTAGCGCGAGACGTAGAGGACGATGCGGTCGTCGCCGTCGTCATGGGCGTTCAGCGCATGGAAGACGTAGCAGGGGTCGAGGGGCAGCCAGCGGACCTCGCCGTGCGGATCGTCACGGCGCAGCACGCCCAGCCGGGCTCCGTGCGCCGGGTCCCAGCGGTACGGCATGCCGGGGTGGTTGCGGTCGAAGACCAGCGGGAGGTCCATGAAGACGACATGGCCGGCGGTCAGATGGAAGTCGTGCATCATCGTGGACGCCGGCATGTCGACCGGACGACTGACCACCAGCTCGCCCGACGCATCGGCCCGGTGGTAGGTGAGGTACGGCGGAGCGACGTCGTAGCCGAAGAAGTGCAGCTCACCGGTGGTCGGGCAGGTCTTGGGGTGGGCGGTCATGGCGGTGGCGAGCCGGCCGCCGAAGTCGTAGGCGCCGACGGTCTCCAGCTCATGGCCGGGGCGGCAGTCGATCTCGTAGGGAAGCGAGGACTCGACCAGGGCGAAGGTGCGGCCGGCGTGCCGGACGACGTGGGTGTTGGCCGCGCCCGCCGCGAGGTTGCGGCGGCCCTGTGCGTCCCGGCCGGGCAGCCCGTCGGTGAAGGTGGCGGTACGTACCCAGCGGTTGCGGTACGAGACGGCCCGGCCGCCCTCCAGGCGCAGGCCGTGGACCATGCCGTCACCGAAGAACCAGTGGGGCGACGCGGCGTCCTTCGGGTTGGGGCCGTTGCGCAGGAACCAGCCGCTGAGCTCAGGCGGGATCGTGCCGGTGACCGGGAGGTCGTAGGCGGTCAGCTCCTCCGCGACCGGCGCGAAGTTGCCGGCCATGTGCGGTGCGGGGGCGGTGGACTCGGACGGAGTGGCGGACGAGGTGGTGGTCATGACGCCAGACCTCCCTGGATGTCGGTCCGCGCACCGGCCTGCGCCATGAAGCGGGCGCGGGCCCGCTCCGGGTAGGAGGCGGTGAAGCGGGCGGGAAGGATGAACCCGGCGACCTGGATGAGGATCGAGAAGATCACGTTCACGGCGTAGGCGGCGGCCACTGCCTGGGCGATCGCGCAGAGGGTGAAGGACAGCGCCCACGCGGCCGTGAGCACGACGTTGATGCGGCGGAAGAGCGGGGTCTCCCAGACCTCCGGCGGTGCCATCCGCCGCGCGATCCCCATCGTGAAGGGCCGCCGGACGGCGATCGACGCCCAGGCGATGAGCGCCAGCCAGCCCATCGAGAGCGCACTGCCGTACATCTGGAGGACGCTGTCGGGGCGGGCGAAGGCCAGCGCGGTGAGCGCCGCGAAGAACACGATCGAGCCGTACTCCAGCAGGCGGTAGTCGACGGTCAGTCCCGCGGCGCGGTCGGCGACGAGCAGGACGACCGAGACCACCAGACCGGCGAGTGCGCCCCACTGCCAGCCGGCCGAGGACACCCCCGCGAAGACCAGCCACGGGATAAACGCCCGCAGATAGTTCATGACTCCCCCTTTGCTTCGCGGCCTCGGATCCGTCGCCCGCCGCCACATTCCAATTTCGACATGTCGAACTTAGAACCTCCACCTTTGACATGTCAACAGTGGAAGGTAAAGTGCTGACCATGAGCCTGAGACATGCCGTGCTGGGCCTGCTGGCCGAATCCCCCGCGAGCGGCTACGACCTGATGAAGCTGTTCAACGCCACGCTCACCAACGTCTGGCCCGCCACACAGAGCCAGGTGTACGGCGAGCTCACCAAACTCACGCACGCCGGGCTGGTCGAGGTGGCCGCCGAGGGCCCCCGCGGCCGCAAGGAGTACACGATCACCGGCGAGGGCCTGGAGGAGCTGCGCCACTGGCTCACGGAGGTCGAGCCCAGCGGCCCCGCCCGCCACGACGGCCTGCTGCGTGTCTTCTTCCTCGGCATCATCACCCCGCTGGAAGCACAGACCTACCTGCTCCAGCAGGCCGAAGGCGCCGCCCGCGCACGGGCCGCGTACGAGCACATCGATGCCACCGCCCAGTGGGACGACGAGATGATTTCGGTCTACGGACGCATCGCCCTGGAGTACGGCCTCCGGATGTCGGCCGCCCAGGAGGAATGGGCCCGCTGGGCAGCCGAGGAGGTGACCAGCGCGAAGGCGCGCAAGGCGAGCGACCTCGCGCGGGCGCAGCATGAACTCGCGAGCACCCGGCAAGAGGAAAGCCCCCAGGAGGACGGCGCCCAGCAGGAGCGACGAGAGAAGTAGGCGGGAGAAGCAGCGGCCGACGGGATGCCGCCCCCGGCCACGGAGTCGCATCCCGCCAGGGCAGCCCCGGCTGCGAATTCAGGTGCCGCCCGGCATCCCGCGCGGCACCCTGGAGACATGAACGACCAGCGCTCCGTGCGCCTCTCGAAGTACCTGGCCAAGCACCTGCGGCACCAACCGGAGCGGATCGGGATCACCCTCGACGCCCAGGGCTGGGTGCCCGTCGACCAGCTCCTCTCGGCCGCCGCCCACCACGGATTCCCGTTCTCCCGGGCCGAGTTGGAGGCGGTGGTGGTCGGCAACGACAAGCGGCGGTACACGATCGAGGGCGACCGGATCCGCGCCAACCAGGGCCACTCGGTGCCCGTGGACCTCGCTCTGCCGCCGGCCGTACCGCCCGCGCACCTCTTCCACGGCACGGTGGCCCGCAGCCTGGCCGCCATACGGGAGGAGGGGCTGCGCCCGATGTCCCGGCACGCCGTGCATCTCTCGCCGGACCGGGAAACCGCGACCCGGGTGGGGGCACGGCGCGGCCGGCCCGTGGTCCTGACCGTGGACGCCGGGGCGATGCACCGCGCGGGTCATGTCTTCCAGGTCAGCGCCAACGGGGTCTGGCTCACCGGCACTGTCCCGGCGGCGTTCCTCCACTTCCCGGACTGAGCCGGCCCCCTCGCCCCGGCCCCCGGCTCACAGACCGGGCGCCCCCCACACCGGGAACCACCGCGCCAGGTCCTGCTCCACCGTCAGATCGTCCCCGAGCATCGCCCGCACCTGGAGTTCCAGCGGGTTGTCGCGCTTCTCGCCCGCGCCCCCCGCCGGTGCGAACGGGTAGAACGTGCCGCGCTTGTAGAGGTAGACCAGCGCCAGCGACCGCTGCCGCGCGTCGCGGAAGCCGACCAGCGAACACAGCAGTTGCGGGCCGAAACCCGCTTCCTCCAGGGACGTGTTGACCGCGTGCAGGTCGTTGACCAGCCCCGCCACGTCCTCCGGCGGATGCCGGACGAGCAGCCACGTATAGCCGTAGGCGTCCTGGGTGAACTCCACCGACCCGTCCAGCAGCGCCCGCGCCTCCTCCTGGATGCGCGCGAACGCGCCGCCCTCGACGCTCGCGAAGCACACCGAGCCCAGCCCGGTGGCCTCGAACCCGGCCGCGGCCTCAAGGGTCACCGCGGCGGACGGCAGCGCGAAAAGCTGGTCGAGATCGGGGCGTACCGGCTTGCTGCGGCCCAGGATGGCGTCCAGAAATCCCATGCGCGACCCAACTCCTCGCTCGTCACGGCCATTGATCACTCACGGCGCCCCGGCCACCGACCGGGCCTCCGACACACCGGCCCCGGGAACCGCCCGCCGCCGTCCCCTCCCTCACGGCCGCCCCAGCTCCGCCGCTATCCGGCCGAGCTGCTCCAGCCGCTGTTCCAGCGTCGGGTGCGAGGACAGCAGCCGGCTGAAGCTCTCCTTGCTGAACGCCGGCGCGAAGTAGAAGGCGTTGAACGGCTGGGCCTTGCGCAGGTCTTCGGTCGGGATCCGGGCGATCTGGCCGGTGACCTTCGTCAGCGCGGCGGCCAGCGCCGAGGGACGGCCGGTCAGCAGCGCGGCGGCCCGGTCGGCGGACAGTTCCCGGTAACGGGACAGCAGCCGGGTCAGCAGGAAGCTGATCGCGTAGACGACCACGCTGACGGCGGTGACGATGAGCACGGCGATGGCCGCGTTCTGGTCCCGGTTGTTGCGTCCGACGCCGCTCCACAGGGCGGCCCGGGTGATGATCCCGGCCAGCACGCCGAGGAAGGACGCGATCGTCATCACCGCGACATCGCGGTGCGCGACGTGCGAGAGCTCGTGGGCCAGCACCCCTTCCAGCTCCTCCGGCTCCAGCCGTCTGAGCAGCCCGGTCGTGGCGCAGACCATCGAGTTCTTCTGGTTACGGCCGGTCGCGAAGGCGTTCGGCACGTCCGACTCGGCGATCGCGACCCGCGGCTTGGGCATGTCGGCCAGCGCACACAGCCGGTCCACGGCCCCGTGCAGCTCGGGTGCCTGCTCCGGCGTGACCTCGCGCGCACCCATGCTGAACGCCGCGATCCGGTCGCTGTACCAGAACTGCGCGACGAACAGGGCCCCGGCGATCAGCAGCACCACCACCCAGGCGCCCTTGAGCAGCACCACCAGCACACTGACGACCACGACGTACAGCAGTCCGATGAGGAACATCGTCGTGACCATGCGCGAGGTGAGCCCGCGGTCCGGGGCGAATCGGGTCTGTGCCATGGCTCCTCCACACACACCGCACTTCGCGCAGCGCGACGGGCCGCTCGCGCGCCGGACTCGCCCGGCGCGCCGCGTCCGCCATACTGCGCCGCTGTCCCGATTCTCCCTCTTCACGGCTATATACGGGGTAAAGCCGAGGCACCGGACACCAGGCGCGTCGGCCGGCCCGCACGTCGCCCCTGGTGCCCGGCCGGTACGTCGCCCCGGTGTCCTGCCCGTACCGCGCCCCCGGCGTCCTACGCGGCGCCCAGCTGGGCCGGCGCCTCCGTGACGATCCGCTCGAAGAGCGCGGTGTCGGCCTCGAAGACCGAGTCCGCGATCGGCCAGTGCAGGACCAGCTCGTCGATGCCCAGCTCCGCGTGCCGGCCGGCGAAGTCGACGAAGGCGTCCATGGAGTCCAGCGGGCGGTCCGGCGTGAAGCCGGTCAGCATGATCTTCTGCAGCTCACCGGCGTCCCGGCCCTGGTCGGCGCACGCCTTGCCGAGCCGTTCGAGCTGCCCGCGGACCGCCTCCAGCGACTCGGCCGGCGTACCGCCCGCGTTCGACACCTTGGGGTCCCCGGTCGTCACCCACGCCTGGCCGTACCGGGCGGCGAGCTTCAGCCCGCGCGGGCCGGTGGCCGCCACCGCGAACGGCAGCCGCGGCCGCTGCACACAGCCGGGGATGTTGCGCGCCTCGTCCGCGGAGTAGTGCACGCCCTCGTACGTGACGGCGTCCTCGGTCAGCAGCCGGTCGAGCAGCCCCACGAACTCGCCGAAGCGGTCCGCCCGCTCGCGCGGCGACCAGGCTTCCTGGCCGAGCGCGGTGGCGTCGAAGCCGTTGCCGCCGGCGCCGATGCCGAGCGTGACGCGGCCGTCGCTGATGTCGTCGAGCGAGATCAGCTCCTTGGCGAGGGTGACGGGGTGCCGGAAGTTCGGCGAGGTGACGAGGGTGCCCAGCCGCATCCGGGAAGTGGCGGCGGCGGCCGCGGTCAGCGTCGGGAGGGCGCCGAACCAGGGCTGGTCCCGAAAGGTCCGCCACGAGAGGTGGTCGTAGGTGTACGCGGCGTGGAAACCCAGCTCCTCGGCGCGCTGCCACACCTCCCGTCCACCGTCGGACCAGCGGCGGACGGGGAGTATCACGGTGCTCAGTCGCATGGGTCCGAGCGTACGGCCGTCCGGACGCAATCGACGATCCGCCGGCATCTCCCGAGCCCGGCCGGTGGTCCTCCGCCCGTTCGGGCCGGCTCGTTCGGCTCAAACGCGCAACCCACCGCACTCCTGTGCGTGGTGGTACGGGAAGATGGCCCCGTGACTGATGCCTCCGCCACCCCGCCCCGGGCGCCCGAACCGTCCGTTGCGCCCCGGCTGATCGCCACCGACCTCGACGGCACGCTGCTGCACGACGACAAGACGGTCTCCGACCGGACGATCGCCGCGCTCGCCGCCGCCGAGCGGGCCGGCATCGAGGTGTTCTTCGTCACCGGCCGCCCGGCCCGCTGGATGGGCGTGGTCAGCGATCATGTGCACGGTCACGGCCTGGCGATCTGCGCGAACGGCGCGGCCGTCGTCGATCTGCACCGCGGTGGCCGCATCGTCGAGGTCAGCCCCCTGGAACGCACCATCGCACTCGATGTGGTGGACGCGCTGCGCAACGCGGCGCCGGGCACCTCGTTCGCGGTGGAGCGCACCAGCGGCATCCACTACGAGCCGCAGTACCCGCCGCTCCTCCTGGACCCGGCCGCGGTCGTCGCGCCCGCCGAGAAGCTGCTGGCCGAGGACTTCGTGACACCGCTGAGCGCCACCGGGAGCGCCGGGGACCCCGCCCCCGCGTTCCCCGAGCAGCCGGTCATCAAGCTGCTCGCCCACCACCCCGACCTGGAGCCCGACGCGTTCCTCGCGCTGGCCCGTACGGCCGCCGGCCACCTCGCCTCCTTCACCCGCTCCAGCCCCACCGCACTGCTGGAGATCAGCGGGCCCGGCGTCAGCAAGGCCGGCACCCTCGCGCACTGCTGCGCGGAGCGCGGCATCTCCCCGGAGGAGGTCGTGGCCTTCGGCGACATGCCGAACGACATGGAGATGCTGGCCTGGGCCGGCACCTCGTACGCCATGGCCAACGCGCACCCGGAGGTGCTGGCGGCCACCACCGGCCGTACCGCCTCGAACAACGACGACGGCGTCGCGGTCGTCATCGAGCAGCTCGTGCGGCGCTGCGACGAGGCGGCGAGCCGCCCGCGCTGAGCGGCCGCCGGCTCTACAGCGGCGCCTCCCAGGTCACCTTCGTCCCACTGCCGTCCTCGCCCAGCCCCGGGCCGTACGTACTGGAGCCGCCCAGCGACTCGGCGCGCTTGGCGAGGTTGCGCAGACCGCTGCGCCGGCCGCCGTCCGGTATGCCGATGCCGTCGTCGGCGACGGTGAGCCGGACGCCGTCGGTGCCGTCCGGCAGGGTGACGGTGGCGTCGACGACGACCTCGATCCGCGAGGCCCCGGCGTGCCGGAAGGCGTTCGACAGCGCCTCGCGCAGCGCGGCGATCAGGTTCTTGCCGGTCAACTCACCGACCCGGGCGTCGACCGGACCGACGAAGGCGGCGGACGGCTGGAAGCCGAGCGGTACGGCGGCGGTGCCGATCTCCCGCAGTACCCGGGTCCGCAGGCCGGCCGGCGCCTCGGCCGGGCCCTGCTGGAGGGCGAAGATCGCGGTCCGGATCTCCTGGATGGTGACGTCCAGCTCGTCGACGGCCTTGCCGACGCCGCGCGCCACCTCCGGGACGACCGTCCTGCGCTGCGCGCTCTCCAGGATCATGCCGGTCGCGAACAGCCGCTGGATGACGAGATCGTGCAGGTCACGGGCGATCCGGTCGCGGTCCTCGAAGACCGCCAGCCGCTCGCGGTCGCGCTGGGCGTCGGCCAGCACCAGCGCCAGTGCGGCCTGTGCGGCGAACTGGGTGGCCAGCGTCCGTTCCGCGCCGGTGAACGGGCGGGCGCCCCGGGACCGCGGCGTGGCCAGGGTGCCGAGCACCCGGCCGCCGCTCTTGAGCGGCAGCATCATGCTCGGCCCGAAGCGGGCGGCGACGTGCGTGACCATACGGGGGTCGGTGGCCGAGTCGTCCACGAACACCGGCTCACCGGCGAGGAGTTGTTCGGCCACCGGGCTGTCGGGCGGGATGTGCGTCCCCAGGATCCCGGAGGGGGCGTCGGCGGACACCGCGACGATCTCCAGGCCCCCCTCGTCGTCGGGCAGCAGCACGATGCCGGCCGCCGACTCGGCCAGCTTGCGGGCCTGCTCGGCGACCACCGCGAGGGCGTCGTCGACGTCGCTGCCGGCGAGGAGTTCGGTGGTCACCGCCACCGAGCCGTCGATCCACCGCTCCCGCTGCCGGGTCGCCGCGTACATCCGGGCGTTGCCGATCGCGATGCCCGCCTCGGTGGCCAGCACCCGCACCATGTGCAGGTCCTCCTCGCTGAACTCCCCGCCGCCGCGCTTCTCCGTCAGATAGAGGTTGCCGAAGATCTCCCCCTGCACCCGGACCGGCACCCCCAGGAACGTCCGCATCGGCGGGTGCCCCGGGGGGAAGCCGGCCGACCGCGGGTCGCGGGTGAGGTCGCCGAGGCGCAGCGGCTTGGGGTCGTGGATGAGCGCGCCGAGCAGGCCCTTGTGGCCGTCGGGCAGCGCACCGATCCGCTCGTGCTCCCGCGCGGTCACGCCGTAGGTGACGAAGTCCGACAGCCCCTCGCGGGCGTCGTCGATGATCCCGATGGCGGCGTAGCGGGCGTCGGCCAGCTCGGCCGCGGTCTCCACGATCCGGTCGAGGGTGATGTGCAGGTCCAGGCCCGCGCCGACGGTACGCATCGCCTCCAGCAGCTGCGGCACCCGCGCGGTCAGCTCCGAGGACAGCCCCCGCAGGCTGCGGGTGACCTCGGTGGCGGCTTCCATCGGATCGGGGGCCGGGCCCGCGCCGCCCGACCCGGAGGCCGGGGGCTCCGGGCGTGGGGTTCCTGCCGTGGCTGCCATGCCCAAGAGCCTAATAACCGGGCATTTGGGGAGCCATTTCTGCGGAGGTCAGGTGGTCGGGACGCGGGAGCGCGCCGGGCCGGAGGGACCTCTCACGCCGGCACCCGTGCCCCGGTGTACGCCGCGTCCACCGCCCGTTCGCGCTCCAGCATCCGCCGGAACGGCCCGTCGGCCGCGGCCAGCTCGGCGTGCCCGCCGCGCTGCACCACCCGGCCGTGGTCCAGCACCAGCACCTCGTCGACCGCTTCCAGGCCGGTGAGGCGGTGGGTGATCAGTACCGTCGTGCGGCCCTCGGTCGCGGCGAGCAGATCGGCGGTCAGCGCGTCGGCGGTGGCCAGGTCGAGGTGTTCGGCGGGCTCGTCCAGGACCAGCACCGGGAAGTCCGCGAGCAGCGCACGGGCCAGCGCCAGCCGCTGGCGCTGGCCACCGGACAGCCGGGCGCCGTGCTCGCCGACCATGGTGTCCAGGCCGTCGGGCAGTCCGCGCACCCAGTCGGCGAGCCGTGCCCGCTCCAGCGCGTCCCACAGGTCCCGGTCATCGGCGTCGGCCGGGCCGTCGGCGCGGTTCCGGCGGGCGAGCCTGAGGTTCTCCCGCAGGGAACTGTCGAAGAGGTGGGCGTCCTGCGCGCACAGCCCCACCTGCCGCCGCACCGCGTCACCGTCCAGTGCCCGGGCGTCCGTGCCGCCGAGGGAGTACGTCCCCGTCTCCGGGTCCAGGAAGCGCAGCAGCGTCTGCGCCAGCGTGGTCTTGCCGGAGCCCGACGGGCCGACGACGGCGAGCCGCCGGCCGGCCGTCAGGGTGAAGCCGACCGCGTCCAGCGCCGGCCGCGCCTGCCCGCTGTGGCGTGCGGTCAGATCCCGTACGACCAGCGGGAACGGCACCTCGGGGGGCGTCGCGGGGGCGGCCGGTTCGCGTACCGGCGCGGGGGCGTCCAGCACCTCGAAGACCCGCTCGGCGGCCCGCCGGGTGCGCTGCCGGTACTGCACGGCGAGCGGCAGCCCGGCCACCGCCTCGAACGCGGCGAGCGGGGTGAGCACGACGACCGCCAGCGCCACCCCTTCCAGCCGGCCCGCATGCACCGCCTGTACGCCGGCCACCGCTGCCGCGGCCACCGTCAGCCCGCACAGCAGCGCCGACAGCCCGGCGCCGGCGCCGGCCACGGCGGCCGAGCGGGAGGCGATCCGGGTCAGCTCGCGGTCGGCCCGCCGCACCGACGCGGTACGGGCGGTCAGGGCGCCGGCCACCGTCAACTCGGCGGTGCCGGTGAGGACATCGAGCACGCGGGTGGCGAGCCGGCCCCGGGCCGGCGCCAGCTGACGCTCGGTGCGCCGGGCCAGCGCGCCCGAGAGCGCGGGCACGCCCACCCCCGCGAGCAGCAGCCCGGCGGCCAGGATCACACCGGCCTCCGGCAGCAGCCAGGCGGTGAAACCGACGGTGCCCACGCCGACCAGAACCGCCGCCCCGACGGGCAGCAGCCAGCGCAGGAAGTAGTCCTGCACGGCGTCGACATCGGCGACGAGCCGCGAGAGCAGATCGCCGCGGCGGCGCTCCGTGAGCCCGGCCGGCGCCAGCCGCTCCAGCCGGCGGTAGACGGCCACGCGTACGTCGGCGAGCATCCGGAAGACCGCGTCGTGGGCGACCAGCCGCTCGGCGTACCGGAAGACCGCCCGGCCGATGCCGAACGCCCTGGTCGCGGTCACCGCCACCATCAGGTACAGCACCGGCGGCTGCTGCGCGGCCCGGGAGATCAGCCAGCCGGAGGTCGCCATCAGACCGACGGCGCTGCCCAGCGCGAGGCTGCCGAGCAGCAGCGCCAGGGCGAAACGCGCCCGCCGGGACCGGGCCGTCCGCCGCAGCCGGCCGAGCGCGGGACCGGCGGCCGCGGAGTCGTCCGCCACGTCGGTGCCGGCCGGGGCCTCCGCCGTGTCGGTGCCGGCCGTCCCGGCGGCTTCCGGGGTTGTCGGGCGGGCGGGCGCGGCGGCCGGTGCGGCGCCCGGGTCCTGGGCGGTGGCCGGGTCCGCGAGCCGGACCACCCGGTCCGCCACCGCCAGCAGCGCCGGCCGGTGGACGACGAGCAGGACGGTGCGGCCGGCCGCCAGCCGGCGGACCGCGGCGACGACGGCCTCCTCGGTCTCGCCGTCCAGATTCGCGGTGGGCTCGTCCAGCAGCAGGATCGGGCGGTCGGCGAGGAACGCGCGGGCGAGCGCGAGGCGCTGGCGCTGCCCGGCGGAGAGCCCGGCGCCCGCTTCACCCAGCCGGGTCGCCATGCCGTCGGGGAGCGCGTCGACGAACTCCAGCGCGCCGGCATCGGCCAGGGCGGCGCGGACCTCGGCGTCCGCCGCGTCCGGCCGCGCCAGCCGTACGTTCTCGGCGAGGGTGCCGGCGAACAGGTGCGGGTGCTGCGGCACCCAGGCGATCCGCTGCCGCCAGCTGTCGGGGGAGAGGGACGCGATGTCCCGGCCGTCGACCAGCGCCCGGCCCTCGGACGGCGCGGTGAAGCCGAGCAGCACGTTCAGCAGCGTGGACTTGCCGGCGCCGGACGGCCCGACCAGGGCCACGGTCTCGCCGGGCCGGACCTCGAACGACGTCGCGGGCAGCGAGTCGGCGCTCCGTCCCGGGTGGCGGACCACCAGGTCCTCGACGGCGAGCGCGGTGCCGTCCGGCGCGGGCGCGGTACCGGCCGCGGGCAGCGGGGCCTCCAGGACGGCGAAGACCTCCTCGGCGGCCGCGAGTCCCTCGGCCGCCGCGTGGTACTGCGCGCCGACCTGCCGCAGTGGAAGGTACGCCTCGGGCGCCAGGACCAGCACCATCAGGCCGGTGGTGAGATCGAGTTCGCCGTGCACCAGCCGCATGCCGATGCCGACCGCCACCAGCGCCACCGAGAGGGTGGCGAGCAGCTCCAGCGCGAAGGAGGAGAGGAAGGCGATCCGCAGGGTGCGCAGGGTGGCGCGGCGGTAGTCACCGGTGATGGTGCGGATGGCTTCCGCCTGGGCCTTGGCCCGGCCGAAGACCTTGAGGGTGGGCAGCCCCTCGACCACATCGAGGAAGTGCCCGGACAGCCGCGCGAGCAGCCGCCACTGACGGTCCATCCGCGACTGGGTGGCCCAGCCGATCAGGACCATGAACAGCGGGATCAGAGGGAGGGTCAGGACGATCGTCAGCGCCGAGATCCAGTCGCCGGTCACGATCCGGGCGAGCACGGCGACGGGGACGACGACCGCCAGCCCCAGCTGCGGCAAATAGCGGGAGAAGTAGTCGTCCAGCGCGTCGATACCGCGGGTGGCGAGAGTGGTCAGCTCGCCGGTGCGCATCTCCAGGTCGCGGGCGCCGGTCCCGCCGCCGGCGGCCGACGCGGTACGCGTCCCCGGGCCCAGCCGCGCGGCCCGCTCCACCAGCCGCATCCGCAGCTCGGACTTGGCCGCCGCACCGGCCCGGTGCGCGGCCAGCTCGGTGAGCCAGGCGACCAGGCCGCGTCCGACGGAGACCGCGGCGAGCAGGGCGAGCGGTGTGGTCAGACCGCCGAGACCGAGATCGTGCTGGAAGGCACCGACCACGATCTCGGCGATCAGCATCGCCTGGCCGACGACCAGGCCCGCGCCGGCAAGCCCGAGCACCACCACCGCGACGAGGAAGCCGCGGGTGGCGTGGGCGTAGCGGAGCAGACGCGGGTCGACGGGTTTCACGTGAAACATTCCATCCTGCCGAGGCCGCCCCGACGGGCGGCGGTTCAGCTAGTGGGATTCGGCGATGTGCTGCGTACCTATGCGCTTACGGAACACCCAGTACGTCCACCCCTGGTAGAGCATCACGAGGGGGGCGGCGATCCCCGCACACCAGGTCATGATCTTCAGCGTGTAGGGGCTGGAGGAGGCGTTGGTGACGGTGAGGTTCCAGCTCGCGTTGAGCGTGGACGGCATGACGTTCGGGAAGAGCGTCAGGAACAGCATCGCGACCGCAGCCGCGATGGTGATGCCGGAGCAGGCGAACGCCCAGCCCTCCCGGCCGAGCTTGTTGGCCCCGAGGGCGGCGGCCAGTGCGACCACCGAGACGATCATGGCGATCAGGCTGCTGCCGTCGCCCTTCTCGACCTGGGTCCAGCTCAGGAAGCCGACCGCGAGCACGGCGGTGATCAGCCCGAGGACGGTCGCCAGCTTGCGCGCCCGCTCCCGGATGTCGCCCACGGTCTTGAGCGAGGCGAACACCGCACCGTGGAAGGTGAACAGCGTCAGCGTCACCAGCCCGCCCAGGAGCGCGTACGGGTTGAGCAGGTCGAGGACGCTGCCGACGTACTCCTTGTGCGCGTCGATCTTCACGCCCCGTACGAGGTTGCCGAACGCGACGCCCCACAGCACCGCGGGCAGCAGGGAGGTCCAGAAGATCGCCGTCTCCCAGTTGCGCTGCCAGCGCTCCTCGGTCCGCTTGGCGCGGTACTCGAAGGCGACGCCGCGCACGATCAGGCAGACGAGGACGAGCAGCAGGGGCAGGTAGAAGCCGGAGAAGAGGGTGGCGTACCACTCGGGGAAGGCGGCGAAGGTCGCGCCGCCCGCACTGAGCAGCCAGACCTCGTTGCCGTCCCAGACCGGCCCGATCGTGTTGATGAGGACGCGCTTCTCGCGCCGGTCGCGGGCGAGGAGCTTGGTGAGCACGCCGATCCCGAAGTCGAAGCCTTCGAGGAAGAAGTACCCGGTCCAGAGAAAGGCTATGAGGACGAACCAGACGTCGTGGAGTTGCACAGTCGCCTCCTAGTACGAGAAGGCCATCGGCCGGTCGGCGTCCGTGCTGTCGCCGCCGATCTTGGTGGGCGGGTTGAGGTCGGCGTCGCTGAGCTCCTGGGGGCCGGCCTTGATGTACTTCACCAGCAGCTTGACCTCGATCACGGCGAGGATCGCGTAGAGCGTGGTGAAGACGATCATCGAGGTGAGCACCTCGCCCTGCGAGACGCCGGGGGAGACCGCGTCGGAGGTGCGCAGCACGCCGTAGACGGCCCAGGGCTGGCGGCCCGTCTCGGTGAAGATCCAGCCCCAGGAGTTCGCCAGGAGCGGGAATCCGAGCGTGACGAAGGCCAGCGACCAGTACCACTTGGTCAGCCGGGCGCCGAGCACCTTGTGCTTGGTGAGCGCGAGGACCGGTGGTTCCTCGTCCCCCGTCCGCAGCCCCGGCGCCAGCCAGAACTTCTTACGGGTGAGCCAGAGCCCGGCGAGCCCGATGGCGAACGACGACATGCCGAAGCCGATCATCCAGCGGAAGCCCCAGTAGGCGACCGGGATGTTGGGCCGGTAGTCGCCGGGGCCGAACTTCTGCTGCTCGGCCTTGTTGACGTCGTTGATGCCGGGCACCGGCGAGCTGAAGTCGTTGTGCGCGAGGAAGGAGAGCAGGCCGGGCACCTCGATGGCGACCTTGTTGTGGCCCTGGTCGACGTCGCCGTAGGCGAAGACCGAGAACGGCGCCGGCTCTTCCTTGTCCCACAGCGCCTCGGCGGCGGCCATCTTCATCGGCTGCTGCTTGAACATGACCTTGCCGAGCGAGTCGCCGCTGATCGCGGTGAGGACGCCGGCGATCACCAGGGTTATCAGCCCGAGCCGCAGCGAGGTCCGCATGACCTTGATGTGCTTCTTGCGCATCAGGTGGAACGCGGAGATGCCGACCATGAACGCGGCGCCGGTCAGGAAGGCCGCGGTCAGCGTGTGGAAGACGACGACCAGGGTGGTGTCCTGGGTCAGCACCTTCCAGAAGTCGGTGAGTTCGGCCCGCCCGTTGGCGGCGTTGTACCGGTAGCCGACCGGGTGCTGCATCCAGGAGTTCGCGGCCAGGATGAAGTACGCCGAGAGCATCGTGCCGATCGAGACCATCCACATGCAGAAGCAGTGGATCTTCTTGGGCAGCTTGTCCCAGCCGAAGATCCACAGACCGATGAAGGTGGACTCGAAGAAGAAGGCGATCAGGGCCTCGAAGGCCAGCGGGGCACCGAAGACGTCGCCGACGAACCGCGAGTAGTCGGACCAGTTCATGCCGAACTGGAACTCCTGGACGATGCCGGTGACGACACCCATCGCGATATTGATCAGAAACAGCTTGCCCCAGAACTTGGTGGCCTTGAGGTACTTCTCCTTGCCCGTTCGCACCCATGCGGTCTCAAGTCCGGCCACCAGAGCGGCGAGGGAGATCGTCAAGGGGACAAACAGGAAGTGGTAGACGGTCGTGATGCCGAATTGCCATCGCGCCAGTGTCTCTGGCGCCAACGCCAGTTCCACGCCTTGCTCTCCTAACGTCGCCATTGCCTCGGGGGCAATGTCCCTTTTGCGTCACATAAAGCGGTACATACCGGGACGGGCTTGTGAACGCGTTCACATTCACAAGCAATTATCTCCCATCACTTCTCGGCCATAACCGCGGGGGTACGTGACGGCCATCACGGCCGAATTCATGCCCTCTACACATGTCGGCCGGATGCACCCATCGCCCCCGGAAGCCCTCTTCCGCCGAGCTTCAACATATTGTTGAATTCGTGGCCATGAAGATTCGCCTCAGCTGGCCCGCAGGGCACGTGACCGCCACGCTCGACGACACCCCGACCGCCGCGGCGCTCCTCGCCGCGCTGCCGGTCGACTCCACCGCCCACACCTGGGGCGAGGAGGTCTACTTCGACACCGGCCTCGCCCCCGCACTGGAGGCCGACGCCCGCGAGGTCGTCGAACCCGGCACGGTCGCCTTCTGGCCCCCGGGCAACGCCCTCGCCCTCCCCTACGGCCGCACACCGATATCCGAGGGCGACGAGCCGCGGCTCGCCTCCGCCTGCAACGTGCTGGGCCGCATCGACGGCGACCCGCGCGTCCTCGCCACCGTCCGCAGCGGCGAACCGATCCGCGTGCAAAAAGCCTGAGGCCGCGGGTCCGGGACCCACGGCCTCACTGCAAGGTCTTACCGCGGCTTGCTCACCGCATCACAGCGCTTACAGCGCCTTGCGAAAGTCCTCCGCGGCCTGCAGGAACAGGTCCATCGCCGGGGTCTCGCCGATCGTGACCCGGACCCCCTCGCCGGCGAACGGCCGCACGATCACCCCGGCGCGCTCACAAGCCGCCGCGAAGTCGGTCGTACGGTCCCCCAGCCGCAGCCAGACGAAGTTGGCGTGCGACTCGGGGACCGTCCAGCCCTGCCCGAGCAGCCCCTCGGCCACCCGCGTGCGCTCGGCCACCAGCGTCTCGACCCGCTCCATCAGCGCCGTCTCGCTGCGCAGCGACGCCACCGCCGCCTCCTGCGCGAGCTGGCTGACCCCGAACGGCACCGCCGTCTTGCGCAGCGCGGCGGCCACCTCGTCGTGCCCCACCGCGAAGCCCACCCGCAGCCCCGCCAGGCCGTACGCCTTGGAGAAGGTGCGCAGCACACACACATTGGGGCGGTCGCGGTAGAGGTCGATGCCGTCCGGCACCTCGGGGTCGCGGATGAACTCGCGGTACGCCTCGTCCAGCACCACCAGCACGTCGTCCGGCACCCGGTCCAGGAAGGACTCCAGCTCCGCACGGCGCACGACGGTGCCGGTGGGGTTGTTGGGGTTGCAGACGAAGATCAGCCGGGTGCGGTCGGTGATCGCGGCAAGCATCGCGTCCAGGTCGTGCACCTCACCGGAGGTGAGCGGCACCGGCACGGACGTGGCACCGGAGACCTGGGTGATGATCGGGTACGCCTCGAACGACCGCCACGCGTAGATCACTTCGTCGCCGGGCCCAGCCGTCGACTGGACCAGCTGCTGGGCCACGCCCACCGAGCCGGTGCCGGTCGCCAGGTGCTCCACCGGCACCGAGAACCGCTCGGACAGCTCCGCCACCAGGCCGGTGCACGCGAGGTCCGGGTAGCGGTTGAAGGAGCCGGCCGCGGTCACCACGCGCTCCAGGACCCCGGGCAGCGGCGGATAGGGGTTCTCGTTGGAGGACAGCTTGTAGGTGACCGGGCCGCCGGCCGGTGCCGGCCGGCCGGGCTTGTAGGTCGGGATACCGTCCAGCGCAGCACGCAGTTTCGGGGTCTTCTCGCTCACCGCAGGTCCTCCTCGACCGTCCCGCTCGTCTCCAATACTGCACACCTTATGAGGATTGACCCGTTCGGCGGCAGACCCGACGAGAAGCGGAACCGCCTCCCGGGCCCTTCCGGGGCGCGGCCCGGACGCGCGGGCGGGCCCGCGCGAGGTGCCCGGGGCGCGCTGCTCGACCCTCCGCGCGCCGGTGGCTCACGCCGTGGCGCGCATCCCCCGTCAAGGTGACTTGAGACCTCTTCGAGACCTGGACAGATCGACAGGTGAAGACGGCCGATCTCCCACAGAATGATCAATCTTGACGCCAACTTACTTTACTTCGGAGGCAATTGACGGTTGATCACCTTGCAGAAACGTGCCTTTCCGCAGTCGTCAGCCGAGCCCCGCGAATGGCCCTACCGAGCCCTACTATCGGCTCGCCATGACAGCAGCAGGGAAGCACCAGGTGAGCCGGTCGACCGGTCGCCGGCTGGGGCGGGCGGGCATCCGGGACGTGGCCGCCGCAGCCGGTGTGTCGATCACGACCGTCTCCGACGCGCTCAACGGCAAGGGCCGGCTTCCGGATGCCACCCGTAGCCACGTCCGCGAGGTGGCCGACCGGCTGGGCTACCGCCCGTCCGCAGCCGCCCGCACCCTCCGTACCGGCAAGTCCGGCCTCCTCGGCCTGACCGTGACCACGTACGGGGATGAACCTTTCACCTTCACCGAATTCGCGTACTTCGCCGAGATGGCCAGAGCCGCCACCTCAGCGGCCCTGGCCCGCGGATACGCGCTGGTCATCCTCCCCGCGACCTCCCGCCACGACGTGTGGTCCAACGTCGCCCTGGACGGCACCGTCGTCATCGACCCCGCCGACGGGGACCCGGTGGTCACCGAACTCGTCCGGCACGGCATCCCCGTCGTCTCCGACGGCCGCCCCGGCGGTGCCCTGCCGGTCACCGGCTGGGTCGACAACGACCACGAGGCCGCCGTACTCGGCCTGCTCGACCACCTCGCCGACGCCGGCGCCCGCCGCATCGGCCTGCTCACGGGCACCACCACCGACACCTACACCCGGCTGTCGACCACCGCGTACCTGCGCTGGTGCGAGCGGGTCGGCCAGGATCCGGTCTACGAGTCCTACCCGGCGCACGACCCGTGCGCGGGCGCCGTCGCGGCCGACCGGCTGCTCGCCCGCCCGGACCGGCCGGACGCCGTCTACGGCCTCTTCGATCCCAACGGCACCGACCTGCTCGCCGCGGCCCGGCGCTACGGCCTGCGGGTTCCGGAGGACCTGCTGCTGGTCTGCTGCAGCGAGTCCACCGTCTACGCCACCACCGAGCCGCCCATCACCACCCTGTCCCTCAAGCCGCGCCGCATCGGCACCGCCGTCGTCCAGATCCTCATCGACGCCATCGAAGGACTCGACAACGGGCGGCCCATCGAACAGGTGATACCGACCGACCTGATCGTGCGGACCTCGTCCCAGCGACGGTCGCCCCGCACGACCGTCAGCCCGCCACGAGGTCCCTCCGGCGACTGAGAGCCTGTCTTTGCACCCCGGCCCGACCGGGCCAGGGGTCCAAGGGCAGGCTCCGCGCGTCGTGCGCACGACGTCTTCCGGGCGTATTGGTCTGTGCCGGGCGCCCCAACCGCGCAGGAAAAAACAGGTCGATCACGGCACAAATCATCCGGGAATGCCGGGCTTCGAGGGATTGACCACCCCCGGGTGCGTCACAACCCACGATCGGCATTCCTATGATGGGCGGACGACACCGCGGACCGCCGTCGACCAGGCAAAGGTCCGAGAGGTGCAGGCGGCGCGACGGTGGAGGGGTCGATGACTCAGGGGGCCAGTCAGGGACCCATGGTGTGGACCATGGCGGGACAGACTCCGGAGTCCGCTCCGTTGCCCGGAGCGCCCTCCGGCGTGCCCGCCGGACCCCCCGTGCCGCCCGTCGGTCCGCCGCTCCACCTGCCCGCCGGGACCCCGGCCCCGCCTGCCGCGCCCCCCGTGGCGCCGCCCGCCCCGCCGGCCGAACTCCCCGAGGACTACACCCCGACCGCCCGCGACCTCCCGGTCGTCACCCCGGGCCGTACGGACACCCTCATCGACCACCCGGCCGTGGTGCCGGTGCCCGAGGCCGCGAGCGAGTCCGACGCGCCCGAGGGCATGGGCCCGCTGTACGTCGTCGGCGATGTGCACGGCTACTACGACGAGCTGCGCGAGGCGCTGGCCGCCGAGGGCCTGATCGACGCGGACGGCAACTGGGCGGCCGGCAACGCCCGGCTCTGGTTCCTCGGCGACTTCACCGACCGCGGCCCGGACGGCATCGGCGTCATCGACCTGGTCATGCAGCTCTCCGCCCAGGCCGCGGCGGCCGGCGGCTACTGCAAGGCGCTGATGGGCAACCACGAGCTCCTGCTGCTGGGCGCCAAGCGGTTCGGCGACACCCCCGTCCAGTCGGGGGCCGGCACCGCCTCCTTCCAGGCCGCCTGGCTCCTCAACGGCGGCCAGAAGACCGACATGGACCGCCTGGAGGACCACCACCTCCAGTGGATGGCCCGGCTGGACGCGGTGATGGAGGAGGACGGGCACCTGCTGGTGCACTCCGACACCACCGCCTACCTCGACTACGGCGACTCCATCGAGGCCGTCAACGACACCGTCCACGACGTGCTGACCCGTAGCGAAGCCGACGAAGTCTGGGACCTCTTCCGCAAGTTCACCAAGCGCTTCGCGTTCCGCGACGAGTCCGGTTCGCAGGCCGTACGCGAGCTCCTGGACGCCTACGGCGGCGACCGGGTCGTCCACGGCCACAGCCCGATCCCGTACCTGCTGGGCGAGGTGGGCACGGAGGACAGTGAGGGCGACGGCATCGCGGTCAACGGACCGCACGTTTACGCCGACGGTCTGGCGATCGCCATGGACGGCGGCGTCACAATGGCCGGAAAGCTGCTGGTCGTGCAACTCCCCCTGGCCGGCTGAGAGTTTCCCGGGCGGGTCTGCTGCGGGCCCGCGGACGGTCGTTCAGCGACGGAACCCGGGGGCGCCACGGGCGGAATCCGGTCGTGGCATTACTCAATTCCGCAAACTCTCTGTCACCACGTGCCGGAGTCGCTCTACCATCGGTCTATCCGTAGCAGGCTCTCCTCCGTTTCCGCCCACTGCCCGGCCCACGCCGGCCGTACGGCCCTACGGAGCATCGGGGGATGCACATGAACAGCGCTCCGCACCTGCTGAACGAGGACCGCGTGGAATTCGCGCGGCTCCTTGATGAGGCGCTGCGTACCGCCGCATACCGCCCGGACGGCACCGACGCCGCCACGGGACAGCACCTCAATACCGAGCAGTTGCGCACGATGGCGCTCAGCGCGACCACCGCCATCGCCGCCTGCGCCACGGCCGAATACCAGCGTTACGTCCAGCTCCGCACCGAGTTGCGTACGCCGCCGCCCGCCGCGTCCGGCGCCGGCGCGAGAGGCGAGGAGCCGGGCACGACCGCCGAAGGGGGAGCAGGACCGGCCACCGTCACGGCGGTGGGGGAGGCCGAAACCACCGGGGCCGGACTGGCCGCGGTGATCGCGGTGCTCGCCCCGGTCCTCGCGGGCATCGCCGCCGTCCTCTTCCTGCTCATCGGCTATGTGCTGCGGGCGGTCAACCCGGACAAGTCACTGGCACAGCCGCTGATCAGCGTCGGCTGGGTCTTCGCGGCGCTCACCGCGGCGGGCACGCTCGTCGCGATGGCCGGCCTGGTCGTCACGGCACTGCGCAACGGCTCCGCCGACCGGTCCACCAGAGCCGACGAACTGGGTGCGGCGCTGGACGACGCCCGCGAGACATGGCGGCGCGCCCTCCTGGAGCGTGGTCTGCTGCCCTTCCTCCGCGAGGCGCTGGCCGACCCGTCGGCCCGTCCGGAGGAGGACCCCGTCCGCTACGTCCCACGCCGCACCACAGCCCCGGAAAGCCGCATCCCCACCCTTGGCTACACCCGCCCCGAGTTCACCAGCCCCGACAACGGCTCCTCGGGCTCCCGCCCGCGGTACTCCAGCCCGAACTACTCCAGCCCGGAGTACGGCGCCGGCCCGGACCACGAGGGGCCGGAGCGGACATCGGACTGAGGGATCCCGGGGCTCGGCGCCGCGCCGAGTGCCCCGTTCGGCGTCACGTCACCCGGCCTGCCGCGTTCCACGGGTCAGGCGGGGCTGGGAGCGCAGGGTCGCCAACCTCCGGTGATCAGCGGGTTCGGCCAGGCTCTCGCCCAGGGCGAGGAGGGACAGGAGCTGCACGGGGGCTGCACCGATGCCGCTGCCGCCAGCTTGTGTTGGCTGTCGAGCAGGAAGTGCGTCAGCCCCCAGTGCCCGTGATAGTCGGTCGAATGCAGATCCAGCGCCGGCCGGCACAGATCCAGAGTCGAGACCGCCACTGCCGTCGGCACCACTCCCCGGCCCAGCTGCTCGACGCACTCCGCGAACTGGCATGTTCCGCACCAGGAGGAGAGCTCGAACGCGGGCTCTCCGGGGCCCTGGAGCCGGGGTCTGGGTAGCTCCGTTCGGCGACAGAGCTACCCAGGGGCTCACTCAGTCGGCAAGGGGGAGGTAGACGCGGTTCCCGGAAGCCGCGAACTCCTTGGACTTCTCCAGCATCCCGGCTTCGATGTCCTCGGGGGTCGAGCCCTGGTCGCCGCCGAACTGCTCCGTGATGCTCCTGCTGATCTTCATCGAGCAGAACTTCGGGCCGCACATCGAGCAGAAGTGGGCCGTCTTCGCGGGCTCCGCGGGCAGCGTCTCGTCGTGGAAGGCGCGGGCCGTGTCCGGGTCGAGGGCCAGGTTGAACTGGTCCTCCCAGCGGAATTCGAAGCGCGCGTCAGAGAGTGCGTCGTCCCACTCCTGGGCTCCCGGGTGGCCCTTGGCCAGGTCCGCCGCATGGGCCGCGATCTTGTAGGTGATGACGCCGGTCTTGACGTCGTCGCGGTCCGGCAGGCCCAGGTGCTCCTTGGGCGTGACGTAGCAGAGCATCGCGGTGCCCCACCAGGCGATCATCGCGGCGCCGATGCCGGAGGTGATGTGGTCGTAGGCGGGCGCGATGTCGGTGGTCAGCGGGCCGAGCGTGTAGAACGGCGCCTCCTCGCAGATCTCCTGCTGGAGGTCGATGTTCTCCTTGATCTTGTGCATCGGGACGTGGCCCGGGCCCTCGATCATGGTCTGTACGCCGTGCCGCTTGGCGATGGTGTTCAGCTCACCGAGCGTCTTCAGCTCCGCGAACTGCGCCTCGTCGTTGGCGTCCGCGATGGAACCGGGGCGCAGGCCGTCACCGAGCGAGTAGGTGACGTCGTAGGAGGCGAGGATCTCGCAGAGCTCCTCGAAGTGCGTGTAGAGGAACGACTCCTTGTGATGCGCCAGGCACCAGGCCGCCATGATCGAGCCGCCGCGGGAGACGATGCCGGTCTTCCTGCGGGCCGTCAGCGGGACGTAGCGGAGCAGCACACCGGCGTGCACCGTCATGTAGTCGACGCCCTGTTCGGCCTGTTCGATGACGGTGTCCTTGTAGATCTCCCAGGTCAGCTCCTCGGCCTTGCCGTCGACCTTCTCCAGTGCCTGGTAGAGGGGGACGGTACCGATCGGGACGGGGGAGTTGCGCAGGACCCACTCGCGGGTGGTGTGGATGTTGCGGCCGGTGGAGAGGTCCATCACCGTGTCGGCGCCCCAGCGGGTCGCCCAGGTCATCTTCTCCACCTCCTCCTCGATGGAGGAAGTAACCGCCGAATTACCGATGTTGGCGTTCACCTTCACCAGGAAGTTCTTGCCGATGATCATCGGCTCGATCTCCGGGTGGTTGACGTTGGCCGGCAGCACCGCACGGCCGGCCGCGATCTCGTCCCGCACGAACTCCGGCGCGACGTTCTCGCGGAGTGCGACGTACTCCATCTCCGCGGTGACCTCGCCGCGCCGGGCGTAGGCGAGCTGGGTGACCGCGGCGCCGTCACGGCCGCGGCGCGGCTGGCGTGGGCGGCCGGGGAAGACGGCGTCGAGGTTCTTGAGGCCGCCGCGCGGTGAGGTGTGCTTGAGGCCGTCGTCCTCTGGACGCATGGGCCGGCCCGCGTACTCCTCGGTGTCGCCGCGCGAGATGATCCAGTTCTCCCGCAGCGGCGCCAGACCGCGGCGGACATCGGTTTCGATCTGGGGATCGGTGTACGGCCCTGACGTGTCGTAGAGCGTCACGTCCTTGCCGTTGGTGAGGTGCACCCGCCGGACCGGGACCCGAAGATCCGGGCGCGATCCGGAGACATAGCCCTTGTGCCAGCCGATCTGCGGCTCACCGCTCGCGCTGGCACCCGTTCCGTTTTCGGGCGTGCGTGCATCCTTCAGAGTCATGGAGACCCAACTCCCTACGCCGGCATTACCCGGTAACAGGTTCGGCGGTCGACGCAGCGGCTTCCGTCCTCCGGTGTTTCACGTGAAACACCGCTGGGACGAAGGTCAGCGCCCTCTCAGCCCGGTGCTCCGAGCTCCCGCGATTGCAAAGGTGGCACCACGGTAGCGGCCGATGTGGCGGGGTGAACAGGGGGCCCCAGGAGTTCTTGGGATGATCGGGCGGTGACCCTGCACGAGTCCCACTCCCATACCGCCCCGCACTCCCACGCCCACAGCCACGGCCCAGCGGCACCCGTCTCCCGGCATCTGCGCAAGGTCATCGCGGCGGTGCTGATCCCGTTCGCGGCCGCGGTGGCGGTCGGACTGATCGTGCTCTGGCCGGGCGGCGCGCCGCCTCACAAGCCCTCCGGCGTCGGCTTCGACCAGCCCACCGAGAAGGCCCACGTGACCAAGGTGGTGGAGGTGAACTGCGCGGATGTGCATGCCGAGCAGCAGCCCCAGCCGCCGACGCCGACGGGACAGCAGCCGGCCGGGGGAGCGGCCAAGGGCAGGTCGTGCGAGCAGGCCACGATCAAGGTCACCACGGGCGAGAACGCCGGACGCACCTTCCAGACGGTGGTGACGCCGGATGCCCTGCGGCACTACACGACCGGCCAGGACGTGGTGGTGGCGTACTCCCCCAAGGCACCCAAGGAGTTGCAGTACTCGGTCAGCGATGTCGACCGGTCCCTCCCGATGTGGATACTGGCCGCGATCTTCGCCTTGGCGGTCGTGATCGTCGGCCGGCTGCGCGGCGTCCTCGCACTGGTCGCGCTGGCAGCGAGCTTCGTCGTGCTGACGCTGTTCATCCTCCCGGCGATCCTCCAGGGCTCCGATCCGCTGGTGGTGGCGGTCGTCGGGGGCAGCGCGATCATGCTGATCGCGCTGTACATGTGCCACGGGCTGACCGCCCGTACATCGGTGGCGGTGCTCGGAACCCTGGCCTCGCTGGTGCTGATCGCACTGCTCGGCTCGGTCTTCATCAACTGGGCGCTGCTGACCGGCAATACGGACGACACCACCGGCCTGGTCCACGGCCTGTATCCGGACATCGAGATCCGCGGTCTGCTGCTGGCGGGGATCATCATCGGCTCGCTCGGCGTGCTCGACGATGTGACGGTGACCCAGACCGCTGCGGTCTGGGAGCTGAAGGAGGCGGATCCGTCGGCGGGCTGGCGCAAGCTGTACAGCGCGGCGATGCGGATCGGCCGGGACCACATCGCCTCCGTCGTCAACACCCTCGTGCTGGCCTACGCGGGCGCCGCACTGCCGTTGCTTTTGCTGTTTTCGATCGCACAGAGCAGCGTCGGTACGGTCGCCACGAGCGAGGTGGTCGCCGAGGAGATCGTCCGCACGCTGGTCGGCAGCATCGGGCTCGTCGCCTCCGTACCGCTGACGACACTGCTCGCGGCGCTGGTCGTCTCGGCGGACCGCCGGAGCGAGGGGGCGCGGGAGACGCGGGGGTCCGACGCGGCGGGCGGGGGTGGGGCCCCGGCCGGCGGCAGGGCGGCCCGGCGCGGCGGCCACGGCAGGCGACGCAAGCGCTGAGGGACGGCGCGCGGACGCGTACGACGTCGGTGCGGGCGGCGCGTCCGAGCGGCACGTCGGGGCAGGGACCGCCGGTCGGGGCGGTTGGCGTACTCGGGCCGGGGTCAGCCCGCCGGGCCGGGTAGCGGAGCCGGGACGGGTCAGCCGGCCGGGGTCTCCGTCAGGATCCGGTCGAGCACGGCCTCCAGCGTGTCGCAGACCTCTTCCTCACCGAGCGGTACCAGCCGGTCCGTACGGTCCAGGAAAGCCACCAGCGGCGCCGCGCTGACCTTGAACAGGGCGCGTTCGGGGCCCACTTGGAGGTTGATGAAGACCTCGCCGAGGTGCTCGGGGGAGGCGGGCTCGATGCGCACGTCCCCCTCACCGGACGGGCGGCTCAGCCCGTCCAGCAGCAACTCACGGCCGAACGCCCAGGTGACGGGCGCATCGCCGGGCAGATCGAAGGTGAGACGGACGGCGTACGGATCGGCGCGGTCGAAGTCCAGCCCCACCGGGATCCGGAACGCGAGCTCCTCCGAGACGACGAAGCTCATGATCACTTCTGCCTGAACTGTGTCGGTCATCAACCACTGCCCCGCACTTGATCGGAGATGGCCGGGAAACATCCCCCATAGCCCTATGGACGCCATCGTCTGCCACGTGCCGACAGATCACAAGGAGTGAGTTTTCAGATACTGATAGAGAAGGCGAGTGTCGTTAGTGGCGACTCCGCCATTTTCCGTAGTCGATCCGTAACTGACCGCAATCGGTGCAGTTCGCCGGCCGGAAGGGATACGGCGAGCGTCGCGGCGGCCGCTCCGACCTGGAGGGGAATGGCCGAACACACCGTGCCCAAAGCATATTCCTGGCGCTCGTAGGCCACTTGACCGCGACGCACCGTGTCCAAGCGGTGCAGCAAATCGTCCTCAGTTCGTACGGAAAAGGGCGTTATCGACTGCACGGGGTACCGCGACAGATGCTCTCTCCTGGACGCCTCGTCAATCTGCGCGAGCAGACACTGCCCGATCGCGTGAGCGTGTGCGGTGGTACGGAAGTCGACCCACTCCTCCACCGGCGGCCGCTCCGGGTCGTCCGTGACGGCCACGACGTCCACCTCACCCTCGCGGTAGACGGCGAAGTAGACGGCGGCACCCAGCTCCCGGCCCGCCACGGCCAGCACCTCGGAGATCCGTACCCGCTGCCGGGACCTGGCCCCGGCCCGGCCGATGGCCTCAACCGCGGCGCCGAGCACGAAGACGCCGGCCTCCCGCCGCAGATAGCCCTCGTACGTCAGGGTCCGCAGCAGGTGGTAGGTCGTCGGGAGGGGGATTCCGGTCTCCCGGGCGAGCTGCTTGGCCGGCGCACCCTCAGGATGCGTACCCACCGCCTCCAGCAGCCGCAGCGCTCGCTGCACCGAGCCGATCAAGGTGGGCTGAGAGGCGGATTCGCCGTTCACCATTGCCAACGCCAACCCCCCGGGTCCGCTCGCCATGGGGCACCGGAGCCCCGGTGACGGGACCTCTTCCCGCCACCGCGCGCGTCTCCCGAGCCCCCGCGATGACGCCCGGCTCGGTCTCGCCCCGCACGGTACTTTGCGGAACCTCACGATCCGGAAGACGCCTGCGATGCGCACTGTAGCCGCGCGGGTGGGAGCGACAAGCGGATACCCGGGGAGTTGACCCGCCCGGCGCACGACTCGGACGTGCATGGGCAAAGCCGGTCCGTACTCGAACGCGTTCGGATCGACATCTGACGCGATCGGCCCGCCAACGGAGGCAGCCGGGAGGGGATTCGGGCCGGGGTCGGGGTCGGGGCCGGGAGAGGCTCCGGGCCGGCATCAGGAGGGGTGGCCGGGCCTGGCCGGCATCAGAAGGGTGGCCGCACCGGCGTCGACCGTGGTCGGGCCGGTAGCGGACAGGGCCGCCCGGACGCCGTCGCCGGGAGGCGGGCGTCCGGGCAGGGCGGTGACTTACCAGTCGCTCTTCGACGAGGACGACGAGCCGCTGACCCGGCGGACGAGGTAGACCACTCCGGCTATCAGAGCCGCCGCGATGAGCACCTTGAACAGCAAACTGACCAGGAAGCCCAGCGCGGTGGCGATCATGCCGCCGAAGACCACGATCAGGACGACGGGGATCACGACCCAGGTGACCCACCACGGAAGCCCCGCGAATATCCCCTTACCAGCCACTGCTCTGCCCTGCTTTCTGTCTGTCGCGCCGTCTGTACCTGTGTCTGTACCGCGCTATCTGTCCATTGCGCTCACTGCTGCGCAGAGGGCACCGTCCGCGCGCCGCTTCCGCCGCGCCGCTTCCGGCTCTTCCTCACCAACGATGCTAGGGCGCGGAACACCGCCGTGGGGGCCTCGCAGCCCCGGCCCTCCCCTGACCCTTCCCCTACGGGTTCCGGGCCCCGTCCCTTAGCTCTCAGGAGGAGAGAAGACCACCATCACCCGGAGATCCTCGCTGATGTGGTGGAACTTGTGCGGCACCCCGGCCGGCACATAGATCACGCTGCCGCGGGCCACCGGCTCCGTCTCCGTACCGATGGTGATCGCCCCCCGGCCGCTGACCACGAAGTACACCTCGTCCTGGCGGTGCGGCTGCTGGGGGTCGGCGCTCCCCGCGTCCAGGGCGTACAGGCCGACCGACATGTTGCGTTCCCGGATGAACTGGAGATAAGCACCGTCGTTCGCGGCCCGTTCCGCCTCCAGCTCGTCCAGTCTGAAGCTCTTCATGCCGCTCGCACCCCTCTGATGATTCAGACTCGTCTGCGACGATCTCACCATGAAGCATTTTCTGGTCAAGACGATCGCCAACGCCGCGGCGCTTGCCGTGGCCATCTGGCTGCTCAAGGACATCACGCTGACCGGCGAGAACACCGGCCGCAAGATACTGACCCTGGTCCTGGTCGCGCTGATCTTCGGGTTGGTGAACTTCCTCGTCAAGCCCGTCGTGAAGCTGCTGTCCTTCCCCCTGTTCATCCTTACTCTCGGCCTGATCACTCTGGTCGTGAACGCGCTGATGCTGTTGCTGACCTCCTGGCTCGCCGGCAAGGCCGACCTCGCCTTCCATGTGGCGGGCTTCTGGCCGGCGCTGCTCGGCGGCGTGATCATCTCGATCGTCTCCTGGGCGATGCATGTGATCCTTCCCGACGAGGACTGACCGTTGACCGTCCCCTTCCGCATCTGCTTCGTCTGCACCGGCAACATCTGCCGGTCGCCGATGGCCGAGTCCGTCTTCCGCACCCGCCTCGCGGAGGACGGGCTCGACGGCCTGGTCGAGGTGGACAGCGCGGGCACCGGCGGCTGGCACGAGGGCGACGGAGCCGATCCGCGCACGGTCGCGGTGCTCCGCGCGGGCGGCTATGAAACCGCTCACACCGCACGGCAGTTCCACGCCTCCTGGTTCGACCGTCTCGACCTCGTCATCGCGCTCGACGCCGGCCACCTGCGCGCACTGCGCCGGCTGGCCCCCACCGCACAGGACGCCGCCAAGGTCCGGCTGCTGCGCTCGTACGCGGCCGAGGCCGCTGACAAGGGCGCGGACCCGGCGCACGACCTCGACGTACCCGACCCCTACTACGGCGACTTCGCGGGCTTCGAGGAGTGCCTGGAGATGGTCGAGGCCGCGAGCGACGGCCTGCTGGCGGCGGTCCGTACCGCGGTCACCGCCCGCACGGTGCTCCCGGCCCGCGCCTCCGGGTACGACGACCGCCGACCGGCGCCGGACCCCGCACACCCGCAGGAAAAGGAGAGCGCATGACGGGCGACGGCACCCGCGTCGTACGAGCCGGACTTCCGGAGCCGGCGGCCTATGAGCCGACGCTTCCCGGGCCGGTCTTCGCGGCGCACTTCCACCTCCCCGGCGACGCCGTCGGCCCGTACACCTACGGACGGGACGCCAACCCCACCTGGACGCGTCTGGAACAAGCCATCGGCGAGCTCGAATCGCCGGACGAGAGCGCGCACACCGTCGCCTTCGCCTCCGGTATGGCGGCGATCAGCGCCGTCCTCTTCTCCCAGCTGCGCTCCGGCGACGCGGTGGTCCTGCCCAGCGACGGCTACCAGCTGCTGCCGGCCGTCCGCTCGCGTCTGGAGAGCTACGGCATCGAGGTCCGTACCGCGCCGACCGCACAGGACGCGCAGCTGGAGGTGCTCGACGGCGCCCGACTGCTGTGGATCGAGACGCCGTCCAACCCCGGGCTCGACGTCTGCGACATCCGGCGCCTGGCCGAGGCGGCACACCGCGGCGGTGCGCTGGTCGCCGTCGACAACACGCTCGCCACGCCGCTCGGCCAGCGCCCGCTCGACCTCGGCGCGGACTTCTCGGTCGCCAGCGGCACCAAGGCGCTGACCGGCCACGGCGATGTCCTGCTGGGATACGTCAGCACCCGTGACGCGGCGCTGGCCGACGCCGTCCGGCTGTGGCGCAAGACTGTGGGCGCCATCCCGGGCCCCATGGAGAGCTGGCTGGCGCACCGCTCGCTCGCCACCCTCGCCCTGCGGGTCCGCCAGCAGTCGGCCGGCGCGCTGGCGCTCGCCGCGGCGCTGGCCGATCGCCCGGAGGTGACCGGCCTGCGCCACCCCGGCCTGCCGTCCGATGCGTCGCACGAGCTCGCCGCCCGGCAGATGCGTCCCGGCCACTTCGGCTCCGTGGTGTCCTTCGCGCTGCCGGACAAGGCCCGTGCCGAGCGGTTCCTGTCCGCGCTGACCCTGGTCGACGACGCGACGAGCTTCGGCGGCGTACGGTCCAGTGCCGAGCGGCGCGCCCGCTGGGGCGGGGACGCGGTGTCCGAGGGGTTCATCCGCTTCTCGGTGGGTGTGGAGGAGCCGGAGGACCTCGTCGCGGATGTCCTCCGCGCGCTGGATCTGGCCGCGGACGAGACGCGGTGAACTGACCGACGAAGTTGGCCGGCAGGGTATCCCCCCTCGTCACCCTGCCGGCCCGCGGTCCGACGTGGCTCGAGCCCACGTGTTTCACGTGAAACCGAATGTTCCACGTGAAACGAACCGCTCGAACAAGGCTAGTTGACTGAGCGTCAGTGTCCAATCACGCTAGCGACACAGCCCTATCGACAAATTTATAGTTGGCCCGCGACCAGGCTTCCGAGGGGCGCAGGAGGTACGCGATGGATCTGGCTCTGCTGCGTACCTTCGTCACGGTGCACCGAGCCGGCTCCTTCACTCGCGCCGCGGCCTTGCTCGGCCTCTCCCAGCCCGCGGTGACCAGCCAAATACGCGCGCTGGAGCGCCAGTTGGGCCGTCCGCTCTTCCTCCGCTACGCCCGTGGCGTCACCCCCACCACCATCGGCGACGAGCTCGCCCACAAGGTCGCCCCGCATCTGGACGCGCTCACCGAGATCACCGAGGCCGGTCTGGACCGGGATTCGGTCACCCGCACCCTCCATCTCGCCGGCCCCCCGGAGTTCCTCGCCGAGCGCGCACTTCCCGCGCTGACCCCGCTGATCGCCCAGGGCCTGTCCATACGCAGCACCTTCGGCTCGGCCGACGAGCTGCTGAGCGGCCTGGCCGCCGGCCACCACGATCTGACCGTCACCACCACCCGGCCGCGCGGTGGGCTGCTCACCGCCACCCCGCTGTGCGACGAGGAGCACGTACTGATCGCCGCGCCGCACTGGGCGGACGGGTGGGGCGGTCCGGCCGCGCTGCAGGCCGGCGGCGTCCGCCTGCTCGACCCGGTGCCGCTCGTGGAGGTCCATGAGAGCCTCCCGCTGATCACCCGCTACTGGTCCACGGTCTTCGACGCCAAGCCCGCGGCCTCCGCCGCCGTGATCGCCGCCGACCTCCGCGCGGTGCTGGCCTGTGTCACCGCCGGCGCCGGCCTCGCCGTCCTGCCTCGCTACCTGTGTGCGGAGGCCCTGGACCGCGGGGAGGTCGTCGCCCTGCTCGACCCGCCCGTGCCCCCGCTGCGCACGTACTTCCTCGCCGTACGGACCGGGACGCTCGGCCTGCCGCACATCGCGCGGGCGCACGAGTGGCTGCTGCGCTCCGCCGTCGACTGGTGACGAAGGGACAGGGGTTTCACCAAGCCGTGGTTGCGGCATCTGTCGACTATGACCGTACGGCCAGTCGTCAAACGCACCGCCCGCGCAATCCTGCTCGACGGCGAGGATCTCGTTCTGATCAAGCGCACCAAGCCGGGCCGGGCCCCGTACTGGATCACCCCCGGCGGCGGGGTCGAGGCCGAGGACGCCACCGTCATCGACGCCCTCCACCGTGAACTGGACGAAGAACTCGGCGCGAAGATCAAGGACGTGGTGCCGGTCTTCGTCGACACCGTCGAGCACTTCAGCGACGGCGGGGTGGACGGCGTGAAGGTGCAGCACTTCTTCGTCTGCCGGCTCGACTCGATGGACCTCTCACGCCGGCACGGCCCCGAGGTCGAGGAGCCCTGCGGGGAGTACGAGATCGTGCGGGTGCCGTTCACCCGCGTCGGCATCGCCTCCGTCGAGGTCGTTCCGCTCTCCCTGCGGCACTACCTGGACGGCAACATCGAGGGCGTACGCGCGATGCACGCCCCCGACCTGGGCTGACCGACGGCCGGGCCGAGGCGCCGGCCGCCGCGGCGGGCCCGGGGATCAGCTGTCGCCGCGGGCCCGGGGAGGTCAGCCGTCGCGGCGGGCCCGGGGAGGTCAGCCGTCGCGGCGGCCGAACCACCCGAGGAACTCGGGCTCGTCCTCCGTGGACCGGCGCGGCTGGGCGCGCGCCAGCACCCGCTCCACCCGGTCAAGGAACTCCGCGTTCAGCTCCTCCACGAAGTCGTTCCGGTCCGCGAAACGGTGTCCGGCACCGTTCACCTGCCGCGCACCGGGCTCCTGAGGGACATCGTGGTGCGTCACGGCATCGGTGTCCTCGTGCAGTCCGCCCCGCAGGTGCTCGTCCTTGCGCTCGGCCCGCCGGAACGGCGCCCGCTCGGCCGCCTCGGCTGCCGCGCCGAAGAAGTCCCCGCCCTTGCGCTTGACGTCGTCCGTGCCCCAGGCCCGCGCCCCGCGCTGCTGCGCCGGGACCTTCTGCAGATGCGGAATGTGCTTGGCGCAGTGGATGTACGCCTCTTCGACGTCGACCGTGACCCACAGCTGGGCGCGGCGCCCGGGAATCGGGTCGACCGGGAGGCCGGGGTGCGCCGCCCGCATCTCCTCGTCCAGCACGACCCGCGCCCGGCCGTTGATGTGCAGCCCGATGCGGTCGCGGGTGAAGTCGATCACCAGCATGCCCAGGCGCGGATTCTCCGAGATGTTGCCGATGGACGCCATGACACCGTTGCCACGGTATTCCGGGTAGGCCAGCGTCCGGTCGCCGAGCACCTGGATGAAGCCGGGCGGGCCGGCCCGGAACGTCGAGTCGCACTCCCCGTGCCGGTCGGCGGTGGCCAGGAAGAACATCTCCTGCCGGACCAGGAACTCCTGCATACGGGCGTTGAGGTGATCGAGCACCTGGTCCCCGTAGAAACGGTCCGCGCGCTCGGTCGTACCGAGTCGCTGCTGAACCAGGTGTTCGCCGTCGCTGCCTGGGCGCTCCTGTCGGGGCATGCCCCACCCCTCCCCTGTCGGCCCGTATTCGCCTTGTGCTGCCAAGACCTCAATCTCCTGCCGCGACCAGCTCTTCAATGGAGTCGTGCCGTATGCGGTCGGTCGGGATGCCGACCCCCACCAAAGCGTCCACGCCGCTACGGATCAGGCCGGGCGGCCCGGAAAGATAGGCGTCGTACTCGCGGAAGGGCCCGTATTGCCGTACGGCGTCCGGCAGTTGTCCGGTCTCACTGCTGGTCCCGCCCCGGACCGCGGGCCCGTTGGCGACCACCGGGCGGACCGAGAGCCACTGGTGGGTCTGCTCCAGGCGCAGCATGGTGTCCAGGTCGTAGAGGTCGTGATCGGTGCGGGCACCGTAGAAGACGTCGACGGGCCGGCGGATGCCGTGTTCCGCGACGTCCTCGATCAGCGCCTTGATGGGCGCGATACCGGTGCCGCCGCCGACGCACAGCAGACCGTTGCGGGTGGAGTGGTCGACGGTCATCGAGCCGGCCGGCGCGCCGAGCCGGATGATGTCACCGGGGCGGGCCCGGTGGACCATCGCGTTGGAGACCCAGCCCGCCGGAACCGCCTTGACGTGGAACGACAGCAGACCGTCGGAGCGCGGTGCCGAGGCGAAGGAGTAGTGCCGCCAGACCCGCGGCCACCAGGGGGTTTCCACGCTGGTGTACTGGCCGGCGCGGAACGGGTAGGGCTGGTCCGGGCGGACCGTCACCACCGCGATGTCGGGGGTGCGCAGCTCGTGCGAGACGACCTCGGCCTGCCACCACGCGGGCGCCACGGCCTCGTCCTCGGCCGCCGCGTCGATCATGATCTGGGAGATCGCGGTGTACGCGCGCACCCACGCGGCCTCGGTCTCCGGCCCCCAACTGGAGGTCGCATACCGCGCCAGGGCGCTGAGCAGGCACTCGCCGACCGCGGGGTAGTGGTCGGGCTGGGTGCCGTACTTGCGATGACCGCGGCCGAGGTTGGCGAGGTACGCCTTGAGCACGGCGGCGTTGTCGACGTGCTGGGCGGCGGTGAGCAGCGCCTTGAACAGCCGGTCGCGCTGAGCGTCCATCGAGGCGGGGAAGAGCGCCCGCAGGTCGGGGTGCTGGACGAACAGCAGCGCGTAGAAGTACGACGTGACCTTGTCGGCCACCGGCTCGATCTCGGCCATGGTGCGACGGATGAGGAGCGCGTCGGGCGAAGCGGCTTCCGCGGAAGCGGCCGAGGCGTGCAGGGCTTCGAGCGAGGGCTCAGCCGCCGGCACGGCCGGACGCTGCTTGGCCGCGAAGTAGGGGGCCGCCGCGACGTCGTTCTGGACGGGCGATGCGGGGGCGGGGCGCTGGGGGGCCGGGGCAGGCGCAGGGGCCGATGCGGCTGATGCGGGCGCGGGGGCCTGAGGGGCCGGCGCGGGGGCGGAGGTCTGGGTGGAGCCTGGGGCGGGGGCCGGGGCCGGTGCCGCACCGCCGGGGCGCGCCGGTTCGTGGACGGGCTCGGGCTCACGGCCCCGCACGGGCTCGCGCTCCCACACGGACGGGCGGGCCTGCTCCCGGGCCGGTTCGGCCTCCGGGCGCGGGGGCGCGTACGGGGAGAAGGGGTCCGGATACCCGGGGTCCGCGGCGGCGGGCTGCTCGGCGTAGGGGGCGGCGGGTGCGGGGGACGGGGCGGTGGGGTGCGGGGCCGTCTCGTGGTGCCGCTGGGGAAGCTGCGGCGGTTCGGCCTCGCGTTCACGCGCGGCGGCGGTGCCTACCGGCCGGATGGGATTGACCGGCCGACTGGGTATCTGCTCCCGGCCGCCGCGTTCACCGGTACCGTGCGGGGCATTCCCGCCATACGTTCTGTTCCCGTCGTACGGGGCATTCCCGCTGTACGACCCATTCCCGTTGTACGACCCATTCCCGTCGTACCGATCGCCGAAGTCGCCGCGGTTCTCCCGATGATCGCGGTCACCGCGGTCGTTGTGGTCGTCGCGCTCACCCCGGCCGTCCGGTTCGGTACGGCCGTCCTCATCCGGGTGGCCCTGACCGTCCTGTCGCTCCCGCTGTTCATCGGAGGACTTCTTCGCCGGCGGAGTGAACCAACCCCAATCGCCACGGCTGCCGCCAGAAGAGCCGTTATCGGCCGACGTGGTGGTCGGAGCGTCCATGGTCTGCCTCGCCTCGAACGTCTTTCGGTTGACTTCGCAGTTCCGTGGAGCGGAACTGCCCGCAATTCCCCCGCCCTGTCCCGGAATTCTTCATCGCCTCAAGCGATCCCGGCAACACCCGCTAAAGCGGACAAACCCCACTTCCCTGCGACAACGCAGGACAGACGGCGCGTCAACACCATGCCACCCCTGCTCATCGGAACGGACAAATAGCCGGAAGTCCGGGTGTCACGGGCCACTTCACCGCTAGGCTGGTGAGCTTTGCCCGCCCTTCGCGGCCCGCGGAAGCCCTTACCCCGCCAAGCCGGACTCGACCATACCGGCAGTAGTTGAAACCACAAGCCCTGATCTTGGAACACTCCGCGCGGCCCCTCCGATTTCGGTGATCCTCCCCACAGAGGGCATTTTCCGTACCTTGAAGGGGCGATTCTCTGAAGAAAGCCAGGAATTACTGGTCGGTACGCACCAGTTCATAGGCCCCTCGCAGATCACGCCCCGCGTACGCAGCCCAAGCGAGGCCACTGACATGGTGATCGGCGTTCACGGCCACCGACCGGGGCACCGCCGCGAACAGCGCGGTGTCGGACAGTGAGTCGCCGTACGCCACACAGTCGGCCCGCGTCAGCCCGTACTGCGCGCAGAGTTCATCCGCGATGCGCACCTTCGCCGCCGACGAGAGGATGCCGGCCGGTTCCACCGGCTGCCGGAACGGCACGGCGGGCCACAGCGAACCGTGCGCGGTGTCCACTCCCCAGGCCAGCAGCCGTTCGACGAAGAAACTGGGCGAGAGAGAAATCACCGCACACCGTTCCCCGCGCGCCCGGATATCTGCCCAGACCTCCCGAATTCCGCTGAGCCAGGGCGCACCGTCGAAGGCCGCCGCCACATGAAGCTCGGTCAGCTCCGCGGCCCACAGCTCACACGACAGTTGCGCGTACTGCAGCGGCGTCAGCTTCCCCGCGGCAAACCCGCGCTCCAGCTCCGCGGTCTCCCGCTCCAGGCCGAGTTGCCGGGCTATCTCCACGGCGGCCGCGGACCCGTAGAGCAGAGTCCCGTCCATGTCGAACAGATGCAGCTTCCCCATGGGCGAGGAGCGTAGGACGCATGCAAGCGAACGGAACCCCCGGGGGCCCCGGGGGCGGGTGGCGGGCCGTGCGGGGAGTGTGCAGCGGGGTTGGTGAAATGTGGGTCTGGGGTTTGGGGTCTGGGGCCTGAGGTCTGGGGCTGGGCGTCCGGGAATCTGAGGGCTGTGGGGGGGGGAGGCTGGGGGCCGTACTCAAGGGCGCGTATGCGGGGTTACTCCCGCGGGCAGATGTACGGCGGGGATCCGGCCGCGACCGTGGACGGTATGCAGCAGCTCACCCGCCCCGCCCGCCGGACGCTCCTCGTCCTCCATGTCGCCGTATCCGTCAGCTGGCTCGGCCTGGCCCTCGGGCTGCTGGCACTCGGCATCACAGGCTGTACGACCGGCTCTCCCGATATGGCTACGGCCGCGTACCGAGCGATGAAGATCTTCGGTGACTGGCTGGTCCTGCCCGTCGCCCTGGCAACGCTGGTCAGCGGCTTGGTGCTGTCACTGGGCACCCCCTGGGGGCTGGCCCGGCATCGCTGGGTCTACCTCAAGTTCTGGCTGACTGTCGTGACCGTGCTGCTGTCGGTCTTCGCACTGCGCCCGGGCATCAACCACCAGGCCGCCGAAGCGGCCGCGGGCACTCCCGGTCCCGCCATCGATCTCGTCGTCGCGCCGGCCGTCGCCACGGCCACCTACTTCTTCATCACCGCGATCTCCGTCCTCAAGCCCTGGGGCCTGACCGCACGCGGCCGCCGACTGCGGTCAGGCCCCAGGCGGCCGAGGCCGGGCACACCGGCACAGGGGAACGGCAAGGCGGGGGCGACCCTTAGCTAGCGGACGATCCACCGGAGGCCCGGCCCGCCGGCGGCCCGGCCCTCTGGTGGCTCGGCCCTCTGGTGGACGGCTCCGCCAGTGGCTTCGCCCGCCGGCGGACAGCTCCGCCGGCGGACGACGCGCCGCGGGGTCAGGCGAGGCCCAGCTCCGCTATCGCCGCACCGGCGATCCGATGGTCCTGCTCGGGGGCGCCACCACCGACGCCGATCGCGCCGATCAGCCGGCCGTCCCGGTGGAGCGGCACACCACCCGCCAGGAAGAGCAGCGGCCGGTCCAGCGCCGTGGGCAGCGTGTGGAAAAGGCCGTCGGGCCGTACGAGATCGACCAGGTCGGCGGTCGGCGCGTCCAGCTGAAGCGCGGTGTACGCCTTGCGGGTGCTGGTCTCGCCGGAGATCAGCACGGCCGCGTCGTCCCGTCGGAACGCGAGCAGATGGCCGCCCGCGTCCAGCACGGTGACGCTCCCCCGGACGCCCAAGTCGTCGGCGGCGCGTACGACGGCCCCGATCAGGGCTTCGGCCTCACCGGTGGTCAGCGGCCGGACCGTCGGAACGGCAGCCGAGCTGGACGGAGCGCTGGCGGGGGGAGCGGAGAGGGAAGTCGAGGTGGGGGTGGTGGTGCTCATCGGCGTGTCCTTGGGGGAGTTCGGTGGGTGCGGCAGCACGCGCGGCACTGCCAGCCCTGGCGGTGGGGGGAATGAGGTACGCAGTCCGGTGGGGAACGGAGCGCGGTGTGCGGAGCGCGGTAAGAGTGGTGACGTGGGCGGCCGTTGGGCGCGGGCCCTCAGCCGTCAGCGCTGTCCCGCCGCTACGGGCTCGTCGGCCACCAGTCCGGGCCCGCCCGCGGTCACGACCTTGCTGCGGCCGCTCTGGCGGCGTTCCAGCAGGGAGGCGAATATCGCCACCCCGAGGGCCGCGACGGTCATCAGCGCGCCGACCCAGTTGGGCGCGGTGTAGCCGAGGCCGGCCGAGATGACGAGCCCGCCGAGCCAAGCGGCCAGTGCGTTACCGAAGTTGAAGGCCGCGATGTTGCCGGCCGAGGCGAGGGTGGGCGCTGAGGCCGCCTGGTCCATCACCCGCTTCTGCAGCGGCGGCACGGTCGCGAAGCCGAAGATGCCGATCAGTGCGATGGTGACGGTCGCGGCGATCTTGTTGTGCGCGGTGAAGTTGAACGCGGCCAGCGAGAGCGCCAGACCCGTCAGCGACACGTACAGCATCGGCATCATGGCGCGGTCGGTGAAGCGCCCGGAGACCAGGTTTCCGCCGACCATGCCGAGGCCGAAGATGGCCGTCAGCCAGATGACGGAGGACGGCGCGAAGCCGGTGACCTCGGTCATCATCGAGGCGAGGTAGGTGACGGCCGCGAAGACACCGCCGAAGCCCAGGATGGTCATCAGCATCGCGAGACCGACCTGCGGGTTGCGGAAGACCGCGAGTTCCTTGCCTATGGGCGAGGCCGCCTTCGCCTCATGCGCCGGGATCAGCTTGACGATGCCGAGCAGTCCGATCACACCGAGCGCGGTGATGGCATAGAAGGTGGTGCGCCAGCCGGACTGCTGGCTGAGCATCGTGCCGACCGGCACGCCCACGACGTTGGCGATGGTCAGGCCGCTGAACATCAACGAGATGGCGGTGGCGCGCTTCTGTGGCGCGACCAGGTCGGCGGCCACGAGTGCGCCGATACCGAAGAAGGCGCCGTGCGTGAACGCGGCCACGATCCGCCCGACCAGCATGATCCAAAAGTTCGGCGCGAGGCCCGTGAGCAGGTTGCCGACGATGAACAGGCCCATCAGGAGGGTCAGCATCTGCTTGCGGGTGAAGCGCGTACCCAGCGTGGTCATCAGCGGGGCGCCGATCACCACGCCGAGTGCGTAGACCGTGGTCGCGTATCCGGCGAGGGGGATGGAGACACCGAAGCCGGCCGCCATGTCGGGCAGCAGACCCATGACCGCGAACTCGGTCGTGCCGATCCCGAAGGCACCGATGGCAAGAGCCAGGAGTGCGAGAGGCATGACGGATCCCTTCAAATGATTGCGTCCGTCCCTTACGAGCGTCCACAATAATTGCAGACGCGGGTTAATTGCAAGCGCCGGATATTTCGATCGTGGCCTATCCTGGTGGGTGCGCCCCTTGAGGAGGTCTTCGATGACGCAGCAGACGCGCGAGAAGCAGAAAGAGCGGGAGCAGGCAGCGGCCCGGCAGACGGCAGCGGACGCGCCCGGCTGCCCGTCGGCGCCGGAACCCGGCCTCGCGCAAGGTTGGTGCGCGCTTTCCGCCCTGCACAGCCGCATCGAGTCGCACATCGAGCGCGCGCTGCAGGCCGGCCACGACCTCAGCGTGCGCGAGTTCTCGGTCCTCAACGTGCTCAGCGAGCAGCACGACGGGCCGGGCGGTCACCTGCGGATGCACCAGGTCGCGGACTCCGTCGTGCTCAGCCAGAGCGCGACCACCCGCCTGGTCACGCGGCTCGAGGAGCGCGGGCTGCTCTCGCGCTATCTGTGCCCCGACGACCGCCGCGGCATCTACACCAACGTCACGCCGGACGGCCTCGCGCTCCTGGTGGAGGCACGCCCTACGCACGACGGCGCACTGCGTGATGCCCTCCAGGAGGCTGGGCGGCGCCCCGAGCTGGCACCGCTGGTCACGGCCGTCGAAGCGCTCGCGCCGCCCGCCGCCCGCTGACGCCGCGGGACGGGAGCCGGACGGCGCCGGACGGGCAGGCACCGCCCGGTCGCCTGCCTGCCGGCCCTGTGAACACACGGCATAGGGTCGCGCCCATGAGCGATATCGAGATACGCCGCGCAACCGAGGCCGATCTGCCCGCCATCGTCGCGATGCTCGCCGATGATCCGCTCGGCGCCGCCCGCGAGTCGCCGGACGACCTGGCGCCGTATCGCGCCGCGTACAAGACGCTGGCCGCAGACCCGCAGCAGCAGCTGGTGGTCGCCGTGCGCGAGGGACGGACGATCGGAACTCTCCAGCTCACGGTCATTCCCGGCCTGTCCCGGCGCGGTGCCACCCGCTCGATCATCGAGGCCGTACGGATCCACCGCGACGAGCGCGGCACCGGCCTCGGCAGTCAGCTCATCGAGTGGGCGGTCGCGGAGTCGCGCACGCTCGGCTGCCAGATGGTGCAGCTCACCTCCGACGCGACCCGGGTCGATGCGCACCGCTTCTACGAACGGCTCGGCTTCGAGGCATCCCACCTGGGATTCAAGCTCGCGCTCTGACAGACAACCGTCGGCGGGCGGCAAGCAACGGGCGACCGGCGCCTGGTGGTCTCAGGGGCGCCGCGTACGCCCCCGCGCTCGGTGGGCCTTCTGCCGGCACGCGCCACCGCAGTAGCGCGCCGGGCGTCCCGTGCGGGCCGCCGCGAGCGCCGCACCGCATACCTCACATCGAGATTCGTTACGCTTTCCGGCCTTCGGCGGAAGTTTCGTTACGCTCGGCCTTGCCCGCAGCGCGTCGCACATCAGCGCCGTCATCCGCCCCGGGGCGTCGACCTCCGAGCCCCCCGCGGCCCGGGCCCGCTCCATCGAGAGGCAGCCCACGAGCAGCGCCCTGAGGTCCGTCATACCGACGTCCCGCCGTACGGCGCCTGCCTGTTGGGCCCTGGTCAGCAGGGCCTCCAGCGCCTCGTCGAAGTCCCGCCCGGCTCCCGGGGACGGGGCGAAGGGCCCCGCGCCGGCCGTCTCCAGCGCGTCACACAGCGCCTTGTTCCGTGATGTGAGCCGCACCACCGACGCAAGGAAGCGAAAGAACACAGCACCAGCGTCCTCGGCATCCACCAAGTCCCTTGCGGTGTCGGTGAAAAGCTCGATCCGATCCACGACGGCGGCCCTGAACAGGGCGTCCTTGGAAGGGAAATGGCGGTAGACCGTCCCGGCCCCGACCCCTGCGCGGCGCGCGATCTCCCCGAGCGGGACTCCCAACCCCATTTCCTCGAAGGCGAATCGGGCCGCTTGGAGCACGAGCGCCCGGTTCCGTCGGGCATCCGCACGCGGGGCCGTCACCTCACGCGCCGCGCCACCGTCCGGCATCACCGAGCCTCCTGAGAAACGTTCTCGTCCCGGGTCGACTGCCGCGCCACCAAGCGGGTCGCCCATTCCGATTCTACGGGAGGCTCTCAGCAAGATCACTGAGCGCCTGGGGACCCGGTGTTCGCGTCGGCCGGGTCATGGAGGGCGTCTTCGGCATCAAGCGTCCCGCCGGAGCTGCTGGAGCGCCACCGGACTACTCCTGACGGAACAAGAACGCCGTCGGCCCCTCTACCGCCGATGAGGTCACCTCCGCGGGTGAACGGCATCTCGCTTACCTCTCAACGGGCCGTGCCCAACTACCGCCTATTACAGGGAGGTTGGAGGTAGATAGGCAGTCGCGGGACAGCAACGTGCCCCCGGGCCCTAGAAACGCAAAGCGGCCTGGTTTCACGTGAAACCAGGCCGCTGAACACGGACAAAATGGAGGAGGGCCGTGTTTCACGTGAAACACGGCCCTGCGCACCATGGATCAGTCGATCGTCACCGCATCCCATGCCTCGCCCGCAGCCACCGCCGCGCCCTCAGCGTCCACGGCCACCCCGAGCGCACGCAGCCCGCCCGCCAGCGCCACCAACGACGCGGTGACCACCGCCCGGTCGGCCGCGCGGCCATAGTGGTTCACCCGGATCATCTCCTTGGCCAGCGTGCCCGCCGCAGCCTGTACCGGCACCGCAGCGTCGACCGCAAGCGCGGCGCTCACGATCTCCCGCGCGTCGACTCCCTCGGGGGCGCGGAGCGTCGTCGCAGCCGGCGCCGCGTCCTCGTCGCGTACGACATAGGGGGTGAGCCCGCCGAGCGCCCGTACCCCGGCCCGCGTGGCCGCGGACGCCGCCCGGTGCCGGGCGATGACCGCATCCAGTCCCTCGGCGTCGATACGGTCTGCCGCCTGTTCCAGGGCGAGCATCTCCAGCTGCGCCGGAGCGTGCGGCAGAGCGGTGCGTCCGCCGTCGATCCAGCGCTCCTTCCAGTCCAGCAGCGAGAGGTACGAGCGCCGCGGAGCCTGCTCATTGGCGGCGATCCGCTCCCAGGCGCGGGCGCTGACCGAGGCGACGGACACCCCGGCGGGCCCGGCCAGCGCCTTCTGCCCGCCGATCACGCAGAGGTCCACCCCCCACTCATCGGTCAGCAGCGGCTCGGCACCCACCGAGGCGACCGCGTCCAGCATCAGCAGCGCACCGTGCTCCCTGACCACCTCGGCGATGGCCGCAACAGGATTGGTGTTGCCGGTGGCCGCCTCCGCGTGCACCAGACTCACGAAGTCGATCTCGGGGTGCTCGCGCAGCGCTTCCGCCACCTGCTGCGGGTCCACCGCGCCCGTGAACGGTGCGCTGAGGTCGATCACCTCGGCCCCGCACGACCGCAGCCAGCCACCGAAGGTCTCGCCGTAGGGCCCAGTGATGATGTTCAGCGCGGTGCTGCCGGGCCGCACGGCCGAGCGGATACACGCCTCCAGCGGCAGCAGCGCCTCGCCCTGCATCGCCACAACATCGCAGCGGGTGCGCATCAGCGCGGCCACCTTGTCCTCGATCTGCGCGAAGCGGGCCGCGGTGAGCGGCGGCAGGTCGAGCAGGTCCGGGGCAGCGGAGTTCGCGGCGGGGTCAGACACAGCAGTCACCAGGGCCTTCCAGCGGTAGCGAGCCGCCTCGGCGCGGCTCCTGACGTCCGGCCTCGACTGTACGTCCGACCGCCGCGCCGCCGCCGTACGGGCCCGGCCACAGCCGGAGGGGGCTCACGGCCGCCAGCCGCCCGGGTCCACCCCGCCCGGTACCGGCGCCGACGGCTCGTACGGCCCGCGGGTGAACACGAAGGTGCCGAGGTCCAGATGGCTGACCGAACCGTCCCGGTCCCGCACCACCCTCAGCGTCTCCCCCTCGTAATAGCCGTTCAGCCCGGTCCAGGTGCCGTCCTCCTCGGCCCGGAACCGCGAGGAGCGGCCCTGCCCCGACAGCGGCGTGAGCTCCAGCGCGCGCTCGGCGCGCAGCCGCAGCACATGGGGGTTCGCGCCCCAGTACCAAGGGCCGGTCAGCGCCAGCAGCTCCGGGTCGAGCGGTTCCGGCTGGGGGCGCCAGGGCTCGGGGATCCGGGGCTCGTGCTCGCTCACGATTCCGGCGAGATCGATGGCAATCGCCGAGACAGCAGGCCCGGAGGTGCAGTTGGCGAGCACGATGCCGGCGACGTCCTCCTCGGCATCGGCCCACAGCGATGCCAGGAAGCCGGGCATCGAGCCGGAGTGCCCGAACAGCGGCCGCCCTTCGTGCCGTACGAGCTGCAGTCCCAGCCCGTACCCCGCCTGGCCGGCGGTCTCCTCCGGCGGCACGGCCGGCCGCCGCATATCGGCCAGGCTCGATGCGCTCAGCACCCGCTCATCGCCCCGCAGCAGAAAGGCCGCCCAGCGGCACAGGTCCTCCAGCGTCGACCACAGCTGCCCCGCGGGGGCCATCAGCCCGGTGTCCTGCGCCGGTTCCGGCAGCATCACATCGGCCCACGGATGCACCGCCCAGCCACCGGCGTGCGGCATCTCCGGCTGCAGCGTCGTACGGCCCATGCCCAGCGGGTCCAGTACCTCGCGGCGCAGCACCTCGCTCCACGGTGTACCGCCCCGCAGCCGTTCGACCAGCGCTCCGAGCAGCGCATATCCAGGGTTGGAGTAGTGGTGCCACCGGCCGGCGGGGAGCCGCTGAGGGCGTTCGCCGAAGAGGTCGGCCGGCTCCGGGCGCAGCGTGCCAGGGGTCCGTTCCCACCAGGGCCCAGCTGTTTCCGCCGCCAGCCCCGCACTGTGCGCGAGGAGCTGAGCCACTGTCGCGTCCGGAACCGGGGTGTCCTCCAGGTGCTTGCCGACCGGGTCCGCCAGCCGCAGCAGCCCCTCGTCCCGCAGCCGCATCACCAGCACGGCGACGAAAGTCTTGGTGAGAGAGCCGATCCGGTACTGCACATCGGCGTGTGGGACCTCCCCGTCGACCGAACTCCGGGCGCCGGTCCACACCGCACGTCCGCCCCGGACCACGGCCCCCATCATCGAGGGCGCCCGCCCTTCGGCCTGCCCACCGGCCAGCCGCCGCAGCAGCGCCCGCCGCGTCTGGGGCATCAACTGCGCGAACTCCGCAGGCGTATCGAACGGCACCGGCGCCCCGCCGACGGGCCCGGGGACGTTCGCCCCGGCGTCAGGGGAATCCGCGGACTGGGTGGTGGTCATGGCGCTCCTCAGCAGATTCTCGGCCGATCCCGTTCAGGCGAACAGCTTCGCCCTTCCCGCTCCGTCGATCCACCCCAGCAGCCTCGTAAGAAGCACCGTCCTCAGCCGTGCCCCACTGCGCCGATCACTGCCTCCACCTCGGCCTGCTCGTTCTCCGGCAGCCAGCGCGCGGCGTGCACCATGTGCAGCGCGGTACGCAGCCGCATACGGTCCTCCTCCGTACCGAGGTATCCGAGGTAGGCCGGGAGCGTCAGCCCCAACGCCTTGAGGTCGGGCCGCGCGCACCATCGCGCGAACAGTTCCCGGAGACGCGCGTCCACTCCCTCATCGAGGAGCCGGGGCCGCACGTCCAAGCGCGCATCGTCGCCCGCCTCAGCCTCCGTGGAGGCAGTGCCCCGCAATCCTTCCGCGATCGCGAAGCGGTTCCAGTCCCCGTACTGTCCCTCGGAGGCGTCGCTCACCCGGTCCGCTGCCCGCACGAAATACGCATGCGCCAGGGCCGGTTGGCCCAGCTGTCGGCAGGCGTGCCCCATGTTCACGTACAGCGACGGATAGAACCCCCGCACCCGCTCGTCCCCCACCCGGTCCGCGCGGTCCAGGCACTCCTGGTTCCAGCGCAGCGTGTCCTCGGGTGACGCCTGGTGGCGTGCGAGGTAGTGCCCGGCGATGCACGCCTCATAGTCGTCCGTGGCGGTGTCCCAGGCCCGTTGGAAGAGTTCGAGTGCCGTGGCGGCCCGTCCCTCCGCCTCGGCCTGCATTCCCTCCACGCACAGCCGCACCACCGGCAGTTCCGGATCCACCGGCACGCTCCTTTCCTCCGCCCTCATGCGTCAGTCCTCGGTCCCACTGCGGCGTACCGGCATCACCAACGTCGTAAAGCTCCCCTGGTCAGCGGAGCGCACCACGACGGGGCGCTCCACCGACGTGATCTCCAGCAACACATCCGGCCCCACTCCCGCCTCCAGCGCGGGCAGAAGCACTGCCGGGTCGAAGGCGATGCGCAACCCGGACCCCTCGGCGATGAGGCGCAGCCGCACGGGCTCGCGTCCGCCGCCCGACACCGTCAGCGTCTGCTCGGCGGGTGCACCGGGCGCTGTTTCACGTGAAACCTCGGCCGCTTCACCGGATGCGGTTTCACGTGAAACCACGCGCTCCTTGCGACCACACTCAGCATCCTCGCCGCCGCCCGTGCCCCCTCCGGACACCGACAACGACACCACTCGCGCCCGCCCGGCCACTGCGTCCCGCAGCGCCTCCCGGTCTACGATCAACCGGTGCCGGCCGGCCTCCAATCCCTCCAGCATCAGCCGGTAGTCCGGGAAGGCCGCTGCCTCCGCGCCACCACCGCGACCAGCGGCGCATCCATCCGGCACCTCGCGCACGTCGGTCCCGCTCCGCAGCCGAACCTCTGCCCCGTCCCCCGCGCACTCCAGCTCGACCGTCCGCTGTCGTACGGCCCACTCCGCCAGGCCCCGGGCCGCCTCCGCACCGATCAGGACGCGTCGCGGTCCACCCTCGAACTCTGTCGGCCGCAGCACCCGCACAGCCAGCCGATAGCGGTCGGTGGCCACCAACCGCACCTCGCCCGCACTGAGTTCGAGCAGCACATGGCCGAGCACCGGGTGACGTTCCCTGGTCTTTCCGGTCGCGGCCGCCGGCGCCACCTGCCTGACCGCACTGGCGAGTTCGGCGCCGCCGATCCACGCCCGCGCCCAGGCCCGGCAGTGCCCCGCGCCTTCTGGCGCCTCCGGCAGGAGCCGTTCCACGAGCGCCCGCGCCTCCGCCTCGTTACGCCGCATCCGCTCCAGATGAGCCCGCAGCACACCGTGCGCGGCATCCTCGGGTCCGTCCAGCACCACCGCAACGTCCACCAGTGGCAGCCCCGCCTCCCGCAACTGCCGCAGCCGCACCGCCCGAGCCGCCTGCCCGGCTCCGTAACGCCGGTACCCCGTCACACCGTCCACCCGGGCCGGCCGCAGCACTCCGCAGTCGTCGTAGAACCGCAGGGCACTCGGTGTCAGCCCCACCCGCCGCGCAAAGGTGCCGATGCTCAACAGGGCTTCGCTGTCGTCCATGCACGTGAGTCTGGAGCTTCAACCCACCTGAAGGTCAACGCCGGCAGCCCGCCCGCCGAGTGAGCGACACTGAACCGATGACGAGTGATGCCCACGGCCAGGAGCCGATTCCCACCGCAGAGGAAGCCGAGCCGGCTGGTCGCGACGGCCTCACCGTGGGCCGAACGGCCACGCTCGTCGGGGTGAGCGTGAAGACGCTGCACCACTGGGACGCGATCGGCCTCGTGTACCCGAGCGAGCGCACCCGGGCCGGGTACCGGGTGTACTCGGGCGAGGACATCGCACGGATCCACCGGGTCCTGGTCTACAAGGAACTCGGTTTCCCGCTCGCCGCGATCGGCCGGATCCTCGATGACCCGGGTGCCGATGCCCGCGACCACCTGCGGCGACAGCGGACCCAGCTCGTGGAGCGCATATCCCGCCTCCAGAAGATGGTCGGCTCGGTCGATCGCATGCTGGAGGCGTCGAAGACCGGGATGCGGCTGACACCCGAGCAGCAGATCGAGATCTTCGGTGACGACTGGCAGCCCGCCTGGGTCGAGGAGGCCGAGAAGCGCTGGGGCGACAGCGCGCAGTGGGCCCAGTACGCCGAGCGGGCAGCCGAGATGACACCGGAGGACTGGGAGGGGGTCGCGGCCGCCACCGACGCGTTGAACGCCGACCTCGCCGCGGCCAAGCGCGCCGGCACCGCACCCGGCTCCGCCGAGGCGAACGCCCTCGCCGAACGGCACCGCGCGTCGCTCTCGACATACTTCGACTGCACGCACGCGATGCAGGCGTGCCTTGCACGGAGATACGTCGACGATCCGCAGTTTGCCGCGTACTACGACGCCATCGTGCCGGGCCTCACTGCGTGGCTGCGTGACGTGGTCTTCGCGAATGCCGAGGCGCACGGCATCGATCCGGAATCCGCGAGGTGGGAGTAAAGGCACCCCGGGCGCCGGGCGCGGCGGGCACGTCCGGCCTGTGGCTTCCCGCGCTGTTCTGCCGACGGCGAAGACCGGCCCGACCGGGCGCGGCTATCACTACGGTCCCGTCTCATGACGACGGTTACCACGCGCACGGTCGAGTACCCGGCCGACGGCCTCACGATGATCGGGCACCTCGCGCTGCCCTCCGGCACCGGGCGCCGCCCCGCGGTGCTGCTCGGGCCAGAGGGCACGGGGCTCAGCGACGTCGAGCGCCGCCGGGCCGATGCGCTCGCCGAGCTGGGATACGTGGCGCTGGCCTTCGACCTCCACGGCGGGCGCTACTTGGGCGACCCCGAGGAGATGCTGGCCCGTTGCATGCCGCTGCTCGCCGACCCCGACCGGATGCGGGGCATCGGCCACGCGGCGCTCGACGTGTTGCGCGCCGAACCGCGGACCGACCCCGACCGGATCGCCGCCATCGGCTACGGCACCGGGGGCGCCATCGGGCTGGAACTCGGGCGCGACGGCGTCAATCTGCGCGCGATCGGGACAGTCAACGCACTGACCACGGGCCGGCCGGGCGAGGCGGCGCGCATTCGCTGCCCGGTGTGGGCCGGGGTCGGGTCGGAAGACCCGATCATGCCGCCCGCGCAACGGGACGCGTTCGCCGCCGAGATGCAGGCCGCGGGCGTCGACTGGCGCCTCGTGGTCTACGGCGGCGCCTTGCACGCCTTCCACCACCCGACGGTCGACCACACCGTGCGTCCCGGCGTCGGCTACCACCCACGGCACGCACAGCGAGCCTGGCGTGACGTCGTCGCCCTGCTCGCCGAGTGCCTGCCCGTAACGGAGTCGGTCAGAGCACCCTCGTCATGACACGACCTCCATGATTTCCCTCTGCTCGGTGGTCGGAGCGCGGATCCGGTGGCGGAAGCGTCCTCCACCCGCCTCAGCCCCAGGCCCCGCTCAGGTCTGCGCCATGTCCACGAATCGGGAGTAGTGGCCCTGGAACGCGACGGTGATCGTCGCCGTGGGGCCGTTACGGTGCTTGGCCACGATGAGGTCGGCCTCGCCCGCGCGCGGGGACTCCTTCTCGTAGGCGTCCTCGCGGTGCAGCAGGATGACCATGTCCGCGTCCTGCTCGATGGAGCCGGATTCACGGAGGTCCGAGACCATCGGCTTCTTGTCCGTGCGTTGTTCCGGGCCACGGTTCAGCTGGGAGAGCGCGATGACCGGCAGCTCCAGCTCCTTGGCCAGCAGCTTGAGGTTTCGGGACATGTCCGAGACCTCCTGCTGGCGGCTCTCGGCGCGCTTGGAGCCGCCGGACTGCATCAGCTGGAGATAGTCGATGACCACCAGCTTCAGCTCATTGCGCTGCTTGAGCCGGCGGCACTTGGCGCGGATCTCCATCATCGAGAGGTTGGGCGAGTCGTCGATGTAGAGCGGCGCGGCCGAGACATCGGGCATCCGCCGGGCCAGCCGCGTCCAGTCCTCGTCCGTCATGCTGCCGGAGCGCATGTGGTGCAGCGCGACCCGCGCCTCGGCGGACAGCAGGCGCATCGCGATCTCGTTGCGCCCCATTTCCAGCGAGAAGATCACGCTCGGCAGATTGCTCTTGATCGAGCAGGCCCGCGCGAAGTCCAGCGCGAGGGTCGACTTACCCATGGCGGGACGGGCCGCGATGACGATCATCTGGCCCGGGTGCAGGCCGTTCGTCAGGGAATCCAGGTCGGTGAAGCCGGTCGGCACACCCGTCATCTGGCCCTGGCGTGAGCCGATCGCCTCGATCTCGTCGAGCGCGCCCTCCATGATGTCGCCGAGCGGGAGGTAGTCCTCGCTGGTGCGCTGCTCGGTGACGGCGTAGATCTCCGCCTGGGCCTTGTTGACGATCTCGTCGACGTCGCCGTCGGCGGCGTATCCCATCTGCGTGATGCGGGTGCCGGCCTCGACCAGCCGCCGGAGGACGGCGCGCTCGTGGACGATTTCGGCGTAGTACTCGGCGTTCGCGGCCGTCGGTACGGACTGGACGAGGGTGTGCAGATAGGAGGCGCCGCCCACCCGGGCCAGCTCGCCGCGCTTGGTGAGTTCGGCGGCGACGGTGATCGGGTCGGCCGGCTCGCCCTTGGCGTACAGATCGAGGATCGCCTGATAGACCAGCTCATGGGCGGGGCGGTAGAAGTCTTCGCCCTTGAGGACCTCGACGACGTCCGCGATGGCGTCCTTCGACAGCAGCATGCCGCCGAGCACGGACTGCTCGGCGTCCAGGTCCTGCGGGGGCACACGCTCGAAGCTGCCGGCCCACGAGCCGCCGTCCTCGTCGTCGCGCTCCGGACGGTCGCCGCGGCCACGGCCCTTTCCGTCACCCCGTCGGGAACGGGCGGCGGGCAGCAGGTCACTGGGGCCGGAGCCCGCCCAAGGGTCTTCCATGGGCTCGGGAATGCTCACCCCGGCACCTCCTCCCGTCCGCGACGCGGACCTTGCTGTGCTGTTCTTTCTTACGGCACAGCTCTGACAATCGAGACGCCCGACTCCGGTTACGGCGCGTCGAGTTCGGACGAGTTCTCGGACCGGAACAGGCGGCGGGTGCCGGATAACGGTAGGCCCGTGGGCACCGTCCGCCAATCTGGTTATCCACAGGCCGTGTGGATGACCGCCCTACAGCTGTGGAGAACTCCCCGGATCCTGTGCACGGCCCGGGGGAAACTTCTGTGGACAAGCACACAATCACCCAGCCACCAAGCCTCTGACCTGCGACTTTCTCATCCATAGCCTGTGGGGGAGAAAAAGTTTCCCCACGGGTTCAAGATCGCGACAAACGGCGCGGAGGTGACGCCTCCACAGAGCGGAAAGTAAGGATCACTAGCGCCTTGCATCTCTTACCTGTGGAAGATTAGATTGAGTGCATGACACAGGCTCCCGCGACCACGCGGCGCACCGACCGCCGCCACGACCGCGAGATCATCGCCCTCGCCCTGCCCGCGTTCGGCGCACTGGTCGCGGAACCCCTCTTCGTCATGGTCGACAGCGCCGTCATCGGCCACCTCGGCACCTCCCAGCTCGCCGGTCTGGGCGTCGCCGCCGGCCTGCTCACCACCGCCGTCTCCGTCTTCGTCTTCCTCGCCTACGCCACCACCGCGGCGGTCGCCCGCCGGGTCGGCGCCGGCGACCTGCCCGCCGCGATCCGCCAGGGCATGGACGGCATCTGGCTCGCCCTGCTGCTCGGCGCCGCGGTCATCGTCGCGGTGCTGCCCACCGCCCCCTGGCTCGTCGAAGCCTTCGGCGCCTCCGCGACCGCCGCTCCGCCCGCCACGACCTACCTGCGCATCAGCGCGCTCGGCATCCCCGCGATGCTCGTCGTGCTGGCCGCCACCGGAGTGCTCCGCGGCCTCCAGGACACCCGGACCCCGCTCTACGTCGCCATCGGCGGCTTCTCCGCCAACGCGGCGCTCAACGTCGGCCTGGTCTACGGCGCCGGCCTCGGCATCGCCGGCTCCGCCTGGGGCACGGTCATCGCCCAGTGCGGCATGGCCGCGGTCTACCTCGCCGTGGTGATCCGCGGCGCCCGGCGGCACGGCGCCTCGCTGCGCCCCGACGCCGCGGGCATCCGCGCCTGCGCCCAGGCCGGCGTGCCGCTGCTGGTCCGTACGCTGTCGCTGCGTGCCGTCCTGTTGATCGCCACCGCGATCGCCGCCCGGCTCGGCGACGCCGAGGTCGCCGCCCACCAGATCGTGCTCACGCTGTGGTCCCTGCTGGCCTTCGCCCTGGACGCGATCGCCATCGCCGGGCAGGCCATCATAGGCCGCTACCTCGGCGCCGGGGATGCCGACGGCGCCAGGGCCGCCTGCCGGCGCATGGTCCAGTGGGGCATCGCCTCAGGCGTGGTCCTCGGCGTGCTGGTCGCGCTCGCCCGGCCGTTGTTCATCCCGCTCTTCACCTCCGACCCCGCCGTGCAGAGCCCGCTGATGACCACTCTCCTGGTGGTGGCGTTGACCCAGCCGGTCTCCGGGATCGTCTTCATCCTCGACGGCGTCCTGATGGGCGCCGGGGACGGCCCCTACCTGGCCGGAGCGATGGTCGTGACACTCGCCCTGTTCGTACCGGCCGCGCTGGCCGTGCCCGCCTTCGGCGGCGGACTGGTCGCGCTGTGGTGGGCCATGGCCCTGATGATGACCGTCCGCATGCTGACGTTGTGGCTGCGCACGCGGTCCGGACGGTGGATTGTGACCGGAGCCTCCCGCTGAAGCACCTCCCGCAACACACACCGGATGCTGATAATGACCGTGTGCGCTCGCTTGCCTGGAAGTCCGTGCTGCCCCTGACGGTCGTCGTCATCATGGCCGCTGCCGTGGTGGGCTATGCCGCGGAGGAGTCCGATATGACCGGCAACGTCGCCAGCCACAAGTCGTTCGGCAAGTCCGGCGAGTCGGGCGAGGACCCCCAGGACCAGGATCCGGCCGCGACGGCCCCCGCCGACGACGGCAACGCGTACACCCCGCGCAGGACCGAGCAGAACGCCCGGGTCGGCGCGGTCTTCGAGAAGGACGACTCCGGCGATCACTTCTGCACCGCGAGCGTGGTGCAGAGCCCGGGCCGGAACATGCTGATCACGGCGGCGCACTGCGCCTACGACGCCGAGGCCGGTTCCACGGTGAACGACCTCGTCTTTGCCCCCGACTACCGCGACGGCGACGAGCCCACCGGCCTCTGGAAGGTCAAGAAGGTGATCATCGACGACCGCTGGGCCAAGTCGCAGGACGAGGACCTCGACGTCGCCTTCCTGATCCTCGACAAGAAGGACGGCAAGCAGATCCAGGACGTCCTGGGGGGCAACACGCTCGGCATAGACCGTGGCTTCGACAACGAGGTCAAGATCACCGGCTATCCCACCAGCCGCGACACCCCGATCTCCTGCCAGAACCGCACCACGAAGTACAGCGACACCCAGATGCGCATCCAGTGCACCGACTTCGAGGGCGGTACGAGCGGCAGTCCCTGGCTGGCCGACTACGACCCCAAGAGCCACACCGGCACGGTCATCGGTGTGCTGGGCGGCCATGAGGGCGGCGGCGACCAGGACGATGTCTCCTACGCCGCCTATTTCGACGACGACGTGGCCGTGCTGTACCGGCGCGCCCAGGACAAGGACTGAGTCCGGGCCGGCCGCGACCCCGGACACGGCGAAGGGCCGCACCCCGTTGACGGGGGTGCGGCCCTTCGGCGTTGTCCTGCGATCAGGCGGCGACGACCTCGACGCCCAGCTTCGCAACGACCTCGGCGTGCAGACGCACGGAGACCTGGTGCGCGCCCAGGGTCTTGATCGGCGAGCCCAGCTCGACGCGACGCTTGTCGACGTCCGGACCACCGGCGGCCTTGATCGCCGCAGCGACGTCGGCCGGGGTGACGGAACCGAACAGGCGGCCCGCGTCGCCGGCACGCACGGCCAGCTTCACGTTGACGCCCTCGAGCTGGCCCTTGACCTCGTTGGCCTGCTCGATCGTGGCGATCTCGCGGATCTTGCGACCGCGGCGGATCTGCTCGACGTCCTTCTCGCCACCCTTGGTCCAGCGGATCGCGAAACCACGCGGGACCAGGTAGTTACGGGCGTACCCGTCCTTGACGTCAACGACGTCGCCGGCGGTGCCGAGGCCGGAGACCTCGTGGGTGAGGATGATCTTCATTTGTCGGTCACCCTTCCCTTATCGCGCGGTGGACGTGTAGGGCAGCAGCGCCATCTCACGGCTGTTCTTCACGGCCGTGGCGACATCGCGCTGGTGCTGAGTGCAGTTGCCGGTGACTCGGCGGGCACGGATCTTGCCGCGGTCGGAAATGAACTTCCGCAGCAGGTTCGTGTCCTTGTAGTCAACGTAGGAGATCTTCTCCTTGCAGAACACGCAAACCTTCTTCTTAGGCTTGCGAGCAGGCGGCTTCGCCATTGTCTCTCTCCAATGAGTTCAAGAAGTTTGTGCTGTCGCCCTCAGGCCGCACCGCCCGGCCGTTCCACGGCTCCGTTTCACGTGAAACAGTGCCGCGTCGCGCCGGTGGTCGGACCTAGAAGGGCGGCTCGTCCGAGTAGCCACCGCCGGAGCTACCGCCCCAGCCACCACCGCCGCCACCCTGCTGACCGCCACCGGCAGGACCGCTGGTCGCCCACGGGTCGTCGGCGGGAGCGCCGCCGCCCTGCTGGCCGCCGCCGGGGCCGCCGCCCCAGCCGCCGCCACCCTGGCCACCGCCCTGCTGACCGCCGCCGAAGCCGCCGCCGCCCTGGCCACCACGACCGCTGGTCTTGGTGATCTTGGCTGTGGCGTTCTTCAGGCTCGCGCCCACTTCCTCGACGTCGAGCTCGTAGACCGTGCGCTTCACGCCCTCGCGGTCCTCGTAGGACCGCTGCTTGAGGCGACCCTGAACGACCACGCGGGTACCCCGCGTAAGGGACTCGGCGACGTTCTCAGCCGCCTGACGCCACACCGAGCAGGTCAGGAACAGGCTCTCGCCGTCCTTCCACTCATTGGTCTGACGGTCGAAGGTGCGGGGAGTGGACGCGACGCGGAACTTCGCGACCGCCGCACCGGACGGGGTGAAGCGCAGCTCGGGATCGTCGACAAGATTGCCGACGACCGTGATGACGGTCTCGCCTGCCATTAGGGGAACCTCTCGGCGGGTGTGCTGCTGGCTGCTGGTGTTGCTGCTACTCGGACCCGGTTACCGCTGGACGCTGACGCGCTCAGTGGGTCTCGGGACGGAGAACCTTGGTCCGGAGGACCGACTCGTTCAGGTTCATCTGACGGTCGAGCTCCTTGACGACCGCAGGCTCGGCCTGCAGGTCGATGACCGAGTAGATGCCCTCGGGCTTCTTCTTGATCTCGTACGAGAGACGACGACGGCCCCAGGTGTCGACCTTCTCGACCTTTCCGTTGCCCTCACGGACGACGGAGAGGAAGTTCTCGATCAGCGGGGAGACAGCGCGCTCCTCGAGATCGGGGTCGAGGATGACCATCACCTCGTAGTGACGCATGTAGAACCCACCTCCTTTGGACTCAGCGGCCACGGTCGTTCCGTGGCAGGAGGGTCGTATGCGTTCCGCGCCCGGCCCGTCCGGCTGACCGGACAGACAAGAGGCGCAGACCGTACAGAGTACCTGCCTGAAGCCTTCCGGTTGAAATCCGACCGGTACACCCCTCAATCTGGAACACAACGGGTGTGAGCGGCGTTACAGTGCGCCGCCCTGTCATCGGAGGTGCCGCATGGCACAGGCAGCTAGGACCCAGCGCTCTCTGCTCTCGCTTCTCAACAGCGACGGCAAGGACCATCCCGTCGAGAACACCTTCGCCCTAGTGACCGTGGTGCTCGGCGCGATCGCCGTCTTCACCACGCTCTCTCCCAGCCTGCACCTGGTCAGTTCCTGGGTCGGCCTGATCGGTATCGGCACCGGCCTGTGGGGACAGTTCATCTCGTCGACGACAGGCGAACGCTTCCTGTTGATCATCGGCCTCGGGGCGTCGGCCCTGGGGTTCTACCTCGGCCTGGCCCACGGCGGCCTTTTCGGCGGTGTCATCGGCTGAGGCGCCGGCCGCCGCACGATGCGGCATACGGGGGCCAGCCCGTATGGCCCAGACGGGGCGCTCCCCGGTCACAGTAGGCTTCGGCGCGAGAGCCGGAGCCCCGACCATGGGGACACACCTGCCGAGGAGCGCCCCGCATGAGCCTGACCCTGAGGACCATCAGTCGAGAGCAGCATCTGGCATACATCCAGAGCCTGCCCGCGGCGAGCCACATGCAGGTTCCGGCCTGGGCGGACGTCAAGGCCGAATGGCGTGCGGAGAGCCTGGGCTGGTTCGACCCGAGCGGCCAGCTCGTCGGCGCGGGCCTGGTGCTCTACCGCCAGCTGCCCAAGATCAAGCGCTACCTCGCGTACCTGCCCGAGGGCCCGGTCATCAACTGGTACGCGCCGAACCTGGAGGACTGGCTGCAGCCGATGCTCAGCCACCTCAAGCAGCAGGGTGCCTTCTCCGTGAAGATGGGCCCGCCGGTCGTCATCCGGCGCTGGGACTCCGCGGCGATCAAGTCCGGCATCCAGAACCCGGACGTGAAGCGGCTGCGGGACGTCGAGGCGACGCACATCGAGCCGCGCGCCTTCGAGGTGGCCGACCGGCTGCGCCGCATGGGCTGGCAGCAGGGCGAGGACGGCGGCGCCGGCTTCGGCGACGTACAGCCCCGCTACGTCTTCCAGGTGCCGCTGGCCGACCGTTCGCTGGAAGAGGTCCACAAGGGCTTCAACCAGCTGTGGCGCCGCAACATCAAGAAGGCCGAGAAGGCCGGCGTCGAGGTCGTCCAGGGCGGCTACGACGACCTCGCCGAGTGGCAGCGGCTCTACGAGATCACCGCGGAGCGCGACCGGTTCCGTCCGCGGCCGCTCAGTTACTTCCAGCGCATGTGGACGGCCCTCAATTCCGAGGACCCCAACCGCATGCGGCTCTACTTCGCCCGCCACGACGGCGTGAACCTCTCGGCGGCGACGATGCTCGTCGTCGGCGGGCACGTCTGGTACTCCTACGGCGCCTCGGACAACATCGGCCGTGAGGTCCGTCCCTCGAACGCGATGCAGTGGCGGATGCTGCAGGACTCCTACGCGCTCGGGGCCTCGGTCTACGACCTCCGCGGCATCAGCGACTCGCTGGACGAGAACGACCACCTCTTCGGCCTGATCCAGTTCAAGGTGGGCACGGGCGGGCAGGCAGCTGAGTACCTCGGTGAGTGGGACTTCCCACTCAACAAGCTGCTGCACAAGGCGCTCGACATCTACATGTCGCGTCGCTGACCGCGTCACCGCTCCACCGCACCGTCCGTACTCCTGACACACCCCAGCCACGAGAAAGGTTCCGGGCCCGGCCATGGCGCTCACCCTCTACGTCGACACCGCGCGCTGGCGGGCGCATCAGCAGAGCGTTCTCCAGCAGTTCCCCGGGCTGGTCCCGGTCTGCAAAGGCAACGGTTACGGCTTCGGCCACGAGCGCCTCGCCGAAGAGGCAACCCGCATGGGTGCCGACATCCTCGCGGTCGGGACGACCTACGAGGCGGCCCGCATCAAGGACTTCTTCAGCGGTGATCTGCTCGTCCTGACGCCGTTCCGGCACGGCGAGGAGCCGGTGCCGCTGCCGGACCGGGCGATCCGTTCGGTCTCCTCGGTGGAGGGCGTGGGCGGCCTGGTCGGCGCCCGGGTCGTCATCGAGGTCATGAGCAGCATGAAGCGCCACGGCGTCAAGCCGGAGGACCTGCCGAAGCTGGCCGCCGCCATCGAGGACGTACGGCTCGAAGGCTTCGCGATGCATCTGCCGCTCGACCGCGCCGACGGCTCCGACGCCGTCGACGAGGTCATCGGCTGGATGGACCAACTGCGCAACGCCCGTCTCCCGCTGCACACCATGTTCGTCAGCCACCTCAAGGCCAACGAACTCGCCCGTCTGCAGCAGCAGTTCCCGCAGACCCGCTTCCGGGCGCGGATCGGTACGCGGCTGTGGCTCGGCGACCACGAGGCCACCGAGTACCGCGGTTCGGTGCTCGACGTGACCCGGGTCGCCAAGGGCGAGCGCTTCGGCTACCGCCAGCAGAAGGCGGCCTCCGACGGCTACCTCGTGGTGGTGGCCGGCGGTACCTCGCACGGCGTGGGCCTGGAGTCGCCCAAGGCGCTGCACGGTGTGATGCCGCGTGCCAAGGGCGTGGCCCGGGCCGGCCTGGCGACCGTCAACCGCAATCTCGCGCCGTACGTCTGGGCCGGGAAGCAGCGCTGGTTCGCCGAGCCCCCGCACATGCAGGTGTCGATCCTGTTCGTGCCGGGAGACGCGCCGCAGCCGCAGGTCGGCGAGGAGCTGGTGGCCCATCTGCGGCACACCACCACCCAGTTCGACCGCCTCGTGGACCGCTGAGCCGCCCCCGGTCGAGCTCCGCACAGCACACGGGCCCGGTGCCGCAGATCTCCTCTGCGGCACCGGGCCCGTTGCGTACGCCGTGCCTGCCGGCTCACTCCCGTACGGCGCCCCAGCGCACCGGCGGCACCTTCTCGAAGTGCACCGCGTGCCGGGGCGGGTGGTAGGCGCGTCCGAGCACGAAGACATCGGGACTGCGGTCCAGGACCCCGCCCGAGGGGTCGTCGTCGCCGTCCCTGCGGACCACGTCGCGCTCGGGCATCAGGATGTCGCGCACGACCACGGCGCACAGGTACAGGGTGCCCAACAGGTGGAGTGCGATGGCCAGTTGGTAGCCCTCCGTCGGCAGGCCCTGGTGCTTGTCCCCGTTGCCGGTGTAGGCGAGGTACATCCAGATGCCGAGGAAGTACATGACCTCGCAGGTCTGCCAGACCAGGAAGTCCCGCCAGCGCGGCCGGGCCAGCACGGCGAGCGGGGTGAGCCACAGGACGTACTGCGGCGAGTAGACCTTGTTGGTGAGGATGAACAGCGCGACGACGAGGAAGGCGAGCTGGGCGAACCGCGGGCGGCGCGGAGCGTAGAGGGTGAGCAGCCCGATCGCGCCGCAGCCGAGGATCATCAGCAGCGTGGCGTAGGTGTTGGCGTTCTCCAGGGGATCCCCGGTGCGCTGCGAGATCAGCAGCCAGACCGACCCGAAGTCGATGGGCCGTTCCTGGCTGAAGGTGTAGAACTTCGCCCAGCCCTCCCGGATGTGGAACCCCGTCGCATCGTGCGTGATCATCACCGGCAGGTTCACCACCAGCCAGGACACCACCGCTCCGGCCACTGCCTTCCCGTACGCGCGCCAGGCGCCGGCGCGCCAGCACAGCACCAGCAGCGGACCGAGCAACAGCACCGGGTACAGCTTCGCCGCGGTCGCCAGCCCGATCAGGACACCCGCCGCCAGCGGCCGGCTGCGTGACCACATGAGCATCCCGGCGGCGGTCAGGGCGACCGCCAGCAGGTCCCAGTTGATGGTGGCGGTGAGGGCGGCGGCAGGCGCCAGGGCGACGAGGAGGCCGTCCCAGGGGCGCCGCCGGTGGGTCCGGGTGACGCACACCGCGATGACGGCCGCGCAGATCATCAGCATGCCGGCGTTGACCAGCCAATAGATCTGTTCACGGGACTGGAGGTCCCCGCCGTGCGGCGTCAGCCAGGAGGCCACCTCCATGAAGACGCCGGTCAGGACGGGGTATTCGAGGTACTCCATGTCGCCGGGCAGCCGGTCGAAGTACGGGATCAGCCCGTCGGCGAAGCCCCGGCCCGCGTACAGGTGCGGGATGTCGGAGTAGCAGGCGTGGGTGTACTGGCTCGTCGCGCCGAAGAACCAGCCACCGTTGTAGCAGGGCAGCTTCTGCACCATGCCGAGCGCGAACATCCCGATGGCGACGAGCGCGATGATCCGCACCGGCGTCAGCCAGTGCGTGCCGAGCAGGGCGCGTCGGCCGATCGGCCCACCGACGAGCTCACTGCCGGCCGCCGCCACCTCGTCCCGCTTCGTCGGCCGTACCGGCTCGTCCTGTCGCGCGCTCGTCATGGCCCCATCCTGCCGTACGGCCCCGCGCAGAACGTGGCGAAGCCCCCGCCCGGTCAAGCCGGACAGGGGCTTCGTAGCGCCGTGTTTCACGTGAAACAGGCCAACGTTTCACGTGAAACGGTCGACGGTCCTAGCCGGTGGGGCCACCGAAGATGCCTCCACCGCCGTTCGCGTCCGTCGGGTTGGGCGTCGGACTCGTGCCGCCGGTGCCGCCGCCCGGTCCGCCGCCCGGTCCGCCGTTCCCACCGCCGTTGCCGTTGCCTCCGGTGTTGCCCGTCCCACCGGTGTTCCGGCAGTTGACGTCCCACGGGGAACAGGTGTCGGTCGGGTTCGGGCTCGGAGAGTTCGTCGGGGACGGGGAATCGCTGGGAGAGCTCGACGGCGTCTGCGACGGAGTGTCCGACGGCGTGGGCGTCGGCGTCGGAGACGGCATTCCGGCCTCGTCCCCCTTCTGCCCGATGGGGAGAGCCGCCGGGAACTGCTCCGCGCTCACGCCGTTCATGGCCTGCAGCATGTACTCGGTCCACACCTCGGTGGGCAGCGCACCACCGTGGATCGAGTCGAAGCCACCGACACCGTTCATGGACAGCTGACGCGGATTCTGGGCGTCCTCACGGAACATCGTGATGGCCGTCGAGAGCTGCTTGGTGTAGCCGACGAACCAGGCCGACTTGTTCTCGTCGGTGGTGCCGGTCTTGCCCGCCGCCGGCATACCCAGCCGCCGGGCTTCCTTCGCCGTGCCGTTCTGGATGACGTTCTGCAGCACCTTGGTCACGTTGTTGGCGATGTTGGAGTCCATCGCCGTCTCCTGCTTCGGCTTCTCGAAGCCCGGCAGGTCTATGCCCTCGGACGTCACCTTGGTCACCGAGTACGGCTCGACCTTCGTCCCCGACTCGGCGAACGTCGCATAGGCATCGGCCATGCGGATCGCGCTCGGGGTGGAGGTGCCCAGCGCGAAGGACGGGTTGAGGTTCTTGTCGAAGCTGCCCTCCGAGATACCGGCGGCCTCCGCCATGTCCCGGACCTTGTCCATGCCGACGTCCATGCCCAGCTGGACGTACGGCGTGTTCACGGACTGCTCCATCGCCTTGTACAGGCTGATGTAGCCCCAGCGGTGGTTGCTCTCGTTCTCCTGGTAGAAGGGCGAGTTGTCCCGCTTCAGTACGTAGTTCCCCTCGGCGTCCTTCACCTTGAGGTGAGGGTTGCCGTTGTAGCGGCTGTCCGGCGACAGGCCCTGGGGACGCGTCTGAGGCGTGCCGTACTTCATCGCCGCGGCGAGCACGAACGGCTTCCAGGTCGAGCCGACCGGCACACCGAAGGTGTCGGCGTTGTTGCTGAAGTGACCCTTGTCGTAGCCCTCACCGCCGTACAGCGCGACGATCTTGCCGTCGCCCGGCACCACGGAAGCGCCACCGAACTGCACGTATTTGTCCTTCGCGCGCTTCTTGGGGTCGATGTACCGCTTGTCGACCTTCTTGACCGCGTCGGTGAGCTCCTTGGTCTTCTTCTCGTCGAAGGTCGTCCGGATCGTGTAGCCGCCCTTGTCGAACCGGGCCTCCGAGATCTTCGCGTGCTTCAGCACGTACTTCTTCGCGGTGTCCATCAAGTAGCCGATCTGGCCGCTCTTGCTGGCCACCGGCTTGGGCGGCTTGGGCATCGGGAACTTGGTGTACTTGGCCCGCTGCGCCTTCGACAGGAGGTTGTTGGCGACCTCGCGGTCCAGGATCCAGGACCACCGCGCCTTGGCCCGCTTGGTGTTCTCCGCCTTCGTGGCCCCGGGGCCGGTGCCGCCCGCCGGGTCGTACAGGTTCGCGCCCTTCAGCACGGTGGCGAGGAAGGCGCCCTCGTCCGGCGTCAGCTTCTTCGCGTCCTTGCCGTAGTACGCCTGCGCCGCCGCCTGGATGCCGTAGGCACCACGACCGTAGTAGCTGGTGTTGAGGTAGCCCTGGAGGATCTCGTTCTTGGACTTGGACCAGCCGACCTTGATCGCGATGAACAGCTCCTTGAACTTGCGGTCAAGGGTCTGCTCCTGGCTCAGCATCGCGTTCTTCACGTACTGCTGCGTGATGGTCGAGCCACCCTGGGTCTCGCCGCCCCGGGCCATGTTCAGCACGGCGCGGGCGATACCCATCGGGTCCACACCCGAGTCCGTGCGGAAGGAAGCGTTCTCCGCGGAGATCGCTGCATCCTGCATGGACTTCGGGATTTCGTTTATGTTGACGTTCTGCCGGTTCGTCTCACCGTCGCGCGCCATGATCTTGCCGTTGGCCCAGAGGTAGACGTTGTTCTGCGACTTGGCGGCATCGCTCTCGTTGGGCACGTTCACCAGCGCCAGCGCCACACCGGAGACGCCCACGATCAGACCGGCGAACCCGATGCACAGGCTGGCGACCTGCTTCCAGGACGGTACGAAGCGCCGCCAGCCGACACGGTTGGCCCGCGGGTAATCGATCAGACGACGCTTGGCGGGCTTCCCACTGCCTCTTCCGCGCCCGCGGCCGCCCTCCGGGCCACCGCCGCCGCGGCCGCCACCGCCGCGGCCTCCGCCACCCCGGCCGCCGGCGCCGCCCCCGGCACCCATCGCCGCAGCGTCGGACGTCCGGCGTCGGCCACCACGCTGAGCGGCTCTACGGGCTTCCGCGCGCCCGCCCGGCCGGAAATCCTGCCCGGACGGATCGGAATCGGAATAAGAGGTGTGATCGGCGGCGGAGCCATGCGAAGGCGCAGCACGACGCCCCGATGGCTGCTGTGCGGCGCGTCGGGCCGCGGCACGTCCGCCACTCTGCGGTTGTGGCGGTTTGCGACGGTGCTCGCTCATGGAACGGATACTCCTCGGGCAGGCGCGCTATCTCGTCGCCTGAAGGCGGCAGTTGTCTTCAGGTCCCCCCGATGCGCGGACCACGCCGGAGGCGTGGGCCGCACTACACCGAGGACGGGGACGCCAGATATCGGCCCACGGTTCCCGGCAGTCTGCATGCCGCACAGACTACGCACGGCCAAAACCTGCCCAGCGTTGAAATTCACTCCAAATCAGTCAGCTTGGCTCGTACGAATCGGTGATGTGACGCCGTTCACCGTCACCCCGCTTGTTCCGCCCAGGTGGCCGTTCTATCGTCTGGATGTATCGAATCGATACATCAGCACGGCATAAAGAACGCACCGGCCCAGGGAGGCGAAGGATGAGCAGACGCTCCGGCATCCTCGAATTCGCCGTCCTGGGTCTGCTCCGCGAGTCCCCGATGCACGGCTACGAGCTGCGAAAACGGCTCAACACCTCGCTCGGGGTCTTCCGTGCGTTCAGCTATGGCACCCTCTATCCGTGCCTCAAGGCGCTGGTCGCGAACGGCTGGCTCATCGAGGAGACGGACAGCGCCCCGGAGGGCGCTTCCGCCGCGGCTCTGACGGGGCGCCGGGCCAAGATCGTCTACCGATTGACCGCAGCGGGCAAAGAACACTTCGAGGAACTGCTCGCTCACTCCGGGCCGGATGCGTGGGAGGACGAGCACTTCGGCGTCCGCTTCGCGTTCTTCGGTCAGACGTCGCGGGACGTACGGATGCGCGTGCTGGAGGGCCGCCGCAGCCGGCTGGAGGAGCGCCTGGAGAAGATGCGTACCTCGTTGGCCAGGTCCCGCGAGCGGCTGGACGACTACACCCTCGAGCTGCAACGCCACGGCATGGAGTCCGTGGAGCGTGAGGTCCGTTGGTTGAACGAGCTCATCGAGAGCGAACGCGCCGGGCGCGATCAGCGCGCACCGGGTCCCGCAGCGCAGCACAAGAACCAGTCAGGAGATACGGGCGGCCTGCCCCGGCACCGGGGTGGTTCCCGGCCGGATCCGTCCGATGACACCACCACATGAGGTTCTGCCGCGCAGAGCCTCATCGAGAACACAGGGAGCAACCGGAATGGGTTCGGTTCGCGTAGCCATCGTCGGCGTGGGCAACTGCGCCGCCTCGCTGGTACAGGGCGTCGAGTACTACAAGGACGCCGACCCGAAGAGCCGCGTGCCCGGCCTCATGCACGTGCAGTTCGGCGACTACCACGTGCGTGACGTCGAGTTCGTCGCCGCCTTCGACGTCGACGCCAAGAAGGTCGGCCTCGACCTGGCGGACGCCATCGGCGCCAGCGAGAACAACACCATCAAGATCTGCGACGTGCCGCACGCCGGCGTCCAGGTCCAGCGCGGCCACACCCTCGACGGGCTGGGCAAGTACTACCGCCAGACCATCGAGGAGTCCGCCGAGGCCCCGGTCGACATCGTCCAGGTCCTCAAGGACACCAAGGCCGACGTCCTGGTCTGCTACCTCCCTGTCGGCTCCGAGGACGCCGCGAAGTACTACGCCCAGTGCGCCATCGACGCCAAGGTGGGCTTCGTCAACGCCCTCCCGGTCTTCATCGCCGGCACCAAGGAGTGGGCGGACAAGTTCACCGAGGCCGGTGTCCCGATCGTCGGCGACGACATCAAGTCGCAGGTGGGCGCCACGATCACGCACCGCGTGATGGCCAAGCTCTTCGAGGACCGGGGCGTCATCCTGGACCGCACGATGCAGCTGAACGTCGGCGGCAACATGGACTTCAAGAACATGCTCGAGCGTGAGCGCCTGGAGTCCAAGAAGATCTCCAAGACGCAGGCCGTCACCTCCCAGATCCGCGACCGCGAGCTGGGCGAGGACAACGTCCACATCGGTCCCTCGGACTTCGTGGCCTGGCTGGACGACCGCAAGTGGGCGTACGTCCGCCTTGAGGGCCGCGCCTTCGGCGACGTCCCGCTGAACCTCGAGTACAAGCTCGAGGTCTGGGACTCCCCGAACTCCGCGGGCGTCATCATCGACGCGCTGCGCGCCGCGAAGATCGCCAAGGACCGGGGCATCGGTGGCCCGATCCTCTCCGCCTCCTCGTACTTCATGAAGTCGCCGCCGGTGCAGTACTTCGACGACGAGGCCCGGGAGAACGTCGAGAAGTTCATCAACGGCGAGGTCGAGCGCTGAGGCGCCCGTCCCCACCTCCCTTCGCAGGCCCCCGGGTATTCCACCCGGGGGCCTGCGGGCTGTGTGAGGCTGTTCCTCATGCATGCTGTGCGCGATCTCCGCGTATTACTCCGGCTACGCGACTTCCGGTCGCTGCTTGCGGCACGGCTTCTGTCCCAGGCGGCTGACGGCGTCTTCCAGGTCGCGCTCGCCGCCTTCGTCGTCTTCTCACCCGAGAAACAGACCTCGCCCGCGGCCATCGCCTCCGCCATGGCGATCCTGCTGCTGCCGTACTCGCTCCTCGGCCCGTTCACCGGTGTGCTGCTCGACCGCTGGCGGCGTCGGCAGGTCCTGCTGTACGGCAACCTGCTGCGGTCGCTGCTGGCCCTGGTGACCGCGACGCTGATCGTGGGGAAGGTGGCCGACTGGCTCTTCTACGCCTCGGCCCTCGCGGTGACCGCGGTGAACCGCTTCGTACTGGCCGGTCTCTCCGCGGCCCTCCCGCGAGTCGTCGACGGCGGACCGCGGCTGGTCATGGCCAACTCCCTCGCCCCGACGGCCGGAACGCTCGCCGCCACGGCCGGCGGCGGGCTCGCGTTCGCCGTCCGGCTGGCCGGCCCGCACGTGGACACGTTCGTCGTGCTGCTCGCCGCGGCCCTGTACTTCTGCTCGGCGCTCACCGCGCTGCGGATGACACCTCAGCTGCTCGGGCCGGACCCGGCGGGTCTCCAACCGCAGCTGCGCGAAGCCCTGTTGAGCACCGTGCGGGGTCTCGTCGAAGGGCTGCGCCACCTTGCCGAGCGGCGTACTCCGGCCCGTGCGCTGACCGCGATGACCGTGATCCGGTTCTGCTACGGCGCGCTGACGGTCTCGGTGCTGATGCTCTGCCGGTACTCCTGGGCGGACACCGAAGCCGAGGGCCTGGCCCTGCTCGGGATCACCGTCCTGGTGTCCGGCGCGGGCTTCTTCATGGCCGCCGTGGTCACGCCGTGGGCGGTCGCGCGGTTCACCGCCTTCGGCTGGATCGCGTGCTGTGCCGCCCTGGGCGCGGTACTGGTCCCGGCCCTCGGCCTGTTCTTCGAGCCGGGACCGATGCTGGCCGCGGCCTTCGTCCTCGGTCTCGGCACCCAGGGGACCAAGATCTCCACGGACACGGTGGTCCAGTCGTCGGTCGACGACGCCTTCCGCGGCCGCATCTTCGCCCTCTACGACGTGCTGTTCAACGTGGCCTTCGTGGGCGCCGCCGCGGTCGCCGCCCTCATGCTGCCGCCCGACGGACGCTCAACCGCTCTGCTCCTCACGGTGACCGTGCTCTACGCGGCGGTCGCCGCCGCATTGGTCCGGTTCAGACGGAGTTAGGTACGGCCCCCTCGCGGCCCGGGTGATCCGGCTCTCGACGCGTCACCCGGACCGGATACCTTACGGGCGTCCAACACGAGCCTGTACACAACAAAATCGGGGGAGTTCCATGAGCATGCCGCCGCCCGGCGCCGGTCCATACGGTCAGCCACCCTACGGACAGCAGCCTTACGGTCAGCAGCCCTACGGTCAGGGCCCGTACCCACCGGGGCCGCCTGCACCCCAGGCCCCTTACGGCCAGCCTCAGGGTGGCTACGCCTATCCCCAGCAGCCGCAGGCCCCATACGGTCAGCCGCAGCAGGGCTACCCCGCGCCGGCGCAGCAGCCGTACATGCAGAGCGGACCTCCCGGGCCCCCGCCGCGGCCCGCGAAGAACCGTTCGCCGAAGACGATTCTGAAGGCCATCGGCGTCGTCTTCGTCCTGGGAACCTTCGCGTTCTTCTGGCTCACCAGCCTGAACGACGCCGGCAACGCCGAGGCCGGTGACTGCGTGAAGAAGTCCAGCAGCGCGCTCGACGACGGTCTCGAAGTGGTCGACTGCAGCGGCGGGGGTGCCCAGTACAAGGTGTCCAAGGTGCACGACGGCACCTCGGACCCGTCCGTGTGCTCCGCCGGAGAGGACGCCTACGTCAAGACCGTGCACCGTCGCAGGCGGGCCGACACCGCCATGGTGCTCTGCCTGACGCCCGTGAAGTAACGCGGCCACGCGCCCACCCGAAGACGGCAGGGGCGGTGTTTCACGTGAAACCCCGCCCCTGCCGTCTTCTGTGCCATGTTTCACGTGAAACATGACGGCCTCTCGACCGCCCGTTTCACGTGAAACATCAGCCCTGCGTCGCCCACCACTCCTTCAGAGCCGCGACCGCCGCTTCCCGCTCCATGGGGCCGTGCTCCAGCCGGAGCTCCAGCATCTGCTTGTACGCCTTGCCGACCTCGGGCCCCGGGCGGATACCCAGGATCTCCATGATGTCGTTGCCGTCCAGGTCGGGACGGATGGCATCCAGCTCTTCCTGGTCCTGCAGCCGCGCGATGCGCTCTTCCAGCCCGTCATAGGCGCGCGACAGGGCAGCGGCTTTGCGCTTGTTGCGGGTGGTGCAGTCGGAACGGGTCAGCTTGTGCAGCCGCTCCAGCTGCGGGCCGGCGTCACGCACGTAACGGCGGACCGCGGAGTCCGTCCACTCGCCGGTTCCATAACCGTGGAAGCGCAGATGCAGCTCCACCAGCAGCGAGACGTCCTTGATCATGTCGTTCGAGTACTTCAGGGCGGCCATACGCTTCTTGACCATCTTTGCCCCGACCACCTCGTGATGGTGGAACGAGACCCGGCCGTCCTTCTCGAAGCGGCGCGTCCTGGGCTTGCCGATGTCGTGCAGCAGGGCCGCGAGCCGCAGCACCAGATCGGGCCCGTCCTCTTCGAGATCCATCGCCTGCTCCAGGACGGTCAGCGAGTGCTCGTAGACATCCTTGTGCCGGTGATGCTCATCACTCTCCAGCCGCAGGGCCGGCAGCTCGGGCAGGACCCGGTCGGCCAGGCCGGAGTCGACCAGCAGCCGCAGGCCCTTGCGCGGGTAGGGCGCGACGATCAGCTTGTTCAGCTCGTCCCGTACGCGCTCCGCGGAGACGATCTCGATGCGGTCCGACATCGCCTTCATCGCGGCGACCACGTCGGCGGCGACCTCGAAGTCCAGCTGAGCGGCGAAACGGGCCGCACGCATCATCCGCAGCGGATCGTCCGAGAACGACTCCTCCGGCGTCCCCGGCGTCCGCAGCACCCGCCCGGCCAGGTCCTCCAGTCCACCGTGCGGATCGACGAACTCCTTCTCCGGCAGCAGCACCGCCATGGCGTTCACCGTGAAGTCCCGGCGGACGAGGTCGTCCTCGATGGAGTCGCCGTAGGACACCTCAGGCTTGCGCGAGGTGCGGTCGTACGCCTCGGAACGGTAGGTCGTGACCTCGATGTCGAACGAGTCCTTCTTGCAACCGACCGTGCCGAAGGCGATGCCGACCTCCCAGACCGCGTCCGCCCACGGCCGGACAATCTTCAGGACGTCCTCGGGGCGGGCGTCCGTGGTGAAGTCCAGGTCATTGCCGAGCCGGCCGAGCAGCGCATCCCGCACCGAGCCGCCGACCAGGGCAAGCGTGAACCCGGCCTCCTGGAATCGGCGGGCCAGATCATCCGCGACGGGGGATACCCGCAGCAGTTCGCTCACGGCGCGCCGCTGCACATGGTTCAGCGCGTTCGTCGACTGCGGCGTCCGCTCGGCGTGCGGGGTGGGGAGGTCATTGTTGGCGTTCGGCACAACAGAACAGGGTACGTGGCCGCGCAGCACGAGGCGTCACGTAATAAAGGGGACAGGACGGTCGTGGTGCCGCCCGCTCCGCGATCATGTGGAGCAGTCCCCGGCACTCAGGCGCGCCGGGCCTCGTTACCATTCGTGGACGCACATTCCGACGACCACTGACGACTACGACGAGGGACGGGCGAGCGCGTGGCCGAGGCGGCAGGGTTCCAGGTGACTGAACGGCCGCGTGGTCGATGGCTGCGAAGGACTGTGACACTGCTCACCGGAGCACCCCTTCTCATGGGGCTGCTCCAGATGCCGCATGCTCCCGCCGCCCAGGCCGCCCCGAGCGGTTCCCACTCGGTCGACGTCACCATCGACTCGATGACCCCGACCACGCCCACCAAGGGCGACACGGTCACGGTGTCCGGCACCCTCACCAACGACAGCCGGAGCACGATCACCGACGCGCACGTCGGCATGCACCGGGGCGACGCCCTGGGCAGCCGGAGCGCCATCGAGGCGATGTCGCACCGCACCACCGGCTATCTGCCGGGGGTGGACGGTCCGGAGGTCAAGGGACACAAGGAGAAGATCGACAAGCTGGAGCCCGGCGTCAGCCGCCCCTTCAGCCTCAGCGTCCCGGCCAAGGACCTCAACCTCTCCGACGACGGTGTGTATCAGCTCGGTATCTCCCTGTCAGGACGCTCGCAGGCGGATCCCTACGAGCAGGTCCTCGGCATCGACCGGACGTTCCTGCCCTGGCAGACCGCAGACGCCGGCAAGAAGACGCAGCTCACGTACCTGTGGCCGCTGGTCTCCTCCACCCACCTCACCGCCGAGACGGACGCCGACGCCCAGCAGACCCCGGTGTTCCGCAACGACGACCTCGCGGCCGAGCTCGCCCCCGGCGGCCGGCTGCAGCAGATGGTCGCGCTCAGCAAGAACCTGCCGGTGACCTTCGTCATCGACCCCGACCTGCTCGCCACCGTCGACGCGATGACCAAGTCCTACCGGATCAACGGCCCGGACGGCCCCATGGGCAAGAACCAGGCGGTCGCCAAGCAGTGGCTGCACGACCTCGAAGAGGCGGTCAAGACGCACGAGGTCGTCGCGCTGCCGTTCGGTGACCCCGACCTGGCCTCGCTCGCCCACCACGGCAAGGGCGTGCCCAGCGCGCTCAGCCACCTCGGCCCGGCCACCGACCTCGCCGACAAGACCGTGGACACGATCCTCGGTGTGAAGCCGCGCACGGACTTCGCGTGGCCCGCCGACGGCGCGATCGACTCCTCCGTCGTCGATGTGGCCACCTCGGCCGGCGCGCACAACGTGATCACCCGCAGTGACAGCCTCCGGGAGAACGGCCGGCTGTCCTACACCCCGACGGCGGCCCGCCCGATCGGCGGCGGCAACACCGCGATCGTGTCGGACGCCACGCTCTCCCGGACCTTCGACGGCGATATGGCACAGGCCGGGGGCGCCTCCCACGCTGTGCAGGAATTCCTCGCCCAGACCCAGATGGTCAACCTCCAGGACCCCGACCGGCAGCGCAGCATCGTCGTCGCGCCGCAGCGCATGCCGTCGGTCAGCCAGGCCCAGGCGATGGCCACCGCGCTGCGGGAGCTGGAGGAGTCCGGCCGCTGGACCCAGTCGGTGAACCTCAGCGCCGCGGCCAAGGCCAAGCCCGACCCCACCGCCAGCCGCCGCGTGCCGAGCGGCGCCGTCTACCCGGCCTCCCTGCGCAGGCAGGAGCTCCCCATCGAGGCGTTCCGGCAGATCCAGGGCACCCAGGCATCGCTGGACGACTTCCAGGTCATCCTGGCCCAGCCGGAGCGGGTGGTGACGCCGTTCGGGAACGCCATGATGCGCGAGATGTCGACGCAGTGGCGGGGCCACGACTCCGGTGCGTCGGCGTTCCGTCACTCGGTACGCAACTACCTCGACGGGCTCACCAAGAAGGTCCACCTGATCCAGAAGTCGGATGCCACGCTCTCCGGGCGCAGCGCCACGATTCCGGTGACGGTCCAGAACAACCTGGTCCAGGGCGTCAAGAACATGACGCTGAAGCTGACCTCCTCCCAGCCCAACCGTCTGGACGCGGGAAAGTCGCAGCAGATCACCGTGGACGGCGGGCACAGCCAGTCGTTCAAGTTCGACACCACGGCCAACGCCAACGGTCGCGCGTGGGTCACCGCCCAGCTCTACACGGCGGACGGAAAGCCCTACGGTGAGCCCATGACGTTCCAGGTGAACGTCACGGAGATCACCGCCACAGTGATGCTCGTCATCGCGGGCGGTGTGCTGCTGCTCGTCCTGGCCGGCGTACGGATCTACCTCCAGCGCAAGCGGGCCGGTAACCGGCCCGCCGAGGACGGCTCCGACGGCGACACGGGCACGGACGGAGACAACGGCGGCACGGACGGAGACGCTCCCGAGCAGCCGAGTGACCCCACGCCGGACACCGGTTCGGAAAGCTCCGACCCGTCCGGCTCAGGTGAGAAAGTGGACCGTTGATATATGGCGGGGCCGGATGGCCGGCGACGGATGAGGTGGGGCAGCGATGAATGCGCCGTACGACGGTGACCGGGGCCGGGGCGCCAATGGCGACCCCACGGGGCCGGTCCCTGCGACGCCCCAGTTCCCAGCGGATCAGGACCCCTATCTGCAGGACGCCTACCGCCACGACCCGCACCGCGCGCAGGACCCGACGGCCCAGGATCCGGTGACCGAGGCGCTCTACGACCGCGCCGCGCAGCCGCCCCCGGGGCACGCCGCGCCCCCGCAGTACCAGCAGCCCGCCGCCGGCCGGCAGGCACCCGACCCACAGCTGTGGGCCTCGGCTCCGCCGCGCGGCCCGCAGGGTCCGGCCCGCAATGCCCCGTACGGCGAGGACACCCCGACGACGCAGCTGGTGGGCGTCGACGAGCTGAGGAACCAGTCCGGGGACGGGCACCCGGAAGCTGACGCCTTCGCGCACCTCTACCGCGACCAGCAGCCCTACGACTCCCAGCGCCCGGCCCCGGTCGGTCCGTCCGTCGGTGCCGCCGTGCCCGGTACGGCGCCCGGCCCGGAGGTCGTACCGCCGCAGCCGGCGCCGGAGCCCGCCCCCGTGGCGGCGGCCGGCAAGCCCTCCGGGGGCCGCGCCTCCGGCCTGCTCAAGTCCAGTGCGGTGATGGCCGCGGGCACGATGGTCTCCCGTCTCACGGGTTTCATCCGCTCCGCGCTGATCGTCGCGGCGCTCGGCGGCGCGGTGCTCGGTGACTCCTGGCAGGTCGCCTACCAGCTCCCGACGATGATCTTCATCCTGACCATCGGCGGCGGTCTGAACTCCGTGTTCGTCCCGCAGCTCGTGCGGGCCATGAAGGAGGACGACGACGGCGGCGAGGCGTACGCCAACCGGCTGCTGACGCTGGTCATCGTGGTCCTCGGCGTGCTGACGGTGCTGGCGGTGTTCGCCGCGCCCCTCCTGGTGAAGCTCGTCTCGTTCGACATCTCACGGGACCCGGCGGCCAACGAGGTCGCCGTCGCCTTCACCCGCTACTGCGTCCCCACGATCTTCTTCATGGGTCTGCACGTGGTGATGGGGCAGATCCTCAACGCCCGCGGCCGCTTCGGCGCGATGATGTGGACCCCGGTCCTCAACAACATCGTCATGATCGCCACCTTCGGCCTGTTCATCTGGGTCTACGGCACGGCGAAGACCTCGCACATCGGCGTCACCACCATCCCCGACGAGGGCATCCGGCTGCTGGGCATCGGCACGCTGCTCGGGCTGGTCGTCCAGGCGCTGGCGATGATCCCGTACCTGCGCGACGCCGACTTCAAGCTCCGGCTGCGCTTCGACTGGCGCGGCCACGGTCTGGGCAAGGCCGCCAAGCTGGCCAAGTGGACGGTGCTGTTCGTCCTCGCCAACCAGGCCGGCGTCCTGGTCGTCACCCAGCTCTCCACCTGGGCCGGCAAAACCGCCGACCGGCAGGGGCACCCCGGCACCGGCTTCATCTCCTACGCCAGCGCCCAGCTGATCTGGAACATGCCGCAGGCGATCATCACGGTCTCCGTGATGGCGGCCCTGCTGCCACGGCTGGCGCGCTCCGCCCACGACGGTGACACCGGGGCGGTCCGGGACGACATGTCGCAGGGCCTGCGCACCTCCGCCGTCGCGATCGTCCCGATCTCGTTCGGCTTCCTCTCCCTCGGCATCCCGCTGTGCACGCTGGTCTACGGCTCCTCCGGCGCCGGGATCCCGATGGGCTACATGCTCATGGGCTTCGGCATCGGCCTGATCCCGTTCTCGGTGCAGTACGTCGTCCTGCGCGCCTTCTACGCGTACGAGGACACCCGCACCCCCTTCTACAACACGGTGATCGTCGCGGCCGTCAACGCCGCGGCCTCCGGCCTCTGCTTCCTGATCCTGCCGGCGCGCTGGGCCGTCGTCGGCATGGCGGCCTCCTACGGCCTGGCCTACATCATCGGCGTGGGCGTGGCCTGGCGGCGCCTGGGCAAGCGCATGGACGGGGATCTCGACACCGCTCACGTCGTGCGGACCTACGCACGGCTGGCCGGTGCCAGCATCCCGGCCACGATCGTCTCCGGAGCCGTGGTGTACGCCATCATGCAGATGCTCGGCAGCGGTTTCGTCGGGTCGCTGGCCGCCCTGGTCGCCGGTTCCGCCGCACTGCTGGCCGTGTTCTACCTGGCGGCACGCAAAATGCGCATCGAGGAAATGAACGCCCTGGTCGGCATGGTCCGGTCAAAGCTTGGGCGTTGATTGAGCACAACCATCGACTGCCACCGTGTGTCGTGCATAGTGGCGGACTGTGGGCACAATTGTCTTGGCTCATTGAGCCTGCAACGGATGGGGAGGCAGGAACGACGGTGGCGGAACGGAGCACGGCTGCCGTCGACGTGGCCGACACGAGCGGTGAGGAACCGCTGACCGCCAAGGCGGGCAAGGCCACGGACGACGGTGCTAAGGCCGAGAAGGTATCCGGCGGGGAAAAGGACGCCGCACGCGCCGAGGAGCAGCGTGCCGAGGCGACCGAGGCCCAGCCACCGGAACTGCACAGCGGCCACAAGCTCGCCAGACGCTACCGCCTCGAAGAGTGCGTCACCCGTCTGGACGGCTTCAGCAGCTGGCGTGCGGTCGACGAAAAGCTGCGCCGGGCCGTGGGCGTGCACATCCTGCCCGCCGACCACCCGCGGGCCCGGCCGGTGCTTTCCGCCGCCCGGTCCTCGGCGCTGCTCGGCGACCCCCGGTTCGTCCAGGTCCTCGACGCCGTCGAGGAGAACGACCTCGTCTACGTCGTCCACGAGTGGTTGCCGGACGCCACCGAGCTGACCACCGTGCTCGCCAACGGCCCGCTCGAACCGCACGACGCCTACCAGCTCGTCAGCCAGGTCTCCCAGGCCATGGCCGCCGCACACCGCGAGGGCCTGGCCCATCTGCGGATCACCCCCGGCTCGGTGCTGCGCACGGAATCCGGGCAGTACCGCATCCGCGGTCTGGCCGTCATGGCGGCGCTGCGTGGCATCACCTGCGAGCACCCGCAGCGCACGGACACCGAGGCGATCGGGGCGCTGCTGTACGCCGCGCTGACCCAGCGCTGGCCCTACGAGAACGACGCCCACGGTCTGACCGGCCTGCCCAAGGGCGTCGGGCTGATCGCTCCCGACCAGGTGCGGGCCGGCGTCCACCGTGGGCTGTCCGAGCTCGCGATGCGCGCGCTGATCAACGACGGCGCCACGGCATCCCGTCAGGAGCAGCCCTGCACCACCCCGGAGGAACTGTCCAAGGCAGTCGCGGCCATGCCGCGCATCCGCCCTCCGGAGTCCGCGTTCAGCACCCCGCCGCCGTACCAGCGCACGGGCTACCAGCAGGGCAGCTACCGGCAGCCGGCGACGCACAGCCGGCCGTCCGGCCTGGCCACGCAGCCGGTTGCCACGCCTCCGCCGCCGCTGCAGAGCCGTACCGGCCGGGCGCTGAAGTGGTCCGTTTCCGCGCTGCTCATCGCCGCACTGGGGCTGGGCAGCTGGCAGCTGGCGGACACGCTGCTGAAGCGGGAGAAGGACCAGGACGACCCGGGGAACTCGCAGACCAGCAGCGGCACGGACAAGAAGCCGGCCGGCAAGCCGATCCAGATCGCGGATGCTGCGGAGTACTACCCGGACGGCCAGCCGCAGCACCCGGATCAGGCGCGGCTCAGCCACGACGGGGATGCCGGCACGTACTGGCGCAGCAAGAGCTACCGCGAGGGCCCGGACCTGAATCCGGCCTTCAAGCAGGGCGTCGGCCTCGTCTTCGACCTCGGTGCGAAGCAGCAGATAAGCAGCGCGTCGATCGGGTTGCACTACATCGGTGATCACACCACGGTGACGCTGTACGCGGCTGATTCGCTGTCGCCGTCCGAGCCGCTGAGCTCGATGCGGAAGCTCGGTTCGGGCCAGTCCTCGGGATCGAGCGCGAAGGTGAAGCTGAAGCAGCCGGCGAAGGCCCGCTACGTCGTCGCGTGGATCACCGCGATGCCCTACGCGCCAGGTGACGAGTTCAGCGATTCCGGATACAAGCAGGGTGTGACAGAGGTGACGTTCGCCAACTGACCAGGCGGTGACAGCAACCGCTGTCGCGGACAGTGAGCGGGGCTCCGGCCGGATATCTGGCCGAAGCCCCGCATTTACTTTCCTGACCTGGCGGGCTTCAATGGGACCGAGATCAGGCAGCTACGGCCGGGGGGCCCGTGTCCACCGACAGCGACAAGGCTTCGATACCAACCGACGCCGATCTCCTTGCGCTGCATGTAAAGGGCGACCCCGATGCTTTCGGGGAGATCGTCCGGCGGCACCGCGACCGGCTCTGGGCCGTGGCATTGCGCACCCTGGGTGACCGCGAGGAAGCCGCCGACGCCGTGCAGGATGCGCTGGTCTCCGCCTATCGCGCCGCCCACACCTTCCGCGGCCAGTCCGCCGTGACGACCTGGCTGCACCGCATCACGGTCAACGCCTGCCTGGACCGGGCTCGCAAGGCCGCCTCCCGGCGCACCTCACCGGTCGCCGAAACGGAGCGGCTGGAGCAGCTCCTCGAGCCCGAGGAATCGGCCGAGGCACCCGCCGAGCGCGAAGACCTCCACCGCGAGCTGTTCCGCGCCCTGCGCACCCTGCCCGAGGAGCAGCGTGCCGCGCTGGTCCTCGTCGATATGCAGGGCTACCCCGTGGCGGAGGCCGCCGAGATCCTCGACATCCCGACCGGAACGGTGAAAAGCCGCTGCGCACGAGGCCGTGCCCGGCTCCTTCCGTTGGTCACCCATCTGCGCGCTGACGGCGGGGGTAGCAAACCCACAAGCCGGGGAAGGAACCGGGCGCAGGGGACATCCGTCCCACCGACGGCAGGACCCAACGACACAGGTGCCGTGAAGGGCGGAGGTGGGCGAGCGTGACGTCGACGACCGGCACGGATGAGCACCCGGAGGTCTCCGAGATCTCCGACCTCACGGATGGACTGCTCTCCCCCTCCCGCACGGCGGACCTGCGCGGCCATCTCGCCACCTGCGCGCTGTGCGACGACGTCTACGCCTCCCTGGAAGAGATCCGGGGCCTTCTCGGCACGCTGCCGGGCCCGACACGGATGCCGGCCGATGTCGCCGGGCGCATCGATGCCGCACTCGCGGCTGAGGCGCTGCTGGACCGCACCACCGCAGGGGCCGGGGTGGCTGTTTCACGTGAAACGGTCACCGCCCCGGTCCGTGTTTCACGTGAAACCGACATCGAGGCTCCCAGCGCCCCGGCCCCGGCCACCCGACCCGCCGGGCGGCCGCGGGGCGCTACCGGTCCGGGCCGCCGGACGCCGAGCGGCCGCTCCTCCCGCGCGCGGCGCTGGCCCCGTGTTCTGCTGGGCACCGCGGCCGCCGCGGCGGTCCTCAGCTTCGGCGGTCTCCTCATCCAGAACGTCGCCCTGGACGGCACCCAGGCAGACCATCCGAACCGGCCCACGGCCACCGCAGAGAAGGCCACAGGGGGGCCGGGCGGGCTGACCGCCGCGAGCCTCGGCTCACATGTCCAGGCCCTGCTCGCCTCGAAGCCGAAAAGCCCGCACAAGTCGCCGGGCATCGGTGCCCGCAGCTCCCCCGAGACGCCGCTACGAGGCTCCGCCGACACCATTCCGTCGTGTGTCCGCCTGGGCGTCGGGCGCCCGGAAGCGCCGCTTGCCTCCAGCCACACCCGCTATCAGGGCAAGGACGCCTACCTCGTCGTGCTGCCGGATCCTGCGAATGCACAGCGCGTCTCGGCCTATGTGGTCGCTTCCTCATGTGTCTCCGCCACGCCGCCGAGTCCCGGAAAGGTACTGCTGTCGCACTCGTACCCGCGAGACTGAACGACGGGTAGTGCGCTGTGACACTCCGGGAATGCTTGCCCCGTAGGATCCGTTGGGTGGGGTGAGAGTTCCGAGAGCCCCAGCAAGCAGTCGGCAGAGACAAGGAAGACACCCGTGAGCGACGTCCGCAACGTGATCATCATCGGCTCCGGGCCCGCGGGCTACACCGCAGCGCTCTACACCGCCCGCGCGTCCCTGAAGCCGCTGGTCTTCGAAGGTGCCGTCACCGCCGGAGGCGCGCTGATGAACACCACCGACGTGGAGAACTTCCCCGGATTCCGCGAGGGCATCATGGGGCCGGACCTCATGGACAACATGCGCGCCCAGGCGGAGCGCTTCGGCGCCGAGCTTGTGCCGGACGACGTCATCGCGGTGGATCTCTCCCAGGAGATCAAGACCGTCACCGATTCTGCGGGCACTGTGCACCGCGCGAAGTCCGTCATCGTCAGCACCGGCTCCCAGCACCGCAAGCTCGGCCTGCCCCGTGAGGACGAGCTGTCCGGCCGCGGCGTCTCCTGGTGCGCCACCTGTGACGGGTTCTTCTTCAAGGACCAGGACATCGCCGTCATCGGCGGCGGCGACACCGCGCTGGAGGAGGCCACCTTCCTCTCCCGCTTCGCCAAGTCGGTCACGGTCGTCCACCGCCGCGACACGCTGCGTGCCAGCAAGGCCATGCAGGAGCGCGCCTTCGCCGACCCGAAGATCAAGTTCATCTGGGACAGCGAGGTCGCCGAGATCCACGGCGAGAACAAGCTCGCGGGCCTGACGCTGCGCAACGTCAAGACCGGCGAGACCGCCGAGCTCCCCGTGACGGGCCTGTTCATCGCGATCGGCCACGACCCGCGGACCGAGCTGTTCAAGGGCCAGCTGAAGCTTGACGACGATGGCTACCTCAAGGTCGACGCGCCCAGCACGCGTACGAACCTGTCGGGTGTCTTCGCCGCCGGCGATGTGGTCGACCACACCTACCGCCAGGCGATCACCGCGGCCGGCACGGGCTGCTCCGCCGCCCTCGACGCCGAGCGGTTCCTCGCCGCGCAGCAGGACGGTGAGGTGGCCGCCGAGCCCGAGAAGATCGCCTCCGTCTGACCTGCGCACCCCCGCTTCATCACCACCCACCCATTAAGGAGACTGCCATGGCCGGCGCCACGGTGACCGTCACGGACGACAACTTCGAAGAGGTCGTCCTCAAGAGCGACAAGCCCGTCCTCGTGGACTTCTGGGCCACCTGGTGCGGCCCGTGCCGCCAGGTCGCCCCGTCCCTGGAGGCCATTGCCGCCGAGCATGACGAGATCGTCATCGCCAAGCTGAACACCGACGAGAACCCGGCGACCACCGCCAAGTACGGCGTCATGTCGATCCCGACCATGAACGTCTACCAGGGCGGCGAGGTCGTGAAGACCATCGTCGGCGCCAAGCCGAAGGGCGCGATCGAGCGCGACCTGGCGGACTTCCTCGCCTGAGTTCTGCACTTGTTTCACGTGAAACGGGCCCGTCCCTTGAGGGGGACGGGCCCGTTGCATGTTTCACGTGAAACGGTCTGCCTCACAGCGGCCGCAGCGCGGGCTCCTTCTGGACGGCTCCCAGCAGACGGTCCAACGCCAGCTCGACGTCTTCCTTCCAGGACATCGTGGTCCGCAACTCCAGGCGCAGGCGCGGAAAGCGCGGGTGGGGCCGTACGGTCTTGAAGCCCACCGCGAGGAGATGATCCGCCGGCAGCACGCACGCCGGCTCGGTCCAGCGGGCATCACCGAATGCCTCGATGGCCTTGAAGCCCCGCTGGATGAGGTCCTTGGCGACCGTCTGGACCATCACCCGGCCCAGCCCCTGCCCCTGGTATCCGGGAATCAACCATGCGGTCAGCAGCTGCACCGCATCCGCGGACACCGGACTGGTGGGAAAGGCTGTGGAGCGCGGCACATAGGCCGGCGGGGCGTACATCACGAAGCCCACCGGCACCTCGTCGACATAGACGACCCGCCCGCAGGACCCCCACTCCAGAAGTACCGCCGAGATCCAGGCTTCCTTCTCCAGTTCGGGCCGCCCCGCTTTTACTGCGGCCTCGCCGCTGACGGGGTCGAGCTCCCAGAAGACGCAGGAGCGGCAGCGCTTGGGGAGATCCGGAAGGTTGTCCAGCGTGAGCGGTACGAGCCGACGGCCCATGGAACCAGGTCCTCACTTCTCTCGCCTGCCACACCACGGAACCCCGCCAGCGCCGTCTGCTCCCTGAGCAGACCACCGACGAATCCTCCGACGGCCGCGAGGCCGAACCCCGCCGCCAGCAGTCCGATGCGGCTCACCGATTGCATGGCCCTCTCCTCGGTGTGAGGTGTCTCCACGTGGATGCGTGCCATACCCGAACGCATCGTATCCACCCTTTACGGGCACGGGTACCGCTAGAGAGCAAAGGGCGGGCCGTGTTCCGGTATGGACTCCGGAACACGGCCCGCCCTGAAGCCGGCGCCGTCAGCTCACTCGTCTGCGTTCTTCTCGTCGGCCAGCGTCTGCCCCAGGACGGGCCCCTCACCGGGGGCCAGCGTGCCGAGGATCCGCTCCAGATCGTCCATCGAGGCGAACTCGACCACGATCTTTCCCTTCTTCTGCCCCAGGTCGACCTTCACCCGGGTCTCGAAGCGATCGGACAGCCGAGAGGCAAGTCCGGTCAGCGCGGGAGAGACCCGGGCGCCCGCGCGGGGCCCCTTGGCCTTGCTCGAGCTCTTGGGCTCCGAGGCCATCAGCTTCACGATCTCCTCGACCGTGCGCACCGACAGTCCCTCCGCCACGATGCGGCGTGCCAGGTGGTCCTGCTCCTCGGAGTCCTCCACGGAGAGCAGTGCACGGGCGTGGCCCGCGGAGAGCACCCCTGCCGCGAGGCGGTTCTGCACCGAGGGCGAGAGATTCAGCAGACGCAGCGTGTTGGAGACCTGCGGCCGCGAACGGCCGATCCGGTCCGCCAGCTCGTCATGCGTGCACTTGAAGTCCTTCAGCAACTGGTCGTAGGCGGCAGCCTCTTCCAGCGGGTTGAGCTGTGCTCGGTGGAGGTTCTCCAGGAGCGCGTCGAGAAGCAGCTTCTCGTCCTCGGTTTCCCGGACGATGGCGGGGATCTTCTCCAGCCCCGCTTCACGGGACGCCCGCCAGCGGCGCTCGCCCATGATGAGCTCGTAAGCCTCCGGGCCCGTCTGACGGACCACCACCGGCTGGAGCAGGCCCACCTCCTTGATGGAGGTGACCAACTCGGCAAGGGCGTCCTCGTCGAAGACGGTGCGCGGCTGGCGCGGGTTCGGCTTGATGGCCTCCAGCGGCACCTCGGCGAAGTGTGCACCGGCCACCTGCGTCAGAGCCGCTGCCGATGCCCCGTCCCCGGCCGCGGCTTCCGTTTCACGTGAAACACCGTATCCCGGCAGCGACGTCACCTTGGCGGCCGCCACTCCGCGTTCCGGGGCCAAGACGGGTACGGACGACGGTGAGGTCGCCCCCTGTCCCACCGAAGGTCCATGGTCCGTGCTCTGCGGCGCCGCGGGGATCAGCGCACCGAGCCCACGGCCCAGCCCTCTACGTCGTTCGCTCACTGATTCCCCTCCGAGATGCTGTGCTGTGCTTCATAGTTGACGCTGAGGCCCTGGCCCCCGGTTTGCGGAACTCCACGCAACGCGATCTCTCGGGCCGCCTCGAGATAGGAGAGCGAGCCGCTTGATCCCGGGTCATAGGTGAGCACTGTCTGCCCATAGCTGGGTGCCTCGGAAATGCGCACCGAACGCGGAATGCTCGTACGGAGTACCTCGTGCCCGAAGTGACTGCGGACCTCGTCGGCGACCTGGGAGGCCAGCCGGGTACGCCCGTCGTACATGGTGAGCAGGATCGTCGAGACATGGAGCTTGGGGTTGAGATGCCCACGCACCAGATCCACGTTCCGGAGCAGCTGGCCCAGTCCCTCAAGTGCGTAGTACTCGCACTGGATGGGGATCAGCACCTCGGCTCCCGCGACCAACGCATTGACGGTCAGCAGGCCCAGCGAGGGCGGGCAGTCGATGAAGATGTAGTCCAGCGGCTGTTCGTACGCCTTGATGGCCCGGTCCAGCCGGCTCTCGCGTGCCACCAGCGAGACCAGCTCGATCTCGGCGCCTGCCAGGTCGATCGTGGCGGGCGCACAGAACAGCCCCTCCACGTCCACGACCGGCTGCACCACGTCGGAGAGTGGCCTGCTGTCCACCAGGACGTCATAGATCGACGGCACTTCGGCATGGTGGTCGATACCCAAGGCCGTCGATGCGTTGCCCTGAGGGTCGAGGTCAATCACCAGAACCCGTGCCCCGTGCAGGGCCAGCGAGGCCGCCAGGTTCACGGTGGTCGTCGTCTTACCGACCCCGCCCTTCTGGTTGGCCACCACCATCACCCGGGTCTGTTCAGGCCGGGGAAGCCCCTCACCTGCGCGGCCAAATGCCTCCACCGCCAGCTGAGCTGCACGACCGATCGGGGTGTCGTCCATCGGGGGCGGCGTTTCACGTGAAACGTCGTCCCCGAACGACTCGCTACGGGGACCGGGGACCGGATCGGTCATCGGTCCCGCGATGTTGGCGTCGGACCGCAAGGATTCACTCTCCTCGACATCAGGCTCGCAATGTTCAGAGCCTGCCATGCTTTCGGCGTCGTGAACCAGTGAGGTCCGTTCTCCTGTGGACGAATCCACATCTGTGGATACTTCCGTGACCCTTGTGGGCTTACGGTCGCGCGGCGCGGCGGCCGCACGACCACGGTCGATGATCCCTTGCAGCAGAGAACGACGTTTCACGTGAAACACGATGCCAGCGCCGAGCCCGAATGGGCCGCGACACTCCGTCTTGTGCCGTTTTGATGGCATTTACGGAATTTCCTCTGCCTCTTTTCGAGGAAGGGAAGATTCCAACGCTCCCTGCCGGGCTTGCTCCGGCAGGGAGCAATCAACGCCGGCGGCCCCTCGATACCCGGCTGACACGCGCCGCCTTCGCCCGCTTGGCCGCGAAGCGCACGCCGCCCGGGCTCTCCCCCACCTCGACCCGCACCACGGTCGACGGCGGATCCACGATGCCCTCGCCCACATGCACCACCGAGGTCTCGACCACGCCGAGCTTGCTCAGCGCCGCCCGGGCGCCCTTGAGCTCCTCCTCCGCCGCATCACCCTTGAGCGCCAGCATCTCGCCGTACGGACGCAGCAGCGGAACACCCCAGCCGGCCAGTCGGTCGAGTGGAGCGACGGCGCGGGCGGTCACCACATGCACCTGCGGAAGCTTGCCCATGACCTCTTCGGCCCGGCCCCGGACGACCGTCACATGGTCGAGTCCGAGCAGCTCGACGACCTCCTGCAGGAAGGTCGTCCGCCGCAGCAGCGGCTCCAGCAGCGTGATCTTGAGGTCCGGCCGTACCAGCGCCAGCGGGATACCGGGCAGCCCGGCCCCCGAACCCACGTCGCACACCGAGACGCCCTCGGGCACCACCTCGGAGAGCACCGCACAGTTCAGCAGGTGCCGCTCCCACAGCCGCGGGACCTCACGCGGGCCGATCAGCCCTCGCCTCACCCCCGCGTCGGCGAGCAGTTCGCCGTACCGCACGGCCTCCGGAAAGCGCTCGCCGAATACCTCCTGCGCCGCCTTCGGCGCGGGAGGGAGCTCCGCTGCTTCCTCCGTCACGGGAACCGCCCTTCCTCTGGACTGCTTTTCCTGCCGGGATCCCCGGGCCTTGACCACCCGGGATAACACAGAACGCTGACAACTTTTGGCCCCGCCTGCGAGCAGACGGGGCCAAAGAAAAACGGGAACGCCGTGCGATCAGGCCGGGAGGACGACCACGCGACGCTGCGGCTCCTCACCCTCGGACTCGCTCCGCAGGCCGGCGGCCGCCACCGCGTCATGGACGACCTTGCGCTCGAACGGCGTCATCGGATCGAGCTTCACCGGCTGGCCGGTGCCCTTGGCCTCCTCGGCCGCCTTGGCACCGATCTCCGTGAGCTGCTCGCGCTTACGCGCCCGGAAGCCGGCGATGTCCAGCATCAGACGGCTGCGGTCACCGGTCTCCCGGTGCACGGCCAGCCGGGTCAGCTCCTGCAGCGCCTCCAGCACCTCACCGTCGCGGCCCACCAGCTTCTGCAGATCGCGGCTGGTCGAGTCGCTGATGATCGACACGGCGGCGCGGTCGGCCTCGACGTCCATGTCGATGTCACCGTCGAGGTCGGCGATGTCCAGCAGACCCTCGAGGTAGTCGGCCGCGATCTCGCCTTCCTGCTCCAGGCGGGTCAGGGTGTCGGTGCCCTCGGCGGCAGGGGTCGTGTCCGTCACGAAAGGACTCCTTCTTACTTCTTCGACGGGTGCTTGGGACGCTGCTGGCCCTTGCGCTGTCCGGACTTGGCGGTACGGGACCCGGAGGCGCCGCCCTTCCCCTTGCCCTCCTGCGCGTCCTTCTTCTCCAGCGACTGCTTCTTCGTGCCGCCCTGGCCGGAGCCCGCCGAGTCGGCGTCCGTGTCGTGTGCCGACGATCCGGCACGCGTACGGTTCTGCGCACCGCCGGCCGCCGGGGCACCGCCGGTCTGCCGCTTGGCCTTGGTCTGACGCTTGGGCTGCTGGCGGTTCTGGCGCGCCTCCTCGGCGGCCTGCTTCGCCTCGACGACGGCCGGGTCCTCGACGAGCTTGCCCGCGGCCCGCAGCCGCTCCTGGCGCTCCGCGAATGCCTTGCTGCCCGGGGTCGGGTTACGACGGATGACGAACATCTGCTGGCCCATGGTCCACACGTTGGTGGTCAGCCAGTAGACGAGAACACCGACGGGGAAGTTGATGCCGAAGACGGCGAACATGAGCGGGAAGACGTACATCAGCATCTTCTGCTGCTGCATGAACGGCGTCTTCACCGTGAGGTCGACGTTCTTGGTCATCAGCTGGCGCTGCGTGTAGAACTGCGACGCCGACATCAGGACGATCATGATGATCGTGACCACGCGGACGTTGGTGACCGAGGCGCCGAGGCTCTCGATCTTCGCCGCGCTGTCCATGAACTTCGCGGCCAGCGGCGCGCCGAAGATGTGCGCCTTCTGCGCGCTCTGCAGCAGCGTCTCGTCGATGACGCCGACCGTTTTGCCCTGCGCGATGTGGCTGAGGACCTGGTACAGCGAGATGAAGAACGGCGACTGGGCCAGAATCGGGAGACAGCTCGAGAGCGGGTTGGTACCCGTCTCCTTGTAGAGCTTCATCATCTCTTCGGACTGGCGCTGCTTGTCGCTCTTGTAGCGCTCCTGGATCGCCTTCATCTTCGGCTGGAGCGCCTGCATGTTCCGCGTCGACTTGATCTGCTTCACGAAGAGCGGGATCAGGCAGATACGGATCAGCACCACCAGCGAGACGATGGACAGACCCCACGCCGCGCCACTGTTCGGGTTGAAGATCAAGCTGTAGAACGAGTGGAACTGGACGATGATCCAGGAAACAGCGGTATAGAGGGGACCGAGGATCGTGTCCACGAATCAGGCTCCTTGGGCGTTGGGCTGAGTCTCGGGCTGGGCGACAGGCTCAGGGACGGTGGGCCCGCCCAAACGGCTCCTCAGCCGCTGATGCCAAACCGGACGCTTCCGGGGAGGGACGTGGTCGACCCCACCGAGCGACCACGGATTGCAGCGCAGGATGCGCCAGGCAGTCAGCGCAGTCCCTTTCACCGCGCCGTGCCGGTCGATGGCCGTGAAGCCATAGTGCGAGCACGACGGGTAGTACTTGCAGACCGGTCCCAGCAAGGGACTGATGGTCCACTGATAGATCTTGATCAAAAGCAGCAGCGGGTACTTCACTGTGCGCTCCCTCCCGGGTCCCGGCCGGGGTTCCGGGAGCCCGCGGCGCGGCCGCTGTCGGTTGCGGCCCCCGCGGGATTGCAGCCTCTCGGCACCCCTCCCGGCAGCCGCGCCAACGCGGCGTCCAGGTCGCGGGCCAGCTCGTCATGAGCCGCGTCACCCGCGCCGGGCAGGGCCCGTACGACAACCAGGCTACCGGCGGGCAGCCGGTCCAGCCGTTCGCGCAGGAGATGCCGGAGCCTTCGCTTGACCCTGTTGCGCACAACCGCGTTGCCGACGGCCTTGCTCACGACGAAACCCGCACGCGTCGGGGGAACGCATTCCCCCGACGCGTGCGGGTCCGTTGCACCGCTACGACAATGAACGACAAGGAGCGGGCGCCCGGCCCTGCGTCCCCGGCGTACCGCGGTCGCAAAGTCCTCGCGCCGCCTCAGCCGATTTTCGGTAGGCAGCACGTCATGGACCTAGGTCAGGCTGCTCAGGCCGACAGACGGGCGCGACCCTTGCCACGGCGGGACGCGAGGATCGCGCGGCCGGCACGGGTCCGCATGCGCAGACGGAAGCCGTGGGTCTTCGCGCGGCGGCGGTTGTTCGGCTGGAAGGTGCGCTTGCTCACTCGGGGGCTCCAGGAATGCTTGATGTCTCATGGTTGAGACAGATGTGGGGCGTCGTTGGCTGTCACCGTGCGCCCACGAGTAACTCGCAACGCCTAAGTGCACCGCTTCACGATCACCGGAGCGCGATCTTTGCCCATCGGAGGCAGGCGGCAGCAGCCATCGACAACTCGACCTGGTCACGGTACGCGCGGCTACGCCATCCGGTCAAACCGGCTTCTCGGAGCCACGAGCGCACCCTTGTCAGGACACACTATGCACAGCCTGTGGACAACAACTTGAATCCCCAGGCCCGCCCTGACTACCGTGGCTGAACTCCGATTCCTTCCCGCCCGTCCCGAGAATCACACATTCGTGGGACTGTGAGAGAGCGTGCCCTGTGGCTGATGTACCTGCCGATCTTGCCGCAGTGTGGCCGCGCGTGCTCGACCATCTCCTGCGTGCGGATGCCGACGGCATCAAGCCCAAGGACCAGGACTGGCTCAAGCGCACCCAGCCGCTGGCGCTGGTCGCCGACACCGCGCTGCTCGCCGTCCCCAATGAATTCGCCAAGGGCGTGCTCGAGGGCCGGCTGGCACCGCTGATCGGGGAGGCCCTCAGTCATGAGTGCGGCCGCCCGATCCGGATCGCGATCACCGTCGACGACTCCTCCGAGGAGCCCGCGACGCCGGCAGCGCCCGCGCAGCAGCACCAGGCGCCGCAGCAGCACCAGACATCACAGCACCAGAGCCAGCAGCCCCCGCATCATCAGCAGTCGCACCAGTCGTCGCAGCAACACGACGCGTACGACTACGACCCGCGGCGGGAGTCCCGGCAGGGCTATGGGCACCAGGGCGACGACCTGCCCGGCGTCCGGCCCGCCTACCCCGACTATCAGCAGCCCCGGCACGAGCCCGGCTCCTGGCCGCAGCACTCCGGCACGATGGCCGGCGGCCCGGGCCCGCGCGAGGACTACGGCTGGCAACAGCAGCACCTCGGCGGCTTCCCCGACCGCGACACCTCCGCGGACCAGTGGCGGGAGCCGTACGGCTCACGGCCGCAGCACCAGCAGCCGCAGGGCGACTACCGCGCCCAGGGCCACGACCGCGGCGGGCGGCCGCAGCACTCCGACGGCGGCCGCCCGCCCTACGACCAGCAGCGTCGCGATCTGGCCGACCACCAGCCCGGCGGGCACAACGGCCGCTCCGGCCCCGGCGCCGCCCTTCCCGCGCCGAGCGGTGCGCCCGGCCCGCTGGCCGCGCAGCCCGCGCCGGCGACCGGCCCCGGTGAGCCGACCGCGCGGCTGAACCCGAAGTACCTCTTCGACACCTTCGTCATCGGTGCCTCGAACCGCTTCGCGCACGCCGCTGCGGTCGCCGTCGCCGAGGCGCCCGCCAAGGCGTACAACCCGCTGTTCATCTACGGGGAGTCGGGCCTCGGCAAGACCCACCTGCTGCACGCGATCGGGCACTACGCGCGCAGCCTCTACCCGGGCACCCGGGTGCGGTACGTGAGCTCGGAGGAGTTCACCAACGAGTTCATCAACTCCATCCGCGACGGCAAGGCGGACGCGTTCCGCAAGCGCTACCGCGACATGGACATCCTGCTGGTCGACGACATCCAGTTCCTGGCGAGCAAGGAGTCGACGCAGGAGGAGTTCTTCCACACCTTCAATACGCTGCACAACGCCAACAAGCAGATCGTGCTCTCCAGTGACCGGCCACCCAAGCAGCTGGTCACCCTGGAGGACCGGCTCCGCAACCGCTTCGAGTGGGGCCTGATCACCGACGTCCAGCCGCCCGAGCTGGAGACCCGGATCGCGATCCTCCGCAAGAAGGCGGTGCAGGAGCAGCTGAACGCGCCCCCGGAGGTGCTGGAGTTCATCGCGTCCCGGATCTCGCGGAACATCCGCGAGCTGGAGGGCGCGCTCATCCGGGTCACCGCGTTCGCCTCGCTCAACCGGCAGCCGGTGGACCTGGGGCTGACCGAGATCGTGCTGAAGGACCTGATCCCCGGGGGTGAGGACGCCGCACCGGAGATCACCGCCACCGCGATCATGGCGTCCACCGCCGACTACTTCGGGCTGACCATCGACGATCTGTGCGGCTCGTCGCGCAGCCGGGTGCTGGTGACCGCCCGGCAGATCGCCATGTATCTGTGCCGCGAGCTGACCGATCTCTCGCTGCCGAAGATCGGCGCGCAGTTCGGCGGGCGGGACCACACGACCGTGATGCACGCGGACCGCAAGATCCGCGCGCTGATGGCCGAGCGGCGCTCGATCTACAACCAGGTCACCGAGCTGACCAACCGCATCAAGAACGGCTGAGGCCGCCGAGGCCGGCAGCCCGCCGTCAGGCGCGCCCAGGGCGCTCCGGGACCCGTTCCCGGAGCGCCCTTCTTCGTACCGCGGCCCTGCGAGGGGCGTGGGGGAGCGCCGTCAGGAAGCCCGGGGAGAGCGTCCCGTACGGCCCGCGAACAGGGTCCCGCACGGCCCGCGAGCCGCCCGTCGCCCGCTGTCGAGCCCGTCCCGAGCCTGTGGAGTACGCCGGCGGTGTTCGATTCCGGGCCTGGTCACGGCCTCTCTCCACAGATTGGGCAAGATTCTTCCGTCCACACCCTGGGGAGAGGAAAGTTATCCCTGTGGGATCCACAGGCTGGTGTACTGACGGGGCATCGGGGGAGGTCAGCCGGGTGTGGATTTGTGGCCAACCACTCTCCACAGGCTGTGGACAAAGTTTTCGTCCACAGGGGCGTGGATGACTTGTCCACCGTCCGCCCACAGGTGAGCCGCCGTTGTCCCCAGCGATCTCCGGCTTCTCCACACCGCTGTCCACTGTTCGGCAACGCAACACCCTCACTCACCGGCCCGAGTGAAAGCCGTCACATGAAGGTGAGTGGTTGGGCTGTGGGGAACGTGGGTAAAGCTGGGGATGGCACTGGGGAGAAGTACCCCTCCCCTGTGCATCGGGTGTGCAGAACTTTGGGCGGTCCACAGAACCGCCGGCTTATCCACGGGCGTCGCCCACAGGGGCAGTGGACAAAAAATCCGCGCTGACCTGCGAAGAAGCAGTTGTCCACGGTTTCCACAGGCCCTACTACTACGACCACGGATATCTACCGGGGAACTCGCTCGGAAACGGGGCCTGTGCACAACTTGGCCGCCGAGCGTCCCGGACCGGTCGAGCCGACTTGACCCCGAGCCGCACCGAGTGTCGGTGGCGTGCGTCAGACTGGTCTCCGGCAACTCAGCCGACGACGAAGGCCAGCAGGGCGAGAGCCAGCAACAGCAGGAGGCGGTTTCCGGTGAAGATCCGGGTGGAGCGCGATGTACTCGCGGAGGCAGTGGCCTGGGCGGCCAAGAGCCTCCCGGCCCGTCCGCCGGTGCCCGTCCTCGCGGGCCTGCTGCTGAAGGCCGAGGACGGCGCACTGAGCCTCTCCGGCTTCGACTACGAGGTCTCCGCACGCGTCTCGGTGGAGGCCGAGGTCGAGGAAGAGGGCACGGTCCTCGTCTCCGGCCGGCTGCTCGCCGACATCTGCCGTGCGCTCCCCAACCGCCCGGTGGAGATTTCCACCGACGGTGTACGCGTCACCGTCGTCTGCGGCTCCTCGCGGTTCACCCTCCACACCCTTCCTGTGGAGGAGTACCCGTCCCTGCCCACGATGCCCACCGCCACCGGCACCGTCCCCGGTGAGGTCTTCGCCGCGGCCGCCGCCCAGGTGGCCATCGCCGCCGGCCGTGACGACACCCTCCCGGTGCTCACCGGCGTACGGATCGAGATCGAGGGCGACACGGTCACGCTGGCCTCCACCGACCGCTACCGCTTCGCCGTGCGCGAGTTCCTGTGGAAGCCCGAGAGCCCCGACGCCTCCGCGGTCGCGCTGGTCCCCGCCAAGACGCTGCTGGACACCGCCAAGTCCCTGAGCAGCGGTGACACCGTCACCCTCGCGCTCTCCGGCTCCGGCCAGGGCGAGGGCCTGATCGGTTTCGAGGGCGCCGGCCGCCGGACGACCACGCGTCTGCTGGAGGGCGACCTCCCGAAGTACCGCACGCTCTTCCCGACCGAGTTCAACTCGGTCGCCGTGATCGAGACCGCCCCGTTCGTCGAGGCCGTCAAGCGTGTGGCGCTGGTGGCCGAGCGGAACACCCCGGTCCGGCTGAGCTTCGAGCAGGGCGTGCTGATCCTGGAGGCCGGCTCCAGCGACGATGCACAGGCTGTGGAGAGGGTCGACGCCGACCTGGACGGCGACGACATCTCGATCGCCTTCAACCCCGGCTTCCTGCTGGAGGGCCTGTCGGCCATCGACTCCCCGGTGGCGCAGCTGTCCTTCACGACCTCCACCAAGCCGGCGCTGCTGAGCGGCCGTCCGGCCAAGGACGCCGAGGCCGATGACGCGTACAAGTACCTGATCATGCCCGTGCGGCTGTCGGGCTGACCGTGCCGAGCGGCCGGCCGCTCCTCGGGACCCTTGCGGCGACTGGCTGAAGGGCCCTGATGAGCGGCTGAGCCCACAGCTGTGCACGGACCTGCGGGCGTAGGCTCGGACGCGGGTACAACAGCAACGACTACGTGCAAAGAGGGTCTCTGATGGAGCTCGGCCTCGTCGGTCTCGGCAAGATGGGCGGCAACATGCGCGAGCGCATTCGCCGCGCCGGCCACACCGTCATCGGATACGACCGCAACCCGGACCTGGCGGATGTCAACAGCCTCCAGGAGCTTGTGGACAAGCTCAAGGGCCCGCGGGTGATCTGGGTCATGGTGCCGGCCGGCGCCGCCACCCAGGCCACGATCGACGAGCTGGCCGGGCTGCTCTCGCCGGGCGACATCGTCGTCGACGGCGGCAACTCCCGCTGGACGGACGACGAGAAGCACGCCGTGGAGCTGGGCATCAAGGGCATCGGCTTCGTCGACTGCGGTGTCTCCGGTGGTGTCTGGGGCCTGGAGAACGGCTATGCGCTGATGTACGGCGGCCAGGCCGAGCACGTCGCCAAGGTGCAGCCGATCTTCGACGCCCTCAAGCCGGAGGGCGAGTTCGGCTCCGTGCACGCCGGCAAGGTCGGCGCCGGCCACTTCGCGAAGATGGTCCACAACGGCATCGAGTACGCGATGATGCAGGCGTTCGCCGAGGGCTGGGAGCTGCTGGAGGCCGTCGACTCCGTCACGGACGTGCGTGAGGTCTTCCGCTCCTGGCAGGAGGGCACGGTCATCCGTTCCTGGCTGCTCGACCTCGCGGTCAACGCGCTGGACGACGACGAGCACCTGGGGAAGCTGCGCGGCTACGCGGAGGACTCCGGCGAGGGCCGGTGGACGGTGGAGGCCGCCATCGACAACGCCGTGCCGCTGCCCGCGATCACGGCCTCGCTCTTCGCCCGCTTCGCCTCCCGTCAGGAGGACTCCCCGCAGATGAAGATGATCGCCGCGCTGCGCAACCAGTTCGGCGGGCACGCGGTCGAGACCAAGAAGTAACAGCAGCAACAGCAGTACCAGTAAGGAAGCAGCCGGGGGAGGTCGGCGCACCGCCATGCACGTATCGCATCTGTCACTCGCCGACTTCCGCTCGTACGCCCGGGTCGAGGTCCCGCTCGACCCGGGCGTCACGGCTTTCGTGGGCCCCAACGGACAGGGCAAGACGAATCTGGTCGAGGCGGTGGGCTATCTGGCCACCCTCGGCAGCCACCGCGTCTCCTCGGACGCCCCGCTGGTGCGGATGGGCGCCGAGCGGGCGGTCGTCCGGGCCGCGGTCGTCCAGGGCGAGCGGCAGCAGCTGATCGAGCTGGAGCTGAACCCCGGCAAGGCCAACCGCGCCCGTATCAACAGGTCCTCGCAGGTCAGACCGCGCGATGTGCTCGGGATCGTACGGACGGTGCTGTTCGCGCCGGAGGACCTGGCGCTGGTCAAGGGCGACCCTGGTGAGCGCCGGCGGTTCCTGGACGAGCTGATCACCGCGCGCTCGCCGCGGATGGCCGGGGTGCGCGCGGACTACGACCGCGTCCTCAAGCAGCGGAACACCCTGTTGAAGACGGCAGCGCTGGCGCGCCGGCACGGCGGCCGGCAGATGGACCTGTCCACCCTCGACGTCTGGGACCAGCATCTGGCCCGCGCGGGCGCCGAGTTGCTGGCCCAGCGCCTCGATCTGATCGCCGCGCTGCAGCCGCTCGCGGACAAGGCGTACGAGCAGCTGGCGCCGGGCGGCGGGCCGCTGGCGCTGGACTACCGCGGCTCGGCGGGTGAGGCGCCGGCCGCGTCGACCCGCGAGGAGCTGTACGGCGTCCTGCTGACGGCGCTCGGTGAGGCCCGCAAACAGGAGATCGAACGCGGGGTCACGCTCGTCGGCCCGCACCGCGACGATCTGCTCCTCAAGCTGGGGCAGCTGCCGGCCAAGGGGTACGCCAGCCACGGCGAGTCCTGGTCGTACGCGCTGGCGCTGCGCCTGGCCTCGTACGACCTGCTGCGCGCCGAGGGCAACGAGCCGGTGCTCGTCCTGGACGACGTCTTCGCCGAGCTGGACGCGCGCCGCCGGGAGCGGCTGGCGGAGCTGGTGGCGCCGGGTGAGCAGGTGCTGGTGACCGCGGCGGTGGACGACGATGTGCCCGGTGTGCTGGTCGGGGCGCGCTATGCGGTCGCCGACGGCGCCGTGGAGAAGGTGACCTCGTGAGCGAGGAGCAGTCCGAGCGGCCCAGGACCCCGGAGCTGTCCGGTGTGGACCTGGCCCGGCAGGCGTTGGTGGCCGCCAAGGAGCAGGCGCGTGCGCGGGGCGCGGCCGCCCAGCAGAAGAAGCAGGCCCGGCGCGGGGGCCTGCGCTCCGGCGCGCGGGCGGACGGCCGCGATCCGCTGCCGCTCGGTGCCGCGATCAACCGGCTGATCACCGAGCGCGGCTGGGAGACCCCGGCCGCGGTCGGCGGGGTGATGGGGCGCTGGCCGCAGCTGGTCGGACCCGAGGTGGCGCAGCACTGCGAGCCGCAGCGGTACGACGAGGACGCCCGGGTGCTGACGGTGCAGTGCGATTCGACGGCGTGGGCGACCCAGCTGCGGCTGCTGGCCCCGACGCTGGTGGCCCGCCTCAACGAGGACCTCGGCCACGGCACCGTGAAGCTGATCAAGGTGCTGGGTCCGGGGGGTCCCGCACGCAGGTACGGGGCGCTGCGGGCGCCCGGCAGCAAGGGCCCCGGCGACACCTACGGGTAGGCCCCGGGCAGCCGTAAACCCCTGAGACGGGTGAGACTCCGCTCACGGTAGCCGCCGGTTGACAGCCGGAAGCGCTGAGTGCCCGTGTGAGCGTCCTGAGGCCCCGTCTCGGATATGGGGAGTCGGCGGACGGCGGTTCAGGGCGGCACATGACGACTCAGGTGCCTGCAAACCCCCATGAGTGTCGGCGCCACCGGTACACTGGTAGCAATCCCGCCCACTCGCGGAACATGTCGAACGACGCAGCCGCTCCCGCCTGACTCACCGGGGTGACCCGCCCAGGCGCGGAATGGCTTGTGCTGTGCCAGAAAGGGCGCTTCGTGGCCGACTCCGGCGACCTCAACGAGAACAACACGGCTTCTACTGAAGAGGGGGTTCCTGTCGGCCCGACGGGCGACTCCGCGGTGGAGAAGTCGTACGACGCCAGCGCGATCACCGTCCTCGAAGGTTTGGACGCGGTCCGCAAGCGTCCTGGCATGTACATCGGCTCCACCGGCGAGCGCGGTCTGCACCACCTCGTGCAGGAGGTCGTCGACAACTCCGTCGACGAGGCGCTGGCCGGCCACGCCGACACCATCGACGTGACGATCCTGGCTGACGGCGGCGTGCGCGTCGTCGACAACGGCCGCGGCATCCCCGTCGGCATCGTGCCGTCGGAGAACAAGCCGGCCGTCGAGGTCGTGATGACGGTGCTGCACGCGGGCGGCAAGTTCGGCGGCGGCGGTTACGCGGTCTCCGGTGGTCTGCACGGCGTGGGTGTGTCCGTCGTGAACGCGCTGTCGCAGCGGGTGGCGGTCGAGGTCCGCACGGACGGGCACCGCTGGACCCAGGAGTACAAGCAGGGTGTGCCGACCGCCCCGCTGGCCAAGCACGAGGCCACCGACGAGACCGGCACCTCGGTCACCTTCTGGGCCGACGGCGATATCTTCGAGACCACCACGTACAGCTTCGAGACGCTGTCGCGGCGCTTCCAGGAGATGGCGTTCCTCAACAAGGGACTGACCATCTCGCTCAAGGACGAGCGCCCCGACCACGTGGACGAGGACGGCAACCCGCTCGCGGTCCGGTACCACTACGAGGGCGGCATCGTCGACTTCGTGAAGTACCTCAACTCGCGCAAGGGCGAGCTGGTGCACCCGACGGTGGTCTCGGTGGAAGCCGAGGACAAGGAGCGGCACCTCTCCGTCGACCTCGCGATGCAGTGGAACACCCAGTACAGCGAGGGTGTCTACAGCTTCGCGAACATCATCCACACGCACGAGGGCGGTACCCACGAGGAGGGCTTCCGCGCCGCGCTGACCGGCCTGATCAACCGCTACGCGCGCGACAAGAAGCTGCTGCGCGAGAAGGACGACAACCTCACGGGTGAGGACATCCGCGAGGGTCTGACGGCGATCATCTCGGTCAAGCTCGCCGAGCCGCAGTTCGAGGGCCAGACCAAGACCAAGCTGGGCAACACCGAGGTCAAGACCTTCGTCCAGAAGGTGGTCCACGAGCACCTCAACGACTGGCTGGACCGCAACCCCAACGAGGCCGCGGACATCATCCGCAAGGGCATCCAGGCCGCGACCGCGCGGGTGGCCGCCCGTAAGGCGCGCGACCTGACCCGCCGCAAGGGCCTGCTGGAGACCGCGTCGCTGCCGGGCAAGCTGAGCGACTGCCAGTCCAACGACCCCGAGAAGTGCGAGATCTTCATCGTCGAGGGTGACTCCGCCGGTGGCTCGGCCAAGTCCGGCCGCAACCCGGAGTACCAGGCGATCCTGCCGATCCGAGGCAAGATCCTCAACGTCGAGAAGGCCAGGGTCGACAAGATCCTGCAGAACAACGAGGTCCAGGCGCTGATCTCGGCCTTCGGCACGGGCGTGCACGAGGACTTCGACATCAGCAAGCTCCGCTATCACAAGATCATCCTGATGGCGGACGCCGACGTCGACGGTCAGCACATCAACACCCTGCTGCTGACGTTCCTGTTCCGCTTCATGCGCCCGCTGGTCGAGGCCGGTCACGTCTACCTCTCCCGCCCGCCGCTGTACAAGATCAAGTGGGGCCGGGACGACTTCGAGTACGCCTACTCCGACGCGGAGCGGGACGCGCTGGTCGAGCTCGGCAAGCAGAACGGCAAGCGGATCCGCGAGGACTCGATCCAGCGGTTCAAGGGTCTCGGTGAGATGAACGCCGAGGAGCTGCGCGTGACGACCATGGACATCGACCACCGTGTCCTCGGCCAGGTCTCGCTGGACGACGCGGCACGCGCCGACGACCTGTTCTCGGTGCTCATGGGCGAGGACGTCGAGGCACGCCGCTCGTTCATCCAGCGCAACGCCAAGGACGTCCGCTTCCTCGACATCTGAGCCCTGTCGGCCCGATCAACAGCCGCAGCTCGAAAGGACTTTGAACCACCATGGCCGACGAGAACCCCCCTGTGACCCCGGACGGCGTGACCGCCGAGGGCGCGCCCGCCGCCATCGAAGGCGTCGGGATGCGCGTCGAGCCCGTCGGGCTCGAGACGGAGATGCAGCGCTCCTACCTCGACTACGCGATGTCCGTCATCGTCTCGCGTGCGCTTCCGGACGTCCGGGACGGCCTCAAGCCCGTCCACCGCCGGGTGCTGTACGCGATGTACGACGGCGGCTACCGCCCGGAGAAGGGCTTCTACAAGTGCGCCCGCGTCGTCGGCGACGTCATGGGTACGTACCACCCGCACGGCGACTCCTCGATCTACGACGCGCTGGTCCGCCTGGCGCAGCCGTGGTCGATGCGGATGCCGCTGGTCGACTCCAACGGCAACTTCGGTTCCCCGGGCAACGACCCGGCCGCGGCCATGCGGTACACCGAGTGCAAGATGAAGTCGCTGTCCATGGAGATGCTCCGGGACATCGACGAGGAGACCGTCGACTTCCAGGACAACTACGACGGTCGTAACCAGGAGCCGACGGTCCTGCCGTCCCGCTTCCCCAACCTGCTGATCAACGGGTCGGCCGGTATCGCGGTCGGCATGGCCACCAACATCCCGCCGCACAACCTGCGCGAGGTGGCGGCCGGCGCCCAGTGGGCGCTGGAGCACCCGGAGGCATCCCACGAGGAGCTGCTGGACGCGCTGATCGAGCGGATCAAGGGCCCGGACTTCCCCACCGGCGCGCTGGTGGTGGGCCGCAAGGGCATCGAGGAGGCGTACCGCACCGGCCGCGGCTCGATCACGATGCGCGCGGTGGTGGCGGTCGAGGAGATCCAGAACCGCCAGTGCCTGGTGGTCACCGAGCTGCCGTACCAGGTCAACCCGGACAACCTCGCGCAGAAGATCGCCGACCTGGTGAAGGACGGCAAGATCGGCGGCATCGCGGACGTCCGTGACGAGACCTCCTCGCGTACGGGCCAGCGCCTGGTGATCGTCCTCAAGCGGGACGCGGTCGCCAAGGTCGTCCTCAACAACCTCTACAAGCACACCGATCTGCAGACCAACTTCGGCGCGAACATGCTCGCGCTGGTCGACGGGGTGCCGCGCACGCTCTCCCTGGACGCGTTCATCCGCAACTGGGTGACGCACCAGGTCGAGGTCATCGTCCGGCGGACGAAGTTCCGGCTGCGCAAGGCCGAGGAGCGGGCGCACATCCTGCGCGGTCTGCTCAAGGCGCTGGACGCCATCGACGAGGTCATCGCGCTGATCCGGCGCAGTGAGACGGTCGAGGTGGCGCGCGAGGGCCTGATGGGCCTGCTGGAGATCGACGAGATCCAGGCGAACGCCATCCTGGAGATGCAGCTGCGCCGGCTGGCCGCCCTGGAGCGCCAGAAGATCACCGCGGAGCACGACGAACTCCAGCGCAAGATCAACGAGTACAACGCGATCCTGGCCTCGCCGGAGCGGCAGCGTCAGATCATCAGCGAGGAACTCGCCGCGATCGTCGAGAAGTTCGGTGACGACCGGCGCTCCAAGCTGGTGCCCTTCGAGGGCGACATGTCCATCGAGGACCTGATCGCCGAGGAGGACATCGTCGTCACGATCTCCCGTGGCGGCTATGTGAAGCGCACGAAGACCGACGACTACCGCTCGCAGAAGCGCGGCGGCAAGGGCGTACGGGGCACGAAGCTCAAGGAAGACGACATCGTCGACCACTTCTTCGTCTCCACCACCCACCACTGGCTGCTGTTCTTCACGAACAAGGGCCGGGTCTACCGCGCCAAGGCGTACGAGCTGCCCGACGCCGGCCGCGACGCACGCGGTCAGCACGTGGCCAACCTCCTGGCCTTCCAGCCGGACGAGCAGATCGCGCAGATCCTGGCGATCCGCGACTACGAGGCGGTGCCGTATCTGGTGCTCGCCACCAAGGCCGGCCTGGTCAAGAAGACGCCGCTCAAGGACTACGACTCGCCCCGCTCCGGCGGTGTGATCGCGATCAACCTGCGCGAGCAGGAGGACGGCACGGACGACGAGCTGATCGGTGCCGAGCTGGTCTCGGACGCCGACGACCTGCTGCTGATCAGCAAGAAGGCCCAGTCGATCCGCTTCACGGCGACGGACGACGCGCTGCGCCCGATGGGCCGTGCCACCTCCGGTGTGAAGGGCATGAGCTTCCGCGAGGGCGACGAACTGCTCTCGATGAACGTGGTCCGCGCGAACACCTACGTCTTCACGGCGACCGACGGCGGCTACGCCAAGCGCACCGCGGTCGACGAGTACCGCGTCCAGGGACGCGGCGGCCTCGGCATCAAGGCCGCCAAGATCGTCGAGGACCGGGGTTCGCTGGTCGGGGCGCTGGTCGTCGAGGAGACCGACGAGATCCTGGCGATCACGCTCAGCGGTGGCGTCATCCGTACGCGGGTCAACGAGGTGCGCGAGACCGGCCGTGACACCATGGGCGTCCAACTGATCAACCTGGGCAAGCGCGATGCCGTCGTCGGCATCGCACGGAACGCCGAGGCGGGTCGCGAGGCCGAAGAGGTCGACGGGGACGTGGTGCCCGACGAGACCGACGCGGCCGAGGAGACCGAGCCCGCGGCGGAGTAGCACAAGGAGCAGGTCGTGAGTGGAGCCACGGGCGCTACGGCGGGTGGACGAGGAGCAGCGAAGGACTCCTCGTCCGAGCCCGCTACCGTGACGGAAGACAGCGCCCGTGGCTCCGCCATTTCCGACAACGGCCCCCGGGACGAGGGCTCGCCGCACCAGGGGGGAACCGTGACAGACACCCGTCAGCCGCAGCCGCAGCCTGAGCCTCAGGGCCGGCCCCGGCAGACGCAGGACGGCCGTCAGCAGCCGTACCAGCCGCCTCAGGCGTATCCCAGCGGCGCCGGGCAGGGAGAAGGGCAGGCGGCCCGCCGGCCGCGTACGGACGCCCGTACGGTCCCGCGGACGCGCAAGGCCCGGCTGCGGGTGGCCCGGGCCGATCCGTGGTCGGTGATGAAGGTCAGCTTCCTGCTCTCCATCGCGCTCGGCATCTGCACGGTCGTGGCCGCCGCGGTGCTGTGGATGGTCATGAACGCGATGGGCGTCTTCTCCACGGTCGGCGGGACGATCAGCGAGGCCACCGCCAACGGCGACGGCGGCGGCTTCGATCTCCAGGGGTTCCTGTCGCTGCCGCGGGTGCTGCTGTTCACGTCGATCATCGCGGTGATCGACGTGGTCCTGGCGACCGCGCTGGCCACGCTCGGCGCCTTCATCTACAACCTGTCGGCGGGGCTCGTCGGGGGTGTGGAGCTCACTCTCGCCGAGGACGAGTGAGGCCCTGATGGGAGGGCGTTCCCGGGCCCCGGGGAACCGATTTTGGGAACGCCTCTGAAGTGCGCTAATCTTTCGGTGCAGCGAACGCGCGGCTATAGCTCAGACGGTTAGAGCGCTTCCCTGATAAGGAAGAGGCCCCAGGTTCAAGTCCTGGTAGCCGCACTGCACAATCGGCCCGGCCGGGGAACTCCCCGGCCGGGCCGATTCGTTGTACGGAGGCGGAAGTTGGTCCGCGTTCGGACGCTGAGGACGAGGCGTTGCCGACCGCGGGCTAGGTAACCAATCGATATCGACCGGTGTGTATCATCGGCCGACATAGGTCCCCTACGTCAACGAAAGACGAGGTCGCGCGGTGAAGAAGCTTCTCCTGGTCGCACTGGCCGCCATCGGCGGGCTCCTCGTGTACCGCCAGATCCAGGCGGATCGCGCCGAGCAGGATCTGTGGACGGAGGCGACCGACTCCGTGCCCGCAGGTTCGGGTGTCTGAGACCCATAAACGCACAGCAGGTTCGTACGGACCCCGATTGCCCTAGGGCGGTCGGGGTTTCGTATGTCCGGGGGCCGGCGGGGCGGTGTGACGGTGGGGGCCGGAGCGGGTCGGTCGGGGTGGCTGATTGTCGTTGCAGGACCGTGACGAAGATCCTCTTGAGTTTGCTATAGCACACCATTAAATTGCAGCAGCAAAGCTTCTGACTGTGACATGACCAGCAGGACACAAGGGGGATCAAGGCATGGCACACCGACCACGCAGAGGGGCGGTGGCGTTGCTCGGCGGGCTGCTGCTGGCCCTGACCGCAGCACCCTTTCCGGCCATCGCGGCCGCACCCGCGGCCGCACCGCCCGCCGACGGCTCCGGCATGGTGATGGTGCTCGACTCCTCGGGCTCGATGGCAGGGAGCGACGGCTCGGGCAGCACCCGGATCGCCGCCGCCCGGAAAGCCGTGGGCACGGTCGCCGACGCCCTGCCGGCCGGGTACCCGGTCGGTCTGCGCGTCTACGGCGCCGACAAGCCGAAGGGGTGCGACGACACCCGGCTCGCCCAGCCGGTCGCTCCCCTCGACCGGGCGGGCCTCAAACGGGCCGTCGCGGGCGTCAGGCCCAAGGGCGACACCCCCATCGGGCTCTCCTTGCGCAAGGCGGCGGAGGATCTGCCCGCGCCCGCCGGGGGAGCGACCGGCAAGCGGACGATCCTGCTGATCTCCGACGGCGAGGACAACTGCCAGGCGCCATCGCCGTGCAAGGTTGCCGCCCAACTCGCGGCGTCCGGGGTGGATCTGCGCATCGACGCCATCGGGTTCCAGGTGGCGGGCAAGGCCCGTACCCAGCTGGAGTGCCTCGCCAAGGCCGGCAACGGCCGTTACTACGACGCGCCTGACGCCGCGTCGCTCGCCCGCCAGCTCCAGCGCGCCGGTCAACTGTCGGTGGACGGCTACCGGTTCAAGGGCCGGCGTATCCACGGCACGGCGGACGGCGGCGGAGCGCCGAGCATGGGCCCCGGCCAGTATCTGGACTCCATCGGACCGAACGAAGAGCGTTACTACGCCGTCGGGCTGGACGCGGTCTCCACGGCGGACTTCTCGGCGACCGTGGTGCCGCAGCCCGGTGCGACCGTCGGCCTGCTCGACAGGCTGCGCACCCGGATCGCCTACGGCACCGACGGCACCTGCGAGTCGGACACCGGGATGTTCGGGCAGACGGAAGGCGCGACACCGCTCACCTCGAGCGTCAGCCGGGTCCCCTCGCAGAGCGGCTACGGCTCCTGTGACAAGGCGGGGCGGTACTGGCTGGTCGTCGAGCGCCGGGCCGCCAAGGGCTCGGACGCCACGCGGTGGCCGATGGAGCTGACGTTTCACGTGGAACATCCGCTGAAGAAGGGCGTCACGCCCGCCCAGTCGGCGCCGGAGTACGGCGCGGGCGGCAAGGACGCCACGCTGCCCACCACCGCGCCCCGGGACACCACCGGCGGCACCGGCTTCAACGACGCCCGCGCGCTGCGCCCGGGCGTCTGGCGGGACAAGGTGCTGCCCGCCCAGACCCTTTGGTACAAGGTGCGGGTCGGCTGGGGCCAGCAGCTGCGCTACGACGTGGAGTTCGCCAACGAGCCGACGGTCAAGGGCCACAGCTCCACCACGTCCTACGGCGGCACCCAGGTCTACACCCCGTTCCGTACACCGGTCGGCAGCGGCACCGGTCTGTTCGACCCGCATGTGCCCTACGACGGACGGCTGACCTCCCTCAGCATGGGAACGGTCCCGGTCGCCTGGACCAACCGCTATGAGGGGCACCCCGATGTCATCCCCGTACACGACAAGGGCGACTTCTACATCGCGGTGACGCTGGGCGCCAAAGCCTCCGAGATCGCACAGCACCCGCAAATCGGTGTGGTGCTGCGGGTCGCGGTGCTGGGCAAGGAGAAGTCCGGGCCCGAGGCGGGGGCAGCCACCAGCACCTCCGCCATCGCGGCCGGTGAATCCGGGCCCTCGCCGGACGGCGCGCAGGGCGGCAGTGGAGGATGGTCCACCGGACGCGTGGTGGCGCTCGCCGTAGGCGGCGTGGGCGTGCTGCTGCTGGCCGGCCTCGTGCTGGCCTACGTACGCGCCCGCAGGAAGCCGGTGGCCTAGGGGAATGCGGATCCGATGAGGGGTGGCTCGTGGTGACGGGGCGCAGGACGACTCGGACGATGTTTCACGTGAAACACGGACGCAGAGCGGTTGCCGTCCTGGCGGCGCTCGCCGCGGGAACGGCCCTGCCGGGGGCGATGGCGGTGGCCCGGGCCGAAAGCCTCCCCGGCTACCGGACGGCGAGCGGTGCCACACAGGTCCGCGGCACCTCCAGTGCCGCGGACGCCCCGCAGCTCACGCCCGGGCTGCACACCGACGCCATCAAGCGGGGTGAGCAGAAGTACTACGCGGTCACCCTGGACGCCAAGCACACCGCGTATTTCTCGGCGGTCGCGGCGCCCCCGCCGGGCACCAAGGTCGAGGACTACAAGGACAAGCTCACCATCAGCATCCAGGACAGCAGCGGGACGTCCTGCGGGCCGGACGCCACGCCGTCCTTCAGCGGCGGCGGCATGGCGTATCCGATCGCGGACTACGCCGCCCGACGCATCGGTGCCGACCGTACGGAGTGTCAGAAGGCCGGCCCGTACTACGTGGTGGTCAGGCGGGAGGGCTCGGCCACGTCAGGGCCCGACCCCTGGCCGATCGAGCTGAACCACCTCGACGAGCCCCCGCTCAAGGGCGCGGCCCCGGCACGGCCGGCACCGGGCAGCTGGAGCACCGCGACACCGGCCCCACGCACGGACCCCACGAAACGCACTGCCAGGGGCGGCACGGGCTTCAACGACGCCGGTTCGGTCGCCCCCGGTGTCTGGAAGGACCACATCAAGCCCGGCGAGACCCGCTTCTACCGGGTGCCGGTGGACTGGGGGCAGCGGCTCAATCTGAGCGCGGAGCTGCCGAACGCCTCGTCCGGAGCCACCGACTTCCTCCCGAGCGCGCTCGGGCTGGCCGTCTACAACCCGGCCCGTGGCGCGGTCGGTGCGCCCAACTTCGTCCCGTACGAGGGGAAGCCGGCCGTCGCCCCGACGTTCACCGCGCCCGTCGACTACGGCAACCGCCTCAACCCGACGGACTCGGTCAATGCGATGCGGTTCGCCGGGTGGTACTACCTCGCGGTCAGCCTGAGTCCCAACACCGCGCGCTACTTCTCCAAGGGCACGGAGCTCACCCTCCGGGTGGACGTCCGGGGTACCGCCAAGGCCGGGCCGGGCTACGCCGAGCCGGCCGGCACCTTCTCCGTCACGCCCGAGGACCAGGAGATGGCGCGCAACGGCCAGACCGCGGAGGAGGCGGCGAAGAGCGGCACGCTGACCACGGTCGGCTACGCCGGGATCGGCGCGGGGTCGGTGCTGCTGGCGGGGCTGGGCGCCTGGACCCTGGCGGCCCGGCGGTCGGCGGCGCGGGCCCTCGCGGGGCCGGGAGCGGGGCCGGGCACCGGGCCGGCGCCGCTGCCGCAGGCCACCACTCAGGCAGCCCCGTCCTCCTCGTCAAACCGGCCGACGCAGCCGGGACGGCCCGGACAACAGACACCGCATCAGCAGCAGTTCCGGCCCCCACAGGGCTGGTAGCCCGCGGCAGCCGCCACGGACCCGTCAGGCGGAGAGCAGCGCCCAGACGCCGACCGCGATGCACAGCAGCGCCACGATCAGCACCGGGACCGCGACCTTCGGGGGCGGTCCCGGTCTCCGGTACGGGGCCGGCGGCGCCGCGGCGGGCGCGCTCGCGAGTGCGCCCACCGGAGGCTGCCCCGGCACCGGGTGCGGCCCGGCCGTGTAGGGACGGGTCGCCGGGTTCTCGTGGTGGACCGCGGCGGTCGGCTCGTAGGCCGGAGGCGGGGGCGGCGACTGCGGCATCGGCACGGGCACCGGCGTGGACACCGGTGTGGACGCCGGAGCGGGGCCGGGTACCGGTGTCGGGGTGGGCGTGGGTGTCGGCGGGGTGCTCGGCCCGGGCGGCGCGAGCTGGAAGCTCCCGGTGTCCGACAGGGAACCGTGCCCGAGGACGCCGGTGCCCAGCGCGGCGCCCGACGTCGGCTCCCCGGCGGTCCCCTTGGTCTTCGGCGGCCCGTCCGGACCGTATCCGGCCGGCAGCGGGCCGATGTGGTCGAAGACCTCGACGATCTCTTCCTCGACGGTCGGTTCCGGCAGCATCTCCACGGCGGCCAGAACCGCCTTGCGCGCCCCTGTGGCCGTCTTGAAGCGGCAGTCCGGGTTGGGGTGCACCAAGGACGCCAGCACCTGCCACAGCGGCTCCGGTACGTCCTCGGGCGCGTTCGGGATCCCGTGGTCGGCGAAGTGCCCGATCAGCTCCTCGGCGTCCGGCTTGATCCCGGTGAGCAGATAGAGCGCGACCAGGCCGACCGCGAACAGGTCCGCGGGGAAGTCCGGTTCGGCGCCCAGCATCTGCTCGGGAGCGAAATAACCGGGCGTCCCCACCACATAGTTGGCCTCGGTGAGCCGCGGCTCGCCCTTGCGCATCGCGATGCCGAAGTCCGACAGCCGCAGGTGCGGACGCCCGGTGCCGGTGGCCTCCAGCAGGATGTTCGCCGGTTTGATGTCGCGGTGCACCACGCCCTCCGCGTGCACCGCGGTCAGCCCGGCCAGCAACTGGTCGAGCAGCACGCACACGAACCGCGGCGGCAGGGGGCCGTAGTCGCCGGTCAGGTGGGCCAGCGAGCCGCCGTTCACCAGATCCATGGTGAACAGCACCTTGTCGTCGTCGGCGGCCCAGCTCGCCGGGGCCAGCACATGCGGATGGTCGATCCGCAGCGCCTGTTCGCGGACGAACCGCAGCAGCGTGTGCGCGTCGCTCTGCTGCAGCACCTTGGCCGCCACGTAGCGACGGCGCCGGTGGTCCCAGGCGCGCCAGACCGCGCCCACACCCCCTCGGCCGATCGGATCGATCAGCTCGTACCGACCGGCGAAGATCTCACCCATTGCGCCCCGTCCGCTTTCTCGCGACGTCCCCTGTGGCCGGCCGTGGAGCTAGTTCTGGTGCCCCTCGTAGTGGGCGACCGCGTCCGCGGTGCGGCCGGCACCGTAGACCCGGAGGAACTCTGCCAGTTCGGGATGAGTGGGGGCGAGGGTGTTCGCCGCATCGATGATGTCGCCGGCGTCGGACACCGATCGCAGCAGCGACTGGATCTCCCGGACCACCCGCCGCACCGTGGTCGCCCCGGTCGACGACGTCTGCTGTGCGGTGTTGTTGAGCACCGAGCCGCCCGCCGTCTTCTTGATCTCCTCCATGCGGTCGGTGGCCTCGGCGGCGCTCACACTGCCGTCCGAGACCTGACCGGCCAGTTCCTGCAGCGCCTGGACCCGCTGGACCACGGCCGGGTTGCCTATCTTCGCCCGCTGTCCGCTCATCAGCTGGGACAGCATCGGGGCGGAGAGGCCCAGCACGGCGGCCAGCCGGGCCTGGTTGAGGCCGAGATCGTCGATGAGACGGCGGAACAGCGCTCCCAGAGGCTCCCCGTACCAACTGCGCTGCAGCTCCCGGGCTCGTGCGGTGGCTTCCTGCTGTGCTGCGTCCATACCGTCTCCCCTGTCTCCCCGGTCGCTTCGCTGCCGCGAATCTCGCGAAGCATCCTACGGAGAGCGACGGGGTGCGGCGATACCCGGTCGGGAAAGGTGCCGGACACCGGGTACCCTGGTCCGCGAAGGGGCCTTAGCTCAGTTGGTAGAGCGCTGTCTTTGCATGGCAGATGTCAGGGGTTCGACTCCCCTAGGCTCCACTCCACTACACCCCTCTGACTTGCATAAACGCAGTCAGAGGGGTGTTTTTGTCCCCATTTTCCGTGCTGACGTGTCAGCACAGTGATGCTGACGCAAGCCTGCGGTGGCCTGTGATTGCAGTGCTGGGGGCCGCCTGCGCTCCCCCGCTTGAGACGTGGTTCGAGGATCGTGACTCAGCTCACCGTCAGGATCATTCGGCGGCGTCGCCGGGGATCTCGCCGAGCCGCACCTGCAGGCCGTCGAGTACGCGCCGGAGCCCGTAGTCGAACGTCTCGTCGCGGGCCGTTTCGGGGTCTTCGGCCTGCGGACCCTCCTCGCCGGCGGACCGCAGGCTCTCGATGAACTCGCGCTCGCTCTTGCCGCTTCGGGCGATCAGCGACAGGTACGCGGCCTCACTGGTCGCCATTCCGATGACGTACGAGATGACCGTTTTCATGGCGTGCCCGGTCTCGTCCGAGGGGAAACCGGCCGCCCTGTACACGGCAGCCATGCGCTCCGACATCTTCGTCACGTTCGGACCGAGGTGGATGAGGCCGACCTGGCCGAGTACGGAGGCGACCCAGGGGTGGCGGAGGATCATCGCCCGCAGGCTGTAGGCGCTGCGGGCGGCCGGGGTCCGCCAGTCCGCCGCGTCCGCGGCAGGGACCTCGAGCTCGCCGTAGACCTCGTCGACGACCAGCTCGATGAGCTCGTCCTTGTTGGCCACGTGGCGGTAGAGCGAGGTGGCGCCCGCGTCGAGCCGGGTGCCGAGCTTGCGCATGCTGAGGGACTCCAGGCCGTCCGTGTCGAGGAGTTGGACGGCCTCCGTGACGATCTGCTCGCGGCTGAGCTGCTCGCGTTGGCGGCGTGGGCGGGTCCAGACCGAGGCGATCGGTTTCTCGTCGGCGGGCATGGGGCCTCCTCGTGTGTCCGGCGCCAATGCGTCCGGCGCCGCCATCAAGGTAGCGCACGGCGTGCGCATCTTGCGCACATCGATCTTCGATGCGTACAGTGTGCGCATCAAGAGAACAGCGTACGCATCGAAGGGGTCCCCATGTCGGAGAAGAAGTTCGACCGCAGCCTCGACCTCGCGCACTGGCAGGCCCGGTTCGACGAGCTGCGTGCTGCCCACCACGTGCCGGGGGCCGCGCTCGCGGTGCTTGTCGACGGGGAGGTCCACGAGCTGGCGAGCGGTGTGCTGCACCGGGGGACCGGGGTGGAGGTGACGACGGACTCGGTGTTCCAGTCCGGTTCGATAGCCAAGGTCTACACCTCGACGCTGATCATGCGCCTCGTCGACTCGGGTGAACTGGACCTGGACGCGCCGGTGAAGGACATCGTCCCCGAGTTCGGGACGGCCGACGAGGAGGCCACGCGGACCATCACCACCCGCCAGCTGCTCTCCCACACCAGTGGGCTGACCTGTGACTTCACCTATGACGCCGGGCGTGGCGACGACTGTCTCGCCCGGTACGTCGAGGCCGCCAAGGACGTCGCCCTGGACTGCCGCCCCGGCACCGCCGTCTCCTACAGCGGCATCGGCTACAACGTCCTCGGCCGCATCATCGAGGTCCTGACGGGCCAGACCTGGGACGAGGCCCTGAAGGACCGCCTCTTCACCCCGCTCGGCCTCGAGCGCTCCATGACGCTGCCCGAGGAGGCCCTCTCGTACCGCGTCGCGATGAGCCACCTCGGGGAGCCGGGCCAGTACCCGGACCCGGCCCCCGCCTGGGACTTGATGCCGCGCTCGGCGGGCCCGTACGGCAGGGTCCTGGTCTCGGCGGGTGACGTGGCGCGCCTGGCCAAGATGCACCTCGACGGCGGCACGGCGCCCGACGGGACGCGGTTGCTCGGCGCCGAGACCGTCGAGCTGATGCAGCGCCGGGTGGCCGACGTGCCCGACAAGTGGACGGTCAGCGCGGACGGTTGGGGCCTTGGGTGGACCCTCTACGACTGGGACGGCATCGCGGGGTACGGCCACGACGGCGCCGCGATCGGCCAGTACGGCTACCTCCGCGTGGTCCCGCAGGCGGGCGTGGCCGTCGCGCTGCTCACCAACGGCGGCGGCGCGCGCGAACTCTACGCGGCGCTCTTCCGTGAACTGCTCGGTGATCTTGCGGGCGTGCGGATGCCGGACGCCTTCGAACCGCCCGCGCAGCCACCGGTGGTGGACTTCTCGCGGTACGTCGGGACGTACAAGCGCGCCGGTGTCGTCATCACCGTCTCCGAGCGCGAGGGCGCGCCCCACCTGGTCTACGAGTTCGTGGACGGCATGAAGGACTTCTCGCCGCCCTTGGACGTGGACCTGTACGCCGTGACGGAGTCCGTCTTCGCGGGGACGGGCGCGGGCCCTTCGTTCAGCGAGGGTTACATGCCGGTGGTCTTCTCGACGCTGGGCGACGGCACGGAGTGCTGCTACATCGGGATGCGGGCGGCGCCGAAGGTGGCGTGATGCCGGGGCGCCTATCTCCTTCGTCAAGCGGCAGGGGTCACACTGTTCCGCCCCGCCGCAGTTGGCCGGCTCCGTGCGCACCGTTCAGCTCGCCCGGGTGCCAGGCCATGGACCAGATGCTCAGGGTTGGCCACGCAGGTAGGGAAAACCCCCTGCTGAGTGGGGTGTTGGTCGCAATGCGCCGAGTGTGCCGGGCACGGCAGAGTCCAGCCATGAGCATTTCTCGGTTCGACGGAAGTTCAGTCAAGCACGCCGCCCTCGCCCTGGTGTGTGCCGTGACCGTGCTGGCGGCGGCCGGGTGCGATGACGACAGCCGGCGCTCTTCCCCGCCTGCTCACCAGCATCCCGCAACGCGCGGTGCGGTGGTCTCCGTGATTCCCGTGGCGGACCTGGACGCCAAGGAGGTCGCAGCCCGCGTGGCCAAGGAGGGTATCGATGCCACACAGGTCCGCTACGGCGTGCGGGCTGACCGGATCGTGTATCGCACCGTCGATTTCAAGGGCAAGCCCACCACGGCCAGCGAGTTGGTCGCGATGCCCAAGAACGACGAACGTGGCCTTCGGGTCGTGTCCTGGTTGCACGGCACCGAGGTGTACCGAGGAGAGGTGGCCTCGGTGAACGACGAGTCTCGCGACCGGGCCACGGCGCTGCTGTTCGCCTCGACCGGGCGCGCGGTATCTGCCCCGGACTACCTCGGCCTGGGAAAAGGCCCCGGAATCCATCCGTACGGGAACCCGAAGGCAACCGTTACGGCTTCGGTGGACGCATTGCGGGCGACACGTACGTTCGCCCGCAGGGAGGGTCGCGGCCTCGACCGGCGCGTACTCATCAGCGGGTTCTCCCAGGGCGGCCCCGCCACGATGCTGGTCGGGCGGGCCCTGCAGCAGGGCGTCGATCCGTATTTCCGTCCGGGTGTCCTCGCCCCGGTCGCCGGGCCGTTCGATCTGAGCGGTTTCGAGGCCGCCGCGGCAGACGACAAGGTCGAACGGTCCTCGCTCTACCTCGCCTATTTCGCGACCGCGTGGAACCGGATGTATGGCCTGTACGGCGCCCCGGACCAGGCGTTCCGAGCGCCTTACGACAAGAAGGTGGAGACGCTGTTCGACGGCGACCACAAGGCGTCGGAGCTCGCGGCCGCACTGCCCAGGACCTCGAAGCAACTGTTCACCGAAGCCTTCCTTCAGAAGGTGCGCCACCCCACGGGGGATCTGCGGCGCAAACTGGGGGTGATGGACAGCACGTGTGACTGGCGGCCCGACGTCCCGGTGCACCTCTTTCACGCCAGGGGCGACAAGGACGTCTCCTTTGCGAACTCCCTGCGCTGCCGGCGCCAGCTGACCGCCAAAGGGGCTGACCAACAGCTCAGTGATGTCGGCGAGTTCGACCACAGCGCGACGGTCCTGAAGGCCCTGCCACAGATAGTGCGCGAGTTCGACAAGGCTCGCTGAGGGGCTTTTTCGTTGCCGGGGCGGCGCTGACGGGGTATCACGCGCGGCCCTGCCGGGGCGTAGCGGCAGCCGTGTGCGGCCGGGCCGCGCCCACCGCCCTCGCAGGGGCGGGGACACGGCCCGGAAAATTTGGCCGGCCGCTGCTCAGGCCGTGGTGCCGCCGCCGCGTTCGTCGGCCTCCGCCTCGGCCTGCTTGGCCTGGACCTCGGGGTCGAGCGAGGCTCCCTCGCTGCCGTCGACCGCGCTCAGCCGGCCGCGGTCGCTGACCTCTGTCGGGGCCGGCGGCTCGACCAGCCAGTCCGGGTTGGCCTGCTTGTCCCACCACTTCCAGGCGGCGATCGCACCGCCGGCCAGGATGCCCAGCACGGCCAGCCGCTTGGCGAACTTGCCGTACTTGGCGCGGCGGCCATGCTTCTTCTGGATCTTGGCGATCTCGGCGGCCGTCACCTGGCCGCGGAGCGCGGCGAGCGCGGCGCTGCCCCGGGTGACGACCTCCTCGCGCACCGGCTCGGCCGCGGCCCGGGCACTGGTCACCGCGTGCTCCAGCCGTGGTGCGGTGTACTCGGCGGCCTGGTGGGCCGCCTTGCGGGTACGGCAGGCCGCCCGGGTCGCCGCGGCGTCCACCTTGGGGGGCAGGGCGCCACGGGCATGCTCGATACGCGGGTGGAGATGCGCGTCGTACTGATGACGGGCCTGGTGGGCGGCTTCGGCCACTTTCGGGGCCAGCCGCGCACGGGCCTCGTGCGTGTACTGCACGGCGGCGTCCTTGGCCGTACCGGCATACGGAGCCACCACCTCCGCGGCGTGCCGCACGCTGTCCTTCGCCGTATCGGTCGCGGCGCGCACGCTGTCCTTGCGGGTCACGGGATCCTCCTCCTCGGTGGCGTGGTCCGGGGGCTATGGGGGTTGGTCCCCCATGTCTGCTGTGTCGCCTGTCCACCCGTTTGAAGATCATGCCCGCTCGCGGCTCGTACGGCATGTGAGAGCGGGCATCCGGGTCATTACGGACGCTTCCCGAGCCTCCTTGACGACAATGCCACGGTTTGCCGGTTCCGGCGCCTGATATCCGTACAAAGGCTGGTACAGGTGGCGCCTTGGGTGGTGACCGGCATCCGGGCGGGGCCGCGGGGCAGGACCGGGGCGGGGCCGGGGCGGGGGCGGCCGGGCGCCACAGAAAATACGCGCGAAGCGCATCGGTGGGCGGTGGTCGGATGGCGGGAGGGAGGTTCGTGCGAGGATCGGGGACCGTCAGCGAAGACTTATGGAAGGTTGATCGTGGCTGAGCAGCTCTACGCCACCCTGAAGACGAACCAGGGCGACATCGAGATTCGGCTTCTGCCGAACCATGCACCCAAGACCGTCAAGAACTTCGTCGAGCTCGCCAAGGGCGAGCGGGAGTGGACCCACCCGGAGACGGGCAAGAAGTCCACGGACCGGCTCTACGACGGCACCGTCTTCCACCGGGTGATCAGCGGTTTCATGATCCAGGGCGGCGACCCGCTGGGCAACGGCACCGGCGGCCCCGGCTACGAGTTCGGGGACGAGTTCCACCCCGACCTGTCCTTCAACAAGCCGTACCTGCTGGCCATGGCCAACGCCGGCCCGGGCACCAACGGCTCGCAGTTCTTCATCACCGTCTCGCCGACCGCGTGGCTGACCGGCAAGCACACCATCTTCGGTGAGGTCAGCACCGAGGCGGGCAAGAAGGTCGTCGACGCGATCGCCGGCACCCAGACCAACCCGCGCACCGACCGCCCGGTCCAGGACGTGGTGATCGAGTCGGTGGTCGTCGAGACCCGCTGAGCCGCGTCTTGTGCCCCGGAGCGGTCCGGGGAACCATTGCGCCCCGCCCGGTCGTACTCCGGGCGGGGCGGTGTGTTTGACGCGCCCCGGACACGGAAGAGGACGAGGGGACCGATGGACCAGGTGCCAGGCAGCCCGCAGGAGCCGCAGGACGCGCGCGGCGGCGACGGCCCGCAGGGCTGCTACCGCCACCCGGATCGCCCGACCGGCGTCCGCTGCACCCGCTGCGACCGGCCGATCTGCCCGGACTGCATGGTCAGCGCCTCGGTCGGATTCCAGTGCCAGGAGTGTGTACGCGGCGGCAGCGGCACCGGCCACGCACCGCAGGCCACGGTGCCGCGCACGATAGCGGGCGGCACGATCGCGGCCGATCCGCGGCTGGTCACCAAGATCCTTCTGGGCCTCAACGTCGCGGTGTTCCTCGCCGTGCTGGCGTCCGGCGCCGAGCTGGTCGACCGGCTCGACCTGCTGGGGCTCGCCTTCGATCCGAACCGCTATCAGCTGGTCGGCGTCGCCGAGGGCGAGTGGTACCGCCTGGTGACCGCGATGTTCCTGCACCAGCAGATCCCGCACATCGCGTTCAACATGCTCTCCCTGTGGTGGCTGGGCCCGCCCCTGGAGGCCGCGCTCGGCCGGCTGCGGTTCACCGCGCTCTACCTGATCTCCGGGCTGGGCGGCAGCGCCCTGTCGTACCTCCTGGCCGCGCAGAACCAGCCCTCGCTGGGCGCGTCCGGGGCGATCTTCGGACTGCTGGGCGCGACCGCGGTGCTGCTGCGGCGGCTGAACTACGACATGAAGCCGGTGCTGATCCTGCTCGGCCTCAACCTGGCCTTCACGTTCCTGTGGCCGAACATCGCCTGGCAGGCGCACGTCGGCGGGCTCGTCGTGGGTGCCGCCGTGGCGTTCGGGATGGTGCACGCGCCGCGTGACCGCCGGGCCGTGATCCACGTCGCGACCTGTGTGCTGGCGCTGCTCGCGATCGGTGCGGTGGTGTGGGTACGGACCCTTCAGCTGGTGGGCTGAGGAGTCCGTACCGTCAAGTTGTCCACAGTGCGTGGCCGATCTTGTGCATGCGGTGCGGAACCTGTGTTCCCGACGCTCTGACCTGCATTTCCCCAGGAAGGGCAGGGGGAGAGGGCGGTCGGGAACGGGTGCCGCCGATCACACCGGCGTCAACCTCCGGAAGGTTATCCACAGATCTTCTGAAGTTTTCCCCGGCTGTGGATAACCGTGTGGATGGCCTTGGGCAGGGCTTGCGCTACTTCCACTGGGTCGATACGCCGAACCCCACCGCGATGAAGCCGAAGCCGCAGACGATGTTCCAGTTGCCCATGGCGGCGATCGGCAGATCCCCCTCGGACACGTAGAACATGACGATCCACGCGAGCCCGATCAGGAACATCGCCAGCATCACCGGCGCCACCCAGCCACGGCCTGAATTCATTTTCAGGCTGGTGGTGGTCTTCGCCGGCGGCGGCGTGAAGTCGTCTTTCTTGCGGATCCGTGACTTCGGCACGAGGAACTCTCCTGTCGATGCGCTGCTCCCCCACTCGCGACGTCGCTCGAGCGGGATGGGGGGACCTCCCGCTCGGTGAAGCCGAGAGTAGGGGAACTCCCTCCGCGTGGGGGAGGTACGAGGTGCGCCAGGGTGCGGACGTGATGGGGAGCGGATTCCTTTCCCGGGCGTCCGTTAGCGTAGTGCTTCCGCGGCGTCGTAAGGAGCAAGGGTACGTTGAGCACTTCCGCTGACTCCTCACCTCGCCCCGGCCGGCCCCGTCTGCGGCCCGTGCGGCTGCTCACGCTGGTGGTCTTCGCGCTCGCCGGGATGCTGTTCTGGCTGAGCTTCGACACCGCGCGGGGCACCAATCTGCGCTCGGACGACTCCATGCTGCGGCTGTCCGACCTCATCCAGGAGCGCAGCCACAAGAACGGCGCCCAGGACGACCGCAACGCCACCCTGCGCGAGGAGGTCGACGCCCTCGCGCGGCGCGACAACGGCAGCTCCAAGGCCGAGGACGCCAAGCTCAAGTCGCTGGAGAAGAGCGCCGGCACCAAGCCGCTCTCCGGTCAGGGCGTGACCGTCACGCTCACCGACGCCCCGCCGAACGCCACCGCCAAGATCCCGGGCGTGCCCGAGCCGCAGCCCAACGACCTGGTCATCCACCAGCAGGACCTCCAGGCCGTGGTCAACGCCCTGTGGCACGGCGGGGCCAAGGGCATCAAGGTCATGGACCAGCGGCTGATCTCCACCAGTGCGGTGCGCTGCGTCGGCAACACCCTGATCCTCCAGGGCCGGGTCTACTCCCCGCCGTACAAGGTCACCGCCGTGGGCAACCGCGACGCGCTCAACAACGCGCTGACCGCCTCCCCCGCCATCCAGAACTACCTGCAGTACGTCAATGCCTACGGCCTGGGCTGGAAAGTCGACCAGCACGAGGCGATGACTCTTCCCGGCTACTCCGGCACAGTGGATCTCCACTACGCACAGCCTGTGAAGCCGTAGCCCCGCGCGCCGCGGGGCGGCGGGGAGGGGCGGGGCCGAATGACGGTGCGGAGCCGGACGACGGTGCGGTGGCTCGTACGGACGCTCAGCGAGATCTGCGTCACGGCCGGGGCGCTGATCGTCCTCTTCGTGGTCTACCTCCTCCTCTGGACCGGCGTGCGCGCCGACAGCGCCATGGACGGCGAGATCGGCAGGCTCCAGCACCAGTGGTCGGCCGGACCGGCGGCTGCCCCGGGCCGCACGCCGGCCCCCGGCGAACACCCGGCCCCCGCCGCACGGCCCCGCCGCTACGCACCGGGCGCCTCCTTCGCCGTCATGTACATCCCGCGCCTCGGTCCGGACTGGGCCAAGCCCGTCCTCGAAGGCACCGGCACCGACGTCCTGCAGCGCGGCCTCGGCCACTACGACACCACCGCGCACCTGGGCGAGGTCGGCAACTTCTCCGTCGCCGGCCATCGCCGCACCTACGGCGACCCCTTCAAGGACTTCCCGGAGCTGCGCCCCGGCGACGCCGTGGTCCTCACCGACGGCACCACCTGGTTCACCTACCGCATCGACAACCGGCCCTATACGACGCTGCCCGGTGACATCGGGGTGATCGACCCCGTCCCCCGGAAGTCCGGCTTCAACGGCCCCGGCCGCTATCTGACGCTGACGACGTGCGAGCCGGAATGGGGCCACAGCCACCGGCTGATCGCCTGGGCACACCTCGATGCCACTCAACCCGTCGCCCAGGGAAGGCCATCGGCTTTGACCGGCTGACCCCCCTGCGCCCGCCCTCGCCCCTTACTCTGGTGTCGCAATCGACATCGTCATCGGCATCGGCAAGGGGACAGCGACAGCATGTACGGCTGGATCTGGCGGCATCTGCCGGGCAACACGTGGGTGAAGGCGCTGATTTCACTGGTGCTCGTGCTGGCGGTCGTCTTCGTACTCTTCCAGTACGTCTTTCCGTGGGCGGAGCCGTTGCTCCCCTTCAATGACGTCACTGTCGACCAAGGGATGGCAGCCGTCCGATGACCGCACGGATTCTCGTCGTCGACAACTACGACAGCTTCGTCTTCAACCTCGTCCAGTACCTCTACCAGCTCGGTGCCGAGTGTGAGGTGCTGCGCAACGACGAGGTCGCGCCCCGGCACGCCCAGGACGGCTTCGACGGGGTGCTGCTCTCCCCGGGCCCCGGCACACCCGAGCAGGCCGGCGTCTGCGTCGAGATGGTCCGGCACTGCGCGGAGACCGGCGTCCCGGTCTTCGGCGTGTGCCTGGGCATGCAGTCGATGGCGGTCGCCTACGGCGGCGTGGTGGACCGCGCGCCCGAGCTGCTGCACGGCAAGACCTCGCCGGTCCTGCACGAGGGCGTCGGCGTCTTCTCCGGCCTGCCCTCGCCCTTCACCGCCACCCGCTACCACTCCCTCGCCGTCGAGCCGGACACCGTCCCCGACGAACTCCGGGTCACCTCCTGGACGGAGGCCGACGACGTCCCGGGTGGGCGGATCGTGATGGGCCTCCGGCACCGCGAACTGCCGGTCGAGGGCGTGCAGTTCCACCCCGAGTCGGTGCTGACCGAATGGGGCCACCGGATGCTGGCCAACTGGCTCGTCGAATGCGGCGACACCGGAGCTGTGGAGCGCTCGACGGGGCTTGCCCCGGTGGTCGGCAAGGCCGGCGCGTGACCGCCCTGCGCCCCGAGCGTGAAGGGAGATCCTACGACCCGTACGAGCCGGAACAGCCGTACGTGCCGCAGGACCCGCACGGCCCGCAGAAGCCGTACGGACAACCCGACGAGTTCGAGGCGGCAGTGGGACGGCTCAACGACCCGCTGAACGATCCCCTGCCCGGCCGGACGCCCCCCGCGTCCGGCACGGGCGACCCGGCGCCCCAGGCGTCTTCCGAGCCCGGCACGGGCCGTCGGCGCCGCCACGCGGCCCCCGCGCCGCCTCCCGCCCCGGCACCGCCTCCGGCGGGCGGGGCGCAGGGCTCGCCGTGGTTCCGCCCGCAGCAGGAGCCGGCGCCACCGGCCCAGGCCCGGCCCCCGGCCCCGACCGAGCCGATACCGGAGCCCGCGGCCCCGCCGACGCGAACGGCCCCGTCCGCCTCGGCCGGCCGGTCCGCCGCCAGGCCCGCTGCGCCCTGGCTGGACGAAGAGACCATGGCGCTGGCGCTGCGGCAGGCCGAGAAGCGCGGCAGGGGCTCTGTTTCACGTGAAACCGACGCCGCTGTTTCACGTGAAACAGAGTCGGCCGTTTCACGTGAAACCACGTCCCCGGCGACCGGAGGCCGCGCGGCCCGGCGCAAGGCCGCTCAGGAGGCCGCCAAGCGCGGCGGAAGGCGTGGTCGGCACGGCGGCGCGGCCGCCGCCGCATCGACCGCAGCGACGGCCTCTGAAGCGTCCCCGGCGCCCACGTCCCGGCTGGAGGCCCGGCGGGCTGCCCGTGCCGCCAAGGACAGTCCCAGCCTGATCGCCAGCCGCGCGCTGGGCGAGGCGTTCATCACCCTCGGCGTGCTGATGCTGCTGTTCGTCACGTATCAGCTGTGGTGGACGAACGTGATGGCTGAGGAAGAGGCGGGCGGCGCCGCCAACAACCTCCAGCAGGAGTGGAACAAGGGCGGCGGGGAGAAGAAGAACCTCGCGGTCGGTGAGCGCTTCGGCATCATGTACATCCCGAAGCTGGACGTGAAGGCGCCGATAGCCGAGGGCATCGACAAGCACAGCGTGCTGGACCACGGCATGGTCGGGCACTACGACAAGACCAGCGGGGTCAAGACGGCGATGCCCTGGGACAAGAAGGGCAACTTCGCGGTCGCCGCGCACCGCAACACCCACGGCGAGCCGTTCCGCTACATCAACAAGCTCACCAAGGGCGACAAGATCATCGTCGAGACGCAGAGCTCGTACTACACGTACGAGATGGAGAGCATCCTCCCGCAGACGTCTCCGAGCAACATCAGCGTGATCGGACCCGTGCCGCCCGGCTCGGGTTTCAGCGGACCCGGCCGTTACATCACCCTGACCACCTGCACCCCCGAGTTCACCAGTACCTTTCGGATGATCGTCTGGGGCAAGATGGTCGACGAGCGGCCGCGGAGCAAGGGCAAACCGGCAGCGCTCGGCGGCTGAGCGAACAAAAAAGGGGTGCTACGCGGTGACCGCGACCGAAACCGACGAGGAAAGCCACCGCGGCACGCCGCCTCCCACGCCGCGCCGCGTGCGCAGGACCATCGCCTCCATCGTCAGCGTCATCGGCGAACTGCTGATCACGGCCGGCCTGGTCCTGGGCCTTTTCGTCGCCTACTCGCTGTGGTGGACCAACGTCCTCGCCGACCGTGAGGCGCACAAGCAGAGCGACCAGGTGCGCCAGCACTGGGCGGCGAGCGGCCCCAAGGGACCGGGAGCCCTCGACACCAAGGACGGCATCGGCTTCCTGCACGTGCCGGCGATGGACAACGGCGAGGTGCTGGTCAAGAAGGGCACCAGCAGCGAGGTGCTCAACGAGGGGGTCGCCGGCTACTACACCAAGCCGGTCAAGTCCGCGCTGCCGCAGGACAAGAAGGGCAACTTCACCCTCGCCGCGCACCGCGACGGCCACGGCGCGAAGTTCCACAACATCGACAAGCTCAAGGACGGCGACCCGATCGTCTTCGAGACCAAGGACACCTGGTACGTCTACAAGGTCTTCGCGACGCTGCCCGAGACCTCGAAGTACAACGTCGACGTCCTCAACAAGCTCCCCAAGGAGTCCGGCAAGCACAAGGCCGGCCGCTACATCACCCTCACGACCTGCACCCCGGTCTACACCTCGACGTACCGCTACATCGTCTGGGGCGAGCTGGAGCGCACCGAGAAGGTCGACGCGGACCGCACCCCTCCGGAGGAGCTGCGCTAGCCCGCAGCGCCGCGCAGCACCCGCGAACGACAGAGCCCCGGCCGCCCTTGAAGGGCTGCCGGGGCTTCGTCGTGGGAACGCTCAGCGGGCCGCTGCCCGCCGGTCGTCAGCCTCCGAACGGGCCGCCGAAGATGCCGCCGCCACCGTCATTGCCGCCGCCGCCACCACCGCCACCGATGGTGGTCAGCGTCACGGTCGTCGACTTGGGGTCGGACGGCGTGTTCGGCTGCGGGTCCTGGTTGATCACCCGGGCGTTGTCGTCCTGCGGGCCGGTGATCTGGATGTTGGTGAAGCCGGCCTGCTGGAGCGCCTGCTTCGCATCCTTCAGCTTCTGGGTCCGCACGTCCGGCACGGGCGTCTGCGCGGCCGCCTTGCCGACCTTCAGGTTGACCGTGGAGCCGTTCTTGGCGTCCGTGCCGCCCGCCGGGCTCTGGTCGAGCACCTTGCCGACCTGGTTCGGGTCGGGCGTCTCCTGCTCGGTCTTGGTGACCTTGAAGCCGAGGTCGCTCAGCTGCTTCTCGGCCGCCGCGGCGTCCTGGCCCTTGACGTCCGGGATCTGCTGCTTGGGGGTCGGCTGGGCCACGACCAGCCGGATCGTCGTGTCCTTCGGCTGGTCGGTCTGTGCGTCGGGGCTCTGCCGGATGACCGTGCCGGCCGTCTTCTCGGACTCCTCCGAGGTCTGCTGGACGTCCGTGAAGCCCTTGGAGGACAGGATCGACTTGGCCTTGTCGGCGGTGTAGCCCGTCACGTCGGGCACCGTCACCTTCACGGCCCCCGAGCACAGCGTCACCGTGATCGTGTCGTTCTTCGCGATCTGGTTGCCGGCCTCCGGCTGCTGCTCGGTGATCTGGCCCTTCTTCTGGTTTTCGCAGGGCTTGCGGCCGCCCAGGGCCACCTTGAAGGAGCTGTTCACCCCGGCCTGCTTGGCATCCTTCAGCGTCCTGCCGACGAGGTTCGGCGCGGCAAGCTTGCTGTCCTGCTTGTTGCCGCTGAACATCGCCTTGCCGATGAAGATCGCACCGACCAGGACCAGCACCGCCGCGAGCACCAGCAGGATCGTCGAGGTGTGGCTCTTCTTCTGGCCGCCGCCCCGCCGCCGGTCGCCGCGCTCGTCGTAGCCGTAGCCCCCGTCGTCGGGGTTCATCGGCGGGAGCATCGAGGTCTTCGGGCCGCCGCCGTCCTGCGCGCGCAGCATCGTCGTCGGCTGGTCCTGGTCGTAGCCGGCCGCGCCCAGGGCGGAGGCCGCCGCGACCGGCTGGCCGTCCAGCGCCGCCTCGATGTCGGCGCGCATCTCGTCAGCCGACTGATAGCGGTAGTCCGGGTCCTTGACCAGCGCCTTCAGGACGATCGCGTCCATCTCAGGCGTGATCTCGGGGTCGAAGTTGCTCGGCTTCTGCGGCTCCTCGCGGACGTGCTGGTAGGCCACCGCGACCGGCGAGTCACCGACGAACGGCGGCCGGACGGTGAGCAGCTCGTACAGCAGACAGCCGGTGGAGTACAGGTCGGAGCGGGCGTCGACCTGCTCGCCCTTGGCCTGCTCGGGCGAGAGGTACTGGGCGGTGCCGATGACCGCGGCGGTCTGCGTCATCGTCATACCGGCGTCACCCATGGCGCGGGCGATGCCGAAGTCCATGACCTTGACCTGGCCGGTGCGCGTCAGCATGACGTTCGCCGGCTTGATGTCGCGGTGGACGATGCCGGCGCGGTGCGAGTACTCCAGCGCCTGGAGGACGCCGGTGGTCATCTCCAGCGAGCGCTCGGGCAGCAGCTTGCGGCCGGAGTGCAGCAGCTCACGCAGCGTGGACCCGTCCACGTACTCCATGACGATGTACGGGATCGAGACACCGTCGACGTAGTCCTCGCCGGTGTCGTAGACCGCGACGATCGACGGATGGTTCAGCGAGGCGGCCGACTGGGCCTCACGGCGGAACCGGGCCTGGAAGGACGGGTCGCGGGCAAGATCCACCCGCAGCGTCTTCACCGCTACGGTGCGGCCGAGGCGGGTGTCATGCGCGAGGTACACCTCGGCCATGCCACCGCGGCCGAGCACCGAGCCCAGCTCGTACCGGCCGCCGAGGCGACGCGGCTCTTCCATAAGCTTCTCCAGCCCTCTCCGTCAGTCCCGACCGCACCCGTGTGTGGTCCGGCGGTGTGCTGTCCGGGCTACCGTACCCGGGACGCCGCATCGGACCGGGCCGGAGCCGCAACCTGATACGTGACCGGTACTGGCATGACCCGAGTCACTTCTCGCCTTCGAGTACCGCCTCCATGACGCGCTTCGCGATGGGAGCGGCGAGCTTGCCGCCGGCGATGTCGTCGCGAAGGGTGTCCGATCCCTCAATGACGACAGCGACCGCGACGGGGGTGCCCTTGTCGGTCTTCGCGTAGGAGATGAACCAGGCGTACGGGTTGTCCTTGTTGTTCTCGCCGTGCTGGGCGGTACCCGTCTTACCCCCGACTGTGACGTTCGGGATCTGTGCGTTGGTTCCCGTGCCGCTCTTGACGACGGTCTCCATGATGCTCTGGATCTTCTGCGCGTTCTCCGGGCTGAGCGGCCGGCTCATCTCCTGCGGCGTGTGCTGCTGCACCACGTTGAGGTTCGGCGCGACCAGCTGGTCGACCATGTACGGCTTCATCAGCTTGCCGCCGTTGGCGACTGCCGAGGCGACCATGGCCATCTGCAGCGGCGTGGCCCGGTTGGACGCCTGCCCGATGCCGGCCATGGCGTTCTGCGGCCGGTTGTCGGTCGGGAAGATGCTCTCCGCGGCCCGGACCGGGGTGTCGATCTTGGCGTTGTTGAAGCCGAACTTCTCCGCCTCGGCCTTCATCTTCTTGTTGCCGAGGTCGGCGCTGACCTTGCCGAAGACCGTGTTGCACGACAGGCGCAGGGCCTCGCGCAGGCTGACGTTCTCACACTGGATGGAGCCCTCGTTCTTCAGCGGGAGACCGGCGGTGTCGGGCAGCGTGTACGGCACCGGCGAGTCGGTCTTCGCGTCGACGTCGGTGTACAGGCCGTTCTCCAGCGCCGCCGAGGCCGTGACGACCTTGAAGGTGGAGCCCGGCGGGTAGGTCTGCCGCAGCGCCCGGTTGAGCATCGGCTCGTCGGGGTTGTTCTTCTTCAGCAGACCGTTGTACGCCTCGGCGTCCTTGTTGCTCATGCCGGCGAACGTGGACGGGTCGTACGACGGGGTGCTGGCCAGCGCCAGGATCGCCCCGGTCTCCGGGTTGATCGCGGCGACCGCGCCCTTCTGGTTGCCCAGGCCCTCGAAGGCCGCCTTCTGCGCCTTGGCGTCCAGCGTCGTGACGACGTTGCCGCCCTTCTGCTTGCTGCCGGTGAACATGTCGACCGTGCGGCTGAAGAAGAGCCGGTCATCGGTGCCGGTGAGGATGCCGTCGTTGAGCTTCTCGAGCTGGTTGGCGTCGAACGCCTGCGAGGCATAGCCGGTGACCGGCGCCCACATCTTGCCGTTCTTGTACGTCCGCTTGTACTTGAAGTCGCCGCTGTCGGTGGTCGTCGAGCCGGTGATCGCCTTGCCGTCGACGATGATGTTGCCGCGCGGCGTGCTGTAGCGCTCGATGGAGACCCGGCGGTTGTGCGCGTCGTTCTTGAGCTGGTCGCCCTCGACGAACTGCACCCAGTTGACGCGGACGAGCAGGGCGAGGACGAGCAGGCCGCAGAAGATCGCGACCCGGCGCAGAGGCTTGTTCACGGACGGACCACCTGGGTCATCTCGGCGTCGGTGGACGGGGCGGGGGTCGGCGCCGGGCGGCGCGCGGTGTCACTGATGCGAAGCAGGATCGCGACCAGCGCCCAGTTGGCGATCACGGAGGAGCCACCCTGGGCGAGGAACGGCATCGTCATACCGGTCAGCGGGATCAGGCCCGTCACACCGCCGGCGACGACGAAGACCTGCAGCGCGAAGGCGCCGGAGAGGCCGACGGCCAGCAGCTTGCCGAACGGGTCGCGGGCGGCCAGCGCCGTACGGATACCGCGCTCGATGAGCAGGCCGTACAGCATCAGGATGGCCATCAGGCCGGCCAGCCCGATCTCCTCGCCGACGGTGGCGAGGATGTAGTCGCTCTTGGGCGCGATACCGCCGATCAGCCGGGAGTAGCCCTGGCCCAGACCCGATCCGAGGATGCCGCCGGACCCGAAGGAGTACATGGCCTGGGCGGTCTCGGTGACGCCGCCGTTGAGCAGCTCCAGCGGGTTCAGCCAGTTGTGGACACGGACCTGCACGTGGGACTCGAAGGTGGCCACGGCGACCGCGCCGCCGGCGCTCAGCAGCAGACCGAAGACGATCCAGCTGGTCCGCTCGGTGGCCACGTACAGCATGATCACGAAGAGGCCGAAGAACAGCAGCGAGGTGCCGAGGTCGGTCTCGAAGACCAGGATCATCAGGCTCAGCGCCCAGATGACCAGGATCGGCCCGAGGTCACGGCCGCGCGGGAGGTACAGGCCCATGAAGCGGCGGCTGGCGAGCGCCAGCGCGTCCCGCTTCACCATCAGGTACCCCGCGAAGAAGATCGCGATGATGATCTTCGCGAACTCACCGGGCTGCAGCGAACCGACACCGGGAATGGTGATCCAGATGCGCGCGCCGAAGCGGGCCGGGAAGAAGATCGGCGAGATCAGCAGGACCAGCGCCACCACCATCGAGATGTAGGTGTAGCGCTGCAGGACACGGTGGTCCTTGAGGAAGATCAGTACGCCGAGGAAGAGCGCGACGCCCAGCGTCGACCACATCAGCTGCCCCGGCGCCATCGCACCGCCCAGCTGCGGCGTGCTGATCTGCGGCTCCTGGTCCAGCCGCCAGATGAAGACCAGACCCAGGCCGTTGAGCAGGGTGGCGATCGGCAGCATCAGCGGATCCGCGTACGGCGCCCACTTGCGCACGACGAGGTGCGCCACGCCGGCCAGCAGGCCGAGCCCCAGGGTGTAGCCGAGCACACCGGCAGGGACGGTCTCCTCCTTGGCGAGACCCACATTGATGTACGCGAACACCGGAATGATCACCGCGAAGACGAGCAGCGCCAGCTCGGTGTTGCGGCGGCTCGGGGCTCCGATGGTGCCGATGGTGGTGGTGTTGGTGGTACTGCTCATGAGATCTCCGGCCCCCTACGCCCTCACTGCTGGGTGCTGCAATTCTTTTCCAGCTTCTGCTGCTCCTCGGAGGGGGCCTGGCTGGGAGTGGGTGTGGGAGACGGCGTGACGGTCGCCGAGAGGGCCCCGGCCGTGCCGGTGCCTCCGGTGGTGCCCGCCTTGTCGGTGGAACCGGGCTTTCCGGTCTGCGTGCCGGGCTTGGCGGTCGAACCGGGCTTGCCCGGCGTGCCCGCCTGGCCCTTGCCCTTGTTGCGCGCCGCCTCGCGCTCGGCGGCCTCCCGCTGCTCCTTGCTGCGGCAGGCGTTGGCCTGCCTGCTCAGCTCGGTGACCTTCTCGCCCGCCTGCGTACGGCTGTCGACCGCGATGGTCTCCTTGACCTGGTTGCGCTGGTACAGCGGGAGGTACTTGAGTTCGATCTCGGGGTGATCCTCGTCCACGTCGTTCAGCCGGAACCACGCGAGGTCCTGGCTGATGCCGCGGTACAGCGCGATGTGGTCGTCCTTGGCGCCGACGAAGTACTGGGTCTGCGTCCAGCGGTAGCCCCCGTAGAGCCCACCGCCGATCACACCGAGCGCCAGCACGAGGAACAGCGAGCGCTTGATCCACCTTCCGCGCCGCCGCGGCTTGACGAAGTCCTCGTCCATGAAGGCGCCGAAGGAGCCCTGCGGCGGACCGCCGACCTCCGGGTCGCCGCTTCCGGGCGGGCCGAAGGCGCCACCGGGGCCGGGGGGCGGCCCGCCGGGACGGCCGAGCTCGGCGGCCCGGGCGGCCGGCGTCTGCAGCGTGCTGGGGTCGCTGAGCTGGTGCTGGTTCTCCGCGACGGCACCGACGATCACCGGGGTGTCGTTGAGCTGCCCGGCCATCGACTCGTTGCCGTCCACGTCCAGGACGTCGGCGACGATGCAGGTGATGTTGTCGGGGCCGCCACCGCGCAGCGCGAGCTGGATCAGCTCCTGCACGGTCTCGTGCGGCCCGTGGTAGCCGGCGAGGGTCTCCTCCAGCGTCTGGTGGCTGACGACGCCGGACAGCCCGTCCGAGCAGATCAGGTACCGGTCGCCGGCCCGCACCTCGCGGATCGACAGGTCGGGCTCGACGTGATCGCCGCTGCCCAGCGCCCGCATCAGCAGCGACCGCTGCGGGTGCGTGGTGGCTTCTTCCTCGGTGATCCGGCCCTCGTCGACCAGTCGCTGCACCCAGGTGTGGTCCTGGGTGATCTGCGTCAGCACGCCGTCGCGCAGCAGGTAGGCGCGCGAGTCACCGACGTGCACGAGGCCGAGCCGCTGCCCGGTCCACAGCAGGGCGGTCAGGGTCGTGCCCATGCCCTCCAGCTGCGGGTCCTCCTCGACCATCACGCGCAGCTGATCGTTGGCGCGCTGCACGGCGGTGCCGAGCGAGGTGAGGATGTCCGAACCGGGGACGTCGTCGTCGAGCTGGACGAGGGTGGAGATCACCTCGGAGGAGGCGACCTCACCGGCGGCCTGGCCGCCCATGCCGTCGGCGATGGCGAGCAGCCGCGGACCGGCGTAGCCGGAGTCTTCGTTGCCCTCGCGGATCATGCCCTTGTGCGATCCGGCGGCAAAGCGCAGGGACAGACTCATGCGCACCTCACCCGTCGGCTCGGGGTACAGCCGGTCTCGTCGAGCCACACTGCCCACCCTCCGGTCGGGAGCACGCCCGGGTCCGCCGAGTGGACCGCCGCGGCTCGCTCGCTCCGCTCGCTCATTGTCGTACTACTTCCGCAGCTCGATGACGGTCTTGCCGATGCGGATCGGGGCTCCCAGAGGAATCGGTGTCGGGGTCGTCAGTCGGGTCCGGTCCAGGTACGTGCCGTTGGTGGAACCGAGATCCTCGACGATCCACTGGCCGTCACGGTCCGGGTAGATCCTGGCATGCCGGCTGGACGCGTAGTCGTCGTCCAGCACGATCGTGGAGTCGTGCGCACGGCCCAGGGAGATGGTCTGGCCTTGGAGGGCGACGGTGGTGCCGGTCAGCGAGCCTTCGGAGACCACCAGCTTCGTGGGGGCCCCGCGGCGCTGCCGGTTGTTGCCGCGGCCGCCTTCCTGGCGGCGCTGCTGCTGCTGCGGAGGTGCCGCAGGCTGGCGCTGCGCACGCGGTTCCTGCGCGCCGCGCCGCGCGGCACCGCGCTGCGTGACGCGCGTGCCGAACAGATCGCTGCGGATGACCTGAACGGCCACGATGACGAACAGCCACAGTACGGCGAGGAAACCCAACCGCATGACCGTGAGGGTCAGCTCTGACATTGCCCCCGCTTCACCCTTCGGCTTGCCGGTAAACGATGGTGGTACTGCCCACGACAATCCGCGAGCCGTCGCGGAGATTAGCGCGAGTGGTGTGCTGCCCGTCTACCACGATGCCGTTCGTGGAGCCCAGATCCTGGATCATGGGGGGCGTTCCGACCCGGATCTCACAGTGACGCCGGGAGACACCCGGGTCGTCGATCCGTACGTCAGCGTCGGTGCTGCGGCCCAGCACGAGAGTGGAGCGCGAGATCTGGTGGCGGGTGCCGTTGATCTCGATCCAGCGCCTCGTCTGCGCGTAGGGCTGCGGACCTGCACCGGGCGGTGCCGTACGGGGTACGGGCTGCGCGCCGCCGGGAGGCGGGGAGGAAGGCATGGGGGGCGGGCTCACGTGGCCGCCGCCGGCCCGGCTGCCCTGGGGCGCCGCGGAGGCGCGCTGCGCCGCCTGGCCGGGCTGGTCCTGCGAGCTGCTGGACGCGAGCGTGCGGCTGCGGACGCGGTACAGGCCGGTGTCGAGATCGTCGGCCTTCTCCAGGTGGACCTTGATCGACCCCATGAAGGTGTAGCGCTGCTGCTTCGCGTAGTCCCGGACCATGCTCGACAGCTCGTCGCCGAGCTGCCCGCTGTACGGGCTCAGCCGCTCGTAGTCGGGGGCGCTCAGTTCGACGATGAAGTCGTTGGGGACGACCGTGCGGTCGCGGTTCCAGATGGTGGCGTTGTTGTCGCACTCGCGCTGCAGCGCGCCGGCGATCTCAACGGGCTGCACTTCGGACTTGAACACCTTGGCGAAGGTGCCGTTGACGAGACCTTCGAGACGCTGCTCGAAACGCTTCAGTACTCCCACGGGGCACCTCCTTCCTCAGTCTTCGTCGGGGTCGTCCTGATCGGGTCGTCCTGATACTGCTTACTGATCGTATCCACGCGTCGGGAAATCGGCTGGTTCCCCTTTCCCGCCTTGAGGACGAGTGTCGCCCCTCACAGGGTTGCCCGGTGCTTCCTTGCTCCTGCCCACTGTCGTGCACTGCGATCGTAGATGTGCCCCGATGACAGTGTCCCGCAACCGCCGACCGGTCCCGGTGGGCGGGGCCGGGAGTCGGACACCGCACCGTACTGATCTTGCGGTCCTCCGCCCGGGCCACCGACGGCCCGGGTGTGGCTCGCTCCGGTGACGGCTACCGCGAGTGTGAACCCTTTGGGCAGTGCTCGGCGAATGCCCGAGGCACGAGGGGGTGCCGGGTGGGTGCCCGGACGGTGCCGGGCCAGGAGCAGGTCCGGGGGCCGGGGGCCAGGGGAAAGGCGTGTGAACCCACCCCGGACAGCGTGCTAATGTTCTGGATGTCGGCAGGCGCTCGCACAAGACCCGGACGGAACAGCCCGGATCGCGTGAGAGAATCAACCGGCAGCACCCATGCGCGGGTGGCGGAATAGGCAGACGCGCTGGATTCAGGTTCCAGTGCCCGAAAGGGCGTGGGGGTTCAACTCCCCCCTCGCGCACAGATGAGACCCCCGGTCTCCGGAGAAATCCGGAAGCCGGGGGTCTTTCGTTGCATGCGTCACATTGTTGGTCACGTCACGGTCCGCGGTGAGTCGGGCGGGGCGGCCTGAGGGCTAGCTCACATGGGTAGCGGCGGCGGTGTCGTTCGTCAGCTTCGTGCGGGCCGTTGTCGTTGTGATCTCTGTCGTTGTGACCTCTGCCTCGGCCGCGGCGCTCTCCGTCACGGCCGTACGGAAGGCGCGGACCCGCGCCGTCTCCCGCGCGGTGTGGTGCACCAGACCCAGGACCGAGTCGGGCAGGCCGGTGACGGGCACGAAGACGAGGTCACGGCGGCCGTGGTAGTCGGCGGTGGGGCGGCACAGCAGCATCCCGCCGCGGCCGGCCGCGGTCAGGGTGAGGCCCTCCTGCAGGGTGCTGACCCGTGGGCCGGCGGGGATCGCGCGGCCCTGTGGGGTGACGGCCGGGGCGTGGGCCGCGCGCCAGTAGGCGGGGGCCGGGCCGTCGGGGGAGATCAGCGCGACGGCGGTGAGTTCCTCGGCGGTCAGCGCGGTACGGGACGCCAGCGGGTGGCGCACGGAGAGCGCGAGGGTCTGCTGCTGGGCGGAGAAGACCGGGCCGAGGGTGAGATCGGGCTCGGCGACCGGCAGCAGCGTGACCGCGACATCGACCGTGCCGCGGCGCAGCGCGCCGAAAGGATCGCAGAGCGGGATCTCGACGATCTCGGTGGCGCAGCCCGGGTGGCGGGCCTGGAAGGCGTCGATGGCCTGCATGATCCGGTCGTCGGCGGTGCCCTGGAAGCCGATCGTCAGCCTGCCCTCGATGCCGCGGGCGGCGCTGCGGGCGCGCTCCACGGTGGCGCGCAGCGCGTCGTAGGCGGGGCGCAGGGACGTACGGAACTCCTCGCCGAGCGGGGTGAGGCGGACCCGGCGGCTGGTGCGGTCCACGAGGCGGGCACCGATGCGGGACTCCAGGGAGCGCAGGAGCTGGCTGACCCGGCTCTGCGAGACGTACAGCCGCTCACCCGTGCGGCCGAAGTGCAGTTCCTCGGAGAGCACGAGGAAGCACTCCAGCTCGCGGAGTTCGAGGCCGGGGGCGGTGGTGGCGGTGGAGGGGTGCGGGCCGCTCATGGGGTCCTGGTCCTTCATGGTGCGGTGCGGTGCGGGGTGGTGCGGGCGCGGGGATCGATGAGCCCTGCTCATAGAAGGGTGAGGAGTTGGCCGTTGTTCCCGGGTGGGCGCGGGCGTTGGCTGGGGGCATGACGAGGACCGAGTGTGGCAGGACCGCCCGGACGGATGAACGGGCTGTCGGGACAAGCGCGTTGGCGCGGGGGCGGGGCGGTGGCTGGCCGGCGGTGGGGGCGCTGGCGGCGGCGACCTTCACCGTCGTGACGTCGGAGATGCTGCCGGTGGGGCTGCTGTCGCCGATCGGCCGGGAGCTGCGGGTCTCGGACGGTACGGCGGGGCTGACGCTGACCGTGACCGGGCTGGTCGCGGCGGTTGCGGCGCCGCTGCTGACCCTGCTGGCGGGCCGTCGGGACCGCCGGGTGGTGCTGGCCTTCCTCATGGGCACGCTGGCGGTGGCGAACCTCCTGGCGGCGTATGCGTCCGATGTCGCGGTGCTGTTGGTGGCGCGGGTGCTGGTGGGGCTGGGGATGGGTGGGGTGTGGGCGATTGCCGCGGGCCTCGCGGTGCGGCTGGTGCCCGAGAGGCGGGTGGCGGCGGCCACCTCACTGATCTTCAGCGGCGTCGCGGCGGCATCGGTGCTGGGCGTGCCGGCCGGCACCTTCCTGGGCGAACTGGGCGGCTGGCGCACGGCGTTCACGGCGATGGCCGCGGTCTGCGCGGTGGTGGCGGCCGCCCTGGCCGTCCTGTTGCCGCCGCTGCCGGCCACCGGTGCGGTGCGGCTGGGCGGGGTGCTCGGGACCCCGCGCGGCGCGGCCGTACGGACCGGACTCGTCGTGGTGGCGCTCCTGGTGACGGGCCATTTCGCGGCGTACACCTATGTGCGCCCGGCGCTGGAGGAGTTGGCCGGCGCGGGACCCGGACAGATCAGCACCCTGCTGCTGGCCTTCGGACTCGCGGGGCTGGCCGGGAACTTCGCGGCGGGGGCGGCGGCCGCGCGGGCGCCACGGGCAGCGTTGCTGGCGATCTGCGCCGTGCTCGCCGGGACGGTGCTGCTGATGCCGCTGCTGGGCCGCGGGGCCGGAGTGCCGGGGGCGGCCGTCCTGGTGGCCGTGTGGGGGCTGGCCTACGGGGGCGTCTCGGTCAGTACCCAGACCTGGCTGATGGCGGCGGCACCGGGCGCCCGGGAAGCGGCTTCCGCCCTGTTCGTGACGGTGTTCAACGCGGCCATCGCGTGCGGCGCGCTGCTCGGCGGCCGGGCCGCGGACAGCTGGGGCGCGCCGGGCGTCTTGCGGCTGGGCGGCCTGCTCGCGGTGGGGGCGCTGGTCACGGTGGGGGTGGGGAGGGCGCCTCGGGGGTGAGGGGGTTTGGTGGCCGGGCGGCTTTTTTCGAGCGCTGCGGAGTGGGTGCGGGTCCGGGGGGGGCCGGGGGCGGGGGTCAGGCAGCACCGGGGCTCTGGAGCATGGGGCTCCGGAGCATGGTGCTGCCTGGCCGGTGGGTCGAGTGGCCGTGCCCCCGGGTGGCCGTGTGCGGTCCCCCTCAGGCGGCGAGGTTCTCGGCCAGCGTCTTGGCCTTGGTGGCCGCCTCCCGGAGGGCCTTCTCCCGGGAGGTCTCGTACAGCGGGACGAGCTCGGCCATCGCCGGGTTGCTGGGGGCCATGGTCAGCTCGGGGACGATGAAGTCGACGTCGAGGCCCATACCGCCGTTGAGGACGGCCTCCAGGTAGTTCTGCACGTACTCGAAGGGCTCGCGAGGCGTGCCCGGCGCGTACGAGCCGCCGCGGCTGGCGACGACGGTGACCGGGGTGCCCTTGGCGGACGGCGTCTCGCCTGCCGTACGACCCATGATGATCACCTGGTCGAGCCATGCCTTGAGCGTCGAGGGGATCGTGAAGTTGTACATCGGCGCGGCTATGACGACCGCGTCGGCCCGCTCCAGCTCCTCGGCGAGCTCGACCCGCAGTGCGAAGGCGGCCTGCTGCTCGGGGGTGTGGGTGGCGGGGTCGGAGAAGCCGGCGGAGGCGGCGACGCCGTCGAGGTGCGGCAGCGGGTCGGCGGCCAGGTCGCGGTGGATGACGGTGCCGTCGGGGTGCTGCTCCTCCCATGCCGTGCGGAACGCCGCGGTGACGGAGCGGGAGGCGGAGCCGCCCTCGGGGAAGACGGAGGAGTCGATGAGCAGGAGCGTGGCCATGGGGGCAGCCCTTCAGTACGCGACCGGGTGGGGACCACGGCCACTGGTTGAATTCCGTACGTCCCTATTAATAACACAGGAGCTTACTTTTCTGCAGTACCCAACGGGAGGGCGGTACTCTGGGTGTATGGCGGACCACGGCGAGGCGATCTGTAGGCAGGTCGACGACGGCATGACGCGCGTCTTCGAGCTGTTCGGGAAGCGCTGGACGGGGCTGATCGTCGCCACTCTGATGCCGGGGCGGGTGCACTTCGCCGATCTGCGGCGTGCCATTCCCGGGATCAGCGAGCGGATGCTGTCCGACCGCCTCATGGAGCTGGCGGCGACCGGCCTGGTCGTGCGCGAGGTGGACGCCGGCCCGCCGCTGCGGGTCTCCTACCGGCTCACGGAGGCCGGCCTGGCGATGGAGCCCGCGCTCAAGGAGCTGGGGCGCTGGGCGGAGACCTATCTTGCCGATGGGGGGCAGTGTCCGGAGCGGTTCCGGAAGTAGGGGCTTCGTGGCGCGGGGACGGGGCCGGGGGCGCGGCGCTCGTTTGGCCGCTGGCCGGCGTCGCGGGCTGGGGTTGGGGTTGAGGCCGGGGCTCAGCCCAGGCGTTCCTGGGCGGCGTTGTAGCGCCGCAGGTAGGTGGCGAAGCGGTTGAGGTCGTCCTCGTCCCAGTCGGCCAGCCGCTCGTGGAACGCCTGGCGGCGGCTCGCGGTGACGTTGGCGAGCACCTGGGCGCCCTTTTCGGTGGGGTGGAGTACCTGGACGCGCTGGTCTTCCGGGTCGACGCGACGCTCGACGAAGCCGAGTTTCTCCAGTGCGGCGATCTGCCGGCTGACCGTGGACTTGTCCAGGAGGTAGTGCGCCGCGAGGTCCGTCGCGCGGCATCCCTGCTGGTCATCGAGGTGCGCGAGCAGGGTGTAAGAGACCAGCGACAGCTCGGGATGCATCCGCGCGGCGGTCGCACGGGCCCGTCGGGCGAACGCGGTCATCTCCTGCTGAATGGTCTCGACGGACTCGTCACGGTGGGGCACGGCTTGCCTTTCGTAGAGGTAGTTGTATAGTACAACGTGGATTGAGAGTTGTATTTGCCAACTACTGCGCCTGGCTGGTCGGCCGGCTGCCGAAACCACTGCCTGGCGAGGGCGAACGAGAAGACGAACGAGCTGAGAAGGTCTGACCCTTGAGTACGGTTCCCACGAGTACGGCCCGACAGGGCGACCGACTTCCTGACCATCGAGCCGACCGGCTTTCCGGCCGGCGGGCTGATCGGCGGACTGATCCGCGGACCGATCGGCTTTCCGACCGTCGAAGCGAAGGCCACGGTGACCACCGTTCGGCAGGGCCCGCTCACTCCGGCGGGCTGCGACATGTGCTGACGCACCTGGTCACCCCGCTGCTGATGTGCATCGGGATGGGTCTGGCTTACCTGGGCGCCTTCGCACATCCGGCGCCGCACCACATGCCCGTCGCGGTCGTCGGATCGAGCCGGAGCGCCCAGCTGCTCGCCCAGTCGATCAACGACAAGGCGGGCGGCGACCTGGAGGTGCGGACGGTGGCCCACCGCTCGACAGCGGTCGACCAGCTCAAGCACCAGGACATCTTCGGTGCGTATGTCCCGAAGGGGGATGGGAGCGGTAAGGGGCGCGGGGGCGCGGGGGACGGGAACGGCCAGGCGCGCGTTAGCGGGAACGCAGGGGCTACTGAGGACGGAAGGTCTCCCGGGGAGGCAAGGTCTGCCGGGGACGGAAGGTCTCCCGGCGACGGGACCGCGGCAACTCCTGAACTGCTCGTGGCGACGGCCGCTTCCGACACCAGCGCCTCCGTCGTCCAGAAGATCTTCACGCCGCTCGCGGCGCAGCAGGGTGCCCCGTTGAAGGTCACCGATGTCGCCCCGACCGCCGACGACGACCCGACCGGCCAGGGCATCTTCTTCCTGCTGGTCGCGATCAGCATCGGCTCGTACGCCTCGGTCGCGGTGATCGGCGGAGCCGGAGCCGTGCTGCCGATCCGGCTGCGGGCGGCACTGGCGGTCGGTACGTCCTTCGTGGTCAGCCTCATCGGCACGGCGTTCGCCGGACCGGTCTTCCACCTCGTCGACCACGGCCTGTGGGGTCTGTGGGGCATGGCCTGGCTCTACTCGGCGGGCATCCTGCTGATCGGCACGGGTCTGCACACTTTCCTCAAGCGCTGGACGACGCTGGGTGTGATGGCGCTCTTCGTGATGCTCAACTTCACCTCCTCCGGCGGGATTTTCCGCCCGGAGATGCAGAACGGATTCTTTGCGGCGCTGCACTCCTTCTGGAACGGCGCGGGCTTCGTGGAAGGCGTCCGCAGTCACGTCTACTTCGACGGCTACGGACTGTCGGGACACCTCTGGACGCTGGCGTTGTGGCTGGTGGTGGGCGTGCTGATGGTCGGTGTGGCGGCGCTGGCCGAGCGGCGGCGGCGCTCCGCGGAGGCGGAGGCGGCGGCCAATGCCGCGGCGGTGGCGGCGGCCGCGGTGGCGGCGACCGTGCCGGAGCCCGCGCCGAAGCCGGTCCGCGGCCCTGTGGATGACGGGGTGGAGGAGGAACTCGAGGAGGCCGTCGGGGTGTAGGACCGACTTTGTGGGCGGCGGTGCTGCGTCGGCGCGGGGGGTGTGGGGGCGTGGGGGCGGTGCCGGAAAGTTATCCACAGGTTGTGGGGACGTGGATGCGGGCCTTGACGGGGTGTCGGTAACGTCATTGCTGGTCGGCGCGCAGGGGACGCCCGGCGGGCCGCCACCTCCGCAGTGCGCGGTACGGAGCGTGCCGGTTGCTGGGCGGAGGGTGTCAGCGAAGGATGTTCAGCAAGGCTCTTCAGCGGCGAGTGCTCAACTCGACGGAGAGCGCTCAACCGGGCTGCTCAGCGTGGGTGTGTGCAGCAACGCAGCAACGCCGCAACGCAGCAACGCAGTGACTGGCGCAGAGAGCGCCGGTCGAGAAGGGGGAGGTGGCCCGCCATGTCGCGTGTGCCGTACGTACCGGGGTTTGCGAGGGCGGACGAGCACGGCCCGTCGGGGCCGTCGCCGCGAGCCGCCGGCCGCGCGCTGCGGGAGCGGCTGCCGCGTGCCGCGCAGGATGCGCTCTCGATCGCGGACGGGCGGCCGGATGTTGTCACCGCGGTCGAGAAGTCCAACGCCGGACGGCTGCCCGAGCTGACGCCGATACGCGTCGGCCGGATGGCCGCCGGACCCTTCGCCTTCCTACGAGGCTCCGCCGGCCTCATGGCATACGACTTGGCGGACGAACCCGTCACCGGCATCGGCGCGCAGATCTGCGGGGATGCGCACGCCGCCAACTTCGGTCTCTACGGCGATGCCCGCGGCGGCCTCGTCATCGACCTCAATGACTTCGACGAGACGCTGTACGGGCCGTGGGAATGGGACGTGAAGCGGCTCGCGACCTCGATGGTGCTGGCGGGCCGGGAGGCGGGCGCCGATGAGGACGAATGCCGCAAGGCGGCGCAGGATGCGGCGGGAGCGTATCGGCGCACGATGAGGGTGCTGGCGAAGCTGCCGGCGACCGAGGCGTGGAACGCCATCGCCGACGAGGAACTCGTCTCGCACGCCGACGCGCGGGACCTGCTGGGGACACTGGAGAAGGTGGCGGCCAAGGCGCGCAGGAACACCAGCGCGCGGTTCGCGGCGAAGGCGACGGAGGAGACGGCGGACGGCGGTCGCCGATTCGTGGACGCGCCTCCGGTGCTGCAGCGGGTGTCGGATGCCGAGGCGGCCGCTGTGGCAGGTTCCCTCACCGGCTACCTGGAGACCCTTCCCGAGGACCGGCTGCCGCTGCTGGCCCGCTACGCGGTACACGATGTGGCCTTCCGCGTGGTCGGCACGGGCAGCGTGGGCCTGCGCTCGTACGTCGTCCTGCTGCTGGATCACCGGGGCGAGCCGCTGGTCCTGCAGGTGAAGGAGGCCCGTCGACCGGTACTGGCGCCGTATGTGGAGAAGGCCGGCTTCCGGGTGCCGACGGTGGTGCATGAGGGGCGCCGGGTGGTTCTCGGGCAGCGCCGGATGCAGGTCGTCAGCGACAACCTGCTGGGTTGGACGACGGTGCAGGACGTCACGCCGTCGGCTCAGGACGCGGCCTCGGCCAGGGCGACGATGCGCCCTGAGGGCTCAGCGGCGACCGGGCGCCCTTTCCAGGTCCGCCAGTTCAGGAACCGCAAGGGCAGCGTGGACCCGGCGCAGCTGACCGGCGACCAGCTGGACGACTACGCCCGCATGACCGGCGCCCTCCTGGCCCGAGCCCACGCCCACAGCGTCGACCCACGCCTGGTGGCCGGCTACTGCGGCAAGAACGAGGAGCTGGACGAGGCGATAGCCAGATTCGCCCTCACCTACGCGGACCGCACGGAAGCCGACCACGCAGCCTTGATCGCAGCCATCAAGAGCGGCCGCGTGCCGGCTGAGCTGGGAGTCTGAGCCACCCGCCCGGGAGGGGAGCAGCGGGCCAGCGGACCAGCGGGCCAGCGGGCCAGCGGGCGAGGAGGACGCTGCGCGTCGGCTGAGGTGGAGGCTTTGCGCCTGCATGGTCCTCGGACGTGCGTGGTTCTTACGGTCCTTTGTGAGCTCGTGAGCTTGTGGGTTGTGTGTGCTGGCGTGGTGGAAGCGGAGCGTGTGCGAGGTGGTCGCGGGCGGCTGGTCGGGTGCCGGCACGTGAGGTGACTGTCGTCGCCCGGGTCCGTACCGATTGCGCCCCGAGGTTCTTACGCACTGGGTGGGGTGTCGTCCTGGTCGTGCCTTGCCTGGTGGTGGGCGGTGGGGTGATTCGTAGGCCCTGGCTGGTGTGGTGGGTCTGGCGTCTGGCCTGACGGGCGTGATGGGCCGGTGGCCGTGCTGCTGATCGGTGGGTGCTGGGCGATGGCTGACTGGCTCGTTGGCTGATCAGTGGGTGCGGGCTGCCCGAGGGCTGCCCGAGGGGTGCCTGCGGAGAGCCGTCGTTCGGCGCGAGGTGGTGGTGGAGGTGGGTGGGTGG